>NZ_JBWDNI010000003.1:0-998234 GCF_056269105.1 Paenibacillus sp. J31P316 | reverse complement strand
CAGCACCACGCAAGCGCAAACGAAAAAGCTGTTCCCAAAGTATTAGGGAACAGCTTTTCGATCTCTTCAACCTGCCGCGCAGGTTTTGCGAATGGGAGCGACTTTGGTGCGAAGCACCACGGGAGCGCCCATCGCAAAACCGGAGCCTGACTTTGGTGCAAAGCACCACGCAAGCGCAAACGAAAAAGCTGTTCCCAAAGTATTAGGGAACAGCTTTTCAATCTCTTCAACCTGCCGCGCAGGTTTTGCGAATGGGAGCGACTTTGGTGCGGAGCACCACGGGAGCGCCCATCGCAAAACCGGAGCCTGACTTTCGTGCGCAGCACCACGCAAGCGCAAACGAAAAAGCTGTTCCCAAAGTATTAGGGAACAGCTTTTCGATCTCTTCAACCTGCCGCGCAGGTTTTGCGAATGGGAGCGACTTTGGTGCGGAGCACCACGGGAGCGCCCATCGCATAACCGGAGCTACATGCCCAGCCATTTCTTGAACAAATGCTTCGTCGTATCCTTGTTGATCGCCGCGATCGACGTCGTCAGCGGAATGCCTTTCGGACACGAGCGCACGCAGTTCTGCGAGTTGCCGCAGCCTTCGATGCCGCCGTCTTCCATCAGCGCTTCCAGACGCTCTTCCTTGTTCATCTCGCCCGTTGGATGAGCGTTGAACAAGCGAACCTGCGAGATCGCCGCAGGGCCGATGAAGCTGTTGCGGTCATTGACGTTCGGGCATGATTCCAGGCATACGCCGCAAGTCATGCATTTGGACAGCTCATACGCCCATTGGCGCTTCGTTTCCGCCATGCGCGGGCCAGGGCCCAGATCGTACGTACCGTCGATCGGAATCCAGGCTTTAACGCGTTTCAAGGCATTGAACATGCGCTCGCGGTTAATGACAAGGTCGCGAACGACAGGGAATGTCTTCATCGGTGCAAGTCGAACCGGTTGTTCCAGTTGGTCGATCAGGGAGCTGCAAGCCTGACGGGGCTTGCCGTTGATAACCATGGAGCACGCGCCGCACACTTCCTCCAGACAGTTGGATTCCCAGCATACGGGAGCCGTTTTCTGTCCGTCGACCTTCTTCGGATTACGCTGAATTTCCATCAGCGCGCTGATGACGTTCATGTTCGCGCGGTATGGAACCTCGAACTCTTCCGTGTATGGCGCCGAATCCGGAGCGTCTTGACGCGTAATAATCAGCTTAACCATTTTAGATGCTACTGCTGCTTCCGCCATCGTGATTCTCCTTCCTATTTATCCTTGGAGTAGTCGCGTTTACGCGGCGTGATCAGCGAAACGTCGACATCCTCATACGAGATTTGCGGGCCTTCAGCCGTCCACTTGGCTTTGGTCGTCTTGAGGAATTCCTCGTCGTTACGTTCAGGGAATTCCGGCTTGTAGTGCGCGCCGCGGCTTTCGTTCCGCATCAGGGCGCCCAGCGTCATCGCTTCGGACAGCTCCAT
The DNA here is from genome assembly GCF_056269105.1 of Paenibacillus sp. J31P316. NCBI lineage: Bacteria > Bacillati > Bacillota > Bacilli > Caryophanales > Paenibacillaceae > Paenibacillus > Paenibacillus sp. J31P316. Next base: position 996,777 of record NZ_JBWDNI010000003.1, on the reverse strand, counting down.
CATGTTCCACAGCTGACGGGTGAACGCAACGCCTGCGTTGTTCCAGCGTGCCGTATCGTTGATGTTGATGTTTTGGTAGCGCTGCTTCAAATCCTTGATCGTCGAGATCGTTTCTTCCAGACGTTTGTTGAAACGAACCACGGTCATGTTGTTCGTCATCAATTCGCCAAGCTCTTTGTGCAGGACGTACGCGTTCTCGGTGCCGTCCATTTTCAAGATGCTTTCGTACTTGTCGGTTTGGCGCTTCTTCTCGCGGTCGTACACGTTGGAAGAAAGATCCTCGGCCGATTTCTTCAAGCCTTTAATGTATTCAACGGCCTTCGGTCCCGTAATCATGCCGCCGTAAATGGCGGACAGCAGCGAGTTCGCGCCGAGACGGTTCGCGCCATGGTATTGATACTCGCATTCGCCGCAGGCGAACAAGCCGGGAATGTTCGTCATTTGGTTGAAGTCGACCCACATGCCGCCCATGGAATAGTGAACCGCAGGGAAAATTTTCATCGGAATTTTCCGCGGGTCATCGCCCGTGAACTTCTCGTAGATCTCGATGATGCCGCCAAGCTTAACGTCCAGCTCCTTCGGATCTTTATGAGACAGGTCGAGGTAAACCATGTTCTCGCCGTTGATGCCGAGCTTCTCGTCGACGCAGACCGCGAAAATTTCGCGCGTCGCGATATCCCGCGGCACAAGGTTGCCGTACGCAGGATACTTCTCTTCGAGGAAGTACCAAGGCTTACCGTCCTTGTACGTCCAGATCCGTCCGCCTTCGCCGCGCGCGGACTCGGACATCAGGCGCAGCTTATCGTCGCCCGGAATCGCCGTAGGGTGAATCTGGATGAACTCGCCGTTTGCGTAATAGACGCCTTGTTGGTAGACCGCGCTTGCCGCCGTACCCGTGTTGATGACGGAGTTCGTCGTTTTGCCGAAAATAATACCGGGGCCGCCCGTTGCCAAAATAACGGCATCTGCAGCAAAGGTGTGGATTTCCATGGTGCGCAGGTCCTGCGCGGATACGCCGCGGCAAACGCCGTCGTCATCGAGAATCGAACCCATGAACTCCCAGTGCTCGCGCTTCGTGACGAGACCTGCGGTTTCCCAGCGGCGAACCTGCTCGTCCAGCGCATACAGCAGCTGTTGGCCGGTCGTCGCGCCGGCGAATGCCGTACGGTGATACTGCGTACCGCCGAAGCGGCGGAAGTCAAGCAAGCCTTCCGGCGTACGGCTGAACATAACGCCCATGCGGTCCATCAAGTGGATGATGCCAGGAGCCGCGTCGCACATCGCTTTGACCGGCGGTTGGTTCGCCAGGAAGTCGCCGCCGTATACGGTATCGTCGAAATGCTCCCACGTGGAGTCGCCTTCGCCCTTCGTATTAACGGCGCCGTTGATACCGCCCTGCGCGCAGACGGAGTGAGAGCGCTTGACGGGCACGACGGAGAACAGGTCGACGTGAACGCCTGCTTCGGCCGCCTTTATCGTAGCCATCAGACCGGCAAGGCCGCCGCCGACGACAATAATTCTATTTTTAGCCATTTCAAATCGCTCCTTGTCTTAAAACTTAAACGAGATTCGTCAATTGCAGGGCGGCAGAGGCCGCTTCCTTGAATTCGTCGCCGCGGAACGCCGTGAGCGAAAGCAGGAACAAGAGCGCTACGATGACGAACACGCCCATGAAAATGTAAGAAGAGATGCGCTGCGCGCGCGGGCCGATCGTGATGCCCCAGCTGACGAGGAACGCCCACATGCCGTTGCTGAAGTGGAACGTAGCAGCGATGATGCCGATGACGTAGAACACGAAATAGAACCCGTTTGTCGTAATCGAGTGCATCTGATTACCGAGTTCTTCATGCGTTACATTGCCCAACATGACTTGGAGCCTCGTTTGGTACAAATGCCAGAAGATAAAGATGAAGGTGATCACGCCCGAAATCCGCTGCAGCGTGAAGAACCAGTTGCGGCCGTACTGGAAGCGGCCCGTGTTCAAGTTGGACTGGTAAGCCACGTACAGGCCGTACACGCCGTGGAACAGAAGCGGCAGCCAGATGCCGAACAGCTCCAGGAAGAAGACCAGCGGCAGATCGTTCAAAAACTTGACGCTGTCCTTAAATCCCTGCGCGCCCTCTTCATAGGCCGAATAGTTCGTTATCATGTGTTCGATAATGAACAATCCGAGCGGGATGACTCCAAGCAAGGAGTGGATCTTGCGCGATAAATACGAATTTCCTTTCATAACGTAAACGTTCTCCTTTCCAAACTGTGGGGTTGCATTCGCCATTATTCGCCAAAACCATTCTCCATTGTAACGCTCGCCTATATAGGCGTCAACACGGTTTCTCCCCTTTGACTGGATACAAAGTCATGCCTGTCTGACACCAGCCAGTACATTCGATCCGCTACCCTTAAAGGTTTACACATAATGGTCACATTTCACATGATACTCCTTTTACGCTTATAATGGAATTGCGTATTATTCATTAAAACTTATAACAAATTTGCATATGCATCATTACATGCGCATCCAAACAAGGAGGTTCGTCCCATGCTCGAGGAATTAAACATGTTTACCGTCGTCGTCGAACAGTCCAGCATGAACAAGGCTTCGGCGGCGCTCAATCTGTCGCAGCCTGCCCTTTCCCGCAAAATCGCCAAGCTGGAGCAGGACCTCGGCACGCTGTTGTTTCGCCGGATCGGCAAACGGCTGGAGCTGACGCGCATCGGCCAGCTGACCTACGATTACGCTGTGGAAGCGAGACAGCAGCATCTTCGCTTCTTGAAGCTGCTCGCGGAATACAAGCATACCGGGCGTTCCACGTTCACGATCGGCGCCAGCCTGACGACGCTGCAAACGTCGCTGCCGGATCTCATCCAAGGGCTGACGGCGCACAGTCCGGAGCTCGACATCAAAGCCATTACCGGCAAGACGCATGAAATCGTCACGCTCGTCCGCGACCGCAAGGCCGATCTCGGCATCGTAGCTTCCCGAATCGAAGATTCGCAGCTGAGCTGCGTCCCCCTTTTCGACGATCATCTCGTGCTCGTGCTGCCGCGGAATCACTTTATAATGGAGAAAAGCGCTCCTGTCATCAGCGACTTGAACGGCATGCCGATGATTTTATTCTCCAAAGGCACCTGGTACCGGGTCATGACGGACGAGCTGTTCGAACGGCATCGCCTGCTGCCCGACGTCCGAATGGAGATCGACTCGTTCGAGGCGATCCTTCGTCTGCTTCACACCTGCCGCGCGGCGACGCTGCTTCCCAAGTCGTACTTGCGTCAACAGATGTTGGCCGACAACGATCTGCAAGTGGTGCCGATTCGCGAGCTGCAGCAGTCGAAACGAACGACGTCGCTCATTTACGACCATCTAGAAAGTCTGAGCCCAGCCGTCCGAGAATGGATTATCGAAATCTCCTCCCATTACAAGCCTGTGTAGACCTATATAGCAGACGATCGGGACGCTGGGCTCAGATGGGTCCTGTTCTTATTGTTTGCCAATTTCCGTATCCAATACCATGGCTGGTCCGACGATTATGCCGATTTCTGCGAACGCTGCCCGCTGCTTAAACGGCTGCCGAAACTTTTTCGTCCGATTCGAGACTTACGGCGGTTTATAACCGTTTCGACCGAATATGAATAGGACATGTGCCTTCAGTTCCGCCCAGGCCTTCCGCAAGGGGAAGCATGGATAAAAGCGCGCTGATTATGTTAAGGTAAGCAAGTATGATTTCATATCCACTAATTCGAACAAACGGGGTGCCGCATGGACGCAATGCAGTTAAATCCAAATTGGAAGCGGTTCGGGTGGTTGGCCGGAATCGGCATCTTCATTTACCTGCTCATTCAAATTATCCCGTCGACGGCGGAGTCCTTCTTCTCCAGCAACAGCGAACCCGTCATCGCCAAAAGCAAAGCGGAGCAGGCTGCAGCGGACTTCGTACAGCGGCAGTTCGCCAGTCAACCGGTCCGCGTGCATGCCGTGCATCAATCGGACAGCATGCTTTACGGTTACCTCGAGAAGAAAAAGCTGACCAAGAGCTATGAGAACAAATACGATCGCACGCTTCCGACGGACACGTTCCAAGTGACGGCGGACATGCCGGACAACAGCGTCGTCTTCGTGTATGTACATATGGAGAAGGGAACGGTCGTCGGATGGAACCAGTTAGGCGACAAGGAAACCTCCCCCGCCACCGGTTCCGGATTGACCGACTCCGCGATGGCATTCGCCGCCTCCAAGGGCTATAACAAATCCGAGCTGAAGGTCTACCGGACACAGCCGGAAACCGGGCAGGTATGGCTGGAGAAAACCAATGCCGATATCGGCGAGGCGAAGCTGATCCTAGGCATCCGCAGCGAGAAGCTGGACAACGGGGGGTACCGTATCACCTCGTTCAAGCCCCGCTTCGTCGTGCCGGAAAGTTATTCCGATTACGTAGCCAAGCAGAAGAAGCTGGCCAACTACTTGTCGACGATCGGCAGTCTGTTTCTCTCCTTCGTGCTGTTTATCCTAGCCATCATTTATGCATCTCTCTATCGCAAGCACAGCTCGTTCGTACGGGGGATTGTCATCTCTCTGCTCTTCCTCGTCATGTATATCGTCAATGACATCAGCATGAAAGACGGCCTTCTCGCCAGCTACGGCGAATCGGTCGACGGCAACATGCTCGCATCGGCGGCCGTCATCGTCACCTGCTTCGTCACGATAATCATGGGACTCTCCGTTTATTTCTCCCTTGTCGGGGGGGACGGCTTGTGGCGGGCTATGGGACGCAATCCGTGGCCAAGATTTGGCCAAAAGGGATATGGCGACCACGTATGGCGGAGCATGTGGCTTGGTTATTTAACGGCGTTCGCGCTGCTGGGCTTGCAGACCATCATTTTCATAATCCTCATGCGCGTCTATGGCTCTTGGGCCACGACGGACGTGACGCAGTCGACCTACAATCTGGCGCTTCCGTGGGCATTCCCGCTCCTTGCCTGGTGCGCCGCGATTTCCGAAGAAGCGGTATTCCGCTTGTTCGGCATCGGACTAATGAAGCGCTGGTTCAAAAATTCGTTCGTCGCTTCGCTCATTCCGACGATCATTTGGGCGCTCGGTCATGTCACGTACCCGATATTCCCGTCGACCACCAGGCTGCTGGAACTGACCGTCATCGGTCTCGTCTTCAGCTTCATGTTCCTGCGATTCGGCTTCATCACCGTCCTGTTCGCGCACGCGGTATTCGACAGCACCATGATGGCGATCTCCCTCATGTTCATGGGCGGCACCAGCGACATACTGCTCGGTATCTTCTATATCGTGCTGCCGATTCCGATTGCATGGCTCTTCCGGATTTGGGATAAGGTGAAACGTCCCGCACCGTCCTTGTAGACGGTGCGGCGCGTTTCAGTCCGGAAAATTCCAAGTTTAGGATAGGGAGTGAAACCTATACCTCTTGGAATTCAGAAAAAGAGGGCCGAGACCGTCTAGGACGGCTCCTCCCTCAGTGCTTCAATAATTTGCGCGGCGAGCTTCTCGCCGATGGACAGAGGCCGGAAATCTTCGATTTCGGCTTCTTTTATTTTTTTGATGGAGCCGAAATGCTTCAGCAGCAGCTTACGGCGTTTCTCGCCGATGCCAGGAATGGCATCCAGCCGGGACGCGATCATCGACTTGCCGCGCTGCTCGCGGTGGAACGTAATGGCGAAGCGATGCACCTCGTCCTGAATCCGCTGCAGCAGGTAGAACGCCTGACTGTCGCGCGGAAGGGGCACCACCTGCGGCGGATCGCCGGTCATGAGCTGAGCCGTCTTATGCTTCGCATCCTTGACGAGACCGCATACCGGCACGGCCAGGCCGAGCTCATTCTCCAAGATGTCCAGCGCGGCGGATATCTGTCCGCGGCCGCCGTCGACGATGATCAGATCCGGCAGCTGCAAGCCTTCCTTCAGCACGCGCTCGTAGCGGCGGCGGATGACTTCGCGCATCGTTTCGTAATCGTCGGGCCCTACGACCGTTTTAACCTTATATTTGCGATACTCCTGCTTGTCGGGCTTGCCGTCGGTGAAGACGACCATCGCGGAGACGGGATTCGTACCTTGAATATTGGAGTTATCGAACGCCTCGATGCGGCTGACCTGTGCAAGTCCGATCGCTTCGGCCAACCCTTCCGCCGCTTTGAACGTCCGGTCCTCGTCGCGTTCGATCAGCTTGAATTTCTCTTCGAGGGTCATCTTGGCGTTATGAACCGCCATCCCCACGACATCCTTCTTCTTGCCCCGCTGAGGGATAAATACTTTCACCTTCAGCCACTTCTGCAGCGATTGACGAAGCTCCTCCTCCGCCGAACCGGCGATCGGCATATCGGCATCGCCGGCTTCTTCTTCCGATTCGGAATCCGAATCGGCTCCTGGCGCGGCGCCGCTGAGCATATAAGGCTCCTGCGATTCCGCGGCCAGCCCTGCCCCTTCAACAGCCTCCGGCGCGGCTGCTTCACCTTCTGCCGCTAGATCCGCTTCCTCGGTCAGCGGCGGAGCCGGAAGGAAGATCTCCTTCGGAAGCGCCGGATTCTCCGAGTAATACTGCGTCACGAACGTCATGAAATCGTCGTAGGCGCTGCCGTAGTAAGGAAACATCGTCGCGCGGCGCTCGATCAGCTTGCCCTGCCGCATGTACATGATTTGCACGCACATCCAGCCTTTATCCACCGAGAAGCCGAAGACATCCCGGTCCATGGCGTCGTTAAGCGTGATCTTCTGCTTCTCCATAACGGCATCGATGGCGATGATCTGATCGCGGAATTCCTTCGCGCGCTCGAATTCCATCTCCTCCGCGGCCGCTTCCATTTTAGCCTGCAGCGCCTTCCTTACCTCGGCATGTCCGCCGCCCAGAAAACGGGTAATTTCCTGCACCATCGTCTCGTACGTGCCCGGAGCGATATCGAATTCGCATGGCGCTACGCATTGGCCTAAATGATAATACAGGCAAACCTTGTCCGGCAGCGTCCCGCATTTGCGCAGCGGATACAGCCTGTCGAGCAGCTTCTTCGTCTGCGCCGCAGCATACGCATTGGGATAGGGACCGAAATATTTGCCCTTGTCCTTGACGATGCGCCTGGTCACCTCGAGCTTAGGATGCGCCTCGCCCGTGATCTTGATATACGGGAACGTCTTGTCATCCTTAAGCAGCACGTTATATCTCGGATGATACTGCTTGATCAAGTTGCACTCCAGAATGAGCGCTTCCATGTTGCTGGACGTGACGATATATTCGAAATCGCGGATCAACGACACCAGCCGCAGCGTCTTGCCGTTATGGCTGCCGTTGAAATACGACCGCACGCGATTTTTGAGCACCTTCGCTTTGCCGACATAGATAATGGTTCCGCCGGCATCCTTCATTAAATAACAGCCCGGCTGATCCGGCAGCAGCGCCAGCTTGCTGCGAATTCGTTCTTCGGCAAGACGCCTGTCAACGGCCGTCTCGCCTGCTTGGTTTTCCCCCATTGTCGTCTACCTCCCGGTCTTTCGCTGTCTCTTATTGTACCACACGGCAGGCTGAATTGCGGCGGAAGAAGCCGATGGAAGGAAGACCCGGGACCGGAAAATGTCCTCAATTTTGTCACGTTCGCGACTTTACAATTATTCTGAAAGTTGGTTATACTATGGGGAGCAATCTTCGCCTTAGAGGAGGAAATGAAACATGGAAAATGTAAGAGATCCACGCGAGCATCTGAACGAGGAACCGCGCGATGATTTTTTCGACGTCGCAATCGGCTTTGGCGGATTCTTCGGTCTTCTGTTCGTTATTTTCGCCGTTGCGGTGATTATCAAATTCGCGATTTCGTAACTCATTGGCCTTGTTTTCGGCGGACCGCCGGAGCGAGGCCATTTTCGTGGAGCAAGCAGGTGTTGACAAACCGCTGCATTCCGCATAGAATGGCAACATCAAACAAATGAGGAGGCTGATGTCAAATGGTGACCACTAACACGATCGTTTCTGTGAAGGAAATCGCATACGCATCGGTCTCGGACGGATTATAGAAACCGGCATTTCAATTGCCGACGTTTCATCGCCGCAGGGAACCGTATGCTACGGTTTCCTGCGGTTTTTTTCTGTCCGAGCGGGTGTAGTAGGCAAATTCATTCGCGGAATGCTGCATGTCCAACCTCGCGGTTGTTCGCGCAAACCAATCCGCCAGTACGAGCAGCAATAAGAATCGTACGCCTCACCCAGCATGGCCAGGCCGCAGGAGCTTCTTTCCTGCGGTCTTTTTGTCGTTCGTTCCGAGTCCAAGTCCCAAGTTCAAATTCAGCTTCACCAACCACACCAAACAAAACCAATTCAAAGGGGTTATCCGATTTGACAATCCGATCTAACGCAGCTCAAGAATCGCAACAACTGCAACAAATGAATACGACAGCTCAAGATTCACTCGCGCCGACAGGCATAGATGCTCCGCAAGTCCTTTCGGATGCCGTTAAAGCCGATACGCTTCAAGCGCTAGGCTGGAACGATCAGTGGCAGACGGCCTTCGAAGCGGCCGCGAAGACGATCGACGGTCTCGTGCCCGCCCGCGTCACGGCGCAATTCACGAACCAATACCGGATCGGAGCCGAAGCAGGCGAATTATCCGCGGAAGTGAGCGGCAAGTTTCAGTTCCAAGCTGCATCCCGCAGCGACTATCCGGCCGTCGGAGACTGGGTCGTCATCCAGCCTCTTCTAAGCGAGCGCCGGGCTGTCATACACGGCGTTCTGCCGAGGCGCACCGCGATGATCCGCAGAGCCGCCGGAAGCGTGCCGGAGGAGCAGGTCATCGGCACCAATATCGACACCTTGTTTATCGTAAACGCGCTCAACGGGGACTACAATGTCCGTAAAATCGAGCGTTACCTTGTTGCCGCTTGGGAGAGCGGCGCCGCTCCCGTCGTCTTGCTGACGAAAGCCGATCTAAGCGAGAATGCCCTCCACCGCATCGCGGAAGTCGAAGCGGCCGCTCCCGGCGTACCGGTCCACGCGGTAAGCGCCCTGCAGGACGAAGGCAGATCCGCTCTTCTTCCCTATCTCCAACAGGGTCGTACCATCGCCGTTACCGGCTCCTCCGGGGCGGGCAAATCCACCCTGCTCAACTGGCTGGCCGGCGAAGAGCGCCAGCTTGTCCAAGGCGTCCGCGAAGACGACGCCCGGGGCCGCCACACGACGACGCACCGCGAGCTGTTTCCCCTTCCGGGCGGCTTCATCATGATGGATACGCCCGGCATGCGGGAGCTGCAGCTGTGGGATTCGGAATCCGGCTGGCAGGAGGCTTTCGCCGACATCGAAGCGTTGTCCGAGAGCTGCCGATTCCGCGACTGCAAACACGTGGCCGAGAAAGGCTGCGCCGTCAGGGAAGCGCTGCTGAACGGCTCGCTCGACGAGCATCGTTACGCCAGCTACAAGAAGACCGGCCGAGAGCTTGCGCATCAAGCCCGCAAAGAGCGCTCCGTCACGAATCGCGCCAAGAAAAACGCGGACAAACGCCATGTTGCCCGCGCGAATAACGTTCCCCTGACGTCGGACTACGATTGATCGAAGACAGGTTGACTCCCGGCGGACATTCTACTATGATCTTATCAAGCGATAAGCAATCGGATTGTCCAGAAAGGATCTGTATCACCGAATGGCAAGACAACCATCCAATCAAGCGCTGGAAACCCGCGCCATGATTATCCGAACGGCGAAAGAGCTGTTCATGTCGCTCGGTTACCGGGCCGTCTCGACGAGGCAGATCGCCGATGCGTGCGGGCTTACCCAGCCTGCGCTGTATCACCACTTCTCGGATAAACAGTCTCTCTATGTCGAAGTCATGCGTTATGTCTGCGAAGGAACGCGAGCCGCGCTGGAGCGGATCATCCGCAGGGAAAGCGTTATTGGGGAATGTTTGTTTCATGTGACGCATTATATGATCGCGAACCATCCTGAGGATTTAAGCCGGATGTTTCACGACATCCGGCATGAACTGACGCCGGAGTCGCAAATTACGATCTACTCGCTATGGAGAAATGCCTATCTCGATCCCATCGTCTCGATCTTCGAAGACGGGCAGCGGGACGGCCGTTTGCGCGGTTCCGCGCAATTCGGCATTACCCCGGATATGTCCGCACGGCTGCTCATGGGCCTGATCAGCCAATCGCTCGCCTCGCAGGCCGGTTTGCCTCCCGGCGGCTATGCGAACCAAGCCGGAGGAGGCACCGCGATAAGTGCTTCGCGCAGCGGTCAAAAAGAATGGGACCAACAAGCCCGCATGCTCGTCAATGTGTTGCTGTACGGATTGTCGGCAGCCGAACCTCCCCAGGTTTAGCTGTCCGGCAGCCCTTTTTTTCAAAACTTCGCTTATCGGTTGATAAGTAAAGAGAGCTCGAAATAACCTCATCCTAAGGAGATGATTCGCGCATGAAATGGTTGGATCGATTTACCGTAGCCGTCGGCGGGCGAAAAGGACGCTGGCTGACGCTCGTCCTCTGGATCATCGCGGTCGCGGCGCTGAACGCGCTGCTGCCGAGCGCAAGCGACCAAAAGAACGATACGCTTGGCAATTTCAGCAATGACAAACCTTCCGTGAAGGCCGAGCAGCTGATCAAGGAACAGTTTCCGGCGGACGACGGCATTCCCGCCCTGCTTACCTGGTATCGCGCTTCCGGCCTGACGGATGCCGACCTGCAGGGCATTCAGCAGCTAGCCAAGCAGATTACGGATGCACCGCTTCCCTATCAACTGAGTGCCGTTCCGCTGCATTCGATGCCCCTGCCCGCATTGAAACAGCAGCTGTCCAAGGACGGTACGACCTTCGTACAGCCGATCCTCTTCGATAAAAGCGCCGGCAGCGATCAATTGAAAGAAGGACTGGATGAACTGCAGAAGCAGACCGATGTCGTGTTTGCCGATAGCCATCCATTCCAGGCGAAGCTGTCCGGCAGCGACGAGCTTGCCGTTCGCGCTACGGGTCCCGTCGGAATCTCCGTCGATGCGACAGGCTTATTCAAAGACGCGGACGTCTCGTTGCTTATTGCTACGGTATCGCTAGTGCTTGTTTTCCTCCTGCTCATTTACCGTTCGCCGGTGCTTGCGCTCATTCCGCTGCTTGCCGTCGGCTTCGCTTACGGCGCGGTCACGCCGCTGCTCGGCTGGATGGCCGATCAAGGCTGGATCGACTTCGATTCCCAGGCGCTATCTATCATGACCGTGCTGCTGTTCGGCGCCGGAACGGACTATTGCTTGTTCCTCATCTCCCGCTTCCGCAGCGAGCTGAAGGAAGAACGCCATCCGCTGTCCGCGCTCAAACGGGCATTCGGCGGCTCTGCCGGCGCGATCGCGATGAGCGGCCTCACCGTCGTCTTCTCGCTGCTCGTGCTCCTGCTCGCGGAATTCGGCAGCTTCCGCCGATTCGCGATTCCGTTCAGCTTGGCCATCCTGGTCATGATGGTCGCCAGCCTGACGCTCGTGCCGGCATTTCTCGGCCTGTTCGGCCGGGCCTCGTTCTTCCCGTTCATTCCGCGCACGCCAGACATGGAAACGGAGCGTGCCCGTAAGAAAGGAAAGCCGGTTCCCGTAGCCGCGAAAGCAGCCGCAAAGCGTGATACCTGGGGCGATCGCCTCGGCGGACTCGTCGTGCGCCGGCCGAAGTTAATTGCCGTTCTTACTTCCGCCGTATTGATCGTCTGCGTCCTGTTTGCCACGCAGATCAAATATACGTTCGACACGCTCTCTTCTTTTCCCGAGGATATGGGTTCGCGCGAAGGCTTCGCTTTGATCGGCGATCACTTCAACCCCGGAGAGCTCGCGCCGGTTCAGGTCGTCGTTCAGTCCGACGGAAAACAAGACGATGTGAAAGCAGCGATCGCCGCCCTGCCTTTCGTGCAAACCGTGTCGGATGCAAGAGACGGCACGAAGGATCCCGGCTACCATAGCTATGAGATCGAGCTCACGGACAATCCGTACGCCAACGAAGCCGTCGATCATCTCCCCGATATCCGGCATGCCGCAGAGGGAGCGCTGACGACCGCGGGCATCGCCCATGCAGAGGATAAAGTGTGGATCGCCGGACAAACCGCCGAACAGTTCGACACGCGGCAAACGACCGCGAACGACGCTCGGCTCGTCATTCCGGCCATCATCGTCCTGATCGCACTACTGCTGCTGATCTACCTTCGCTCGATCGTCGCGATGCTCTATCTCGTCGCAACCGTACTGCTTTCTTATTACAGCGCGCTCGGTCTCGGCTGGATCGTGCTGCATTACATCTTCGGCGCCGATGCCATCCAAGGCCTCATTCCGCTCTATGCCTTCGTCTTCATCGTCGCGTTGGGCGAAGACTACAACATCTTCATGATATCGAGCATTTGGCGCAAAGCGCGCAGCATGCCGCTTCGGCAAGCGGTCAAGGAAGGCGTATCCCAGACCGGCTCCGTCATTACGTCAGCCGGCCTGATTCTGGCAGGCACCTTTGCCGTCCTCGCTACGCTGCCCATCCAAGTACTCGTCCAATTCGGCACCGTGACGGCAATCGGCGTGCTGCTGGACACGTTCATCGTCCGTCCGTTCCTCGTGCCGGCGCTTACCGTCTTATGCGGACGATATTCGTTCTGGCCAGCCGCCGCACCGGCGGAGACTAAGCAGCAAACGGCCAGCGAACAGGCAAGCGCTCGGGGATAAGTATTTGATAGCAATGACTTAATAGCAATAGCTATATAGCAATGATTTGATAGCCTATCCATCCTATCGACCGCACGAACAATCGCCCCAACGTTCAGCTTCTTCAGCTGACGTATGGGGCGATTGTTATTGGTGTTGGTATGGTTATGAACTAGCCGTTAACGGCTTTCAATTTATCCGAGGAATTAGACCCGGAAGCATTCGAGTTCGCTTGCTTGGCATTGTTCGCCTCGAAGCGCTTGCGCTCGGTTCTGTCGATCTGGACAACGCGGCCGTCGTGGACGGTAATGAGGACCGAACCGTACTCAAGCCCATTTACCTGTGATGAAATGCGCTCTATCCATTCTTGATCCAATACGATTGGCTTCGCCATCATAAACCCCTCCTAAGTGTAATTAACCTTCCGACTGCAGCGTCTGCTCACCGGACCGACAATCGATCGGATGGATCAGATATGGACCGGCAGCGGATCGACCTTCAGCGGATTCTCGACCATTGTCGCCGATTCTTCCGAAATGACATATAACCGATGAATGAGTACGGCTACTTCTTCCCCTGGCTGCAGCGGCTCTTGGTCCAGGGAACGGTGGGCGGACAGGCGGTTTTCGCCGACCTCCACGTCCAGCTCGAGATGAGCGCCGCGGAAGAAGACGTGCTTGACTTTGCCTGTCTCCGATGCGGACGGGAACGGGATTTCGTTCTTGCGTCCCACTTCGACGAACTCGGGGCGAATAATCGCCCGGGCGCCGGCTCCGTACACGGCGTTCTCGAAGCCGCGCAGGCTGCCGGGCTGCTCCACGACACTGGAGTGGCCGATGAACCCGGCAACGAAAGCCGTCCGCGGATCCGTGTAGATATGAATCGGCGAGCCCTGTTGTTCCAGCTTTCCTTGCTGCACGATCAGCATCTCGTCAGCTACCTCGACCGCTTCGTCTTGATCATGCGTGACGAAGATCGAAGTGATCCCGATCTCGGCGATCAAGTTCTTCAGCCATGTGCGCAGCTCCTTGCGCACCTTGGCGTCGATCGCCGCGAACGGCTCATCCAGCAGCAGCAGGTTCGGCCGAGGCGCAAGCGCCCTGGCGAATGCGACCCGCTGCCGCTGCCCGCCTGAGAGCTGATGCGGATAGCGATGCTCGAAGCCCCGCAGTCCCGTCAAATCCAGCAGCTCATTGACGCGGTCCTTGATCTCGGCCTTGCCCATCTTGCGGATCGTAAGGCCGAAGGCGATATTGTCGAACACGTTCATATGCTTGAACAGCGCATAGTTTTGGAAGACGAATCCGATCCCGCGCAGCTGCGGCTGCACGTCGTTGACGCGCTTACCGTCGATGAAGATGTCGCCGGAATCGGGCGTTTCCAGACCGGCGAGGATGCGAAGCAGCGTCGATTTGCCGCCGCCGCTCGGTCCCAGCAGGCCGATCAGCTTGCCGCGCTCGATCGTGAAGCTCACGTTATTGACGGCTTGATGGTTCCCGAACGACTTGTTGAGGTTCCTGACTTCGATGTGCATGCTCAGCTCTCCTTCGGAAGTTGCTTGGCAGTTTTCCACTCGATAAAGCTCTTCACGATCAAGGTCACGACGGCCAGCATCACGAGCAGTGAGGCCACGGCGAAGGAAGCGGAGAACTGATATTCGTTGTACAGAATCTCGATATGCAGCGGCAGCGTGTTCGTCTCTCCGCGAATATGGCCGGATACGACGGATACGGCGCCGAACTCGCCCATCGCCCTTGCATTACAGAGGATAACGCCGTAGAGGAGGCCCCACTTGATGTTCGGCAAAGTAACTCGCCAGAAGATTTGCCATCCTTTTGCGCCAAGGCTGGCGGCCGCTTCTTCCTCTTGCACGCCTTGAGCCTGCATAAGCGGGATCAGCTCCCGGGCTACGAACGGGAAGGTGACGAACGTCGTCGCCAGCACGATGCCGGGCAGCGCGAACATGATTTGAATATTATGATTGTCGAGCCAAGGACCCAGGAAGCCCTGAGCGCCGAACAGCAGGATGAACACGAGACCCGCGATAACCGGCGATACCGCGAACGGCAGATCGATCAGCGTAATCAGAATGTTTTTGCCCCTGAATCGAAACTTGCTGATCGCCCATGCCGCCGCGACGCCGAACACCGTGTTCAGCGGCACGGCAATAACTGCCGTCAGCAGCGTCAGCTTGAGGGCCGACAAGGCATCGGGATCTCTCAAGGCGGCGAAGTATACGTCGGTGCCCCTCTTGAACGCTTCGATGAAGATCGACAGCAGCGGCAGCAGGACGACCAACCCGAGGAATAGCAGCGCTACCGAGATCAGCACGATACGTACGACAAGCGATTCGTTAATATGCTTCGGACGCGCTGTTTTTTCAGCCAAATGAACCGTTACGGCTCCAGCCATGTGTTTCCCCTCCTATGCCGACACAACGCGGCGATTGCTCCGCCATTGCAGGTAGTTGATAAGCAGCAGCAGCAGGAATGACACGACGAGCATCACAAGCGCGATGGCCGTGGCGCCGCGGTAATCGAACTGCTCCAGCTTGGTCATGATGAGCAAGGGCGCGATCTCCGTCTTCATCGGCATGTTGCCGGAGATAAAGACGACGGATCCGTACTCGCCGATACCTCTGGCGAAAGCAAGCGCGAAGCCGGTCAGGAGCGGTGGAATCAATTCCGGAAGAACGACTTTGCGGAACGTCCGCCACCGGAAGGCGCCGAGCATAACGGCCGCCTCTTCCACTTCGTTGTCGAGGTCCTGCAGCACGGGCTGAACCGTCCTTACTACGAATGGCAACCCGATGAATATGAGCGCCAGCGTAATCCCGATCGGCGTGAACGCCACTTTAATGCCGAGCGGCTCAATCAGCTTGCCGACCCAGCCGTTCGGCGCATATATGGCCGTCAGGGAAATGCCCGCCACGGCAGTCGGCAGCGCGAACGGCATGTCGATCAGACTGTCGATGATTTTCTTGCCGGGGAACTGGTAACGAACGAGTACCCAGGCAATGATGAGTCCGAATACAAGATTAATGAGTGCCGCGTAGAACGATGTCAGGAAGCTGATTTTGTAAGAAGCCAATACCCGTGCGTTGGAGACGGTGTCCCAGAACTGCCCCGGCGTCAAGCCGGAGGTTTTGACGAATATGCCGATCAGCGGGATGATGACGATGATGCTTAAGTAAAACACGGTAAATCCAAGCGATAGGCCGAAGCCCGGAAGCACGCTGCGCGGCTTCGCCTTCTTCTTGGGGGAACTCGTCATTTGTAGAGTCAGCTCCTCGTTGGCTTATGAACCCGGCACATAGATTTTGTCGAACACGCCGCCATCCGCGAAGTGTTTGGCTTGCGCTGCCGCCCAGCCGCCGAAATCGTCGTCGATCGTCAGCATCGGGATATCCGGAAATTGATCTTTGTATTGCTCTGCCACGGAGGCGAGCGTCGGACGATAGAAGTTCTGCGCGATGACCTGTTGAGCCGGTTCGGTATAGAGGTAGTCCAGATACGCTTCCGCTACTTCACGTGTTCCGTTCTTGTCTACGTTCTTGTCAACGACGGCTACCGGAGGCTCTGCCAGGATGCTCAAGGAAGGATAAACGATTTCGAATTTGTCCTTGCCCAATTCCTTCACGGACAGCAATGCTTCATTCTCCCAAGCAAGCAGCACATCGCCGATTCCCTTCTCGACGAACGTCGTCGTCGAACCGCGTGCGCCGGTATCCAGCACCGGTACGTTCTTGAAGAGTGCCTTTACGAACTCTTGCGCTTTGGCTTCGTCGCCGTTATTCTGTTGCAGCGCATAGCCCCAAGCCGCCAGGTAGTTCCAGCGTGCGCCGCCGCTCGTCTTCGGATTCGGCGTAATGACCTGCACGCCCGGCTTTACAAGATCGTTCCAGTCTTTGATGCCTTTCGGATTGCCTTTACGAACGAGGAACACGATCGTCGACGTGTAAGGCGAGCTGTTGTTGTCGAATTGCTGCTGCCAGTCGGGGCTGATGAGCTCCTTCTGCGCGATGGAATCGATGTCGTAGCCGAGTGCCAGCGTGACGACGTCCGCCTTCAGACCGTCGATAACCGCCCGGGCTTGCGCGCCGGAGCCGGCGTGGGACTGTTTAATGGTAACGTCTTGGCCTTTCTCTGACTTCCAGTATTCAGCGAAGAGCTTATTGTAAGCTGCATATAATTCACGCGTTGGATCGTAGGAAACGTTGAGCAGTTCAACGGGCTTCTTCGATCCGCCGTTATTGGTCGTTGCCGGTTCGGTTGCATTGCCGTTCGAGGCGTTCGCATCCGTCTTGCCGTTATTGTTGGTTTGGTTCGACGTGCCTGTGTTTCCGGTCTCCTTGTTCGGACCCGAGTCCCAGCCGCAGCCGGTCAAGGCAAACGCGAATGCGATAACGATCATTAGTGATTTCAACGGTAAAACGTTTCTCTTTTTCATGTTGGACATGTAAAAGCACCCCTTATCTTCGTTTTACAGATAACTAATGTGTTCCTACGCCGTGTGGACCGGAAGTAAAAACGAAATTAATCCTACCTGTTTAGTTGGTTATGAGAGAATAATAGCAATGGAAAAGCTTTCTTGTCAACGTTTTTTTTCGAATCCTTTATGGCAGCGATCAGTTCTTTTTATATAAGTAAGAACCTCGCGTATTCGACTAAAGAAAACAAGCGATGTAAAGCGATTGTAAAATGATTTTTAATTCATAGTTGACAGGTGGGAATTATTAGCATTATGATGAATTCATCAAGCCGACCGGTAGACCGGAGGCCCCGAACGATCCGCTTTTAGCGCTGTTTTCGCAGCCGGATTTTCGGGGCCTCCTTTTTATATACAGACCGGCAGACGGCGGATACATATCGATTCTGGGGAGAGTTGTCTATGAAGAGAAAGCTGTTTATCGTCCTGACTGTCTTAACGCTGGTCCTGTCATTATCCTCCACGAGCTTCGCCGTTACGCCGAAGCCCGCCAAGCCCGACATCGAGCTGCTGAACGTCTCGTATGATCCGACCCGCGAGTTGTACGAACAATACAACAAAGCATTCGCTTCCTACTGGAAAGCGAAAACCGGCCAAAAGGTGACGATCAAGCAGTCGCATGGCGGTTCCGGAGCTCAAGCACGGTCGGTCATCGATGGATTGGAAGCCGACGTCGTAACGCTGGCGCTTGCTTACGACATCGATGCTATTCAGAAAGCCGGCCTTATCAATGATGGCTGGGAAAGCCGTTTCGGCCGCAACAGCTCGCCGTACACGTCGACGATCGTATTCCTCGTCCGCAAAGGCAATCCGAAGAAAATCAAGGACTGGAGCGATCTGGTCAAGAAGAACGTATCCGTCATTACGCCGAATCCGAAGACGAGCGGCGGCGCACGCTGGAACTTCCTCGCCGCATGGGCTTATGCGCTGAAGCACAACAATAACAGCGAAGCTAAAGCCACTGAATTCGTAACCAACCTGTTCAAGAACGTACCTGTGCTGGATTCCGGCGCTCGCGGTTCGACGACGACGTTCGTGGAACGCGGCATCGGCGACGTGCTGCTGGCTTGGGAGAACGAAGCGTATCTTGCTTTGAAAGAACATCCGAAGGATTTCGTAATCGTAACGCCTTCTTTCAGCATCCTGGCTGAGCCCCCGGTTGCCGTCGTCAACAAGAACGTCGAAAAGCACGGTACGCGTACCGTAGCCAAAGCGTATCTCGATTACCTCTACACCAATGCCGGCCAGCGGATCGTCGCGCAAAACTACTATCGTCCGACGAATCCGTCCATTGCCGCCGAATTCACGAAAAAATTCAAAGGCGTCGAATTGGCGAATATCAAAGATTTCGGAGGCTGGAACAAAGCGCAAACGAAATTCTTCAATGACGGCGGCGTGTTCGACAAAATCTATACGCCGTAAATTTGAAAACGTCCTGCTGCACATACTAAAGACCGCACATTCCTTGTGCGGTCCTTTTTTGTTTATTTATTTTTTGCCTTGCGATCTTATTTGCCTTGCAACCTTTATTTGCCGTCCGACCTTATTTGCCTTGCGACCTTACTTTCGTGTAATTTAATCTGCTTATGTTTATGCCGATTCCAATTTAGGTAAATATTTAAATTTGCTGACTTTTCGAAATTTTAACATTATTTTAAACTTCTGCTTACATTTCGATTGCTATAATGTCCGTATACCAATCGAAAGGTGGAATAGCTAGAAAATGGTAGATTTTCAGAAAAGAATGTCGCGGACCGCGTTAGCCGCCTCGCTTCTTGCCGGCGTCCTGACCTCGTCTTATGTCGCCGTTCCTGCGCACGCGCTGTCTTCCGCGGATGTAGGCACGTTAACCGAAGAGCGCGCGTTCACGATCGGGCAGCCTGCCATCGATACGGATGGCGGCGTTGTTGCCAGCGTTGTCGTTACGCCAACCTCCGTCCCCCACGCCGGCGAGGAAACGGTTGTTTTTGAACTGTTCGACGGCACGACGCCGGCTGGTATCGCCGCAGTCACGAAGGACATTACGACAGGCGAGAAGATTACGGCACACTTTAATAAGAGCGGCGGCGGCTTGTCGGTTAAAGTATTCGTCGTCGATGCGTACAGCGGCAAACTAACCGAGGTCGGCACGAATCTAGCTGATCCGATAACCATCGATTCCACGGCGCTGAAAATCCGAATCATGGAAACCACCGACGTGCACACCAACTTCATGAATTACGATTATTACAAAGACGCGCCTGCCGACACCGTTGGCCTCGTCAAGACCGCGGCTTTAGTCAAGCAAGCACGCGACGAAGAGCCGAACGCGCTGCTCGTCGACAACGGCGATTTGCTGCAAGGCACCCCGCTCGGCACCTACATGGCGAAAGTGAAACCCCTCCAGGATGGACAAGTCCACCCGGCCTACAAAGCGATGAACCTCATGGGCTATGACATCGCGACCTTCGGCAATCATGAATTCAATTACGGCCTCGATTATTTGAACGAAGCGATCGACGATGCCGGCTTCCCTTATATCAATGCGAATATCTATGTGGACGATCACGACTCCAACCCCGATAACGACGTGAACAAGTTCAAGCCTTACGTCATCCTGAACAAAACCTTCAAGGACGAGAACGGCAACAACCAGACGGTGAAGGTCGGCTTCCTTGGCCTCGTAGCGCCTCAGATCATGGATTGGGACAAGGATAATCTGAGCGGAAAAGTCATTACGAAGGACATCGTGGCGACGGCCGAGAAATTCGTCCCGGAAATGCGGGCTGCAGGCGCGGATATCGTCGTGGCGATGGCGCATTCCGGCTTCAACGGCTCCGCTGCCGCAGGTACAGGCGCCGAGGATGCTGTCTATCCGCTCAGCCGCGTGCCTGGCATCGACGCCATTACGTTCTCGCATACGCATAAAGTGTTCCCTGCCCCTGCCGTCAGTTCGCTGGATGCGCTCTTCAAAGACTCGAGCGGCAATCCGCTGCCCGGCATAGATAACGCCAAAGGCACGATTAACGGGGTCGCGGCCGTTCAAGCCGGCTTCGGCGGCGCGAATCTCGGCATCATCGACCTGACGCTGAACAAAACGAATGGCAAATGGCATGTTGCGAACTCGCAATCATCCAATAAATACATTTACGACAGCGTCGCCAAGAAGCCTCTCGTCGACGCAGTGCCGGCCATCGTCGACGCCATCAAGGACGAGCACGCGGCCACGAAAGCCTACGTCAACCAAGCGATCGGCCAAACGACGGCGCCGATCTACAGCTACTTCGCGCTCGTACAGGACGATCCGTCCGTCCAAATCGTAACGCAGGCGCAAAAATGGTACGTGCAGCGGACGCTGGAATCCAAAAATTCGCCGGACAAGGATCTTCCGATTCTCTCCGTCGGCGCGCCGTTCAAGGCAGGACGCAACGGCCCGACCGAGTATACCGACATTCAGCAAGGCGCGCTTACGATCAAGAGCGCGAGCGACCTGTGCCTCTACGACAACACGCTGAAGGCCATTAAGGTCAAAGGCTCCGTCGTCAAGGAATGGCTCGAAATGTCGGCCGGCATGTTCAATCGGATCGATCCTGCGGCAACTGCCGAGCAGCCGCTGCTGAACCCATCCTTCCCGGTCTTCAACTTCGACGTGATCGACGGCGTGACGTATCAGGTAGACGTGACGAAGCCGGCTAAATACAAGGCGGACGGCACCGTCAATGACGGCTCTTCCAGCCGGATCATCAATCTGAAATACAACGGTCAGCCCCTTGATCCGAATCAGGATTTCATCGTCGTCAGCAACAATTATCGCGTGAACGGCGGAGGCAACTTCCCGGGCGTGAAAGGCGCTCCGCTGGTCGTCGACTCTGCCGACGAGAACCGCCAAGTGCTGATGGACTATATCTCGGAGCTGAAGACGATCAATCCTGCCGCGGATAACAATTGGTCTATCGCGCCGATTCAGGGCAGCGTCAACGTAACGTTCACGTCCTCGCCTTCAGCCAATGATTATCTGAGCGCCAATCCGAACATTACGTACCTGAACAAGCATGATGACAAGGGCTTTGACATTTTCAAACTGAACCTGCAGGGCGAGCCGGAGCAGCCGAACGGCAACGTGAAGGTCCAATTGCTTGGCATTAACGACTTTCACGGCCAGCTGGATTATTCGACGACCGCCGGCGACAATGTGCTGGGCGGCGCTCCCTATCTGGCCACGTATCTGAAGCAATACGAGCAAACGAATCCGAATACGCTGCTCGTCCATAACGGCGATTCCGTCGGCGCCAGTTCCCCAGTCTCGGCGCTGGATCGCGACAAGCCGACGCTCGACATCCTGGATCTGCTCGGCTTCGACGTCGGCACGCTGGGCAATCATGAGTTCGACCAAGGCGTTCCGGCTTTGATGGCCCAACTGAACGGCGGCCCGGATCCGATTAATCCGGCCATTACGCATACGAAAACGAGCATCGACTATGTCAATGCGAACGTCATCGACAAAGCAACGAACGAACCGATCATTGCCCCTTATGTCGTCGAAGAAATCGGCGGCGAGAAAATCGGCTTCATCGGCGTCGTCACGATGCTGACGCCGTCCAAAGTGTCGCCTGCCGCGCTTGAGCCCGTCAATATCGTGGAGCAAGCTCCGGTCGTGAACGCGGCCGTCGCGGAGCTGAAGGAGCAAGGCGTCAAAGCGATTGTCGTCCTCGCGCATGATCCCGCTTCGCAAAGCGGCGATGTCATCACGGGCGAGGCAGCGGATTTGGCCAATGCGGTAGATGACGAGGTCGACGTTATTTTCACGGGGGACAACCACGCTAAGGTCAACGGTACCGTAGACAACAAGCTGGTATTCCAGGCGTACTCATACGGCACCGCCTTCGCGGACGTCGATCTCGAGATCGACCCGGAGACGCATGACATCGTGAAGAAGCAAGCAGCCATCATCGACGTGAAGCAAGCGGGCATTACGCCGAATGCAGATGTCGAAGCCATCATTCAAGCTTCCCTGGGACGTCATCCCGAGCTCATGGAACCGGTCGGCACGACCGCGGACGTCATCTCGAAAGCCAACGCATATACGCAGGAAATCGCCCTCGGCAGCCTGATCGCCGATGCGATGAAGGACGCGATGCAAAGCGACTTCTCGTTCATGAACCCCGGCGGCATCCGCGCCGACCTGCCTAAGGGCGACATCGTCTATTCCGACTTGTTCCGGATCCAGCCGTTCGGCAACCAGCTCGTGAAGATGACGCTGACGGGCGCGCAGATCAAGACGCTCCTCCAGCAGCAATGGGGCGCGAAGCCGGCTGACACGAAGACGCTGCAGATCTCCGGCCTGAAGTATACGGCCGACTTCAGCAAGCCGATTGCGGAACGCGTCGTTTCCCTGACGAAGGAAGACGGCACGCCGATCGAGGATGCGACCGAATATACGGCTGTCGTGAACAATTTCATGGCTGCCGGAGGCGACAACTATACGGTGCTGACGCAGGGCAAGAACCCTTCCGCAGGCAGCACGGATATCGAAGCCTTTTACAAATACGTGTTGAAGACCTTCAACCATGGCGCGATTACGGCAAGCGTAAAAGGCCGGATTACGAACCAGAACTTGAATTAACCGACAACGCTGAGACCAACTACCGAAGGCGTTCCGAAGCCCAACCGAGATAGCCGGGCCGGAACGCCGATATAGAAAGGAGCATCATCGTTGAAGAGAAAAGCGATTCTCCTCGCGGCGCTGACCTTAGCGCTCGCGATTCCGGCCGCCATTCCGTCCGCGGCCTTCGCCGCGGAAGCAGCGGTACCGGCAGAGGCGGGCACTGCCATCGACGCCGTTGCCGATGTTCAAGCCGGCGGCAAAGTCACCATCGGCGGCAAGACGAACGCGCCGGAAGTCATCGTCAAGGTGCTGAGTCCGGACGGCACGATCCTGTTCTTCGATATCGCGCCAGCGAGCGGCGGACGATATGAAACAACGTTCACGATGCCGAGCGACGCGCCCGCAGGCGGCACATACCGCATTATCGCCGGTCAGGGCAACGACGTCTCCACTCGGACGTTCAACACTTCGTCTTCAAGCGGCAGCGGACCGAATGCGCCGACCATTCCCGGCAATCCGACAACGCCCTCAGATCCAGCCGTCGTTCAAGTAAAGCTCGGCCTGTCCGATGTATCCACGCCAGTAAGTGGTTCAGCAACGCTGGACGCATCGAAGACGAATGCCCCTGCTTTGGAAATTCTGTTCCCAGCCGCTGTCGGTCAGTCAATCGGCGACAGCAGCCTCCGCATCCTGCTTGCCGACGGGGCGGTTACGCTGCCGAAGGACGTATTGAGCGCGTTGGCTGCATTAGCTGCCAATGACACCGAGGCTAGCATCACACTGAAGGTCAAGACACTGACTGACAGCGAGGCCGCAGCGGTACTTTCCCACACCGGTTCGGCCGGAGCGGGATTGAAAGCGCAAGGCCCCCTTGTCGAGCTGTCGCTTGGCATCGTCCTCAAGGACGGAAGCAAGAAAACGCTCAGCACGTTCGCCAAGCCGGTCCACCTGCAGCTTCAACTGGAGGCGGATGCGGATGCCCGCCTTACGGGAATCTATTACTTCGCGGATAGCGGAACGGTGGATTATGTCGGCGGCAGCGTGAAGGACCGAACTATATCGGCCGATATCAGCCATTTCAGCAGCTATGGCGTCTATGCGTATACGAAGACATTCACCGATGTCCCTT
Source organism: Paenibacillus sp. J31P316 (assembly GCF_056269105.1). NCBI lineage: Bacteria > Bacillati > Bacillota > Bacilli > Caryophanales > Paenibacillaceae > Paenibacillus > Paenibacillus sp. J31P316. Next base: position 972,927 of record NZ_JBWDNI010000003.1, on the reverse strand, counting down.
CGGCCTATTGGGCTTCGGGCATCATCCAGGAGTTGACTGCGAAGCATATCGTGCAGGGAATTGCTGTCGATAAGTTCGGTCCGAAGGCCAGCGTGACGCGCGCCGAGTTCGCAGCCATGCTCGTCCGGGCGCTCGGCTTGGAAGCTTCCTCTTCCGCTCCATTCAGCGATGTCAAATCCGGCAGCTGGTATGCCGAAGCGGTAGCGGCTGCATCCGAGAACGGAATCGTTACCGGCACGGGAACTGGAAAGTTCGAGCCCGACAAGGCCATCACGCGCGAGCAAATGGCCATCATGATCGTGCGCATCGACGAGAAACGCGGCGGCGGTACGGGTTCAGCAGGCTCCGCCGCCGATCTTGCGGCATTCAAGGATGCCGGTTCGATCAGCAGCTGGGCGAAAGAAGCGGTCCAGGATGCCGTCCACGCCGGACTGATGACCGGCAGCGGCGATCGTTTCGCCCCGCGGAACAATGCGATTCGCGCGGAAGCCGCCAAGGTTCTGTATAACCTATTGTTCGGTGAATAATAGTTCGGAGACATAACAGTTCCGCGCATACAAGCTTTAACGACAAAGAGCCTGCCGCTGCATATTCGCAGCGGCAGGCTCTTTGTGTTCATCAACGTATCAAACGTGAAAATAAATCGTCGTCGCAGACAGCTGCCTGCCAGCATCGCACTTAACGGCCGCGCTTGTTATGCCCGGTCACATGGACCTGCTGCACGTAAGGCCGGATGCGGTCCATCAGCCGCTGTCCCTTGTGCAGGTCTTCGCCTTCCTTATTCGTGAAGCTGAGATGCTGCTCGAGATCTTCCAAGCCGTAATTGGACGTATAGAACGTCGGCTTGCGGTTCATCCGATAATTCAATATCGCGCCGAGCACATGATCCCGTACCCACGGGTTCAGGTTCTCCGCTCCGATATCGTCGAAGATGAGCAGGTCGGTCTCCTTCATGATCTCGACCGTTTCTTTCACTTTCCCCTGCTCCAGCATAAGCGACTTCATGTCCTCGACGAATTCGGGCATATAGACGATCGCGCCCGTGAAGCCCGCCTTCGCCAGCTCATGCAGCATATAGCACATCAGAAACGTCTTGCCCGTTCCGAAGGAGCCCGTCAAATACATGCCTTCGGCTTGCAGGCCTTCATCCTTCGTCTTGTTGATATAGCTGATTACTTGGCCGACCGCCTTCATCCGCTCCAGGTCCTTGGAGACGATTTCGTCCGCGGAATAGCCTTTCGACAGCGCCCGCTCGTCGATATAGAAGCTGCGAATGCGGGTTCGGATCCGATTCTCGCTCTGTCTGGCGATGAGCTTCTTGCAGGAGACCTTGCGGTCGTTCAACTGCACGAGGCCGCCCGTCGTCTCGCAGCTCAATTCGGTATAATGACCCTCAAAATCGTTCGGACACTCATCCAGTCCGGGGCAATTCGAACAATTCCGATACTCCTTGGTGCATTGATAGATCCGGTTCAGGTTCAGACGGATCGTCCGCTCGTCCAGCTCCGGATATTTCGTGCGAAGCATCCCGACAAGCGGGTCCTCCAGCAGCTCGGCCATTAATTTATCGGCGTGCTGCTTCATGTCCCTGCCGCCCGGCATCCCTTTCAGCAGATCGCCCAGCGATTCCATCGCCATCGTTGCTTCACCTCGTTTTTACGTCGATTTTCCGTCCAGCTTCCGCGCCATGCGGCGAATCTCTTCCATCTCGTCCGCCGTGAGCTGCGCCCCGCCTGACGTCTCCGGCATGACCGGTATAAGCGGCTTGCGTCTGCCGCCCTTCGCCGCTGCCGCGCCTCCGCTTCTTCTCGGTGCCGCAGCTGAACTTCCGCCCTCGCGGCGGCGCTCCTTATCTTGCTCCATTTTCACTTGTTCCCGCACATAGCTGACTGCCCGTTCGAAGGAATCGACGCTCTTCACCAGCATGTTGGAAGCTACGGCATCAATATACGTCTTCGTCACGCGCTGCGAGTCGTTTTGGCCTAATACGTAATGAATAAGTACGTTAATGACGGCACCTTGAAGCTTATAATTATGATCGATGACTTCAAATACCCGCATGAGCCATTCCGGTACGGCCCCCGGGAAGAATCGGGCGATAAACCGGGTATGCGGCTCATTGCGCATGAGCATGTTGTACTGATGAATGTCGCAGCGCCCTGCCAGCTGGGCCGGCACTTCCATATAGAACTCGGCCTGCACGGCCACTTCATCCGGCATGTCGTCGCTGCTCTCGCTCTTGCCGCTGTCGGCCTTGACGGCTTCCATGCGGCCGTAGATCCGCTGACGCTCGTCCTTCCGCTTGCGGTCTTGGCGGAACAGCTGATTGCCGCGCAGCTGCAGCTCGTCTACCAGCAGCTCGCCACGGGATGAGAACACGTCGTCCTCGTCGAGCAGCCGCACGAGATCCACGACGGTCAGGCTGTATTTGTAGGCCACGTAGTTCAATTGCGCAAGCGCCTCTTCGTTGCCCCGCAGCCGTTCAACATGGGACCGGTTGCCGGAGTTGCGCGGAAAACGCATAATAATCTCGCCATACTGAATGCCCGCCGTCTCCGTCTGCGGCAGCTTCGGCGTTGCTTGCCTTGCCGGAGCGACCTCCGTAAGCGCCTGTTCCAGCTCCGGATCGAAGCCCTGCGTGTTCAAGCGGAACAGCTCGTAGAAGGGCACCGAAATATTCTCGCGCGTCAGCTCGGCGCCTGCCAGCTCGTCGTCTTCCTTCGCATAGAAGGATTCGCGCAGCGCGATCACGGAATGCTTGCCTACCTTGTCCCGAAGCAGCAGCGTCAGATGCGGGCTGCCGAAGAACTCGTCCGGCGACAGCGGCTTCGCCACTTCATATTCATACACGACATCGTCGTTGTCAGGCACGCCCAGCCGCGTCACTTGCAGAAGCCCCACGGCCTCCAGACGCGACGCCTGATTGACCAGCTCCTGCCTCCCGCGTTCATTCATCTCGAGTCCTAAACCGAGCAGCAGCTTACGCTGCGGCTCCAGCGCCGAATAGCCGACGCGATCATCCGCCACCTGCTGATAGAGCAATTGATAGAGCCCCGCGGCAAATGCGCCGACCATTGGCTGATAGATCAGTCCGACCATTTTACGGTCCACGGCGCTTAGCGAAAAATCGCGAAAGGCGTAATAGCGGTGATGTTCAGTAAATTGGTGCAAACTGCCGATCCGCATTCATTCTCGACTCCATCCGCCTCGTATTCTTGTAACTAGTTTATCATAAAAGCAGCCCGTTTTTCCGAACGCAAAAAAAGAAAATCCCCCCTTGCGAAGGGAATTTTCCCTATACTCTCAGTGAAGCAAGCCTCGTTCTCCGGCTTCCTTGACCCCGTGCTCGGCCAGCTCCCGCAGCAGCGCTTCCCGCTCTTCATGCGTATCGGCCAGCTCCGGATGCTCCTGCTTGGCCATCCACTGGGACATGACGAAAGATGTCGTAATCGGCTCATGCGTCGCCAACTGGCCCTTCGCGCCGATAATCCCGTACAGCTCGCTGTTCGGCAGCAGGCGGTGCAGCCGAGCGGCGTATTGGCCGCCAATCGTGTCCTTCGCGCCATAGAGCAGCAGGACCGGCTGCTTGATCTGGCGGATCCGGCGTTCCAGCCCGTTCTCCAGGCAAGCCGCCGTGTAATCGCGCCATTTGGCCGCATCGCCTTGCCCCGCCTCCGCGCGCAGCGCTTCGAATTCCGCTCGCGTGCGCGCCTCGCTCCATGCTGCCTTGAACGCGATCGGCTCTTTGGGCGCCAAGATGCTTGATATATAGGAAGCCTGCAGTTTGGCGCGGCTCCGAATATCGGTGTATGCCGCGCTTCCCGACAGGAGCATGCCGCCGATAAACCGCTCCGGATGCAGGAGCAGCGCCGTCAGCGCCGGGAAAGAACCGGCGCCGTAGGCACAGACGTACGCCCGCCTCACGCCAAGCTCGTCCAAGAGCTGCCTCATGTCCTCCGCGATCATCGCCAAGGTCAGCTTCCCGCTTCCGCTCTCGCTTGTACCGTGACCGCGAATATCCCAGCGAATAACCCCATGTCCGACCTTCAATTGGTCCTCGATTCCGGCAAACAGCCGGCTCGTCAAACAAGGCGGATGGACGCAGACGACCATTCCGCCGCTTCCGCCGCCGGCCGGCTCATGAACGTGCAAAGCTACATCTCCAATACGAAAAAACGGCACAGACCCTCACCTCGGTTGCCGCGACTAAGCAAGCAGCGCTGGCGGCATGACTGCCGCTGTCGCCCGCTTGACGCGCGTTTTCCTTAGTATGGCCGTACCGCCAGCCGTTCTTTCATCCTAGAACATTTTATAGCCGCCGCGGCGCAGCAGCCGAATGGTCGCACCGCTGACGTAAGCGCCGATCAGCGCACCGATTCCGGGTAAAATGTCGACATACGTAAAGGATGTGAAATTACCGCCGAACGTCTTCGTATCGTCCCAGGTCTGCCAGATAAAGACCGGCACAAGCACGATAATGAATAAATAAATCGGAAAAAAGGTCGTTTTGAGCAGCATGTTCAAGATGAACCCGATTCCGAACATCATCACAAAAAATAATACAGTCGCGATAATCAACTGCAAAATATTAACGTCTGAATTCATGTGGAAACCTCTTCCCCTTTCGCTACAAATAGTGTAGTAGATGGCTGATTGGAAGTCAATTTCTGTCGCCATGTTGTCACAAGTCCGCCATTTGCTCTTCTTTGCGCCGTTACGATACAATGTAAGCGACAAAGTGAAGCGTTATCGACGTCCTTTAACGGCACGACGTATAACCTTCCCAAGAGTAGGGAGAGATGAACTATGAGTGAAGCGGCACAAACGCTGGAAGGCTGGTATGCGCTGCATGATTTCCGTTCCATCGATTGGATGGCCTGGACGGCAGCAGAGGAAGCGGAACGCCAAATGGCGCTCGACGATCTCCACGCGTTCCTGAAAGAATGGCAGTCCGTTGAAGATAACAAGCAAGGCAGCACCGCATTTTATTCCATCGTCGGCCAGAAGGCGGACTTCGTGATGATGCATCTGCGCGAGACGCTGGATGAGTTGAACGCCATCGAGAACGCATTCAACAAATCCACGTTCGCCCAGTTTACGATTCCGGCGCATTCCTACGTGAGCATCGTCGAGCTTAGCAACTACATGGCACAGCCGGGCACCGATCCGATGCAAAATCCGGAGATCCTCGCGCGCTTGAAGCCGATCCTTCCGAAATGGAACCATATCTGCTTCTACCCGATGAACAAGCGCCGCGAAGGCAACGACAACTGGTACATGCTCTCGATGGACGAGCGCAAGACGATGATGCGAAGCCACGGCATGATCGGCCGCACGTACGCCGGCAAAGTGAAACAGATCATTACCGGCTCCGTCGGTTTCGACAACTGGGAATGGGGCGTTACGCTCTTCGCTGAAGACGCGCTTCAATTCAAGAAGCTTGTCTATGAAATGCGCTTCGACGAAGTAAGCGCGCGCTTCGGCGATTTCGGCGATTTCTACGTCGGCAACCGTCTGACCGAAGAGAAGCTTGGGGAGCTATTCAGCATCAAGTAGTTTTGTGTCAGGCAGCTGCCTACAACACGAAGCACCATAATGACGGCCACAAAGAAAGCAGCTTCACTGGAACGCAAAAAAGCGGATGGAACGCCCTCGGGCATCCCATCCGCTTTTCCTTTATTTCACAATCATTTGTTAGTCTTCGTCGTCCTCGTCTTCGAGCAGTCGCTTGGCTTCCAAGTACGCTTCCGTTTGACGGTCGCGTTCCCTTCCCTTCTCCTTCAGCCGCTCGATCGCGGGCAGAATGAGAATATCGACTTCCTTCTGAACGGTATAAGCCAGGTCGTACCGGTTCTGCGATTCCAGGAACGAACCGACCTCCATCAGCGCGTTGTAGCGGTCCAATTCCTCGCGCAGCAGCAGCCCGCGAACTTGCACGCTGCAGTGGCGCATTACAGGAACTTACCTTTACGAACGACGAGCGAAATGCCGCCGATCGTGTACAGGTAACGGATATCGATTGCTTTCTTCAGCCAAGCCGCCACTCTGCCTTTGTATTTCTTGCCGAATGCCAGTCCGACTGCTTCGCCTTTACCCAAGGATGCAACCGTACCTTTGTTCTTGAACTCGAATTTCTTCTGCGGCTGATTGCGAATGGACGCGACCAGGTTATGCGCGCAAACGACGCCTTGCTGCATCGCGATTTGGGCTGTTGGCGGATATGGACGTCCCTCTGGATTGAACATGAGAGAGTTGTCCCCGACCACATAAATATTCTCTTGGCCCGGTACGCGAAGGAACTCATCTACCTTCACGCGTCCGCGCATCGTTTCGATGCCGGCTTCTTCGATCAGACGGTTGCCGCGTACGCCCGCAGCCCAGATGACCGTAGCCGAACGGATCTCCTCGTTGTCGCCGACGACGACGCCATCCGCCGTGCATTCCTTGATGGCCGTTCCGATGCGGAACGTGACGCCCTTCTTCGTCAGCACCGCCATGGCGTATTCCACGAGTTCGGGATCGAAGCCCGGAAGAGCCGAAGGCGCTGCTTCAACGTTATATATTTTGACGAGGGATGGATCCACGTCGTTCTGTTTGCAAAGCTCAGGAATCCGGTCGGCGAGTTCCCCTACGAATTCAATGCCGGTAAAGCCTGCGCCGCCAACCACGAAGGTCAGGTAATCCGTACGGTGCGGCTCGCGCTTGTAGCGCGCGAATTGATATTCGATGTGCTCGCGGATCAAGCGGACCGAGTTGATGCTGCGGATGTTCATCGCATGTTCAAGCATACCTGGGATTCCGAACGTCTCTGGCTCCCCGCCAAGACCGATGACGAGATAGTCATAGGAAAGCGTGCCGTCCTCAAGGATGACCTTCTTATCCTGCGTTCGAATTTGCACGACCGTCGATTTGACGAAATCAATTTTAAATTCATCGATCAGCTTCGAAATGCTCACGCGCGCATTTTCTGTCTTGTCCGTACCTGCGGCAGGCATATGCAGATGAGTCGTGAAATAGTGATAGTCGTGCTTATTGACGAGCGTGACGTCGGCTTCATTATAGTTTAGCTCTTTCTGTAGCCGAAGCGCTGTCAGGATGCCGCCGTAACCGGCACCCAAGATAACAATTTTCGGTATGTTGCTCATCCAGAATCCCATCCATTCGTTAAGTCTTTTCTTTCTAGGAATGTGAAAAATTACACAAACACGGAAAAACAGACAATAATGTAACAATTCTTGCCTGTAGTGTGTGATTCTCACTGTTCATTTATTATGAAAAAGCCCGTCGCCTTTCGACAAACCCATTACTAATACCACACATGATACAAATTTTTTCTGAAAACATCAAGGGTAAAATATACGAAAATCTTTAGAATAACATCCAATTTTCTTATTTCAAAGCGGCTTGTCGACCCTATATAATGGACTGAAAGAGCGGCTTCTGTTTGCTAACGATTTCCAATTTTTTGGAGGTGTCAACCGTGTCGAGTTCTTCTGCTTCCCCTCAGGTCGATATCGCGATTATCGGCGGCGGTCCTGCCGGAATGTTCGCCGCATTTTATGGCGGCATGCGCCAGGCTTCCGTTAAGATTATTGAAAGCATGCCCCAGTTAGGCGGCCAGCTCGCAGCGCTTTACCCCGAGAAGCATATATACGACGTAGCCGGCTTCCCCAAAATAACCGCGGGCGAACTTGTCGAGCAATTAAAGAAGCAAATGGATTTGTTCAAGCCGGAGATTCATTTGGAAGAGAAGGTGCTTGAGGTCGTGAAGCGGGACGAACGCGACTTCGCCATCGTCACGGACAAAACGACGCATTACGCCAAATCGGTCATCATTACCGCCGGAGTCGGCGCCTTCGAACCACGGCGGCTGGAGCTTGATGAAGCGTCCCGATTCGAGCAGAGGAACTTGCATTATTTCATCAGTGACCTTAGTCAGTTTCGCGGTCGGCATGTCATCGTAAGCGGAGGCGGCGATTCGGCGGTGGATTGGTCGCTTATGCTGGAGCCGATCGCGGCCAGCGTGACGCTTATTCACCGCCGCGATAAATTCAGAGCGCATGAACATAGCGTGGAGAACCTGATCAAGTCGAGCGTCAAGGTACTGACCCCTTATGAGCTTACCGCCTTGAAAGGGACGGACCGCATCGAGGGCGTTACGCTTCAACACGTCAAGACGGCCGAAATCAAATCGCTTGATACCGATGCCGTCATCGTTAACTTCGGCTTCGTCTCCTCGCTCGGCCCGATCGCCGAATGGGGTCTTGAGATTGACGGAGGCAGCATCATCGTCGATTCCCGTATGGAATCCAGTGTGCCCGGCATATTCGCGGCAGGAGATATTACGACGTATCCCGGCAAATTAAAGCTCATTGCCGTCGGATTCGGCGAAGCGCCTACCGCAATCAACAACGCTAAAGTATACGTCGATCCGACCGCCAAGCTTTCGCCGGGCCATAGCAGCAACATGAAGCTATAAGCCCGCTGCACGCCTGACGCGCGAAGTAATTCCAATAAAAAAGGGTATCCTATCTATAGCCGTCATCCGCGATCATTACGCGCACAGCTAAGGAGGGTACCCTTTCAATATGTTATGTCCTATTTGCAACGGCTTGGAACAGTTGCATGTTCAATGTCCAACCTGCGCGGTGCAAACCGATGATTTAGGGCGGGCAGTCGATTTTACGGGTCCTTATGCCCCTTATCAGCCGGATGATATTATGGAAGAGCTTTCTTCGATGACGATGTCTTCCGGGATCGGGCTATCGGCCCAAAGCTGCGGCCATGTTGTTTATTGTCGTCAATGCGATGCAGCGTATCAAGCCGTCGTTCAAAAATGGCCTTAAAGCTTGTTGACCGTGAAGTGTTAGGCAGAGTTGCGGTAGGCGTCCGGACTGATCTGCCTGCGTAGGAGTTCGACTTCCAGCATTTCGATAAACTCAGGCTCTAAGTTATATTTATTTGCGGCAATATACGCATCGAGCAGCAATTCATCAGACAGTTGTTCCATATCCACTGCCCCCCTTCCTCTTACTTCCAGTTCATCTTAGCATGTCCTTGAACGATAGAACAAGCGTTCCGGATATCCACATCCTACTGTGGACAGCTTGTGTGCAGGATGTGAATAAAGGTCGAATAAACAGGAAATATCGATGGGAATTTGTGGATACTTTTATACACAGGCTGATGATCGTCCATTTCGATAAAAAACTTTAATGATCCTCTATGAGTCTATCAATTGAATATATTAAATCGGGTTAATCATTACTGCGGCCTCGTATTCACTTCGAAAATCCATATTTTCCCGCTCGTATCGATGCCATAGTCAAAGCCCAGCGTTCCGATTCCCGGGAAACGGCTTTCCAGCACTTCCGTCGACAATTGCGTAAGCGTTCGCATTTCCCGTTTCTTCGGTCCGACGGACGCGCTCGAGAACGAACGGCGAATACCCTCGGAACCGCTTAACAGCGTGCCTCCACGGCAAATGTTCGTCACGAACAGTCCCGGTTTGGCCAAGCGGCCGACAATCGCGGTAATGTTCCAATGTCCCTCCGGCTGCTTCACGTATTTCACGCGGTAATCGATCGGCCTGCCCGCGATGGTCGCCAAGCGAATGCCTTTCTGGATCAAGTATCGGCGGTTGCCGCGTTTGGAGTTCAGAGATTTATAGAGCCCTTCGAAGCTCTGAAAACTGTTCGTCTTGGAGTAATACGTATAGCGATAGCTGCCTCCTTCCCGCGATACCTTGATGACTCCGTGACCTCCCGCCCCTTTCACCGGCTTGACGACAACCATGCTGTGCTGATTCAGCATGCTGCTCAAATTATCGCGCGTGAACATCCGAGTCGGCGGGATATGCGGAGCAATCTGCGCGTGAGACAACAGCGCCTCCGTCTTTGCCCACTTGCTTGCCAGCTGCCTTCCCGATTCATTTCCCATGTCGTGGTCCTCCCCTTCGTGGCGTGCTATAGGACAGCATATGCCTCGTAATCATCTATCTCTTGGATGATTGATATGGTTAACTCGCCTGATTTAATAGGCTGATAGAGGTTGGCGTTTATTACCCGGGCAATGGATAGGGAAGAAGCATCATGATTTAACGAACTGCCAGCAATCGACATTCAACGATGACCGCTCAAGTATCTTTCCGCGTTGGCGTCTACTATAATGGAATCAACTCATAGGAAGGGTGGATGAAGAACGCATGCAATATCGCAAACTCGGCAAGAACGGCCCCGATGTTTCCGTAATCGGTTTTGGATCTTGGGCAATCGGAGGGGCCGGATGGGCCAGCGCTTGGGGGAGTCAAGACGATGATCAGTCCATCGAGAGCATTCGCGCCGCGCTCGATGCCGGCATTACGTTCTATGACACGGCTGCGGTATATGGTCTCGGCCATTCCGAAGAGGTGCTTGGCCAAGCGCTCCGCGGCGACCGCGACCGCGTCATCATCGCGACGAAATGCGGCCTCGTCTGGGACGAATCGGGCAGCGTCACCAGAAGCGGCGCTTACGAATCCGTCATACGCGAAGCCGAAGCTTCGCTGAAGCGGCTCGGAACGGACGTCATCGACTTGTACCAGGTGCACTGGCCGGACAGCGAAGTACCGGCAGAAGAAACGATGCGCGCGATGGACAAGCTCGTTCAGGACGGCAAGGTTCGGTACGTCGGCGTCAGCAACTACAACGTGGAACAGCTGCAGCAATCGCTGACCGTGCGTCATGTCGACGCTCTTCAGCCCCCCTACTCCATTCTGCGCCCGGCTGCCGAACAGGAGCTGCTTCCTTTCTGCCAAGCGAACGGAATCGGCGTCGTCGCGTACAGCCCCTTGACGTCCGGTCTGCTCTCCGGCAACTATACGTACGAGACGACCTTCGGCGAAGACGATTGGCGCTCTCGCAACAAAGCGCATACCGGCGAGGGCCTGCGCAGCAACGTGGATAAAGCGGAGAAGCTGAAGCTAGTCGCAGCCCGCTTCGATATTACGCTGCCGCAGCTTGCCGTCGCTTACGATTTGGCGCATCCTGCGTTGTCGAGCGCCATCGTCGGCGTCCGCAAGCCGAGCCACATCCTTGGCGTGCTTCCCGCAATTGATATCAAGCTCGACGAAGCGACACTGGCGGAGGTTCGCGCGATTGCGGCGCAATAGTGCTATGCCATAAACTCATAGCAAAAAGGAAGGCTCCCGCATGCGGGGGCCTTCCTTTTTGGGTTGTACATACTAAGTGATTTCATAAGTAATTTCAAAGCATTGATGCGACGCAATCATGTGTTCGCGTCCGACTAATCGTTTAGCAAGGCTCGGCCGCAGGATTCCCTGCTTCCGTCGCCGTACGGAACGACGATCCGCATCCGCAGGTCGCGGTCGCGTTCGGGTTATTGATGGTGAAGCCCCCGCCCATGGCGGATTCCTTGAAGTCGATCTGAAGGCCGTTCAAATATTTGATGCTGTCTCCGTCCACGACAACCTTCAGGCCGTCCATTTCCAATGCTTTGTCGGACTCGGCGATCTCGTCGTCGAAGCCCATATTGTAGGAGAAACCGCTGCAGCCGCCTTCCTTCACGCCAACGCGCAAAAACAATTCCGGCGCATCCTCGGCTGCAAGCATTTCTTTGATTTTCTCGTTAGCTGTCTCGCTGATCGTAATCATGGTTTTTCCTCCTTCGCTCATATCATGCGACTTACTTACGTTTCTATAGTATAAGTATACTGCACATCCGTCCGCGACTCAATATGCGTACGGCCCTGTTTGGAACGCTTTTGCGGGATTAGCTTCCGCTTTGCTCCCATTATCTCGGCAGCACATAAAGCATGATCGCGAAGAAATGCAGCGCAGAGCCGCCGAGGACGAACAAATGCCATACCGCATGGTGATGCTTGAAGCTCCGCCATACGTAGAATATGGTTCCGACCGTATACAACAAACCGCCCGCTATGAGCAGATGCAGACCGCCTTCAGCCAAATTCGCCTTCAGGGGACCCCAGACGAAGACAATCATCCACCCCATCAGAATATAGACGATCGTCGAAGTGAACAGAAACCGGGACGCATAGAAGACCTTGAATATGACGCCGCAGAGCGCAAGTCCCCACACGATGCCAAGCAGCGTCCAACCTGCCGCACCCTGCACCATATGAAGGACAATCGGAGTATAAGTGCCGGCAATGAACAGATAGATACAGGCGTGATCCATGATCTCGAATACGTTTTTCGCCCGGCCTTCCGGAAAACTGTGGACGAGCGTCGACGACACGTACAGCAGAAGCATCATGGTACCATAGATAGTAAAGCTGACGACATGCTCAGCATTCCCTTTCAACGCGGCGAATACAATGAGCAGCACAAGCGCAGCCACGCTCAGCAGCGCGCCGATTCCATGCGTAATCGCGTTTAACGCTTCTTCTTTGCGGGTATAGGTGTATGTGTTTGCCATGTTGTCCCTCGTTTCCCAATGTCGAATGACATTGCTCTTGTCTATATTGTACTTCAATTACTCCCTTGTTCAAAATCTAGATCCGAACCGATGCGCTTCTTCCAGCACTTTGGTGGCATGGTATGACTTAATAGTTGCCGCCCGCGTTCCCCGAGGTTTATAATAAGGAAAAGTTGTGCTAGTGGTTTTTTAGGGAAAGAATAAGTAATTTTTTTCACAAAGTAATGAATTGTGTGGCACAACTCATTATTCTCTTCATTATTTCAATCACCGGACCTGCAAGCGCGTGCCCGGCGGACAAGGAGGAAGCCGTCATGAATGTTGCTATACCGACAGAAGTCAAGCAAATGCAAGCCATCATGGAGAAGGTTCGTTCCGGCGAACGTCTCACGCAAGAAGATGGAGAGTTTCTGTATAAATCCGACGACCTGCTGACGATCGGACAGATGGCCAACGAGGTTAACCTCAAGAAGAACGGACGCAAGGTCTATTTTATCGAAAATATGAGCTTGTATTTTACCAACGTGTGCGAAGCGCACTGCGCGTTTTGCAACTTCCGCAAGGACGAGGGCCAAGAAGGCGCCTATACGTTGAGCGGACCCGAGATGATCGCCTATGTGGAACAGCATATTCACCCGGACGTCCGGGAGTTCCATATCGTCGGCGGTCATAATCCGCATGTTCCGTTCCAATATTACGTCGATTCGTTGAAGGCCTTGAACGAGCGTTTCCCTGAAGTCGCTCTGAAAGCTTACACGGCAGCAGAAATCGACTTCTTCTCCCGCATCAGCGGTCTGAGCTATAAGGAAGTGCTGCAGGAGCTGATTGCGGTCGGCCTGCAAAGCTTGACCGGCGGCGGCGCCGAAATTTTGTCGGACGAGTATCGCAAAAAAATGCGCGTCGACAAAGCCGATGTCTCCCAGTATCTGGAGGTTCACCGCACCGCGCATAACTTGGGCCTTCGCACGCATACGACGATGCTGTACGGTTCGGTCGAGAAGAAGGAAGACCGCATCCATCATATGCTGCAAATCCGGGAGCTCCAGGACGAGACGAACGGCTTCCAAGTCTTCATTCCGCTCTCCATGCAGCCGATCAGCCCGAAGGCGAGCATCCGCCGCCGCAACTCGGCTTTCGACGATCTGAAGGCTATCGCCATCAGCCGGTTGATGCTGGACAACATCCAGCACATCAAAGCGTACTTCATTAATATCGGCACGCAGCTGACTCAGGTTGCCTTGACGATGGGCGCTTCCGACGTACACGGCACGATGGTGAAAGAACGCATCAGCCATGCTGCGGGCGCGCTGACACCGGAAGGCATTACGCGCGAAGACCTCATCTGGCTTATCAAAGGCGCCGGACGCATTCCAGTGGAACGCGATACGTTCTACAATGAAGTTAAGGTTTTCGAATAAACAGCGATTCCCATGACCTTCGCGAGGAGATGTTCTCATTGCGAGGGTCTGTCGTGCGCATACTACAACACAAAACCACTCAGAACAGCACTTATTGCTACAAAGAAAGTTGGGATTGGAATGAAACGATTCGTTATTCTTGGCGGTGGCTACGGAGGACTTACGGTTGCTCATGCACTGCTTGAAGGCGAGCTGCCGGATGACACGGTTGTCGTGCTTATTGATCGCATGCCGTACCAAGGACTAAAAACAGAATATTATTCACTGGTTGCCGGCACATCGCCGGAAATCGACCTGCGGGTCGCCTTCCCGTCGGATCCGCGTCTGATCGTAACCTACGGCGAAGTGACGGACGTCAATTTGGACGAGAAGCATATCGTCATGGCCGGGCAGGAGCCGCTCTCGTACGATTGGCTCGTCGTCGCGCTTGGGTGCACGGACAAGTACCATGGCATCGACGGAGCGGAGTTGTACTCCAACAGCATCCAGACGATGTCCGCTTCACGTAAAACCTATATGGCCTTGAACGACGTGAAGCCTTATGGCCAAGTGTCGATCGTCGGCGGCGGATTAAGCGGCGTAGAAGTGGCTGCAGAGCTTCGGGAGAGCCGGCCGGACTTGAACATCCGTATCATCGACCGCGGTCCGAGCATCCTGTCTGCGTTCCCAGGCAAGCTGCAGCAATACGTATCGTCGTGGTTCATCGAGCATGAGGTGGAGATGCGTGGTCATGTTTCGTTGCATAAGCTGGAGGAAGGCGTCCTTCACGATGCGAACAACGCAAGTCCGATCATGTCCGACGTGACCGTATGGACTGCAGGCATTCAGCCCGTGGCGATCGTGCAGCGCATGAATCTGCCGAAGGACAATCAAGGCCGTCTAATCATTAATGAGTATCATCAGCTACCCGATTACAACGAAGTCTTCATCGTCGGCGACTGTGCTTCCGTGCCTTTCTCGCCGAGCGCGCAAGCTGCTGAAGGTCAAGGCAAGCAGGTTGCGGAAGTTATGCAGGCAATCTGGAGCGGCAAAACGCCGAAGCTCGGCAAGATCAAGCTGAAGGGCACGCTCGGTTCACTGGGCAAGAAGGACGGCTTCGGCCTCATGGGCCGAGCGACGATGATGGGCAGAGTGCCGCGTCTCGTAAAAAGCGGCGTCCTCTGGATGTCGAAGCATCATATGGGTTAAACTATTAAAATCTGTAATTATATTTTGAATCGGTCCAGCTCCGCTCATCTTCTCTCAAGCTCGGCTTCGGTTTCAGACGGTAAAATGTTCAGCTACGTGCAGCTTGCACGCGGTGCTACATATCGTCAATGATCCGGTCGAGCGCTTCGCGGAGTGCCTGCTGCTCTTCGATCTCATCCATCAGTTTTGTTTCCAGTTCTTCGACGGTATCGGCAGAGACGATTTGACCGTCCACCATGCCGAACGGCACGAGATAACATTCGCCGCAATTGCCCAGGCAGCCATATTCAATGACTTCATAATCCGGATTCGCTTCTAATTTCTTCATCAGCTTGTCCGTGCCGTGGTGCATATTGCTGGCGCAAAATTCAATAATTGGTTTCAACATGATGATTCACCTTGCCTCTTGTTCTGATATCCATTTTCAATTGCTTTGCTTTGTACTATAATAGGGGAGAAAGGAGTGGATTGCAATGAGTGAAAACGCACAAAGCACCATGTATGATGAAGTACTGGACGTTCTCGATAAGCTTCGCCCGTTCTTGCAGCGCGACGGCGGCGATGTTGAACTCGTTGATGTAGAGGATGGCATCGTTAAGCTCCGTTTGATGGGAGCTTGCGGCAGCTGCCCAAGTTCGACGATCACGCTTAAAGCAGGTATCGAACGCGCACTGCTCGAGGAAGTCGAAGGCGTACAAGAGGTTATGCAAGTTTTCTAAAACTTGCTTCCTGTTGTCCCATTATTTACATGAAAGCGTCTTGCCAACGGCAAGACGCTTTTTGTTGTTGTTTTTTTTTTGTTTTTTGTTGTTGTAGTCTCTAGTCGTGAATGTTCTAAAGTGACCGGAGGTCGGAATGAAGCCGAAAAAGCGTAAGCGTTCGCCTTTGTAATCTGTTTTCTACATCTACTCAATTAAATAATCAGGAAAAAAGAATTACAACAGCGATTGAAGGCTCATTCCGACCGCAGGTCATGCTTTAACACTTCAGGACTTGATCGATGTTTTGATGGGGTCAAACCCACCCGTCACATCCACAATGTTGCCGGTCATATAATCGGACTGCGGCAAACAAAGGAACGAGATAACGCGCGCGATATCCTCTCCGCTGCCCGGCCGGCCGCGAGGCGACTCCTCGTCCCGCTCTTCGGCTACTTCGGCAATCGTACGCTCTTTATTCATCCCCCGGATATCCCCGGGACATACCATATGTACCGTAATGCCGTTGCTAGCCTCTTCGACGGCCAGCGTTTTCGTAAAGGATACCAGTCCCGTCTTGGCGGCCGCATACACCGCCCTGTGCGGCCAAGCGCGTCCTTCGCCGGCATGGCCGAAGCCGAAATGGATAATGCGTCCCCACTGCTGGCTCCGCATCCCTGGCAGCACATGATGATCCAGCAGCATGACGCCGAGCAGGTTGCCATTCACGAGTCCCGTAATATCGGCTGCGTCGTAATCCGTAAAGAGCCGACGCTCGCGAATGAACGGTCCCGCATTGTTGACGAGAATGTCGATGCTGCCGGTCCGAGACCAAGACAGCGCTTTCGAAGCAAGACGGGCGACATCTTCCGCGACGGCGATATCCGCACGGAACGCCGTTGCCCGGACCGCGTGGCGCTGCGTGATCTCGCCCGCCAGCTGCTGCGCCTCCTGCTCGCTGGTCACGTAATTCAGGACGATATCGCAGCCCATGGCGGCCAGCGCGAGCGCGGTCATTTTGCCTAAGCCTTTGGCACTTCCGGTTATTAGGGCCGTTCTTCCTTGCAGCTCCATGGCATCCTCCTAGGTCAGCTTCAATGCTCGAACTGGCTGTAGGCGTGATGAAAGGTCAGCTTAAGCGTATCCAGCACGAAGTCCATCATTTGTGCAAGGTCCTGCGTCTGCTGCGATAAATCCTCCAGGCGATGCGGCTCGAAATAAGCTTCGTGGTTCTGCTTCAGGTCGTCCTGCATCTCGGAGTTCATGTAATGGATTTCCGTATTGCGCCGCTTGCGCAGACGGTTCATCGCTTCCTTGCCCTCTTCCTTGAGTTTATGCAGCTGACCGGTTAATTCAGGATAGGCATTTCGATCCAACATTCGGCGCAGAACGGTAAAATACGAATAATGCGGCTTGAGCCGCTCCGTTTCCAATCGAAGCGAATCGTTCATCAGCGTTCCGAGCTTGTCCAACAAGGAGAACAAACGAATAAAGGCGTTCTTATCGAAATAGACGTATCTGCGGTAGTTCATAGCCTCCGCTTCAGACATGCCCTCGACAGTCTCCGACTTCACCGCTGCGGCGAATTTGGCGGCGGCATAGACGCTTTGCTCCAGCTCATCCAGCGCTGCAATCAAGCCCAGCGTGTAGATCTCGAATTTGCGCAGCAGATGGTCGTTGTCCAAACCGCGCTCAATGCGGCTGGTCATTAAAGCAGCAAACCGCTGCATCGCTTGGTTCGCCTCTAGCAGCTTGCCCTCGTCCTTGCGCGGGGGTTCGCCAAACAGCATGCGGAGCATCGTCATTCCTCCATACTCGAACAAGTTGCCTTACCGAGAAGTCGTGCTGATGAGCCGCGGAGAAGGCCTATACCCGAGGCCGCCCTTCGCGCCATTTCCAAGCTCGAATCATAAAATCGCATAGGATGCCGAACAGCGCGGAGACGATCATATTGTGCAATATACTCGTGAACACGAACCAATCGTCATTGCGCAGCGTTGCCGTGAGCAGCGCACCGCTCAGCACTTGGCAGCAGACGAGTACGAACGTAGCGGTCAACGCCTTGCGCAATCCCGGATGGCCTTGGCTTACGCGATTGAAGTACAAGGTCAACAGACCGATCAAGATGAACAAGACGGCGGCGGCTACGCGATGCAAAAACACATAAAGCGTCGCGCCGTTCAGCTCCGGAACGAATTCCCCGTTGCAAAGCGGCCAGCCCTCGCAGCCGCCGGCCGAATCCGTATGGCGAACGTAAGCCCCCAAGTAGACGACGCAATAGCTATAGACGAGAATAAATAAGGAAAACCAAAATACCGGCCGCGGAATAGCGGCAAGCGGCTTGTCCGATGACGTTCCGCGTTTCTTGCGATACGTCCAAATGACGAGCAGCAGCGTGAACATAAAGGCCAGGATCGAAATCCCGAAATGAAGCGCCAGCACGGCCGGCGTTGTCGGCCAGATGACGGCAGCGGCACCAAGCAGCGCCTGCAGCAGCGTGAATAGACCAGCCCCCGACGCATAGACAATCGGCTCTTTCTCATTGCGGTATAAGACCAGCGTGGCAATGAAGGCCGCAAGAACCAGCATGCCCACCCCGCCGCTGATTAAACGATGGGAATATTCGATTAACGACTCGACGGTATACGCCGGAATAAATTTACCGTTGCAGAGCGGCCAATCCGTGCCGCAGCCGCGGCCGGAATCCGTATTCGTAACCAATGCGCCCGCAATCAGCACGAGGAACATACCGATGCAGGTCAGGATCGCAAGCGCACGATAGCGTTTCGCGTTCAACTTCATCACCTTACTTCCGAAAGAATCACCTCCCATTATAACGAACAAATTCGACAAATACCATGTTCAAACTGTGAACGCCCATGTAATGAGAAAAGCCCGCCAAAACGGCTGTTTTGCCGCTTGGCGGGCCTGCAGAAGGGTCGCTTGGCTATCGTTGAAGGGCTTCTCCCACTTGAAGCGCACGATCCAGAAACTGCTCGATTTCCTCCCGCGATTTGCGGAGTTTGTTCACGAACCGCACGAGCTCGCCGCCGTTCTTGAAAGCAATGAAGCTCGGAATGCCCAAGATGTTCAGCTCGCTGCACAGATCCGGCAAATCGTCGCGGTCGATCTGGAAGAAGCGGATTTTGCCGCTATACGCCGCTTCCACCTCCGGCATGAACGGGTCGATGAAATGGCAATCCGGGCACCAGGTTGTCTTGAAGACCACCACGGTGACGCCATCTCCTTGCACGGCACTGCGGAATGCTTCATCTGTTGAAATCAATTCCATGCGAATCTCTCCTCCTGTAGCGGGTTGTATTTGTGTAGCATGCCCGTTCCGGGAACGATTGGATCAAAGCCTCGAATTTACGGCTCACGAACCAACATCAGTGTCTTGGAGCCGAAATCCTGCTCCCAGCTCACCTGCGCGCCCACCGCATTCGCGAAGTCGCGGGCCGGTACGTAGGTCATGTCATTCACGACGGTCAGCGGAAAACGCCATGTGACCGTCTTCCCGTTAATGATCGCATTGACGCCGCCCTTTTTCAAGCGAATGTCCGCATTCGTGGCGCTGTCCAGCACGCGGATTCCGCCGCCGCGCTCTTCCAGCACCTGCGCGCCAATGGCCTCCGCAGCATAGCGAAGCGGAATAAGAGCGATTCCGCCAGGCGTCACGATCGGCTGATAAGGACCGTACTCCGTATTCAGCATGATCGTTTGTTTGCTGATATGCGCCTGGTTGCGCAGCAGATCGTAAATGTCGGAGCTGCTGTCGAACTGACGGAGCACTTCGTAGCCTTGCATCTCCGCCAGCTTCTCGGCGTCCATTGCAGGCGTGCCTGTCGAAGGAGCATCCGGCTTCACGTCTCCGTTGACGTTCCAACGTTCAGTTGAGACCTTCAACCAAATGCCTTTGAACGGCGATATCGTTACGTAGGAATCCTCGTAATCGAAGTCCTCGTCCGTAACTGCATCGAAGCCGTCTTCGCTGTCGGAGTCTTCGGTACCATCCGTTTTGTAAATAGAAGGGACTGTAATACCGGAGTCGTCTGTTTTCATCGCTGCCGGCACCTCGTCATTGAAGGTAACACCCGCTTCGATGACCGCCTTGCGGATATCCAGCTTGCCGTCGATGAACACGTCGCCTTTCACGTATACGCCGTCATTGAACAAGCTGTCTCTTCCTTCCGGATCTTCTTGTTCGGACTGCGCGATGTTCGCCTGCACCTCCGTGAACGCGTCAATCATTTGATCGACCGCGTCGTTGATCGCTTCTGCCGATTTGTCTTTCTCCGGAAGCGAACCGAAGAGACTGTCCGCAGGCGAATCTTCGAGCAGAGCCGACTGGCTTTGGACCGCTTCCAGCACGCCGGTCAGCATGGCCTTCAAGCCATCCTTGTCGGCGATCAGCGCATCCAGGTACGATTTGAACCAATCCAGCAGTTCCGTGCCCTTCAGCTCGGCATGGACGTTCATCCCGGTGACGGTGTTCCCGTTCACGCTCTCTTGTCCGGGCAGCACGCTAAGGTGAACCGGGTTCGGCAAATTGTCCACGGCATAGCTGCTGAATGCGTCGATGATTTGCTTCTGCGCCTGCGCGAGCGTTTCTTCGTCCGGCTGGGCAGCCGAGTCAGGCGCGGCATCCGTCAGATGAAGAATGATCGGCTGCCTTGCACCCTCCAAATCCAGCTCGGCGGCATCATTGTTCATTTTCGCTTCGAACGGTATATGTAGATCGCCAAGCTCCAGACTGCCTTTCGCGGACATGCCCGCTTCCTCGCTCGACTTCACATCATCGAGCTGCAGCTTGACATTGGACAACAAGTTCAGCAGTTCTTCCGTCTCGGCGGACGCCGCCGCATCCGAGTCGTCCTCGTCGTTCGGCAGCAGCTTGAATTCGATCGTCGTGGATCCTTCGAACGAGGTTGTGCTGAGCGATTGCTTCAGCATCGAATTGAAATCCACGCCATTCAGCGCTTGACATCCCGCCACCACGAGCACGATGAGCGAGACGGCTAGTAAGCCTAACGCTTTCTTTCCCCTAATCCATGATTTCATCAACGTAAAAAACCCCTCTCCTAGGTAAAAAGACCACGGTCAATTCTACCATATAGAGGGGGTTATGGAAATGATTTTTAATGATTGGAATTGGCGCTGCGCCGCGCCGCTATGCGCATCAGCGGGTTCAGCAGCCGCCTTAGCGAGCCCGGGAATTGCTGAACGTCATCCTTCGTAATCACCTTGAGCAGGATCAAGAATGCGACGTACAGCCCAAGCGAAACGACGCCCGCGGCAATGCAGGCGATGGCGTAAGTCAATTTGTCCGGACCTCCGATATACGTGCGGCACGCATAATCGATCAGCCATCCGGCACCGGAAGCGACTGCGATCGTCACCCCATAGCCTACCCAGCGAGTACCGAGAATGTTCAGCTTGATCTCCTTGCGAATACTGCGGAAATTAAGCGTAGCGATCGCCAGGAAGCAGATCGTGGAGGACAGAATGATGCCGTATACGCCGAGCAGCGGCGCCAGGATCAAGCTTGTCACGACCTTGATGACGATGCCGATCAGCGCATGGCGCATCGGAAGCGTCGGTTTGTTCATGCTCGTCAGCACCGTATTGCTCGTCATCATCGTAATCTGGAAGATCGTCCCTGCCGTCAGTGCCGCGACGGCGCCGCTGCCTCCGATGTTGGAGAAGAGCAAGCCCGTAATGGATATGGCGACGACCGTCATGATCAGCGAAGCCGGAACGCCCGTGAAGACGACGATTCGCATGACGAGCGACGCTTGGCGTTCGACTTCCTTCATATTACGGACCTTGTATGCGGCCGAAATAATCGGAATCATCGATTGGCTGAGCGCGATCGCCAGGATCGGCGGAATGCCGGCAAGCGCCTGCGCTTTTACCCCCAGCCAGTCCAGCATCTGATCGGCGTCGGCGCTGACGTAATAGCCATGCGTCAGCTTCATGAAGAACGACGTGTCGAAGAAATAAATGAACTGCACCGTCATCGACGTAATGACGATCGGTACCGAAATCTTGAACAGTTCCTTATAGATGGATCGGAACGACAACGCCGAGGGCCGCGTCACGGCCGAAGCTCGGCCAGCGCTGGCCGCATCTTTCATATCCTGACGCTTCAACTTGCGGGCATAAGACAGCATGATCGCGAATGCGCCCACGCTGCCGAACACGCTCCCGAATGTAGCCGCGGCTGCAATCCAATCCTGGCCCCAGTCCTGGGCGAACGCCAGGTAACCGAGTCCGACGGCCGTGATGACGCGCAGGATCTGCTCCACGATTTGGGAGACGCCGCCTGCCGTCATGTACTGCCGGCCTTGGAAGTATCCGCGCATCATGGCGATGATCGGGAAGAACAGCAGCGCAGGCGCAATCGCGCGCACCGCTAGATCCGCTCCCGGCTTCTCCGCGATGTGCGTCGCGTAGTACGGCGCGAAGATGAGCAGCAGCACCGTGATGAGCACGCCCGTCACGGCGCCGAACAACAGCGCCGCCTTGTAGATGCGCCGCGCTTCGTCAGGACGGCCGAGCGCATAGCGCTCGGATACCATTTTGCTGATCGCGCTCGGAATGCCGCCCGTAGCGACGATGAGCAGCATTAAGTAAATGTTATTGGCGACGGTAAAATAACCGCCGCCGTGGCTGTCCGTCATATAGTCCAGCGGGATACGCTGGAAAATGCCGAGGAAACGGGCCACCAGCGCCGCCGCTGCCAGAATAATCGTACCTTTGATTAAAGAGTCCTTTGTAACCATGAGCTGCTTATAGTCTCCTACTCTGAAGCTTATTTCGCTTTGATTTCCTCAAGCGGCTGATGGTTGCCTCGCACCGGCTTGGCCGCGCCCGACGGAGCTGCCCAGCGGATACCGTTGCGGATAACCTGCAGCACGGTTGGATTATAATAGGTCGGATAGGTCTCATGGCCGGGACGGAAGTAGAATACCTTGCCTTGACCGCGGGACCAGGTGCAGCCCGTGCGGAACACTTCTCCGCCTTCGAACCAGCTGACGAACACGAGCTCGTCCGGCGCCGGAATATCGAAATGCTCGCCGTACATCTCTTCGCGATCGAGAACGAACTGCTCCGGGATGCCTGCCGCGATCGGATGCGCCGGATTAACGGTCCAGATCCGTTCCTTCTCATTGGCCTCGCGCCATTTCAGGTCGCAGCCCGTGCCCATCAGCTTCTTGAAAATTTTGGAGAAGTGGCCGGAGTGCAGGACGATCAGTCCCATGCCTTCCATGACGCGGGCAAACACGCGCTCGACGATGGCGTCTTCAACCTTGTCATGACCCATATGGCCCCACCAGATCAATACGTCGGTGTTCGCCAGCACCTCGGTCGACAGGCCATGGTCCGGCTGCTCCAACGTCGCTGTCGCGACCTGGAATCCATCCGTGCCGATCCCCGCCTTCAGCGCCTCATGAATGCCGTCCGGATAGACGGACCTTACTTCATCGTGCTGCTTCTCGTGCAGAAACTCGTTCCATACGGTAACTTTGACCATTCTCCATCTGCCTCCTCGAATTAAAGCCATAGAAAGAAAATAAGAATCATTGCGCCCTGCAGAATGAATTTGACGACCGTGCTGGTGAACAAACCGACGACGGCCCCGAGCCCCGCCTTAAGCGACTTCTCGAAGCCCGCCCCGGTGAACAGCTCGCCGATGACGGCGCCGAGGAGCGGGCCCAGAATCAGACCGAACGCCGGAATGACGAACGGGCCGATCAGGATGCCGATGGTGCTGCCGATGACGGACGCGCGGGAGCCGCCGTACTTCTTCACACCCCAAGCGCTGACGGCGTAATCGGCGATGAACAGCACGATGACGATGAGCGTTTGAATGGTCCAGAACCAAAAGCCGAAAGGTGAAAACGAGATGAAGAATCCGTACACGAAGAAAGCGGCGTAAATCGCCAGCGCCCCCGGCAGGATCGGAAAGATCGCGCCGGCCATACCGACGACGAATAAAACGATGACGATAATCCAGCCTGCGATTTCCATCCCCGCATCACCCTTTCAGAATATAGGTTTGAATCAAATGCGCAACCGCATCCTCCTCGTTCGTCACGCCGACGACATTCGCAGCCGCTTTCACTTCGTCCTGGGCATTGCCCATCGCGACGCCAAGTCCTGCCTCGCGGATCATCGCGATATCGTTCAAGCTGTCGCCCATTGCCGCGACCTGCGACATCTCGATGCCAAGAACGCTGCACAGCTCGCGAAGGGCAGAAGCTTTGGATACTCCCTCGGGATTCATCTCCAGGTTAGAAGACGAGGAATTGGTAATTTCCAGCCCTCCCCAGGAGGAAGTTTCCTTCAGAATCGCTTCCAGCATGGGCTTGTCCTCCGTGTAGTAGCCAAACTTCAGCCAGTGCTGCGATTCCAGATCGCCGGCGATCTCGCTCCAGTTCTCCTTGTTGTAGATGCCCATCGTCGTGTACGCCCAATACCAGCAGTCGGGATACTTCAACGCGAGTTCGCGCAGCCGCTTCAACATCGCTAGAGGCATGAGCGTCCGTTGATGCAGCACCTGCGGGCGCGTCCAAATCTCGCCGCCGTTGACGGTGATCATCGGCGTCTCGAGTCCGAGCTGCTCCGCATACGGCAGGGCGCTCTGATAGCCGCGGCCCGTCGCGAAGCTGACGATAATGCCGGCATCCAGCGCCTTGCGAATCCATTTCGCGTTCTCCTGGCTCACTTCCTGCCGATCGTTGAGAAGCGTTCCGTCCATGTCTAATGCAACTAGTTTAATCGATCCCATGATGGCCTCCTTGCCCAAGCTGCGCCTGCAGGCAGCTCGCTAGAGCAATTTTAGCACAGAATGGAGAGAATCCAAACTGCTCTTACGCTCAAACGCCGATCAGCGTGCCGGCAAGAAACAGAACGGCGTATACGAATCTGCGCAAAGCCGGCAGCTTCCATAAACTTCTCCGCATGGGATCCCCTCCTTGGGTAACGATCATATTTTTATCATATGCAAGAATGTTGCTGTTGTGCAACAAATGTACAATGCCTGGAAGCCTAACAAAAAAACGGGAAGACGCAGAACACTGTCTGCTTCTTCCCGTTTGCTTCTTCCCGTTTGCTTCTTCCCGTTTCGTAGGCGCTCTTCAAACCGATGGCGCCAATCCATTAACGTTCCGTTCCTTACCTGGCAGCACCGTTCGCGCCTGTTGTCCCGTTAGCCGCGCTGCCTGCCTGCGGCGATGCCTGCTTCTTCGGCACGCCGTTCAAGCCGATGTAATCCTCGTAGGCATCCAAAATCTTGCGAGCGACCGGCCCGGCACCGTCGGCGCCGAAGCCGCCCTCCGGGATAACGACCGCTACGGCAATGACCGGATCGTCGGCAGGCGCAGAGGCAATGAACACCGAGTTTTCCACGGTTTTGCCGCTGACCTGCTGCTGAGACGTTCCTGTTTTACGAAGTACTTTGTACGGCGCGTTATTGAAGCTGGCCAAGCTTACCTTGGACATGCCTTCTTCGATTTCTCTCCAGTAGGCGTCCGGGAACGTGACGGTATTCAGGACCTCAGGCTGAAAGCTCTGCACGACGTTGCCGTCCGAGTCGCGGATCTCCTTCACGAACTGCGGCTTCATCCGCTTGCCGTGGCTCGCCAGCGTTGCCGCGTACTGGGCCAGCTGCAGCGTCGTATACCGTCCCATCTGCCCGAAGGAGGCCAAGATAAGCGCGGACTGCGAGCTCGCCGCTTCCTTCTCGTGGAAGTAGCCGATTACGCCGCGGCTCTCGTTCAGCAGCCCGCTCCCCGTGTTGACGCCGAGGCCGAACTGCTTGACGTACCGATCCCAAATGTCGACGCCGTTCTTCGAGTCCTTGCGATAGAGGGCATCGCCGATCATTTTGGCCATGAACGGGTTGGAGGAGTGGGAAATCGCCGACGACGGGTCGAGCGTTCCGTAAGCATGGCCCTTGGCATTCCCGATCCGGCGGCGCGTGGCGCCTTCTTTCCCGTAGAAGAACGACCCCGAGTCCGTATAGGTGCTCGACGTCGTGAACAGCTTCTCGTTCAGCCCGATGAGCACCGAGAGCGGCTTCTGGGTGGAGCCAAGGAACACGATCGAAGACGGATGCTTCCGCTGCTCCTTCGGATCGTCGTACGGTCCGATGACCGGGCTGATGGTACCGTTCTGCAGCACGTACTTGATGGAATTATAATCATCCGTGGTAATGCTGCCGCCTTCCCAAATGTTCGGATTATAATCCGGCATGCTCGCCATGGCAATCACTTTGCCGGTCTTTACTTCCATCGCAACGGCATAGCCGGTCTTGGCGTTCGGGGCATGCTTATCGGTTGTCGTCGTCTGCAGCAAATGCAGCTGGTCCATAATCGCCGTCTCCGTCGCTTCCTGCACCTGCCGGTTGATGGTCAAGTAGATGTTGTCGCCCTTCTCCGGCGTCGTGACGACCGGGGGCCCGATGATGCGGCTCGCCGCATTGACCGGATAGACCTTCAGCCCGTTCTTGCCGCGCAGCTCGTCTTGATACATAAATTCCAGGCCATCGTAACCGACGTCTTCCTGCTGCAAATATTTGAGTCGCGCATCGTCGGTCTTGGCTTTGTCCTTATATAAGCCATTCTCCGCGCCGCCGCCGAATTTCTTCAGGTAGCCCACGAGCTGAACCGCCGTATTGGTCGTATCGTAATGCCGGATGCTCTCCTCGATGATATCGATGCCCTTGTACATGTCGCGGTTCTCCATGAAGAAGGCGATTTCTTCCGATGTCAGGCCGCTCTTGATGCGGCGCGGCACCGATACGGTGTTCTTCTTGTATTCCAGGTCCATGCTCTTGATGATCTGCTCCAGCGTAACGGCAACCTTGGGATCCCCATGCTTCTGGAATACGTCGAACAGCTTCTCGGCCGTCGCAATCGAATCTTGCTTCTTCGCGCCCGGTTCGATGCTGTAATAGAGCGACTGCGTCGAGGTGGAATACGCGATCGCCTTGCCGCCCGAATCGTAAATATTGCCGCGGATCGGAGGAATCAACACTTTCGTCGAGCCCCGCTTCTCCTCTTCTTCCCGAAGGGAGGGACCGTCAACGAACTGCAGAATCGCCAAGCGGACGATCAAGACGCTGAATAAGAAAAACGTGGCAAAAAAGAATAAGTTCAGCCGAAACGAAAAGTTTCTCCGTCTCGAAATTTCCCGCTTCTGGGGATCGTCCTGCACCATAACTCACATTTAGCTCCTTACACTTCCCGAATATGCGTTTTCGAAAAACCTTCAGGGTTGAACCAATCGCCCGAGGCAGCCCAAGTCGCGTCGAGCGGAATCCACTTGCCGCCGGCATCTGCCAGCTTCACTTCGTTCCAGGCATGCGGGCCGTAGCTTCCGTCTCCCGTCTCGCCGACGCCTGTCACGACGCGGACCTCCAAGCCCACCGACCGAGCCATCACCGAGTATAGCCTGGCCACGTCGATACAGACGCCTTTGCGAGAGGCGAACGTATCCGTTGGCGTCTGTTCTTTCCATATCCCATGCTCGGTGTAGTTATTCGCTTTATCCCAATCATACGCGATCCGCGTGCCGACCCAGTCGTAGAGTGCCCGGGCCTTTTGCTCGTCCGTCCCCTTGTTCTTCGTCACCGCCGCGGCCGCCGCTTCGATATTCTCCGGAATGGCGGCATCGATGACATCGTATTTGCGCTCCAGCACCCGCCGGAACTCGGCTTCCACCGCTTCCGTGATTACCGGTCCCCGCTTCAGCACGTCGCCGGCTACGGGATCCAGCAGCTCCGACGCCGTCTTGTTATACAGCGCGGAGGCGCGGATAACGTCGGTGCCGAAGGCGTTCGGCAGAACGGACACATAGACGAAGAGGCAGGCCATCACGATAAACGCGCGGCCGCCGCCGAGCAAAGCGCCGATCATCGCGCCCGTCGTCCGGCTTGCCGTACCGGAAATCAGGGGCGATGCCCCCTTATGTCTGCGGCCGTCCGGGGCGCTGCGCGAGAGCAGTCTGTCGACCAGCCCGAATATAAACGGCTCCAGCGTATGGAGCAGCAGCCGAAGCAGCGCATAAAGCAGCAGGAACAGCACGCCGAAACGAAGCAGCTCAAAGTCGCGCAGGCTGGTAATGACCGTGTACCAGAATTGCTTCAGCGCACCCATCTCTTCCGCAGGGATCGAGATGTCCCTTCCGATCAGCCAGTCCTGAACGCGCGGAGACAAATAGACCGCGCCCCTGCCTGCCGCGATTAGGGATGCAACTACCGCGGCTGCCTGCCAAATAAAAAAGAAAAGGTGCTTCGCGGAACCCGATGCACCTCTTCTCATGCCCGAAAATAAGGAGACAAGCAGGATAAGCACCACCATGAGCGCAACCGGTTCCGGTTTCAGCAGGGTATGGACCCATGTATGCATGATGAGGCCTCCTTCATTCAAATATTGCCGTAGAACCAATTAATCCGCGTATCAGACGTTACTCTTCGCTTGATCGATCAACGATTGAATCGCCGTATCGATCTTCCAGGTGCCGAGCGACGTGCCGTGGAACGAGACCTTCACTTCGCCCTCTCCGGGGGTACCGTTCAGCTCCAGGTTTTTCGTTCGGACGGTAAACGTGCCGTCGCTGTTGTTCGTGAACGTCGCATCCTTCGCTTCGCCCGCCATCGCCGCGACCGCTTCCTGCTTCACGCCGTCTGCCACTTTCGTGCCGATCGACTTGACGTCTTCCAGCGAATATCCGCTGTAGATAACGACGCCTGCCAGGATGACGACGACGATCAGCCATTTCACGACGGTCTTCACGACGCGAACGACAAGCAGCAGGACGACGAGCGCAATGACGAGAAACAGCCAGTTATCCTTCAGAAACTGTACCCACGTATCGGTATCATAATTAAAATCAACGCTCATTTGACCGCATGCCCCCATTTAACCAAAAGGTCATTATATCACACATTATAACCCAGGACCTAGGGAGCGTAAACCAGGCCGGAGTCGAGACATATCCGGGCGTCCGGGCGCGTACAAGTAGTAACAGCTTTTCCTAGCATGACTGAAGGAGTGATTCCCGTTGAGAACCGCCATATGGCTCTACCTGTTCCTGTTCGTCGCGTTCTTCGACCTGCATGCCCAATATCCCATCCTGACGCCCTTCGCCGTATCGCTCGGAGCCGCCCCGTCCTTTATCGGCCTTATGATGGGGCTGTATTCGATCACCCATCTTCCCGGCAATCTCATCGCGGGCGTCGGCGTCGACCGGTTCGGGAGCCGTCTGTTCATCGTGTTCAGCCTGGGCGCCGCCGGCGGCATCCTGCTGCTGCAGTCGCATGTGACCGATCCGTGGCAGCTGCTCACCCTCCGCTCGATCAGCGGCTTCGTGCTCGCTTTTCTATCTCCCGCCTGCATGTCGCTGC
Organism: Paenibacillus sp. J31P316; assembly: GCF_056269105.1. Lineage (NCBI taxonomy): Bacteria > Bacillati > Bacillota > Bacilli > Caryophanales > Paenibacillaceae > Paenibacillus > Paenibacillus sp. J31P316. The sequence goes on along the minus strand of NZ_JBWDNI010000003.1, from coordinate 943,774 downwards.
TCGCGCGCATCGCCACGGATCACATGAAGCAGCGAAAGCTGATGTCCGGCAATGGCCTGGTCCATACGCTGGCCTCGGTCGTCTCTCCCGCAGCGGGGGCTTACCTGGTTGCGCAAATCGGCTTCACGACCGCCTTCAATGTGCTGGGCTGGGTATTGATCGTGACCGCGGTCTGCGCCCTCTTCTTCATTCGCGACGTTCCCGCCCAGAGCGAAAAGCTGTCCGCAGACAATTTGGTTAAAGCACAGGCGGAGATGGTCGGCATGCGCGGCGCGCCAACGAAAAAGAAACCGCCGGCGATTCCTTGGCTCATCTTCCTGCTGCCGGTTGCCATGAGCTGCGCGCAAGGTATCCTGTCCTTCGAGCTGCCGCTCATGTCGACGACCAAGGAAGGCATGATGACCACGGGGCTGCTCTTCTCCATCGTCAGCCTTGGCGCGCTGTTCACGCTCAGCATGCTGTTCCTGAATAAGCTTTCGCCTTTTCTGCGTTCGCTTTGGGGCGCCTTCCTGCTGGCACTCACCTACTTTGCGATTGCCGCGGGCGCGCCGCTTCCTTTCTTCGTGCTGTTGTTCTTTCTCGGCATGGCCAAAGGCGTCATCTTCCCCGCCTTGTCCTCGCTCCTCATCGAACGCAGCGGCGGCGAGCGGTACGGACGCATCTTCTCCATTCTGTCGATCGCCTTCTCCGTCGGCGCATTCATGGGGCCGATGCTGGCAGGCCAGCTGCGCAATTTCGTCTCGCCCTACTACATCGCATTCGTCGCCTTGATGCTGGCCGTCTCGATTCTCCCCTTTTATTCCGATCCGAAACGAACCCGAGACGCGCGTGATGCCGGCGCCCATTTTTCCCATACTGGGTAAGTGCACAGGGCTTTTATCACTCCGGGGCATATAGTACTGTGTGGCAAGCGGCTGTAATGCTTAAACGCAAAGCGCCTGAAGCCCTAGTCCTCATTAGGCGAAAGAGGGGTGACTTCACAATGTCTCAATGTGTAGAACCAATCCACGGCCATCATGGTCATCACGGATTCGGACACGTCGGTATCATCCTCGTCCTTTTCATCCTGCTCGTTATCGTATTTAGCGGCTGGTGCTAAAATTCTCCATATTGGCAACGAAAAAACGACCTGTCGGATCATTCCGGCAGGCCGTTTTTCGTTTCGCGCGCAAATACGGTAAGATGTCGGTAAGAGGTGACGCTGCCATGGATATCGCCATGATCGTAGAAGGCAAGAACGACCGCAGCCGGCTCCGGCGCGTGCTGCACGAGGATGTCCCCATCCTGTGCACGTACGGGACGCCGGGCACGCTGCAGCTCGAGAAGCTGCGCCGCCAAGCCGGCGACAAGCAGGTGTACATATTCACCGACAACGACGCATCCGGGCGGCGAATCCGCGGCATGCTCCGCGAAGCGTTCCCCGACGCCGAGCATATTCATACGCGGCGCGGCTACCCCGGCGTGGAGAAGACGCCGGAGGAATATCTGATCGAGCAGTTGGAAAAGGCCGGCCTTGAGGCGTACATCGTGTACCCGCCGCAGAGCGCCGCCCAATGGAGTAAAGAAGACGGACTTTGACTAATTAAAAGCATCCCCTGCGGGTCGGTACGGGTCTCCAATCGCTGTTGTAGCCGGAAAAGTTGAATCCACTTTATAAATGTGTTTTTCCGTCTACAAAGGCGACCACTTCGTTTTTCCGACTCCATACCGCCCCTCCGGGCACTTTTAAAAAGCTCAAGTCCACTTAGATGTGTAACAGGTAGATCACGCAAGTCACCGTGATGATACTCAGCGTCGTCGACAGCAGTACGACCTGCGAGGCGAATTCCGGTTCGTTGTCGAATTCCACCGCCAGCAGCACGCTCGATAGCGAGGTCGGCACGGACGACGAGACGATCAGCGCCTTCGCCATCAAGCTATCGATCATCGTGAAGCTGTTCGTCCTCATCAGCCAGACGACGGCGAGCGCGAGCAGCGGTCCGCCGATCAAGCGGAGCACGACGGAGATCAGCACGTCTTTCAGCTTAGGATGCCGAAGCGTCAGCTTCATGCTCCCGAGCTGGACGCCGAGCGTGATGAGCGCCGTGCCGATGAACGCGTTTGCCAAGTAATTCAGCGGAATGTCGAGCGCCTTCGGAATTTCGATATGAAAAGTGTGCAGCAAGAAGCCGAGCGGAATCGCATAGATGACGGGCTGTCCCAGAATGGTCCTTCCGATATCCCTGGCCTGCAGCTTATGTGAATTGACGTTGTAGATGCCGTATGTATTCGGAATGAGCGACTGCATCATCATGATCAGCACTTGAACAGACAGCGTGTACGGATTCGATGCAAAAGCCAGCTGATTGAGCGGAATGCCGTAATTCGCGCTGTTGTAGAAGAGCACGCTGTTGCGCACCGCGCCCTGCATGGCTTTGGGCGTCCGCCTGATCCGGATCGCCGCTTCCACGCAGCCATAGAGCAGGAACATGAAAACAAAGAAGAATAACAGTACCTTCAGCAGCACGTTCACCGAGATTTCGGTCGTATACAATAAATTAAAGATGATAGCCGGGGAAAACAAATAAAAATTCAGCTTGGACAGCGTCTTGATATCCAAAGAAAAAACCCGATGCAGCGTGATGCCTAAAGCAATCATGACTGACAGCGGGATTACGTTGTTCCATAATATAGAAAAGAAAATGGCCATGCGTCAATCTTTCACGAGCGCATTGATGACGTCCACGACTTTATCCGCATTCTGCGTCTCATCGATGGAACCCGTCAAATATTTGCGCACGACGCCTTTACGGTCAACGAAGGCAATCGTGTCCGTATGCGTGAACGTGTTCGTTTTCTCGTCCTTCAGAAGCCCCAGTCCGAAATCCTTCATCAGCTTCTCCGTATCTTCCGCGCTGTCCTCACGCAGGAACTTCCAGCCGCTTGCATCGATATCGAATTTGCTCTGATAGTCTTTCATCGCTTCAGTCGTATCCCGCTTCGGATCGAAGGTGATCCACATGAACTCGACGTCTTTGCCGAACGAGCCTTTGTCCTTCAGCTTGTTCTGCACTTGCGTCATCAGGTACGTCGTTGGCGGGCAGACATCCGGGCAGTTGGCGTAGAAGAAGTACACGACCCTGACTTTGCCGTTCGTATCGTCCAGCGTCACCTTGTTATTGTCCAGATCCGTCAGCGCGAAGTTCGGCGCCTTCAGGCTCTGATCCAAATTGACGCTGGACCCTTTGGTCGATGAGAGATATAAATAAAGGCCCATCGCGGCACACAATAGGAGCACCGCAATCGCAAAACCATACTTGCGCAACACGTGCATGTTCAGCGTCCCCCCTAACCGATCGCGCCGTTCGTATCCGCGATCATAACGAGGAACACGACCATCAGATAGTTAATGGAAATGAGAAAGTTCGTTCTTGCCCACTTGGTCGTATCGGCGGCGCGTATGCCCATGAACGTGTGCACGAGCCATACGATGCCGCAGATCAGCGAAATGATCAAGTAGGTATATCCGACGTAATCGTACGTGAACATCAGGATTCCCGTCGGAATCAGCAGTAAGATATAGGGCAGCATTTGCAGCTTCGTCCGCGGAATGCCTTTCACGACGGGCAGCAGCGGAAAGCCGGCCGCGCGGTATTCTTCCACTCTGCGAATGGCGAGCGACCAGAAATGCGCCGGCTGCCACAGGAAGAGCAAGGCGAACAAAATCCAAGCGCCTTCGTCCACGACGCCCGTCACCGCGCAATAGCCGATGACCGGAGGCATCGCGCCGGACACGCCGCCGATGGATGTGCTCCAGGTCGATGTCCGTTTGAGCCACATCGTATAGATGACGACGTAGACGAAGAACCCAAGCAGGCCAAGCCAGCCTGTGAGAGGATTCACAAGGATAAACAGCACCGCGAGCCCGATAATGCCGAGCACGATTCCGTAAAGCAGAACGGCGTTCGGATTCAGCCTTTTCGTCGGAAGCGCGCGATTCTTGGTACGTTCCATCTTCTTGTCCAATTCACGATCCCAGTAGTTATTGATGACGCAAGCCGATGCCATCGTCAACGCCGAGCCGATTAACATGTAAAGCAGTAGCAACCAATCGATATCCCATTTGGAAGCGACCCAAAACCCGCCGAACGCAGCAATCGCGTTTAATCGTATGATGTTCGGTTTTGTCAGGGCCACATAATCTTTAAGCACAGCCAGCCTCCCCGCTTCCGATCCCGATGAGCGAATTTTCCGCCCATTTTGTGTCTAGATTTTCTTTTTAAAATCGTTCTTAATCATACCGAAAAAACAAGCTCTTGACAATGTTCGCGGTTGTCGTTCATGAATTTGACACCGGTTGGAACCATTTTGCCCAGTTCTCAATACACTGTCAATGTGGTTCATGGCCCATCTGAGCGAAAGGAAGTGGAAGGTTCGGCAATGGCAGTCATCAAATCCAACTCGGAAGAAGTAAAGCTTCTGGCGCGTCTTCTCCGTGCCGAAGCCGAAGGCGAGGGTAACCTCGGCATGCTGATGGTCGGCAACGTCGGCGTCAACCGGGTTCGGGGCAATTGCATCGATTTCCGGAACATTCGCACGATCCAGCAAATGGTCTACCAAAGTCCCGGCGGATTTGAAGCGACTCAGAAGGGCTACTTCTATCAAGCGGCCCGGGACAATGAAATCGCCTTGGCCAAACGGGTCATCAACGGCGAGCGGCAGTGGCCGGCAACGAACTCCCTCTGGTATTTCCGTCCGGCCGGCAGCTGTCCGCCGACTTGGTGGGACCAGCGGCTGGTCGATAAATATAAAGCCCATTGCTTCTATGCCCCCAAAGCATCCGAATGCCCAGCGGTTTACTGACAACGCAACACATTTACGAAAGCGAGGAATTAAATCCTATGTCAAACGGTTACGGGTACAACACAGCGGTTAGTCCAGCAAGCACGGGAGGTTTCCCAGGTTACGGATACGGCTATCCGCAGCAGCCTACTACACTGCCGGCGCAAATGCCGATGCAAATGCCCATGCAGATGCAGATGCCGATGCAAATGCAGCAATCTCCCCTGGTAGCGGGCGCGTCCACGCAGCCGCCTAACATACCGAGCGGTTCTTTCGTTACGCCTTCCGGCGGCAACGTCATTGCGATTCCGGCATCGGAGGAATCGTACGTCGAGAACATTCTGCGGATGAACCGCGGCAAAATGGCGACCTTCTACATGACGTACGAGAACAACAAAGAATGGAACGCCAAAGTATTTCGCGGCATTATCGAAGCCGCAGGCCGCGATCATATCATCATCAGCGATCCGTCCACGGGCATGCGTTACCTGCTGCTTACGCTGAATCTGGATTATGTCACGTTCGACGGACCGATCAACTACGAATATACGTTCAACGGCGTCACGATCACCAATAACACGCCGCAGGCGGCGGGAACGACTACGACTGCTCCGCTCGGCCGTTAATCGGCTTGAACGTCCAGGCATGGATCTTGGTGCTGCCCCCCGGCACCCAGTCCGCCATTTTCCGCCAAGAAGAACGCTCCCCGCAGCGTTCTTTTTTTATGCGCTCCGCCGAGTGGAAGTCCGCCGCTTCCCACACCTCGACGAACAGCAGCGGCTGATCCGTCCCCTCGTACAGCTTGAATCCCGGAAAAACTCCCTCCTGCGCCGCAATCCAGTCCCTGTATTGCTGCTCATGCAACGGCTCAATGCGATACTCCACGAAACAAATAAACATGAAATTCATCCTTCCGTTATAAACGCCCACGATTCGGAAAATACTGAAGCGTACATATAAGAAGTATACACAAATACGCATTCATCATCGCATACGCGCTCAAGGAGGTACATGACTATGGATAGCGGAACGCATTTGGTCATGGGAATCGGGCTTGCCGGTCTTGCTTCGATCGATCCGGCCGTCGCTTCGGACCAGACGCTTTACGCCGCCGTGTTAATCGGTACGGTCGCGGGATCCCAAGCCCCGGATCTGGACGGTTTACTGCGATTCAAGAGCAACGCCGCCTATATCCGCAATCATCGCGGAGTTTCCCATTCCATTCCCGCCGTCGCGATCTGGACGATCGCCATTTCACTGCTGCTCGAGACGATATTTCGGTTTCAGCTTCCTTGGCTTCATCTTGGAGGCTGGGTGCTGCTCGCCGTATGCGTCCACGTGTTCTCGGATTTATTCAATACCTACGGGACGCAGGCCGCACGGCCATTCACGCAGAAATGGATATCCTGGAACATTATCCATATTTTCGATCCCGTCATCTTTGTTTCCCATCTGCTCGCCATCGCCCTCTGGGCGCTCGGCATCGGACATCCGACCGTTATTTTTCCGCTGCTGTATGCCTGCCTCATCGTCTACTATATATGGCGGACCGTGACGCATCGCATGCTTCGCAATCGGCTCTCCCGGCTGGATGCAGGCTTCAAGGAAGGCGATGAGTTCATTCTGATCCCGACGATATCGCTGTATGATTGGAATGTCGTCAAGCGGCGTCCCGACGGGTACTTCTTCATCGGCGACTTCCGTCAAGGCAAGCTTCGCTGGATCGACAGCGCCAAATGCAAGGAGCATCCGGCTATCGACCGCTCCCGGAACGATCCGTCCATCCGGGCTTTCCTCTACTTCACCTCCTTCGCCTGCGCGGATGTGCTGGAGCATCCTTGGGGGTATGAAGTACGCTGGTCGGACGTTCGTTATCGGCATCGCAAGCAATATCCGTTCGTCGGCGTGCTGGTAATGGACCATGAATTCAAGACGCTCGGCTCCTACGTGGGCTGGCTGAGCGACGAACGGCTGCAGAAACGGCTGCGGATGAATACGTACTGACGCGCGACGACTTGACTACGCCTGCCTCTTCTAGCACAATAGAAGAGGCTTTTTTCCGCGCCTTGCAACGGATGCAACGTCTGCCGACCTACGATTTCGTGACGGCACACAAATAGAAGAAGCTCAAGGTTTCCCTTGAGCTTCAGCTGTTCTTCGTATCCGATTATCGATGAACGAATTAACGGAACGACGAGGAACCGGAAAGTTGTTGCTCGGCGATTTGGACCAATTTACGCGTGATGTAACCGCCGAGGGAGCCGGCATCGCGAGTAGAGAAGTTGCCATAGTAGCCGTCTTGCGGAATTTGAATACCCAGTTCTTGCGCTGCTTCGTACTTCAATTGATCGAGTGCTGCGCTTGCTTGCGGTACAACCAACGTATTGCTGTTGCTGCTACGTCCTGCCATGTTGAATTTCTCCTTTCAACTCTTACGGTGGTGTGTTGCAAACTTATTATGATTCGTAAGCGCCGAGAATATGCTAAACTCGCTCAAATATTTTTGCATGAAGGAGTAGGTTCAAAATGTCTAAGCCCCTGGCGCTTTTTTTCGCCATTTTTTCCGTGCTGCTTATGTCCGTCACCGCTATCTCCATCAGCTATAACGGATGGCTTGCGGCCCTGTTTTTCTTCTTGACGATTTGCAGCATCGGAGCAGGTTTCGTCGTTAACGCCAAAATGAGACGCCGCAGACAGGGTTGATCCCCATCTGCGGCGTTTGTTTTACCTATTATCGCTGCCGTACCTCTCAGCGGGGCAGCAGGAAGCCCATTTTCTCCTTCGTGCTGCGCAGCGTCTCGTTCGCGACGGCCGCTACCCGATCCGCGCCTTCTTTCAGGATGTTGTGAATCTCGCCCGAACTGCGTATCTCCGCGTACCGCTTCTGCAGCGGCTCCAGCTTCGCCACGACATGCTCCGCCAAATCCTTCTTGAAGGCCCCGTAGCCCTGCCCTTCGTAACGCGCTTGGATCTCATCCAGCGTCATATCCGCGCAATGCGCGTAAATGCTCATCAGGTTGCTGACTTCCGGCTTCTCGGCCGGATTGAAAATCACGTCGCGGCCGGAATCCGTCGTCGCGCGGCTGATTTTTTTGCGGATGACGTCCGGCGGATCCAGCAAGGCGATGAAGCTCGCCGGATTCGGGTTGCTCTTGCTCATCTTCTTGGACGCGTCGTCCAAGGACATGATGCGCGCGCCCACTTTCGGAATGTACGGCTCCGGAATGGTGAACAAATCGCCGAAGCGCTGATTAAACCGCTGCGCCAGATCGCGCGTCAGCTCCAAATGCTGCTTCTGATCGTCTCCGACCGGCACGAGATCCGCATTGTACAACAGAATATCCGCAGCCATCAGCGAAGGATACACGAACAATCCTGCGCCGACGGAGTCTTTGCCCGTGGATTTGTCCTTGAACTGCGTCATACGCTCCAGCTCGCCCATGTAAGCCAGCGTCGTGAACAACCAGCCCAGCTCCGCATGCGCGGAGACGTGCGATTGTACGAAGATGCTCGCTTTGGCCGGATCGATACCAGCCGCGATGAAGAGGGCCGCGACCGATTCCGACTGCTCTCTCAGCGCCGCAGGCTCCTGAGGTACCGTGATGGCATGCAGATCGACGACCATGAAGAAGCATTCATGGGTTTCTTGCAGCTTCACGAAGTTTTGTATCGCACCGATGTAGTTGCCCAGGGTCAATTGACCGCTCGGCTGAATGCCGGATAGTACGCGTTTCATTTTGAATACAGCCTCCTTTTGGTTTAAAACGAAGAGAACGCAAAAAAGCCCTCCGCCGCAAGGGACGAGGACCGTGGTGCCACCCTATTTCGTTTGCGCAATCGTCCTGGCACACAATGATGTGCTGGCATGCGGCAAACCTCCAAGCTTCTTAACGCGAAGCGAGACGACGGCGCATACGGATCTCCCTGCGGAGCTCTTTCCTCGCCATTGCTCGGGGATCCATTCGGTCAATCGGACGCCTGCACCGGTTCTCACCACCCACCGGCTCTCTGAAGCGTTCATCCGCGCTTACTTGTTCCCGTCATTGCTTTAGGACGATTATACCTTGCAGGTGGCTAATGTCAAGGGGGAGGGGGCTGCTGCCCCCGTTCCGCGTCCCTGCGGGGGACGCGGATGGTTGTCTGGGTGCGCTGCTGCGGCGCTTGGGGCGCCTATTCGTGCTTGGTGTCGCTTTTGTCCCTATCGGGACAAGGCTTTTGTTCTTGCCCTTGCCCCGTTCGCCTGCGAGTGAAACGCCTCTAAGGGTAGACAAGTCTTTCCGGCTTGTCGCATAGGATTAGATGGCGGCTTGTTTTTGCGCGTGCTTCGTTGGTTAATAGTGATTGAACGATGTAAGGAGGAGATTCAATGGCCAATCCTTGGTATATGCCCGGGGCCGATAAGTCTCGGATGACGGATTCCAGCACCTCTCGGCCTGTCGGCTATCGTCCCGCTCCCGCGGTGAATCCCCCTCGGCGCCGCGGCCGGATGGGCATTCTTTCGTTTTCGAAGCATCTGTACTGCCGGTTCCAGGACGACGACGTCCAAGCCATGGGAGCCCAGTTGACGTATTACTTGATCTTGTCGTTTTTCCCGTTCCTGATCTTCATCATCGCGGTGCTGAGCTTTGCCGATCTGACGGTGAGCGACGTGATCGAGCGGATCAGGCCCGTGATGCCGGACCTGTCGACGAAGACCATTACGGATGTCTTCCAAGAGATTCAAAATTCGCGCAGCGGCTCGCTGCTGTCCTTAGGTCTGCTCGTTACGATTTGGTCGGCCTCCAGCGGCGTCAGCGCGGTCATGAAGGCGCTCAACAAGGCGTACGACGTCGAAGAGACGCGTCCGTTCTGGAAGGTGAAAGCCTACTCGCTGCTGTTTACCGTCGTGCTCGCGCTCGTCATCGTCTTCAGTCTCGTCATGCTCATCTTCGGCCGGATTATCGGGGATATGCTGTACAAAGAGACGCGGCTGCCCGGCAATATCGATGCCGTCTGGAGCATTGCCCAGTTCGCGCTTCCGGTTCTCGTCATGGCCGTTGTATTCGCGGCGCTGTACCTGTACGTGCCCAACCTGCGGCTGCGCTTCCGGGAAGTCGTTCCGGGTGCCTTGTTCGCGACGTTCGGGTGGATTATCACGTCGCTCGCGTTCTCCTTCTACGTCAACAATTTCGGCAACTATTCCAAAACGTACGGCAGCATCGGCGGCATTATCGTCCTGCTGACGTGGCTGTACTTATCGAGCATCGTCATCGTGCTTGGCGGCGAGATCAATGCGGTGCTGCATTTCGACCGGCACGGCAAAACGAAGCAAAGCTGCAAGCAATTCACCATCCCGATTCCGCTGCTGCATCAGAAGAAGAAATAATCCCCGCCTCCCCTTGTTTAAGCGCGATACGCAAACAGCCGCAGCGTGAACGCACGCTGCGGCTGTTTGCGATGCCTGTTATTGGATTTGCTTCAAGTAGGATACCAAATCGCTAATTTCCTTAGGAGACAAATTCGACGTGAGCCCGTGCTCGTCGCCTGCCCGCTTGATCACGTCCTCCAGCGTCGGTGCGCTGCCGTCATGCAAATACGGAGCCGTCGCATAGACGCCGCGCAGCGTTGGTGTATCGTAGAGCCCCCGCTGACGCGTATTCTTGAACGCTCCGCGGGCATCGCCGGCATAGTCGACATCCGCGCTGTTGACAGTCCCGACATCGTGCAGGAAGCCGGTATTGGCGGTCGTCAGCTTCCCGTCGTCACCTGTCGCACGGACGCTGTCGGTCATGACGTCCGTGGCATGGCAGGTGACGCACTGCGCCTTGCCTTCGAAGATCGCTTTGCCCCGCTGCGCCTCCTCGGTCAGTTGACCGTCCTCGTTCCGGTACGGACTCTGAGGCACGGGGAACGCATCCGGCATGCGCATGAACGCTTCCAAGGCGTCAAACTGCTTCTGGGCTTCCGCGGGCAGCGGCTTGGCTGGATCGACGTCGCTCAAGCCGCCCATCTCGCCCTGCACCGTATGAATGTAATCGCCGAAATCATCGCGGCTCCCATCCCACATGAACAAGCCGGTGTCGAAAGCGAGCACGTTGCTTGGCACGTTGCGTGGCCCCTTCGCCGTCATGATCGACAACTGATCCACCTCGCCGTCGGAATGACAGGACGCGCAGCTCATCCAGTTGCTGCCCGCGAGCGGATAATCATCCGAATTGGCGCTATAGAACAACGTCTTGCCGAGCCGCTGCTGCGGATTCAGGCGGTCCTTCGCAATGAGCGCAATCGGCTTGCCATCCACCCTCGCCTGGCCGCCTTCTTCGTCCGAGGGAGGCAGCGTGACGACGGTCAGATCATGCGAGCTCGCATTATGGATGTACAGCTTCGCTCCGTCCTTTGATATGACCATGCCGATCGGCAAATCCCCAGGCAGATGATGAACGATCTGACCCGCTCTTCCGCCCCGTGCCAAGTCGAACACCAGCAAATCCTCGCTGCCGCCCATGAGGGCGTAGCCTTTCTTCCCGTCAGCGGAGAACACGACATCGGTCGGATTGGACACGATGATCGTCTTGCCGAATTTATCCTTGACGTCGATCGCCTTGAACAGCTCCTTGCGCGACTTCGGTTCTTCCGCTCCGGTCGCCGCATCCACGATCGACAGCGCGGGGAAAATCACTTCCTCGAACTGGACCGGCGTATCCGTATTCGTAAGCAGATGCGCCTCCCACAGCGACTTGCCGTCCGGCGTCAGCCGAAGCTGCTCCACCGTGTTCGGCGTCCCCTGGCTCTTCTTCCGATCCGGCAGATCAGGCGAAGGAGCCAGCTTCTTGTCGCTCAGCAGCTTCATGGATGCCGTATCGAATATCGACGTACCGGAGGTCAAGTAATCCGACACGTACAGCTTCCCGCCGTCCGCCGTTATCGCGATCGCCCTCGGATTCGCCCCTGCCTTCACCTGCTTCAGAACCGTGCGTTTCTCCGCATCAAGGACGGTTACGGTACCCGAACGGTAGTTGGTCACGTACAGCGTCTTCTCGTCAGGACTGGTCACGATCCCGTACGGTTCAATCCCCGTCTTGACCGTACCGAGCACCGTTCCTTTATCGATATCCACCCACTCCACGGAGTTTGCGTAACGACAGGTCACGTACAACGTCGAGCCGTCGGACGAAAGCGCCAGTTCTCTCGGCTCTTTGCCGACCGCGATCTCTTTCTCGACCTTGCGATTCTTCGCGTCGACGACGGAGACGGTATTGCTGTCGCCGTTGGCGATATAGAGCGTATTGCCATCCGCACTCATCACGATGCTGCTGCCGGATTGAGGCGCGGGGGCCGCGTCCCCGTTATCATTGGCGCATGCGCTTAGAAACGCCATAGCGGCGAGTGCGCATGCACCCGCCGCCAGTTTGATCGCCCGCAGCCCGTTAGTTGGAGATTTTAACCGGGAGAAGAATCGGAGCAATCCCATTGTCACCATGTCCCTTCTGAATTTGAGGCACTGTATCGCCGTCGGTGTTGCCGGAATCGTCGCCTTCCTTGTACACGTCTCCGGTATCCCAGAATTCGCTGGCCTGCATGCCTTCATCGAGTGTCGGTCCGTTTATGACTTGGCGGAAGAAAGTAACGTAACGGTCTTGAATCGCGTTCTGGTCGAGCGCTTTCGGAGCGTCCGTATCGCTGCTCGTGTTCTTCAAGTGCTCAAGCGCCAGACGGAATACGGCCGATACGCCGCCAGCCGTGAACGCGTCGTAATTCGCTTCTTTGCCGTTCGTTTTGTAGGCTTTCAGATCGTTGTCCCACAGCTTCTCGTCCATGGCGGCATACAGCTTGCGTGCCGCATCGCGGTACTTCTCGTCCTCGGTAGCAAGGAAAGCGGACGTCAAGCCGCGAATAGCGCCGATTTGGGCCTGCAGCGACGTATCCTTATCCGCTTCGCCCTTCGCCGTATCGTAACCGGTAACAGCCAACCCATCTTTATTAATCAAAGCGTTCAATATGAAGTCCGCTTGTTTCGCGATCATTTCTTTGGCTGCAGCGCCTTGCTCCGTTTTCAAGCCCTCGGCACCTTCGCCGTTGGCATAGCCGACCGGAAGCCCGTCGATGGCTCGCTCGAACATGCGCAAGGCCTCGATGGTGTAGCCCGCTTGGAAAGTATCGACCTGCGTGCCTTGCTTGTCGCCGTCGGCTTCCGTTACGAAAGCGCCGGCCTTGTCATTCCAATGACGGTTCTTGATATTGTCGAACACCGCAAGGAGCACGTCATGAGTAACCGTATACGGATCGGTGGAGGCAATGTCATTGCTCTCGTCCGCGTCCGTATTCACGGCCGGAGCGGCAGGGAAAGGATCCCCGTCGAATACGCGCGCGAACGCAGGGTTGCGATTCGGATTCGCCGCGCGCTGATCGGTCATGCCGAAGAACTCCGACGTCGGCCAGAGCATCAGCCATTGGTCTTGCAGCAGACTGCGGCCGTCGCTGACTTTCAGATTCTTGATCGTCGTGAAATCCTTGTCGCCCGTCTCTTCCACGTCGACCGCATGGGGCAAATAGCCGCCCGGCGTATTAACCAGTCCGCCGATGTTTTTGTTGGACGGATTGTAGAACAGGTTATCGCGGACATACAGCAGCTTATTCCAGACTTCGTCGGTCAAGATCATGCCTTGCATGCCGTCAACGGAGCTTACGCCGAGCTTCAATCCCTGGTCGGCCTCCGGACCTTCTTTGGCCGTTGAAGCATCGACCTCTTCATCGCTCTTGGCATCGTGCAAATTCCCGAGGAAGTCGCCTGCCCATAGCGATTGCTTCAGCATCGTGGCGCCGTAAGCAGCCGGAACGAGCTGTTTCTTCATCTTATCGCGGTTCCAGCGGAGCGAAGCGAAATTCACTTGATAATTCGGAATATACGCGCCGTCCTCGCCATCGGCGAATTTGCCGATATCTACTTTCTGATTATAATGCGGATCGCCGGAAACGTATTCAATGAACGTCGGATACATGTTCTGCTGAATATCTTCCGCAGGCTGTCCTACGCTTTCGGCCATATGCTGAAACCGCGAAGCAAGCAGTTCGTTGTTCGCTACGCCGGCTGCCTGCGCCTCAAGCGCAGTTGCCGGTCCGTTGACCAAGTGAAGACCGAGTCCGGATTTCTCGACGACCTCATACATCGCCTCTTCGGAATATTCATACGACTCGATGCCCGCTTTGTAATCGAAGGCAGTCGGCTGATCGATCTTGCCCGTATCCAGAACGTCGAGGTCGACGCCAAGCGATTCCGCGAGCGGCTCCCCCGAGAGCTCGAATTCCGCATAAGCGAACATATTGCCCGCCGTGTCGAAATTGTAATCCGATACCTTGACATGCACGTCGTCGTTGCAAGCCGTCAAGGCCGTAGAGCAAGCCAGCAGAACGGAAATCGCCGCGGCTCCAGTCGTTTTCTTGCGCAAGTTCATCGAGATAAGACCCCTAACCTTATAAGTTGAATAGCTATCATTCTTATTAACAATGAGAATCATTATCACACAAAGCGAATTTTACTCCTTTTCCTACGCCCTGGCAATGATTTTTTGCTGGATTAGCAAATTCGGTCGCGGGTTTGTCCTGCGCATGAACAAGCCCGCATACGCTATTCATATCAGTCCTTCGGCAGCTGCCGCCTGTACGAATCCCGGGAAGGAGCGGACCAGAAATCATGCAGGAATTCCAGCACATTTTCATCAGCATCATTATAGAAGCGTTTCCGTTCATTCTGCTGGGCGTCTTCGTCTCGGCCGTACTCCAGGTATTCGTATCGGATCGGCTCATTGCAAGGCTGACGCCGCGCAATCCGATCGCGGGCGTGCTCTTCGGGAGTCTGCTCGGCCTGCTGCTGCCCTTATGCGAATGCGGCATGATTCCAATCGTTCGCAGGCTCATACGCAAAGGCATGCCGCCTTATATCGGCATGGTGTTTATCTTTGCCGGCCCAATCCTCAATCCGATCGTGTTCGCTTCGACATTCAACGCCTTCCGCGCCCAGCCTTCGATCGCCTACGCCCGAATGGGGCTAGCTTTCGTCGTGTGCGTCCTGCTCGGTCTACTGCTGCATGCCTTCATGGGACGGAATCCGCTCAAGCTTGGCCTGCATGCCTTCGTGTCCCAAGGCTCCCGGCAGCCGGATGACGATTATCAATACAACCACGGCCATATTAACGGCGGGTTTCAAGAACGCATCCAAGCGACGTTCACGCATGCTTCCGAAGAAATTTTCGATATCGGCAAATTTTTGATCATCGGTGCTTTCATTACTGCGCTCGCGCAGTCCGCCATTGATCCGGCTTGGCTCCACAGCGTGAGCGGAACGCCCGCCTTCGCTTCCTTGCTTATGATGGCAGCCGGTTTCGTGCTCTCGCTCTGCTCGACCTCCGACGCCTTCGTCGCTTCGTCGCTGCAAGGCATCTTCGGCCCCGGCGCGCTGCTGGCCTTTCTCGTCTTCGGACCGATGGTCGATGTCAAAAGCCTGCTGCTTCTCTTCGCCGCATTCCGCAGCAAAGTCATCCTAGGCATCGTCGCGTTCTTGATTATCGCGGTCTGGATCGGATCTCTGCTGACAGAGAAGCTCATATTCGGAACCTGAGGGGGCCATGTACATGTCGACCAAACAGCGGACCATGATCGCGCATCATCTGATCCGCTTCTGTATCCTCGGGGCGTTCGGTTTCTATATCGTCTATCTCGCCCGTACGGGCATGCTGATCCGATTTGTCGAGCCGAACCTTGTCGTTGCGGTCAAGCTCTCCGCGATCGGCCTGTTCGCGACTGCCATCTATCAGCTGCAAGCCGCCGTTCAGGAATGGCACGGCATCGACGCGGCCGCTTGCGACTGCAATCACGAGCCGTCCAATTCGCTTGCGGCCAATCTGTTCATCTACGGCTTGTTCGTCCTCCCTCTAGTGCTTGGATTTATGATGTAATTGGTAAAAACTTCATGAAAGGTCGTCGCATAATTGCTTCCAGCGTATCCATACTAAGGGTACATGAAGGAGGTGATTATAATGGCTTCCAACCGCAGCAGCAATTCCTTGCTCGTCCCTAACGCAATGGCGGCGCTTGATCAAATGAAATATGAAGTCGCACGCGAAATAGGCATTGCTATTCCGTCCGATGGATATTATGGCGAAATGGCTACGCGCGACGCAGGCGCAATCGGCGGAAATATTACCCGCAGACTCGTGCAAATGGCAGAAATGCAACTCGCAGGCAGAGCTTCCCGTTAAGGCTAAGCAATGTTTCTCCGGGCAGCATGGCTGACCGAAACAAAAAAAGCTGCCCCTGCGAGCCGAGGCAGCTTCTTTGCTATGTATCAAGGCGTGTCCCGCAGCGCTTGCAGCCCGTATTTCGGCGTATAGCGGAACATGTTAGCCAGATTATAATTACTTTCGAACAGGATGCTTGCCGACCAGGTTCCGGATCTGACGGAGAAATCATACATGATCTCGCCATGGGTCCAATTCCGCTTCAAGTTAATGGAGTCGGCCGCCATTTGGCGGAATGCCTGCACCTGCTCTCGGGTCATGCCCTGCTCCGGCTGGCCGATCCGGCCGTTCTTGCTCTCGATGGGATGATGCCGCACGCCGTATTTCCCAACGACATTATTCCGGATTTGAATGATGACAGTCCCCGCCAGCGAATGAAGCAGCTCGTCCTCCAATTGTTTGAATACGTAATCTACCTGTCGATTTAATGACATTGCATCCTGGTTCATGTGATCCGTCTCCTCCGCCATTTCTAATTAAGGATGTTTTTTCCAAATCATCCAATAGACCCATTATAGGACAGCGTACCTGATCTTACAACAGTTTTTTACAAATTCCTTACAGAAAATTTCGTTCTTTCGACATCTTTCCGACCGAACCTTACAGTGCTTTCGACACAATATGATTATATAGGACCAATATAGACAAAAAGCTTCGCGGTGATATAATGAGATTATTCCATAATTAGGAGGAGCAAGCATCATGCAATGGTTCTCGACATTATCGATTCGGAATAAATTACTGACGGGCTGTTACGCCATCGTCGCCGTTTTCTCCATTGCGCTGCTGCTGGGTTTGATCATGACAGGCGGGAGCATCGTGCTGGGCATTTGTATCATCGCGATCGCCGCAATCGTCACCTTCCCACTCGTCGGTGTCATTGAGAGAGCGCTTACATCCTCGATTCAAGAAATGACCACCATCGCGTTCAGCATCTCCAAGGGTGACTTTACTCAGAAGGTGGACGTTACTTCCTCGGCATCGCTCGGCGAGCTCGGCCACTCGTTCAACAGCATGGTGGACAAGCTGCGCGATATTCTCAAAGAAACGTCGACGATTTCCAGAGTCGTGAACGATACGAGCCGCAGCATATTCGATAAGAACGTGGAACTTAAAGGCGTGATGGAGCAGGTCGCCGCATCGGCCGGCGAGCTGGCTACCGGCGCCAACGAAATATCCGAGGATGTCGGCGACATGGCCGACTCCATCCGTGAGATCGAGGACAAAGTGAGTACATACGCCCATTCCACCAAAGTCATGAACGAACGATCGGATCAGGCGCTGACTCTCGTGTCGCGCGGACGCCAGGCGGTCGAGAGCCAATCCCAGGGCATGACCCGCAACGTGGAAGCCACCTCGAAGGTTGCGGCCGCGATCGAGGACCTGGCCCAGAAGGCGCAAGGCATCTCGTCCATCACCAAAACGATCTCGGACCTGGCGGAACAAACGAATCTGCTGTCGCTGAACGCATCCATCGAAGCGGCGCGCGCCGGCGAGCATGGCCGGGGCTTTGCCGTCGTCGCTCAAGAGGTGCGCAAGCTGGCCGAGGAATCCACCGCCTCCACGAAAGAGGTCTTCACGCTCGTACGCGACATCGATGCCGGGGTGAAGCAAGCCATCCAGAACATCAAGGTCAACGAAGAAGTCGTTCGCATGCAGATGCAAATGCTGCGCGACTCCGAGCATATTTTCACGGAAATCGTCACGAGCGTCGAGTTCATCACCGCTCAGATCGGCCAGTTCTCCGGAGAGAGCGACGCGATGCTGGAGAGCGCCCGCAAAATATCAGGTGCCATTCAGAACATCTCCGCCATTACGCAGCAATCCGCGGCAGGAACGGAGCAAGTATCCGCTTCGATGAACGAACAGATCGGTTCGGTTCAAGCCGTCGTATCGGAAACGGAAAAAATGCAGCAAATCGTCATGCAGCTGCAGCGTACGATGTCGATATTCAAAATCTAGCTCGATTGGTCATCCATCCGTCCGTACAACAGTAAATGACCAAACAAAAGCCGCCTAGGTTTTCACCGGGGCGGCTTTTCTGTCAATCGCAAACTTACAAGCCTTTATCGTATTCGAAGCCAATCGATTGCAGGAATACGCGGGCAAGGACGGCATGTCCGGTTTGGTTCGGATGCACCCGGTCCCAGGCAATCGTACCCGAGTACAGATGCTCCAGCACGCGGTTGAACGCTTCCTGCGTATCCACGAACAATGTATCGTACTTGGCTGCGATCCGTTTGACTGCCGCGCCGTACAGATCCATCTGCGCTCTCATCCGGTCGCTCGGATTCGGCTCTATGTAGAACGGCGTCAAGAGCACCAGACCTTTCAGCTTCGGAAGCGTAGCTGCCACCAGCGCTTCCAGCGTCGCTTCGTACTCCTCCAGATAAACATGCGACTCCTTGTTCGTCGGCGAGTCGAACTGACGCCAGACGTCGTTCGTGCCGATCATGATCGACAGCCAGTCCGGCTTGAGATCCAGCACGTCGGTCTGCCAACGGTCATTCAGATCGCGGACGGTATTGCCGCTTGAACCCATATTGACGACACGGATGCCGAGCTCCGGATAGGTCGAAGTGAGCAGCGCATCCACTACGCCCACATAACCCTTGCCGATCGCGTCAAACAATCCTTCGCCGACCGGTCGTGCACGGCCGCAGTCCGTAATCGAATCCCCGATCATGACCAGCTTTTCATTTTGACCAATACGCATATCGATTCCCTCCCCTTAATAATCCCCTAGGAAAAATTGCATCGTCTTATCGGTGAAGCCCGGCAGTCCTTCGTGACCGAAATCCGGGTAAATCTCCACCCGCTTCGGCGCGGTAATTTTGTTGTATGCCGCAAACTGCGAGGACGGCGGGCAAATCGTGTCCATAAGGCCGACGCCCATCATCACTTCGCCTTGGATTCGGTTCGCAAGATGCTGAATGTCGATATAACCAAGCTTCATGAAAATTTCGTCTTCGCGCTCATGCTGCGGATCGAAATTGCGGAAATACGCTTTCAATTCCGCGTAAGCGTCCTTCGCCAGGTCCATCTGCCAGACGCGGCGGTAGTCGCTCAGGAACGGGAACACCGGCGCGAGCTTCTTGATTCTCGGTTCCAACGCGGCGCAAGCGATCGTCAATGCGCCGCCTTGCGAGCCGCCCATCGCATACACGCGCGTCGAATCGACTTCAGGGCTGTCGATCGCGATTCCCGCCAGCTGCGCGCAGTCCAGGAAGATATGGCGGAACAGGAGATGGTCGGGATCCCCGTCGAGCCCGCGGATAATATGGCCGTTCAGCGTGTTGCCCGCGACGCCGCCCGTGTCTTCGGAGTAGCCGCCTTGACCGCGGCAATCCAGCGAGAAGATCGAGAAGCCAAGCGAGACGAAGCTCAGTTTATCGGCCCATTCTCCCGCAGAGCCGGAATAACCGTGAAATTGGACGACAGCCGGGTGCGGCTGCTCCGAGTGCCGCGGCCGTGCATACTTGGCATGGACGCGCGCGCCTCTGACGCCCGTGAAATACAAATCGAAGCATTCGGCAGCCGGCGTTTGAAATTTGCTCGGCACAAGCTCGATCGCGGCATCCACGCCGCGCATCTCGGTCAGCGCTCTTTCCCAGTACGCATCGAAGTCGCCGGGTCTGGGATTGATTCCTGAATACGTTTGCAATTCTTGTAACGGCATATCGATTGCTGGCATTTGATCTCTCCTTCACCTCATAAGATTCCTTTTTTATGTTACGTGTTCGAACGGCCAACTGTAAAGTAGCGATTCGTTATTTAATGTGAATGCTCGCGGCCATTGAGGGCAAAATGACATCATCGAGGAGGGAAGACCATGCGGATTTTTGGGGGATTGCGTAAAGCGCTGCTGCTTGTACTCGGATGGACGATCTTATCTTGTTCCGCCGGTGATTTTCAAGGCGAGGATACCCGCGCCCAAGCGAACGCGACCTCGGCAGTGAGCGGACAGAACCGGCTGATGCCGCCCTCGCAGCCTGATGAATCGGAAGCGGATGCCTTCTCCGGTCAAGCGGGCAAAAAAAAGCGAACCCGCACCAAGCCAGTGTCCTGGGTGACGCTTCAAAAGCGTTACCCCGGCTCGTTCGTTATCTGGGGATCACGGCGTTACCGCAGAGTCGCGCTGACCTTCGACGATGTCCCGGATCCCGCCTATACGCCGCAAGTGCTTGAGACGCTTGCCCGCTATAAAGTAAGGGCGACCTTCTTCGTCGTCGGCCAGCGCGCCGCGGCCTATCCCGCGCTCGTGCAGCGCATGGTCAGGGAAGGTCATATCGTCGGCAATCATTCGTGGAATCATCCCGTCTTCTCCAGAATCTCGCAGTATGCCATGCAGCAGCAGATTTTACGAACCGATTGGGTGCTGCGTCCGCTTATCGGCTACAGCCCGCGTTTCGTCCGCCCGCCTTATGGCGAAATCCTGCCGGCGCAAGTCGAGTGGCTTCGGAACGGCGGCTATACCGTGGTCAACTGGGATGTCGACTCCCAGGATTGGCGCAGCTTGAGCAGCCAAGCCATTCTAATCAACATCAAGAGAACGCTGCAGCCGGGCTCCATTATCCTGCAGCATGCCGGAGGCGGCAAAGGGCAAGACCTGTCCGGAACCGTAGCCGCATTGCCCCGTCTCATCAAGCTGCTCCGCAGCAAGGGCTATATCATCGTCACCTTGTCCGAGCTGCTCGGGAAGCCTGCTGCCCGCAGACAGCAATAAACGATCCGTCATCGGCAACGATAAAAGGCAGCCCGCGGGGGCTGCCTTTTGTCGTTGCTTATGATTAATCGAGAATGAATACTTTCACATTTTGAAAGCCGAAATTGCTTGCTTCTTTTCTGGACTGCGGAACGAAAATATCGATCCGGTTGCCGCTGATGGCGCTGCCCTGATCAGATGCGACGGCAATCATGCCGCCGGAAGGAAGTCCGTTGAAATCGTAACCCGTGACGTAAACTTTGCTCCCCATCGGAATCACGTCCGGATCGACCGCGATCGTGCCGAGCTTAAGCGGATTGCCGAAATAATCGACGGCTCCCCAGCCATTCTCCTCCGCAGCAGCGGTATACGCGCTTGCCTTCACTTGTACGACATCCGTATATACATACGATTTGCCTTTTACCGAGACGCGATTCAGCTGAGGCTTCTTCGTCGTCTTCGATTTCTTCGCCGTCGCAGCTGCCGACGATTTCTTCGGCGCCGCCTTCGCAACGGACTTCTTCACAGCTTTCTTCGGAGCGGCGCTCTTCGCCGCTTTCGGAGCTTCTGCCCCTGCAGCCTTAGGGGCTGCTTTGGCAACGGAAGCCACCGCCGCTGCGAGGTTGGCACCTGCTGCTGATTTCATCAGCTTGACGGCTGGCTGCCCGCTCCGGGCCGGTGCTGCGGCCGTCTCCACCGTAGGCGGAATAACGAGCTGCAGTCCCTCGTAGATGTTGCCTGCGTCCACGAACGGATTGGCCTGCATCAGTTCGCTGATCGTAATGCCGAACTTGCCGGACAGCTTCCAGAACGTGTCGTCTTCATTCGCCTTGTACAGACCTTGCGCCTTTACGGCTCCGGATTGCGACAGAATGGCAATGCCGAGCACTGCTGCTGCAATGCCCTTTTTCCAGGTGTTATTCATGTTGTCGATTGCCTCCTTGGATTTACGGTCATATATCCGTGCGGATGATATATGAACGTCATCGCGACAACGACCGAACCGCCGATTGAAGCGGAGTGTGGACGTCGTTCGTCGCATGCGGCCTGCGAGGTTAGTTGTCGGATTCGGATTGAGGAGTTCAACCCTACGCACGATCGTGTGCGATTCACCCCAGCGCCATGGCGCGGTGTATCCGTCATGTGATGGACATCAGATGACGGAACCGGAGCAATATGACTTGCCCCAAAAGATCCCCCGTACGGTGAAGTTTCGGCTCGCGTAATAGAATACCATAGTCGTGAATGCTAAACCTACCGGTAAATACAACCACTGAGGCAGGTTCTGTATGTTTTACCCGTTTTTGGGCAATGAAATGGTCACCGTCGTTCCGATGCCGGGATAGCTGGACAGATCGATTTTTCCGCGATGTCCTTCGATAATACGGTAGCAAACCATTAAACCGAGACCGGTTCCGCTTTCCTTGGTCGTAAAGAAAGGGCCGCCGAGAAACGGCAGCAGATCCTCCGGAATGCCGATCCCTTGGTCGGTAATCGCCACGGAGATGGTGTCGGAGTCGCTCGAATTCAGCGTGATGCGCGTCGTGCCGCCTTTGGGCATCGCTTCAATCGCATTTTTGACCACGTTGACGAATACCTGCTTGAGCTGATTCTCCTCGCACAGCAGCACGGCGGTCTCCGCATCGTAGCTGGCAACGAGCTGCACGTTGTTGATAACGGCTTGCGTCTCGAGCAGCGTCAGCACGCTCTGGATCGTCTTGACGAGATCATGCCGGCGAAATTGATTCGCCTGCGGCTTCGCCAGCGCCATGAATTCCTGCACGATCGAATTGATGCGGTCCAGCTCCACGAGCATAATGTCGAAGTATTCGTGATAGGTGTTGATTTTCGTCTTCAGAAATTTGGAGAACCCGATCAACGAGGTCAGCGGATTGCGGATCTCATGGGCGATGCCTGCCGCCATTTGGCCGACCACCGACAGCTTCTCCGACTGGATAAGCGCCTCTTCTTCTTTCTTGCGGTCGCGGATGTCCCGGAACACGCTCTGCACGACTGTCCCTTTGCCGGGATAATGGCGGATTCGCGTGCTGGAAGCTTCCACGTCGATGATTTCGCCGGTAACGCTGATCAACTTGGATTCTTCAAAATCATTGGGCTCGTCGGTTTCCAAAATATCTTTGAGCCGCTCCTTGGCGGTCTCCCAATTATCGGAGTGCACGTAATCCTGTACGCGGGGCTTGGCCATCAATTCCGCTTCCGTCACGCCGAGTATGCGCAGTCCTGCCTGATTCGTGAATAAAATCGTCTCGCAGTCATGGACGAAAATCGGTTCGGGCAAATACTTGATCAGCCGCTGGTAACTCATGGAATCCGGGCGCAATTCTTGCGCGGAATCCTTGCCGGCGCCAGGCTGAAGCTCGAGCTTTCGTTTCAATTGCGAAGCAAGCAAACGATTGCAGTAAACGGCTCTGCGCCTCATGTCCCAACCCCCGAAACGATATTCTTGTAAGAATTCGCTTCGAACGGTCCAATCCCTTCGGCATTAAAAACAATTAATGTTGTTTCATCCCTTTGATCAGGATATCGATGCCTCCCTGGAAAATCGGAAGGGTGCGCGCCAGCAGACTGTCGGTCGGCTCCGAATGCCCCGTATAGGTACTGACGAAACCTTGCAAGTAGTAGAAGAGGACGCGGGCCCTGTTCGTCACGGCCTCCTCGCTGCCGCCGTCCGTACCGTCTGCCGATAGGGCTAGCTGCAAAGAATGCCTCATTTGCGCAAACAACCGATTGCGGATGACGTTGATCGGAAGCTCCGGATCCGGATCGTCCACCCGTACCGAGCCTGAAATAAACAGCACGGTCTGGAGGCTGCCGTTGCTCAGGCAGAAGGTAACGAAGCTCGCGCAGACGGCCATGAGCCTGTCGATCGGCGAAACGTTCTCGCGGTTCATCTCCGTCAGAAATTCGGCTTCCAGCTCTAACAGCGAAGGAATGGCGATCTGCTGCAGCAGCTCTTCCTTGTTCTTGAAATACAAATAAATCGCCGTATGCGAGCAGCCGGCCTGCTTGGCGATTTCGCGCATCGTGACATGCGGATAGCCTTTCTCCGCGAATAGCTCGGCGGCGGATTGGCGAATCGCCGCTTTCATGTCTTCGGTCATTTGTTTTCGTTTCGACAGCATCGCGTATCGGACCCCTTTTTTATATAACCATTGGTTACATTTTATACGACGTCCGACGGCATGTAAAGAAAGCGGCCCCGGAGAGGGCCGCTTCGAAGTGCTGCGAAATGAGCTTAGGACGTGAATTCCTGTACCCATTCGCCGTTATAGTAGGCTACGCCGATCTTGCCGTAATGGCTGCCCAAGATGTTCGCTTTATGACCTGCGCTGTTCATCCAAGCCGTCATGACTTCCTGAGGCGTACGCTGGCCCTTGGCGATATTCTCGCCGGCATAGGAATAAGTAACGCCGTAGGCACGCATCATATCAAAGGGCGAGCCGTACGTCGGCGAATTATGATCGAAATAGTTGTTGGCATACATATCCTTCGCTTTATCCAGCGCGACCTTCGTCAGCAAAGAATCGGATTTCAGCGCGGACAGACCCGCATTAGCGCGTTCCTTGTTCACGAGCGTCACGACTTGCGCAGCGAACGTGCTCTTATCCGTCGTGCTCGTTCCCGGATTCGACGTTGTTCCACCCGAGGCGGAACCGGCTGAGCCCGCTGTCCCTGTTGTCGGTACCTTAACCGTCATGCCGGCCCAAATGTTATTCGGGTTCGCGATGGACGGATTGGCCGCGATCAAAGCGCCCAGGCTGACGCCGTACTTCTGCGCGATTTTGTACATCGTATCGCTGTTCGTCACTTTATACGTTACGGAAGTGTTCACGGAGGCTGCTTCTGCCTTCTGCAGTGTTGCTCCTCCTCCAAGCGCGATCAAACCTGCTGCGAGTACGCTTACTACACCTGTTCGAAATGGTTGCATCTTCATGAAAAATCCTCCTCGTGCGTCAAAGTGTGTTGCCGGTCTTTCCGACGCCACCCATGGTAACACGGGAAAAAGGGCATTACATCCCATAAAATCTTCCATTACGACTGGAAATGAAACTGCTGCAGCACTTCGTCATCGACATAATCAAGGCTGTCCGCCTTCTTCAAATTGCAGTCCGCGCAAGCGCATACGCAGTTCGCCGGCGTCGATAGACCGCCTTTGGATTTGGGCAAAACATGGTCGATCGTATCTCCGAAATCGCCGCAGTATCGGCATACATAATCGTCGCGCTGCAGCACGAGCAGCCTGAAATCGGTCTTGGTGTACAGCTTGTGGATCAAGCCGGGATGAATGATGCCCGCAGCCCCTTCCTCCACCATTCGGATCGCCATTTCGGTCGGAATCTCCGTCGACCAGCGCTTGCCCGTCTCGCGTTTGCCGCGCAGGCGGATCATGCCGCGTCCGCGGTCGTTCAACAGCGAGGTCTTGAACGAGAAATTGCCTTTGACGGGAATGATGACGCGGTCCGGCGGGCGAACGTATTCGGTATCCAAGACCGCTTCCGCTTCGGCCTCCATCTTCCGTTTGGAAGATTTGCCGCCGCGCGCGCGCCGGCGTTTGCGCTTCCGTTTGCGCGGAGCTGCAGTCTGACCGTCTTGCTCCTGTCCGCCGTCATGCTCTGCGTCCGCTTCTTGGACCCCGTCGAGTTCCTCCGGTTCGTCGACCGATGCCGCACCTTCTTCCGGCTTGTCCTGCCCGTCCAGACGCCGCAAGTCAGTCCCTTTCTTCCTTCTGCGCCGGCGTTTGCGCTTCGGTTTCGGCGGCACCGCTCCGCTCTCCTCGGCAAAATCGACCTCGACAGCGGCGTTATCGACATGGACGTTATCGCGTGGAACCTTATCGACAGGTACCTTCACGACAAGATCAATGTCCGAATCGAGCGCTTCGTCGGGTCCGATTTCTTCAGGCAATTCTCCGCGGAGGGAATGCTTCTGCTTCTTCATTCTTCTCCTGCGCTTGCGCTTCGGCGACGCCGAGGCGGTCTCCGCAGCCTGCGGCGTTTCTTCCGCCGCGGCAATCGCAAGCACCGCTTCGCCAGCGGCTGCCCCTTCAGGCTGCTCAGCCGACTGCTTGCGCTTGCGCAGGCAGGACCGGCAGGTTCCTCTCCTGCCGCTGCTGCCCGACCTTTTGGTATAGGCGGAGAGCGGCTTCTCCCTGCCGCAGGCCGCGCATGCTTTCAACTCCGTCATCTTCTGCTTCGCTCCGTTCGTCCGTTCGTCTTCGTTCATATCAATAGTCCGTGCATCTTGCGGAACTGTTCCGGCGTCATGCCTTCCGCTTTTCCGAACGCCGCGATGAAATGGCTGGAATCCCGGTAACCGGACAGTTGGGCAATGTCTTTGATGGATTGTTTGTTGTCCCCGAAGCTCATCATCTCTTTGGACTTAATGATCCGAAGTCGAATCAGATAGGCATAGGCGGTAATGCCGAAGGCCTGCCGAAACAACGAGTTCAAGTAGCGCGGGCTGATGTCCAGCTGATGCGCCATATCGGAAAGTCCTATCTCCGGATCCCCGTAATGCTCGTCCAGCCAGTGCAGCAGCGGATCCAGCTTCTCCAAATGCTGGTAGACGGAGGAACGCCCGCCCTTTTGTCCGTAAATTTTGATCATGGTCAAGAACCGATACAGTGCAGCCGAAGCATTAAGTCCCGTTCGGTCGTCGTCCTTGCTGATCTGCTCGATCATGCCCATCAGCTGCCGCGTAATCGGCGCATCGTCGTTCCAATGGAGCCATTCCGTATGGCGAATGCCAAGCGAAGCCAGCATGGAAGCTGCCAGCGCGCCGCCGAAAGTGACGTAGAGTGTGGTCCATTTCTTCCCGCCCTTGGCAGCGTAAGAATGCGGAACGCCCGGAAACAGCATCGAGCCGCTGCCCGGCGGAAGGGAGTAACGGCGCCCGTTAAGCAGAAATTCGCCTTCCCCTTCAAGCGTCTGCAGCCAATGAAAATTCGGATAGCCTTTGGTGCGATCTATAGATTCCTGATCTGGATTATAACCGATACTGTCCATGTAGAGTGGAAGGTCATATTCGCCGAGCGTGAACATGTAACGGTTCATATGCGCGTCGAAGAAGATTGGTTTCTGCCCGTCCTGCTGTTCCATATTATCATATCCTGCCAATCGTATTTTATATATCCGTCAGCTCCAGCTTACCATAAAATGGACCTATTATCACTATGGACACTAGAAGGGAACGATCAACATGGATACAACCAAG
This sequence comes from Paenibacillus sp. J31P316, assembly GCF_056269105.1. NCBI lineage: Bacteria > Bacillati > Bacillota > Bacilli > Caryophanales > Paenibacillaceae > Paenibacillus > Paenibacillus sp. J31P316. The sequence continues at coordinate 916,741 of NZ_JBWDNI010000003.1, read as the reverse complement.
CTGCCCAAAATGTTATATGGAGGCGACTACAATCCCGAGCAGTGGGACGCCTCGATCTGGCCGGAGGATATGCGCCTGCTTGAGCTGGCCGGCATGAATATCGCGACCGTCAACGTATTCTCGTGGGCCATGCTGCAGCCGGGCGAAGACCAATATGATTTCGAGACGCTGGACCGCATGATGGACATGCTGAGCTCCAATGGCATATACGCCTGCCTGGCGACAGGCACCGGCGCGCATCCGGCATGGATGGCCCGCCGGCATCCGGACGTTCTCCGTACGGATTTTGAAGGCCGGAAGCGCAAATTCGGCGGGCGCCACAATTCCTGTCCGAACAGCCCGACTTACCGCATCTATGCGCAGCGGCTCGCCGACAAGCTGGGCGAACGCTACAAGAACCATCCCGCGCTGCTGCTTTGGCATGTATCCAATGAGTACGGCGGCGATTGCTATTGCGACAACTGCGCAGCGGCCTTCCGCGTCTGGCTGCAGCGGAAATACGGCTCGCTGGACAAGCTGAACGAACAATGGAACACCCGTTTCTGGGGACATACCTTCTATGATTGGGAAGAAATCGTGCTTCCAAACGCGCTCTCCGAGCAATGGTCGGATACAAGAACGAATTTTCAGGGCATTTCGCTGGATTACGCGCGCTTTAATTCGGATGGACTGTTGGATTGCTACAAGCTGGAATACGAGGTGCTGAAGAAACATACGCCGGATGTGCCGATCACGACGAACCTGATGGGCACTTATAAGCCGCTGGATTACTTCAAATGGGCCAAACATATGGATATCGTCGCCTGGGACAACTATCCCGGCATGGATACGCCTGTCAGCCTGACGGCCATGACCCATGACCTCATGCGCGGCCTGAAAGGCGGCAAGCCGTTCCTGCTCATGGAACAGACGCCAAGCCAGCAGAATTGGCAGGCCTACAATACGTTGAAGCGGCCAGGCGTCATGCGCTTGTGGAGCTACCAGGCTGTCGCTCATGGCTCCGACAGCGTGATGTTCTTCCAGCTGCGCCGATCCGTCGGCGCCTGCGAGAAGTACCACGGCGCGTTGATCGAGCATGTCGGCCACGAGCATACGCGCGTCTTCCGCGAGTGCGCGCAGCTCGGCGAAGAGCTGCAGCGTCTGGAAGGCAAGCTGCTGGGCTCGCGGCTTCCAAGCCGGGTCGCGATTATGTTCGACTGGGAGAATCGGTGGGCGATCGAATATTCCAGCGGGCCGAGCGTCGACCTCAAATACGTCGACGAGGTCCAGCGTTATTACAAAGCGCTTTATGAATTGGGCCATGCCGTCGACATGATTTCGTTCGAAGATGATTTAGCCGGGTACGACATCGTGCTCGCGCCGGTGATGTATATGGTCAAGCCCGGAATGGCCGCGCGCATCGAAAGCTTCGTTGCGGACGGCGGCATTTTCGTCACGACGTTCTTCAGCGGCATCGTGAACGAGAACGATCTTGTGACGCTGGGCGGTTATCCAGGCGAATTGCGCAAGGTGCTGGGCATATGGGCGGAAGAGATCGATGCCCTGTTCCCCGCCCGCACGAATTCCATCGTCTTGAAGGAATCGCTCGGCACGCTGGGAGGCTCCTACAGCTGCTCCCTGCTATGCGATCTGATTCATGCCGAAAGCGCGGAAACGATCGCCGAATACGGGGATGACTTCTATGCAGGCATGCCCGTGCTCACCCGCAATCGATTCGGCGCCGGCGAGGCCTGGTATGTAGCATCGAGTCCGGACGATACATTCCTGCAAGGTTTCCTCGGCGAGCTGTGCCGCCGGAGAAACATCCTTCCGCTTCCGGGAAAGGCGCCTGGCGTAGAGGTGACCCGCCGCGAAAAGGATGGACAAGCGTATTTGTTCGTCCTGAATCATAACGAACAGGCAGCGAAGATCGATCTCGGCAGCGTGAGCGGCATCGATCTGATCTCGGGCCGCGCAATCGCCGGCGAGGTCGTGCTTGACGGCCGCGGCGTCCTGATCGTGGAGCATCTAGCTTGATCTTCCTTGTTCCGAAATCGCATAGCTCCTTTTGCCGCTGAACATATTAGTGGTTAGAAAGGAGCTTGATACTGAGATGAAACGATTTTTCGGAACGCTGCTCGGTTTAGTTTTGGCATTCGGCGTAGGTGCAATTATTTATAACTCCGTCAGGGACACGACGCCGAACGGCAACACGTACCATTCTGCCAGCAAGGACGGGCACCGCATCGGAATGAATACCGTCGACAGAAACCGGGTTACGACCTATAACGACGGTACCATGCGCGCCAAGCAGTCGGGCAACATCGATCTGAACCCGCTGAACGATTGGCTGCGTCAGATGTACCCCGGTAGTGCCAATTATTATAATGGCAATACGGGCGGTAACGCGGGGAACGCGGGTAATGGCTACTACAATCCCGGTAATACAGGCAACGCCGGGAACGCGGGCAATGGCTACTACAATCCCGGCAATACAGGCAATACGGGCAATACCGGAAACAAAACAGGCAATACGGGCAGCGGAGCCGGAACGGGATCCGGAACGACGGTGGACTCCAGCATCGCTAACCAAATTCTGGCCAAGGTGAACGCCGAGCGAGCCAAAGCCGGGGTTGGCGCGCTGACGCTCAGCGCCAGCTTGAACAAGGTCGCCCAAGCCAAATCGGCCGATATGCGCGACAAAAACTACTTCGATCACCAATCGCCGACTTACGGCAGCCCGTTCGATATGATGAAATCGTTCGGCGTCAGTTATTCTTATGCCGGCGAGAACATCGCTGCAGGCCAGCAGTCCGTCGATGCCGTCATGACGGCATGGATGAACAGCCCCGGCCATCGTCAGAATATTCTCAGCGCCAACTACACCCAGCTCGGTGTAGGCTACGCCCAGGGCGGCAGCATGAACCCTTACTGGACGCAGGAGTTTATCAAGCCTTAACCAAGACTACCTAGCCTTATCTATGCCTGCGAAAGCACGACTTCTATCGCTTTGCGAGAGAAGCCGTGCTTTCTTTACGTGCAGCGGTCATTCGGCGTCCCCGCGGCTTTGCGGAACGCTCCCGGCGTCGCTTCGGTTTCCTTCTTGAACATTTTCGCAAAGTGGTGAATATCCGCGAAGCCGCAATAGGCCGCGATGTCTTCCATGGCCAGATCGGGATCCCGCAGCAGCTCCATGGCATGCTGGATACGCAGCCGGAGCAAATACCGATGCGGCGCGACGCCGAACTGCTCCTTGAATTTCGCGCTGAAGCGGGACGGAGACAAGTTTGCCCTAGCCGCCATTTCCTGCACGCTGAGCGGCTCCGACAGGCGGAAGGAAATGAACGAGGTGATCCAGTTCATCGGCTGCGGCGCCGATTTCTCCGTCTGCTTCAAGTCTTCGGAATGATCCTCCAGAATCGCGTGGAGAATCTCCGCGGCCAGCGTCTGCGCCCGCAGCTGCATCAGCGGATTGCGCCGCTGCCAGCTGTCGACCATTTCCAATAGTTTGTCGCGCAGCTGGATCGGCTGCTTTGGCCGCAGTTGGACCGGAATATCGATGCCATGAAGATCATTCAAGCGCGGCTGAAGCAAATGCTTGTAAGGCGTCAGATCGATTTGTCCGCTGCGCGTCGGAAAGCGTTCCTCCCTGAATGCATCGTAGAACCAATCCAAGTGGGCGAACGGCGTAATCGTATTCGTCTTCCCTTCCAGCACGGTCAAGCTGCCCGGTTGAATCAGACAAAAATCGCCGCTACGCAGCTCATACGCTTTCCCGTCGACATGAAAGAGGCAGTCGCCCTCCTGGATGTAGACGAGCAAATAATCGAGCAACCTTCTCGCTGCCATGCTCCACGGTTCCCGAACCGCAAAATCGCTCTCGCGGATATAAGGCGCAATCGGCTGCGTCGCCATGAGTTCGGACAAATACATGAACATGCCTCCCCTTCTCCGATTCGGTGTTCACTTTCATTCATTATAGGAGATGACAGTCGTTTTTGACAAAAGATTCAGCGGTTTGTTACAAAGATTTCCGAAGGCGCCGCATCCTATAATGAAATCATTCGAGCACCCTATCACAGGCATCCTGGGGGATGACTAAAGGAGACGTTGAACGATCATGGCGACAACAGCCGACTATGCACAGCTTCCTTCGCTTCACGACGATTATTCGCTAAGCGAGGATCAAAAAGCGTCTTATCAGCGCAACGGACATATTTTGCTGAGAGAAGTGGCGACGCAGGAAGAAATTAACGCTTACGAGCCCGTCATCGCGGATGTGGTCCGCGAGCACAATTACATGACGAAGCCCGTCGCGGAGCGTGACACCTATGGCAAGGCATTTATTCAAATCGGCAACCTGTGGCAGCTGAACGAAGGGGCAAAACGTTTCGTCATGGCGAGACGCTTCGCCAAAATCGCAGCCGAATTGATGGGCGTCGAAGGCGTCCGCATCTACCACGACCAAGCGTTGTTCAAGGAGCCGGGCGGCGGTCATACGCCATGGCATCAGGATCAAATCTACTGGCCGCTGGATACGCCGAACACGATCACGCTCTGGATGCCGCTCGTACCGGTCTCCGAAGAGGTCGGCTCCATGACGTTCGTCGACGGCTCGCAAACATTCGGGTACCTGTCCCGCCAAGAAATATCGGACGAATCCCATAAGACGCTCGGTTCCTTCATCGAGGGCAAACAGCTGCCGAAGACCAATTACGGCGCCTTGGCGGCCGGGGACGCTACCTTCCATGCCGGCTGGACGCTTCATTCCGCGCCGGGCAATCCGACGGACGCCATGCGCGAGGTCATGACGATTATCTATATCGCCGACGGCGTTCGCATCGTAGAACCGGATTCCAATTCCCGCAGAAACGATATGCACGGCTGGTTCCCGGGTCTCGGACCGGGCGATCTGGCTGCTTCGCCGCTCAATCCGCTCGTCTATAAGGCGTAACTGCAGCCGCAAAGCACGATTACTTTGTTCCAACGACAATTCAGGAAGATGCAGATGATAAGAACAGCCTGGGGAGGAAGCAGAACTCTGCTTCCTCCCCAGGCTGTCTGTAGAGAACGGTGCGGTGCCATTGGGTCATCGGCAGCTATTCGGCGCGTATAGGCGATATGGAACATGCTAGGATTCACCTTGTTTCCGAAATAGATGCAAATCTGCATTTAATTTCGAATATCAAGCGGGTTCCAATGGAATAGATGCAAAAGTGCAGTTATTTATCCAATTAATCGTAAAAAAGACTCAAAGTCAGTCAATTAGCTGCAGATATGCAGTTATTTCCATTAATCAGACATGATCGTCGAAAATAACGGCAGATATGCAGTTATTTGATGCAAAATCCTTGTATCGATTGTTGCGCGAAGCTTGAAAGTCGACTAGACGGTCGTTTTTCGCTTCGTGGATCATGCTCGATGCTGGAGAAGTGCACACGGCAAAAAGCTGTTCCGAAACGAAAAGCAAGGATTGAACGAAGCTTCGCGGATGCTAAACAGCTCCACGGGTTTCGCTATTGTCGTTGGCGGGGGGCTACACAACAAGCGTTGATGACCGCCGTCGTAGTACAGAACATGAAAAAGATCGCCATCGACCTAGAACGAAAGGCGTAAGCAAAGCAAACTCATGCCCAAGCTTATTCATTTATGGGCTCCAAAAACAAAAGAGAAACCGGCCGTTTTGAAAAAAAACGGTGGTTTCTCTACGATCTGAGGAGGAAGCAGATGTGCTGCTTCCTCCCTTTTTGCTTGTTTTGCCGTGTTGATTGCCGCGCCTTACAGGCTGATCACTTTACCCGTCGCCTGCGATTCGAACGCGGCCAAGATGACGGCCAGCGATTTGCGGCCTTCTTCGCCGGAGATGCTTGGCGGCGTGTTCGTCACGAGGCTCTCGATGAACGCGTCGATGACGCCGCTCGACTCCTGCTTGTCGTTGGTGGCAATCGCGCCGACGTTATAGCGCTCGACCGAGCCGTTGCGCAGCTCGACGATGATTTGATCGCGCGGATCCGTGCCGATCTTCATCACGCCGTTCTCGCACCAAAGCACCGTGCTGTTGTCCTCGCCTTTATAGTACGTCCAGCTGGCAATAAGCGTGCCGATCGCGCCGCTCTTCATGCGCAGCAAGCAAGTCGCGTTATCGTCGATGTCGGTGTCCTTCTTGTCCAGCGTGCCGATGAAGCCGGTTACCTGCGCGACTTCGTCGTTCAGCAGGTAGCGGATCAAGTCGGACTTATGAACGCCGAGGTCGCCCATCGCGCCCATGATCGCTTCCGGTCGGCGGAAGAACCAGCTGCCTCTGCCGTCCACGCTCCAGCCCTCCGGACCCGGGTGACCGAACGACGTCCGGAATGTCAGGACGCGGCCGAGAACGCCGGAATCCAAGATGGCTTTCGCCTTCACGTGAGGAGGCATCAGACGTTGGTTGTGACCGACCATCAGATACACGCCGTTCTTCGCCGCGGCTTCGATCATCGCTGCCGCTTCTTCGTCCGTGGAAGCCATCGGCTTCTCGACGAGGACATGCGCGCCGGCGTTGGCGGCCGCAATCGAGACCTCCGCATGCAGGTAGTTCGGCGTACAGACGCTTACTGCATCCGGTTTGACTTCGCTCAGCATATCTTCGTATGAAGCGAACGCTTTGGCGTCGAACTCATCGGCGAGCTTGTTCGCACGCTCCAATACGGGATCGACGAACGCGACCAGCGTTACGTTGGGATTGACGGCGTATTCCGGAATATGACGGCGCTGCGCGATCGCGCCGCAGCCGACGACGGCTACACGAATTTTAGTCATGCTAATATAGCTCCTCTTTAATTGAAGATGATTACGCTTTGTGGCCGTTCGTTTTCAGCCAGTCCATGCTCGTTTGAACGGATTCCAGCGGCGGGTTGGCGCAAGTGTCCTGCTCGACAATGAGCCATTCCACGTTCGCTTTCTCGGCAGCTCCGATAATGTCGTTCAGCGCCAGGTCGCCGCGGCCGAGCTCGACCGTATCGATTTGACCGCCGGCTTCGCCTTTGCGGAAGTCTTTCAAGTGAAGCAGCGGCAGACGGCCCGCGTATTTCGCGATGTAGGCAAGCGGATCCTGGCCCGAGTATTGCACCCAGCCGATATCCATTTCGACCTTCAGCAGATCTGCAGGAAGCTTCGTGTACATGGCATCGAATACGAACTCGCCGTCGATTTTGAGCGCGAATTCGAAGTCGTGGTTATGGTAGCCGAATTGCAGGCCTTCCTGCTTCAAGCGCTCGCCGATGCCAGCGAACTGTTCGATCAGGGCGCGCCAGAACGATTCGCCTTTGGAGACGTTCTCCGGCGAGATCCACGGGCAGACGACATACGTCGCGCCGATTGTTTTCAGATAGGAGATTTCTTCTTCCAGCTTCTCTTCCAGGTTGCTCAGGCTAACGTGGCTGCCGAATGCTTCCAGGTTCAGCTCGTTCAGCAAATCGCGCATTTCTTCGGCCGGAACGTCGCCGTAACCAGCGAATTCAACGCCTTCGTAGCCCATTGCCGCAACCTTGCGAAGCGTGCCTTTCATATCTTTAGCTGTTTCGTCGCGAAGCGTATAAAGCTGCAATCCGATTTTCATCTGATAATCGTCCCTTCGATTTGCGTCGCTGCGCGAATCGCGCTGCATACGTCATGTTTGGTTTACCAATCTGACACTCATTATAGTAGAAATGAAGCGATGGCAAGATGTATTATATAACAGTGACATGTCCAATATTGCTGCAAAGTGGGGTTTGCTCTCGTGTTTGCCGAAATTATGAGCTGCGGCTATTCTTATCATTCGCAGCCTTTCCAAATGACGAATCCCGAAGGGCTTCGCGCCTATCTGTTCCGTTTTCAAACGGAGGGATCCTGCGAAGCGCTCGTCGACGGCCGCATGCAGCGCATCGAAGCCGGCGATCTGCTGCTGTTTAAGCCCGGCGATTCCTATAGCCTCAACGTCTCCTCCCCGCTTCAGGACGTCTCGTCCGCGGACGGCACCGGCATTTCAAGCGGCGATTATTTCGTGATCTGCCGCGGAGAATGGCTGGACGAATGGTGGAACCGCAGAGAGCGCAGGCGGAAAGTCAAGGTCGTGCCGGACGAACGGTGGCTGTCGCTGTGGCAGGCGCTCATTCTGGAGAAGCGGCGATTCGAGGAGGAAGACTCGGAGCTCGCCGATTATTTGCTCCGCGCGCTCTGCCTGGGGCTCGACCGCGCCGTCGCCACGCAATCCGTCCTGCAGGGCAAATCGTTCGTCGCCACACGCATGAAAAATTTCATCGACGAACAAGCCGCGCTCTCCTTCACGATCGCGGACGTCGCCGCCCATGTCGGCCTCAGCGTGTCGCGTACCGTCCATCTGTTTAAGGAATGCTATGGCTTGACCATCATACAGTATACCCAAAACGTCCGGTTATCCATGGCCATCGAGCGGATCAAATACAGCAGCATGACCTTGGATCAAGTGGCGGAAACCTGCGGCTTCGGTAGCTATTCGTACTTCTTCCGCGTCTTCCGGCAGAAGTACGGCGTGTCGCCAGCGGCCTACCGGGTGAAGTGACGGACGCGCTCGCCAAGCCATGCAAAGCAGCCCTTTCCGGGCATGTCCGTCTCCCTGCGCGACAGCCGCGGACCGGCCGGGACGCACGGCTCGTTTCTTTACCTGGATCGTTTTTTTCTCTATAATTGCGATTAAAGAGGTGTGACATGATTATTATAAAAACCAAAGACGAAATCGAAAACATGCGCAAAGCAGGCGAAATTCTAGCGGCCTGCCATCGCGAAATCAAAGGCATGATCAAGCCGGGGGTCACCACGAACGAGATCGATCAGTTCGCCGAGAAATTCATCAAGCAGCACGGCGCCACGCCTGAGCAGAAGGGATATAAAGGCTATGCGTTCGCGACCTGCGCGTCCGTGAACGACGTGATCTGCCATGGCTTCCCTTCGTCCGCCGCGCTGAAGGACGGCGATATCGTGACGATCGACATGGTCGTCAATTTGAACGGCTGGCTGGCGGATTCCGCTTGGTCTTACCCCGTCGGCAACGTGTCCGAGGAAGCGGCGACGCTCCTGGCCGTCACCGAAGCGTCGATGTACAAAGGCATCGAGCAGGCGGTCGTCGGCAACCGCATGGGCGACGTGTCCAATGCCATTCAGAAATACGCGGAGGAGAACGGCTTCTCCGTCGTGCGCGATTTCATCGGGCACGGCATCGGCCAAGACATGCACGAAGAGCCGCAGGTGCCGCATTACGGTCCTCCCGGACGAGGCATCCGCCTGAAGGCCGGCATGGTCATGACGGTCGAGCCGATGCTGAACACGGGCGCTTGGCAAAGCAAGATCGACAGCGACGGCTGGACCGCGCGCACGATCGACGGCGGCCTCTCCGCTCAATACGAGCACACGATCGCGATTACGGATGAAGGTCCGATCATTCTGACCAAGCAGTAGCCGATTCGTAATTACATGCATGAAGAAGGGCCTTTCCTGGCAGCTGCCAAGGAAAGGCCCTTTGTTTATTGATATTATGCAAAGCGCAAGTCTACCGGCCGACAATGGTTATAAAACTCCGCGTCAGTCTTCCATCCTTAGCCCAAACATCTCTCGATCAGCGCCATCCGGATGTACAAGCCGTTCTGAGCTTGACGGAAGTAGGCCGCCCGCGGATCGTTGTCGACCTCCGGGTGAATCTCGCCGGCGCGCGGCAGCGGATGCAGGATAAGCGCATTGCGCTTCATCGTATCGACGAGCTTGCGGTCGATAATGAATTTCCCCTCCGCCTTGCTGTATTCCTCCAAAGAAGGAAAACGCTCCTTCTGGATGCGGGTTTGATAGAACACGTCCGCCGTGGTCGCAAGGCTCTCCAGCTCGGTCGCTTCCTCATAGGCGACGCCCTTCTCGTCCAAATACTGCTTCACATAGGTAGGGATGCGCACGTTATCGGGCGAGATGAACGAAATGCGAACATCCCGGTAATTGGCCAGCAGATAGCTAAGCGAATGTACCGTCCGGCCATAGGTCAGATCACCGATCATGGCGATATGGACGCCATCGATGCCTCCGAATTCCTTCTGAATCGTGTATAAGTCCAGCAGCGCCTGGGTCGGATGCTCCCCGGAGCCGTCGCCTGCATTAATGACGGGGACGTCCGACACCGCGGCAGCTCGCTTCGCCGCGCCGATCTCGGTATGCCGCATGACGATGAGATCGCTGTAGCCGGATATAATCCGAATCGTATCTTCCAGCGTCTCCCCTTTGATCGCCGAGGAGAACTGACTCGCATTCTCCGTCCCGATGACTCTTCCGCTGAGCCGGTGCATCGCCGATTCGAACGAGAAGCGCGTCCGCGTGCTCGGCTCGAAGAACAGCGTGCTCATGATTTTGTTCGGATACCGCTGGATGCCGCCGCGTTCGGCCGCCTGCTCCATTTCTTTCGATGAAACGAACAGCTCGTCCAGCTGTTCCCGGTCGAACTGCTTGGCTCCCAGTACATGATAGAGCGTACTCATCTCGCGTCCATTCCCTTCTGCCATAAATTCACTCCATCTGATTATAATGGAGCTGCCTACCGGAGACAAATCAGATGAGCACGGCCCTTCACTAGCCGATAATCAGCTTCTCTTCGGGATACTTGATGTTCAGCGGCTTCTTCCGCGACTTGAATAGGGAGATGAACAGGAACATGCCGATCCGTCCGAAGAACATGAGCAGGATAAGCGTGATTTTGCTTGCAGGATGCAGGGTCGAAGTGATGCCTGTCGACATGCCGCAGGTACCGAAGGCCGAGGCGACTTCGAAGAGCACCGCCGACAGATCGAATTTATGCGCTTCCGACACCAGCAGCGCGAATACGCCCGCCATGACCAGCAGGATCGATAGCGTGAAGAACACGAAGCTCTTCAGGATGTCCTCCCCGTTAATAGAACGGCGGAACGCGCGGGGTTCGTTCTCCCCTCGGAAGAACATGACGACGGTCAAGAAGATGACGGCCACGGTCGTCGTTCGAACGCCGCCTCCGACGCTCGACGGGCTTGCTCCGATAAACATGAGGCCGGATACGATCAGCAGCGTAGACTGATGCAGCATAGAGACGTCGACCGTCGTCAGTCCCGCGCTGCGGGAGGTTACGGACAAGAACAGCGCGTTCATGAGCCCGGTGCCGGCGGACATATCGCCGAAGGTATGTCGGGCCTCCGTCAGCCAAATCGCTGCAGCCCCGCCGACCAGCAGCACCGCGTGCGTCACAAGCGTAAGCTTCGTAAACAAGGAGAAGCGAAACCGCGCGCCCTTCTCCTTCCAGCTGCGCACGAACCGCCACAGCTCCACGAGCACCGGAAACCCCACCGCACCCAGCACGATCAGCAGCATGGTGAGAATTTGGATAGGCGCATTGTTGGAATAGCGCATGAGCGAATCGCCGAATAGATCGAAGCCGGCGTTCGTAAACGCAGATATCGCATGGAACAAGCCGTAGTACGCAGCCTTAGCGAGCGAATCCGTATAACCCGACGCGTAGATGAAAGCCGTAAACAGCAGCGTGCCGATCAGCTCGATGACCAGGGTCAGAATAAGGACGATGCGCATCAGCTCGACTAGTCCCGACAGCTGGTTCTGATTCTGATCGATCATGATTAGCTTCCGCTCAAGAAGGCCGATATGCTTGCCTACGAGCATCCAATAGAAGCTGCCAAGCGTCATGATGCCGACCGCGCCGAACTGAAACGCCACAAGCAGCACCGCGACTCCGAAGCCGTTGAACGTCTCTCCCGTGCTTACGGTCGTCAAGCCCGTCACGCTGATCGCGCTTACGGACGTGAACAAGGCATCGAGCGGCGATACCGAGACGCCTTCCTTCCAGCTGATCGGAAGCATGAGCAGCAGAGCTGTCAGCATGATGACGATGAAATAAGCGCCCGACATAAGCTGCGCCGGGGATAATACCGTTAGTAGTTTTTTGATCATGGCTGCGGTTTCACTTCCTTCATCTTACAATTGTAAACGAAGTCGCAGGGCCGCATACAGTCTTTTCGACAAAAAAACCTCCCGAAAGGGAGGCGCGAGGACGGATCGTACTATGGAAGCGGAACGATATAGACGCGGCTCTGCGAGTCCGCGAGATAGGCTCTGACGAGTTCCTCGCGCTTGCTGGCCACAAAGTAAAACGGATCTGCGATGTACGTCTCCCCCGCAGCCGCGATCGCGCTGATTTTCGCATGGATCGCGGCCATGTCCTGTTCCGGCATGTAGATGCTCCCGCCGTCCATATCGAGCGCCCATACCCATACGACCGAGCATGGAACATAAACATCGCAAACTTCGCCCAAGAGCTCCTTGAGCGCATTGAAGTTGCGCGTCTCCAAGTAATAATCGACGAGCGCTGTCCGAAGCACCATTTCCGCTGAATCCTCCAACACGATTGCCGGAGCCTTGCCTGCGCTTGACGACATTGCGAATATCCCCCGACCGAGCAACTGAAACCTCCAACTAGCATATAACATTATTTCCTTATATATCCTATTTCAGTTATAGCACGACATGTTCATTCCTGTCACGAAAAAGAAGCTCCGATGCGCATTGCAGGGTTGAAACTAATCAGAAAAAGAAGCGAAAAACACCAACCTCCACTCTCCGAAAAAAGAAGCATCGATTCCGATATCTATTCTATTGAACCTCCTATTGCTTGGTGCTATATTCTTACTGAAAAATGAAAGGCAACAAAAAATACGGCCGATTCGTGCAGAAAGGAATGCCGCCTGTGACCAACGATTACGCAAGAGCTGCGCTTCGTGACGCCTGGCTGCGTCATCCGGTGCTAGGCGACCCGTCGTTCGACACGTTCGAACGAATCGGCGAAGCCGTTCATACGTCACGGCCGCCATTCGAATGGGCGGTCAACGGCTCGTTGTTTCGCGATCCGAAGGACGGCGCTTGGTACTATTACGCCGGGTTATATCCGTTTGGCTACGCTCTGATCCCGGGCGACACCTGCCACATCGTTATTTACCGCTCGGCTGACGAAGGCGCGAGTTGGACGAATCTTGGCCGCGCGTTCGAGCCCGGCTTCATCTTCGATGGACATACGGTCGCTTCGGACATTTGTCCCGATGCCGTTGCGATGTACGATGAGCTGACCGATACGTACTGGCTCAGCTACGACTGGTGCTCGAACAATTCGGACTGGACAGGCATTTTCAACCCGGAAGGAACGGGTACCGATTCCGGAGCTGCGCTGGCTTGGTCGAAAAGCCCCGCCGGCCCGTTCCATCGACTTCCGCGGCCGCACATTAGCAACGTCGCGCTCTCCGGCCATAAAGGCCGGTTCAAACGGATGTATGCCTCGACGCTGCTGAAGCGCGGCAGCGACTGGATCGCATTGACATTGTGCGATTCGAGCGACTGCTTTTCTTGGGGGCTCGCCGTTATGACGGCGCCTTCACCGGAAGGTCCATGGTCGCCGCCGACGATCGTGCTGTCCGTCGACGGGCCTGACTATTACCCGGCGCCAGTCGAGTTTTATCCGTGTTTTACCGCGGACGGGATCATCTACGCGCCAGCTACTTCAGTTGCAGCGTCGCGCAATTACCAGGCGGTATTCGCGGCAGCGATGGAAGATGCGCACAAACCGGAGGCGTGGCAGCTGAAATTCGACGGCAACGCCTGGCATAGCCGGCCGAGCGAGGACGAGAAATACGGCATCTGGGGACAAACGTTCCACGGCTTCGTGCAGGATGGACGCCTAAACGTCATGTACCCGTCCAAAAACGAACAAAACCACGGCACGTTGTTTGTCGCCTCGCGCCCTTGGCAGCAGCCGTTCAGCGACGGCTTCACCCTGTCGGCCCACGCCGGCAAATCAATCGCACCGCTGCTGGCCGGCTACGCGGACTTCGAGTTGCATGCTTCGTTTACGCTCGTTGGCACGATCGACATCGCGTTCGATTACGTGGGCTTCCTCGGGCCTAACAAAAGCGTCAGCGATGCGATCCCGCATCCGCTCGCGATTGCGGGCTACCAAGCGCTGCGCATTAGCGACGACAACAGTGCCAAGCTTCTGTCGGTTGACGCCGACGGCACCGAGCATGCGCTTGCGGCTGCCGGCTTTGACGCCGCGATCAGTAACGTACGGTTGCGGCGATCAGACGGCCGCATCATCGCTTCGAATGGCGATACGGTAATCGCCGATGTCGCTTACGATGCGGAAGGCGGCAAGCCGCTGGCGCTGATCGCGCACGAATGGTCGAACTTCTCTTGTCGATCGTTCGAGTTGAACGGTGCCGCCGGGAAGTACGAGCTGGCGTTCAACGGCTTTGACGCGCTGCTTGGCGCCGGCCAACGGGCTAGCGATTGGAACGCGGAGGACGTTGACGCCTCTTTGTTCCGTTCGGGAGCAGCGTTCGTAGGCAGCGGTGACCTGAAAGCGAAATGGAACGTGATCGGCAATGGCTTTGAGCTGCATGCGCCGACTTCTCCCGCGTGGGGAAAGGCAGACGTCTATGTGAACGGCGTCCTGAGCGGAACGGTGTCGTATTGGTCGGAGCAGGCAGAGCAATCCCGATCCGTCTTTGCGAGCGGTGCATTGCCGCAAGGCCGGTACGGCATTCTGCTGGTTGCCAACGAAGGAAGTTTCCCGCTTGATTATATCGTCGTATCCGGCTCCGGTAGCGTGGAACAAGATTAATCGAATTGCCCGACTGACGTTACCGAGGCTATCATGCAGACAGAAACAAACAAAGGCCGGTTCCCAGAATGAAGTTCATTCTGAAAACCAGCCTTTGTTTCGTATGCGGTCGGAGGGATTTGAACCCTCACGCCTTGTGAGCGCCACCCCCTCAAGATGGTGTGTCTGCCGTTCCACCACGACCGCGGAGTGATATGAAATTGTCATATCGATGAGGTAAAAGTGAGTCATGTAGGATTCGAACCTACGACACCCTGATTAAAAGTCAGGTGCTCTACCAACTGAGCTAATGACTCAAGATTCGAGGCAAAATTGGTGACCCGTAGGGGACTCGAACCCCTGTTACCTCCGTGAAAGGGAGGTGTCTTAACCACTTGACCAACGGGCCTTGCTTCGTCGTTTTTCGACAAGCTTTTCAAACGACAAGTAATAATATATCAGACCCGAAGCTCAATAGCAAGACATTTTTCAAAATAAATAAGAATCCAATAACTTACATCTATCTCGGCACAAAACGTATTGTTAACCATTCAACCCATACTTATTCTTCAAGATTCCATCAAAAAAAGCCCCTGAAAGATCAAGGACTGTTCGTTGTAAGGTTGGTGCGGTCGGAGGGATTTGAACCCTCACGCCTTGTGAGCGCCACCCCCTCAAGATGGTGTGTCTGCCGTTCCAC
This sequence comes from Paenibacillus sp. J31P316, assembly GCF_056269105.1. Lineage (NCBI taxonomy): Bacteria > Bacillati > Bacillota > Bacilli > Caryophanales > Paenibacillaceae > Paenibacillus > Paenibacillus sp. J31P316. Next base: position 901,403 of record NZ_JBWDNI010000003.1, on the reverse strand, counting down.
CACGACCGCGAAGTGATATGAAGTTGTCCATATCGAGAAGCTAAATTGGTGACCCGTAGGGGACTCGAACCCCTGTTACCTCCGTGAAAGGGAGGTGTCTTAACCACTTGACCAACGGGCCTTGCTGACCGCTCTCGCAAACATGCAAGAAAGGTTTATAGAATTGTTCCGAGCAGGCCAAAGCCTTATGCCATAAAAATGGCGGAGAAGGAGGGATTCGAACCCTCGCACCACTTACGCAGTCTAACCCCTTAGCAGAGGGTCCCCTTGAGCCACTTGGGTACTTCTCCAAATATGGCTCCCCGAACAGGACTCGAACCTGTGACAACTCGATTAACAGTCGAGTGCTCTACCAACTGAGCTATCAGGGAATAATATTTAGTGACAAGAAATAATGTATCATGTCTTGGAAATGAAGTCAAGCTTAGATAATAATAATTGTCCGCGGCATCTGCCGCATGCGTAACGGCGCGGATCCGTCTTGCGTTTGCGCATATATTCCATCCCGCAGCTGCGGCATAGCAGCTTGAACCGGTAAGGCTCCGGCTTGCGCTTCTCCCCTGCCGGCAGCGCCTTGCAGAAGCGAGAACCTCCGACTTTGGCGAGCAGCTGCTTGAAATCCTGGTCACGGTGATTGTAGCCCCGCTTCAGAATATGCAGATGATAGTGGCATAGCTCGTGCTTGATGATCTTCTCCGTCTCTTCTTCGCCGAAATTGCGCAGCTGATGCGGACTGATCTCGATATCGTGCGTTTTCGTGAAATAGCGGCCGCCCGTCGACTTCAATCGCCCATTAAAGGTAGCCCGGTGGCGAAAAGGCAGTCCGAAATGTTGGATGGATACGCGTTCCACCCATTCCTGCAACAGATGATCTTGTTCCTGCATCCCTTTAATCTCCTCGCGCGGTAATACTTGAATTTTAAAGGACGAATACGCTACACTGTCAAGAGGTATTCATCGGATGTTCATGAAGGGAGACGGTTAAGTATGGCAATCATGCGATACATTATTTTGAAAAGCGAACAGGAGGTTTCGTTCGTCGAAATGCCCGCCTCGCATGTTTATCAGCTGAGCGCGCTGAATTTGCGCCTGCACAAAGAAATCGACAAGCTGACAGCCAGCCACGTTCCGGCACTGCCTTACGCTATCGCGGAATGCGCGGATGTCGAGCTGCACGACAAATCTATCGTTGTCCATTCCGGCCTGGCGTACTTGAACCAGCTGGAGCAAGATTTTGCAGGCATTGAAGAGAAATCGTACCCGCTTATCTCGCTGCTGACCGAAATCCGCGCTTTGCAGGCGCAGCTCGAGCAATGGTACGAAGAAGAATACGACATGTAAACCGATTATAAGCGGATATACCGCATGAAATGTCAGTTGGACCTGCACGGACATTCGCCTACTTCCATACACTACTTAGTACAACAAGCGATGTCTGGAAGGAGGGCGAAAGCGATGCCGCAATGGCTGTGCAACCAACTGATGCGCGCTTACTTGAAGAAGGACCGCCGGCAGATCCGACTGTTGAACGACTGCTGGTATTTCTATCGTACTCGTCAACATCAAGGCGACGACCCCTTGACCTTATAATAACAGTAACCTTATAATTACAGCGACCTTATCATACAGCAGCTATCCCAGCATAAAAGGGTGCTATCTCTTTGCAGTGACGTTTCCACGCGACTGCTCGGAGATAACACCCTTTTCGACGTCTGCCAAGCCTAAACGGCTGCCCGGAGCAGAGGGATCAGCCCGGCTTGCGCATCGTCAGGCTGACTCTGCCTTTCTTCGAATCCACGCCAAGCACCCAAACCGTGACGGTATCGCCGACGGAAACGACGTCCATCGGATGCTTGACGAATTTGCCGCTCAGCTGCGAAATGTGTACGAGCCCGTCATTCTTGATGCCGATGTCGACGAACGCGCCGAAATCGATGACATTCCGCACCGTGCCCTGCAGCTCCATGCCCGGAGTCAGGTCTTCGATGCTGAGTACGTCGGTATGGAAAATCGGCGCGGGCAGCTCCTCGCGCGGATCGCGGCCCGGACGGAGCAGGCTGTCCACGATGTCGCGCAGCGTCGGCACGCCGACGCCGAGCTCCGCCGCAACTTTGTCCGTCTCGATTGCCAACAGCGCTGCCCGGAACGCTTCGCTTCCGAGCTGGTCCAACTTCAGGCCCAGAATACCGCACAGCTTGTCCACGACGGCGTAGGATTCCGGGTGAATCGGCGTCCGGTCAAGCGGATTGCCGCTCTCGAGCACGCGGATGAAGCCGATGCACTGCTCGTACGTCTTGGCGCCGAGGCGAGGAACCTTCTGCAGCATTTTCCGGTCCTTGAAGATGCCGGTTTCCTCGCGGAATTTCACGATATTCTTCGCCGTCGTGGCATTGATGCCCGCCACGTAGGACAGCAGCGACGGCGATGCCGTGTTGACGTCGACGCCGACATGGTTGACCGCCGATTCCACGACGCCGCCGAGCGTTTCCTCGAGCCGTTTCTGGCTGACGTCATGCTGATATTGGCCGACGCCGATCGCCTTCGGCTCGATCTTCACGAGCTCGGCCAGCGGATCCTGCAGCCTTCTGGCGATGGATACGGCGCTGCGCTCGGCGACGTCCAGCTTCGGAAACTCTTCGGCCGCCAGCTTGGATGCCGAATAGACGCTCGCGCCCGCTTCATTGACAATGATATATTTGAGCTCGCTTGCGCCAGCCAGCTTGTCGGTCTTGCGCTTGCCGATCAGGCTCGCGATGAACTGCTCCGTCTCCCGCGAAGCAGTACCGTTGCCGATGACGATGAGTTCAACCCGGTAGCGGTCGATCAGCCCGTTAATGAGCTTCTCCGCTTCGGCTACCTTGTTGTTCGGCGGCGTCGGGTAGGACACGGCCACTTCCAGCAGCTTGCCGGTCTCATCGATGACCGCGAGCTTGCAGCCGGTCCGGAAGGCAGGATCGACGCCCAGCACGACGTTACCGCGTACCGGAGGCTGCAGCAGCAGATTGCGCAAATTCGTGGAGAAGATCGATATGGCGTGCTCCTCTGCCTTATCCGTCAATTCGCCGCGCACCTCGCGCTCGATAGACGGCGCGATCAGACGCTTGTACGCATCCTCGATCGTCGCCAATAGCACGGAGCGTATGCCGGCGGCCGTGCCCATGCGGAGCAATTGACGATCCATGTAATCATGGATTTTGTCGGACGCAAGATCCAGCGAAACCCGCAGCACATCCTCGCGCTCCGCCCGGTTGATAGCCAAGGTGCGGTGCGGCGGAAGCTTCTTGAGCGGTTCTTGATAGTTGTAATACATTTCATAGACCGTTTCTTGCGCAGCGTCCTTCGCTTCCGTGCGTATGATGCCGTGGTCGAACGTATATCTGCGCACCCAAGCGCGCGTCTTCGCATCGTCCGCAAGCTGCTCGGCGATAATGTCCATCGCGCCATGCAGCGCGTCGTCCGCCGTATCCACGCCTTTGGCGGCATCGATATATTTGGCTGCCTCTTGAAGGGGTTCGCCTTGCCGCGGCTGAGCAAGAAGCCACTGCGCCAGCGGCTCGAGCCCTCTCTCGCGGGCGACGCTTGCCCGAGTTTTGCGTTTCTGGCGATAAGGACGATATAAATCCTCGATCTCCTGCAGCTTCACCGCGCCGACAATGGCGCCGCGCAGCTCGTCCGTCAGCTTGCCTTGCTCGTCAATGAGCCGGATCACTTCGCGTTTGCGCGTCTCCAAATTGCGCATGTACTGCAGCTTCTCTTCGATCGCGCGCAGCTCGTTCTCGTCCAGCTCGCCGGTCATTTCTTTCCGGTAGCGGGCTATGAACGGAATCGTATTGCCTTCATCCAGCAGCGATACCGCCGATTTCACTTTGCCGTGCGGCAGATTCAGCTCCGCCGACACCCGCTTAACGATGACCGCTTGCTCCGCGGCCTGTTCTTCCGGCGTCAACTCGATTTTGCCCGAGGGCCCGTCCATTTCTTCATCCTTCATTCGCTGCTTCGTCTCAGCCAAGATGTCATTCCTCCATCATAACGAATAGAACCCTTCGTACCGGCATTAAGCCGGCACGTAAGGGTTGTTAGCCATTTCAAATCCGATTGTCGTCTGCGGCCCATGGCCGGGATAAACCCGAACCGACGGATCCAGCTTATAGAGCTTCGTTCGAATGGAGTCGAACAGGTCGCGTTCCTTGCCGCCTGGCAGATCGGTACGGCCGACCGACAGCTTGAACAGCACGTCGCCGCTGATCAGATGACCGTCGCACAGCAGGCTGACGCTGCCGGGCGAATGGCCCGGCGTATGCATCACCTGGAACGTATGCCCGATCAGCTCCAGCTTCTGGCCCTCCGAGAGCGCATATTCGGCAGGTGCCGTCGTCAGCGGCGGCGTCACGTCGGACCAGCGGGCGGAGCCGTTCTTGCGCGCGTCCTCCAGCCAGTCGGCCTCTTCGTCGTGCAGATAGACCGGGCAGCCGAAAGCCTGACGCATCTCTTCGACGCCGCCCATATGATCGAAATGCGCGTGCGTCAGCACGATCGCTTCCATCTTCAGCCCGCGCTCGCGGATTCGCTCGATAAGGCGCTTCGGTCCCATACCGGGATCGACCACGAACGCGCGCTTGCCTTCGTCCTCGGTAACCAGATAACAATTCGTTTGCAGCGGTCCCAGCGTAAACGTCTCGATGCGCATCGGTTTAGACAGAAGCCAGCAGCGTGCGGAGTTCGTCTACGATCAGCTGCTGGTATCCTGTTCCTTCGCCGTAGCGGCGGCCGATTTCCTGGCGCGCTGCCGTCAGGTTCTCTTGGTAATCCGCGGCATCGCGGTCCGTATTCGCCTGCTTGAACGCCACCATCGGTTCCTGTATGTACGTCGGACGAGGTCCCCATTGGCCAAGCACGGCACCGCCCGTATCGACGATCAGCACGACCGGGATCGAGCGGCCGCCAAGCGTCAGAAACTCATCGATCGTGTCGAGATGCTGTTCCATAATGAGCACTTCAACCGGCATGCCGGTCAATTCCAGCGCCTTGAATACGACCGGAACGTTGCGGACGACGTCGCCGCACCAATCCGCGGCGATAATCACGCAGCGAAGGTCGTCGCGGTTGTTGATAGATTCGAAGAACTCGCGATCTTCCGCATTCGTCCATTCAAAGCGGCTGCCCCAGTCCTGGAACGCTTGCTGGTTCTTCGTCATCGCATCGATAAATTGCTGCGGACTGATTCCCTTGCCGAGCTTGTTCGCTACATTTTTACCCATCGTTAAGGACCTCCTAAGTTTCGCCCTTGCAGGCGCTATGATTCGTTCGCGTTATGTCTAAGTCTCAATTGTATCAAACCCGTCGCGGTGCGCACAAACAAGGTCGGCCTATATCGATTTCCCGCGGCGTTTAAGCACGATGTACACGACATAGATAATCAGCAGCGCGATGGCGATCAGAATGGCAGGTTGCACGTACGGCGCTGCCTTATCGTCGATGTCTTCCCAATTCTCGCCCAAGGAACGGCCGAGCAAAACAAAGAGCACGACCCATGGAATGGATGCAAGACCCGTCAACGCGGTGAAGCGCCAGAACGACATGCGCGCGATTCCCGCCGGTATCGAAATGACCTGGCGCATGACAGGCACGAAGCGAGCCGTGAAGACGATCCCGCTGCCGTAGCGCTGAAACCATTTATCGGCGATATCGAGATGCTTCGGTTTGATTTTGATATATTTCCCGTATTTCTCGAAGAATGGCCTGCCCGCGAAGCGTCCGATGCCGTACAGGATCCATTGCTGCGCCACGGCGCCGATGAAGCCGAACAGCAGCGCGCCTTCCAATGATACTTCATGCTGGGACACGAGATAGCCGGCATAGCCGAGGACGATCTCGCTCGGAATCACCTCAATCATCAAACCGATCATAATGCCGAAGTACCCTAGGCCTTCAATCCATTCCAGTAACGCATTGACCAGATCATGAAACCAGCTCATTCTTCATCTCCTATTCATCTCTATTACAGACACTGCCTGGGAATTCTCTCTCTTACGGTATTCTAGCATAATTGCAGACATGCCTCCAGCCTGAACGCGCCTCAAGGCTTGGTCATCGTGAGCCAAGCCCTTGCATAGACTGGCAGTAATAATCCTTGTCCTAAAAGGAAGGTGAAGCGCATGTCCAATATTTTCGTCGTCAGCAAAAAACAGCTGCGCCTGATCTACTTGCTGCTGCTGCTCATCGTCTTTACCGCCGTCTGCCTTCGCTGGAACCAGTCGCGCGCGGCGATGACCGCACCGAGGGAAATGCAGGTTTTTCAACTGGTGACCGGGGAATTCAAAACGACGACCTCGGATGGCAAAGAGCTTGAAGTCTATCGCTGGGATCCCGCCTCCATCGTCGTGCATAAAGGAGAGTCCGTGGAGCTGCGCATCGCCGGCGTGAATGGCGGCTCTCACCCGTTCATCATTCAGGAGCTGGGCATTAAGGGAGAAGTGAATAAGGGCCAAACGACGGTCGTGCATTTTACGGCGGACCGGCGGGGAACGTTCGCTATCGAATGCCTGACGCATACGTCGCTCGCGAACGGCGGACCGATGGTTGGCTATATTACCGTTCTGTAGTGAAGGGGGCGTGCACGTTGAAGCCGGAGAATGGTCGTGAGGCATAGGCGTAATGTGCATGTATATGGTGCAGGCGTGAGCGCTATCGCATAAGAGGGCACGCAGTGACCTGAGGCACGCAGGGCGCATATATAAGGGTAGAGAGGAGTCGGTAACGATGAAGCCTACCGCATCTACCCAGAAGCATGCATCCTCCTTCCCCAGCGCGCGCAAGATCAAACGTGCCTGCGAGAACGAGCTGTACCGTACCGTCAAACGGCTCGGGGTCTATATCCCGAAAGAAAAAGTAGAACTGGCCGAGAAGCTCTACGTCCAAAAGGTATTTCTGAATCTGCAGTGGATCCACGAGCATGCCAGCAACCGCAAGGTGCTGTCCGACTGGTGGGACGAGAATGTGAGCGCCGAAATCGCCGCCTTGTGGGAAGTGGATCCGGATCGGCTCCGCAAGTCGTTCCGGGATGCTTTCGGCGGATGATTGCCTTCATTGCGCGGATGCCGCGGCAAGGAACGGGTCAGATGCTTCGCGCGATCGCCGTGCATACGGACGGACAGAATCGCGGAACGTAGAACGGCAGCACAGCTCTTCTTCGAGAGAGCCGTGCTGCCGTTGTCGTTAATGAGGGTTATCCAAGAGGTCAGCCGATGATGGCGAATGTTTCAACGCCGGCCGGGATGAAACGCGAACGGAACAATACGCCGTTTGCATTAAAGGTTTGAATCGTATACGACACGTTCGTTAACGTGCGGATGTTGTTGAACCGTACGACACCGAAGCGGTCAAAGGACGCCGTAGCCACAACGCGATTGTTGCGGATCAGGCGGGCGAAGAAGCCTGCCGTATCGAAAGGCACGCCGTTATTGGCCACCCATACGACCGTCAAACGACTGAATATCGGGCCCGTTTGTTTGACTAAATTACGCGGAACCGCGCGTTTGATGACTCTACCGGTGCTCAGAGCGCCTAATTGGGGTTTTACTCGTGCAGATGCCATTATCATCACTCCTTCCAGTGAATTCCTACAGCTTATGCCGTAAGCCGCTCACTGGATTGGACAATCCTCTCGATTGCTTTGCCTATTCTTGGAGATGTAGGGTGATGATTGGGCACATTCGAGCACGAAGGGAGCAGTATTCTGAGTGATTCGAGACCAGGCATCTTAGAACACAGTAAGCACGAAGCGCAGTTCGCTGAGTGATTCGAGACCAGGCATCTTAGAGCAAGTGCAATGCACCAAGCGCGCGGGCGCTTCCTGGCCGGCTACTGCTTGGCCGCAAGCAAGCGGCTTCGTTCCGCGGCGGCTTTGGCAGCCGCTGATACTTCGAAGCGGCGGCCATTCGCGTCGTATTGGCGGTCCAGCGCCTCATAGGAAGCGAAAAAGGCTTCGGCTACGCCGGCCGCAAGCCGAGCTTCTTCCGGCCGATGCCCGGCTCGCAGGTCCTGCGCGAGCCGGGCCATCGTGATGACCGCTTCCGTCTGCTTCGCCCGGTCGAAGCGGTCATGGTCCAGCGCGCGGCGCATCCAGCCTGCGGCGCCGCGGACGTCTTCCCGCTCGGCGGCTTCCCGGCCGAGCGCCCATAGCAGCGGCACGGACTGCGGCTCCCAGCGCAGTCCGGCCGCGAGCAGCGCCGCCCTTTCCCGCGGCGGCGCCAGTACGGCCAGCTCGAGGCGAATCCGGCTCCAGTACGGATTCGCCTCGAGCGCCGCGCGGAGCGCGGCCGTTCGCGCAGCGCCGGAGACGGCAGCCGCCGTCTCGCGGTGCTGCACGGCAGCCGCGAGCCGCCAGCCGAGCACGGCGGCGGCGGCGAAGCATAGGGCGGCCGAGGCCAGCGACGCGGCCCGAGCGCCCGCAGCCAAGCGGCCGCCGCGGAGAACCCCGCGGCACATCCCGCCATCCTGCCCGCTCTGCTTCGGAGTTCCCGAAGCAGACCTCCCTGCCATGCTCTCAGCTGCGCCGCCGCTTGCCACTGCCGCATTCCCTGTCTCGTGTCCTCTTATTCCCGCCTCACGGATTTGTACTACGACCTTGGCGCTCTCCGCACCCCCGCTCGAATAATAAACAATCCATCCCAGAAGCAGCAACCAATCATACCCGAAGGACAAATCGAAATCGATCCACGCATGCGCCAGCAGCACGCCGATCGGGAGCAGCCCCGTACGTTCGCGAATCCACACCGTCCGCAGGATAACAACCATGACGGCAATACCGGCTAATAGACCGACGACGCCCAAGTCCAGCAAGAGCTCCAGTCCACCGCTGTGCACTTCGTTGCCGACATAAGGCTGCGATTGCACGCTCGTAAATAGACTCGGCCATGTATCCCCGCCTCTGCCGAATAGCGGAGCTTCCTGAACGAGCTTCAAGGCATCGCGGTAGAACAGTCCCCTCGCGCTAGCCGTGGAATACGCTCCATTGCTCACGACTCCAAGACGACCGAATATCGCCTCCGGCAGCAAGAACGCCGACACGATCGCAGCGGCACTCCCGCCAGCCCAAGCCATTCGCCATAGCAATCGACTTCCGCTTCTGTCCATCAACACGCGCAGCCCTAGAAATCCAAGCGGTGCAGCGAAGATGATCAACAGCAGCAGCCCCCATTCCGAAGCGGTTGCCAAGCCGCCAGCACCCTCAGACGTGCCCCGCAATCCGGCATCAACCACGCCCCGGTAAGCGGCGCTGCCGCATAACAGCGTCCAGCCGCCGTAGACCAACCAAGCGCAGCGCTCTTTGCCGCGCATCATCGCGAAGCCCGCCAGCCACGCAAGGGCCAAGGCCAGCCATGCTCCTCTGGATTCCGTCAGCAGACAGACGAGCAGATAAGGTACGGCGCCGAATGAAGCGAGCAAGAAGCGCTTGTTTGTGCCCGCCCGCAGCAGGAGCAGCCAGGACCACGCGAGATAGGCAGCGGCAATCGCAGCCAGGAGGTTGGGATACTGCACGAAGCCCGCCAGCCGCGCCCCGACTGCAGACAGCCTGCTATCCTCGGTTATCATGATCATGGAAGGGAATGACAACGCCCCCATCCATCCCGCCAAGGCACTGCCGGCGACCGTCAATCCCGATGCCTGCATCGCAGCCGACAACCCTGCGCGTTTCTCCGGCGAACCGAAGCACAGCTGCAAAAGCAGCGCAAACGCCGCATACGTGCAATAACGCAGCGCTTGCTTCAAGCTGCCCAGCACGGAAACCGGATCATGCAGCAGCGCGGCCCCGTATAACAGCGCCGCCAGCAACAAGCCGACTACGGCCGGATGCAGCATTTCCCTGTTCCTGCTCTCCTCTTGCTGACGCAAGCTCCATACGAACATACAGCCGACAGCCAGCAGAGCACCGAGGCTAATCGACCACTCCCATACATAGAAGGACTCGTCAAAAAACATGCCGTACTGATATGCTGCTCCCATGAGTGCCAATGCCGTCATGAACGAGCCAACGCCCAGCAAACCATTCTTCCGCATCTCGCAACCTTCCCTTGGTCAACCCGACATTCTCGTTCTTACGCGCTCCGGCGCAGACTCGCGCGGGTGCGCTTCTTTCGCCCCGAGGTTCAAAAAAGGAAGACGCCGCCGGCTCCCCGGTCGGGCGTCTTCCTTGATATCATTATGATTTCATTGGTTGGTTTCATAATGGTTTCATTATGTTTTCATCATGATTTCATCTAGACTTCATTATGGTTCCCTTACCGTTGGTCACAGCTTCATTCAGGTTTTTCTATCGTTTCGCTTTCAGCTGTTTGTGCCGAAAATAAGCGCCTACCTGCTCGCGGATCAGAAAGGCACGCAACGCGCGGCGCTGCTGTTCGTTAAGCTCCAGGAACCTAGCTCCAAACGTTTCCCGCTGCGTATTCTCGTCCCGGCGGATGATTTCCATCTGGCAATCGAATGCCGATTCCAGCTCAAGCGAGACATCAATGACCTGACCGATGCTAAGCCGCGGCCCGAACGCCAATTGAAAAGCGACACCGGAGTTGCTAATATTGCGCGTTACCAGCTCGAAATCCTCTTCCGCTTCGAACGTAAGCAGCTCGTCCCGCACCGTGACCTCGCGCGACTGCTTATGCTTCAGGGTTCCGCGCACCGCAGCGTCCACCCGCGGAGATTCGCGCCTTTCCTCAAGTCCGACGAGCGAGCGTTCCGGGAACAGCACAGCCAGTGCGCCGCTAGCCTTCGCAATGACCGACGAGCGCAAGCGATGAATGCCCACCGGCGTGTAGAGGGTCAAGTTGACGGGATCGCCGAGCTCGAACTGTTTGAATTCCGTCAGCTCGATTTCCATCATGTCGCCTTCGGCATGCGTTAAGATACCTGTTGATACATAACCGTCCTTCTCGACGACCGTGCGACTGTGAAGCAGGGATTTAATCGAGAATTTCGCCTTATCGCCGCCGTACAACTCATGGGCCCTAGTCTTGGTTCCTCCTGCCATTCTCCGATTCCTCCTTCATAAAATGAAAAAAAGCGCTTCCCAATCACTGGAGCCGCTTCTCGAACCCAGGCCGAAGCCGGGGCACATTTCGGCAGCCAGGCTGTCAGTTATCCGTCGTAACGGACCTTAGACCCTTTGGCTTTGCGTCCTTGCCTTTCGGCAAGTTTGCCAGTATCGATGTCTATGAAGTTGTGGATGACGGTCGGATTGGACGACTTACACTTCTTTGACAATCATGAGGCTCTGCTCGTCTTTCAGGTCGATTTGATAGGCTGCCGAAGGCGGCGTTCCGTCTCGTTCCCGGATAATTCGCACGATCGGCCGATGAACGGCAAGCGGATTGTTGAGCGCTACGACGCCGATCTGCCCGGAATTCAGCAGTACCGTTGTCGATACGGGATAAATCGAGATATGCCTGCAAAAAATTTTGATCATTTCTAAATCAAAATACGTATTGCCCGCCGCAAACAGAAACTCGATCGCTTCCGAGGGCGTGAATCGCTTTCGATGCGGCCTCGTGGAGGTCAGCGCATCGTATACGTCGGCAATGCCGACGATCTGCGCGTATTCATGGATCTCATCTCGCTGCAGCCGCCGCGGATAACCGGAGCCGTTATAGCGTTCGTGATGCTGCAGCGCGCAATGGGCCGATAGGAGCGAAATATCGTGCTGCGCCCGGATGATATTAAAGCCTTCTTCCGTGTGCCTCTCCATCTGCGCTCGTTCGTCCTTCGTGTACGCGCCCGGCTTCTTAAGCAGCTCCTTCGGAATTCGGGTCATCCCGACGTCGAACAGCAGGGCGCCCATTCCGAGTTCTTCCAGTTGATTTCGATTATACCCTTTGGCGAGTCCCATAATACCTGCTAGAATAGCCACGTTGAGCGAATGATGGAACAAATAGCTGTCGGCGACATGAATGTTCGTCAAGTTGACCATTAATTCTTCTCGGCCGACGAGATCCTCCAGAATGTCTCCGAATACCTTGCGAAAGGTTCTTCCGAGCTCCGGCGCGATCGTCCGGCCTTTCATGACCGGCTGATCCCGAAGGGTGCTCATCGTTTTGTAGATGGCGTCCGACGCCCGCTTCCTCGTGTCGTCCTGGATGGCGGAAGTCGGCTCCAAGCCTTCCGTCAGCGGATCGTCGATGAACAGCACATCAATGCCAAGCCCCATCAATCTGTCGATAAATCGTTGATTAAGCTCAACGCCCGCACCGAGCAATACGTTTCCATTATCCTGTAATATAGGGCGGGCAAGCTTTTCTCCCGGAGCAACGGAGTGGATGTTAGTTTTTCTCATGGTTGTTCTCCCGCCTTTGTCGCGTGCTCATGATTCATGCCTGCAGCGCTGCCGGTTCGGAATCTTGCATCTTGCACATATATTTGTCCGCATACATGTTTTTATCGGCCGTATAGGTCAATTGGCTTAGGTCTTTTCCTTGATCGGGAAAAACCGCATAACCGATCGACACCGATAATCGAAGCCCGATCCGTCTGGAAATGCCAAGCAGCTGTTCGTGAATTCGTTTGGTGATGCGTTCAATTCCTTTGTCGTCGGCATAAGGACAGATCAAGATGAACTCGTCGCCGCCCCATCTGCCAACGAACTCGCCGCGTTCGGAGCAGGACTTCAGCGTGTCCGCGATCAAGGCAAGCGCCGTATCGCCTTGATGATGGCCGAAGCGGTCGTTTACTTCTTTGAAATCGTTGACGTCCAGCATGATTACCGTCATTCGCTTGCGTCTTCGGCCCGCCTTCCGAAGCAGCTTCTTGAACGTCGCTTCGATGAACCTGCGATTGTAGGCGCCCGTGAGACAGTCGGTCGTCGCCTCGATCCGCAATCGATCGTAGCTGCGGCCGGCCAGCCAAGCCGCCGGGAAAGCCGCTGCCCCTAAGGCGGCGAGCCCAAGCTGGACGGGAAGCAGCAAATGTCCTTGACTGGATGCCATATAGCATAGACCTGCTGCTGCCGATGTCATTCCCAATGCTGCGGCAGTTGCAAGTATTCGTCCGTTCTTTGACAATTCGCTGATCCCCTCTCCAATCAATGATTAACGACCCGGTTCCGCCCATTATGTTTGGCCCGGTACAGCGCCGTATCGATTTTGGTGAACAAGTCCCTGAGATAGGACTTGACGTCGGTAATCTGAATGTCGGTCTGTTCCTCCACGACATGCATGCCCATGCTGATCGTCACGGATATCGGCGCTCGTCCGCGGCCTGCCGGAATCTCGTTGGATTCCACCACTTCGCGAATGCGCTGCGCCAGCATCTCGGCTTGCTCCTTGGTCGTATGCGGCAAGTAAACGGTAAACTCTTCGCCGCCGTATCTGGCCAGGATGTCGGTACGGCGCAAAGAGCCCCGCACCGCTTCTGCCGTACGCTTGATGACCTCGTCCCCGACCAGATGGCCATAGTTATCGTTCACGTGCTTGAACAAATCGATATCGAACAAAAGAATCGCAAACGGAATCCTGTATCGTAAATTCGTCAGCACCTCGTGCTCAAGCTGCTGCATCAGAAACCTGCGGTTAAAGCAGCCGGTCAAGCTGTCGGTAACCGCCATCTGTTCGAGCTTGCGGTTAGCCTGAAACAGCTCGTCCTGCATATAGATCAACGCCCGGTTCCGTTCTTGCAGCGAATTGTTCTGCTCCTGAGACTTCAAAACATGCGATTTCAGCTCTGTAATATCCTGTAGCGTGATGACTCTGCCCTTCAAGCTGCCGCCTACTAGAATCGGTGCCGTATGGAGAGACAGATAATGCTTCGGTTCATTCGGCAATTCGATGGCCAGCTCCGTATGCAGGCGCTTGGAAGCATGGTCGCGGAACTCAAGCAAGAATGCTTCTCCCGCCTCGGCCTGCAGCGCATGGGAACTTAGAATCGCCGCCAAATTAAACGGTTTCCAAAGGACGATTCCGAGCTTGGGGTATACGTTGCGGTTCACCTCGATCACGAGGTCGTTCTCGTCCAGAACGACGATGCCGACTGACAGCGTATCCACGACATCCTGCTGGGCGATCTTGACAAGATCGAAAGAACGATGCTTCTGAAGCGAGATCAAAAAGCAGATGTCCGACAACAGGATACCGAACGACGTAATGCCCGGAATGACCGGCAGCCAAGGATCCAAGATGACATTGACGAACATATCCAAAAGCGGAAGCGCAACCATAATGACGATGCCAATAAGCGTACTCAGTATGCGCGCCTTGTCTGCTCGATCTGTCAGCAGGCGAGCCTTGCGCCACAGGAGAAGGACCGAATAGACAAAGTAAGCATGCAGCAGCACCACCATGCACCAAAAAACAGGACCGTATACGCGTTCCTCGTAGCTGTCATGAACCGGAGCAACGAACGTATGCCATGGATTCCAAATCATGGCGGCCGACAACAGAAGTGACGGCGCGAGAACCAATAGTACGGTGCTGAGGTTCGGCTTATAATAAGAGCCGCTCACGAGATATTTGGCAAATAGCACCCAGCCGAAACCGAGCATCGATAAACCGACGAAAGATAGGGTTATATAGGCAATCTGAAGGTGTGGTTGATCTGTCGTGTGGACGCCGATTTGGCCGACCGGCCAAATCATCATGAAGAAGTGGAAGAGCAGATAGACTTTATATTGCGCAGAGATAACGTTCTTAATGAATACATAGATGAAGATGGCGAACAAGCTTGCCAGCAAGCTTAAATCTATACCCGTCATAAGTCCCATGTTCTCCACCCAAATCACTATATAGTTGTCTATGAAAAAAGACCTGGGACAATCTGTCATATGCTCTTCCATTCTATCACACTGTTCAGATATTCGACAACAATTGTTGTTAACTTATTTAACATCCATAGCGGCTTGCTTAAGCCGTTGTTCAAGTGCCCGCTCCAAATACGGCGACACCTGGAGCATATCCCGGAACGCCTCGTATTCCCGCCATTTGCGTGCGGCATCGCTGCCGCTTCCCGCCGTTCTGACGGCGCGGATGAGCATGTTCTTCGGCGTATGCTCGGGATCGATGAATTCCAGCAGCTGCGTGCGATACCCGAGTACTTCCAGCAGCTGCGCGCGGATAGCGTCCGTCGCGAGCGCGGAGAAACGCTCCTTCAGCAGGCCATGCGACAGCAAGGGCTTCATCGTCTCGTTCGCGATCTGTTTGAAGAGCTCATGCTGGCAGCACGGCACGGATAGAATGACCGATGCTCCCCATTCGATCGCCTTGACCAATGCAGCATCCGTCGCGGTATCGCAGGCATGAAGCGTTACGACCATATCGACTTGGGACTGATCCTTGTAATCCGCGATATCTCCGACCTGAAAGCGAAGATTGTCATAGCCGAGCTTCTTCGCGAGCTCCGAGCAGAAGGCGATCACATCCGCCTTCAAGTCCAGGCCGACGACGGAGATGCGCCTGCCCTGCTGCACGGCGAGCAGATGATAGAGTGCGAAGGTCAAGTACGATTTGCCGCAGCCGAAATCGACGATCGTAATTTCACGGTCAGCCGGCAAATGGGGCAGCACGTCGGCGACCATCTCGAGAAACCGGTTGATTTGGCGAAACTTGTCCTGTTTCTTCGCGGCCACCTGGCCGTCCTTCGTCATGATGCCGAGCTCCACGAGGAATGGCGCCGCTTCTCCCTCCCGCACGACCCGCTGCTTCTGCCTGTTATGGGCGAGCGTCTCGTTCTTGCCTGCGGCCGTCGGCGCCGAAGGCTTGCTGAGCACGGCGGCTTTGCCTTTCTTGGAGAAGAGCACCTGAACGTCGGCATCGTCGGTACGGATCAGCGCTTGACGGTAATTCGAAGCGAGCCAGTCCGTCATGCGATCCGCTGCCAGCTCCTGCGGAACGTTCTCGTGCGTGACTTTATTATCGCAATAGTATTGAAATTGATAGTGGAGCGCGCCTTTGAGCTCGACAGGCCGGATGACCGTCTTGGCCGGGATATCGCCGTCTTTGCGGCGAAGCTGACTGAATGTCGCTCCCTTCAGCCGTCCTTCCGACACCCACTGCTCCATGTCTAGCTGCCATTGTTCCTTACTGCTGTCCATCTTCTGTCCTTCAGCTCCTAAACCGCTTGAGTAATCGCCGTTCATTCATTCCCGATCTTGCTTGATTCGTTCCAGCCCCTCGACGACTTCATCGCGGGGCAATCCCCCCGCCTCCAGCGACTCGTCCGGCAGAAGCAGCAGCCTGCGGTAAAATTCCTCCGCTTCTTCGCGCGGAATCATTCCGTCCTCGAGCAGCTCATGAAGGATGTTCTCGGCATCGTCATACCGCTTGTCGCCCTCATGCCATTCCCACATCAGCAGCTTCGTCGCGCGGGGCAGCTCATAGCCGTCCAGCTGCTCCGCCAGGTCGGCCGCTTCTTCCGACGGCGTCCGCAGCATTGCCGGCGCGTCCAGCAGCGCAAGCCGCATGAACAGGTGAAAGGCCTTCAACTGGATAGGATAGCTCTGCTCCGTCCGGCCAAGCTCGTTCAGGATCGACGCTTCTTCCTTCATTAATAGCGCGACGCCGCTCAAATTCGCCGTTTCGACCATTCCGTTCGTCGTCATCATCCGCACGAGGTCGGCATCCGACAGCTGGCGAATCAGTTTGCCGTTCATCCGGAATTGCCGGTCCAATAAATCATCGATGACCAGGAGCGCCTCTTCGTGCTTGCGCTGTTGGCGCAACCCCATGATGACGCCCGCAGCTTCCCCCATCTGTTCGATCATGCGCATGAAAAAATCCCGTTGAAACACCACCGACGTCCCTCCTTAAGTCCATCCCGTTCCGCTTACGCCGCCGACCGTCCACGTCTATAGACTGTTTATTGCAGCAAAATGTTCACTATCCGACGATTTATTTTGCCGTTTCGTTCAAAAAAGCAACGATTTCCGCTGCCAGCTGCTGCGGCGCTTCCACCATGCTCATATGTCCGGAGCCTTCCAGCAGCGCCTGCGTAACGTGCGGACCGTCCGTCGTGAACGTGTTTGCCGGCGGGATTACGCCGTCTTCCGAGCCCGCCACCAGCAGGCGCGGCACGGTCAATCCATCGAGCACGCTCGTGCGGTCGGGCCGGGCCTTCATGCCGAGCGCAGTCGCAGCCGCTCCTTCCGCATCCGTTCCATAGCCGACGTCGATCATGCGCTGCACGTCTTCGACCATCGATTCCCGGTGAGCGGGCGCGAACAGCTTTGGAACCAAGCCTTCCACGAACGAGGCGATTCCGTCCGCCCGCAGCGTCGCTGCCGCCTTGTCCCGGTTCCCCTTCGCCTCTTCGCTGTCCGGCTTAGCCGTAGAATGCACGAGGCTGAACGAAGCCAGCTGATCAGGATGCTTCTCGGCGAAAGCAAGCGATGCATATCCGCCAAGCGAATGGCCGAACAAGCGAATCTTCCCGACGTTTAAGTGCTCCAGCAGCTGCGCGAGATCCGAAGCGAACGCCTCCATCTCGTAAACGGGTACCTGCGGCGCGGAGCTGCGGCCATGTCCGCGGAGGTCAGGAACGATTACCCGTCCAGCGGCTTCCAGCTGCGGCAGTACTTTATTCCAATACGAAGAGCTTCCACAGAAGCCATGCAGCAGTACGATGACGTTGCCTGCCCCTTCTGCATTGCCGGCCCCCGAGTCGTAATAAGCAATCGTTTGACCGTCCGGCAGCTTAAACGTATGGTTAGCGATGGAACGTTGATCCGTTGTCATGAAATTCCCATCCTCTCGTATCTCGAATGCCTGCTTCGAAGCAGGCGATTATCGAATCCTATTCCAGCAGCATGGCCTTCACTTCAGGCTGCCCCCATGCGGCTTGCACGGCGCTCGCGAGCGCGCGGGCCATGCCCATCACTTCCTGCAGCGAAGCGTGCTGGATCGTCCAGTAAGGCTTCACGCTCTTCGGTCCGACGATGCCGGCGATGCTGTAATGTCCCGCCGGCGATAACCGCTTCCCGACCGCATGTCCCGGGTAGAGCGGACCTTCGCTGACGATGTAGCTCGGCTCCTGTCCTTTTTTACCCAAACCGGCATCGATCGCAATCGTCAGGAACGTATCCGGAATCGACGCCTTCAATGATTCGTACCGGTCGGCGTCGCAGGGGCGGGCAAGCGTCCCGATGACGTGGCTCCATCCCGCTTGCGCCAGCAGCGTGCCGACGAGCGGTCCGAATGAATCGCCGGTCGAGCAGTCCGTTCCTATACATAGAAATGCGACGCGATCGCGGTCCGGCTGTGCCGCCGCTGCATGTCGAAGCACCTCCTCCACGCCGGCGAGCGCGACAGTTTCTCTTGGCACGGGATCTTCCGTGCGTCCTCTGCGGGCTTTAGCCCGGTTTCCCATGGGTTCCGCTTCCTCCTCGTTCCAACTGTCCTCATTGTACCGAAATCGGACGAACGCATCAAATCACCCTCGCAGTGGCGAGCCTGCGCCTCAGCATGCTACAATACCTTCAGTCCGTACAGTGGGAGGAGAGATACAGTGCGAAACTTGGAAGAAGCGAACGTGGAGAACGTCGCTTTCATGATCGACACCATCAAAAACAAGCTGCGCATGGCATCGGGAGCCGCCATGCAGGCGACGAACTTTAGCCTGGATCGATACGAGGATCTGCGCGATGTCTACGAAATCGTAGCCGGCAAAGAGAAGTTCAGCATCAGCGAGGTCGAAGCCATCGTGTCCGAGCTCGGACAGCTGCGCGAGAAATAGAAAACGCTGAGTTACAATTACTACCATTTTCCGACATAGTATGACATTCAAAAACCGGACGCTCGCTGCGTCCGGTTTTTGTTTTTTCCACTATTTTACTGAACAACCAAATGCGCAATGATCGTCCACTTTCCGCTTAATTCTCTTCGTCTTCCTCATCCGACTGCGGCGATTGCGCGCCGGTAGCGGATATCGACAGTTTGACGGAGACCGTCTTGTTCTCGCCCTTCAGAAAATAAGCGAGGCGCTCGAGTTTCTCCGCCAGCTCCGGTCCGCTAAGCGTCACGTTTAGCTCGTAGCCGAATTGATCTTCCGGAACGGCGCGGCCCGTGGCTGCGAAAGGCGCGGACGAATAAGCTTCCGCGGCATTGCGCGAGGCGAGCAGCTGCTCCGGCGAAAATTTGTCGGATTTGTTCACGACGCGCTCGTAAATGCGGAGTTTCTTGAGCAGCATGTAATATTGAGCGGAATGCTTGAATCCCCACGCGTCTCGGATATCCTTGAGCGTGTAGTCCATTTTCCACTGCTTGAGCTTCTCCACTTGTTCATCGGTCGATAACGCAAGAAAGTCGTCAATCGGTAAAATCGGCTGCGGCATTGATTAGGTCCCCCCGGATCTGGAATTACACTTCTGCATTAAATTTTCGCCACAACCTCCAATTTTCCTTTTTTTAATATAAAAATATTCCAGTTATTTTGCCATGTTAGCATTTATGTATGCATGAAATATAAAAAAAGGCTGTTCGAAGCAGCGTGGCTTCGAAACAACCTTTAAACGTGCAACATTATTTCTGCTCAAGTCCGAGCGACAACAGGAATCGCGAGAATGCCGCTTGACCTTCAGCAGTCCGTTTATAGACGCCGGCGTCCTTCAGCACGTCGAGGAATTTACTTCCGACCTCGCTCTGCAGAAGCGCTTGCGCCTGTTCGGCCGATAGACGAGTGCCGTGCTCCGCGATCATCGATTCGATCCAGCCGGCATGCTTGCCAAGAACGCCGCCGTGAAGAGATGCCGCGTCGACTGCCGTCTCGCCCGTGAGCAGCGCCGCGATGTCCTCGAGCTCGGCTTTGAGGCGGCCCGGGAGAACCGCCAGCCCCATAACCTCGATCAAGCCGATGTTTTCTTTCTTGATATGGTGCAGATGCGCATGCGGATGGAAGATACCGTCCGGATGCTCCTCGCTCGTACGGTTATTCCGAAGCACGAGGTCCAGCTCGTATTCGCCATTGTCTCGCAGCCGCGCAATCGGCGTTATGGTGTTGTGCGGCACCTTCTCGCCGCCTTTGTCCGTGAAGGCGAAAATATCGGCTTCCGGGTCGCTGTACGCCCGCCAAGCATCGAGGATTTCGCCAGCGGCCTTCAGCACCTTCGTTTTGTCGTTGCCGTTCACGCGCACGACGCTCATCGGCCAAGCGACGATGCTGTAGGTCAAGCCGTTATCGGACGGCTGAACGAACGACTTCTCGGCAGCGGCCGTCTCCATCGGAAACACATGACGTCCCGCCTGGAAGTGGTCATGGTTCAGAATGGAGCCGCCTACGATCGGCAAATCCGCGTTGGATCCGATAAAGTAGTGCGGGAATGCGTCCACGAAATCGAGCAGCCGCGCGAAGGTATCATGCGTGATCCGCATCGGCACATGCTTGCCGTGGAACACGATGCTGTGCTCGTTGTAGTACACGTACGGCGAGTACTGGAAGTACCACGCTTCGCCGAGGAGCGTAAGCGGCACGACGCGCAGGTTCTGACGGCCGGGATGATCCGCGCGTCCGGCGTAGCCGACATTGTCCGCGCACAGCAGGCATTTCGGATACTTGCTCGGGGCCATCGTCTTCAGCAGCGCGATTTCCCTCGGATCCTTCTCCGGCTTGGAAAGGTTGACCGTGATCTCGAGACTGCCGTACTCCGTCGGCTGCTCCCAATATTGGTTCTTCGCGATGCGGTCCATGCGGATGTAGTTGGAATCGATGCTGAGACGATAAAAGTCGTCCGTCGCCTTCATGATGCCTTCACGCTCCGCCGTGCGGCGGAAATTCGCGGCCGCCTCGGCCGGACGCGGCATGAGCAGTCCCATAATACGCGCGTCCAGCAGGTCTCGATACGTCGTCGTGTTATCTGGAATCAAGCCGATGGAAACGCCGTAATCCAGCAGCGGCTCCAGCAGCGATACCGGGCTTTCCAACCGTTCTTCCGGAACCTCGCCGGCGTAAGCTTCGGTCAAGCCGAACAGGTCGATCAAAGCGTTGCGCGAGTAATACACATCCAGCGGCGGCTCGATCATGCCGCGCTGCGCCGCGAATTGCACCAATCGTTCGATAAGCAATAGCACGTCGTTCGTGCCGGGTATCTGTTGTTCCGTCATCTTAAAGTCTCCTTCTCGCTGCGAATGCCCTGTCGCATCCGCAGCTGTTGCTTCCATCCCAAGCGGATTCCCTTGCGAGAACGCGCGCCTTAGGCTTTGTTGTAACCGCTCGGGTTCGCCTGATGCCAAGCCCATGCGCTGCCGATGATATCCTCCAGCTTGTTGCGCGTCGGATTCCAGCCCAGCTCCTGGCGGGCACGGTCGGACGAAGCGACCAGCACGGCCGGATCGCCGGCGCGGCGCGCTTCCGTAACAGCCGGAATGTCGCGGCCGGTCACTTGACGGGCGATGTCGATCACTTGCTTCACGGAGAAGCCGGTGCCGTTCCCCAGGTTGTAAACGGCGCTGTCTCCGCCTCTGCGCAACCGGTCAACCGCCAGCACATGCGCGTCTGCCAAGTCGCTGACATGGATATAGTCGCGGACGCAGGTGCCGTCTTCCGTCGCATAATCGTCGCCGAAGATCGAGATATGCGCGCGCTGGCCTAAGGCCGTTTGCAGCACGAGCGGCACGAGATGCGTCTCCGGGTTATGGTCCTCGCCGATCCGGCCGCTTGCATGCGCGCCCGCGGCGTTGAAGTAGCGTAGCGAGACGTATTTGACGCCGTACGCGACGTCGTACCATTTCATCATTTTCTCCATCGCCAGCTTCGTTTCGCCGTACGTATTCGTCGGCAGCGTGCGGTCGTCCTCATGGATCGGGATATTCTCAGGCTCGCCGTACGTCGCTGCCGTCGACGAGAAGACGATCCGTTTCACGCCGTGCGCGTTCATTTTCTCCAGCAGGCAAAGCGTGCCGTACACGTTGTTGTGATAGTATTTGCCGGGATCCTTCATGCTCTCCCCGACCAGCGAATTCGCTGCGAAATGGATGACGGCGTCGATGCTGTTCTCTCCGAACACCGTATCCAGGAAATCGCCGTCGCGCAGATCGCCGACGTACAATTTGCCTCCGAGTACCGCATCTTTATGTCCTTGCTGCAGATTATCGACGATGACGATTTCCTCGCCCCGCTCGATCAGCGCGGCGACCGCATGCGAGCCGATATAGCCCGCGCCTCCAGTTACCAGTACTGCCATTATGATTCTCTCCCTTCTCTATTCAAAACCGAAACCGCATGGAAAACATCCTATTTAAACGAGGCGTTCTACGCCGTTGCCGATCGTGCAGACGTAGAAGTCCGCGACCAAGCCCGTTGCTACCGTATATTGACGGCCTACTTCGGATTTGAACGCCTCGATGCTGTCCTTGTGTACCAACGATACCGTGCAGCCGCCGAAGCCCGCGCCCGTCATGCGGGAACCGAGCACGCCGTCTACCGTCCGCGCTGCCGCAACCATCGCATCCAATTCCGCGCCCGTTACTTCATACAGATCGCGAAGCGAATCGTGGGAGGCATTCATCAGTTGGCCGAATGCGGCAAGATCGTTCGTTTGCAGCACCTTCATGGACTGAAGCACGCGGTCGATCTCTTCCACCACATGCTGCGCGCGATCGCGTACGACTTCGTCCTGGATCAGATGCTTGTTGGCGTTGAAGTCCTCCACGGAAAGCTGGCCAAGAAGCGTCAGATTCGGGAAAGCCGCTTTCAAATCCTGCACGGCCTGCTCGCACTGGCTGCGACGCTCGTTGTACTTGGAATCGACCAAGCCGCGGCGTTTGTTCGTATTGCCGATGACGAGCTGATAGTCGCCGGAGTTGAACGGCACCAGATCGTATTCCAGCGTGTCGCACATGAGCAGGATCGCATGGTCCTTCTTGCCGTTGGCCACCGCGAATTGGTCCATGATGCCGCATTGCACGCCGTTGAATTCATTTTCGGATTTTTGCGACATCAGGGCGATCTGGACCGTGTCCGTCTCGCGGCCTTCCATCGTCAGCAGGGCGTAAGCCGTCACGACTTCAATGGAAGCGGAGGATGAGAGGCCCGCTCCGTTCGGGATTTCGCCATGGAACAGCAGGTCGTAGCCGCTGCCGAAGACGACGCCGCGAGTTTGCAACTCGTGGACGAGGCCTTTCGGATAGTTCATCCAGTCATCGGCTTCATCGTAGACGATCGGGGAAATCGGCAGATGCTTGTGCTCCGCAAAGTTCGTGGACGCCAGGCCGAGCTGGTTGTCTTCGCGTTTGCGGATGAGCAGCGTCGTGCCGAACGTCAGAGCTGCCGGAAATACGTAGCCGCCGTTGTAGTCCGTATGCTCGCCGATCAGGTTGACGCGGCCCGGGGCATGAAAAACGGAAATTTGTTCGGAAGATTCGCCATATACGTTCAGAAATCGTTGTGTCAGTTCTTGCAGGTTTGCCATTATGCCACACCACTTTTCCAAGGAATGTAATTGCTTGTTTCTAGATTCAGTATAGCCGAAGGCAGGATTGCGCGAAATGGCTTGATGTGAGTTTGAGATGGAATTTTGTGACCTTCTCTCGAACTTCTCCAGGTCCTTATGTTACAATCTGCGTGAGATGAATGAATTGTAAACGAAGGAGTTTCCTGAATATGGAGCTGCGTCCGACCTATACGGTCCTGTCCAATCCCGTGCTGAACGAGCATGGCGATTTATATGTCCTGTTCGCCGGCGAGAGCCAGACGAGGCCCGGACATCTGATCGGTCCCAAAGTATCCGATTTCTATCTGATGCATCATGTGCTGTCCGGCTCCGGCGCGTACACATGCGCGGGGCAGCGGCATGAGCTGCGCGCGGGCCATACGTTTCTCATTCATCCCGATCAGCTCATCAGCTACGAATCCAGCGCGGACGACCCTTGGCGTTACCGCTGGATCGCCTTCGAGGGCGGAACGGCAGCCGCGCTGGCCGCAGATGCCGGGCTGGAGCCCGCGTCTCCGGTCATCGATACGGGGCGGAATCCCCGCATCGCGGTGCTCTACCATCAGATGCTGCGCAACTTCCGGCAAGGCGGACGGCCGGCGCATTTGCGCGCAACGGGCTATCTGCAGCTGCTATTCGCGGAATACGCTTCGGCGCTCACGGCGTCGGACGCCGACGCCCATCAGCGAGGCGACGAAGGAGAGGCGCTGACGCAGCAGGTGCTGCGCTACTTGTCCACCCAATTCGCCGAGCCCATCTCCATCGAAAACATGGCGGATACGCTCGGTTATAACCGCGCCTATCTGTCCCGCTTGTTCAAACGGCAAACGGGCATCACGCCGGTCACCTTCCTATTGAAGCTGCGCATCGACAAGGCGCATCTCCTGCTGCGCGAACGGCAGGAGCTGACCATTGAACAGATCGCCGCCTCCGTCGGATTTCAAGACCCGCTGTACTTCTCGAAGCAGTTCCGCCGCTTCTACGGCCAGTCGCCGACGGCTTACCGGGAGGCGATGAAGGCGTTGTAGGGCGGTGGTGACGCGCGGGAGACGCCGGGTGCGTGACGCTTGGCGCGCGGGAGACGCCAGGTGCGTGACGCTTGGCGCGCGGGAGACGCCGGGTGCGTGACGCTTGGCGCGCCAGGCGCGCTGGTGCTGGGCAAGTGACGCTGGCGCGTTTGTCGCGGGGGCTGGAGCACTTGACGCGCGGAGGTGCTTGGCTTGGCGCTAGGCGCGAGGGGTGTTTGGCAGACCTATCGCGCACTTTATACAAAAATTCCTCTTATTATTGCCCTATATCTCTTGGTTTCGTGTACAAAGTCCAAAAATTATGGCTAAAATACGTTATCCCAGCCAAGTCCTTGTTTTGTGTATGACTCACAACTTTACTGACTGAAACGCTCCAATGCGCGCCGCATTTATGTATCGTACAACTTGTTCTTTCGCACGAAATTTACTTACCACGAAGTTCACCGATAATTTTCACCTATTAGATGTAGCGCTGCATCTGCCCTCTCCTTAACCATGCGGGTTAAGGGTTAAGTGCGAAGTAATCCACAGCCATCGAGTTTTGGGATTACACAACTTCGTACCGCTACCGTTACTCGAACTGTTGCGAACTCCCCAATGCTATGAAAAATCTGAAATCCTTCCACTACACACACTACAAGCCTATACGCCTACACGCAAATAACCCCGCTCATCCGACTGGACGAACGGGGTTATTTGCATTGCCTAAGGAGCGATTGAACATCTCCCGAGGTTAACATATACAGCGCTTGCGACGACGATCATCAGCAAATGGCTTCTAATCGTGCGCACATTCAATGCGGCAGGACAATGCTGCCAATTATGCCGGATTCGTGCTTGTCGTTAGACTCGTCTTCTGCCGAAGAAGAAGGAAAGAATGAACAGAACCAAGAACACCACGAACAAGATTTTTGCGATACCCGCTGCGGCCGATGCCAATGTGAAGAAGCCCAGCACCCCCGCTACCAATGCTACGATCAAGAACAAAACTGCGTATCCCAACATAACCCATCACCCTTTCGGTTTCTCGTTTTTGGTTGTTGCTGCACTTGCTTACTTGGCTTATACACCGTCAGCGACGGGGTTGAAACGCGGCTGTCCCGAAAGCGCCGAATCTTCGTACGGAGAATCTGCATGCCGACGGAACGCAAAAAACCTCCGAACCGAGATGCGCCATGCATCCCAGTTCGGAGGTTTTAGAATAGCCAAGCCCGCTAGCTGCGGGCATTATGCCGCAGCTGCAGGCACGGCTCGCGCCGGCCGACGACCTGGCCGGCGTCGTTGACGATATCCGGCGGGATCTGCCGCCGGATGCTGGCAATAAGTTCCTGGCCGAGTCCCAGCTGCTCCAGGATGGAGCAGACCGCCTCCGGCCAGGGCGACTCCCCGCCGTCGGCGAGCTTGACGACGCCGGCGATGCCTTCCTTGCGCAGGGCGAAGACGAAGACGCCCTGCGCGCCGCTCTTGGCGACGACGTTCCCGTCGCCAAGCATGACGCTTGCCAGCCGGCCCGGCCCCTCGACCAGGGCCGGGTGGCCGTGCATGGCGGCGGCGATGCGCCCCGCCGCCGCAGCCATGGCGCTGCCCGCCGGCGATGCCGGGGCGGGCGAAGCGTCCAGCGCGCCGAGGCGCGCGTACACCAGCGCGAGCCGCCATAGCGGCAGCGCGAACACAGGCAAGCCGCAGCCGTCGATCGCGCAGCCGACGGCTTCCGGCTCCATCTCCGCGAGCGCGGCGACCGTCCGCAGCAGCTCCTGCTGCAGCGGGTGCTCCCGCTCCGCGTACGTATCCATCGGCCAGCCGCGCAGCTTGCACAGCGCGAGCATGCCGATATGTTTGCCCGCGCACACATGGTACAGCTTGCGCGGACCTCCGCCGCCGCGGATCACCTCGTCGCGCGCCTCCGCCTGCGCGGGCAGCTGCGGCCGGAAGACGAGCTGCTCCTCCCGCACGCCGGTAAGCTTCAGCATCCGCTCCAGCGTGTCAATGTGGGCTGACGTCCCTTGATGAGACGCGCACATCAGCGCGATCGCGTCCTCGCCCAGACTGAATGCCTCGGGCACGCCGCCCAGAAGGGACGGCAGCGCCTGCACCGGTTTCGCCGTCGAACGCATATACGTCCAGATCGCGGCGTCTCCCGCTTCCGCCAAAATCGTCCCGTCGGCCGATACGACCGCCGCATGGCCGGCATGAACATTCTCGACCACGCCGCCGCGCGTCGTTATCACAAGCGGCACGCCAAGCACGTCTGCCGCTGTTGGTTTATCGTTTGTCATATTGCGATCCCCTGCCGTTTCCCCAAGCTGCTAACCCTATCGAAACCCTATTTTACCACGAATGGCAGTCTTTCACCTACCATCCCTCATTCCTTAACAGCCTATTCACCTATTGCCCTGTCGGATCATTCCCTTCATACAGCTGCTGCTGCTGTTTCAAACCCGCCTCCGCGCGTGTAGTAATTCATAAGCCAACATGCAAAGGAGTGGACGACGATGACAGAAGTGAATCCGTTGAAGGACGGGCAGCCGCAGGCCTCGTCAGCCGGGCAGGCAGGCCGCAAGACCGAACCGCTCGAAAATGCGAAGAACGGCTCCATGGTCCAGGATATGCAGGATTTGAAACGTCTCGGCCACGATATGAAGGACATGAAGACGAACAGCCAGCTGCAGGAAGAGGGCCTCGTTCCGGATCCCATTCAAGAATAGATCGCGCACCGATGAGGAGAGGGGATCGTTTGCCCCTCTTTTTTCTGTGCCTATTTTGGACATAATAACCGCGGGAGGCATGATGAAATGAAGGATTTACACGAAGGACGCTTATACTGGCAGGAAACGCTGCAGAGCCCTAAGACTTATTCCGCGCTAACGGAAACGGTGCATGTCGATGTCGCGATCGTCGGAGGCGGCATGTCGGGTGCCATCAATGGCTACTTTCTCGCCCGTCACGGTCTGCAAACGATTGTTTTGGAGCGGGACCGGGTCGCCGGAGGCAGCTCGCTCGCCAATACGGGATTGCTGCAGTTCTGCAACGACGTCATGCTGACGGATCTGATCGCCCAAATCGGAGAACGCGATGCGGTGGCCTTTTACAAAGCGTGCGCGGAAGCGGTACAAGAGCTGGCGTCCATTGCCGAGTCGCTGCCCGCGGAGACAGGGTTCGTTCGCAATAGCAGCCTGTACGTCGCGAGCTCGGAACAGGATGTGCCGAAGCTGAAACAAGAATACGACGCCCTGTCGACGAACGGGTTCGACGTCGAATACTGGGAGCCCGAACAGATCCATGCTCATTTTCCGTTCCGAAAACCGGGCGCGATCGTCACGCATGGCGACGCGGAGGTCAATCCGTATCAATTCGTGCATGCGGTCGTGGACGAAGGCGTGAACCGATTCGGCCTGATGGTTCATGAGGAATCGGATATCGTCGATCACGTCAGCGACGAGGCGGGAGACCATCTTCTGAAAACCGCTTCGGGAGCGGATGTACATGCCAAGCATGTCATCTATGCCATCGGCTACGAGCCGGAAGAGCTGCGCGGACAGCTCATCAAGTCGGAGATGGACCGAACGAGCGTTATCGTCACGGCCGCTCAGCCCGATGTATCCCCTTGGCATGGCCGTTTCTTGATTTGGGAGACCGCTCGTCCTTATTTCTACACGCGCTTGACCGCGGACGACCGAGTGGTCGCCGGCGGCTATGACGAGGTCGGCGGACAGCCGCTGTCCGGGCACAACGCAAGGGAAAAAAACGCGAACAAATTGGCAGGGCGCGTCCACGAGCTGTTCCCTTCCTTTCAGGCGGAGCCTGCCTATGAATGGAACGCGACCTTCGGGATTTCGCGCGATAATCTGCCTTTCATCGGGGAGGACCCCAAGTGGCCGCATGTCTATTACTGCCTGGGCTACGGGGGCAACGGCACCGTCTACAGCATGATGGGGGCAGCTTTGCTTCACGATCTCATCCAAGGGCGCAGCAATCCCATCGCACCGATCATCGGCTTGAGCCGTCCATCGCTTCAGAACGCGTAGCCGGCTCTGCTTGGGTTCTCGTCGACCTTGACCGTTCATCATTTATTGCCAACGAAAAAGCCGCCCCATCACAGGAGCGGCGAAAGCATTCTAGCGGCAACCTCGCCTGCCTTCTGCCAGGCGGGGCGCTGCTGAAACTCCGATCGGTTCATTTCCTCGCAGTCTTTCAAGTCCATCATGAAATCGTCCTCCAGCCGCTGGATCGCCTGCGCGTCGAACAACAGGGCATTGATCTCGAAATTGCTGAAGAAGCTTCGCATGTCCATGTTCGCCGTTCCGACCGAAGCGAGCAGCTCGTCCACGATCATGACTTTGGCATGAACGAAGCCTTTGTGATAGCGGTATACCCGAACGCCGGCCGCCAGCATCTCTTCCACATACGAGAGCGAGGCGAACAAGACGAGCTTCGTGTCGGCGACGTACGGAATGATAATTCTGACGTCGACGCCGCTCAACGCAGCCGTCCGCAACGCCATTAGCACGCTAGGATCCGGGATGAAGTAAGGCGTGGTTATGTAAATCCGCGTTTTTGCCACCGCGACGGCCGCGAACACGCACTCTAGAATAGCGGCTTCCTTGTTGTTCGGACCGCTAGCCACGATCTGCACCTGTTCTCGGCCCACGCAAGCATGCTTCGGCATATAGGCCGGCCCCGTCAACCGTTTCTTGGCGGTGAACCACCAATCCTGCATGAACACTTCCTGCAAGAAATACACCGCATCCCCTTGCACCCGCATATGGGTGTCGCGCCAGAAGCCCAGTTTCGGATTGCCGCCGAGATACTCGTCGCCGATATTGATGCCCCCGACGAAGCCGGTCAGCCCGTCCACCACGATGATTTTACGGTGATTGCGGAAATTCATCCGTTTGTTGAAGAAGGCCACTCTCGCCTGCAAGAAGCATTTCGTCTCGATGCCCGCCTCCTGCATCTCTCGAATATAACCGGAAGACAGCTCCAGGCTGCCGAGGCCGTCATAAATGAGGCGCACCTCCACTCCTTCGCGAGCCTTCCGGATGAGCGCATCCTTGAACTTGCGTCCGATGCCGTCGTCCCGGATCGTATAATACTCCACATGCACGTGATGCCGAGCCCCTTCGATCGCTTCCAGAATCGACGCGTACGTCGCCTCGCCGTTCGTCAGCACCTGCGTTTCGTTGCAGCTCGTGATCGGCGCGAACGGCATGCTTTGCAGCGTATGGTACAACCGCTCCTGTTGGAGAAACTCCTCGCCCCGCATGTCCTCCAGCCGATTCACCAGCTGGCAGCGCATTACAGCCTGCAGCTTATCGGCTTCCGTCACGACTCCCCGCCTGCGCAGTGTACGCCTCCTGCGGTATTCTTGCGCCAGGAAGTAGTAGACGACGAAGCCGATGATGGGCAGCACGAACAGGATCAGCAGCCAGGCGACGGTTTTGGAAGGATGCCGGAATTCCAGTACGAGAATCGTCGCAATTTGAAAAATAAAGACCACGAGTATAACCAGCGCCCAAATCATTGCGTTCCCCCTCTTTGCCCCGCGCTGCGTTCATCTGTCTAGCTTTCGCTCTCGCAACGGGGCGTATGCATCCCGATAAGGCATGTTTCTAAGCTTGTAAGAATAAATAGCTATTAGCACGTTACCACCGGGGGAGGAGGATGAATCGACGGATGTTTAAAGAATCCAGAAAAACCGACTACGCCGAGACGTCCATCGGACTAGGGACGCATGTGGAAGGCAAGCTGGCGAGCGATGGCGCCATTCGGATCGAAGGGGAATTTCGGGGCGACATCGAATGCAAGGGCGACGTTATCGTCGGCGAGCACGGAATCGCGCGCGCCGGCATCGTCGCCAATGACTTGACGGTCGCGGGCAAGGTATACGGCGACATCACCGTGAAGGGGCGCCTGACAATCACGGCTTCCGGCCAGCTGCACGGCAACGTGCTGGCGCCCGCGATTCTCATTCAGGACGGAGGGATCTATAACGGCAATTGTCGCATGGAACGCCAGACGGAGCCCAAGTCTCGCCCTGTGCAGGAGGGCGATTCGACGCAGCATTCGCATTCACAGGCCAAAGAGAACGCCGGCAAGGAGAAATCCCGTCAAGCCGGATAAACAGACGAAGAAGGGGAGCGCCAGCCGGTCAGAATGACGGCGGAACTCCCCTTCTTCGCTTGCTTTTACTTTATTGCACGACTTCGCTAATTGTACGACTTCGCTAATTACACGACTTCACTTATTGTACGACTTCGTTTGTTGTGCGATTTACCATGTTACCAACCGGTCTCTTTATCCGCCCACTAGGTCGCAACATCGCGTCGATTGAAGACATACCAGGTGATGGCGACGAACAAGATATAGTAACCGGCCAGCACGCCTAACGAGAAGCCCATCGTCAAATTGTGCGTGATCTCTTCGCTGCCCAGGTACTGCTTCAAATTCAAGTGCAGGAACAGCAGATAATCCACCCATGCATAATCCAGCATGCTGAGCAGGCCGCTCGCGATGATACCGAAGAAATAGATGAACATCGACAGCCCGATCGCCAGCCCCCCGCTGCGGAACAGCGTCGAGAGCATGAAGCTGAGCGTGACGATCATAATCAGTCCGATATAATCGAGCACATAGACTTGAAGCATGTAGCTGAACGGCCCGGAGTTATTCGCCACGCCGAGTGCCTCGTTCGCTGTCTTGGCATCGCCGTAACCGAACAAGATGAGGTTCAGAACGAACGAGCTGATCAGCATCACGATCGACATGAGCAGCGCGAATTGGAGCAGCGCGATATACTTGGACAGCAGGATCTTGGAGCGGCTCCACGGCCGGATCAGCAGAAGCTTAATCGTGCCAGAGGAGAACTCGCCCGCCACGCTTTCGGCCGAAACCACCACCGTGAAGATCGTAATCAACAGGTACGTGAACGACTCGATATTGCTCATGACGTTCCACAAGGAGCCTGTGCCATTGTCATCGAATACTTTCGATAAGATACTTACAACGACGACGATCACTAGGATGATGGCAAACATGATCCACGTGCCGATACGCCGGTAAATCTTCATATTCTCGTTACGGACCAGCTGCAGAAAATTATACAAGCGGACTCCCTCCCGTCATCTCGAGGAACTGATCCTCAAGCGATTTGTTCAGGACGCGAATGCCGTACACTTGTATACCCGCTCCGACAAGCTCCGCGTTGATACGCGCGACCGTCTCCCGGTCCGCCCGCACAAGCGCCCCTTCATCCATCCGAGCCGCTTCGTGCTTCGCCAGCAGCGCCACGGCGTCGTCCGGCCGGTCCACCTCGAACAGCACGGATCCGGTCGTGTCCGCCAATTGCGCAGCGGATTGGATAATTCGCACGTCAATCAGCTTGCCGCCCTGGATAATGGCGACCCGGTCGCACATCAGCTCCATCTCGCTCAAGAGATGGCTGGAGACGAAGACGGCAATGCCCTCTTCCTTGGCCAGCTTGCGCAAATAATCGCGCAGCTCGCGAATGCCTGCCGGATCGAGGCCGTTCGTCGGCTCGTCCAGAATGAGGAGCGAAGGCTTGTGCATGATCGCCTGCGCTACGCCGAGGCGCTGCCGCATGCCGAGCGAGTACGTCTTCACTTTATCGTGAATGCGTTCCTTCAGCCCGACCAGCTGGACGACCTCGTCGATCCGTTGTTTCGTAATGCCCGGTACCATCCGCGAGAAGTGAAGCAAGTTCTGAAAGCCGGTCATGTACTTATACATCTCCGGATTCTCGACGATGGCTCCCACATGCCGGATGGCCTTCTCGTAGTCGTCGCGGACGCTGTGGCCCCCGATCAGCACGTCGCCCTTCGTCATCCGCATCAAGCCCACCATCATGCGGATCGTCGTCGTCTTCCCGGAGCCGTTCGGCCCCAGGAAGCCCAATACTTCCGCCGGTGGAATGTCCAGCGTTAATCCGTCTATGATCGTTCGTCTGCCGATCACCTTCGTGACTTGCTGAAGCCTTACAATCGGCTGCTCGTCCGAAACGGTCACATATGCCATTTCCGTACCCCCTGTATCCGCGGTCATGTCACGCTTTGCCGCGTATCATCCCCATCAGTATACCGGATGCAGGAAGCGATTGGAAGGTTTGACAGATACGAATGGCATTAGCTGAAGACCAGCGGACGATCCTTCACGAATTCCGTGCCGATCACGTCGAACTCGCCGTAATGCGGCGCTCCATCCGTACTCAAGCTGCTCATGGTCGGTTGATTCGACTCCGTTGCCTTGCTCATGCAGCTTCTGCAGCAGCCAAGCGGATACACGATTCGATAAAATCCGGTCATGAACAATTTGTCCGCTTCGTGATTGTCCATCATTTTTCCACAGCTTACGCAATAAAATTGATTCTTGTTCGTCATATTGAGCCCCCCTTGTCGATGTAACGCGTTCTTTCTATGTATATACCATCTGTAGCAAAGTATGATTAATAATGTTACGTTTCGTATCGCAAACATAGAATATGACAAATATCGCTACCTGTCAATACAGTTCGTTGGAGAAAGATGAAGAAAGACGCGTATTTTGTCTTGTATGCGCTTCCAATTAAAAATATTTTTATGGATTCATGGATGCGGAACAAAACAAAAAAGCTTGATTGCTCAAGCTTTCGGCATACAGTTCTATCGATTGTTCTGTGTTGATCGTCCTATTCCAAGCAAGTCTCTTCGTCGCGGATCATTGGATTATACGGAAACGCATTATTCGGAAACGAGTTTCTGAACGTCCTCGGCTACTTTTTCATTGGCAAGCAATCCGGTGTTAATCCAATAGTCGCGGTCAACGCTGAATACATGACCCTCTTTCACCGCATTGAGATTCTTCCATATCGACGTATCGTAAATCGTGCCGAAATCTTTATTTTGGAGCGGATCGGCGCCGTCTACCTGCATAAGGAAGATGTAGTCGGCATTTAGCTCAGGTAGCACTTCGAGGGAGATATCCTTCCAATCGCTGCCTTTGGCCGCCTCCGGTACTTGGAAACCGAGCGTTCCATATACCACTTTGCCGCTGTAGGTCAGATCTTGCATGACGGAAAACGACTTATCTGAAATGAGCATGATCGCCGCTGTTTTGCCCGCTATTTTGTCCTGCAGGCTTTCCTTGATTCCAGCCATCTTCGTGTCGTATTCCTTCAACGCTTCATTCGCCTTATCGGTCCGATTGAGCAGATCGCCAAGGGTCAGCAGCGTCTTTCTCCAATCCTTCGTCGCGTCTTGGAATACGTAGGTCGGGGCGATTTTGGCAAATTGATCATAGGCGTCATCCTGCGCGCGTACGGCGAACGGTACGATGAACAGATCGGGCTTGAAGCTTGCGACTTGTTCAGGAGGCAGCTTGATAAAGTCCAGCTTGGGAACATCCTTCAGCTGCGGCTGCAGATAGTTCAATAGAAGCGCGCCGGCAGACCACTGGGCAACGGGCTGAACGCCGAGCGAGAGCAGCGCATCCTCCAGATAGGGGGCGACAATTCGCTGCGCATCGACAGGGACATCGACTTTATGGCCAAGCTCGTCATCCACGACGCGAGGTGTCGCTTGATGCGTCGCATTGGCGGCAGCGGTATCGGATGTTGAATCTGCCGCGGCCGTTGATTCGGCATCCGATGAGGATGAAGAATCTGCTGCTGCAGAATCGTTGTCGGTGCTGCCGCAGCCGAACAAAGCCAGCGATAATACGATCAGCATGATGGCGAGATGAAGCTTTTTGGTAGTATACATAGGTTCCTCCTGATATTGATAATCACTATCACTCAGAAACTATACCCCGCTCACGCTAGTTTGACCATGACTAATGCTAGGAATAACATGGACGATTCTAGGAAAACAGCTTGTCGATTGCCTTCAATATTCGAACATTGCCCATGGCGGAATAATCAAACCACGGGTCTGGTTGAATCCGGTACACGCTATGATTGCGAACGGCGCGCAAGTCATTCCATGCTGGCAAGTTCGTGATGTTCGTCCATAGCTCTATCGACCGAGGGTCGTCTGCGACAGCCACCAGCAGCTTGTCCGGATTGCAAGCCAGCAGCTGCTCTCTAGTGATCGGCTCGTAGACTTTATCCGCACGATTCTGACCGGCAAATCGCAATCGCAGATCATTGTACAGCACCGTGCCTAGATTACGGGTGCCAAACTGGTGAATCTGACCGTTCAGCACATGGATGGCCATTACGCTGCTCTCTCCCAGATGATCGTGCAGCCTCCCGCGAATCTTCGCTGCCTGGTTATCGTATTTGTCCAGCCAGTGCTCTGCTTGCGCTTGCTCGCCCAGGAATTGGCCGACCAGCAGTAGATGCTCACGCCAATCTTTCTCCCACCAGGGGATAAATAACGTCGGAGCGATATGGTTCAATGCCGATTGATCGGCTTCAGACAGCCAATTGCCGGCGATCACTACATCCGGTTTGGCCTCCTGCAGCGCCTGAAGGTTGAAGACCATATTCGTATCCACGGCAGGATCTCTCAGATGAACCGGGATTTGCAGTTCGTACTTCTGTTTGTAGAACTGGCAGAACTCCCGATCCAGCGGTGCCGCAAAAGGAATGTGCTGAAGCGCCAGCATCTGTCCGGTCATCGGATAATGCAGGGAAGCGATTCTGAGCGAGCTCCTTCTTGCGTAACGGGAGGGCGATACGCCCGTCACCCGTTTGAATTGGCGGCTGAAATAGAACGGGTCCTTGTAGCCAACCGATTCCGCAACCTGATAGGCAGGGGCCCCCGTATCATCCAGAAGCCTTCTCGCTGCGTTAATCCGAACCGTCGTCAGATAGTCGATCGGACTTCTGCCAACTACTTTCTTGAAGATTTCCATGTAATAGGCCGGGCTGATGCCAGCCATGGATGCCAACGTTTCGATGGAAATTTCCTCGGCAAAATGATTGTTCATATAGACTTGCGTATGCTCCACTGCCGTTCTGGCGTTGGGCTTCCACGGGTCGCGCAGCCGATAGAGCTCATAGAGCAATTCCTGAAAGTAGACATGCCCGCGGAATCGTTCCAAGGCGTCCGCCGAGTTCGCAGATGTGACGATATTCTCGCAAAGCCTAATATAAGGCGCGGTTGCAGGCAGCGTCAGCGCTTCGAAGATGCCGGCTGCTTCATGCCGCTCGATAATGAATAAAAATCCTTGGGCTTTATCAAGCTCCGCCTGCGAGGCGTCGAGGCCAGCGTTACGACCGGAAGCAAAGTAGGCCTTGCCCGCTTCCAACCGGGACGAAGTTGATCGCGTAATGACAAGGAGCATGTCCATTTCAGCGAGATGAGGCAAGGCGGGCCACACGCTTTGTTCGCTTGTGCGTCGATAGGCTTGAAGCATAGTACGTATCGCAGGCGCAGGGTGAGGGATATCCTTCAATGTCGAAACTTCCTTTCGAGGAGAACTAAGGCAGACTAAGGCAGACTAAATAAAACTAAAGCAAACTAAAGCAAACTAAAGCAAACTAAAGCAAACTAAAGCAAACTAAAGCAAACTAAAGCAAACTAAAGCAAACTAAAGCAAACTAAAGCAAACTAAAGCAAACTAAAACAAGCAGGCCTCTGAGCGAGATATATTAAGCCGGCCTCTGAGCGAGAACCATCTGTAAATGATAATATTTCTCAATTAAATCTGTCAATTGGATACGGATTTCTGCAACGAGAAAAAGCCGCTGCTTAGAGCGACTTCAAAGAGCCAATGAATAGAATCACGAATAAAGTCGTATGGGGAAGTGAACAGAGTCGTAAATGGGATAAGTGAGTAGAGTCGTAGGGACAGTGAATAGCTGCCCCAAGGACGGATCCCAGCCCGTACTCCGCCTGCTATTGTCTCTTATCGATGACTGAGGCTGTCGGCTCCAGCGAGGCATCCAGCATCCGCCGATACAGATCATAGATACGCTTCTGCTCCGGAATCATGAGCCGCAGCTTCTCCTTCAATGCGGCAGCCAGCGCGCGGCGGATTCCGGGATCCGGCGTGAACTCGCAGCCGTAGAGGTATTGATTCTCGTCCAAGCGGCGCCAATTGAAATGCCCTGCCAGACTGAACTGCCACTCTCCGAAGGAAAGGTTTATTCGAATCCTATAGTCCCGGCTGACGGGAAAACGAAGATAGGTAAGGAACTGCATGCCCGTTGGACTGATATCCTGAATCAGTACGGAAGCGGACTTGGTATCCACCGCCATGCCGTTAATTTCCGAGATCGCAACGTCGGCCTTCACGCCGCCCCATATCCGGATACGCACTACATTGCGCCTGACTTTATTCAGCTTCCGCTCCATCCGCTATCCGCCTTTGACATTGAATTATGGATCCCCTGCTCCGATATCGCTTACAAATGTTACAAAATGTAACATGACAGGCATGACGAAACACACCGCCTTAGATAATCCGGTTCCATTGGATACGGCTTGCCGCGTCCAGCTTCTCCGAGTCCGCCAGCAGGTACCGGCGATCGTCCAAATCGGTGATGACCCAGCGGCCTGGCGCAACCGAATGAATATGATCATGCGCGTTCTCCGTCATAAACGTCGTCCGCCCGAAATCCGTCTGAACGTCCCACGTCCATAAGGACTGCTGCTTGCGGATCGACAAGATCCGTTCGATGACCGGAATGAGGTACAGCAGCTTCAGTTCCTCCTGAACGATTTGCCGGCTGATATCATCGAGCTTGGTTAAGCTGCTGATCAGCATCAGCTCCTCGCCCTCTTCGCTCCGGACGGAGATATACTGATCCGGCAGCGAGTAAGGGAAGGTGCGGACCAGCTTGACGCGTTCATACCGCAAGCCGTTCATGTCGAAGACCAAGCAGGCTTCTCTGCGGAACGACATTTGGAATCGGGCAATTTTCTGCTTCAAATAGATTAAGTTACTCATCGCGTCACCCTACCTCGAGAGGTTTCTCGGACATCTGTTGCTGCGCTCGCGGACCAACGTGCCGCAGCCTTCGACAATCTTAATAGAAGAAAAACAACCTGAAAAAACAATACATAATTGACTTTAAATTTAATTTATGATACAAATTGTATCATGTCAAGTAGAATATCTGTCACTCATTGCGATGGTCTATTCGGTTTGATAAGACCAAAGTAGCCTCCAATTCCCGTCTACATACGCTGCAAAGCAATTCTGATGAATATCGAAGTCGCCATAGGGCGATTGAAAAGTCTGCTTTACGGGCATCTCGTACACATTCGCGATTGGCTTCGCTAGCGCATTCATCTTCCATTGGGCCAGTCGTTTCGGCGAGCCGACCTCTACCTGAAAAGTCGTCACTCCGAAACCCTGAAGC
The DNA here is from genome assembly GCF_056269105.1 of Paenibacillus sp. J31P316. NCBI lineage: Bacteria > Bacillati > Bacillota > Bacilli > Caryophanales > Paenibacillaceae > Paenibacillus > Paenibacillus sp. J31P316. The sequence continues at coordinate 863,677 of NZ_JBWDNI010000003.1, read as the reverse complement.
ATAATATGCGCCCTCTTTTGAATATAGGCTGCCTTGTCGAAGTGTTCCTGCATGAGCGGATGGAAAATCTCCCACGAGCTGCCGAAATCCCCCAATTGTTCGTATGAGTAAAACTGCTTTATTGCCGCCCGCGCCTGCTGCTCCTGGTTATTAAAACCCATCTTGGATGCTGTATTGCGCCAAGTCATCCAAATGACAATCACGACGAACGCAGCCAAAATCAGCTTATGAACGATTCCACTTCGATGATTGCGACCATGCCTCATCCTCTTTACCTCCTTGTCCAGTAAGGGTACTTCACATTATGAGACGTTGGCGCGATTTAGACCGTTCGATAAACCAGCCGGCATTCATAGAGCAACCAAACCCTCTTGATTTACTAGTTACGGTGCTTTTCAAGTCATTGGACCATTAGTAAAGAAAGCAAAAATATTCGAGGAGCGGATTTCTGTGAAGAAAAAGATGATCACGGCCGGAATCATGACATCAATCATAGGGTTTTCGATAGGCGCCGGTGCCTTTGCGGCAACCGCATCGATTAAGTTGATCGTAAACGGGAAACTCTCCAATGCTGAAACCAAATTAATCAACGGAACGACTTATATTCCAATTCGCGCCGCTGCAACGCTTCTTAACGTAGATATAAAGTATGACGCTGCATCTCGATCAGTTATTCTTTCCAGCGATGGAACAGCGCAAAACTTGCAATCTTTCAAGGTGGATGTCAGCCTGGATAACGGGCCGATGAAACTTCTTGTTTCAAAAGTCACCTTCGACCCTGCATACAAAGAATTTTCGTTATCCCCTGAGATTACGCCTGCCATTATCCTCGATGTCACCGTGGAGAATACGTCGGACGATAAATTGATTTGGTACGTAGACGAATCGCAACTTGTATTAAACACAAAAGAGCAAGCAGAAGATACACTTTTTTCCAAGCAAAGGATTACTGACCAATTCAACGGAAAAGTAAAAAAGAATGGCAAAATTATATTCCCGGTAAAGAGTAAATTTGACGAGATTTCAAGTCTTCGACTACTAACGAAATACGTGAATGATTCCAATTACAACAAGATTGCTGATGACAAAGAAATAACGATTACGCTTCGATAACGAGCGTCGTTGTGTTCTAATTGAATAGCTCATATGATTCAAACGGCACTTGGTACAGCTAAATTATTAATTGACTGATAGGTTCATTATGGTAACATTGATACGAATTGTATCATTCATAAAATGCAGTTTTCATTTTGTTTTTCGAGTTACATAGTGATGGTCTGAAGAAGACGAGAAAGGTGGCTATACCTGGGATGAGGACGAAAAAAGTTTATTACCAATCCACATGCGTGTATCTGACAAAAGTAATGGAAAGGGGATCGAAATGAGTCACGTCGTTCTTTATAGCATCGCATTCTTGGTTTCATTATGCCTTGCCCTGACGCTTACTCCGCTTGTTATTAAGCTCGCTTATAAGGTCGGGGCAGTCGATAAACCGAACCACCGAAAAGTTCATACGAAGATCATGCCGCGTCTTGGCGGTTTGGGTATTTATGCTGCGTTTATCGGCGCTTACTTTGCCATTAAGCCGTTCATTCCGGAAGGATTATTTCGAAACTACGATAAGAATCTAATCGACGCCATGCTTGCAGGCGGTTCCATGATTGTCTTGATCGGCGCGTTGGATGACCGCTTCGAATTGTCGGCTAAGATTAAATTGCTCGGTCAAATCATCGCGGCATGCATCGTAGTATTCGGTTTCGGCATCAAAATCGAACTGCTGAATATCCCGTTCGGCGAAGCCATTCATCCAATCGCTTCGTGGATCAGTATTCCAATTACGATTTTATGGATCGTCGGCGTATCCAATGCAATCAATCTAATCGACGGCTTGGACGGCCTAGCTGCAGGCGTATCGGCTATCGCCATCGGCTCGATACTGGTTATGGCATCCATAATGGGTTTCGCACCGGTTATTCTGTTGAGCTTGTTGCTTTTGGGTGGTGTCATCGGCTTTCTAGTCTATAATTTTCATCCGGCAAAAATATTCATGGGCGATACTGGATCGTTGTTTTTGGGATTCGGACTGTCTACTTTGTCGATGCTCGGCTTTAAGCAAGTCACGATGGTTTCGTTCGTCACCCCGCTATTGATTATCGGAGTCCCGCTGTCGGATACGTTCTTCGCGATCATCCGTCGCTGGATTAATAAGAGACCGATTTTCGCTCCGGATAAAGGCCATTTACACCATTGCCTGCGAGAGCTTGGCTTCAGCCATCGACGAACCGTGCTGATCATTTATGCGATTGCGTCACTCTTCGGGGTTTCCGCGATTCTGCAATCCACCATCGTTCAGTCGGAAGCAGCGAATTGGATCTCATTCGGTATCATCCTGTTAGTCGTTTTCTTTCTTCAAATTGGTGCTGAGCTTATTGGAATTGTCGATAAATCACGCCGACCGCTCATCAGTTTCCTTCAGCGCCTGTTGCTTCGGACTGAGCAATCGCGATCGAAATAACAATTTATGCGCAGTTATCTTGGACATTTATAAATTCCATATTTTAAATACAAAGATGGTTCCTGTCCTCTGCAGGAACATCTTTGTATTGTTTATCGGTACTGACCAGCTTGAGGTGCGAGGCGGCACTGCCCCAATTCAGTCTAAACCTCCAATTATACTTCTTATCTTCTTATCCATATGAATAAAACTGACCCGAGAGAGCAATTAATAACGCCTCATCTCAGGTCAAACTGTTGCGTCAAAATCAGTGATACTACGCGAATTATGGATTTGACACTTGTTGATGCTCCTTGATTAATTCGTGAATCCGATGTCGTTCGGAATCATCCACGATGAAATACCAGACGCCGTCGATGGTTTGACCCTTGCCTTTAATTTCTTCGAACTGAATCCTATCCAATTCCGGTCTGTATTTGCTAACGAAGCTTTTCATCTCACTGAAATTCATGTTCGTTCTGACGCTGTCTCCTACCTCGCTTAGCAGCTTCTGCATGCGGGTGATATTCGAAATATTAAGCGCATGGTGGATGATCCCTTGAATGATTTCTCGCTGTCTCGCGTTTCTCCCTAAATCGCCTCGAGGATCCTCGTGCCGCATCCGTGAATATTGAAGCGCTTGGGAACCATTTAATTTCAAATGACCTTCTTTGAACGTGTACCCCGAAAAATCGAACGCATTCGGGTTATCGACCTCAACGCCTCCTAGCGTATCGATAATCTTCGCAAAGCCTTCCATGTCGACCGTAATATTATAATTGATTGGAAAATCCAAGAACTGTTCAACGGTCTGAGTTGCCATCTCGATATTTCCAAAAGCATACGCATGGTTGATTTTGTCCACCGTATCATGCCCCACGATTTGCGTTCTCGAGTCCCGCGGAACGTTGAACATTAAAATTGATTTTTTCGCTGGATTAACGGAAAGCACGATCATGGTGTCTGATCGGCCACGATCATTCGCACGATGGTCAATACCCATCAGCAGCACGGAGAACGGTTCCTTTTCTGACAATTTCAAGGGGCCCAGCTTAGGCTTTACTTCAGGATCCGTACTTGCGTAAATTGGACGGATAATTGGTTCAAACATCGTGGAAGCCGTTTGTTTGACAGAATTATACGTATACCAAATGAAGCCGCCAGCAAATAAAAATACTAGCAAGAGAAAAGCTCCCACCACAAGCATGATTCTTTTTTTCAACTTGCTTTTTAGTTTTATCATTCTTCATATCCCCTTAACGAATGAAAGAATATTGATGCACAGGTTTTTGATACCATTTGTATCATAATAGCAAGTTATTACCATGGATTTCAAGCTAACATTTAGTCAATTACGCACTAAAATCCAATATTTTCGTGATTCGACAACGAATTTCCCAAAAAAAATGTTGCTACAATTCGTATCTAATATTATACTAAATGTGCACTACTAATCTAGATGTGCATCGATTGCGTTTTAATCAGACGAGATTACCGAAGGAGGGTGAATGCCGGCGAAGCCCGGCCCATCATCGTAACTTACTTTAATTAGAAAGGTGTACACACCAGTGAAAAAAACCTTGGTTATGTTTTTGCTCGCTTGCATGTTCATTCTCCCTTTTGCCTCCACCGGTTTTGCCGCGGCCAAAGAAGACGCGTACGTGTCCGATTTGAGATACGAGGCATCTAGTTTGACTGCGAATTCTGTTACCATTGAATGGACGCCGAATCCCGATGCCGTAACAGTCACGCTTTACTACAAAGCAATAGGCAGTTCCGAGCACGCTATTAACCTGAACGCTTCAGCCTCCAAAGCAACGGTTCACGGACTAAATGCCGCGACGACGTATCAATTCGAGCTTAGGGGCAGATGCAGCACATGCCAGAATCTCTTCTCGAATAATTTGGAAGTAACTACTCCTCAAATTTCAGATTCCTCAACTTCGTCACCTTCCGCGCTGCCTGACGCCTCGGAAGGCGTAAGCAGAACCGACAGCGGGGTAACTCTGGGCGAAAAAGCCTATTTAATTCAAACTACAACTGATGCGGACGGAAACAAAGTCGCGACCCTAACGCTCGACAAAGATAAGCTCATTCTGGCATTTGCTTTGCTTGCCGGTAATAGCGATTCTGCCCAAACGATCTTCCTCCCCTTCGACGAAGACGACGACATCGTGCGGGTTCGTCTTCAAGCAGATATTCTTGCGGGGAATACGAACCACAACGCGGTTATCTCCATCGAAACGAATACATCCGGCTATGATTTGCCTCTCGGTGCGCTCGATATCGCAAAAATTGTCAACGACCTCGGAATGGATTTGAAGTCAACCTACATTACGATCAGCATCAAGAAAATCAAAGGCGCCCTAAAGGAAGAGCTGCTCCAGAAAGCGGAAGCTCAAGGAATTTCCTTGCTTGGAGATGCTTTTGAATTCGGAATTACGGTTGAAGGTACAGACAACTCCGCGCCATTCGACGATTTCGGCACGACATACGTAACCAAATCGATTGTCGTTAACACTCCGTTCGACGGCAACGTGGCTACTACAGTTTACGATCCCGACACCGGTAACTTCGTCTTCGTACCCGGTTTGCCGAAAGACGGACAAGCTCCCATTAGATTCCAAATGAAACGCGCGGGTAATAGTATCTATGCCGTCGTGGCATCGAAGAAGAGTTTCGCGGATATCGAACATCACTGGGCAAAAACGGATATCGAACTGCTCGCATCAAAGCTGCTGCTCAAAGGAGTTTCAATCGATAAATTCGAACCTGACGCAATAATTACTAGAGCTGAGTTCGTCGTGATGCTCGTTCGTGCCCTAGGTCTATCGCCCAGCTCATCCGATACTACGTTTTCGGACATTACTGCCAACACTTGGTATTCGGATGCCGTCGATACTGCCGTGAAAGCAGGCCTTATCAAAGGCTTCCAAGACGGCACGTTTAAACCACAAGCGCCGATCACACGATTACAAATGGTCTCCATGATCGCAAACTCGCTTAGTCTCGTAGGAAAATCGCTCGACGTCGACGGAAAAGAAGCCGCTATGTTGGTCCGATTCACCGACCGAGCTTCCATTCCAAAAGAATCGGAAAGCGCTACGTGTCAAGCACTGCTTGCCGGCATACTGAAGGGTAACGTGGACGGCACGTTCAATCCTAAGGGCAACGCGACTCGAGCCGAGGCCGCTGTGATGCTTAAACGTCTGCTTGTCTTCGTAACATTGATTGAAAAGTAAAAACATGTGATCCTTTTGGTCTAACACGTTCTAGAAGATCGCTCCAATCTTGCGTACATGCGAGATATGGGCGATCTTTTGCATGTTCTTAATGGCTAATGCAATCACTGCTGAAAAATAAGAAAAATACCATAAAATTGTCTTTTTATTGCATGTAAAATCGACATTTAGGTAATAATAGATTTTATATTTGATACGTTTTGTAACTTTAAATGCATTTGTTAGCATTTCGTATTAATATGTTGATAGAGCTGGTTAGGAGGAGTAGTATGAACATAGGCAACCGCATAGCTAATTTGAGAGATGGACGAGGATGGACGCAAGAACAAACCGCTGTCATGCTCGGCATTTCCAGAGCGGCTTTATCTCATTATGAGAAAAACCGCAGGGAGCCCGATACAGACACGCTATCCAAATTCGCAGATTTGTTTAACGTTTCCGTGGATTACCTGGTCGGCCGAACGGCGGTGCAGGACAGTAAGCTAAGCGTGCCTGTTCGCGACTTTGTCGATCAACTGGAACTTGCTGACGACGAGTTGATGAACAAGTTTGATTTAATGATTGACGGCCGTAAGCTGACACCTGAGGAAGCTCGTCGATTTATCGCCTTCGTCCGAGCGGAACGCTTGATGAATTAACTCCTAATATTATTATTTGAATATTTTGTAACACAGCATGCCTTTGACCTTCCTGCATCTGAAGCAAGCAGCTTATCCAACTTTACATACCGAATTTATACTTCCGCTTGTTTGCGCAAAATGATCAAATAATCGTATTAAATAAAAATAGGACGGCCAGGAATAGTCCTGGCCGTCCATTAATGTGCTCTCTTAGAGACATACGTATCCGATACGTCTGTCGTTTAGCTTATGAAATTTGCGAATACTCTACTTCGTGCTGCCTTGTCAGCACTGAAGCACGGCCAATGCTGAAATAGGTGAAGCCGTTCTGCTCCATTGATTCATTCGTGAAACAGTTTCTGCCATCCACGATAATTGGCTGTCCGAGCAGCTGATGGACGCGCTTGAAATCCATTTGCTTGATTTCATCCCAATCCGTTAAAATAACGCAGGCATCCGCATGCTTAACTGTATCGTAAAGGTCCGTGCCGAACTCTACTTGTTCAGGCAAATGTCGACTGGCTTCCGGCATGGAAACGGGATCATAAGCTTTTACGGATGCTCCTTTCTCGATGAGTATCGGAATGAGATCAAGCGATGGCGCAAACCGCAAATCATCCGTTTCTGGCTTGAAGCTGAGCCCTAGTACTGCGATTTTCTTCCCTTCCAGTTCTTGCAATGCTGAGTGCAATTTATCCATGATAATGAGACGCTGGCTGTTGTTGACCTCGATAACAGAATTGATAATGCGAAAATCGTAATTGCACATGCTTGCTAAATACCGGAGCGCCTCCGTATCCTTCGGAAAGCAAGACCCCCCGTATCCGATGCCCGCTTGCAAGAATTTGGAGCCGATCCTACTATCAAGACCAACACCGATGGAAACTTGCGTAACATCCGCTCCCAATCGTTCGCATAGATTAGCGATTTCGTTAATAAATGAAATTTTAGTGGCTAAAAACGCATTCGCAGCGTATTTAATCATTTCGGCGCTTTCTAGGTCCGTTTGGAAAACGGTGGTATTAAAAGGTTTATGCAATTCAGCGATTATGTCGCCGGCTTTAGCTGATGTCGAGCCAATAATTGCACGCTCCATATTCATGCAATCCGCGATTGCCGTGCCTTCGCGCAGAAACTCGGGATTAGAAACGACATCGAATGGCGTCGTTGGATCAGGACGATTATCGCTTATTATCTCCGCGATTATGCGACCTGTGCCGACCGGGACCGTACTCTTGGTTACGACAACTTTATACTTGTTTAGGTTCTGGCCGATCGTGCGGGCAGCTGCCTTCACGTAGTTCAGATCCGCCTCTCCTGTGAAAGACATTGGTGTGCCGACCGCAATAAAGACGATGTCGGAGGCTTGTATGGCACCGTTGATATCGGTTGTGAAGGCAAGGCGCTTCGCTTCCTTGTTCGAAGCTATGAGTTCGCCAAGGCCGGGCTCATAGATCGGAACGATGCCGTTGTTCAATTTATCGATTTTTACGGGATCGATGTCGCAACAGATGACTTCATTTCCGATTTCGGCAAAACATGTACCCGATACGAGCCCAACGTACCCTGTTCCAATTACCGCAACCTTATTCATTGATGTCTGCCTCCTTGGATGCTCATTTCGGTCTCGTACTTCCCGCATAAGAAATCCAATACGTCTTGTCGAAGTTCGCTGCGTTGAAGGGCGAAGTCGATAGTAGCTTTAATGAAGCCTAGCTTATCGCCTACATCGTAACGCTTCCCTTGGAAATTATAAGCGAGAACTTCTTGAAACTCATTTAGTTTTTGGATCCCGTCCGTCAGTTGGATCTCACCACCGGTCGAGGGTTTCAACTCTCCCAAGATATCAAAAATTTCAGGTTTAAGCACGTATCGGCCCATGATTGCGTAATTCGATGGAGCTGTTTGTTTGGTCGGTTTCTCGATTAAATTCGCCACTCGGATGACATTAGGAGCAATCTCCAATCCATTAGGATCGATGACGCCATACTTCGGTAAATCCTCGTCTGGAACAGACTGAACTCCCACGACCGAAGAATCGAAATGATTATGAATCTGAATTAGCTGCTTGAGGCAAGGAACTTCCGACTGGACGATATCGTCGCCGAGCAGGACCGCAAACGGTTCGTTGCCGATGAATTTACGCGCGCACCAAATCGCATGGCCTAGTCCTTTGGTTTCTCCTTGACGGACGTAATGGATATGTGCGAGCTGACTAATGCGACGAATTGTATCAAGTTCATCATACTTATGCTTCGCTGCAAGGGTTTCTTCCAACTCGCTTGATTTGTCGAAGTGATCTTCTATCGCTCTCTTGCCGCGACCGCTTACGATAATGATGTCTTCTATGCCCGAGGCAACTGCTTCCTCAATGATGTACTGAATGGTGGGCTTATCTACAATTGGTAGCATTTCCTTCGGTTGAGCTTTCGTTGCGGGCAAGAATCGCGTTCCTAATCCGGCAGCCGGTATTATCGCTTTTTTGACTTTCATAGTGTGGGCCTCCCCCTTCTTTATCGCAAAATTATTGCTCGTTCTGCCGTATTCCTTCGACCTGACGATTATCCGCATGCAGCCCCAATCCCGGCATTTTAGCCAATATCGGTTTCCTGCCAACCGTCATGAGTTCCCGGTAATAGGAATGAATTCGACGAACGACCAACTCTTCAGTAAACGACCGCTCGATTACGTAACGTCCTTCACGACCGAATCTATGTCGAAGAACGTCATCGCGAAGCAGACGTTGCAGGGCAAGCGCAAGTGCGCTTGGGTCCAGATATGGCGTCAATAACCCCGTAACCTCGTGCTTTACCAGCTCGCGCGTTCCGAGCACATCCGTCGCCACGACTGGCTTCCCGTAGGCCATGGCTTCCATTAGGATTCGCGGAATTCCTTCCTTTTCAGAGGTTAGAACCACGATATCGCAAAGCTCGATATAAGAATAAATGTCCAATTGATGACCGACTATGATAACCTGTTCTTCCAAGCCGTAAGACTTGATCCCGTCTCGTACACTCTGCTCCAATTCGCCCCTGCCGGCAAGAAGGCACACGAACGTTTCGCCAGCTTGCTTTAAGCAATGCAACCCGTCAAGAAGCAAATCATGATTTTTGACCTTTTCGAACCTCGCCCCCACCAGCATGACCGGGACGGAAGGCTTAATGCCTAATTTAACTCTCAGTGCTTGCAGCCGCGTTGGAGTAATCGTTTGACGATGGTGGTCGAGCGCCTCCAAGTCCACGCCGTTCCCTTCGTAGTACACGTTCTTCCGCCTGGCGAATGCTTTAACTTTATCGATATCTTCGTAATTTTGTGAAGCTACCGCATGGCAGAAGAGCGCGCCTACGCGTTCCATCAACCTGTACAGCTTGTTCTTCTTGGCGCTTTGCCCCTCGAAAAACGGAAGGCCGTGAGTCGTATGGACGATCACAGGTGTTCGGCTGAGCCATCCCGCAATGCGGCCGACGACGCCAGCCTTTGCGTTATGGGTATGTATGATGTCGTAACGCTCTCGCCTAAACAGCATCGCGTACCGGAAGATGGAGACCAAATCGTTAAACGGAGATATTTCACGTTTCATCTTCAGGAAGCGGGTCTCCAATTTTTTTCCTATCAGCAAATCCGGATTATATCCTTCCTTGTCGGAAATGAGATGAATGTCATAACCCATTGCCTGCATCAACGCCAACTTATCAACCATGATCTTATGACTGAGCGCAGTTGTGCAAACATGCCCTACTTTCATTTCATACCCCTCCCAGAACTAAATCAGCATTATACGTTCGATACCACGAAATGAATTTCCCCAGTCCCTCCTCAATGCTCGTAACAGGTTTGAAACCAACAGCTTGTTCGATCGCCCTTGTATCGGCGAACGTTTCGGCGACATCGCCGTCCTGCATTGGCAGAAGCTCTTTCTTCGCGCTAACGCCGAGCAAGTTCTCCAGCGTCTCGACGAAATGCAGCAGCTCGACTGGCTGATTGTTGCCGATATTATAGACTTTATAGGGGGCGTAGCTGCTCGACGAATTAGGAATTTCCGGTCTCCAGGTGCCATCGGGCGTTGCGGGCTGATTCATCAGCCTGACGATACCCTCGACAATGTCGTCTATATACGTAAAGTCGCGGCGCATGCGTCCATAGTTAAACAATTTGATCGCTTCGCCGCGAACTATTTTTTCCGTGAACGAATAATACGCCATGTCCGGCCGGCCCCAAGGGCCGTAAACGGTAAAGAAACGCAGCCCCGTCGTCGGCAAGTCGTACAGATGGCTGTAGGTATGCGCCATTAATTCATTCGCTTTCTTCGTTGCCGCGTAGAGGCTGACGGGATGATCCACGGCATCCGATTCCGAGAACGGCATTTTGGCGTTTGCCCCATACACCGAGCTTGAGGAAGCATAGAGCAAATGGGGTACTTGTGTCTGCCGGCTGCCTTCGAGAACGGAAGTGAATCCTGCGAGGTTCGATTGTATATAAGCATTAGGATTCTCCAAACTGTATCGAACGCCGGCTTGGGCGGCCAAATGAATCACTCGATCGAATCTTTCTTCCATAAAGAGTCTTAAGACGGCAGCGGTATCTTCAAGTTGGCCTTCGACGAAACGGAATTTTTCATAAGGATTTAGCATCGCAAGTCTTGTTTTCTTCAGTTTTACGTCGTAATAGGCATTCAAATTATCGAACCCCACCACCTCATACCCTTCGTCAAGCAGGCGCTTGGCGACATGAAAACCGATAAATCCGGCAGCGCCGGTCACGATGACTTTCATATTTTCCCTCCGCTCCAAATGTATATCTATCCATACCAATACTTAATTGTTTACATATTGTATCAAGTAAGACTATTTCTCTATTACTACTGGAGGTTTTAGCATGAGCGCTGTTTCATGGATCAATGTCAAAGATTACGGTGCTGTCGGCGATGGAGTCACGGATGATATCAAGGCCATCCAAAAAGCCATCGACAACGGCACTAACGCCGTCGTGTATATGCCGGCTGGTACGTACGCGATTACCGATTCCATCCGCATCAATAACCCGCTTACGCTGATGGGTGACGGTAAAATCGCTACCATCATCAGCATGAAGTCGCAAGCGAAAGACGGTATTAAAATTACGAATGCCGCGAATGTAACCGTTACCTCGCTGCAGGTGCGCGACATCGTCAATCCTGGCGACGCCGAAAGCCATGCCATCATTTTAAGTAACGCAACCAACGCTACGATCGAGCATTGCCGTTTCGAGAACACGGATGACACTAGCATCCGAGTAGGTTATAACGATAAAGGCGTATGCACCTCCTGCAGAGTGTTGTTCAACGACATCGAGAATACGACGGGCGGCTCCGGCATCGAGATTATCAAAGCCGATGATACGATCATCATGGGAAATCGCATCAACAGGAGCTTCCAACACGGCATCCGGCTCGATGGTGCCGTTCGCGCCACGGCGATCGGAAACATCCTCTCGAACAACGGATTCAGCGATATTTCGTTGCAAAGCTTCACAGATGGCAAAGGCAATGTCAGCAAGCTGACGGAAGAGTGCGTCGTACAGGGTAACCAATGCGCCGGCGGTGGCAAAGCAAGCGGAATTACCGTATTCAACTCGGTTCGCGACTGCTTGGTGAACGGCAATCTAATCCAGAACAACATTCGCGGCATATACGTCTACGATCCGGACGACAACGGCAATTCCGATACTCAATTCACCGACAACCGGATCATTAACTGCGAGACCGGCGTGGATATCCGAGGCAAACATTCGAACCTGGTCTTCCGCGGGAACGTGCTTTCGAACTTGGTAACGGACACGATCTCTTCCGCGACCTCTTATGGTTTCTTCGTCGACGCCAAGAACAAGAAAATCGCGGATATTGTCATGGAAAACAACGTCGTTACGGGTTCGCTGATTAATAGCTCCAAGAATCAAGCGGCAGCCCGGTTCAAGAACCTTACGGACGACAGTAGCATCTACTTCAAATACAATTCTTTCGGAATCGGCACCACCCCAAAGGAAGGCCCGATTATTATTGACGATCACAAAGGCGTCGTCTTCACAAAGCTCGGAACTCTCGAAACGAACACGACCATGAAACCGTAACGTTATTCGTAAGGAAGCAACGTATTCGTATCGATTCCATTCATATCATTCGAGAACGAACCGCTTCCATCAAAACGAAAGTACTTGTTATCGTCTTGCGTATGGCTCAGCCGCATCGTATTGTTCCGAAAAAAAACGCGTGCTTTGTCCGCAAGCTTCGTAATACCTATCGCGACTTGGAATCTGCCGCTTGCATCCCGTTTGTTCGTGATATCGTTGTTCTCGATCGTTAGATCAAGCGCCTTGCCGTAACCCTCTATATGAAATGCGTAAGCGTATTGGGCTGAATCCGGGCTTTTTTGAAAAGCGGTAATCGTATTTTGCCGGAAAGCCAGCCTACGCTCGCTACCGCGAATGTAAACGCCAGTACCGTTGTTCGATACGGTGTTTCCTAGAAAAACGATATCTCGGTTCCCGTAGCCATTTGAGTCGTAAATTTTCAATCCAATGAGGTTGTTATCGAAAACATTGTCCGAAACGGTCCCGTTCTCCGCAGAGTTGAACACGGTCAATCCCGAATTACCACCGTTTCCGCGGCAGTTGTTGTTGTTGACCATGAAATTCGTAACCGGGTGCGTAACAACCTCGTTGGAACCGAAGCCTTGAATCGAAATTTCCGAAAATTTGCTGGCATATGTCCGGTTGGCTACGACAACCGGGCCGGTTGCTCCGCATAAGCGTATGCCGTGCTGGAAGCTATCTTTAACCGTGCAACCTTGGACTAAGGTATCCGCCGCCCGGATTACTTCAATTCCGGATCCGCGATTCGTCTTCTCGATATCGCAGTAGAGCAGTTTGCAGCCCCTGGATACCGAATTTTTTCCATACCCGACCCGAATACCGGAATCGTCGCTATTAAAGACCCGGCAATGCTCGACGACGGCATTCTTGGCATCGCGAAGATGAATGCCTGTATTTTCTCCGCCCTTCGTATTTTTGACGTCCCGGACCTGAAGCTGCGAAATAAATACATCGGATGTTCCCGTCACCAGGATACCGTCTGCATTGACGGCCTTCATGCGAATGATCGATGCGTTCATGCCCGCGCCGATCAAGGAAAGCGGACTCGAAACTTCCAACGTTTGCGTCACCACATATGTGCCTTCAGGAAAATAAACACTCCCCTTTCGTTTCGAGGCGGCTTGAATTGCGGCTTTGATCGCTTTGGTATCGTCTTGTTTGTTGTCTCCCTTGGCACCGTAATTCTTGACGTTAATCCAGTCGACCACCTCTGAGGCTGGAAGAGCCCTTGATGTGGGCTCCGTCGATACGGGGGCCAACGCCGAGCTTTCCTTAACCGAAGTACCGAACATTTGGTTTAGCCATTTAACTCCGGTAGCGTTCGCCAGTAAGTAACCAGCAACCAGCGATCCGGCAGCACCTAGAAAAGCTCTACGGTTCATCCGATTCGGGCTTTCATCCTGTTCGCTCTTCCCCAAGTTTTATCAATACTCCTTTGCGCCTCAATAACGAATCATACAATTCGACCGTTTGTTCTAACGTACGCTTCAAGGTAAATCTTTCCTCTACTATAACTAATGCACGATTCCCCATATGCCAGCGGTCCAGTGGACTAAGCGCGACCATTTTCAGCAGCCCTTCCGTCAGTGCTGCAGGATCGTCAGACGCGACCACGTACCCGGTCTCTCCATCCTCGACTAGCTCGGCTACACCGCCCGTTCGCGTCGCTATGACCGGCTTGCCTGATGCCATCGCTTCCAATACCACGTTCGGAAACCCCTCCCAACACGAGGAGAGAACGAATGCGTCAGACATATGCAGCAAATGAGGTATATCTTGACGAACGCCCAAGCATCGGACATGCTCTTGAAGCCCAAGCTCTGTGATTCGGTCTTCGATTCGTGGTCTGAGTTTGCCATCGCCTGCGATTACGAGCGCACTGTCCGGATAGTCCCTCACGACGCTCGCGAAACTATCGAGCAGGCCGAGATGGTTTTTCTGTTCGACCATTCTTCCCACAGTCAAGTAAACAAATTGACTCTCGGGAATACCGAGCTCCCTCCGGAGTTGAGACAGAGCCTCCGAAGACGGTGAGGTGAATCTGTCCATTTCAACGCCATTGTACAAAACCTGCAGTTGTCGTTGCGAAACAGCTCCTTGTTTGACCTGTCGCTCGCCTGCCGCTTTGCATACCGCCGTTACACAATCTGCCATGTGCTTAGTTGCTCCTAGCAGCCGTTCGCGCAAGCGACCGCCGATATTTTCGTTTCGGATGGAAGATATGATGATCGGAACTCGAGCCAATCGACCGAGAATGCGGCTAGAAAAATCTGCATGAAACATATACGCATGAATGATATGCGGTTTTTCCTTTCGCATCAGTCGAAAAAGCGAGAACAGTTTTACCCACGACAACTGGCTATTAATACCGATCTCGATGACTTTAATTCCGTTATCTCGAAGTCTTGCGGCGAGAAGTCCTCCTCTTTGGAGCGAAATGACAATCGTTTCAAACCGCTCCCGGTTTAAACTCGTTGCCGTCTGGAAGAGCATCATTTCCGCGCCTCCGGTATGTAGTCCGGATATGACCTTGAACAGCTTTATTTTTTTGGCCTGCATTTGACTTCACCTGCCTCTTGTTCGTTTTCTTTTGATAGGCATGAACGCCGTACAAGATGGCTAACGTACCCGCCATTAGGGTAAATGAGGCAGAAAACGCCATTTCGGGATCAGCGTACATAACTCTGAACGCAAAAAAGTTAATCCAGGCAACCCGGAATACAATGCTGATCATTTCCGTCATGTCGCTGAACAATCGATCAAATAGGGCAAGCACGGCGCCAAAGGCCACTCCGGCAACAACGACTCCGGCAATGCCCATGCTGAGATAACCGAACGATACTAAGTCGATCGGAACCGTTCCTGAAGCACCAAACTGCTGCGTGTTAATAAACGAGATCGTTTCAGGCAGCTTGATCGGAAATAAGGTATCCGGCATCAAGTACAACCAGCTATACGCGACGTCGCCGAACCAATGAAAACTCATTTGTTCGGGATAGACGGTAATCACGTTAGCCAGAGATGCGATCGGGAAAGAAAATTCCGCAAACACCATCGCAAACACGTTCGAGGTATTCTCGGAAACCGTCGATACCCGCTGGGTTAGACCCTCCGGATACAGGAAATAGTTGAACAGTTGCTTGCCGAACAGCACCATGAAAATAAAAAAGACCCCGAACCCGACGAGTGTCCGAAGCTTGATCTTCCCTTTGTAAAGCATTTGAGCAACCGGGAACGTGACCAGATAGGAGATCAAGCCCATACGCCCGGCTTTATGAAATAACAGCATCATCGAAAAGATGAACATAGCTGAGAAACACAACGCAGCTAAGCGGCGAACCGATACACTTCTACCCTGTTTCATCAACGCATAGAACATATACGAGGCAATAAGCAGGAAAGGGCTGACGTTCTTCAAAAACGCAAACGGAGAGTTAAAGACGTTCCCTCCCCCCCTAAGCAGGATGGCATTTTGGAAAAGGCTTCCGAAACCGCCAATGGACTGCGTATAGACAAGAAAGCTGAGCGTACCGAAGACGCCGACCATCGACGCAATCATGAACAACTGTTTATCCGGAAGTTCAAAAGACAGCTTCATGACCGATTTTCTGCCTCGCGACTCTCGCCTCAAGGATAGCTTTTGCATAAATGCATAGCCGAACAACACGCAGAAATAGCAGCCCAGGCTGAGCAGCGATGCCCGAAAATAGACTCTAGAGTCAAAGTCGTACTTGCCAAGCCATGCCCAGTTCGGCAAACTTTGAATGTCGAACGAGATTAGAAAGATCGGAGAAACGCAAAACGACAAGAAATATATGATATGAAAGCCAAGCAAAAAGTCGACCGGTCCATGCGTTCGCTTTCTGCTCACTTCGACGATGCCAATGATTCCTCCGATCAGCAGTGCGATCGGAATCGAATAGTACCCCATGTGCTAGCACCTCCTTACTCATTCAGCGTTTCTATCTCTTCATACCTCGAGCAACAGTCGTCGGTACTCGCTAGAGATACGTTCGACGTTGAAGTACGCAGCCCGGCCTTTCTGCCTATCTACATAGGCAGCCGCATCCTTTCCGGATAAAGAGCTCACGATCGCCGAAGCCAATGCAACCTCGCTTCCGACCGGTACGATCGAACCGTACTTGCCGCCGTCCAGCACGTCATCGACTCCGATGCAATCCGTTGATACAATTTGTATCCCAACAGCCAGAGCTTCAAGCAATACATTGGGCATCCCCTCCCAGCGTGAAGAAAGGACGAACAAATCGGCTTTAGCGACAAACGCGAACGGATTAGACGTGAAGCCGTGAAAATCGACTTTGTCCTTCAAGCCCAGCCGATCTCTGAGCAATTCTAGCTTGGCACGCTCTTTGCCTTCTCCGAGCACGATTAATCGGCATGGCATTTCTTGCTGCACGAGCGCAAATGCCCTTAAAAGCACGTCGTAGTTTTTTTGCTCCACGAGTCGCCCTACGCTAATGCACACAGGCAGCTGTTTATTCGTAATCCAGGCGTGTTCCGCCTGTTGGATGGCTCGCTTATTTACTTCTTCTGTTACGACCGGGTTGTGAATAATCGTTACTTTACTGACAGGCAATCGAGAAAAGCGTATCAAATCCGTGGCCATGCCCGAGGATAGAGCGATAATCCGGTCCGCTCTTGGATATAGAATCCGATATAGCCTCTTTATGAATCGCCCTTTTGTATTCCCCGGAATTGCGAAGCTTGGCGCATTTGCTTCCCGCAATACCAGCTTCGGCGTTTTCCGCAAAAAAGGCCGAATAAATAGCAACAAGAGATTTAAGTGGCCCAGCGTGGACAAGACGACGTCTGGCTGAATCCGGTTTATTTCCTTTATCAGTTTGAAGATGCTATGCCTTACTCTTCTTGTGTTCAAGTCGACCGCCTCGACGTCGTCAGGGAGTTGATCGACGTATGGTCCTTCGAGCTTCAGCGCGATAAAGGAAAGTTGGATGTCGTTTCGGCTTATATGCTTTAACAAGTTGATAATGACTCTTTCGGCCCCGCCCCCTCGAAGCGAAGGCGTAATAAACAAAACTTTTTTCATTCTCCGGAACACCTCGATTCCACTCTACTGACTTGGGAACTATAACGACACCTTCGAGATCGTGTATCGATACTTGCCCGAAGCGGAGGTATCGATACGAGCGGCGTATTTAAAGATCACGTCACACTCCTCGCCCATGGACCTGCGAATGTCATGGGTGACTTGGTCAAGCATAGGCCTGTTTGCCGCGAGATCCCTCTCCCCGCCGCCGCTTACGATCGTGATTATGATCCGATTGAAATCCTCTTGAACGACTTGATAGCGTTCAACCCATTCAAGCGGAAAAAGCAGCTGCGTGAATAAAGAACCATGAATTCTTGTGCCACCAGACGTGATGAAGGAGTCGCTCTCTCGGCCGTAAACTTCTTTTAGAACCCGGTGCGGTCTTCCGCAGGAACAAGGCTGCTCCGACCAACGCGCCATATCGCCGATTTTGTATCGAATGAGAGGCATCGCGTAATTAACAAGGGAGGTTACGACAACGTGGCCCGCTTGACCTGGCGCAATCGGTTTGCCGTGGTCGTCCACAAGCTCTACGTAGTGCATCAATTCGGAAACGTGAAGTCCTTCATGACAATCGCACTCGCATGCCATGTCGCCGACTTCTCTCGAGCCATATCGATTGAATACTTTCGTACGAAACGTGGATTCAATCGTTTCCCTCATCTCGGCACGCAATACTCCTGCTGTCGTCATAATCCCGCGGGGAGCATGGACGGTCAAGCCCTTTTTCTGAATGAAACGCGCCAATTCGTATATGCTTTCTACGTAACTTAAAATTTGTTTCGGTTTAAAGCGGTTTATAACTTCGACATATTCCAACATTTGCTTTTCCGACATTTCATAGGCATTTAGCCAAATTTCTCCGCGCAACCATCTGCCCATGTAAGTTCGCCAAGTTTCTTTGCCGGCGAGCAAGTCTCTAACAGACCCCCATAAACGAATCTGTTTATCGCCGGCGACTCTTCCACTCCATTCGTCGAACAACATCTTGTTCCCCTGTGACCAGTCTTTATATATCTGATCTTGTGCGAAACGGGCCGGTGTTCCGGTGGAACCGCCCGAGGTATTTTCCGTCCAGTCGCGAGTATCTAAGTCATCCGACAACAACTGCTTATACTGATGCTTCAGAATAGACTTATCCATCAGTGGAAGCAGCGCGTAACGTTCATAGTCGATACGTCCATCCGCTGTTACGATGCCATTCATTTGACCCATATCACTGAAATAGGGCACGTTGCGTTGCGCAAACTTCAACAAGTTTGCAAGTCGTCCATCGCGTTCCTTCCAAAACCGCTCATGGTCTGCCCATTGCATGGCTTGCAGATATTCGAGCTTATCCGTAATTTGACGATGATGGCGATGCTTTAAATTCAGCATTTTCCGTTTTAAATCCATTGCATTCATATACTCAACTCCTACTTCCTCGTATTGATTAGCGTTCACTATTGCGGAATTTTTGAGCGGGAACACATAATGCCAATCCCGGCAATGTAAATCAATTGGAACAAAGCCCCTGTCAGGCTGTAACATATAATGCTAGTCAAGGCGTCTCCGAATTCATAGCCTAACCAAAGCGAGAGCCAACGCGCAGAGAATAGAAAGACTTCAAAAATAAGCATCGACTTTTGGCGTTCTAACACCTGCGCTGTAACCGAAGCTGGTGGATTCAAATACGCAAAGAATAACCACAAAACCATCCAACGTGCATATTCGCCCGCCAGCCCCCATTTTTCACCGAGAAGGATCTTAAACAATTCCGGCCCCCAGATCATAATGATGAGGGTAGGCACAATACCTATAACGAACAGAGCAGCAGTCGTCTTCATAAACACGGGAAATAACCGTTGTCCCTTGTTATGAATTTCCGATGCGCGCTTCAAATAAACTTGACGAACTGATTGGCTGATAATCGTAATCGGTTGTTGAAGCAGACGAAGCGATACGCCGTAGTACCCGACAATGGCCGAGCCATAATACATAGCCAATAAAAAAGGCGCCATCTGGTTACTCAGCGCGTTCAAAAAAGTTTGCGGCATGTTGAATAATGGGAATTGTTTGTACCGAACAGCAGCAGCTTTGATTTTGGCCCATTTAAGGTGCGACAGAATATTTTTTCCGTCTTCCTTCCATGTCTGATACATAAGAGCTGTTGTAGCGATAACCTGTCCCCCTAATTGACCGAGAATTAACCCGACCGCCTGAATGCCGGCAAAGCCTGTAGATAATTGTATGCCGCTTACCGTCGTAGAACGAAGAACTTGGGAGATGGATTGTCTTTTAAATGTTTTCTTTCGCGTGCTCCAATAATTGCAGCTTTGGTACCAGCCAACAGCCAACATCCCTATCGGAATCCAAATTAACCAAAGCGAATCCGATCCTGCTTCAAACATACTCATGAACCATTCGCCGAAGCATGCAAGCAGAATGGCAATGAACCCCGTTACGGCAATTACAGAAAGCATGGACAAGCCCATGACGTTGGCAGCTTCTTCATCGCTCTCCGGCAGCACGATCGCGATTTCGTATTTCCCCCCGGTAATCATAGAGAGAATACTGATCATAGAACTATAGAACGTAAAGATGCCATAGTCCGTCGGCGAAAACATGCGCGCGATGATTGGTGCAGATAAAAACAAAATGATTTGCGACGCCACCGATCCGGTTATAAGCACTGTTAGCTGCTTGCCGAAGGTGTTGACTCTCGATGACCGCCGAACAGACATCGTAACCGATCGCGCTGTGCGCATGATTGGATACACTCCATTTCGAAATAAAAGTTTAAGGAATACAGTTAATGTTTAACTGCATGCCTTAAACTTTTAATGTTAGGCAATTCATGAGATTAAAAAATAATGGGCATTTAACCCACCCTCACGCTACACCCTTGACGATCAACGTCTAAGGCGGTATACCGCCCACAGCATAGCCGAGTACCTACATTGATAAAGGTAAGTAGATATCACCTTAGCGAAGCATTGCTTCCGTTTCAGCAGCGACGAGGAAGCCTAATAGTTATCCATTCCTTTAAAACTTGATGCCTTCATGCCGTTTAGTACAACGCCAATTACGTTCGCTTTAACGCTATCTAACTGGTCTTTTGCTTTTTTGACATACTCGCGCTTGGACCGTTTGGCATGCACGACAAGGATGACACCATCGCAGCGAGCTGCGACGATTTTGGAATCCGCGACTGCCAGAACAGGAGGTGAATCGATTAACAGTATGTCCGCTTGCTCTCTAAGAGCGGTAATCAATTGCAACATACGTTTTGAAGAGAGCAATTCTGACGGATTATGAGGAATTTGACCCGACGGAATAACGCGTAAATTTTCGATATGCGTTTCTTTCAAGATATCTTCAAGCTCTAGGGAATGTCTTAAGTACGAGGATAATCCAGCCCTATTGTCCATATTGAATATTTGATGAAGCATCGGACGACGCATATCGCCATCCAAAATGACCACGCGTCTTCCTGCTTGAGCGAAAGAAATTCCTAGATTGACGAGCATCGTCGTTTTCCCTTCTCCAGGCATGCTCGAAACTGCGGATATGACTTGCAGTGGTTCATCTAAGTCCAAGAATTGCAGATGTGTACGCAATGCCCGAAATGACTCAGACACATGCAATTTGGGGTTAGTATCCGTAATGAGAGCCTGTCTATTGATTTGTCGCAACATACGAGGATTCACCTGCTTTCTCGCTATTCGAGGTTTGGCTTGCTTTGGAATGACGGAAATATGATTTATCCATATCGACGATTGCGGCCAACACGGGAAGATCGAGATATTCGTTGATCATTTCTTCTGATTTCAACGAATCGTCAAAATTATTCACGAACAAAGCAGCTGCTGCGCTGAGCAAAAACGCCAGGATGACGGCAACCATGATATTGAGAACGGGCTTTGGAGAGATGGGGCTCGGTGCGTTTTCCTCGCTTGCCCAGTTCAGTACCGTAACATTGTCGACTTTCATTAAGACGGGTATCTTCTTAACGAACTCGGTGGTCACTGCGTCAATAATTGAAGAAGCACGCTGATAACTGGTATCTGTTGCAGAAAACGTCATGACCTGCGTATCGTTCACAGAGCTCACCTTGACCTTTGAAGCCAGCTGGTTGGCGGTCAGATGCAGTTCCGGATTTTCCTTGGCGACATCGTCCATGATCCATCTCGTTCGGACAATCTCCTTATAAGTAGCAATAAGTCGGATTTGAGCATTCAGGTCGTTAAGATTCAAATCTTCTTCTCCGTTTACGATTTTTGTTTTATTGACCATTATTTTCGTGGAGGCATCATATTGGGGATCAATATAATGAAAAGAATATATCCCTGTTGCAATGCCAGCGACGATTGTGATTAGTGCAATTGCCCATAACCGCTTCCGTAATACTAATAACAAGCCCTTGAAATCCAAATCCATAACCTTTATGCTCCTCCCCATTTCCAAAGCTTTCTGAGATTGTTGCGTTCCTCCATCGGCTGCGCAACGAGGTGTTCTCCCCGAAGCAGCAGTTCCGCGTTGTTTTGAAAAATAGCGGCGGCGGCCTCGCATTGGTCCGTTACAAGCCGTTCATAAGCTTCCTTCATCCAAAACTGTCTGGTTCGGGTATTATGAGCATCAGATGCAAGCAATTGAGCCCATCCGTTCCTGCACATTTGGATCGCAACGTGTTGTACTTTATGACCAAAGAGACCAACAATCGATTGTGACGTCACTTGCGCGAATACGCCCCTGTGGACCCATTCAGCAAGCAATGCAGGTTTTTTTATAAAGCTGTGGTTACGCTCGGGGTGTGCCAACACCGGTATGACGTTCCTGATTCGTAGTTCTTCCAAGAAATCCGAAAAATAACGAGGGATATGATCATCCGGAAGTTCAATCAACAAATAGTTGCTATTTCCAAGCGTTTGGTAATTCTTTTCTAAAAGTTCTGTCCGATAATCGCGATGCAGGTGAAATTCCTGTCCTGGTAACAGGGTTAATGGTAGGTTCGCTTCATTTAGCCGCCTTTGAAGCTCTTTGATTTTCATGGCAATTATCGACGGTGGGTTATAGTATTGCTTTTTTCCGTGATGCGGAGTGACAAATACGGTTGTTATACCTTGATATAATGCAATCCTCCCCATATGTAAGGCTTCTTCAAACGTAGCTGCTCCGTCATCAAGGCCAGGCAATATATGACAATGAGTGTCTATGATTCCTTTTGCCAAGCATGATTCCAAACTCGTATTCATTCTTATTTCCCATCCTTTATAAATCCAGCTTGTTGCAAACGCATGAAATGGGTTTTAAGTAACTTTGTCTCGGATACAATTTGTATCGTGCGATATCTCTAAATTTAAGATACAAAGTGTAACATTGTCAAGTAGTAATTTTGCTCTCAATCCTGTTTCGATACAAATAGTATCTCCATGAAAACAAAGAAACCTTTGTAGGAAAGAGTGTTTCTTCTCTCTCTCTTCAAAGGTTTCTTTGGCTTTGTTCGCCCAGTAAGCCGAATGAATGACGACTCTAATAATCGGTTGACGATCCTATAGCCTCTGAAATTGAATACCTTAGCAAATCAATTCACCTGTCCGTTATGTATAGTTGCGTTCTGCAGTCAGAAACTGCTGCCACTTCTCGAGAGGTATGCCTAATTGTTCGAGAAGAACTTTAATTTCAATTTGCGCCGGAACTTGTTTGTTATCCATCAGTTTATCGTCTCTATTTTTCATGACCGCTCTCCCGTTCCTTCATGTCCTCGTAAACAATTTTCAGTGTTATTATACCTAAGAACACAAGAAGAAGGTGTCGTTTGGTGTGCGTCAGAACCCACATTTTTGAATAAATAATGTCGTTTCTTGTCGGATCGCACCCATTACTTAGTTATTCTTATCGTGGTCCACTTTGCAGAAGATCGATAACAATACCACTTTTTTATACCACCGAAAGACGAATTCTTTACGAATAAAAAAATAAAGTCTCGATTAGGTTCTTGGAACTATTCATTCCAAGAATACAATACTATTTACCCTTGCAATGTCTATTTCTGAAAAGTAGAGTAGAATCGTGGTAGGTCTTTCAGCGGCGACTTTTTCTTATATTTCTTTATATTTCACGTACTGGAGGTATGGAATGAAACGCAAATTAGTAATTTTATTGGTGCTGGTGGTTTGCTTTGGTTCGTGTCTTAACTACACAATAAACAAGGCATCCGCTGCAGGAGCCGTCTATTATGTTTCAGTAAATGGTAACGATGCGAACAGAGGAACTTCGCTTTCCGCTCCTTTCAAAACCATCAACAAATCAGTTGCTGTCGCTAGAGCAGGAGATACGATTTACGTACGTGGCGGCGTCTATTATCCTACTAGAGCTATTAACCCGACATCCAGTGGGACGAGCACAATGCCCATTACTATAAAGCCCTATGGGAATGAAAACGTAGTTGTAAACGGAACTAAACTTCTACTGGATTCTGATAAAGTCATCCGCATGGATAACGTATCATATTGGATTATTTCAAAAATTAACGTTACTGAAGCACGCGGCATTGGTATCAGCATCCAAAACTACGCGCATCATATTCGGATCGAATCCCTTTCTACGTACCGGAATCACGGTACCGGTTTGCACTTGGAAAACAGCGCGCACGATAATTATATAGACCGGGTAAATTCCTATCTGAATTACGACGAGAAAACCGGAGGCACAAATGCTGATGGCTTCGCTATTAAGAATGGTGCCTACAACAATACATTCAACCGTTGCAGTGCCTGGAACAACTCGGATGATGGCTGGGATACTTGGGAAGGGAGTTCTTCAAACATCAATAAATCTTTCGCATTCAACAACGGCTTCGACGAACATGGGAAACACTTCATTAACGGAAACGGGAACGGTTTTAAATTAGGCGGCGAATACGACAGCAATAACCCTTATAAGAGCGGCAACAATCAGGTAAGGGAATCCATAGCCTATGGTAACTATGCGAGCGGTTTCACTTATAATGGCGCCGTTCTGCCGAACAAGCTCTATAACACGACGGCTTATAATAATAACAAAGGCAGTTTGTCCTACGCATACAACTACGATTTCAGAGGCTCGGATACGATCGTGAATGCCATTTCGGCCAAAGGCAGAACGCTTATCGGTGACAATGTAACACAACTGAACAATACATGGAATTTAAAAATCGAGCCGGTGTTTCAAAGTACTGACACCAAATCTTCTAATTTTCTATATCTGAATAAAGAAAGCTCCAGCATTGACGCAGGTCGTTTGACAGGTCTTCCTTATAGCGGCACTGCACCCGATCTAGGAGCTTTTGAGTTCGGAGACGAGTGGTAGCAACAGCCACCATATAGTATGAGTAGACTTATTATCTCTTGAACGCCATCATAAATCCCCTGCCAACACCTGTTTAAATCAAAAAGCGCCTTTGGGTTTTACCCCTATGGCGCTTTTTGATATGAACAGGTGCTTTTTTCTTCATCAGAAGTTAATATTCGCGATTCGCGATTGGTTTACTGCTTCGTCACAGGCAATGCGCGAGGAAATGAGAGCATCGGAGACGCAGTCGTCTATGCGGTTGGCTCTTTCGAGCAGTCTGGCTATTTCACAGAAAAACAGTGCCTTAGCTTGTTTGCGAATAAGGTTTCCAAAAAGCATTGTCTCTTAAGGATTTGAGTTCGGCATAGAAGACATAGAGGTCTTCTATTTTATTTGAGGAAATTTTAAACAACTGTTTGGTCGAATACTTTTCGATGTAAATCTCAAACGAGTTATCATCGGACAATGCCGAGGTGCCTTTTGCAATAATCATATCGTCGTATTCAATCGTATAAAGCAGATGGTCATCAACATTCAAAACCGATACCTGATTATTACATATTACGAACTTCACATTTTCATTTGTGTATGTCAAGTGAACGGCCACAACCTTTCCCCCGTTTCTTATAAATGGGAATATTCTACTAGTTCCAGAGAAATCCTTCTGCAAAAATAAATCTTATTACCCTTTCACAATATATCGAATATCGTGCAGTAGTTATTCTTCCAGGAAATCATCACAATTCAACATCCTCAAAGGAACTTCAAGTTTAGTTCCGAAACGAAAATAAAGTTATTAATTCTCCAATGATACAAATTGCTTCATTTACGATTCGCATTATGATACAATATGTATAATTAACTTTTTTTGTTATTGTCACTCCAATTGCTTCAATATTTCTAGTTATATTCTGAAGGGAAGCGTGAGGCACACAAAATGATCGGAGGAACGGAGCATGCGTGATCTTGCCAAAGATAAAGCAATGTTCGAAGCGGCGACGCCGGGGATCTGGAGAGAAATGAAAGCGGAAAGAAGCAATACGGAGTTTTACCGTACAATAGAAGCTGGTTTCGGATATTTCAGGGAGGAAAAGGAATGCGACTTTGGGCTAACAGGATTTATCAAGCCACAGGATGCTCATTTTATTGCAGAAGCACATCAAGCACTGCCTTATTGGATTGCCCAATATGAAGCTACACAAACACGTATTAGTGAACTTGAAGCCTATATACGCATGTTAATATCTCAATATTCGATTTCCAGGTAATAATCCGCTTTTTACTCCGAGTAAGTAATCAAATTGCAACCGTCCGACAATCTAAGCATTACTTGACAGCTTGTTCATAATGTAAAATAATAATTTATTATTTTGTAGTGTTTAAGGGCGTGGTATATTTGATAAGAATTGTTCTCGCAATCTTATGGAGTTTATTTCTTTTTGTTTGCACATGTACTATTAATTTTAAGCTAATGGTAAAACATGGGATTATAAAATTCATGTTTGTCAAACACCCAGACTTCGAACAATTCTTGATACTTCCAGGTACGGATATTAATGGTTTCCACCTGAAATGGTACTTATTTCAGAAAGCCGGGCATTTTGTTGGTTTTGCAATATTAACGGTTGTATTGACCGATTTCGGTCGGAATCGATATGCAGCATTAATAGCTATTGGTTATGCTATCTTGACAGAAATTATGCAATTGTATTTTTTGCGCGATGGACGTTTTTTTGATGTTTTAATTGATGGCAGCGGAATTCTTTTAAGCTATCTATTGTTACGAATCTACCACAAATCAGATACTAAATCGAAAGTCTACAACCATTAAATCGCAATGATGAACAACTCTATTTCAATCATTTTATAAAATCAAGGCATCCTTTGGGATGTCTTTTTGTGTTATGGATGAGAATTTAGAGCGCTCAAAAAACATAATATGCAACAAAACTGATCGTAATTCCTTATCTGATACTATAGAACCAAACCATAATAGAATGAACTAAATGATAGCTCATCTTGGTCATTGTAGCATTATAACAAAGCGAAGGCAGAGTTCGTCTTCTAGCAGCTTCGCTATCTTAGGTTAGTGCTTAAAATAAATTAAGGCGATCGCTCTCTGACTGATTTCAGAGAAGCAATCGCCGATAAAGTTATTCCTAGATGGCATGATATGCCTATTCCATTTTCAAGCAGACCCCTCAGGTAAATCAAATACAATCTTATTTTACCCTGAGGAGGTCTTACTAATAATGATTTTGCAACGTTTAGTTTTTCACTAGTTACCGCCTACGCGAGCCAGCTCTTTCATATTCGCTTCAAATGCCGCAAGCAGGGCTGCTTCGCCTTCAAGGCCGGATTGTTCCATGTGCTCGATTTGCTCGAGCATGCGCTTGTAGTCTTTCGGGATGACCTTGACGAACTTCGTCTTGGACGTCTCCCAATTGGACAGCAGGCGGTCGCCGATCGCGCTGCCCGTGTATTCCACGTGGCGCTGGATCATGCCCTGCAGCTCTTCGATGTCTCGGGCTTCTTCGACGCGCTCCAACAGCACCATTTCGATGTTGCAGTGCTTGTAGAAGTCTCCGGCTTCGTCCAGGACGTACGCGACGCCGCCGGACATGCCTGCCGCGAAGTTGCGGCCCGTGACGCCGAGAATCGCTACGCGTCCGCCTGTCATGTACTCGCAGCCGTGGTCGCCGACGCCTTCGACGACGACCGTGACGCCGGAGTTCCGTACTGCGAAGCGCTCACCTGCGATACCGCTGATGTAAGCTTCGCCGTTCGTTCCACCGTAGAACGCGGTGTTGCCGATAATGACGTTCTCGTTCGACTTGAAGGTTGCTTTCGGCGATGGAGCAACGATGATCTTGCCGCCGGACAAACCTTTGCCGACGTAGTCATTGGAGTCGCCTTCCAGCGTAAGCGTGATGCCCTTCGGAATGAACGCGCCGAAGCTTTGGCCGCCCGTGCCGACGAAGCGGAACGAGATCGTATCTTCCGGCAGCCCTTGAGCGCCGTATTTGCGTGTAACTTCGCTGCCCACGATCGTACCGACGACGCGGTTGATGTTCGTGATCGGCAGCGTCGCGCGCACTTGCTCGCCGGACTCGATGGCCGGCTTAGCCAGCGCCAGCAAATGCTCCATGTCGAGCGATTCTTCTAATTTATGATCCTGCTGCTGCGTGTTGTAACGGGCGGCATCCTGCGGAACCTCCATTTGGTGCAGCAGCGGACGAAGATCGATACCTTTGAGCTTGTAGTGATCGATCAGATCTTTGGTTTGCAGACGGTCTACGCGGCCAACCATTTCGTTGACGGTGCGGAAGCCGAGCAAGGCCATGAACTCACGGAACTCTTGCGCGACGAACAGCATGTAGTTCGCTACATGGCTCGGATCGCCCATGAACTTCTTGCGAAGATCCGGGTTCTGCGTCGCTACGCCGACCGGACATGTATCCAGCTGGCAGACGCGCATCATGATGCAGCCAAGCACGACGAGCGGAGCGGTCGAGAAGCCGAATTCTTCGGCGCCGAGCAGCGTTGCGATCGCCAAGTCGCGGCCGTTCATGATTTTACCGTCCGTCTCTACGACGACGCGGTCACGCAGGTTGTTGAGCATGAGCGTCTGGTGCGTCTCAGCAAGGCCAAGCTCCCATGGCATACCCGCATGGCGGAGCGATGCGAGCGGCGATGCGCCCGTGCCGCCGTCATAACCGCTGACGAGGATGACGTCCGCGCGACCTTTGGCAACGCCTGCTGCGATCGTGCCGACACCGACTTCGGATACCAGCTTCACGTTGATCCGTGCACGAGGGTTGGCGTTCTTGAGGTCATGAATGAGCTCGGCCAAATCCTCGATCGAATAAATATCATGATGCGGCGGTGGCGAGATCAGACCTACGCCCGGCGTGGATCCGCGGACTTCAGCTACCCAAGGGTATACTTTACGTCCTGGCAGCTGGCCGCCTTCGCCTGGTTTCGCGCCTTGCGCCATCTTGATTTGGATCTCGTCGGCGTTGACCAAGTAGTTGCTCGTGACGCCGAAACGTCCCGAAGCGACTTGCTTGATTGCGCTGCGACGGGAATCGCCATTGGCATCCGGAATGTAGCGCTTCGGATCCTCGCCGCCTTCGCCGGTGTTCGAGCGTCCGCCGATGCGGTTCATCGCGATCGCCAGCGCTTCATGCGCTTCCTTGGAAATGGAGCCATAGGACATGGCGCCCGTCTTGAAGCGTTTCACGATGGACTCGACCGATTCTACTTCGTCGAGCGGTACGGATGCTGCCGAATAATTGAAGTCGAGCAGCGAGCGAAGCGTCAGATGCTTCTTGTCTTCGCCCTGCACCAGCTCGGAGAACTTCTTGTACAGCTTGTAGTCGTTGGCGCGGGAAGCCATCTGCAGCGTATGAATCGTCTGCGGCGTGAACAGATGGTCTTCGCCGTCCTTGCGCCATTGGTATTCGCCGCCGGAGTCAAGCTCCTTGACGCGGCCTTCTTGTTCGGAGAACGCACGGTGATGATGCTTCAGCGCTTCATCCGTGATGACATCGAGGCCGATGCCGCCGATGCGCGTTTCCGTCCAAGTGAAGTATTGATCTACTACGTCTTTGTTCAGGCCGACTGCTTCGAAAATCTGCGCGCCGCGGTACGATTGGATCGTGGAAATGCCCATTTTGGACAAAATCTTCACGACGCCCTTCGTTGCGGCTTTAATGAAGTTCTTCACGGCCTTCTCATGCGTAACGCCTCTGAGCATGCCGCCGCGGATCATATCGTCGAGCGTCTCGAATGCCAGGTACGGGTTGACTGCGCTCACGCCGTAGCCGAGCAGCAATGCAAAGTGATGAACTTCGCGCGGCTCGCCGGATTCCAGCAGGATGCTGACCTTCGTACGCGTGCCTTCGCGAATGAGATGGTGATGCAGGGCGGATACGGCCAGCAGCGACGGAATCGCTGCGTTCTCGCGGTCGATGCCGCGGTCGGACAGAATCAACACATTATGGCCTTTGCTAATAACGCGGTCAGCCGCTTCGCACATTTGTTTCAGCGCGAAACGCAGTCCCTCTACGCCGTCAGCCGCCGTGAACAACGTCGGCAGCGTCATCGACTTGAAGCCTGGACGGCGCACGTGGCGCAGCTTCGCGAACTCCTCGTTGGACAGTACCGGCGATGCCAGTCGGATCTGACGCGCGCTCTCCGGCTCCGGATTGAGCAGGTTGCGCTCAGGTCCGAGCGTCGTGCCCGTCGCCGTGATGATCTCTTCGCGGATCGCATCGATCGGCGGGTTCGTTACTTGCGCGAACATTTGCTTGAAGTAATTGAAGAGACGTTGCGGGCGCTCCGACAAAATGGCCAGCGGCGCGTCATAACCCATGGAAGCGATCGGCTCTACGCCGCTGCCTGCCATTGGCTCAAGTACCTTGCGCAGATCCTCGAACGTATAGCCGAATGCCTGTTGGCGCAGCTCTACCGTATCGTGATCCGGCTCCGGAAGCTCCGGTGCATCAGGCAAATCGTCGAGACCGACGAGATGCTCGTCAAGCCATTCGCGGTACGGATGCTCCGCTGCGATTTGGGCTTTTACTTCTTCGTCGGACACGATGCGGCCTGCTTTGGTATCGACAAGCAGCATGCGGCCCGGACGCAGGCGGTCTTTATAAACGACATTCTCCGGATCGACGTGGACCGTGCCCGCCTCGGAACCGAGAATGATGACATCGTCTTTGGTTACATAATAACGTGCAGGACGAAGACCGTTACGGTCGAGGATCGCGCCGATTTGGGTACCGTCGGTGAACGCCATCGCGGCAGGACCGTCCCACGGCTCCATCAGGCAGCTGTGGTATTCGTAGAACGCTTTCTTCTCGTCGCTCATGCCTTCGTGGTTGGACCACGGCTCAGGCACCATCATCATCGCCGCGTGCGGCAGCGAACGTCCCGAGAGGTACAGGAATTCCAGCGTGTTATCGAACATCGCCGTATCGGAGCCGTCCGGATTGATGATCGGCTTGATTTTGTCCAAACTTTCGCCGAACAATTCCGAAGCGAACAGCGTCTGGCGGGCATGCATCCAGTTAACGTTACCGCGCAGCGTGTTGATCTCGCCGTTGTGGATCAGATAACGGTAGGGATGCGCGCGCTCCCAGCTCGGGAACGTGTTCGTCGAGAAACGGG
Organism: Paenibacillus sp. J31P316; assembly: GCF_056269105.1. Classification (NCBI taxonomy): domain Bacteria; kingdom Bacillati; phylum Bacillota; class Bacilli; order Caryophanales; family Paenibacillaceae; genus Paenibacillus; species Paenibacillus sp. J31P316. Next base: position 832,636 of record NZ_JBWDNI010000003.1, on the reverse strand, counting down.
AGTGGACGAGGGCAAGCGCCGTCTCCATGGCTTCGTCGTTCAACTCTGTGTAGAAAGAACGAACCTGCTCGGTAGTCAGCATCCCCTTGTACACGATTTTCTTGCTCGAGAAGCTGGAGAAATAGAAGCTGTCCGCGCCTTCCATGCCGGAATAACGGATGGCCAGCTCTGCGCGCTTGCGGATGATGTAGATCTTGCGTTCGAACGCAAGCTCATCCTGAAGCGATTCATTTCTGCCGATAAACACTTGGCGAACATACGGCTTCACCGATTTCGCGGAATGTCCGAGCTTCTCGTCGTTCGTCGGAACGGTACGCCAGCCGATCAACGTCTGGCCTTCCTCGCGAATGATCGCTTCCAACTCGCGCTCATGCTTGCTGCGAATGCTCTCGTCCTGCGACAGGAACAGCATGCCGACGGCATAGTCCCCGTTAGCCGGGAGTTCGATGCCGAGTCCCTTCAGCTCGCGGGAGAAGAACGTATGCGGAATTTGAAGCAGGATGCCTGCTCCGTCTCCCGTGTTCGGCTCGCTGCCTTGTCCGCCGCGATGCTCCATTTTCTCAAGCACCGTCAGTGCCTGCTGGATGATCGAGTGCGATTTTAATCCCTTGATGTTAGCCACAAAGCCCATGCCGCAGGCGTCTTTCTCATATTGCGGGTCATACAGGCCTTGCTTCGGCGGCAATCCTAAACGGTTCTCTTTCACTTGGATAGTCACCTTTCTATGAGAAATTTTTTGAATAAACAAATGGAATCGGTCGGCCCCGTCTTCGGCGGCAGTCCAAGCTTCAACCTCGGATTTCTAGCGTAAACCGAGCAAGCAGCGATTTGTTGCCTTGCGATTGGCAAATGGAGGAATGGATTTATTTGCAGGAATCCGACTTCATTTCTTCCCCTGAATGGCGTAGAATAAAAGCAGATTATGAAAACCTTTCCTTCCAGCTTTCATGACAGTCTTCAAAAAAAGACGCTGAGCAGCGGCTGGGTAAAAATGCCGTTTTTATCAGCATCCTTGCGACAAACGGACAGGTTCGATTGATTTTCGTTATTATATGATTTTATCATCACCCTATAGCAATTATCAATTTATTATTTTAGCAAAAGTGATAAGACTTCTTTACCGGAAAGCCCTGCACCAGCAGTTTGAATTTGCACTTTTTGTACTTTTCTTTTCATTAAGGTGCATAATTATCCAAAAGGATGTGGTTGATTTGATGAGCAAGTTCAGGAAATCCAAGGGCAAGGCAGTGGCATTGACGACGGCGGCGCTGTTGATTGCCGCAGTCGGCACGGGAAGCATTTTGACGGAAAGCCATTGGGCAGAGGCTTCGGCGACGTCGGCTCAGGAAACAATTTCTACATCGAAAACATCGATTGCAGGCTCGGTTGGCCAGCCCGCGGTTCCATCGACCGTGCGCCAGTACTCCGCTGCACCAACTGCACCCAAGGCAATTGCGAACGAACCCCTACATATCGTGGCCGTCGGCGACTCGCTGACGGTCGGATACGAGAACGGCATGACCGTCTCATCCATTCCATACGGCTACGTCGAACGCGTGTATGAACAAGCCTTGTACCGCGGACGCGCGGATCTCAAAAATTACGGCATCATCGCGCTCAAAACGCCAGGCCTTACCAAGTATCTGAAAGCAGCAGCCGATGGCACGCGAATCACTGCAGACGAAGTACAGGCGAATTTGTCGACGTATCCGCTCGCCTCCGAGACCGTCGCCAAGACGGCCGCGCTTGCAGACGATCTGAAGAAAGCCGATCTCGTCACGCTGACGATCGGAGGCAATGATTTTACCCCGATTTTCGATGATATCAAGTCGAACAGCTTGTCGGCAGCGGATCTGCAGACCAAGATGGACACGATGCTGGCGGATTACATTCCGCAGCTCGAGACGTCGCTTCGCACGATTCTAAGCTTGAATCCGAAGGCGACCGTCGTCTTCGCGGATCAATATTTGCCGGCTCCGAAGCCATCCGTGCTTAATAAGGCGATTACCCAGGAGCAGTATAATATTTTGTCCGCGGCCGTCACGAAGCTGAAGGGCTTGGACGAATCGCTCGCCGATAAGCTGACCAAGGAAGGCTACGACGTTCGGGCCGTGGACGTCTCCATTCCGTTCAAAGACAACGAACTTGTATATACGTACATTCTAAAAGGCGACATTCATCCGAAACAATCCGGCTACGACGTCATGGGCCGCGCTTTTGCTGACGGCATCTGGGGGGACTATCGCGATCCCGCCGCCCTGCCTGCCGGCGCTCCGCTGCGCGTGGTCGTGAACGGCACGGATCTCAAGGGCAATCATCCGGTGCTCAAGAACAATACGACGTTCCTGCCGATGCGCGATGTAGCGAACGCACTGCATGCGACGCTGAATTGGGACAACAAAACACGGACGGCGACGATCGCCTCCGGCGGCAAGAAGGTCGCGTTCACGATCGGCGCGAACACGATGAAAGTGAACGGCCAGACCGTCGCGCTCGAGACGCCGGCTTATCTGCAGCAATCGGGCGGAAACTCGCTGACTTACCTGCCGCTCGCCGCCTTGTCCAAAGGGCTCGGGTATCAGGCGGATTATCGGAAGCCGATTGCGACGGTGTTTGTTAATTCGTAGATTGTAAGTTGGCGTGCACGACTAGGAAGAAATAATAAAAGGGCGGGATTCCGTGAAGCAGCTTAGGCTGCCTCGGGAATCCCGCCCTTGTTTCTTCATTAAAGTACGATTTCGGCTGGCGTGGACTTGCTGATCCGTTCCTTGCGGTACGTGATCAGGAATACGGCCAACGTCAGCGCCGCGAATACGAGCGCTACGATTGCGAGGTACATCGCGCTGGCGCCGGTCGACTGCAGCTCGTTGCCAGTCAAAATTTCACGGAACGACCGGATGGTGTACGTCATCGGCAGCCATTCGCCGACGCGCTGCAGCCATGCCGGCACGAGCTCCGCCGGATACGTGCCGGCGCTGCCGGTCAGCTGCAGGATCAGCAGCATAACGGCGACGAAGCGGCCCGGCTGGTCTAGAAGCGTGACCAAGAATTGAATGATCATCATGAACGCGACGCTCGTCAGCATGGACATGCCGATGAAAGCGCCCATGTGATTGGCATGCATGCCAATGCCATAGATTAGGATCGCGTCGGCAATAAGCGCCTGCACGATTCCGACGCCGCCGAGGAGCAGCGCCTTGCTGACGAACCAGCTCCAGCCGGAGCGCGGCTTCGTGCCGGTCTCACGCATCGGCACGACCATGGTGGAGAGCAGCGCGCCGACGAACAGGCCGAGCGACAAGGCGTAAGGCGCGAAGCCCGTGCCATAGTTCGGCACGTTCGTCAGCTTGCGCTCCTCGACATGGACGGGGTTCGCGAACATGTCGTAGAGGGCGTCGGTTCCGGTGACGCCCGCGGTTTGGGCTGCGGCGTCGCCGAGCTTGCCCGACAGCTCGGCCGAGCCGCCGGCGAGCTGGGCGGTGCCGCTCGCGAGCGCGGCGGAGCCGCTGGCCAGCTTGCCGGCGCCGCCCGCAAGCTGCGCCGCGCCGCGGCCCGCGGCGGCTGCGCCGTCCGCCAGCTTGGCGGCGCCCGCCGCCGTGCTCTTGGCGCCGGCGGCCAGCTCGGCGCCGCCCTTGTTCGCGGCTGCGAGCTGCGCGTGCAGCGCGGCCAGCCCTTGCAGCAGGGCGTCCTGCCCCTGCTGCAGCTGCGCCCCGCCGGCGGCCAGCTTCGCGCTGCCGCCGGAGAGCTCGGCCGCGCCCGCGGATACCGCGCGGGCGGCGCCGAGCAGCCCTTGCAGCGCGCTGTCCTGCGCTGCGTCTGGCACTGCGGCGGCGTATGCATCCAGCGCCGCCGTCAGCTTCGCGGCTGCGCCGGCGAGATCGGCGCTGCCCTTCTGCGCCGATGCGAGCCCTTCGGCCAGCTGCGCGCCGGCCGAAGCGGCTTTATCGGCGCCGCCGCTGAGCTGTTCGCCAGCGGCCGACAGCTTCCCTAGTCCGGCGGAAAGCTTCGCCGCGCCATCGCTGACCGCGGCCGTGCCGGCCTTCAATTGTCCGGCGCCGCCATCCAGCGCCTCCACCCCGCCGGCAAGCTGCTGCGTACTGCTTGCCAGCTTCGCGGCGCCGTCACGGAGCTGCTCCGCTCCAGCTTCCGCGTTCTTGGCGCCGTCGGCGAGCTTGCCCGCGCCGTCGCTTGCTTGCGCAATCCCACCGGCTGCCTCGTCGATGCTGCCGAACACCGCTTTCGCATAGGCTTTGGTCACCTGCTGCGAAAGCTCCTTCTGCAGCTTCTCGATCGCGGAGGAGCCGATCTTCGCGGCCAAATAATTCTCGCTGTCGTTCGTTAGATAACGAAGCGCCGCGGGATGCGGTTCTTTGTCCAGCAGCGTCGTCGCCTGCTGGGAGAACTCGGACGGAATTTCAATGACATAATAATAATCGCCTTTCTCCAACCCTTTCTCCGCCTGCTTCTCATCGACGAATGCCCACTTGAACGTCTGACTGTCCTTCAACTGATCGACCAAGTCTTTCCCCACGGTCAGCGGCTTCCCGTCAAAATCCGCCCCGGCGTCCGTATTCACGACAGCTACCGGCATCCGGTCGAGCTTGCCGTATGGATCCCAAAATGCCCCGACCAACATCCCGCTGTACATGATCGGAATGAACAAAATCCCCAGGATCGGGATAAGCAGCTTCGGATTCCGCACGATCCGCTTCATTTCCTTGCCAAATAACGATAGTCCCTGCATGTTATTGCGCCTCCATTTACCTGTCATTCAAACGCCGATTGAACAATTGACCAAATCGTACTTTTGGTCATTCTAGAACAAAAAAAGAGGCAGCCCCATGCTGCACACTGAAAAGCTGATCGAAAGTTTGTTTTTCCCGATCGTCAGTTTTTTGCATTCCATTCCACAGGGAAAGCAGAAACGCTACGCCTACGTTCAAAGTTAGCTTTCTCTTTCCGAACTCACGCATACTGCCCGAGCTTGGCGCGAAGCTCATCCGCTACTCCTACCCTCACCGAATCGCCAGACCATCACGCAACAGCTCGCCAAAATATCCCGCCGCTTCTTCCCGCGACAATGGTTCATGCTGCTTGCTCCACTCCGAGCCGAGCGCCAAATACAGCCGCAGCATAACGAATGCCGTCAACTGCGGGTTGGCGCTTCGCAGCTCTCCCTTGTCGATCGCGTAGGAAACCTCCTGCTGGATAAAACCCAAGATCCCCTGCTCCAGCTGGGCAATACCGTCCTTGGCCATCGGCGTACCGATGTCCCGCACCTCCTGCGACAGCTTCACGATCAGCTCATGCTTCTCGCGGAACAACAGCAGCTCGTGCAGCGCCTCCGATAAATTGTCGAAGAACGGCCGGTCATGGTCGATCGTCCGTTCCGCCACCTCGCGAAGCTCCTTGGAGAGCTGGCCGATAATTTCGCTGAACAGCTCTTCCTTGGTGGCGAAGAACGTATAGATAGTTCCTTTGCCGACCGCAGCGATTTTGGATACGAGCTCCATCGTCGTCGCTTTGTAGCCGAACATGGCAAACGATTTTGCCGCGGCCTCCACGATCTGCGCCCTGCGATCGACCGGTTTCTTCACTGCCGCCATCGCTGTAGCCTCCCTTCATTCCTCTATTTGGAGAGCGTAACATAAACTGACCAAAAATTCAATCCGGTCATTCGGTCACCTGAAGAATCGCCAACCCGGTTTCATGCAGGGCAAGTACCACCATTAAGATGGCATAAAGCGAAGTTGATCGTGAATAGTGCCATAGAGTGCTCAGCATATGTTCAAAGCACTAAGGGCGCTTATCGTCGCCGGCCTTGTAGCGCAGCTGTCCCTCTGCTCTTGCGCATTGCAGGCACTGAAGCACAGCGCTTTGCCGTCAAACGGGAAGTGCATCCATGCCCGTCCTCCCTAGCGCGAAGCGCATTCACAGCATCAGAGCCCTGGCCCTCAAAAAACCTGCAAGCGCAGGTTTTACGAATGAATGCGACTTTGGTGCGAAGCACCACGGGAGCATTCATCGCAAAACCGGAGCCCGACTTTGGCGCGAAGCCCCCGCCGAACGCTCATCGGCATCGCCGACTCTGAAGCGCCCAACCCCTTAAGCGCGGAGTGCATCCATGCCCGCCCTCCCTAGCGCGAAGCGCAACCACAGCATCGGAGCCCAGCTCTCAAAAAACCTGCACGCGCAGGTTTTGCGAATGGATGCGACTTTGGTGCGGAGCACCACGAGAGCATCCATCGCAAAACCGGAGCCCGACTTTGGTGCGGAGCACCACGGGAGCATCCATCGCAAAACCGGAGCATCATCGCAAAACCGGAGCTAATACTCCCGCTCCAGCGTCCGCAGCGCGTCGATTCCCCGCTCCGCCCAGCGCTTCAGCCGGTCAAGCGACTCGATCTCCACGGCCAGCGCGCGCGCACGGGATTCCTTGTAGTCCGGCACGTCGCCGTGGAAAGGCTCGATTTCGCCGAGCAGCACGTTCGTTTTCTCCGTGTAGCTGAGGGCTCTGCGCTCGTGGAACATCGGCACGTCCGGATTATACGGATTGTGCAAATCGCCCTGCTCGGGATGCTTTAGCACGGCCAGCGTCTTGACCAATGCGCGCGGTCCATTTATTTCCATTAATTCGCCTGCATAACGCCCTGTTTTATTCGTGAACGCTACTATCGTACCTGGTTCATAATTCCGCTTCTGTGGATCCTGCATCTTCATCGCTCCATTCCATGCTGGACGGCACCCGGCTCAATGCTCTCCGCATGGGCCGCGCGCCAAATATTGGGTGATTCGTATCCCGAATGGTCTCGAACGCCCATGATTTAGGATAATTTAACACCTCAATCATACGCAAGTCTTAATTCCGTCCTTGTGCTTGCCGTCTGCCCGTCGTAATATGAGAAGAGAGTATTACGGCTATACTGATCAGGTAAGAGAAGCAGGTGAGAAAAATGCATAAAAAACGAGTGTTGCTGCTTTCCGAAGGTTTCGGCTCCGGACATACCCAGGCTGCGTACGCGCTGGCCGTCGGTCTGCGTTCGCTCGATTCTTCGATTCAAACCCGCGTGATCGAGCTGGGCAATTTTCTTAACCCTGTACTCGGTCCGCTTATCGTGTCCGCCTATCGCAAAACCGTTACGAAACAGCCGAAGCTGCTCGGCAAGTTTTATCGCCGCAAATACGAGAAATCGTTGAACCGCTTCACGCAGCTTGCGCTTCACCGTTTATTTTATACCAATACTTCGCAGGTGATTTCGCAGCTGAAACCAGATCTGATCGTATGTACGCATCCCGTCCCGAACGCCGTTGTATCCCGCTTGAAACGGCTCGGCCTGCGGACGCCGCTGTATACGCTGATTACAGACTACGACGCGCACGGCACATGGACAAGCTCCGAGGTAACCAAGTACTTGGTGTCCACGAACGAGGTCAAGAAGAAATTGATGGACCGCGGTACGTCCGCGAGCCGGATCCAAGTGACGGGCATTCCGGTTCATCCGAACTTCTGGCAAACACACGACAAATCGGAGCTGCAGGCGCAGTTCGACTTGAAGCCGATGCCGACGGTCCTTATTATGGGCGGCGGCTGGGGGATTATGTACAGTGACGACCTGCTCAGTTATATGACGCGCTGGCGCGACCGCGTGCAGCTCATCTACTGCGTCGGCAACAACGAGAAAGTACGGGACCGGATGCTCGCCGATCCCAATTACCAGCATCCCAACATCAAGGTGCTCGGATTCACCAAGGAAATCAACAAGCTCATGGACGTGTCCGACCTGCTCATTACGAAGCCCGGCGGCATGACTTGCACGGAAGGCCTCAGCAAAGGCATCCCGATGTTGTTCTACGAGCCGATTCCCGGTCAAGAGGAAGTCAATTGTGAATACTTCGTCGCAAGCGGTTTCGGAGAGATGCTGGAGTCGACCGAGACGATCGATAAATGGTTCGAGCTGATGCAGGAGCCGTACTCGTCCGTGAAATTCCGCAACGATCTTCTGACCAAACGCAATCAGCACTACAATCCGATGGAATGCTCGCGCGCCGTTCTGCAGCTTATGCAGTAACGGCTTTTTTTTGCCCTCGTAGTCATCGACCCTTCGCTCTTGCTACGCTGTTTTATTCCGATCCGGATCCCGAGCCCTTGCGACCCTCCTCCTGCTTGAAACGGGTTAGACAATCTTGGCATACGCACGCCTTTCCCAGCAGCTCCTCGGGAATCTCCGTGAAGAGCGATTCCGGAAACGTCTCCTTCGCGCACCAGCAGTCAAGACTGCCGGCGCACGCGTTGCGATTGCCGCAAATGGGGCACTTCGACGTCTCTACATCTACCTGCGAGGTCATGGCAACATTTCTCCTTCAACAGCGTTTGGTCCCGACACCTTGTCTTCCGCTATGCTAGGTCCTGAAATTTCGTCTTCCACTATGCTAGGTCCTGAAATTTCGTCTTCCACTATGCTAGGTCCAGACACTTCGTCTTCTGTAATGTTTGGTCCTGACACTTCATCCTTCGCGGTGCTTAGGCCTGACACTTCATCTTCTCCGGTACTAGGCTCGGATGCTTCGTCCGGCGCAGCAAAGAGCTCCCGCGCGGTCTTCATGAACAGCTTCACCGCCAGCGAAGCGTCCTTCATCGACGGCACGGCCAGCATGATTTCCCGCACCGGCATCGGTTCGATTGCACGCATCCGAACGTTGGGCGGCAGATGCGACATCGCCATCGAGGAATCGGACACAATAGCTATACCGAGTCCCTCCTGCACCATGCTCACGGCCGTATTGATGTTATGGGATTCGAATTTCGTTCGGAGGCGGGCGCCGGATTGGGCGAACAGCTCGACGAGCGGCACTTCGTAGCCGCCCCGGCACAGGATGAGCGGCGCATCGTCCAGGTCCCGGATGGCAATGACCGCCTGCCGCTGCAGCGGATGATCTTCCCTCAGAAGCAGATACAGCTTATCCGTCAGAAAAGGCATCGTCTCCAGCTCCCCGCTCGGGGGAATGATCCAGCCCACGTCGACGACCCGGGATTCGAGCCATGAGCGGATGTCGTCGATCGTACCCTCATGAAGCGTGAACGAAATGCCTGGGTACCGCTCGCCGATCACCCTTAGAATGGCCGGCAGGTAACGCGCGGATACCGCCGGGAACGTGCCGATGCGGACCGTGCCGACCTCGAAGCCCTTCTCCGATTTGATCTCCTGCTTGATCTTCTCGTAGCTGTTCAGAATGTTGCGGCTATGAACGAGCAGCCGCTTGCCGATGTCCGTCAGCAGCACGCCGTTCTTGCGGTCGCGGATAAGCAGCGTTACGTCCAGCTCGGCTTCCAGCGCCGCGATGGCCCTGCTCACCGCAGGCTGGGTCATGTTCAATTCCTGCCCGGCCTTCGTGAAGCTGCCGGACTCGGCGATTTGCACGAATAACGATAATTGCGATTGGTTCATATCGAAATGGTTATCTCCCCTATAAGAAACATTCATTTTATTTATTCTCGTCAGGAGTATAACATGAGTACCAGACCTAAACCAACTGGAGATGAACGAAACGATGCAGCCATTGTCACGGCAACAATCCATGATCTATCTGGCCTTTCTTGTCCTTGTCTGGGGCGCCAACTGGCCCTTGTCCAAATACGCGCTTGATTACACGCCGCCCCTGCTATTCGCGGGACTCCGCACCTTGATCGGCGGGCTGCTGCTCGTAGTTGTCGCCCTGCCTCACGCCAAGCGCATTCGCTGGAAAGAAACATGGCCGATCTATCTCATCTCGTCCGTGCTGAACATTATGCTGTATTACGGCCTCCAAACCGTCGGTCTGCTCTATCTGCCCGCCGGACTGTTCTCGGCCATCGTATTCCTGCAGCCGGTGCTCCTCGGCGTATTCTCCTGGCTGTGGCTGGGCGAGAAGATGTTTCCCCTGCGCGTCATCGGCCTGCTGCTCGGTTTCGCCGGCGTGGCGGTCATCAGCGTCAGCGGCGGGATAGGTCAATTCTCGTTACCCGGCGTGTTGCTCGCGCTCGGCAGCGCCCTCTGCTGGGCGTTCGGAACCGTGTATATGAAGAAGATGGCCGCGAAAACCGATACGACGTGGGTCGTCGCGCTCCAAATTACGATCGGCGGCATCGTCCTGCTGTTCTTGGGCTCCGTCTCCGAAAGCTGGGCGGCGATCGATTGGCAGCCGTCATTCGTCCTGGACCTGTTGTTTATCGCGATCTTCGTCATTGCGCTAGGCTGGCTTGCTTACTTCAAGCTTGTCGGCTCCGGGGAAGCCGCCAAGGTCGGTTCGTATACCTTCCTCATCCCGCTCGTTGCGCTGCTGATCAGCGTCCTGTTCATGAACGAGTCGCTTAGCATCAAGCTGGCGGCAGGACTTGTCCTGATTGTCGGCAGCATCCTGCTCGTCAATTCCAAGCCGAAGGCGCAAAGAACCAGCGGCTCAGCCGCAGCGGTGCGGCTGAACGAACGATCGCAGCCTTGATGCGAATAGGTATTACCGTCCACGCATCCCTCAAACGCAAAAACCTTCAACGCCGGCGATTAGCCTGATGTTGAAGGTTTTTGCGTGTTTGACGCTATTTCTTACGAGTCTCCTACAGCGCGCTTCCGCCGAACAGGAACCGGTAGTCCCAGTGGCCGGAGATGGTGCTTGTCCGTACGCCGCCGGACTCCTTGGAATACGTATGAAGAATTTGACCATTGCCGAGGTAAATGCCGACATGAGAGATGTCAGCCGTCGCTTTGTTAATGCCGGCGTAAGCAGAAGCCGTCGTTCCCTTGTAATCCATGAAGAACATCAGGTCGCCGCGCTTCAGCTGATGCCAGTCCGTCTTCACGCTGCCGAGATTGCGGACGTACTTGCCCTGCCCGCTCGAATCGGCCGGCAAGGTGAGGCTTGCCCCCTCGCGGAAGGCAGTACGCACGAAGTCGGAGCAGTCGAAAGTATTCGTATTATTGCGGTCGGAGCCGAATTCGTACGGCGTGCCCAAGTACTTCATGCCTGCGGCGATGACGCGCTCGACCGCCTGGCCGACGTCGCCGTTATTATTTCCTCCATTGGAACCGCCGTTCGAACCGCCTGACGAGCTACCGTTTGTTTTGATGTACTGACTATCCGAGCTGACGTAGCCCTTCGTCCCATTGGACGCCGTGACCGCATACCAGTAGCTGTTCGGCTGTCCCGTTATGGTCACCGTCTCCCCCTTGGACAGGTAACGGATTCTTGCGCTGTCGGTGGACGGTCCCGTGCGGAGGGATACCGATGCAACGATCGTTGCATTGCCGGTTACCGCTCCGGAGCCGCCATTCGACCCGCTGCCTGTAAGGATGTCGACGTATTTATCGTCAGAGGATATGTATCCGATCGAACCGTTTACATCCTGAACCTTATACCAATACGCATTTACCTTCTCCAAAATCACGACTTGCTCGCCTTGCTTCAAATACTTGTACACAGTCGATGAGGTGGATGGAAGGCTGCGGAAGCTGACGCTGGACTGGATTTGCCCGACGGTCGCGGACGCGGTCGAAGCGGATGCGGCTGCCGGAAGCAGCAGCGAAGCGCCAAGAACCAAGGACAATAACATAGAAGTACGCTTGTTCATACTCTCTCCCTTTCGTGTTCGAGTGGTTTTGAATAGCTATGCAACTCGTTGCTGTCTCCATTGTACGGAACCCTCCTTAAGGACCATATCGATCCCCTGTCTCATTTGTCGAATCTCTCCGTAGTTAATTTGAACCATGACCGGGATCAGTTTCCATCAAAAAAGACGCCCCAAAACGGGACGCCTGTGCATGAAACGCGTGTATCTGCTGCGATTGACCTGCTTCATAATTCCTTTACCAAAGGGTCCTAATAACGCGGCTTAAGCACTATTTTTCCCCTACGGTTGGCGAATCATGTAAATAATGGTAAAAGCTCAATCACGTCTGTTTTTGTTCATATTCCGGAAACATACTGTGCAGCTGCTCTTCGGACTGGCATTTCTTCATGAGGCTCATCAGCGTATCGTACCGGTTCGGGGAATCGATGACGGACTGGTAATCGGTCTTGCCGATCGACGAGAAAATAGCCACATCACCTGTATGGTAGTACAGGTATAAGGACGCCTCATCCTCATTGTACGAGCAGAATGCAATTTGCTTGGACTCCACGGGTACCAGCATTGTTAACGCCTCCCACATGTCAAAATTCGCAAGGACATTATTATATCTATCCCACTTTTACCCATTTCAGCACCGAATGAATCAGCTTTTGCCTATTTTGATGGCTATGAAGCGTTTACTTGAGGCTGACGGTGTATATCGGCAAATTCCGACCATACAATGGAAGTACACCTTACATGAAAGGATGACAGGTCATGGGAAGCAAAGCACGGAAGGTCGTCATCGTGGGCGTCGGGTATGTGGGATCGACTTGTGCTTATTCCTTGATCAATCAAGCCGTCTGCGACGAGATCATGCTCGTGGACCGCACGCCGGAGCGCGCTTATGCCCAGGCGCTGGATTTGTCGCATTGCATGGAATTCGTGCACGCCAGGACGAAGATCACGACGGGTACGCTGGACCAATGCGGCGACGCGGATATCGTCGTGCTGAGCGTCGGTATCCGGCCGAAAAACATTCAGAGCCGGCTTGAGGTGCTGGAGTCGGCCTACGATATTCACGAGCCGTTGATCGGCCCGATCATGGCCAGCGGATTTGACGGCATTTTCCTCGTCGCCTCCAATCCCGTAGACATCGTCACCTATATGGTCTGGCGCTTGTCCGGCCTGCCGCGCAGCCAAGTGATTGGCACCGGCACCTCTATCGACTCCTCGCGGCTGAAGACGCTGCTATCCTACTATCTCCCCGTGGATCCGCGGAGCGTCAGCGGCTACGTGCTCGGCGAGCACGGCGACTCCCAGTTCCCCGTCTGGTCGCATGTCACGGTCGGCGGCAAGCCCTTGCTCGATATTATCGCCCAGCATCCCGCAAGGTTCGGCCATTTGAAGCTGGATGAGATCGCCCGCCAAACGATGGAGAGCGGACTTGAAATCTATAAGCTGAAGGGCTCGACCTATTATGGAATCGGCAATGCGCTGGCCTATATTATCCGCTCGATCCTGAATGACGAGCACAAAATCATGGCCGTATCTGCCGTGCTCGACGGCGAATACGGCTTCTCGGACCTCTGTCTCGGCGTACCTGCCATCATAACCCGCTCCGGCATGAAGGAGATCGTGGAACTAAATCTGACACCGGCCGAGCAGGAACAGCTGGTCCGGTCCGGCGCGGTCATTCAACAAGCCATTAATAGTCTCCCTCTCGCCCGTTAGCCGCATGAGATATAACAAAAAACAGTCCCGGCTCATGCATCAACGCAGCATGCGGCCAAGACTGATTTATTTGAATCCCTATGAATGATTGCTCTTCATCATGCAGCTGCAAGGCTTATAGGCACGACTAGTTACTAATACGTCGCCTCGGCAGCCGTGCTGTTCAAGCCCCCGCCGCAGGATACGCAGAATTTCGCGTTCAGTTCGTTCTCCGTGTGGCATTGGTTGCAGATGACGACGATTTCGCCGACCGTATTCTCGATCTTCGGATCCTCGGCGAGCGCCGCTCCGCAGTCCGGACAGAACTTGGCGTCCAGCGCGACGACCTTGCCGCAGGTGCAGGTCTTCTCGTTGCGTGTAACCTTGATCCGCTCTTCAAGGATCCGAATCTCGGCTTGCAGTTCGTCCGCCTGACGGCAGCAATCGACCACTTCCTGCTCGGTGGCTGCGATATTGCCGGCTTGATGGCCGCGATAGACGGCCGCCCCGATTTGGGCGCACAGCTTCTCGATGTCCTTCTCCTTGCCGGAAATTTGAGCTTTCAGCTTCGTGATCTCGACGGTTTGCTGCGCTTTCTTGGCCGCATCCGACGCCCCCTGCTTGACTTTATCGAAAAAGGACATAATAAATCGACTCCTTCATAATTTCGTCTAGCTTTGTCGCTTTCGCTTATTTTACCATAACCGCCCTGCCGAATCACTTCTATTCGCGCCAAGGCGGCCGGAAATATTCAGCCGCGCTCTCTTCCTATCGTATGAGGACCACAAAGGCGCAAGAACAACAAAAAAGACCGTACTCGCGTGGAGTACGGTCTGCCAATCATTCGCTTATTCTGCCGGGTACATGCGCTCGCGGAGCGCTTTGACTTCGGCGCTCTCGAGGTATTCGTCGTACGACATCATCCGGTCGATGATGCCGTTCGGCGTAATCTCGATGATGCGGTTCGCGATCGTTTGCACGAACTGATGGTCATGCGACGTGAAGATGAGCGTGCCGTCGAAGTCGATCAAGCCGTTATTGAGCGCGGTGATCGATTCCAAGTCCAAGTGGTTGGTCGGTTCGTCCATGAGCAGGACGTTGGAACCGGACAACATCATCTTGGACAACATGCAGCGCACTTTCTCGCCTCCGGAGAGGACGCTCGCTTTCTTCAGCGCTTCGTCGCCGGAGAAGAGCATCCGGCCGAGGAAGCCGCGGATGAAGCTCTCGTCTTGATCCTTGGAGTATTGGCGCAGCCAGTCGACGAGGTTCAGTTCCACGCCGTCGAAGTATTGGGAGTTGTCTTTCGGGAAATACGCCTGCGTCGTCGTTACGCCCCACGAGTACGTGCCGGCGTCCGCTTCCACTTCGCCCATCAACACTTGCATGAGCAGCGATTTCGGCAGCGTGTTCGGTCCGACGAGCGCGATTTTGTCGCCTTTGTTCAGCGCCAGCGTCAGGTTGTCGATCAGCACCGTTCCGTCGATCGACTTCGTCAACCCTTCGGTCAGCAGCAATTGCTTGCCTGCTTCGCGTTCCGGCTTGAAGTTAATGAACGGATATTTACGGTTCGACGGACGAATGTCGTCGAGCGAGATTTTATCAAGGAGCTTCTTACGCGAAGTCGCTTGCTTGGACTTGGACTTGTTGGCGCTGAAACGTTGGATGAACGCTTGCAGTTCCTTGATCTTGTCTTCCTTCTTCTTGTTGGCGTCCCGCATGAGCGTAAGCGCCAGCTGACTGGACTCGTACCAGAAGTCGTAGTTGCCGACGTACATCTGGATTTTGCCGAAATCGATATCCGCGATATGCGTGCACACCTGGTTCAGGAAATGACGGTCATGGGATACGACGATAACGGTGCCTTCGTAGCCGCCGAGGAAGTTCTCGAGCCACTCGATCGATTGCATGTCGAGATGGTTGGTAGGCTCATCGAGGAGCAGGATCTGCGGATTGCCGAACAATGCTTGCGCCAGCAGGACGCGGACTTTCTCGTTGCCGGATAATTCCGCCATCCGCTTGTCGTGCAAGTCCGGCGTAATGCCGAGACCGTTCAGCATGCCCGCCGCTTCGGATTCCGCTTCCCAGCCGTTCATGTCGGCGAATTCCGCTTCCAGCTCGCCCGCGCGCATGCCGTCTTCGTCGGTGAACTCAGCCTTCGCGTAGATGGCGTCCTTCTCCTTCATGACTTCGTACAGCTTCTTGTAGCCCATGATAACCGTCTCGAGCACGAGGTTCTCGTCGTATTCGTAATGGTTCTGCTTCAGAACCGCGAAACGCTCGCCCGGCGTCATATGCACTTCGCCGCTTGTTTGTTCCACTTCGCCGGACAGGATCTTCAGAAACGTCGATTTGCCCGCCCCGTTCGCGCCGATCAGGCCGTAGCAATTGCCCGGGTTGAACTTAATATTAACATCTTCGAATAGCGCGCGTTTGCCGTATCGAAGCGTGATGCCGCTTGTACTGATCATATTCAGGTATCCCGTCCTTCGCTAATAATGTTACTCATCACACCATTATAGCACATATGCGCGGGGCGATGCTTACTTGTTTAAGTGACTTGACTCAGGCGTTTGTTTAACTGCCATGTCTCGCCGTGGGGCATGATTCGTACGATGCCGTCCGCCAGCTGCAGCCGGCGCATCTCCGCTTCCAGCCGGTCGAGCGCTTCGCGAGGCGTATCGTCCGCCAGCTTGTAGGAGCCGTAATGCATCGGCACGAAATGTCGCGCGCCCGTATCGCGGAACGCCTGAAGCGCCTCTTCCGGGGATACATGCTGCGCGCCCATGAACCATTCCGGATCATAAGCTCCGATCGGCATGAGGGCGACCTCGATATCGGCGAACCGTCTGCCGACTTCCTTGAAGCCGTCGAAATAGCCGCTGTCCCCCGCGAAATAAACGGTTGGCGCATCCTTGCTCTCGATGACGAAGCCGCCCCAGCGGGAGGAATTCGTATCGACGAGCGTTCGCCTCGTCCAGTGCTGCGCGGGAACGAAGTTGAACGTCACGCCGCGGACGACGGCCGATTGCCACCAGTCCAGCTCGATTATGGACGAGAAGCCCTTGCGCCGCAGCTTGTCGGCCAAGCCGACGGGCACGATGAGCATTTTGCTGCCGGTCAGCTGCTTCAGGGATGCAATGTTGAGATGATCGTAATGCGAATGCGATATCAGAATCACGTCGATCGGAGGCACGTCGGCGATGTTGATGCCAGGCGCCGCCAGACGTCTGTGGAAAGCCAGCTTCTCGGCCCAAATCGGGTCCGTGATGATATTGAGTCCGCCCAGTTGAATGAAGAACGTGGAATGGCCGACCCAGGTCAGCGTAGGCTCGCTTGTATTGCCGTGCAGGAATACGAGGTCGGGATCGACGACCGGAACCTGGAAGGAATAATCCTTGGCCTTCATTTTACCGCCGCGCGACCTCCGCCATTGTCTGACTTCGCGAAAGGTCTTGGGTACGGCCGCTGGATTTGAATTCGAATATCGCATTTCTCTCAACATCTCCCGTATGTTCTTATGCTGGCGTCCTGGCGCCATCTCCGCGCGGCGTAATTGCGCCGCCTCTTCGCTTCCCGGAACCGGACTGCTCTCTTGTACTTCAAAGATACCAAGGTTAATTCTATTAATCAAACGGCGGGAAGCGGTATAATCGGGCGGATTGTGAACGGCAGGCGAAACATTTGCGGGCAGAGAGGGAATGCAGGGCGAATAGGAGAGAAAACCGAAAGGACCGTCCCTCCGCCAAGATGCGCGGGAGGACGGCCTTCTATCGGACTAGCGTGCGGACTAGCTCAAGTATTTTCGAACAAAACAGGCCGGCGTGCGGTTTATTACGGCGTAACCGACACGTCGTCGATCGTCATCCACGTTGCCGCGGTCGGCGACCAGGCCCAGACGTTGATCGTATCGCCGGCATTGGCCGTAAACGTCCCGGTATACAAGGCGTACCCGCCGCCGGTTACCGTCTTGTTGACGACCTGCGTACCGTTGCGGTCTACGCCGACCGAGCCGGATCCGTTGCTGATGGCCGAGTAAGCAGAGAAGGTATACGTTCCTGTGGAAGGCGCCGTGAACGATTGGGACATCGCGCCTCCGGTGTGGAGATATCCGTCGTAGCTGCCCGAATGAGGATAATTGGTCTCTACGCCAGCCGTGCCGGAGGTAATCCACGTGCCGAGCGCCCCCGTCTCGAAGCCGCCGTTCTGCAGCCCGGTCACAGGCGCCGGCGCCACCGTGATATCATCGAGCGTCATCGAGGTCGCAGACGATGGCGAATATCCCCACGCGTTGATGACATCGCCCGCGGATGCGGTGAAGGTTGCCGTATACGGCGCATAGGCGTTTCCGGTTACCGGAAGGTTAACGGCCTGCGTGCCATTGCGGTCGATGCCGATCGATCCGGAGCCGTTGGTGATCGCGGCATACGCCGTCATCGTATACGTGCCTGTCGTCGGCGCGACGAATTGCTGCGAGATCGCACCGCCGTTATTCAAGTAGGCGTTGTGCGTGCCGCTATGCGGATGGGCCGTCTCGACGCCTGCGTTGCCGCTGGTCGACCATGAGCTGAGCGATCCGGTCTCGAAGCCCGTGTTCGTCAGGCTTCCGGACAGCGCCGCTGGCGCGGTGACGCCTGTAATGACATAGGTCGTGACCGATTTGGCCTTGGCCGTTCCCGTGAAGGTCTTGTTTGCCGTGCTGACGGCAGAAAGCTGGGCGAGATTCTCCGTCGAGGATGTACGGTACGGCGTCGCATTGCCCGTAACGGACGTGAATTTCGTCAAATCGTACGTGATGTTCGTATCCGAATTGGAGTTGTTCTGCGTCACGATGGTCAGCTTGTTCGATGCGCTGTCGTAAGCCGCGAGCGAATTGCCATCGTTGATGGACATGAACTGCGCGCCAGGGCGAATGAACCGGCTGAAGTTGGCCATGACGTAGTATTTCTCGCTCAACGTATACGCGTAATTCGTCGGATTGTCCAAATCCGATACCATCATGCCCCAGCCGTCATAATCGACCGGCTGCCAATACGACCAGACGGTCGGCTGCATGTTGCGCATATCGCTGAGAATCGTCGAAGCAAGGGTCATGCCCGACGAGTCGCCGTCGCCGTATTCCGTCATCCACAGTTTCTTATTGTTGGATTTGGCCAGATTCAAGAGGCCCGAACGGTTATAGCCGTTGTAGCTGTGCACGTTGATTTGGGACAAATAACCTTTGGCCGTGCTGTCGTACGAATTGAAGGTATCGATGGCTTCGTCGATGCTGTTATCGTCCGCGGACACCAGCCTCGTGGTCAATCCCTTCGTATTCAGCGAAGCGCCGACTTTCTTGATGATCGTGTTCTGGGTCGCGTTCCCGATATACGCGCCTTCCTGCCAATTGCCCTTCTTCCACCAGTACGATACCGGCTCGTTGAACGGCTCCAGCGTGTTGAACGTGATCCCCCAGGAATCCTTAAAGTGCTGCACGACGGTCGTCAAGTAGTCGGTGAACGCATCATAGTACGCGGAATTCAAATTATCGTTATAGCTGTTGTCGGGGCCGGATACGCTTCCGCTGTTCGTCATCCAGTACGGCGGCGAATTCGAGAACGCTTCCGTCAAGTTGACGCCGCGGTCGATCGACGCCTGCAGCATCCAGCGCTGGCCGGCATCCTGCGTCCAGTCATAGGCGCTTGCGCTTGTCGCCTTGTAGCCGGGAACGCGCGTGCGAGGCGAGAGGTAAACGGTCGAGCTTGGCGGCAGATAGCTCGGATTCTCGCCGCCGCCGATATTGTAGCGTGCCATCGTAAACCCAAGTCCCGTCGTGGGGTTGAATATCTTATCCGCGTAATCGTTGCGGATCGTCAAGTTCGGCTGACTGCCGATAACGTGCGCCCACCAAGCGAGCGACGTCCCCCATCCCTCGAGCGTCTGGTAGCGGATTCCCGGATCCACGCTCACCGCGTAATCGGCGTGCGTGACCTCCGCAATGTTAGCGCTTCCAAGTAACAGCAGCGCAGTTGCGATTCCGGCATTTCTCAAGCGTTTCGTCGTCTTCTTCATCAATATCGCTCCTTCGCGGTTTATCTATCGTTATCGGTACGACCCTTCCCATGCATCTAAGAAGGGTCATGCCGTTCAACGCCATTCTTGTTCGTGCTTCGCCGGTCGCCCCCGCGGTTCGCTATTCCACCGGCAGTAGGACCCGCTCCGAGGCCGCATCCCCGTTCAATAGGATGATCGGCACGTGCATGGCGGTCTGCCTGCCTTCCGCCGTCACTTCAACGACGAACCGGTTGACCTGCGAGGCGCGGTCGACCGCAAGCTCCAAGTTCAGCACCCGCACCTCCGGCGTCACCGTATGCGTCATGATCTTCGCCTGCGCGGACGGATGCGCCTTGAAGCCGACCGGTCCGAGTAGTTGAATGTCCCACATCTCCACGGCCTTGGAGCTGTTCCTCAGCAGCAGCCGGATCGGCTTCGGTTCGCCCGAGCGGATCGTCGGAGCATCCCCGTAATCGACCGTGACCTCGAGCGTGCCGAACGCGTAGACCGGGCCTTCAGGACGATCGTATACGGAACGTCCCTGATCCTTCGCGTACAGCTTGCCGCCGGCCAGATCGGACGTGTCCGTCTCGCGGTGCGCGTCGATCTCGATGCCGTTGTTCTGCGCGAGCAGCACCTGCTTCGCGATGCGCAGCGTGCGTTCGGTCAAGTCGTCCACGTCCGCCGGCAATTGATTGCCGAAGCCGCCGAGCTCGCCCAAGTTCAAGCATGCGGTCTTGATCGCGCGTCCGATCGGCTTGATCCATTCCTCCGGAATCGCGTCCGCTCCATGGATAATGCCAAGGATCGAGCCGGCCGTCGCCGCGGTGCAGTCCGTATCTTCGCCGCAATTGACCGTGATGCACATCGTCTTCGCGAAATCGCCTTCCCCGTAGAGCAGGCCAAGCACGGTGATGCCGATATTGCTCGGCGCGTCGTAGCCGACGGGACCGTCGGCGAAGCCCTTCTCACGGTCTTCCGCGGAGATGCCGCCGAAGAGCGAATATCGGCCGCGGTGATACTTCAGCACCAGATCCCGAGCCTCCAGCCATGTCTTGCCATCCCCGTGCCACGCCAGCACATCCCGAATGACGCGGGTAATGCCGCAATCCACGGGGATATAGGACAGTCCGATCTCGATCAAAGCATGTAGATCGGACTCCACGAATGCCGCTGCTTCAAGCGCCGCGAAGAACAGCTCCGCATACGTGCCTTCCCCGTGGCCGTGATCGACGATCGCGTCCTCGTAGGCGTAACGTGCCGCAAGCTCAGGCATGCCTGGCGCGATGCACGCCCAAATCTCGGAGCGGATATACGCGCCGCAGCTATCCTTGTACGGATTCTCGTGGGATCCGCTGAGCGGCGGCATCAATCCTTGCTTCATGTTGATCTTGGCAATGCCATACTCGGCCCAATGCGGCGTAATATAGAGCTGCCAGTACTCGGCCAGCACGCGCGCGTTGATGTGGATGCCCTGCTCCTCCAGCGCGATCAGCCAGAGCAGCTGCAAATCCAAATCGTCGTTCGGCAGCGGATTGCCGTCCAGCTTATGCGTGTAGAACGACACGTCGTTCACTTGCCGCTTCCATTCGAACGGCGCGCCTACGGTGCCGCCGATATTCTTGCCGATCCAGCAACCGAGCACGCGGTTGCGATAATCGGCCTCGTTGAAAATAGTCATCTGTCCAGTCATCCTTTCGATACAGAAAATACCCACTGAACTGCTCTGCATGTCAGTGGGTATTCGGTCTTCCGTTTCAGTTCGCTACGGTTCGGAACGCTATTTAATCTCTTTTGCGACTTCCTGCGCCGTGGCGTACAGCTGATGCAGCTCGTCGTAGGCTTTATCGATGCCCATGTTCTTCAAATCGGACATCGTTTTCTTCATTTGCGCATCGAAATCCGCGTCGTCCTTCGCCATGATGAGTCTGGCGACGTTCGCCATGAAGTATTGATCCGCCTTCGTCAAAATTTGCGTGGACGCATCGGAAGGCTGGCCGATGATGCGGGCCGCGATCCAGTCCTGCGTCGGCGCGATCGCTTTGCCGTCTTTGACGAGCTTGTCGTACACTTGGCCCGGGTACAGATCGGCGCCGTAATGCTTGGCAAAATCGGTTTCGGCTTTCGATACGATCGCCGGATCCACGACTTTGCGCAGGTCGACCGGATTGCCGTTGCCCATCGGATAACCCTGGTCCAAGGCGCCTAATTTGGAGAACTGATCGATGCCGTTCGCTTGCGTGTAATCCGCGTTGTTCGGTTTCGCCATATCGCCGATCAGCTTCTCTTTGCCGTCGACGATATCCCAGTCCTTGCCTTGCACGCCGTTATAGATCAAACGCGCGCCTTCGGGGCTGTTCAGGAAATCGAGCATCTGCATCGTGCGCTCCGGATATTTGTTGCTGGACGTGATCATTTTGGCCGTGCCGAGGCTCCAGCCAAGCGTCGCGTCGTTCTGGTAAACGCCGGTAATCGCCGGGAACGGACCCGGGATGAAAATCATCTGCGCGTCTTCTTTGCCCGTGTTCTCGACCAGCTTCGCTCCGCCTGTCCACAGCGCCGAGTTCAGCAATTGGCCCGTCTCTACTTTATCCTGGTATTGCGATGCTTTCTGCGTGAAGCCTTCCGGATCGAAGATGCCCATGCGGAACGCTTTATTGTAGAAACGAATGCCGTTCCAGAAGACGCCGTCTTCCTTCGCGTATTGATCTTCGACGTCGCCGTTCGTCAGATTGAGCAGCTGGCCGTTCGGCAGGTTCGTAAAGCCGTGCGAGAACGGATACGTGATGATGTACGGCCATGTGCCCCAATCCGTCCAAGCGGAGAAAGCGTACACTTTCTTGCCGTCTTTCGATGTCGGGTTCTTGTCCTGCATTTGTTTCATGACGTTCAGGAAATCGTCTTCGTTCTTCATTTCCGGGGCGCCCATTTCCTTGTACAGGTCCCAGCGGGAGAAGAAGTTGACGTAGCTGCTTTCGCCGACCAGATCGGTGTTGGCTTTCTGTTGATGCGTCGGCAGGAAATACACTTTATCGGTGCCGTTGCTGAACGATTTCTTGAAGACCTGCAGCGCGGTGTTGCTGTATTTGGTAATATTCGAGCCGTATTTGGCAATCAAATCGTCAAGCGCAATGACTTGTCCGCCTTTGATCATCGAATTCGCGAGCGAAGCCGACGTGCCCTCGAATACCATCACGTCCGGCAAATCGCCGCCGGCGATCATCGTTTTCTCTTTGACGTCGTCGCCCGTGATGATGTCCAGCGTGATGCCGAATTTCTCTTTGATGACGTTCGCGACTTCATTGTCCTGAATGCCCTTATTCTTGACGTCGCCGTCGTTGCCGGCGAAGATCTTCAGCGTGATCGGGTCCTTGGACAAAGCCGCGTCATTGCCGGCAGCAGCGTTGTTCGTGCCGGCAGCATTCGTCTGCGTGTCGTTCGATGCAGCCGGCGCCTCGTTGCCGCCGTTGTTGTTGCTGCCGCAGGCGGTCATCGAAACCACTGCCGTGATCGCCACGGCCGCGGCTAAGCTTTTCTTCATCTTCATCTTTAATCTTCCTCCCCAATGGTGGTTCTTAGCTATGATTAATGGCCCGACTACCGCCACGTCATCCGATTCCTCCGGCCCGAAGGCCGCCCGGCGCTAACCCTTGACCGCCCCGAGCATGATGCCTTTGATGAAGTTCTTCTGCAGGAACGGATAGACGATTATGATCGGCAGCACGGAGATGATCGTGATCGTCATCTTGATGGAATCCGCGGACACCTGCATCTTCAGTCCCGAACCGCCCGAGGTTTGCTGAGCGGCGTTGCTGGCCAGCGCCAGCGCATCGTTCAAGTAGTTGTACAGGATCAGCTGAATCGTCTGAAGGTTCTCGCTGTGGACGAGGAAGTAATTGTCGATCCAGGTATTCCAGCAGCCGACCGCCGCATAGACCGCGATCGTCGCCACGATCGGGCGGGACAGCGGGAAGATGATGCGGTTGAACGTCGTCAGGAATCCGGCGCCGTCCATCTGCGCCGATTCTTCCAGCGAGGCGGGAATCTGCTCGATATAGGTCTTCACGAGAATGATATAGAAGGCGTTGATGGCGCCGGGCAAAATATACAGCAGGAATTTGTCCTGAAGTCCGTAGGTCCGCATCGTCACATACCACGGGATGAGTCCCGCGCTCAGATACATCGACGAGATGACGTAGCGGTAGACGAATTTGCGGAACATCATCTCCCGCTTCGTCAGCAGGTAAGCGAACATCGTCGAGAAATACACGCACAGGATGGTAAAGATGACGGTTTTCTCGACCGAGACCAGGAACGCGTGCGGAATCGTGCCGAGCTCGAAGATCTTCCGGTAGCTGTCCAGCGTCACCTTGACCGGCCAGAGGTAGATGCCCTTGGCCGCCAATCTCGGATCGCTGACGGAATAAATGAACAAATAGTAGAACGGATAGAGGCAGACGAACGTGAACAGGATCATGAAGATTCCGTTGAACCCGTTGAACAGCCGCTCCAGGACGGAGTTGTCTTGTTTGATTTTCATGGCGCTTAGGTCCTCCCTCTCATTCATGCCGCCGTTATACGAGCGACTCGCCTCTGGTCTTCTTCGATAAATAATTCACGCAGAACAGGAGCAGGATGCTGATGACCGACTTCAACATGCCGAGCAGGGTTGCGTACGAATAATCGTTGACCATCCAGCCGGTCTTGTAGACGTAATAATCGAGCACTTCCACTTTGTCCGCGACAAGCGCGTTATAGAAGACGAAATATTGATCGAAGCCGTTGTTGAGCAGGTTGCTGACCGACAGCAGCAGCAGAACGAAGAACGTAGGCGCAAGCCCAGGAAGCGTAACATGGCGCATCAGCTTGAACTTGTTCGCGCCGTCGATGCGGGCCGCCTCGTACTGCTCGTTGTCGATGCCCGCGATGGAGGCGATATAGATGATCATCGACCAGCCGAGGTTCTTCCATATCCCGAGTCCCAGCTGGAAAAACCAAGCCGCGCCGTTATTGCCCAGCAGGCCGATCATCGGCACCTGGAGATGCAGGTTCTTCAGCAGCGTATAGTAGAGCCCGTCCGTCGAGAAGATCGAGAAGGCCAGAGAGAACACGACGACCCAGCTGATGAAGTTCGGCAGCGTCGTGGTGGTCTGGATGAATTTGCGGAATTTGCTGCTCTTGATTTCGTTCAGCATGACCGCGACGATCAAGGGCAGAGGCGTGAAGATCAGATTCAGGAAGCTCATCGCTAGCGTGTTGCGCAGGATTCGATATACTTCGCTTCGTTCCGAATAGATCTTGTGGAAGTTATCGAGTCCGATAAAATGCAGCTGCGAGAATTTGAGCGCAGGGCTGTAGTCGTAGAAGGAATAGATCCATCCGAACAGCGGGACGTAGCTGAAGGCGAATACGAAGAGAATGAATGGGATGGCGATCAGAAAATATTTCAGGCCGGCGGTATTTCGTTTTCGTTGTTGCAGCGGCGCAGTTTGCATGGTTCCCTCCGTTTGTATGACCTGTATCGTCGTCGTGGTTTGTATCTCTATGGTAGTCCGGAACCCGTTCGATAAAAATGAACGAATTCAAGAAATACGGGACGATTTTTCGCCGGAGGGAACGTTCGTGAAGCCATGATTGTCAAAAGTTGGACTTTTTCAAGGTTTTTGGACTTTCGGCAGCGTAAGCGCGATGACGGTGCCTTCCCTCGGCTTACTGTCGATTTGGATGGGGTGGAGGAGCCCGAAGTGGAGCTCGAGCCGGCGGTTGACGTTCCGAAGTCCGATGCTGCGCTCTTCCTCGCCCTCCTCGTTCGAGGGCTTGAGAACGGATGCTCTGACCTCCGCCAGCTTCGATTCCGGCATGCCCGCGCCGTTGTCCGCGACGCGGATGACGATATCTTGATTCTCCTCGGAGGCCGTAATGGTGATCTCGCCGCCGTTCTGGCTGTTGAAGCCATGGTAGATCGCATTCTCCACGAGCGGCTGCAGCATGAAGCGGAGGATGCGGTATTCGCCGATGCCCTCCGGGAGATAGGTCTTGATTTTCACTTCTCCGGCGTACCGGTAGTTCATGATTTTGATATAGTTCTGCAGATACTCGATCTCTTCCCCGATCGTGCAATACATGTCCTTCTTCTTGAACGTCGGATGCAGGAGGTTGCTCAAGGTCGTGATGCTCTCGGCAATGTTGTCCGCCTTGATCATGATGGCCATCCATTTGATCGTGTTCAGCGTGTTGTAGAAGAAATGCGGGTTAATTTGGGATTGGAGGGCGCCGATCTCCAGCCTTCGCTTCTCGTCCTGGATCGTCTCGGTATGATGCAGCAAATCCTCGATGCCGCGCGACATCTTGTTGAACTGGTTGATTACGATGCCGAGCTCGTTGTTGAGCCGCAGATCGAGGGTAAGGCCGATGTTGCCCTGCTCCGTCTTCTTCATGACGGTCGTCAAACGGCTGAGAGGCCTCGTCACTTTGCGGATCCAGAACCTGGAGGCCAGCGCCGCTACGATCAAGCCGATGACGAAGACGGTGACGAGAATTTTACGCAGCGTCAGAATATCTTCGGTGAACACGCTCGTCGGAATCTCATTCACGAGCATCCAGCCGAATTGATTGAGCTTGTAGTACATGACCTGCTTGCCTTGCGTCTCGTTGCTGAAAAATCCGCCGCCGCTCGCGCCGGACTTCAATTCCGCCGGAATTTCCGTGTGCGTGCCCAATTTGGATGCGTCGTTATGCGATACGATATCCCCGGCGGCGTCGACGAGATACATCTCGCCGTTCTTCGTATCGCTGGCATGATTGTAGATGTTCGTGAAATAACTCATGTTCACGTTGATGATCAGCGTGCCGATCTGGTTGTTGGACGAAATGCTCCTGGCTGCCGTGATGAACGGCGCCTTCGCGCTGCTCGGCGAAATATCGAAATCGGCGGACGTGAAGCCGCCGAACCATATCAGCTTCTGCGCGCTCGTTTTCATTTTGTCGTAGATTTGAGCTTCGTAGAAGGCGTTCTGAGGGGAGGATGGATCGGTCATAATCTCGTTGCTTGCCTGGTTCGACTTGATCAGCAGACCGTCACCGCCGTAGAAGCTGATGGAATCGATGTATTTGTAATTGGAGATCGTCTGCGTGAAATTGCGGAACGCCACGCCCATCTGGTAGACGCGTTCGACGTCGGACATGCTTTTGTATTCGATCAAGTTCTGCAACTCCGTGTCCAGGACCAACTGGCGCGAGATTTGGTCCACCTCGCCCGCGAAGGCGGACAGGTTGTATTCGTACTGCTTGAACTGCTGCTCGTTGTTTTCCTTCGCGTTGCCCTTCAGGATGTTCAGTATGCCGACGTACGCGAAGACCGAGCTTAGCGTCAAGATGAGAAGAAACAAGACCAGGAAGGATAGTACCAGCTGATTGGCGAGCGTGGATAACGTCCTTCTACGCCATAGGGTTTTCATCTGCATCGCGTCGATCTTCCCCATTCTCCACGAACCACCGTTTGCGGAACTCGTTCGGCCTCATGGATGTGATTTTCTTGAAAATGCGGCTGAAATAGCTGTCGTCCATATAACCGACTTTCTCGGCGATTTGATAGGATTTCAAATGCGTGCCGACGAGCATCTCCTTGGCCATGTCGATGCGGTAATGGTTCAAATATTCGACGAACGTCAGCTGCAGCTCTTTCTTGAACAGGCTGCTGAGATAGCTGGCATTCAATTGCACGTGATCGGCGATCTGCTGCAAGGCAATGTCCTCCGCATAATGCGCTCGGATGTAATCCACCGCTTCGGCGATTTCCTTGCTCACCGCTTTCTTCTTCGCTTGGAACTGCTGCGCGTCGGCCACATACCGGGCAAACACGGTCAGCGCCTCGTCCAGCGTCGCGCTGGCGTGAATCCGGCCGACGTAATCGAGCGCCTTGGCTGAAAGGTCGTCCAAATAAATATTGGCGTTGACCGTCGGCCAGTGAATCCAGCGGGTGAACAGCCTCTCTACGTCCGCTTTCGCGAAGCTGTCTGCTTGCAGAAGCGTCTGGATGCCCGCCTCCATTTCTTTCTGATACCGTTCGTGAAAAGCTCCCGCCGCCGCAGCTGCCTGCTCCAGTTTCCGGCTGACGCTATGCCGGATAGCTCCCGCGCCGGCCGCGTCCCAACGGATGTATCGTTCTTCGCCTAGCGCGTATCGCTGCTCGAGGGCCGAGGCGCACTCCCTGTACTGCTGCTTCATGCCGGAGTAGCCGCTGCCCAGCGCGCTGATCCCGAATGTCACGGAAGCGTTGAGATAGTTCTTGATGACGCTGTTGATATGGGCCAGCATCTCTTGCAGCAGCCCGAAGATGCGCTGTTCGCTGACGAGATCGGAGAAGCTGAGCAGCAGCAAATATTTCTCGTCCTTCTCGTGGATGACCTCTCCCCGGCCGTAGCCGTCCAGCAGCTCCGTGATGATATTGAGCAGACTGAAACGAATGAGATTGCCGTGATTGTCGTTGAATTTGGTTTCCATCCGGGCGAACTGGTCGATGGCCATGACGCAGACGATGATCCGTTCGGGTTGGAGGCGAAGGTGGATACGCTGCGCCAGTTCGGCAAACTCGTTCTCCACGTAACGGCCGTAGAACAGATAGTCCTTGACCGCCGTCTCCTTCCGATGCGCCCGGTCGGCATAGGCATCGACGGCATCGCGCGCAGCCGGTTTGATTCGCTCGGCGTTGAATTCGCCGGAGATCTTGGCCAACACCGTTTCCATCTCCTCGATGGACATGTTGAGCTTCAGGATATAATCGGAGACGCCTAATTGGAGCGACTTGCGGACGAGATCGAACTCCTCGTACACCGTCAAAATAATGAACTTCGTCTCGTGGTCGCGCTCGCGAATGCGCGTGATGAGCTCCATCCCATCCATGATCGGCATCCGAATGTCCGTGAGAATCAGGTCCGGCTTGTCCGCTTGGTAGACATCCCAGGCCGCCTGGCCGTTGGCGACGTCCGCGATCACCTTCATGCCGAGCCTGTCCCAGTCGATGGAATTTTTCAAGCCGATCCGCACGAGCATCTCGTCTTCCGCTATCAACACTTTCAGCATGGCTTGTTCCTCGCTTCCTCTATGTCTATGTCGAAAATTGTCATATCAGCTGTCGATAGAATCAAGATAACAAGGTTGTTCGAATTAGGCAACGGAATTATGAAAGCGCTTTGAGAGATGGCGGTTTGAGATTGGCGGGCCGGATGGTTTACACTGGTAGGGAGGATGAGATTGGAGGCTGACACTCTACAGCCGTGCAGCAGCGCTCTGACTCGCCCGGCGTGAACATTTCCAGATGCCTGTCCTAGGCCGAAACAGATAGATAAGGATGATCCAATAAACGAATGCGGGAGCATGGAGGTAGAACAAAATGAAACTAATTGGCATTGAACCGACGCCAAGTCCGAATTCGATGAAGCTGAACGTGGACGAGAAGCTGGCGCCCGGCGTGCGGTCGAGCTATACGCTGGCTGACGCGGCCGGCGCGCCGGAACCGCTGCGCAGCCTGCTTGCCATTGACGGCGTGCGGGGCCTGTTCCGCACGGCGGATTTTATCGCGCTCGACCGGAAGCCGGGGGCGGACTGGGAGCGAATCCTGACCGCGGCGCGGCAGCTGCTGCAGAGCGATGAGGCCGGCGGCGCCGGCAGCGGCGGCGGGCCCGGCGCGGCCGACGCCTTCGGCGAAGCGCACGCGTTCGTGCAGCTGTATCGGGGGATCCCGATGCAGGTGCGCGTGCGCACGCCGGGCGGCGAGTCCCGTGCCGCCATGCCCGCGGCATTCACGGACGCGGTCACCCGCGCGGCGGCCGCATCCATGATCCGCGAGCGGAAGCTGGAGGAGCTCGGCGTCCGTTACGGCGAGCCGGACGAGATCGCCGCGGAGCTCGTGCGCGAGCTGGAAGCCGCTTATCCGCAGGAGCGGCTGGACGCCCTCGTCGAAGCGGCGCTCGCGCTCGGCTCCGCCGCGGGCGAAGAAGCTGCGGCCGCGCCTGCCGTGCGGCCTGCGCCGCTGACCGCGGAGCAGCTCGCGGATCGGCTGGCGGACCCCGACTGGTCGGTCCGCTACGAGGCGCTCGACCGCACGGCGCCTGAGCCGGCGATGCTGCCGTCGCTCGCGCGGGCGATCGTCGACGACAACGCCTCCATCCGGCGGCTCGCCGTCGTCTACCTCGGCGAGCTGCGCCTGCCGGAGGCGATGCCGCTGCTCTTCGCGGCGCTGAAGGACGCGTCGGCATCCGTCCGGCGCACCGCCGGCGACACGCTGTCCGATCTCGGCGACCCCGCCGCGACCGGACCGATGATCGAGGCGCTCGGCGACCGCAACAAGCTGGTCCGCTGGCGCGCGGCGCGCTTCCTCTACGAGGCGGGCGACGACACCGCGGTGGAAGCGCTGGAACAAGCCGCGGCTGACCCGGAATACGAGGTCAGCCTGCAGGCGCGCATCGCGCTGGAGCGCATCCAGCGCGGCGAAGAAGCTGCCGGCTCCGTCTGGCAGCAGATGACGCGCAGCCGCGAGAGCGGCGAGTAAGCGGAACCCGGCCCGGCCCGGGCCGGGCTGAGCTGAGCTGGGCTGGGCTTAAAGCTGCTGAACAGCAGCTTTTCACGCTCCCCGCGGCCATAACACGCCAGAAAGCTGCCAATCGGCAGCTTTTTCACTTTACTCTGATGCAACCCCAGGCTTAAAGCTGCTGAACAGCAGCTTTTCACGCTCCCCGCCGCCGTAACACGCCAAAAAGCTGCTAATCGGCAGCTTTCCCACTTGACGATGATGCGGCCCGGGCTTAAACCTGCTCAACAGCAGCTTTTCACGCTCCTCACAGCCGTAACACGCCAAAAAGCTGCCAATCGGCAGCTTTCTCACTTACTCTGATGCAACCTCGGGCTTAAAGCTGCTCAACAGCAGCTTTTCAGATTGTCGAGACGCCATGCTTGCTGATGAACCTCAACATCCTAAAGCTAACGGTTGTGAGGATGACTAATCGGATCAAAATGCCCATTTTATATAGCCAACGGTTGCCAGAGGGCTTATTGTGAGGTTTTCCCGTGTAAAGCAGCTCATTTGCGCCCAATAACGCCTGTCAGAACCATTAGAGCTTTATTATCAGCCTTATTCGTGGTTTAGCAACGCTGACAACCGTTAAGTCCCCTCCCGAATTCAAATTGCATCCTCCACAGACTTTTGGTGCTTGCTGTGGCCAGTTGGGATGGATATGCACGGTTCCGCAGACTTTTGGTGCTTGCTGAGGCCAGTTAGGATGGATATGCCCCCCACTGGCGTAACACGCCAAAAAGCTGCCAATCGGCAGCTTTTTCACTTTACTCTGATGCGGCTTGCGCCTTTGTCAAGTAGCGCTTTCGCGGCGGCCGATTTTATAAACCCATTCTAAGATAGCGCAGCCACGCCCAACTCGGCTGCACGATCGTCTCAACGCTCATTCAAGCTAATCGCCTTAAACGCCCGGACCTGGTCCGCAATGGCCCGTTCGGTCGGCAGACGCTCGATGCTGGAAGCGCCGAAGAAGCCGACGACCCCCTTCGTATGCGCCAGCACGTAAGCCGCGTCCTCCGGCTCGGATATCGGTCCGCCATGGCAGATGACCAGCACATCCGGATTGATCGCTTTGGCCGCGTCGTGGATTTCTTGGATTTTGTCCACGCACAGATCGAGCGGTTGGGCCGACTTGGAGCCGATCGTCCCTTTGGACGTAAGGCCCATATGGGCAACGAGCACATCGGCGCCGGCCCGAGCCATTTTCTCCGCTTCCTCCACCGTGTAGACGTAAGGCGACGTGAACAACCCTAGCTCGCGGGCATGTCCGATCATCTCCACCTCCAGATCGTAGCCGAAGCCCGTCTCTTCCATATCCCGGCGCGCCACGCCATCGAAGTAACCGACGGTCGGGTAATTCTGCACGCCGGCAAACCCCATCTCCTTGATCTGCTTCAGAAACAGCGGCATGATCCGGAACGGATCCGTACCGCACACCCCCGCCAGCACGGGCGTATGCTTCACGACCGGCAGCACTTCCCTGCCCATGTCGACGACGATCTGATTGGCGTCCCCGTATGGCAGCATGCCCGCGACGGAGCCGCGGCCCGCCATCCGGAACCGCCCCGAATTATAAATAATGATGAGATCGATGCCCCCGGCCTCGGCGCTCTTCGCCGAAATGCCCGTGCCGGCGCCGGCTCCGATAATCGGGATGCCCGCGGCGATCCGCTCGTGCAAGTGCGCCAATATTTGCTCTCTTGTAATGGTCATAGGAATTCCTCCGTTAACGGGTCTAGTGTGCCGCAGCCTGCGCGGCCGATGCGATCAAATCAAGCAGTCTTCGAGCCATTGCCAGCGCAAACGCTTCGTCATTGATATGGGCCGTCCATTCCTCGAGTACGACTTCAGGCCGCAGATCCTGCCGAATGGCCTGGAATAAAGCTTTATCGGCTTGCGGGTCGTGGAACGGTTCGCC
Source organism: Paenibacillus sp. J31P316 (assembly GCF_056269105.1). Classification (NCBI taxonomy): domain Bacteria; kingdom Bacillati; phylum Bacillota; class Bacilli; order Caryophanales; family Paenibacillaceae; genus Paenibacillus; species Paenibacillus sp. J31P316. The sequence continues at coordinate 800,821 of NZ_JBWDNI010000003.1, read as the reverse complement.
CGGCGCATCCAGGGCAGACACGCCGAACAGCGGCAGGAATACGGCCGTCCGCTCCGGATATCGGCTTTCGTTCAGCTTGGAGGCGATCAGCTCGCCCAAGCGGCGGTTCTCATCCGCGTTCGTGCGCATTAAGGTCACGTTCGGATTATGGCGGTACAGCAGACGTCCAGTCCGAAGCGCCTCCGGAACGGTATCCGGAGGACCGAAGTTCGCCATGTCCGCCGCGCCGACGGATACGACCTGCGGCACGCCGTGCCTGCCCGCCGCCGTCAGGCGGTCGGGACCGGCGCTAAGCAGGCCGCCTGCGATATCATCGGCAAGCTCGCTCGTCGTAATGTCCAGCACGCCGGCAAAATAGCCGGCCTCGATCAAATTCTCCATCGCCGCTCCCCCGACGCCGGTACCGTGAAAGACTAGCACCTCATAGCCATGCTGCTCCAGAAAATCCCGAGCTGCGTCCACGCAAGGCGTAGTGACGCCGAACATCGAAGCCGCAATGAGCGGCTTCTCTCCTTTGGCTGCTGCCACAGACTCGGCAGCGAGGTAATCGTCAGTTATGCGGCCGGCAGGACTAGAGCCGTCCTCCAAAGCCGAGCCTTCAGTCCGTCCGCGAATCGGAACAGAAGGCCTGCCGCCGTAATTCGCCGCCGAAGGCTGCTCCGCATGTTCGCTGCCTCGCTCTTCCCCGCCCTGCAAATACCCGCCACTGCCCCGCCCTTCCCCGCCCCGCAAATACCCGCCGCTGTCCCGCCCTTCCCTGCCCTGAACCATCCCGATCAGCGCATACGCGGCATTGCCCAGCATCTCGCGGGAGATGACGTTCAAACCGCTGATATCGACGACGGTGTTCGCCATCGTGATATCGCTCTGCCCGACATAGGGCCTTGTGTTGCCGGACGCCAGCGTCGTCGCCATCACCTTCGGCACGCCGAGCGGGAGCGCCCGCATCGCGGCCGTGCCGACGGATGTACCCGAGCTGCCGCCAAGGCCGATGATGCCGGACACGCCGCCGTGCGCATGAAGCCGCTTCACGATCGCCGCCGCGCCGCGCATCATGACGGTCACCGCCTCGCCGCGGTCATGCCGTTCGGCCAGCGAGGCGAGCAATTCTCCGCCCGCCGCCGCCACCTCCGCGGCCGCGATGTCCGGCCGGTACGCCGGTTCGCCGAGAATGCCGGTATCCATCACCGTAACGTGAAGCCCGGCCTGTTCCAGCAAGCCGGCTACGTAAGCGGCCTCCTCTCCTTTGGTGTCCAAAGCGCATACCAGAATGACACTGCCTGCGATGGCAACCGCCTCCTTCCTCTGCTTTTATCGTCTACTTCTTCCTCCGCTTCGGCGCGAGCTCAGCCCTTGATTCCCGTCAGCGCTATCCCTTCGATGAAGAAGCGCTGGCCGATGAAGAACAAGACCAGCACGGGGGCGAGCACGGCCGTCGAAGCCGCCATCAGATAGCCCCACTGCGCCGTCATCAGCCCCTTGAACGAAGCAAGGCCGAGCGCGAGCGTGAATTTGTCGTCGGTGTTCAAATAAATAAGCGGGCCAAGGAAATCGTTCCATACGTCGATGAACGTGAACAACGCGACGACGATCAGCGCCGGCCGGGATAGCGGCAAAATGACCCGCAGCAGCACCATGACCGGCTTCGCGCCGTCCATATAAGCCGCTTCGTCCAGCTCCTTCGGGATGCCCATGAAAAACTGCCGAAGCAGGAAGATATTGAAGGCCCCGCCGCCGAACCAAGCGGGAATCGTCAGCGGCGCGATCGTGTTGATCGCCCCGAGCGAGCGCCACATGATGAACGTCGGAATGAGCGTCACCGCGTAGGGCATCATGAGCGTCGCGAGCAGCAGCGCGAATACCTGCTCGCGGCCGGTCCAGCGCAGCCGCGCGAAGCTGTAGGCGGACAGCGTGCTCGTAATGAGCACGCCGCTCAGCACGAACAGCTCGATGAGCATCGTGTTCAGGAAGTACGTGCCGAAAGGCGCCGTCGTCAGCGCCTCGGAATAGTTGCGCCAAGTGAACGGCCGCGGCACCCACTCCGGCGGAAAGGTGAAAATTTGGGCGCTGTCCATGAGCGAGCTTCGCAGCAGCCAGGCGAACGGAATCAGCATGACGAAACTGCCGGCGATCAGAATGGCGTAGGTCAGCACTCGGAGCGGCTTCACCCGTACGCGGCGATGAACGGCCGCCGAGCGTTCGACCGGGAGATGCAGCGTGTCCGCTTTGGAATTCATTGTCGTTCCCCCTCGTAATACACCCATTTGCGGGATGTTTTGAAGACGATCAAGGTCAGCACGATCACCACGAAGAACAGCACCCACGCCAGCGCGCTGGCATAACCGATTTTCGTCTCCGAGAACGCCGTCCGGTACAAATAAAACACATAAAACAGCGATCCGTTATTCGGTCCGCCGTTCGTCATGATGTAGGCTTGACTGAACACTTGAAACGCCCCGATCAGCGATAAAATCAGATTGAAAAAGATCGTCGGAGTCATCATCGGAATCGTAACGTGAATGAGCTTGCGCAGCGGTCCGCCGCCGTCGACCTCGACGGCTTCATACAGGTGGCCCGGCGTGTTCTGCAGGCCCGCGAGGAAAATAACGACCGCCCCGCCGATCCCCCAGGTGCTCATCAGGATCAGGGAGAACAGCACGCTCGATTCATCGTAGATCCATTTGCTCCCGTCGAACCCCAGCTTCTTCAGCACTTGGTTGAACAGTCCGAAATCGGGATTATACAGCCAAAGCCAGAGCATCGATGTCGCCACGCTGGGCACGATGACCGGCAAATAGTAGATCGTCCGGAACACCGACAGCCCCTTCACCTTCTGATTGAGGAGCATCGCCACGAAGAAAGCCAAAGCGATCACGAGCGGCACGCTGCCAAGCGCGTACAACGACGTGACCTTGGCGGATTTGGCGAACAGTTCATCCTCCGTGAAGGCATGCTTGTAATTCTGAAAGCCGACCATGGAGAACTTTCCGCCGATCTCCCAGTCGCTCAAGCTGTATATAAACGAGGTCACGATCGGTCCGAGCGAGAAAACAAGAAAGCCGAGCATCGCCGGAACGGCAAACAAAATGCCCCATCTCTGCTCCATGCGGGCAAGCCCGGACTTCTTCCGATTGATGCGCTTCATCCTAGGATCCCTCCTTGCCCTTGCCCGGCCTGCGCCGCGATGACGCGGCGCAGGCAAGCAGGCTTGCTTTCGTTATTTTTGAATCGTCGTCGCGTATTTGCCCTGCAGCAGCGGCTGCACTTTGGCTTTCAGCTCGGCCAGCACGTCCTTAGCAGGCTTCTTGTTCGTCCAGATCTGTTCGATTGCCGGATTGATGACGTTTTGGATTTCCAAGAAGTTCTTGAGCGACAGGTTCGGCGACGGAACGCCGTTGTTGATGAGGTAATCCACAGCCGCTTCCTTGAATTCCGGCGTATGGTACTCGTTTTCGATCCAAGATTTTACTAACTCGGGATCCGTGTAATATTTCTCCTGAATCGGCATCCATAATCCGACCTTGTACAGATCGACCTGCGCCGGATCATTGTAGTACGCGTAGAATTCAAGCGCTTCCTTCGGATGCTTCGTGTCGGCGAATACGATCGCTCCGGCGCCGAAGAACAGCGTCTTCGGTTCCTTGTACTTCGGCAGTACCGCGATGCCGTAATTCAGCTTGGAAGAGGCCAGATCCAGCAGCACCCAGTCGCCTGCATGCACGAGCGCGACCTTCTTCGTCTGCAGTTGGGTGACGAGATTAGGGAAATTCGCCTTGGCCGTCGGCGACGGCGCGACATGGTATTTATAGATGAGATCCTGCAGATTCTGGAACACCTGCGCCGCTTCGGGCGAATCGAGCGTATACTGCGTGCCGTCCTCGTTCGTGATATCCGCTCCGTTGCTGACGAGATACGGGTACCAGCCGCCGAACCCGCCGTCGAAATCGAAGCCGTACTGAACGATATTCTTCTCGTCGAAGCCCGCTTCGTTCGGATGCTTGCCGTTCTTGTCCTTGGTCAACTGCTGCGCGACCTTCAGGAATTCATCCCATGTCCATGCATTCTCCGCTTTGGACGGCGGAGCTTCCAGTCCCGCTTCCTTGAACAAGTCCTTGTTATAGACGAGATTGAAGGCATCGACCGCGATCGTCGTCCCGATGTACGTCTTGTCGTCGGAATACAGCTTCGAGGTTTCGATGCGGTCTTCCAGCTCCGGGAACTCCGTCAGATACGGCGTGAAGTTCAGCGCTTTGCCGTCTTTGCCCCATTTCAGCGCCAGCGGCGTATCCAGATAGCCGACGTCTGGCGTTTTGCCCGCGGCCATCAGCGTATTGATCTTCGTCTCGTAATCGCCCGGAATGTGCATCGGCGTCACGTGGATATGCGGATGCGAATCGTTGAAGCTCTTGATCATCTTCTCGATCGCCTGCTTCTCGAAATTGCTGCCCCAGAACGAGAACGTCAGCTCGACCGTCTCGCCCGACTCCGCATCCTTGCCTTCATCGGCATTGTTGGCGGCATTGCTGCCTGCGGTATTCGTGCTGCCTTTGTCCGTGCCTCCATTGGCGGCCGCTCCGTTATTGCTCCCTTTGTCCGCGCTGTTCCCGCATCCCCACAGCGTCAGCGCCATCGCGGATGTCAGCAGCAGCGTATAAAATGTTCTCCCCTTATTTCCTCTCATGCTTCTTCTCTCCGTTTCTTGTTTTAAATTAGCTGTTGACCGCGAGCAGTCCGTCCAGCGCAACGGTTTTTCCTTCTCTGGACGAAGCCGCCGTCGCGAACAACGCGGCCATGGTCTGCAAATTATCCCTGCCCGATGCTTCCGGCTGCCGACCTTCGCGGATGGAGGCCGCAAACTCGGCCAGCACGCCATGAATGCCGGGTTTCTCATTGATTACCGGCTCATGCTTCTTGATCTTCCCGGCCGCGTCAATGCTGTAAACGCCATAACCGCTGCCCAAATCATCCAAGTGGATCGAGCCCCGCTCGAATTGAAAGCGCCAGTTGCCTTCCCAAGGGTCGGCTTTGCCCTTGGCCAGCAGGCTGCTGAGATAAAACACCGGCACGCCCGCCTTCGTGTCGTAGACGGCTTGCACATGCGGATCGCCTTGATAGCCGCTGTCCGGGTCGTTCCACGTCCGGCCGCTGGCGGACACGATTTCGCTTCGCAGCAGGAAACGGATCATGTCGACGTGATGCACGGTCATCTCCAGCAAAATGTAATTTTCCATCGCGCGCTGGTACGGTTTGCCGTTATGGTCGCAGAAGAAGCTCGCGTCCACGAACATCGGCCTGCCGAACGGCCTCGGCCGCTCGTCCAGCAGCTTTCTGAGCGTCAGCACCGGCGTATTGAACCGGTAGTTCTGATCGATCATGATGTTGCGGTTCTGCCGCGCGGCAAGCTCGACCAGCTCCTCCGCCTCTTGCAGCGTCAGCGTGAACGGCTTCTCGATCAGCACGTGAAGACCATGCTGAAGCGCGCTTTTGGCAATTTCGTAATGGGCGGGAGAGAATACTTCGATGAGCGCCGCTTCCGCGCCGGATTCCGCGAACGCCTCGCGGTGATCGGTGTACAGCTTATCGCTTGGAACGCCGAACTCGGCGCCGGCCGCCAAGAGCGCTTCCCGGTTGAGGTCCAGCAGTCCCGCATATTCGAAATCCGGCGAGGAACGCACGTAATTGCGCGCCACGCCGCCTCCATGCCCGCCGATGCCGGCCTGAATCAGCTTCAATTTCCCGCTCATCATCGTTCCCCCCTATACCGATAGCCGATCGATCCGCCCGGAGGCAGCACGCCATAGATGTATACCGCCGTCATTTCCTCCGTTACGATGAGCGAGTGCTCGTCGCCTTCCTTCGTCAGCACGAGATCGCCCGGGCCGATTTCGTACGTATCGCCTTCCGTCGTGCAGGTTCCCCGGCCTGAAACGATGATCCAATATTCGTTGCAGTCGTGATAATGCAAGGGCACCTCCTGGCCGACTTTCAGATGATTGATGCCGTAGTGATTGATCTCGCTCCATTCGGGAAACAGTTCCACGGGCTGATGATTCCGTTCGATGACTGGCATTGGGATCGCCTCCTTCTCGTTAGTCCGTTATGGACGATTGGCAAAAGCGCCTTTGACGCGCTGGATTTGCCGCACGTGATTATGCGTGTGAGCGATAAAACTGTCGAACAGTTGGCGGAGGGTAACGGTTTCCCCCTTCTGGTTCACGCCGCTCTTCGACCAGTCCGCTTCCGACAATCCGGCGTAGAACAAACCGTTATACCGCGCGGCTGCCCGGAAGAACGCGATGGATTCCGCGGCGGGAATGGCATTCGCCCCTTCTTTGGCGACCCATGCGTCTTGTTCGTACAACGCCCAGATGGTATTATCCGGTTCCGCGATGATTTTGCGCGCGCGGTAATAATGGACGACGCTGGCATCGGCCAAATGTCCGAGCACTTCTGCGACGCTCCATTCCGTCGCGGACGGCTTCCAGGTTAAGTCCGTTTCGCTCAGATCCGCAATTTCCTGTTCCAGCGCTTCGTGCAGCTTGATATACGTGAGAATGGAATCCGTAAGCAGTTGTGTCATGGGTTGTTGCTCCTTCGCAATAGAGTGGATGCTTTCCCTTCCTCTGCCGGTTCGGCGTCCTGCCGGCAATCCGGCCCGTCGAGCCATTCCGCGAAAACCTCTTCGGTATGCTCCCCCTTCAATGGCGGACGGCGGTAAGCGCCAAGCGATCGGCCCTTCAGCCGGACGGGAAATCTCACCGCGGGCATCTGCCGGCCGCCGGGCAGGTCCATCGTCTCGAGAAGCTCCGCTTCCGCGACGGCGGGTTCCTTCAGCGCTTCCGCATAATCATTGATCGGGGCGCAAGGCACGCCGCGCCGATCGAATTCGGTCAGCCATTCGGCGGCGCTCCGCGTCGCGAATATCGGCTGCAGCAGCGAGGCAAGCTCCTTCTGGTTGGCGGCACGAAGCGTCTGCGTCCGGAAACGCTCGTCTTCCGCCAGCTCCGGGCGTCCGGCTGCCTCGGCAACCTCCCGCCACAGCTTGTCGTTGCCTGCCGCGATGACGAACGGCTTGTCGCAGCCGCGGTACCCTTGATACGGCGCGTTGCGGGGATGGGCGGTACCGAGCCGTTTCGGCGCGATTCCGTTGCCGAAGTATTCGCTCGTCTGCAGAGCTGAGATTCCGAGTACGCTCCCAAGCATCGAGCAATCGAGGTAAGTGCCTTCGCCAGTCCTGCTTGCCTGATGCACGCCTGCAGCGATGGCGTACGCCGCATACAGCCCGGCGGCGAAATCGGCCACCGGCACCCCGCATTTGACGGGATCGCCCGCCTCTTCGCCCGTCACGCTCATCAGCCCGCTGACGGCCTGCACCGTCACGTCGAATGCCCCTTTCTGCGCATAAGGACCGGTCTGGCCATAGCCGGAGATGGAGGCATACACGAGCTTGCGGTTCGATACGCTTAAATCCTCGAAGCCGAGCCCGAATTTGCGCAGCACGCCGGGGCGGTAATTCTCGATGATGACATCCGCCTCGCCGCAAAGCTCGCGAAGCCGCGCCAGCTGCTCCGGCTGCTTGAAGTCGACCGCGAGGCTCCGCTTGTTGCGGTTGAGCGAAGCGAAGTTTGCGCTGAACGGCCCTTCGCCGCTCTCGTAGAAAGGCGGCCAATCCCGCATGCCGTCGCCGCTGTCCGGACGCTCCACCTTCACGAGGTCCGCGCCGAGATCCGCCAGCAGCATGCCCGTGAACGGCCCTGCCGCGATCTGCCCGAATTCGATGACGCGGATGCCCGAAAGCGGCAAGCTGCCATCATTCGTTGAAGTCGCGGCATTGGCCGAGGTCGTATCTTTCGCTGAGGTCACGACATTCGCCGAGGTCGTATCATTCGCCGAGGCAGTTTCCTTTGCTAAGGTCGTACGTTTCGTCATGGCTTTCTTCTCCTTCGATGCTCATTGCGGGTAGATCGCTTCCGCGTTGTCGTGCGCCGTCACTACGTCCCGTACGCCGCCGGTCGCCGGATCATGGATATGCCTCGGCTGCTTGCCGATATCCGTTCCGTAGATATGCACCGTCACGGCAGTATCCGAATAGGGATTAGACACGCCGTGGATGTCGTAGTTCGGCGGATAGACATAGGAGATCTCTCCCTGCTCCGCTTTGACCGTCTTCACCGGCTCCAGCAGATAACGCGGATTCTCGTCCTCGCCGCGGTCGATCCGGCGGTAGCGCACCTCCTCCACGGCCCCCCGCCATATACCGACGAGCCCCCAGACGAGATGGTCGTGCACCGGCGCGGTTTGCCCCGCCGCCCAGACGAACGCGACGACCGCGAAAGACTCGTCAGCCGGTTTGTACAGCAAGTACTGCGCATATTTATCCCGGCGCGGCACGAGATAGTCTTCCGGAAGCAGCGTCTCCGAGCGGAGCACCTGCTCCAGCAGCGGCTTCACGCCATCCACGATTGCGGGATAGCTGTCTCCATGCTCCGCCAGCACCGCCCGGATATCGGACTCCAGCTGCTGAAAATCGTAGCTCATGCGCCCACCTCTTCACGCGGCTGCCTGCCGGCAAGCCGCTCGCGCACCCGCGGAATGACTTCCCTGCCGATCGCTTCGATCGTTTCCAGATGGGGGAATCCGCGCAGCAGCACCTTGTCGAAGCCTTGCCCGGCATATTCGACGATTCGGTCCGCCACCTGGTCCGGCGTGCCGACGAGCGAGATGGAATTGCCGCTCAGCACCTGCGTTAAGCCTGCCCACAGATTCGGCCCGATGACGAAATCGTTCGCCTTGGCTTCCTCCATCAGGCTGTGAAGCCGCTTCAGGCCGACGGAATCGCCCTGCGCGTTCGCCTCCGCCTTGCGCTTCACCGCATCCGGCTCGGCTTTGCTGATCGCTTCTCTTGCGTTCGCCCATGCCTGTTCCTCGGTATCGCCAAGAAAGACCTGTAACGAAATGCTGTAGCTCAGCTTGCGGCCTCGGCTGTCCGCCGCGGCTCTGACCGTGTCGATGCGCTTCGCGGTATGCTCCTGCGTCTCGCCCCACATCATGTACACGTCCGCGGCCTCTGCCGCGACCTCGATCCCGGCCTCCGATGCCCCGCCGATATAGATCGGCGGACTTGATTGAATCGGCTTCGGATACAGCGCCGCGTTGCGCAGCTTGTAATGCTTGCCCTCATGGTCGAAGCCATCCTCCGCGAACAGCCGCTTCAGCACGCGGATGAATTCATGCGTCCGTTCATAACGGTCGTCATGCGGCAGGAAATCGCCGTCCGCCGCCTGTTCCGCGGGCGATCCGCCCGTCACGACGTTGATCAGGCCTCTCCCGCCGGACAAGTAATCGAAGCTTGCGTATTGTCTGGCGAATACCGCCGGCTCGACGAATCCGGGCCGGACCGCGAACAGGAATTTCAGCGTCTCCGTCCGAGGAATCAGCGCCGTCGCGATCACGAGCGAATCGAGGCAGCTGCTGCCCGTCGGCAAGAGCAATGTTCCGAATCCTCCGCGTTCCGCCGCCTCCGCGATCTGACCGATATAGGCAAGACTCGGCTCTCGTTCAGCTGCCGCCGTCCATCCCTCCAGACGCTGGGTTCCTTGCTTAGCGTAACCGACATACTTGCCATCGCCCGAGGTGGGCGCCATCGTAATGAATTCAACCACGTCGTATGCCTCCTCTTGTAAATTCCGGATAGACCGTGTTCATGTGACGCCGTACGACCGTTCGCAGCGCCGCCAGTTCCTCCTCCGTGGGAGGCTCGATCTCGGGAACCGTTCGGCCCGCGCCAATGTCGAAGCCCGTTCGGCGTTGTACCTCTTCCGCGGAAATGCCCGGTGCCGTCCGGGATAGCCGCAGCCTGCCCCCTTCTCCATCGGGAAGGAACACCGCGATCGGCGATAACACGCCGGCAAGAATGCCATGGCCCGGCTCGCGATAGCTTGTTGAAACGTGGCTCGACACATGATCGAGCTGCTCCGGAAAGCCTTTGGCCTGATGGTCGGTCTTCACGAGATAAATGCGCTTGCAGCGGTAATACGCCAAGGACGAGCCCGCCCCGCCGGGCAGGCGGACCTTCGGCTGCGCGATGCTGCCGATGGCATGCAGGTTGATGCTGCCGTAAGGATCGATCTGCGCCCCGCCGAGGAAGAAGACGTCGACGGCTCCGCGCTGAATGTGCGAGAAGAACTCGTTCGTTCCCTCGAACGGCCAATTCCGCGCGTCGCCCAGGATGTGAAGCCTGCTGTTCGGGGCATGGGTCGCTTTGGCCAGATAAGCCGCCGCGGCCGGCACCGCCGACTGATTGCCGACGGCCACCGTCTCGCCGTCCTTCAGCTCCCGGGACAAGGTGCAGATCAGCCCTTCCTCCTCCGTATACCGATCCTCCGGAGCAGCTCCTCCGGCATTGTGGTCACCCATCGTAACCGCCCCCAATCGTTTTCGTATAAGAGAGGGCCAACGGCGCCGGCAGCACATGCTCCTCCAGATAAGCCTTGAAGCCTTCGTCCGTCTTGGCCGCTTCCGCATAGCTCCGAATATGACCCTGGTCTGCTTCGTAGTAACCGGGACAGGACGCCGGATAAGCGCCGCCAGGCGACTCCACGATGTGCGTGATATATCTCGCAGCCACGAACACGCCCTTGCTCCGGTCGAGCTGCCCTGCAGGAACGACCTTCTCTACGGTAACGATGGCGCGGGATGCAGCCTGCGCCAGCAGTTTGTTATTTTGCAGGCTGCTGGTCACGACATTGCCGTCCGTATCGGCTTCGTAGCCGTGGAACAGCGCGACATCCGGATAGATGGCCGGTACGAGCGCGATCTCTTCGCCCTGCCCGTACGGATTCGGGATGGACCTGAATTCCGGCCTGATCGCCAAATCGGTCGTTCCCAGTAATCCAAGCACGGGGATGAAAGGAATTCCGAGCGCCCCCGCCTGCAGCGCCGATGCCATGCCGGGACAAGAATGGTCGAGTATGCGAACCCTGCCGGCCTCGGCCGCCTTGCGGAACCGGGGAGCAAAACCGTATTCGCCGAGCAGGATATGCGACAGCTCGACGGTATCGACGCAGCCGGCGCCGATGAGCAAATCCGCGTTCATCGCGACCGAGCCGCTGCAGATGAGATGAAGTCCCCGTATGTTCCGGCGAATCAGCTCCCGCACGATCGCCATCGGCGCCGTCTCGAGCCCCCCGCTGATCGCGAGCCGTTCCCCGTTCCTTACGCTTGCCGCCGCTTCTCCTAAGCTGCACAGCTTTCCCATGGCTTGCGGCCTCCTTTCCGCTTCATAAAAAAGACGCCGCTTCCCGATAACCGTATGTCCGGCGTCAGCCAGCGCATATCGGCAATCGGGAATCGCAGCGTCTCCGGTCGTCCGGTCGTGCTGATTCAATCATATGTTCATTCCTATTATTCACAGTTTGTCAATCGGAATAATTGTACTATAAATCAATACGCTCGCTTTTGTAAAATGGGTAAACTCGATGGTTTCGTTCATTTTTTATGATGGTACTTCTGCCCGCCCTTCTCGAATCAAGTCATCGGACGCCGGATGATCTGGGCTTGGGTGTTGTTCTGGGCTTGAGCTTAGGCTCGGGGCTTGAGCTTAGGCTCGGGGCTTGAGCCGGGGATTGACTTGGACTTGGACTCGGGCTTGGGATTGAGCTTGACGCCGATTCCCACTCGCCTAATGCCGCACGAGCCAGTCCTTCCGTGACTTGGTCGTCCATCGGCGGATTATGCAAGCCGCACTGCACGTCCCGGAACAGCCGTTCCAGCTTGTTGGAGCGATGCAGGCTGCGGCCGCCGACTATGCGCATAGCCAAGCCGACGATGCGGATGGCCTCGTTGCACACGATGAATTTGGCATGCTGAAGCTCTAAGCCGAGCTCTTCCAGCGGCAGCGCCTTGGCATCCCAACGGGCTGCGGCGGTATAGAGCAGCGTTCTTGCCGTGCGCACGGCCGCTTCGATCTCGCCCAGCTTCTGCCGGACATGGCCAAGCTCCGCGATCGGAACCTGCAGGCCCGCCGGGCGGTAGGTCGAGGCGAATTCGAGCGCATAATCCCGCGCTGCCAGCGCGATGCCCATGTACACCGCGGGAATGTGGAACAGCGCGGCTCCGCCGTCGCGGCCGAGCCGCTGCAGGCCGGTGCCGTATTCCCCAAGCAGCGCGTCCGCTTCGACGAAGACGTCCTCGAGCACGATATCGTGGCTGCCGGTAGAACGCATGCCGATCGTATCCCACGTCTCGACAACCGTAACGCCGTTACTTTTCTCCACCAGAAATTCGCCGAAGGCGTCGTCGCCTTCAATCGAGCAATAGACCGTAAACCGCTCAAGAACGGGCGCGAGCGTGCAGAACGACTTTCGCCCGTTCAAGACATAGCCGCCCTCGACCTTCCGCGCCGTCGTAGCCGTCCGGCCTCCGCGGCCCGGATTGCCCGCCGGTTCCGATACGAACAGATTAAGCAGATCTCCGCGGCCCGCCGCTTCCTCGCTGAGCTTGCGGAACGTCGCTTCCTTCCAAGGACGAACCGTCCGCAAATTCAAGAAGAAACCGAGATGCCAGCCGATTGACAATGCCGTGGAGCCGTCTCCCCTGGCCAATCTCTCTTGAACCAGCACCGTCTCGTAGAGTCCTGCCCCATCCCCGCCGTACTCGGAAGGAATCGTCAGCTTGAACAAGCCTTCCTGCTGCAGGTAGTCATAATGCTCGAAAGGAAACGTCCCGGTCTCGTCATAATAAGCCGCCGTCTGCTCCAAACGATGGGCCAGCCGATCGGCATACTCAGCCAGGAGAGCGTCTCTCTCGCTGCGAATGAACCTGTCGATTTCGTGTGGCATGGGAAGCTCCTCTCCAAATTGTTTTTATTTCATACTAATCAAGTAGGAATAATCCGCGATTTATGCTATGATACCGAAAAATGCCTCCTGTGTATATTGAGAAAACGAAATGGCCGGCTTCATTTTTACTGAATCATCCACAGCAACTTCGAAAGGCGATGATAAACCTATGGATCTTCGCACGATCAAAACCTTTCAAGCTATCGTACGAACGGGCAGCTTTCAGAAGGCATCCGAAGAGCTCCAATACGTGCAGTCCACGATTACGCTGCATATTCAGAAGCTGGAGGGCGATCTTGGCGTCAAGCTGCTGGAGCGCGGCAAGAAACTGCGGTTGACGGAAGCCGGACGCCTGTTTCTGGAGAAGGCCGACACGCTGCTGAAAGATTACGACCTGCTGCAGAATGCCATGTCGGAGCTGGTAAACGGGGAAAGCTGCACGGTTCGCCTCGGCGTCATGGAGCCGACCGCCAGCTATCGCCTGCCGCGCATACTCGCGCCGTTCCTGGAACGGCATCCCAAGGTTCAGGTCAGCATTCAGATCGGCAATACGACCGTTCTGAGCGAGATGCTGGACAAAGGAACGATCGACCTGGCCGTTTGCACGACGCCCGACTCCGGCATCGACGTCAATTTCGAACCGTTGTTCACGGAAGAGGTCGCCCTGCTCATTCCGGAAACCCATCCGCTCGCGGCAAAGGAATCCATCGAGATGGCGGAGCTGCAGAACGAGCGTCTCCTGCTGACGACAAGCATTTGCCCTTACCGCAAAAAGCTGGAGAGCACGCTGCTCGAGAAAGGCGCCACGCCTTACTCGGGCATCGAGATCGGCAATATGGCCGCGCTCAAATACTACGTGCAGGCTGACTTCGGCCTTGCCTTCGTCCCCCTCATCACGGTGAATCCCGCACCGGCGGGAACCGTCGTGCGCCCGATCAGAGACTTGGACGGCGGCCTGGTCACGGGCATTCTCCGGATACGCGACGGAGCGTTGTTCGGCTCCGTAGGCGAAGCATTCGTCGAAACGCTTCGCAATGGCTTGCTTCAGACCAAGCAATCTTCCATCCTTCCCTTGGAATCGTACCGCGGCGAAAGACAACGATCATGAGAAGCACAAAAAGAGCTTTGGCCCCCTTGCCGCGCAAAGGGTCCAAAGCTCTTTGATCGTTTATCCGCCATTAGTGCTGCATGCTAATCGCTACACGTTCACCGCAGCGAGCGGGCAGGTCAGCACGATATCCGAATGCGTGCACGCATGGACGCTTCCGTCCGGCAGCACGACGGTCGCCGCAATACCGCCCGGAACCTTCGCTTGCAGCGTGAAGCTGCCATCCTTGATCTCCCAGCGCACGTTCACTTCGCCCTGCGGCGTCGGAACCGTGCCTTCCGCCCAGGCTTGGCCGGCCGGCTTCGGCTCGATGCGGATTGCCGCAAAGCCCGGCTGCACCGGCTTCACGCCGAGCGTTTCCGCCGGGTACTCGTACAGCGGGAGCGCGCTCCAGGCATGGCAGTCGCTGCGCTGCTGCACGGGATCTTCCACCCATGCGGTAAGGCCAAGACCGATCTGATCCTTCCATGGCTGCCACAGCTGCTCGGTCCGGCCGTACATGCCCGCTTTCGACAGCGCGCGGAACAGGAAGTGGCTCATGGAGAAGGATGCCGCCGGCAGATCCGTGCGCGCTAGCATCCGCTCCAGCAGCTGGCGCGCTTCCGCGCCTTCGACCGCGCCGGAGAGCACGGCCCAGATTTGGGCATGCTGGCTGAACATCGGTACAGCCGGGCCGTCGCGGAACAAGCCGCTCGCCTCGTCGTAGCAAGCAGCGCGAACCTTCTCGTTCACGGCTTGCGCACGCTGGCGGTATTCCGATGCCGTATCGCGGCGGCCCGCCGCTTCGTTCAACTCCGCCCCTTGCTGCAGCGTCATGGCGTACATCAGGTTGTAGACGGTCAAAGCGCCGGATCGTCTTGCCGGCGGAGCGCCAGCCGTCTCGTTCCAAGCTCCTACCCAGTCCACGAACGCCCAATACGGCTCAGGAATGTAGCCGACCAGCCCGTCCTCGATCCGCCGTTCAAACCAGCCGAGCACGGCGTCCACCGTGGATAAATATCTGCGGACGAGCGCCTCGTCGCCGAAGTGCGCGTAATGGTCGCGGACCATTTGAATCCAGAACAGCGCGAATCCCGGGATAATCTGCCGATCCACGGACGGATAACGGCTTTGAAGCATGCCCGACGGAATAAGCGAGCTGTGGAAATCATAAATGGTCTTGCGGGCAAGCCGGTCGTCCCCGCTGACGGCATACGTGAACAGCGCCTGCGATTTGGCGTCCATCACGTACTGCATTTGCTCATAATACGGCGTATCCTCGTACGTGTCCTGCATGCAGCCGCGCAACGTATTCAAGCTGATATCCCACATGGCGTCCGTCTGCGGATCGGAGGAACGAACGCGTCCAAGCTCCTGCAGCGGGTAACCTGTCAAGCGGTAACCAAGATGCGCGATCGTCAGCGGTTCAGCTCCTGCCTGCACGTCGAGGCGAACGAAACGGAATGCCCGGCGGCCCATCGGCTCGTACGTTTCCGGCTTGTCCGCGGTGCCCCAGCCGGCCGGGAAGTATCGATCGCCGTTGCCGCGCAGCGTCTTGTCTTCCGGATCATCGCGGACCGCACGTCGTTTTCCCCCATGCTGCTCCGGATGTTTATATTCGTAGGCTTCGGAATAGAGCAGATCGATGCTGCCTCCCTCGCCGTCCACCACGTCCAGCTGTACATAACCGGTCCTGAGCAAGCCCGCGTCCAGCTCCAGCCATATCGATTCGCCCGGATTCAGCGTCAGCGGGAAAAGTTCGGCGATACCGCTTTCCGCAGCCTTGCCGGAAGCACGCATCACGCGCGTGAACGAGCTATCCGTCTCCGAGAGCGCCGGGATCGGACGCGGCTTCAGCTGCCAAGGGAGGAGCTGTCCGTAGAAACGGTCGAGCGGATCAATCGGTCTGCCGCAGACCCCCCATGACGCATCGTCAAAATCGGGAAGGTTCCAATTTGCCGGGATCAGGCTGCCTTGCGCCTCTTCCGTCCCGCCAACGAACAGCGTGTACGATTCTCGCCCGATGCCGACGGCCTCATTTGCCACCAGGCGCCAGGTGCTGTCCGTGTCCAGCGGTTCGAGCACCGTTCCGCTATTGTCCCGCAGGGCGCCCTGCAGCCACAGCCCCCCGACATCGGCACGCCATTCGGACATCGGTCCGCCCTCCGACGGACTTCCGACCAAGAGACGCGGATAGTGTACGACTTCTACCGCAATGACGTTCCGGCCTTCCTGCAGGTACGGCGCAAGATTAACCGTGTCGTAATATTGATTCCAGGCGTCGCCCTTGCAAGGCCCTCGCAATACGAAATGCCCGTTCACGTACAGGCGGTATTTGCTGTCGGCGGTCACTTCCACCGTCAGCTCCGCGTCAGCGGGATTCGCTACGAGGAACGTTTTCCTGAAAAACGTTCTTTGCTGCTTCCTCTCCGAACCTTTACCATCGTTATCCGGCCATATCCAGGCCGCCGTCCATGTATGTTGATGCTCCATCGCTATCATCCCTTCGCGTATCGGCATTGTAAACGCTTGACATTCTCATTATAGGGGGATACAACGATAAGATGAGGGAGAATCGAGTCAAGTTCGGGGTATATTGAATCAAATCATACGGGGGTGAGGCCGATGGCCGAAAATACGCGGTATACGCATGCGAACTACATTCACCCGGAAGAGCAAATCCGCATTCATCGCCTGAACAATGGCCAGTATAGATCCGTCAGCCTGCACGGGCATGATTTCGCGGAACTGCTCTACGTCCGTTCCGGCAAAGCGGTTCACCGGCTGAACGATAAGTCTTTTCGCGCGGGGGCGGGGGATGTGTTCGTCATCCAGGCCGGGGACACGCATGCCTTCGAGCCGATCACGCCGCATTTTGAATGGATAGATTGCATGATCATGCCGGGTTTCGTCGACTACGACGTGAGTTCCCTGTTCTCCAATCGCAAGTATTATGCCAGCGACGGCATGGAGATCGAGTATCTCATGCAGGCGATGCTGCGGGAATACGAGGAGAAGAAGCCGGCTTACCTGATCAAGCTGAAGGGCTACCTGCTCGCGCTGCTGGCGGAGCTTGGCCGGCAAGGCGAGCAAGCAACGGAACGCGACTACGCCAGCCGCAAAAAAACGCGGCTATTGCAGGAGGCGGTCGAATACGTCCACCTGCAATACCGCGATAAAATCAAGCTGGACGACGCGGCCGCGAAGCTCGGCATCAGCCGCAGCTCCTTGAACCGGTTATTCCGGGAGCAGCTGAACGACAGCTTCGCCGGCTTCGTCAATGCGTACCGGCTGGAGCGCGGCAGCCTGCTGCTTCGTTCAGGCGACGCGCCGATTCGGGATATCGCGCTGGAATGCGGCTACGCCGACGGCAAGCATTTTCGCACCCAGTTCCGCCGCCGATTCGGCATGACGCCAGGCGAATACCGGCGGGCCGCCCCCGCTGGCGCGGCCGTGCGCATCTCCGAACGGGAGACGGAATAACCGCTGCCGACTACTGCCGAACACTTTCGAATCATTCTAGAGGCTACTGCCGACAGCGGATACAGAGGAGGCAGCAGCTATAGCAGCTTGCTACAGCGATTTCCATTGATGATCCCGCTTCATCTCCGCATCCGTCTTCAGAAAATACGTCTCGCCCGCAATGCCCGGACGGTCGGGAACGGGATCATCCCATGTCGCATCCATGTGATACCATTCGCCGTCGATGCGGACGAGATTCCATACATGGCTGCCGGAGGCTACGGTGCCCTCTACGATCTTGGACTCCAGTCCCGCATAGGCCATCATCCGATGAGCCAGCAGCGTGTAGCCCTGACACACCGCGGAGCCAGACATTAAGGCGTCGTAAGCCGTGTAGCGCTGCAAGCTCGTGTCGTACGCTACATGCGTGACGATCCAGTCGTGGATGGCCCGCGCTTTCTGCCGGTCGGTGGTCGCGCCTTTCAAGATGGCCGGCAGCGTTTGACGGATCCGCTCGTCGACCGCCGCCGTCTCCAAGGCGGATTCGCGGTAGGTGACCGACAGTTTGATTTTGGCCGAAGTGCCCCATGTCCGTATGGTGTAGAGATACGACTCCACGTTATAGGCGGTGTAATCGTCCTCGGCGAACGCTTCCTTGAGCAGCGAGCCGATTCGCTCGGACAGCTCTTCGCGGTTCCCGCCGTATTCGAAGCTGATGTCGGTATCCCTCTCCGCCAGCCTGTCGGCGATGGAAGCGCGCAGCTGGTCCAGCGTCAGTTCGGGCGGCGACAGCGAAAAAGAAGCGGATCGTCCGCCATCGAATCCAAGTGCCGCATATACGACCAACGCCGCGAACCCAATTACGAACAGCCAACGCTTCATTCGCCTTCCCCGCCTTCCGCATCCCGAATGTACCTCTATTATAACCAGTATATGGAATGCTTGAACACGTTAGTCCTACGGATGTCCCAAGACTGATGCCGATAAGCTCAGGCGCTGCCTATGACAAAGAAGCCGACCCGGTCAAGGTCGGCTTCCCAGCATGTCGAGAAAATAGCATAATCGCGGAACTCTTTGGGGTTGTTAAGTGCCGATGCACGCAATTATAGTCATGCTTGGAAAATGAACCTAAACACCCTGCAGCTAACGGTTGCGCGGATGGCTAATCGCTTTCAAATGCTCCTTTTAGTTAACCAACGGTTGTCAGGAGGCTTATTGCGAGATTTTCCCGTGTCAATCAGCCCACCTACGCCCAATAACGTCAGTCGGAACCGTTAGCGTTTATTTAGCTGTATTTGTTGTGGAATAGCAACGCTGACAACCGTAAAGCTCCAGCCCGAATGCACGTTGCATGATTGGCTGCTTTCGCCGCTTACTGAACTCCCTTAAAATACAGCGGTTTCTCTGTATGATGAGAAGCCGACCCGTCAAGGTCGGCTTCCGTTCTTGATTGCTGATTACAACCGAAGTCTGCCGCAGCGCTCTTAACGCTGCCTGAACGTACCTTCCGGTCCGGCGCCGATAACCGGCGTATCGTCATAAACTTCGCCGGTATTGGCATCGATCTCCCGCGAATCGAGCATGCCGCCGCGGTTCCGGTTCCGGTCCGCACGCAGGCCAGCGTCGCCGTACGATGCTGCATCCACAAGATCTTCGCGGTCTTTGCCGTCCATGCGAACGTACATATCCGAGTTCAAGGTGCCGTAGCGGCGGAAAACATCCTGCGCCAGATTTCGTTGCGCGCCGACCGCTTCGACCAAGACCAGCAGCTTATGATCGTCGACATAATCGCTGTAAAGCTCCGCTTCTTCCTTCGGAATGCCGAGACCGATCAACCCGCCGACCAATCCGCCTGCTCCCGCGCCGACTGCCGCACCCGTGATGGTAGCTACGATCGGTCCCGCGGCCAGCAGCGGCCCGATGCCCGGAATCGCCAGAAGCCCCAGACCCGCAAGCAGGCCGGTTACGCCACCGAGCACACCGCCGGCTGCGGCACCGGTCAATGCGCCATCCGGCGCGTTCGTTCCCGTTTCCTCCTGAATAGCACTCATTTCATCCTTGCTCCGACTAATAACCGATATCTGATCCGATGTGTATCCGATGGATTTCAAGTCCTCAATCGCCGAGATTACCGCTTGTTCCGACTCAAACACGCCTACGACATGCCGATAGCTGTTTAATGGTTTCGTCATGATCTTCAGCCTCCCGAATATGAGTAATGGATCTAGCAAGCTCATACTCTATTTACCCAGAAGACGAAGTTTTAAAGACGCCCGTCCATTATTCTTAGCCTAACGCGCATTAATCTCAGCAAACCGCCATTGCAATTACCATTCCAGCACGACGCCCAGGCATGGGCTTCCTTTCGTCGATATCAGCTCCCAGGCCTTCGCGGCGTCGCTCGCCGAATAGCGATGCGTAATGAGCGATTCCGTCTGCAGCCAGCCCTCGGAGATACCCCGAATGGTCTCGTCCATGCGCGGCGTGCTCCAGCCCGACGGCGTATGCAGCGTGATTTCCTGCTCGCGAAGCGTCTGAATGTCGATCGTTCCGTTCTCGCCAAGATAGCCTGCCGAGACGAGATGGCTGTCGTGCTTCATCAGCGGCTGCAGTCGGCGGAACGTATCGAGGCTTCCGACCGTGTCGACGACGATGCCGATGGAAGCGCCGGCGCCTCGAAGCTCGGCTGCGGGGTCGGCGATGCGCCCGTTCAGCGGAACCGCATACCCGCCGGCTTCCGCCAGCCGCAGCCGCTCTTCCCGATGCCCCAGGATGTATACGGAAGCACCTCGCTTATGCAGCGTCTGCGCGGCCCATTGTCCGACCAGCCCATCGCCGATCACGACGGCGGTCTCGCCGCGTTCTACCGGCGGCCGGCTGCCGCAGTTGTAGCCGACCTGCGTCAAGACGGCGCCGGAGTACGCAATTGGCGGCACGTCGCCTTCCGGCAGTTTCCATACCTGGCCTCCGTCGGTCACCGCCGGATTGACATGCCCGGCAAAATCGAAGTGCATCCCTTTGATCCAGCTTACGGATGCAAATACTCGGTCCCCCGGCTTAATATGCGTGACGGCGCTGCCGACCTGAACCGCTCTGCCGACCTTCTGGTAGCCCGCCGAAATCGGAAACGGCCACGGATCGCCGGGCTTGTAAGGCACCTCGCCGGAGATACGCTCTCCGCGCAGGAAAGACGATTCCGTACCGATGCTGATCCATGAATATTCCACCTCGACGACGACGTCGCGCTCG
The DNA here is from genome assembly GCF_056269105.1 of Paenibacillus sp. J31P316. Classification (NCBI taxonomy): domain Bacteria; kingdom Bacillati; phylum Bacillota; class Bacilli; order Caryophanales; family Paenibacillaceae; genus Paenibacillus; species Paenibacillus sp. J31P316. The sequence goes on along the minus strand of NZ_JBWDNI010000003.1, from coordinate 780,184 downwards.
CCGGGTTCCGGTATCTCCACCTCTCTGAACGAGACTTTATTGCGATCGTCGAATACGACGGCTTGTGCTTTCATCCCGGTTTCCTCCTCTTTAACATCTATTCCCTTATTCAGCCATCTCCTGCGGATCGAAGCAAATCTTGACCGCTCCCTGCGCCTTGAGCACGTTAACGGCCTCCGTGTAATCGCGGAACGACATTTGCCGAGACTGCAGGCATTCCGTATTAAACGACGGACGGGTCAGCAGATCCAGCAGCAGTTCGCGGTACCGTTCATTCACCGGCCGCCCCCTGAACGATTCCAGCTTAAGGCCGCCTCCCCAGAACGAATCCCGGAACGCCAAGCTGCCGCGAAGCACGCCGAAAATAACGACATGCTCGTTCGTCCGATCCAGCACGTTCTGTACGGATGCCGCAGCCCCGACGCAGTCATAGCCCAGATCGAAGCGCCGGTCGCCAAGTTCATCCGCATGGACGGCCGTTCCGATGCCGAGCGCGTTCACCGCATCTACACGCTCTTGGCTGACATCGATGGCCGTCACATGCGCGCCCCATAGCGCGGCAACCTGCATGGCCAGCATTCCAGCCGGGCCGAGGCCTGCGATCAGCATGCTTTTGCCTCTCAGATCCGCGAACTGGTCGAGCCCGAACACGATGCATTTCAAAAGCTCCGTCGACACGGCCTTCCGGTCGCTCACGGAGTCGGGCAGCTTGAGCAGATCCCGCTCCCGGTAAGCCAAATATTGCGCATATGCGCCTTGCCCCGGGAACAAATGCTCCAGCGCCGCGACGCGGTCGCCTGGCTGGAAGCCTTGCACGGAAGCGCCGACCGCCTCGACGACGCCGACCGCCTCATGTCCGGGAAAGCCCGGGGGCAGCGGATAGTCCGGGCCGCGGGTCGCGTCGAACATATCCTTGCCGCCGAGCATCGCGATGTCCCATCGTGGGCATGTCGCGACGAGATGAATGCGGACCAGCACCTGGTCGTCCATAATAGCCGGAATCGGAACCTCGACGATTCTGTGCTCGCCGACGCCGTCAATTTGCAATGCTTTCATGAGCTGCTCATCTCCTTGGATTCCGCGCACTTCTTCGTGCCGCGGATGATACCCTAAGGATAAGCGCTTTCATTGCCGGAAGTCTTTGCACTCTATTGTCCTCCTACTGAAACAGCTGATCTTTTCGCCGTATACAGCACTGCAATTGCGTAGTATCATTTGCACATCATTGACATTACATCTAAGGGAGGAAACGTCATGAAGCTCAGGAGCAACGGATTCGCCGAAGCCGTCGGCAGGATCGGGGATCGCGCCGGAGGCGTCCACCCTTATTGCGAGCTGCTCTGCATTCTCGAAGGGGAGGCGGATCTCGAATGGTCCGGCGTCACCTACAAGGCGGACGGGACGGCCCTGTTCGTCATTCTGCCGAACTCGCCGCATCAGCTCGTTCAGCGCTCGCATTCGCTGCGCTACTGGTATGCGGAGTTTCATACGGAAGATTCGGACCCGCTCCCGGCGGTAGATGTCATCTACAAATGGAACGGCCTGCAGGGCGCCATCGACTGGGATGCCGCCCCCTATCCCGCGCTGCTGGCAGCTTTCCATGCCGTCGGCATGCTCATGAAAGCCGAGGATGCGCTGCCTTGGGACCTGTTCCGGGAGGCGCTGCTATCCGACTTGCGCAAGCTGCTCATCTTGATCGGCAGCGGCGCCGCGGCGCGCGAGCCCGCACCTGCCCGATCTTCCGGCGAGGCGCTTGCGGCGGAGGTGCTTCGCTTCCTGGAGTCGGTTTTCCCGCAGCCGATCACCCTGCAGACCATCGCGGACTACACGCACTATGACCCTTCCTATCTGGTTCGCTTGTTCAAGCAGCAGACCGGCAAAACGCCGTTCGGCTACCTGAACGAGCTGCGGCTGAATGCCGCCGCGGAATATCTGCTCCATTCGGAGATGAGCGTGCAGCAGGTTTCGCAAGCCTGCGGCTTCCAGAGCATCCACTATTTCAGCCGGTCGTTCAAGCGGCGCTTCGGCTTGGCGCCGAGCGAATGGCGGCTGGCCAGGCGATATCAAGAGCCGGAGCTGTCGTAGCGGCGGCGGAAGTGGCGAATGCCTTCAGAGCGAAACGCGGCGACGGAAGTGGCGAATGCCTTCAGAGCGAAACGCGGCGGCGGAAGAGACGGATGCGTTAAAAGCCGAGACGCTGTGCCGAACCCGGTGCGGATGCGGCGCCAGAAGCCGACTCGGGATCGCCGTACCCGCGGCAGACGTTACCCGGCATATGTTGCTCCCCTTCAGCTGTCCCCGAGGGCCGATGTCCTACCATGGCATTCATACAGACAACTTCCCTTCTCTCGACATAGGATATACAGAATCGAACGAGAGAGGAGTGAACGAGATGAGCTACATGCACCCCATGAACAATGTCAGCCCAGCGAACGCAATGAACCCGAATTCGGATCATTTCTGTCCAGACTGCCCTACACAAACTGTCTATGATCCACCTGTCACCTTATATGAAGATTACTACCACCCGCAATTGGTGAACGTCGTCCAAGCGGTAGAGGTTGTCAAACAACATCACTGCTGCCCGGTTTACCACAAATCCTGCGTTTACACCGAGAAAGACGTCATGGTCCGCGTTTCCAGCAAACGCGCGAAAACGTCCTCCAAGAAACCGGCTTCCCGTACTCGCACTCGCAGCAAAAAACGCTAATCTATCACTAGTCCCCAATATCGCAGCCTAGCTGTCCTAGTAGACGCTCGCGTATACGCAGTTTGTTCATGAAGAATAACCCGGCGCCTTGCGCGCCGGGTTATTCTTTTTTGCCTGGGCCATGTTCGGCATGCACCTCACGAGTCCGCTGTAAACCGACTCTATTTCTACTAAGTTGTCTCAGCCGGCAGCCCCTCTGATTTGCTTTTGCCGGGCGGCTGGACTACAATCTTGGCACAGGGCGACAACCCGGCTTCACAGGCAATTGAATAGGAATCTTTCATTCGAATCGGAGGGAATCTCAATGACAATTCAGCAACATAACGCTGCCGCTTCCGGCACGTATGCAATCGGCGGCGAGCTCACCGTCAACCGTCTGGGCTACGGTACGATGCAACTGACAGGTCCCGGCGTCTGGGGCGATCCGAAGGATCCGGACGAAGCCGTCCGCGTCTTGAAGCGGACAGCCGAGCTCGGCGTGAATTTCATCGACACGGCCGATTCCTACGGTCCGTTCACCGCGGATTTGCTGCTCCGCAAAGCCCTTCATCCGTACAAGGATGATCTTGTTATCGCGACCAAAGCAGGCCTAAGCCGTTCCGGCCCTAACGACTGGCGTCCTCTGGGCCGGCCGGAGTATTTGCGCCAACAGGCGGAACTGAACCTTCGCCATCTCGGACTGGAGCGCATCGACCTGTTTCAATTGCACCGCATCGATCCGAAGGTGCCGCTCGCGGAGCAGCTCGGAGAGCTTGTCCTCCTGCAACAGGAAGGCAAAATCCGCCACATCGGACTGAGCCAAGTAAGCGTGGCGGAGCTGATCGCCGCGAGCGAGATCGCCAAGATCGCTTCCGTCCAAAATTTGTACAACCTCTCCGACCGCAAGTCCGAGGACGTGCTGAACTACGCGGAAGCGAACGATATCGCGTTCATCCCATGGTTCCCGCTCGCGACAGGCGCATTGGCCAAGGAAGGCGGACCGCTTGACGCCATCGCGAAGAAATACGATGCCAAGCCGTCCCAAATCGCGCTGGCCTGGCTGCTAAAACGCTCCAAGGTCATGCTGCCGATCCCGGGTACCTCGAGCGTCGCGCATGTGGAGGAAAACATCGCAGCGGCTGGCATTACGCTCAGCGACGAAGATTTCGCCGAGTTGTCCGCGCTCGCGAAGTAAACGGACCCGCAGGGAGGGTAGCCGGTTGGAATTCGATCGTAAGATCGAATCGGTTGGACGAATTCGGCACCGCTGCCGAATTCGGCCCGCGAATAAGGGGTGTCCCAAAAAGCCGTTGGCTTAGGGGCACCCCTTATTCGTTCGCCTGTCGATTAGTCCGCCATGTGGTGCACCCAGTGCACTACATCTCGCTCATTGGCCGAGTTTCGGCCCTTATCCGTTTGCATTTCGCTGGCTTCTCCTCGCGCATCCGCTGCGTTCAGTCTTTCGTCTCCAACGCCCGCCAGCCCAACGACCACACCGGCGAATCCGGGCTGAAGCGGAATTCCCCTCGCTCGGGTTCCTCCAACAACGGCGCAACTGACAGGGTATGTTCATCGAACCGCCCGCCGAGAAAGGCACGCCACTCCTCCCAAGCAATCGGTACTTTCCCGTACGTATCGCCGCCGCGGAAGCCGCTTACCGTCGGAGCCTCGCCGTCCGAGCGGTAGAACAGGTTGAAGTCCGCCTCCTTCAGCCGCTCGTCGCCCCAGTTGATGAAGTGATACAGCTGTTCGCCGGAATCAAGGACGACATTGCGGCGCACGGTCAGATCGCGATTCGGTTCGTCGGCCATTTCCTGCGTTCCGATCGCCGCTTTGGCGCCGTTGCGGACGAGCAAGTTATTCTCGATGACGTTGTCGACCCCTTTAGCGAAAATCACGAACCAAAGCGAGCCTTTACCGGAACCGTATAAATCATGGACCACGTTGCGGGATACGAGGAAGCCGTCCGCGGCGTCATCCAAATAAATGCCGTAGCCGACGGAGAAATAGATGCCGCTGTCATGGAACCGATTGCCGACGATCTCATTGCCGAGTCCCGCGCCCCATGCCTCGAACATGCCGCCGTCCTGACTGTCCTTCATCACGTCCGAAATGTCGTTGCGGATGATTCGATTATTTCGCGCATGGAGCAAATCCCAATGGTTCTCCCACGTAACGGCCGTTCCGTAATACGCAGGCTCCATCGCTTTGTACCGAAGTCCTTTGAGCGAGATGCCGTACCGCGGCATCCCGCTGATGACGTTGCCGTCGATCGTGCAGTTCCCGCTCTGATACAGTTGAATGCCCGTGCCGTGACCGATCAGCTCGCCCCCGGTACGCACTGTATTGCCTGCGATTACATGCCCGCGGTTAACATCGGATTCCGCCACGCTCCCAAAATCCCCCTCGCCCGGAGCGAAGCCGATCGCATAGATACCGTTGAACCCAAGATGCTCGATGACGTTGTTCTCGATTCGGATGTCCGCGCAGTGCCTGTTCAGGAGGATGCCGCTGAGGCCCGCGTGACGCAGAACGCAATCCGCAATCGTGATACGCTCCGCGTTCTCCAGGCGAACGAGCGCCTCCCTTGCTTCCATGCGCTCCTGATTAGAATCCGGCATCCGGTAGGAGGGAACGAAATCCGACATTTCTATCGTCAGCCCACGGAATTCCAGGTGGCGAACGAATTCGTCTCTCGACTCCGTTTCATCTATCATCCCCGTTTCATCCAGCAACCCTGCTTCGCCTACCGAACCGGCCCGTCCCAGCGGCCCTTCGCCGCCGACGATATCGATAACTCGCTTCATCAGCGGCAGCACGATATCCTGCTTTTCGATCGGCAGCGAGCGCGGCATGTAATACAGACAGCCCTCCCGCTCGTCCCGGTAAAATTCCCCGCCTTCCGTCAGCAGCTCCCGCGCCCCTTGCAGCCGATAACGCGAGCCTTTGTCGATGCCCCAAGGCGCGGGATCGTGAAAGGAAACCGTATCCTTATCCCAATCGACGGCAGCGACCGGCTTCGTCTCCGAGAACCAGTTCCACTCGCCTTCCCCCGGCCATATGAACACTTTCAAGCCGCTGTTCGCAGCATCCTCAATCGGCGGCACGTCGCCGCGATCGAACCGAAATCCGCGTCCATCGCCGCTGTCTCCTTCGCCTTTGCCCGCCACCACGTAATACCCCTGCTTCGGGCTTCGCGCCTCGTAGGCTCTCTCCCCATTCTCGAACAGCGTATGCCCATAGGAACGGAGCTCCTCGACACCCACGAAACTGCGATAGACACCGTCTCCTGCCGGCTCCCAATCCGTAAGTCTGCGTCCGCCGCATATGACCGGCGCGCTGCCCGGAAGAGCGCAGTAAGCAGTGCGGCCCTCGCCCCCAGCCCCGGAATCCACGGCCGTGAACGTCAGCGGCTCGTTCAGCAAATAACGGCCTTCCCCTATCCATACCTTCACCGGACCTGCATGCCCCGAAGCCCGTTGCTGCCTGACAGCGTCCCGCGCCTCCGCAAGGCTGTTCCATGGCCGCAGCTGCGAGCCGTCCCCGGTTGTGTCCCCATGTATTGAACTTACATAAAATTCCAACTTGGCATTCCTGTCTTCCATCTCCGTCTGCTCCCTTCTTTGTCTATAAAAGCATGCCAAAGTCCTGTTCCGGCGCCAACTGCGCGTTTTGGCCAGCACTGCTGCGAGGGCTGTGAATTTCATCAATTGCTGCGCAGGGATTCGCAAATATCATAGTGGCAATACACGCGCCCGTGTGTAATGCTAAGAGTAAACAGTCTAGTCGTTTGAGGGGGACATAGAAAAGATGAGAATGCTGCAATTCTACAAATCCAAGCGCTACTTGCTGCGCATGCTGCTTTCCATTTCAATCTTGCTCGTCATACTCCTGTCACTCTCCTCAGCCGTTATTCATTACAGCGCGGAGCACCGCGTGCTGCAGATACAGCGAGAAGCCAACGGCAAGGTCATGAACCAAATCAATCACAACTTGACCTTCATGCAGGAAATCATCAACAATATCGCCTTGTCGCTCTATAATGACGAGCGGTTTTATTTTCCCCTGATGTCCACCACGGAACAGGAAGACATCGATCTCATCTACTCCATCAATCAGTTGAACAAAGCGATGGATTCCCAGTCGTTTCTGCATTCCATACTCGTGTACAACGGGCACAGCGACAAGAGCTACGCTCTAGGGCCGCTCGCGGACCGCATGGAACAAAGCTATATGGCCGGCCGGCTGGTCGAAATGATCAAGAAGCCCGAAAAGCTGCCGCAATTGCAGCTTATTCCAATGAACTTCAGCGGCCGCGCGAATACGGTCGACTTCTTCTCCGTCGTTATCTATGAATCGTTCACGAGCATGAACGACCGTGAAAGCGCGATCGTGCTGAACGTCAAGCCGGAATGGGTCTTCGACAACCTGAAAGTCGTAAACGGCTTCTCCGCGCCCAATGAATCCAGTATTTTTCTAATGGACAACGATGGCCGCTTCATCCTCTCCGGCGACGAGAAAAATTTGCCCGAACTGAACGATCTCAGCTATGCCCTGAGCAGCGATCAATCGCACGGCGGCGAGAACTTCGGCTTCTTCTCCCATAAATTCGATCACCAGGGCAAAACGATCGTCAGCTACCTGCAAATGGGCGTATCCGGATGGAAGGTCATCGGCGTGCAGCCTTATGACGCCGTGCTTGGCGGTGTCTCTCAAATGAGAGAAACGTTCACGATCGTCATCATCAGCTTCCTGCTGCTTGCCGTAGCCTTCTCGTTCGCACTCGCTCACAAGCTGTATCGCCCGATCGAAGCGCTGCTCTCCCGCGTTACCCGGCACGGCGGCGTCTCCTTCGAGGACGCGCGCGAACCGATCCGGGACGAATTTGCTTATGTCGGCAACGTTTACGGGCGAATGGCGGAGAAGCTGGTCGTCGTGACCGACGAGAAAGAGAAACAGAAGGAAATCGTCCGCCATTCCTACTTGCGAAGCATTCTGACCGGCAGCTCTTCCTTCAGTCGCCATCAACTGGAGACCTGCATCGTCAAATACGAAATGAAGCTGGATCCGGCAGGCCCGTTCCTGGTCGTCGTTGTCAAAACCGACGATTATGCTTCGGTCCTCTCGCGCACGAGCGAGTCCGAGCGCCAGCTGTACGCGTTTGCCACCGCAAATATTGCCGGGGAAATATTAGCGCCGCTAAAGATCTCCTGCGAAATGATCGATGCGCGAAGCGACCATCTCGTGCTGCTGCTCAGCGGAGGCGCGCTCGGATCGGAGCTGTTGGAGCTTCCCGACCTGCTCCGGCAGCTGCAGGACATCGTGCAGCAGTACTATAAAATATCGCTCTCGCTCTCGTTCAGCGAAATCGAACGCTCGCATGAAGCCATCACCGAACAATATGCAGACGCGCTGCATTATGCCATGTATAAGATCTTGTTCGGCAGACGCTCGCTCATTACGCCGGATCTCGTGAGACCGAATGTAGCGCATACCGAGAACAACGTCTCGACGGAAGCCGAGAAGAAGCTGACAGAAGCGATCAAGACGAACGATCTTAACGCCATGGAAGCCAGCGTGAAGCTGCTGCTCGCCCCGCTGCACGAATGTCATTATGACCGGATCATTCATGGCGTGCTGCATGTGGTCGACGTCATCAAGACGACGATTCGCGAGATCAATCAAAATCGGATTTCCGCCCTTCCCATCGATCTCAGCGCGCTCAGCAGGCAGGTATTGGATCAAGAGACGCTTTCAGACATCTCCGCCCTGCTCATGTCCACCCTTCTTGATATTCACGAGAAGCGCCGCGGGGCTGAACAAGACACGAACTCCGCGCTGATCGAGGCAATCAAGGATATCATCGAGACGCAATACGCGGACATGAATCTCAGCCTTCAAGGTATCTCCGCAACGCTCAAGATGACTTCCGCTTACGTCGGCCGCATGTTCAAGCAAAGCGAACTCGTCTCCGTCAGCGAATACTTGAACGAAGTCCGGCTGACGCGGGCACGCGAATATTTGGAGACGAAGAGCTTCAGCATCAAGGAAATCATGGAGCTCGTCGGCTACGTGAACGAAAGCACCTTCTTCAAGCTGTTCAAGAAGAAGTACGGCGTCACGCCGAAGGAATACCGCCTCAAGAGCAACATCGGCTGATAAGCCGGATGCTGCCGAGATGCTCCCTAACTTAAAAGGCCTTCCGGCGATTTATGCCGGAAGGCCTTTTTGCGTTTGTTCGTGGCAGCGCGTCTGCTCTTGGCCGCCGCTCGCAAATTCCCTGACCGTCAAGCACAGTCAGCATGCCTTGCGCTGACTAGCCACCATGGCCGATTTTGTCGAAGTTTCGGATGCGCCTGCTTATCAAGGGTACCGGAAAGCTGCGCATTCTTCACTATATAAGGCTATGCTCCTAGGTCATCCGAAGGATCTGTGCATGTTGTACAAGACTCGCCGCTATAATCGGCTCGCAGCACGCTTCTACGTCAACATGGTTGTATGTATTTCGAAGCTATTCCTCCGAACGACCCCGATTTTGTTGTACAAAATACAAACTGAGCCCGCGAAGACAAGCCCCGCGCCTGCAGTTGCTGGAAGAAGTCTTCCAACTGCGGGAAGTTCCTTCACGATCTCTAACCTCGCTGCGCTTAGAACTCTAATCCCCCCTTTCTCTCCTTCAATCCCCGTCTCCGCCGATTTAGCGAGCATTTAAGCAGTCTCAGCAGTCGCTTAAATGACGACCTTCCAAACCCTCAGCTACCTCCTCACCACGTTCAGGTTACGTGCTATACCCCATTCTAGGACCAATGAATCACCTATTCTTCGCATTCTGAGCAGTCAATCGCAAAAATCATAGTGATCCGCGGACGAATTTGACGTTTCCACAGTTGTCGCCACAGCCGCCCCGATGCCATGATGGGTTCACGGACACCGTCCAGTATTTCCCCGGAGGTAAAGGCATGATCAAACAACGCAAGCCACGATCGGAATGGTACCATCTGAAGAAAAACTCGGAGCTGCTCCTGCTGCTGCTGCCGGGCGCGCTGCTCATCCTCGTATTCGCTTACCTGCCGATGTTCGGAGTCGTCCTTGCATTTAAGGACTTCCGGTACGATTTGGGGTTTTGGGACAGCCCTTGGGTCGGCTTCCACAATTTCAAATTTTTCTTCGTCTCGGATACGGCTGCTCTCATCACACGCAACACGGTCGCGTACGGTCTGACGTACATGATTCTCACGACGGTAATCGCGCTTCTGTTCGCCATTCTAATGAACGAGATGAGCAAACGCTGGCTGCGGATCCACCAGACGGCGCTGTTCATTCCGTACTGCCTGTCCTGGGTCGTCGTCGGCTACCTCGCGCTAGCGCTGCTCGACACTCAGAACGGCTACTTGAATAAAGTGCTGGAAGCGCTCGGCTTCTCGACGCATATGTGGTATCTGGAAACCGCACCATGGCCGTACATTCTGATTTCCGCTTATCTATGGAAGAACATCGGCTTCTCCACGCTCGTCTACTTCGCGGGCATCATGGGAATCAACCAGGAGTATTACGAAGCCGCTAAAATCGATGGCGCGTCCCGCTGGCAAATGGCGACGAAAATCACGCTTCCGCTGCTGTCCACGTTGATCACGGTGCTGCTGATCCTGAGCATTGGGCATATTTTCGTCGGCGATTTCGGCTTGCATTACTTCATCCCGAACGACTCCGGAATGACGATTCCGACAACCGACATCATCGACACCTACGTGTATCGGGCGCTTCGGGTCAACGGCGATATCGGCATGTCAACGGCCATCGGCTTGTACCAGTCCGTCGTCGGACTCGTGCTCGTCATCGCAGCCAATTTCGTGGTCCGCAAAATCAACGACGAGAATTCGCTTTTCTAGAAAGGAGCACCGCCATCATGAACACGACGCCGCAAGCGCTGTCGGCCAAATCTCGATCCGTCAGGGAAACCGGTACGCGTAAGGAACCTTTTTCGCTCGTCAACCTGCTGTCGCATATTATGTTTGCTTGCATTACGCTCGCCATGATCCTTCCGTTCATTCTCGTTATCGCCATATCCTTTACGAAGGAATCGTCGATCGTCGAGCACGGCTACCAGTTCTTTCCGAGCGAATATTCGGTCAGAGCCTACCAGTATATATTCGAAGCGCCGACCATCCTGCTCCGCGCCTACGGGATTACGATTATGACGACGGTCATCGGCACGCTGCTGTCGCTGCTCGTCACGGCCATGCTCGGCTACGTCACGTCGCGCCGCGATTTCCGCTATCGGGGGCCGACCTCCTTCTTCATCTTTTTCACGATGCTGTTCAACGGGGGACTCGTACCCTCTTACATTCTCATCAAACAATACCTGCATTTGGACGATACAATATGGAGCATGATTCTTCCGTTCCTCGTATCGCCGTTCTACATCCTGGTCATGAAAGGCTTCATGAGCAAAGTGCCGTTCGAAATCATCGAATCCGCCAAAATAGACGGCGCGCGGGAAATCCGCATTTTCTTCACGATCGTCCTGCCGCTGTCGACGCCGGCGCTCGCGACGCTCGGGCTGTTCCTCTCCTTCGGCTTCTGGAACGCCTGGTTCCCGGCCCTGCTGTATATCGATAACGAGAAGCTTATACCGATTCAATTGCTGCTCGTCCGCATGCTGCAAAAGCTGGAGTTCCTGACGAGCGGCAGCGACTTCTCGAGCCAGTTCGGAATCGACGTCAGCAAGTTCCCGTCATTATCCGCCCGCATGGCGATGGCGATTCTGGCCGGCGGCCCGATGGTCTGTATCTTCCCTTTCTTCCAGAAGTATTTCGTCAAAGGCTTAACCGTCGGCTCACTCAAAGGGTAACCGACAGCCAAATTCCGTTTTCATATCTAATGCCGGCTCCTAGGAATAAAGGGGGGTTACGTTGAAATAGTATTTCTGCCGGCATTAGCGTTGAAATAGATAAAGAACCATTTAACCATTACCAAGGAGGTCTATCCATGAAAGTTTGGAAACGTTCTATGGCCCCGCTCGTGCTGGCCAGCCTGATGATCATGCTTTTGGTAAGCGCTTGCGGCAATAACAATAACGGCGGCAATACCGCAAACGGCGAAAATACGCCGGCACCGGCCAACAATGCGAATAAAGACACGAACGCAGCCGCGACGAACGACACCAACGAACCTGCGAACGAGCCTGCCAAGACAGAAGAACCGCCCGTCGAATTGACGTACTATTACATCGTCTACGAAATGCCTGCCGACCAGCAAGCGGTCGAAGATGCGATCAACGCGTACATCAAACCGAAAATCAATGCCACGATCAAGCTGAAACCGGTTATGGAAGCAGGCTACAAAGATAAAATCAACACGATGCTGGCAGCCAACGAAAGCTTCGATCTCCTATGGACATCCAACTGGGGCGGCGGCGACTACGACAACAAAGTGGCCAAAGGCGCACTCCTGCCACTCGACGATCTGCTCGCCAACGCGCCTGCTCTGAAGGACGCGATTCCGCAAATCGCTTGGGATGACACCCGCGTCGACGGTAAAATCTACGGCGTGCCGAACATGCAAATCGCCGCTAAAGCCGAAGGCTTCGCGATTCAAAAACGCTTCATCGACAAATACAACATCGACGTGAACAGCATCAAAACGCAGCTGGATATCGAACCTGTCCTCAAAACGATTCACGAGAACGAGCCGGACATTATCCCGATCGCGAATACGTCCAACATGTTCGACTTCGGCCGTCAATACGGCTATGCCGCACAAGGATATAAGATCGGCGATCCGGAATACAAAATCATCGATACGATCGACAAACCGGAATACAAAACGTTCCTGGACACGATGCGCAAATGGTATACATCCGGCTACATCTACAAGGATGCCGCAACGATTAAAGGCGATCAACTGGTAGCGCTGCTGAACACGGGCAAAGTCGCCGTGGAATGGAACACGACCATGAAACCGGGCGGCGAAGCCGACGACAAGAAACGCTTCGGCAACAACGACGTCGTCTACGTCCGCGTCTCCGAGCCTGAATTCACGGGCGTCCGCGCGACGATGAACTCCGTCAGCCGTACGTCGAAGAACCCTGAGAAAGCACTGGAATTCCTGCAGCTGACGGCAACGGATCCGGAGCTCTTCAACCTCATCACGTTCGGCATCAAGGACAAACACTACACGATGGTCGGCGACAACACGATCAAAATCAATCAAGACGGCGGCTACAAAGGCGACCAAGGCTGGGTATTCGGTAACGTCCTGATCGGTTACTTGAAGGAAGGTCAAGCACCGGATACATGGGAGCGCACGAAGCAGCTGAACGAAACGGCCAAACGCCCTGAAGTATCGGGCTTCAACTTCAACATCGAGCCTTACAAGACGGAATCCGTCAACATCTTCGCCGTCTCCGAACAGTACGGCAAGGCGCTGACAACCGGCTCCGTCGATCCAGCCAAGGTACTGCCGAAATATGCAGCCGCGCTGAAGAAAGCCGGCGTCGATAAGCAAACGGCAGAGAACCAAAAGCAGCTTGACGAGTGGCTGAAAGCGAACGGCAAGAAATAAGCCGACACGCCTAAGATGAACAAGAGCAAAGGCCCTTCAATTCCACGTTTCTTGTGGGATTGAAGGGCATTTTGCGTTTTAATCGTAGTTGACAGCCATAGCATCCGAATTCAGCTCTCCCGTTTCCCGCCGAGCACAGCCGGAAACCCTTCACGCCATGTGCCGTAGCGCGGCCGCCAGCCTTGCCGAACCGCCTTGCCGTTCAGCGCACCACGCTCCCACCCCGCGCTTCCGCCCTGCTGAACAGACGGCGCAGGCGCGCCGACCAAGTCCGCATATACAGGCAGCCACTCGGTGCCGGCAGCAGGTTCATGGTCGACGATATTATAGATGCCCGACGGCCATTCGAGCGCCAGCAAGGCAGCGCGGGCTGCATCGTCAACATGGACGAAGGAGCTGATGCCGGCCGTTGCGGGCACCTTCCCCTCCCGCACCTGCTGGGTCATCCAACCTTCGGCAGCGTACCAGGTTCCTTCGCCGTACAGCAAACCGTAGCGCAGGATAACCGACTCCGGCAGCTCGGCTGCAGCCTCCTCCATGCTATGGACGCTGCCAACCGTCATTCCCCGCGGATCCGGCGCTTCCAGATCGAGGGGATCCGCTTCCACTGCCGGTTCATCGCCCGGCACATAAACCCACGAGATGCTCTGCACGATCATACGGCGGACGTTCGATGCTAGCGATGCATCCACCAGATTGCGCGTTCCTTCCCTGCGAATTCTCGCATTGTCCGCGAAGTTTCTCTCCCCGAGCGCGGTCAGCTGATGAATCACGGCATCGGGCTTCGCATCGCGAATCGCGGCAAATACGGCATCCCGGTCATAAACATCCGCAATGACTGATCTCGCTCCTGCTTGCTCTAGTACCGCGGCATGCTCCGGATTACGAATCATGCCCACGACTTCATGTCCTGCTTCGATCAGCAGCGGAATCAGCGACCTGCCGATCACGCCGCTTGCGCCTGCGACTACGAATTTCATTTTGAATCAGCCTCCAATGCGTGAATGGATATTTCCCCGCCAGCCGCGGTTGGACAAGTCTGCCAATATACTCTGTCTCCCATTGTGGACGCTTCCGTCCGGCGATGCAAGCCTCTGCCGGGCTGCATGATCCCGAACAACAAGAAAGGCGGCCCGCAGAGGGACCGCCTTTCCCATATTCAATCTTGCCCTAGCTGCCGCTCGTCAACGAATAATCGTCGAAGAAGAACGTGCCCCGCATGTCTTTGAAATACGTGTAGATTCGAACTTTAGCCGTATTCGCCGGGGCGGTATACGTTCCATGTACGTTCACGAACCCGGAGGTCGTCGTCCCGTTGTACGTCGTGATCGTGTTATCGGCCAGCTGATTGCCGGAGGCGTCGTAGAACTGCACTTTGAACTGAAGCGTGCTGCCCGTGTTCGCAGTGATATTCACATAACCGTCGAACGTATAGGACGTTCCGGCCGTCGCGTTCACGTCCTGGTACCAGCCGAACCATGGCCCGGTGTCCCCATTGATTCGAATCGACGCGGAGCCCGAGCGATAAGTCGACGTGTTGCGCGAGACGTAGTAATCCTGCTCGTAAGTCCAAGCGGTAGGCCGGTAGTTGCCGTCGTCCGTCTCGAAGCCGGCATTGGTCAGCAGATTGCCGCTGCCCGAAGCCGCGTTCGTCGTCACGCTCAGCGCGCTGCTGGCCGCCGAGACGTTGCCCGCCGCATCCTTCGCTTTGACCGTGAAGCTGTATGCCGTGCTTGCCGTTAGGCCTGTCGCTTGGAACGTCGTCGCTCCTGTCGTGGAGCCTGCCAGCGTCGATCCACGATAGATATCGTAGCCCGTTACGCCAACGTTATCCGTCGATGCCGTCCACGACAAGTCGACCGTCGTCGACGTCTTGGATGGCGACGTCAAGCCTGTCGGCGTCGACGGCGCCGTCGTGTCTGCTGCCGCGTTCGTCGTCACGCTCAGCGCGCTGCTGGCGGCCGAGACGTTGCCCGCCGCATCCTTCGCTTTGACCGTGAAGCTGTACGCCGTGCTTGCCGTTAGGCCCGTCGCTTGGTACGTCGTCGCGCCTGTCGTGGAGCCTGCCAGCGTCGAACCACGGTAGATGTCGTAGCCCGTTACGCCCACGTTATCCGTCGATGCCGTCCACGACAAGTTAACCGTCGTCGACGTCTTCGAAGGCGACGTCAATCCAGTAGGTGCCGACGGTGCCGTCGTGTCTGCCGCCGCGTTCGTCGTCACGCTCAGCGCGCTGCTCGCTGCCGAGACGTTGCCTGCCGCGTCCTTCGCCTTGACCGTGAAGCTGTACGCCGTGCTTGCCGTCAAGCCTGTGGCTTGGAACGTCGTCGCGCCTGTCGTAGAACCGGCCAGCGTCGTGCCCCGGTAGATATCGTAGCCCGTCACGCCCACGTTATCCGTGGATGCCGTCCACGACAAGTCGACCGTCGTCGTTGTCTTCGATGGCGACGTCAAGCCTGTCGGCGTCGACGGTGCCGTCGTGTCCGCCGCCGCGTTCGTCGTCACGCTCAGCGCGCTGCTGGCGGCCGAGACGTTGCCCGCCGCATCCTTCGCTTTGACCGTGAAGCTGTACGCCGTGCTTGCCGTCAAGCCTGTGGCTTGGAACGTCGTCGCGCCTGTCGTAGAGCCGGCCAGCGTCGTGCCCCGGTAGATATCGTAGCCCGTTACGCCCACGTTATCCGTGGATGCCGTCCACGACAAGTCGACCGTCGTCGTTGTCTTCGATGGCGACGTCAAGCCTGTCGGCGCCGAAGGTGCCGTCGTATCCGCCGTACCGCCGCTGCCGTCCGTCGTCAGCGAGAAATCGTCGAAATACAACGAGCCGCGCAGATCCTTCATGTAGATATAGACGCGCGCCTTCGCCGTGCTTGCTGGCGCCGTCCGGGTACCGTTGACATTGGCGAACCCGGTATTGTTGCCCGTCTGCGTCGAGAGCAGATTGTCTTGCAGCACGTTATTCGATGCATCCAGGAAGCGCAGGCGGAATTCGATCGTCGCGCCGTTGTTCGCCGACGAATTGAAATAGCCGTCGAACGTGTAGGCCGTTCCCGCCGTCGCCGCTGCATCCTGATAGAAGCCGAGCCACGGGCCGCTGTCGCCCGTCATCTTCATCGAGGCCGTGCCGCTGCGTTTAACCGCCGTATCGCGATAGCAGAAATAATCGTTCTCGCAAACCCACAGATCCGGCTTACCATTGCTGTTGCTCGTATCGAAGCCGGGGTTCTGAAGCTTGTTGACCGGAATCGGAGCGAGCGTCGTCACGCTGATCGTGCCGCTGGCCGCCGATGTATTGCTGCGCGCATCTCTTGCTTTTACATAGTAGGAATAGGTCGTCAGCGCCGTCAGCCCCGTATCCGTGTACGTCGTCGCGGTGCCGCTGACGGTGCCCGCAAGCGAGCCGTTCCGGTAAATATCGTAAGCTGTCACGCCGACGTTGTCCGTCGATGCCGTCCACGACAGGTTTACGGAGATATCCAGCTTGGATGGCGAGGTCAGTCCCGAAGGCGCCGTCGGAGCCGTCGTATCCGGCGCATTGGTCGTCACGCTCAGCGCGCTGCTTGCCGCGGATACGTTGCCGGCATTGTCCTTCGCCTTAACCGTGAAGCTGTATGCCGTGCTTGCCGTCAGCCCGGTTGCGGTATACGTCGTCGCGCCGCCGGTGGAGCCGATCTTCGTGGAGCCGCTGTAGACGTCGTAGTCCGTTACGCGGACATTGTCCGTCGCCGGGGACCAGGACAGATTGACCGTCGTATCCGTCTTCGAAGGCGACGCCAGGTTCGTCGGTGCCGTCGGCGCCGTCGTATCCAGCGCGTTGCAGCCTTCGCATTCAATTTTGACCGCGATGTCGCGGCTGAAGGCCGGCACGTTGTTCAATACGAGATTGCCGCCAGTCGCCTGAATGCTGGTCGTCGCGCCATATGTGCCCGTGTACGTATTATAATAGGCAACGTTGTAGTAGTTGTTCGGCATTGGAATCGTGAAGCTCATGCCGCTGACGGTTCTCGGACTCGTCACCGTGTGGTTGGCCTGCGTGTCGTTGATCCACAGGTACGCGCGGGAATTGTCCTTGAAGCCGCCGACCTTCGTGCTGTTCGACTGCAGGCCGTAGTCCACGAACGGCATGCTGATGAGATGATCCTCCTCCGGCTGCACGAAATTGGCGAGCTGCGTATAGATTGTTTTGAAATTCGACGGCAGCGCGAAGCCGGTTTCGAAAATCCACCACAGGCTGCCGCCCGCTGCCCCGGCCCGGAAGATCGGACCCCACAGCGAGTTATGCATATACTCGTCGATGGTCGGATCCGTCGTCTGATCCGTATCTACTTTGCCGACCTCCCCGATGAATGCCGGCTTGTTCGGCGCCAGCGTATGAAGGTTGTCGATCTGCTGCTCCCACGCATCCACGACGCCCGCGCTGGAGTCGTACCGGTGCACGTTCGTCGCGCTGAGCGTCGTCAACGTCTCCCACGACTGCTGTCCGGAGCCGGCATGGTCCTTCCATGCGAAGCTCGTCGTCGTCGGGTGATGATAGAAGTCGAGGCTCTTCCAGTAGTTATCCATCGTCGCGTGCCAGCTGGCGCGAATGGCCGGCGTCGTGTCGACGCGGTTATCGGATTCGTTCCAGTATTCCAGCATGCCGAGCCCGCGGCTGTAGCCGAAACGCGCGAACATGTAGCGGAGAAGCTTCTTCTGGTACGCGATCGCAGTTGGATTCGTCCAGAAGTCCGCATTGTTCTCGGAATACGTGGACGGACCGCCGTTCGCTTGGTTGTAAGCGTTTACGTTCCATTGATAGTACATGTCGCCGAAGCTGTTCATCGTCAGCATAATGTACACGCCGTTGGCTGCCGCGGTATCAAGCATCTGATCCACGCGGGCCTGATTATCCAGCTGATACTTGCCGATGCCCTGATAAGGAATCGTCAGTCCTGCTTCGTTGGCGGTAATCGGCCCCCACTCCGGCGCGAAGCTGCTCCACCAGCAGGAGTACCAGACGCGGAGAAGGTTCATTTTGGCAGGCTTCAAATTCGGAATTTCCGTCGTGACCGCGACCGGGTCGGACGTATTGTTCCAAGCGAAGTTCGTGCCGAGAAGCGTCAGCTGGGAGCCGAAGCTGTCGGCGAAGCGGTCGCCCTGCGCCGTCATGAAGCCGCGGTTGTTCCCGGGTCCGCCTGCCGTAAAGGTATACGCCGAAGACGTGCCCGTACCGCTTGCGTCCGTGACGCTCAGGACGACGCTATGAACGCCCGATTGCCTTGGGGAATAACGGACGGCCCATTTGGGCGAAGAGTCGGACTTGTAGAAGCCCGGAACGGTCTCGACGGCGCCCGAAGGCGTCGTGAACATCGCGCTCACGCTGACCTCGTCGGGATTGAAGGGGTTCGTATACGTAGAGCTTAAGTTAAACGCGATTTCGAACTTGTCGTACATCGCCGGCGTCGTCGTGTTCAGCGTGACGCTGCTGAACGTCGTCGCGGCGGATACCTGATGATTGGCCAAAGGCAGACTGCCCAAGGCAATCAGGAAGCTCATGATCATGATAAATAGCGGCTTGTGCATGATTCCCGTTCTGCGCATGAATGTTCACTGCTCCTTTTCGTTTGGATAGCGCGACAATCCATCGAGTCCGTTCTGGGATGCTGTTCCTTTGCTGCTTCTTGCGCACCTGTCCGTGCTGTCTCCTCATAGTCCTCCCTTCGTCGTTGTGGTTCCCATTCTCATCGATTAAGGACGGAATCGCAACCTAATAAAGCTGAGATGTTCACCCCTTAAACTAGTGATACGGCGATTAATGATCGTATTCACGATGATTTCAGTCCTCCCGCATGCAAACAAAGCGCGGCCGCCCGCCTGCAGCGAACGACCGCGCTCTTATTAACCGCCTTCGTCTTGCCCAACCTTCTTCTACTCCCGAAACCGATAGCTGACAAAAGCGAGCCGGCGGCTGTCGGGCGACCACGAATTCACGTTGATCGTCCCTTGTCCTCCGAACAGCCGCGCCAAGCTCCGGAATTCTCCGCCTTCGCTCGACATCAGCCGAAGCTCGACCTGCTTGTTGGGCGGATGGTCGCCCGGTTCAACGTCGCCCTTGCGGTAGACGATGTAAGCGACGCTGCGGCCGTCCGGCGACACATGCGGGAACCAGCTGTTGCTTTCGTCAAACGTCATCTGCGTCTGCTCGCTGCCGTCTGCGTTCATGCGCCACACCTGCATCAGCCCGCTTCGGGTGGAATTGAACCAGATCGATCGGCCGTCGGGCGAATATTCCGGTCCATCGTCGAGTCCCGGCGTATCCGTAAGCTGCGTTTCAGCGCCGCCCTCTGCCGGAATGACGTAGATATCGTATTGTCCGTTCCGTGCGGCACAGTAAGCCAGCGTCCTGCCACCCGGAGACCAGCCGTGCAAGTAGCTCGGCGCCAACGGCGTAATCAGCGTTGGGGTGCCACCTGCCAGCGGAAGAACATAGATGCGCGACTGACCGTCCTCCTTCGTATGGTGACTGACCGCAATGCGCGAATTATCCGGCGACAGGACATGGTCATTGTTGCAATGAATCGCGAAGCCCGTGTCGATGACCGTGGACTCGCTTGTCGCAAGCTCGAACGAATAGAGTCGTCCCCCGCTGTTATAGATGAGCCGGTTCCCGTCGCTCGTCCAGTTCGGAGCCTCGATCAGATGATCGAATTCGGCCAGCGTCTCGCGTTCGCCCGTCGCGACGTCGATTGTTTCCAGAATACTGATGACTGTGCGCGGTACCGACGTGTTCTCTTCTTGAGTCGTAGGCATAAGTTCGTACGTTCCTCCTCTTGATCTGCTAGGTTTCGTCACCCTTGTATTCTAATAGATCGCCCGGCTGACAATCCAGTGCTTTGCAAATCGCCTCCAATGTCGATAACCGGATCGCTTTGGCCTTGCCGTTCTTCAAGATCGAAAGGTTCGCCATCGTAATGCCGATTCGTTCCGACAGCTCGGTTACGCTCATTTTCCGTTTGGCCAGCATCACGTCAATATTGATTATAATTGCCATGTTCTTCACCTCAGACCGTCAAATCATTCTCGGATTTTATATCGATTGCTTCTTTCAGGAGCCTTTGAAGAACGGCAGCGAAGAAGGCGATGACCAGCGATGCGAAAATCAGCAGCATCCCGATGACGATGACGCCCGGGGAATCGTCTCTCTCCGCGAACAAGTAGAAGAGCGGCATGCCGAGCACGTACAAAATGCTGCATGCGATCGCGCAGGATTTGATATTCTTCAGCGCGCGGACGGATAAGTCCGAGAAGGCGATGTTCTTATCGATATAGCTTAGCAGGCGAAACGATTGATACAGCGCCAAATAAAAAGGGATCGCCGACGCGTACAGATCGATGTAAATGAGCACTCTCAAATATCCGTGACCCGGATACAATTCTACCGCATAATTCGCGATCGGAGGAACCAAAAATATGCACATGGCAAGAATCGGAATGCCAAGCAGAATCAGTGTTGCCTTCAAAAAGAGCGTTGTCCCTCGTTCCATGCAAACTCCCTCGCTTATCAATGATTTTAAGCTGAATGTATCATATTTTTTATCGTTATACAATATATAATTAGCGAATTTAAATACATTATTGTTGTTAGAATCAGAAAACAAAAAGGGTATCCCCGTCACCATCATCCATGACGTTGGGATACCCCGAATACGGTATTATTCTTGCGGAACCGCGCTGGCGGCATCATGCTTGAAGGAAGTTCCCCCAGTTGCCGTCCAGCACCTCCGCCTCGTGCATGCTGATCTGGAATTGCAGCTTGCTCAGCTGCTTCCGCCCGATCATTCCCTGCCGGTACTGCTCCTGCAGCGATTCGCGTTCCGCCCGGAGCGACAGCATCCGCAGCATATGCACCTGCTCTTCGACGATGTCGTCCGGATTCGGCTCTGCGAGCCGGTTGTTCAGCATGTTGATCATCTGCTTGTAATGCCCGCATACCCGGTTCAGGACGGTATCTCCGCAGTCCTGGCTGACCTGCAGCTTGTCGAGCGCGTATGCGGCCGTCGCGATCCGCATCCGAATGAACGACTTGCGATCCTTGGATTTCAAGGCGTCGAACGCTCTGCGCTTGGCCGGATAGAAGAACGTCACGACCCGATTCACCAGCGAATAGAGCAGCAGGTAGAAAATATGAAATCGATTCGAAACGACCATCTCGATGTTCCGGAAAATATTATCCAGGACGGCGGCCTCCTGCTCTTCGATCTCTCCCCGCTCCTGCAGCAGTTGCACGCATCTGCGCTCCTCGGCGATGCCCAGCTGGCGCAAATGCATCTCCTCCGTGCGGGATTGACGCGACTGCATCTCGTACTGCGTCCGCTTGATGTCCGATAGGCGCTGATCGTTGTCCGAGATGACGATCGCGGCCGAGCGCGAATTGCCGTCGTCGATGGCCAGCCGGACGGCCTGATTCGCCGCTTTGATCGCTTCCTTCTGCACCCGCAGCTCGAGCTCCCGATCTATCGCCTCGTCGTCATCGGCCGCATCCGCGAGCAGCGGCAGCGCGATGCTGGAGATAATGAGCGAGACCATGATGACGCCCGCCGCGAGGAAGAGCATGAGATCCCGCCCCGGGAACGGCTCGCCGCTGCCGAGTACGAGCGGAATCGTGAACGCGCCCGCAAGCGTAATGGCGCCCCGTACGCCGGACATCGACGTCAGAATGATCGCCCGCCAATCCTGTCTCCGTCTCCCGATCGATTCGAACAGCCAGGCCGATAACGTCAGCCACGCGAAGCGCAGGGCGATCAGCAGCAGGTAGATCAGCAGGACATCGATGATGGCGCTGAGATTATTGTAGGATCGGCTGCTGAAGATGCTGTGAAGAATATCCGGAATTTGCAGGCCGAGCAGAACGAACACCAGTCCGT
This sequence comes from Paenibacillus sp. J31P316, assembly GCF_056269105.1. NCBI lineage: Bacteria > Bacillati > Bacillota > Bacilli > Caryophanales > Paenibacillaceae > Paenibacillus > Paenibacillus sp. J31P316. The sequence goes on along the minus strand of NZ_JBWDNI010000003.1, from coordinate 758,032 downwards.
TCATAATGAATAAAATGACGTTCCACGTGATTTCGGATACGAATTTCTGCTCGATGGTCGTGAAGCCGGAACGATCCTGCTCGATCGCATGCATGATTCCGCCGGCGACCGCGGCCAGGATGCCGGATACGCCGATATGCTCCGCAACGTAGAACAGGATGAACGGCGTGACGATTTGGATGAGCACGTGAACCGTCGCATCCTCGATGCCGAATCTGCGGAGCGCCATCCGGAACCAAATGATCGCAAGCGCCAGCACCGCGCCGAGCAGCAGGCCGCCAAGCGAGATGACAAGGAAGCTCCATGAAGCGTTCCAGACGGAGAACGTCCCCGTCACCGCCGCGGCGATGGCGAATTTGAACGCGACGAGGCCCGAGGCGTCGTTCATCAGCGACTCGCCCTCCAGCAGGCGATGAATGTTCGCCGGCAGCCTGACCCTTGACGCGATGGCGCCAACGGCCACCGCGTCCGTCGGCGACAAAATCGCGGCCAAAGCGAACGCGGCCGCGAGCGGAATGACGGGAATCAGCGCGTGGATGAAATAGCCGCCGACGATGACGGTGACGAATACGAGACCGACGGCAAGCAGCAGGATCGGCAGCTTCAGCTTCCACAGCTCGTCGCGCGGCGTCCGCTTCCCGTCATTGAACAGCAGCGGGGCGATGAACAAGATGAAGAACAGCTCCGGCTCCAAGGAAATTTTGCCATGCCACGGCAAATACACGACGGCGGCCCCGAGCGCGATCTGAAGGACCGGCAGCGGGACGTAAGGCAGCATGCGCTGCACGACCTGCGATAAGGCGAGCAGCAACAGCAAGACGAGCACGATTAGAAATAATTCCATAGGATCCTCTCCGGCGACCGATTTTTCGTTCAGCGGACATGGTTTCCCATTCATGCCCACGTCAACAGGATACCCCGTTCGCGAATGGTCAAAACTGCCATCCGACTTGGGGATATATTCCATGGCCTCGATTCATGCTTCTAGATCCTAGGGCAAGGATTCTGGAGCGTCCGCTCCAACTGCCAAAAAAGGCGCCGCCCGATTGGACGACGCCGCTTTCTACACTTTCTAATAGAAACTCGTTGCAATCGCTCAGTTGCTCTTGCCGTTATCCGCCTGCAGCGGCTTGTTCCCGCTATCTTCCGACAGCCGCTCGCCGTATTGATCGAGTCGGCTCGGATGCGATTCGGGACCTCTGCGCTTCGGCTTGTTGTTCCTGCCTGTCATTCGCTCACCTCCATCTTGACTAAGATGGGCGGGAGAGATTATTTTCATGCACGCATATCGGCCTGGTTAAGCCTTCGCCTTCTGCTTGTCGTACGCCTTCTGGTAAATGTCCAAATATTTATTCAAATTCAATCCGTCGAAGCCCTTCACGTAGCTGTCCCATTCCGAGTCCGTCAGCTTCTTGGAACCCGTCACGAACTGCGCCATGTTGGAGCGGACATATTCGTTGATCTGCGTGCGCAGCATGATCGCTTCGTTCGCTTCGCTCTCGTCCATGAAGATCGTCAACGGGAACGTTTCTTCCGGCTGCTTGTTCTCGTAATTGTTGGCCGTCTCCGTGAAGAGCCGGAACTCGTAGCCCTGCTGCGAGAACATATCCGCCGGCGCCGTCCACGATTCGCGGATCGCGCGCGTCCTTCTCGTAATGCCCATTTGATCCCAGTTGTCGTTGAACGTCGTGCTCAAATTCCAATATTCCGGCTTCAGCGTGTACTTGGACTGATTGCCGTGCACGTCCTTCTCGCCCGGCTGCGCTTTCGTCCAGTATTTTCCTTCCAGGCCGTACTCGTTCATGATCGCGAATTCTTCGGAGTACATGTAATCCGCCATTTTGATCGCCGCGATCGCTTGCTCCTCCGAAGCTTTGTTCGTAATGGCGAACTGCCCGTTGCCGTATGCCTTGTAATAGCCCGCATAAGCCACGCCGCCAGGGCCGGTAAGCGGCGCCACGGTCACGTATTCCTTATGGCGGTTCTGTCCTTCGACCAAGCTGAAGTACATGCCGATATGGCCGGCCGTCACGCTGCCGCTGACGTTGTCGCCTTCCCTGTTGCCGACCTGCGCCATCTGATCGTTATTTTGCGTGAACGCTTCTTTATCGATGAGTCCCTCGCTGAACAGCTTGTTGATGTACGTCAGCCCGTCCCGCCATTCCGGCTGATTGGCCGCGAGCTGTACCTTGCCGTCCTTCATGAAGAAGAAATCCTCGTTATTATCGTAGATAAATGAATTCATCAGGAAGTCGGACGGAATGCCGTGCCACGTATTAAACGCGCCGGACAGCGGAATCTCATCCGCCTTGCCGTTCCCGTTCGGATCCTTGGTCTTGAACGCCTTCAACACTTCGTAATATTCGTCGGTCGTCGTCGGCATCTTCAAGCCCAGCTTATCCAGCCATGTCTTGTCGATCCACAGCTTCTGCGAATACCAGCAGTGGAAGCAGTCGTTGATGTGCGGGAGCGCATAGATGTTGCCGTCCGGCGCCGTGATCGCCGCCTGCAGGTCCTTGTCCTCGGCGAACGCGCGCTTGATCTCGTTGCCGTATTTATCGATCAGATCGTTAAGCGGCTGCAGAATGCCCTGCTTGCCGTAGGAGATTTGCTCGGCTTGCGTGAAGTCGCCGGACAGGAAGATGGACGGATAATCGCCGCTCGCCATGATCAGCTTCTTCTTGTCCGCGGCGTTGGCGCTCGGCGTCGCATCGAATTTGAATTTAATGTTCAGCTTGCTCTCGACGGCCTTCGTGACGTCGTTGGTGTTGATATCCTCGATCCGCGGGGATACGCTGACGTAAGTGTCCAGCGTGACCGTCTTCCCGCTGCTTGCGCCGTCGCCGTTATTCTCTCCCGCGTTCGATCCCCCGTTGTTAGTGCCCCCGTCATTGCTGCAGCCGGTTACGATCAGCGCGACCGCTAGAATCAAGCCAAGCCATTTCATGCTATTCTTCATCTTCAATCCAGACGCCTCCTTGTATCTTCCATCGTATCATGCTTCGATCTTGCAGCCCATCATGTTGCAATCGTTTTCAACCACAGGCAGCGGCACCACCTCCATGCCAATCAGAACCTATCACCCCTTCAGCGAGCCAATCATGATGCCTTGGACGAAATACTTCTGCACGAACGGATAGATCGCGAGCACCGGTACCGTGGCCACGACGATGAGCGAGAATTTGAGCAAATCCCGCAGTCCCTGCATGGCCGCCATTTTATTCGCATCGACCATCATGCTGGAGTCGATGGAGTTGAGAATGAGAATGTTCCGCAGGATGATCTGAAGCGGGAACAGGTTCTGCGACTTCAGGAAAATCAACGCCTCGAAGTAGGCGTTCCACTGGCTGACCGCATACATGAGGACGAGCACCGCCAGGATAGGCTTGGACAATGGCAGTACAACGCGCCATAGGAATCCGAGATCGCTGCAGCCGTCGAGCTCGGCCGCTTCGCCCAGCTCCTTCGGGATGCTCGACTGGAAGAAGGTTCTGGCGATGATGACTTGCCAGACCGCCATCGCGCTCGGCAGCAGCATGGCCCATCGCGTATCGAGGAGATGCAGGTTCTTCACCGTCAGGTAATACGGAATCAGTCCCCCGCTGAACATCATCGTCACCACCAACATGCCCATCAGAACGCTGCGGCCGTAGAACGTCGATCGCGAGAGCGGGTAGGCCATCATGACGGTCAGGCTGACATTGATCAGCACACCGAAGACGGTGTAGAACAAGGAATTGCCATAGCCTGTCATGATCTGAGGATTGGAGAATATCGCCCGGTAGCCCGCCAGACTGAAGTCCACCGGAAACAGCCACACTCTGCCGCTGATGACCGCCTGCGGCGAGCTGAACGAGGAGCTGAGAATATAGAGCAGCGGGTAAATGACGACCAGCAGCACGGCGGCCAGGAAAGCGTACACCAGCGTCAGAAAGATTTTGTCGCCAAAGGATTCTCGTATTGCATTCGTGCGTGTCATCGGTGAACGCCTCCTACCATAAGCTGCTCTCGGATATGCGTCTTGCTGCGTAATTGACGCTGATCAGAAGAATGAGATTGATGACCGAATTGAACAAATCGACGGCTGCCGAGAAGCTGAAGTTGGCACCGAGCAAACCGATTTTGTACACGTACGTCGAGATCACTTCCGAAGTGCTCGTATTCAACGGATTTTGCATCAGGTAGATTTTCTCGAACCCGACGTTCATGATCTGGCCGACATTCAGAATGAGCAGCACGGTCGCGGCGGGCATGATGCCTGGAATATCGATATGCCATACCTTTCGCAGACGGGAAGCCCCATCCACCCTCGCTGCTTCATAGAGATCGACGTTGATGCCGGAGAGTGCTGCCAGATAGATGACCGCGCCGTAGCCGATGCCCTGCCAGACGTTCGACCAGACGAAGATGCTGCTGAAATAGTCGGGGATGCCCATGAAATTGACGGATTCCATGCCGAACGCGTTCAGCAAATGATCGACGAAGCCGAGCCTTGGCGACAGGAACAAGATGATCATGGACACCATGACGATCGTCGAGATGAAATACGGGGCGAAGGTGACCATCTGCACCGTTCGCTTGAAGCGCATGCTGCGAACTTCATTGAGCGCGAGGGCTAGCAGGATCGGTGCCGGAAAGCCGATGATCAGCGAGTAGATGCTGATGACCAGCGTGTTCTTGATCAGCATCCAGAAGTTCGGGGACTGGAAGAAGGTCGAGAAATGCTTCATCCCCGCCCAGTCGCTGCCCGTGATGCCCCGAACCGGACTGAAGTCCCGGAACGCGATCTGCGCGCCGTACATCGGAATGTACTTGAAAATAATGAGGTAAGCGACCGGCAATAGAACGAGCAAATACAATTGCCAGTGCCGCTTGATTTTCTTCCCCCTGTCCCTCAGCATGAGCGAGCTGCCTCGGACGGGCGACTGGGCGTTCTTCTTGGCGAGTACTCCCGTAGTGGACGGCATGTCGTCTCTCACTTCCCTTCAATCGGTGTCGGCCTTGATTAGCGGATCGGAATGATTCGTTCAGATTGCTCCATTCGATGCTTTCGCTTCCAACGGTCTGATTGAATCTCACGATAATGGAACGGGAACGAACGGACAACGGCCACTAATCCGCGGCTGGATCATTTTTCCGCGACCGCGCCGCGCCTGGGCTGGCGGCGATCGGCGCGCAATTTTCGGCTGGCGCGCAGCTTTCCGCAGCGGGGCTCTGGGGGCGGCAAGCCGCAATACCGATACCTAGGTTCGGTAAAAGTGGACTCATCCGTCGGAGAGGATCGAACCGCTGACCTTCCCCTCCCGCGATAACGCAAAAAAGGCCTCACGCAGGCAGCATGTTTCTGCCTGCGTGAGGCCTTTACGCCGTCTTTAAACCCCAAGCAGCGAGCCGGCGCGTCTCGCTGCTGCTTCTTTTGCTTTTCACATCGCGTTGCGCTTGCGGTAATCGACCGGAGATAATCCCTCTACCTTGCGAAACACCCTTCGAAACGTCGCGGCGCTGACATACCCTACCCGTTCGCCGACTTCCTGAATGGAGTCCGGCTGCTCGAGCAGCTGCTTCTTCGCGGCCATGATGCGCAGCTGGGTCAGATAGTCCAGGAAATTCTCGCCGAATTCCTCCTTGAACAGCTGGCTGATATATTTGGCGTTCAGGCCGAATTTGTCCCCGAGGTATTCAAGCGACAGCTCCGGATTGGCAAAATGGAGTCCGATATAGGTTCTGATCTCCTGCAGCAGCTGATGATGCTGGCGGCTGCCTTGCAGCCGTTCCATCTGTCCGGCGAACCGTGCCAAGATGCCGACGAATAGACGCTGCAGCTCCTCGAGCGTATCGAAATCCTCGATGGTCTGCCGAAGCGGCGGCGCCGTCTCGTTCACCCAGTATTCATAGTATTCTTTCGAAGCTTCCGACAGCTGCACATCCATATGCGCCGCGAAATACCGGCACAGCTCCGCGATTTCGCTCCTCGTGAGACGACAGCCGCGCATGCCCGCGAAGAAATGATCGCAGCTATCCTGCCATTCTTCTTCGTGAAGCCGAAGCTGCCGAATCAGGAGATGGATCGCCTGAAGATGCTTGTTGGTCGCCTTATCCGTCTGCTGCGTCTCCATATCCATGCCGCCGATGACGCGGTTGTGGCCGAGCGTCGCTTTATAGGACAAAGCCTTCTGGGCCTGCTTGTTCGAGTCGCCGCCCCCTGCTCCCGCTTCCTCGGTCTCTCCAAGGCCGATCGTCACGGAGAACGCCAAGTGCTGGCTTACCCAGTTGGTGATGTGAGCGGCAGTCTCCGCAGCGGTATCCTCGGCATCCGCATTCATGAACACGATGCCGGTCATCTGCAGCGGCGACGTCCATTCCAGCCAGACTTGGACATCGGGCTGCGCGGCGAGCAGCTCATGGGACGCGCTGCTGATGACGAATTTGAACAAGGACTGGTCGTGAACCTTATAGTGGTTGAACAGCTGCTCCGGATGATCGATCTCGAGGACGAACACCCTCAGCCTGTCATGCGGGGGCAGCAAGGAGGGCTCCAGCCATTCCGTCTGCTCGCCCGCGGGCAGCAGCAGCTCGCGGAAGAGCGACTTCTGCTTGCGGGCCGCCGTCTCGCGGGCTTCCTTCCGGAACAGCTCCGTCTGCTCGGCGAAATTGTTGATCGCCGTCTCGATGAACGTGAATTCATCCACGGCCAGCCTTCCGAGCTTCGTCTTGCCCGTGCCGAATTGATCTTGAATCCGAAAGACGAGATCCTCGATCGGCTTATAGTTCTTGCGCGTCACATACACGATCGAAGCTCCTCCGGCTACGAAGCTGAGCAATCCAAGCACCAGCCATACGCTCGACAGGCTGGAGATCAGCTCGCCCGTCCGCCCGTTCGTGATGCCGCTCTCCGCAGTCCACCCGGTGTACGACGAAGTCTGACTGGCCAACACTTTTCGCTTGCCCGTGTCGCCGTCCTGCTTGAACAGCGGCTGGCCTTCATTGTCGTACAGCTGGACGAAGGCTTGCCCTGGCTCGTACATCTCGCGCATCATCGCGCGAAGCGAAGCCAGGCTGATATTGACGACGATCATGCCATCCTTGCTGCTGCTGAACGACACGTTATGGACCAGGCTGATGACATCCTTCGGCTTCTGGGACGGGAATTCGCTGTACGGACGAAAAGCGCTCCATGTCGAGATATAGGTCGCCTTCCTATGCTGCTGGCTCCGGATGAAGTCGATGTCGGCGAACAGGTCCATATATTTCGTATTGCCGTTGAACACGATGCCGTCTTTGTAGCGCACCAGATAGTAAGAATCAATCATCGGCATCGCCTGCTTCATTAGTTGCATTTGGTTCACGATCTGGTAGTTGAGGTATACGTTATCCTTGCCCCGCTCCTGAAAGAAATCGGTGAGCAGTTTATTGGATACGAAATCTCGAATCAACATATTGTCGAGCGAACGCAGGCTGACGTCCACGGATTGAAGCAGCTGATTCACGAAGACTTCGCTGGATTCCTTCGTGTTGCGGTTATTTTGTTGGACGAGCGTTTGGAAGAAGACGAAGAAGAGGAAGGAAAAGAGGAGACAGAAGATTGGCAGATAGGACCATATCATTTTGTGCATCCAAGTACGGTTCAAGCGTCATCATTCCTTTGTGAAGGTTGAGATCTGAACGCGGGAAGGTGCATAGGCATGAATGTAAACGCATTCATTACTTTCTATTATAAACCGGAAAGGAAGAAGTTGTCTCCTTTAAAAGTTATTATTTCCCACCTTCCGCACAGGATAGAGCCGGGTCTGACGAAAAAAGAAACCCGCCGATTGAAGCGGGTTTCTTCCAAAACATGAGCGCGGTCCTATGCGTTAATTAATCGTCCTCGAACGCCTTGGCCGGATACCCGGCCCCGAACGGCGCGTCAGGCCGCTCGAATTCTCCCGCCAAGTAGCGGCGTACGGGCGTCGTGCGCGCCAAGTAGTCCTTGTCGTTCGCGAACCGGTCGGAGAACCGAACCCATGGCGGACTGTAAATATAATGCGCGGTATAGCGGTCATAATCGCCATCGTGGGCAAAAGTGCGATGCCATACGGCATTGTGGAACAGCAGCACGGAACCGGCAGGCGCGCAGATGACCTGCCCGATCGGCAAGTCGCCTTTGTCGCGCCGAATATCCGCCGGGAGGGGCACCTGGGCCCTATGACTGCCCGGAATCATCTCCATATTGCCCATCCGCGGCAAGGATTGGTCGGTCAAGAGATACGAAGCGCGCAGCTGCAGCAGCGGAATCGGATACGACAGCTGCTTGAAATCATAGGCGCCCGAGCCGTCCTGATGCCAGCCGCCGAAGCCGCCGAACGCCGGCTGCTTCGTGCACCAGGCGGATTGAAGAATGAACCGGTCGCCATATAGCGCCCGCACCTTCGGCAGAACGGCAGGATGATCGATCAGATCCTCGAGTGCTTGCTCCGTCTCGAAGCCGCGCCCGACCTGTGCCCAGCCCGTCGTGCCCTCTTGCTCATGAAGACGGACCGCGGCTTCCAGGCAAGCCTGCGTTTGCTCGGCTGACAATACGCCCGGAATCACGAGATATCCCCAAGATTCAAACATAAAACGATCCAGCTCGGTGAAAGCCCCGGGCTCGGAAAGCGCATTCAATCCTTGGTATGGTGCAGCGGTCATAAGATAACCTCCCGGCTTGGATGAACTGGCAGCCTGCAATTGCAGCTGCCCCTATAATTATGCTATCCACCAAAATCTATCATACCTCTCGCCTAGAAGCTAGTCTCCAAATTTCCCTATTGCGAAGAGCGCAGGGGGAGATTTGGAGGAGAAATGAACTAAAAGATGCGCATTATGCTGGATGTCGATCCGTATTAAAGCGCGCAAACGCTGATAGTGCTCCCTTCTCCGAGCAAAGCACGCAATCTGAATTCGGACGGAAGCTTAACGGTTGCCAGCGTTGCTAATTCACGAAAAATAGGGCGATAGAAACTCTAACGCTTGTGGGCGCCGTTATGTGGTGCATAGCGGCCGATTTTCTCGAAAAACCTCCACTTAAGCTTCCTGGCAACCGTTACCCATAAAAAATGGGCATATGGAGCAAGTTAGCCACGCTCACAACCGTTAGCTCGATGACGATTAGACTTATTCCCATATAATTCGATGACGATTAGTCTTTTTCTCGCTAGTACGAATCGGCTTCTCTCGCCGATCCGTCCATTGAAGGCGAAGCTTCTCCCGACTTTCTTGACCTTGGTATACAAAAAGGGCCCCCCATCGTCATCTCTAGGATGACTTACGAGAAAGCCCCTCTGCCCCTTCCCTTATTCCACCGCAGCCCCTTACTCCTTCACGCTTCCAAGCACGATCCCCGACATGAAATACCGCTGCAGAAACGGATACACGCAGAAGATCGGCAGCGCACCCAGGAAGATTTGCGCCGCGCGAACGGCCCGGTCATTCAAGCTTTGGAGATAAGTCGCATCGTCAATGTTGGCGATTTTCGAAATATCCAGGTTCACGACAATCGTCTGCAGATAACTGGCCAGCGGGTAATGGATCGAATCATTCATATAAATAATGCCCGCAAACCATTCGTTCCAATGGCCAACGATCGTGAACAGACCTACTGTAGCGATCGAAGGCGTCGACAACGGCAGGATGACTTTCCAAAGCAGCTTCCAATGTCCGCAGCCGTCGATGAACGAAGCCTCCATTAATTCCTTGGGCAGCGCCCGGAAGAAATTCAGCATGAGAATCACGTTGAAGATCGGCACGGCCCCCGGCAGCACGAGCGCCCACAAGGTGTCGAGCATGCCCAGGTTTTTCACGATGAGATAGGTCGGAACGAGTCCGCCGGAGAACAGCATCGTAAAGACGAAGATCCAGGCATACAGCGTCCGCAAACGAAAATGCGACGATTCCTTGGACAACGGATATGCGACGAGCACGGTAAGCACCATGTTAATCAGCAAGCCCAGCCCGACCCGCTTGATGGACACCCAGATGGATAAGAGGAATGCTTTCTTCTGGGCGACGAAATGGTACGCCTTGGTCGAGAACTCGACCGGCCAGAAGGTTACCTTATCCGCTTGAATCGCATCGTTGGAACTGAACGACAGGGCGAGAACATTAATCAACGGCAAGATACATAACAGCGCTACGAGCGTAAGCAGGCTGTAAATGCCTACATAAACCGCTCGTTGTAAAGCCGACTTGTGCTGGACCATGACAGCATTCTCCTATTCGCAGGCTAGAAGATACGATAATTCGCAAATCTGTACGCGATGATATACGAAATGGAAATCAGGAGGAACGAAATAATGGATTTGAATAAGCCGACGGCCGTCGCGACGCTTAACTGCGCATTCACGAATGCGAGCCGATAGACGTAGGTATCCAGAATATCGCCCGTCTCGTAGACGGAAGGATTATACATATTGAAGATTTGATCGAAGCCGGCATTGAGTATGTTGCCGATGGCAAGCGTCATCATGAGGACGATGACGGGGAACATGCCGGGAATCGTAATATGCAGCGTTTGCTTCCAACGATTCGCGCCGTCGATGACAGCCGCTTCGTACAGCATCGGATTAATCGACGTCAGGGCGGCCAGATAGATGATCGTGCCGAACCCGAATTCCTTCCATACATCGGTCGTGACCATGACGTACGGAAACCAGCTTTGACTGCCAAGGAAAAATATCGGTTTCACGCCGAACAAGTAGCCCAGCCCTTGATTCAGAATCCCGCTGCTCGGAGACAGGATATCGATGAGGATGCCGCTTAGAATAACCCATGACAAGAAATGCGGTAAATAGATGATCGTTTGAATAGCCCGCTTGAAAAATTGCTTGCGTATTTCATTGAGCAGAATTGCCGTCGTGATCGGGACGACCAGCCCCGCAACGATCTTCATGAACGAGATATAGAGCGTATTGATGACGACGGCCCGGGTTTGCGGAAGGCCGTATACATACTTGAAATGCTCCAAACCGACCCAATGCGAGCCGAACATGCCTTTGTCCGGGGTCGGAATAAAATCCTCGAACGCGATGATCAGCCCCGCCATCGGCGCATAGCTGAAGATCAGTACGAATAGGAGTCCCGGCAGAATCATGATGTGAAGCGGCCGCTCCAATCTCCACTTTTTATTGCCCATTGCTGCTCCTCCTAATAAGAAAGGGATAGAGTGCCTCTCTATCCCCGGCTGACTGCAATCCGTATTATTTCAATCTTCCGCTCTCGGCGATCTCGTTCAAAATATCCTGTCCGCCCTGCTTATTCCATTCCGCGACGAAGGCCGTGTCGAAATCGTCCAAAGGCCGCGTTCCGTTGATGATTTCCGTGAATACTTTGATCTCCAAGTCTCTCAGAATCGGCCCTTTGCTGACCATCGACAGCGTCGGCTGCCCCATATATTCGCTTGTGACCGGAGGGGAATTCTTGTCGTAGCCGTTCGTGATCGTGTAGGCGCCGCCCGGGCCGAAGAGCGCGTTCCAGAACCACATCTCCATGTTGCCGCCCTGGTACTCTTTGATGCCTTTATAGTAAACCATGGCGGAAGGCGTCAGCTTGGACTCGTCGCCCGTCTTCAGCGCATCCTGGATCAAATCGTTGTCCGTCTGGTTCGTGTTGCTGAAGCCGGGGCCGACGATCGGCGACAAACCAAATACTTGATAGTTTTTGTCCCCTTCTTTGACCTGGTGGTAATTCTCGTCCTTGTTCGGTCCGCTTACTTTCTCGTGGAAGTAGTTGAGAATCTTCATCGCCGCTTCAGGGTGCTTGGAATTCTTGTTGACCACGATGAAGCTTGTCGGAACGTCGCCCCGTCCCGTCGGATGAACCTGTTGATCGTCGGAGGATACGATCGGATACGGCTTCCAATCGACCTTCGGATCTTCTTTCTTCATGTTGTTGATCGGCCAGGTTCCTACCCAGAACTCGCCGTACGCCATCCCTACTTTATTCGTCGTTGCCAAATCGCCGGCTTTGCTGGCGTCGAGCACGCTGAACTCTTTATTGATCGCGCCCGCGGCATAGAGGTCTCGCAGATGGCCGAGCGCGGTCTTGACCTCCGGCAATGTATCGCCAAGTACCGGCTTGCCGTCCGCGTCCTTGCGAATAATGAGCTCCGTGCCCGAAGCATTCGCCGGATTAAAGGCATACGCATGATAGCCGTTCAAGTAACCGTCGATCCCGGCCCAGCCGCCGAACAAATCCTTCATCAGGTTGAGGCCGATCGTATCGTTCTTGCCGTTCTGATCGGGATCGTCCTTCGTGAAGGCCAGAGCGATTTTGTTGACGTCGTCCATCGTTTTCGGCGGCTCCAGGCCCAGGTTCTTCAGCCAGTCCGCGCGAATCCAGATCATCTGCGCCGCGCCCGGCATCCCGCCGTTGAGCGGCAGTGCCATAAGCTTGCCGTCGAACGTGGAGCCTTGCAGCTTAATGCCGCCAAACTCTTCGAACGACTGCTTCGTGACATCCGAAGCATATTTATCGTAGATTTCCGTCAAATCGGCCGCTTGCCCCGCATCGACGATTTGTTGGAGCTGCTTGCTGTCTACTTGATAGAAATCCGGCATATCCCCGGAGATCATGGATACCGTAATTTTGTTGTTGTATTGTTTGTTATTCACTTTCCATTTGTTCACGACGTTAATGCCGAGAATTGACGAGAAGTCTTTCGTCCAGAGGTTGTCATCCAGCGATTCGCCCTTGCGGTACTCTTCTACGTCGGGGAGCGAGCGGACGGTCGTCATCGTAATCGGCGGGTCGTATTTGCCGAACGGCCCTTCTTCCATTCCCGAAGCCGGCTTGTTCGCGTCCGCGCCCGCGTTGTCGGAAACGGCAGGCGTATCTGATTTGGTGCCGGCATTGCCGGTATTCGCGGTATTGCCATCGTTGCCGTTATTGCCGTTCGAGCATGCCGATGCCAACAATAACGTGGTCAGAATACCGAGTGTCAGCGTCTTGACTGGTTTCTTCCGCATTCGATAGTGAACCTCCCTTATATAGATAAAGCGCTTTCTTTCATCTCCAATTATAAGAGCCTACCGAATCGCCACGATACAGGATTCTGATAACTTTCCTTATCTTCCCATGTCTACTTTTGCATGTCCCGAAACTCCTGCGGCGTAAACGTCGTCGCGTTTTTGAAGAAGCGCGTAAAGTAGGAAGAGGTGTCGTATCCGATCTCCGAACCGACCTCGTGAATTTTCATCGCCGAATGGGTTAACAGCTGCTTGGCGCGGGCGATTTTGATTTCACCGATATACTCCGATATGGTCTGCCCGGTTTGCTGCTTGTACAAGCGCGACAGATAGAACGGCGCCAAATGCACCACTTGCGCCAGCCGTTCCAGGGAGAGGTCCTTCGAGAGATTGTCCCCGATGAACGATCGCACGAGCCGAACGACTTCATTCGTAATTTGCGCATTTTCGTCCTTGCCTTGGTCGAATAGCTTCTCGGCCAGCTGGCGGAAGAAGACGGACATGTCCTGCAGGGAGGCGTGCTCCTGGAAGGATAGCAGCGGATTGACGTTGATCTCGCTCGATACGCGCTGCAACAGGTCCCTCTCATTCAAATACGCGATAAAGATTGCCGTGAGCGAATAGAAGATCTCAAGCGCGACGCTCGACTGGACCGAGGGCCGGTCAAAAATCTCCTGCATGATCTCATCGTACAGCGAATAGAACTTATCCGGTTCTTTGCGTTCCAAATACTGGCCCAGCAGATGGATCCGTTTTACTTTCGTTCGCTCCTGCTTGCTCTCCCCCGACAATAAATGATGATCGGAGAGGATCATCTCATTCCCGAGTCCCAAGCCCCGGCTGAAGAGCAGCGCGATCCGCTCGAATCTCGCGGGAATCTCATCCCATCCGTAGGCTTGGCTGCTCACCACGAACGAACAGGACAAGGACAGATAATTGCCGCAGGCGGATTGGATGGACTCCATCGTTTCGAGCAAATAGCGATAGGCATGTCCGGCATCCATGGCTTCTCCGTTATCCGCGTCCGGACGCCTTAGCTGAACGAGCCACAGCATCCGATCGGACGCGTACTGAAGATGCACGATATGATAGCTGTGCGAGACGAATTCTTCGAATATATTGTTCACGGAATACATATACAGCGTCTTGTCCTTCTGGAGGATGCCAGTGCGCCAATAATCGATGCGGCCGGCAACCAGGAATACCGGCTGGTCCGCCTGCAGCGGAATATGCAGAGAAGCGAATTGCTGCCGACGCGCGGCTTCCGTCGACTGCTCCCCCGACAGCAGCTCCAGCAAATACTCCTTGCGAAGGAGCGGCTTGGCCGCGGATACCTGCTTCTCGGCGTTCGAGATCAACTGCTCCGCCTGCAGCTGCTCGGTAATCTGATGGATCGCTTTCTCTACGACGGCGATGATGGCTTCGTCGCCTTCCGTCTTCAATACATAATCCAGCGCACCGCCGCGCAGCGACGCTTGAACATAACCGAAATCAATGTAACCGCTTAAGAAAATCGTCCGGCAATCCGGCCATAGCCGATGAACGCGGCGGTTAAGCTCGATGCCGTTCAAGCCGGGCATCTCGATATCCGTGAGCAGGATGTCGATGCGGATTCGCTGGGCAATCTCGTACGCTTCCTCCCCGTCGTAGGCACGGTAGACTTCCAAGGGAAACCCGTCGTGATCTTGAAAGAGATAGAACAGCCCTTCCACAATGATCGGTTCATCGTCAACGATCAATAGTCTGTACATCTTCGTCCTCCTTATCTGGATTCGAATTCGAGTAGGCCAGCGTCGCTTCCATGCAGATTTTCACCTGCAGCCCTCCCATCTGTCCCCGAGCGACCTCGATGCCCGCTCCATCACCGAACATGATCCGCAGCCGTCGATGGATATTCAACAAGCCGGTATGCTCGATGAGCAGATGATCTTGATTCAACAGGTCCCTCTGCAGCCGTTCGAGATCCTCGTCCAGCAGCGATTCGCCGTTATCCTCGACGATCATTTGGAGCCGCTTGCCCTCTTGCTTGAAATCGATGGCGATTCGGCAATTGGCACGCTTCTTCTCCAAGCCGTGCTTGTACGCATTCTCGATTACGGGCTGCACGATCAACCGAGGCACGGTCACCTGCCGCCAGCTGTCAGGAAGCGGTGCAAACTCGACGTCGATGCGATTAAAGAACCGGATATTTTGAATTTCGACATACGTCTGGGCATGCTTGATCTCGCTTTCCAGCTCGACCTGATCGGCTCCGCTCCGCGTAATGTACTGAAAATATTCCCCAAGGTATTGGCAGAACCGGATCAACGTATCGATCTGCCCCGCTTTCGCCAATCGGTACAGGATGAAGTACGTGTTGTACAGAAAATGCGGATTGATCTGCGATTGCAGCTGCTTCAGCTCCGATGCCTGCGCCCTTGTCTTCTGTTCGACGACCTCATGGAACATGACCTTCAGCCTGTCGACCATCGCGTTGTAATGGTGCATCAAATCGGTAAATTCGTCCCTGCTGCGAGGCATGCGGATATGCTCCCACTGCCCCTCCTCCAGCTTGCGGAAGTGGCGGATCAACTTATTGAGCGGCCGATGGATCATGCGGTAAATCCAGGACGAATAGATCAGGATGACGACGACGGACAAGAGAGACAGCAGCCACAGCAGCTCTTTGTAGTTGTCGATCTTGCCGAACAGCTGCTCCTGCGGCACGTAGACGATCAGATAACTGTCCAATTCTTCCGAATATTTATAGGAGACCAAGAAAGGCTTTCCGCCCATCTTCAGACTCACCGTCCCCTCCGTTTGATTGACGGCCTGACGGGCTAAGTAATCCTTGATATAAGGCAGCTGGGGCATGTCCCCGAAGTTATTCACCACCCATCCCTGCTTCAAATTAATGAACATGGCGCCTGAATTCTCGTAATCGGTAAAATGATCGAGCGCATCTCGCAGCGTCGTCAGATTCAGTTCCAATTGAATGGCGAACGAGGGCTGGACTTTCTTCGGCGAGGTCGGGAACGGCAAGCTCAGAAACAACCGATCCTTCCAGGAGATGAATGCGCGATTCGGCGCGCTGTAATTCGGAGCGATGGCTTCATACTCGTCCGACAAGCGGTTGTCCGTTATGGAAGCTTCGGTCGAGATCGTCCGATTCTGCGTCAGCATATGAACCTCGACGGCTTTGATATAGATACTTGAGGCTTTGATCATTTGGAGTTTGTTTTCGAGCGCCAGCACGGATTCCGACCATTCGTTGATCTTCATGAACTGGCCCACGAACGTCAAGTGGCTCAGGTTCTTGTCCACCGCCAGCTGATCCAGCAGCCCGAGCATATGCGCCTTCTCCGTTTCCAGCGAGTTCACGTAAAATTTCACCCGGGATTGAAGCGAATCGGACACCTCGTTCCGTACGCTCGTCTCCCCTTGTTTATTAATGATCAGACCGATGCCGTACAATGGCGTAACGAGCAGGAGAAAAGCGACGACCAGCTTCGGAAATATCGTGTACATCCATTTCGCGTCCTTGATTCGAAGCATGCGGCACCCCTCCAACGTTTATGAATAGGTATTCCATAAACATCCTTGTTTCACCTTTTTCTGACAACCGCTATTGCTTCGCGCGTTGGAAAGAATATGAACCGCACTAACGATGATAAAGAATGTTGCACATGAATAAGAATAGTTCGTATCCGCGCGCAGAATAAAACCTCCATTATGATGCAAACCTAGAATAAATAGGCCTGCTCCCTAGGAGGTCTTATGAAGGAGAATGCGTTATTCAGCATACGTTACGCCGATTCGTCGGATTCTTGACCGTAGGCATGGGCCTGATGTACTTCCCACCTGTACTGGCATGCCTTTGGGGTTTAGATCCAGCGCCGATCGCGATGATTTGGTGTCTTGTTCAGCTCTTCTTCGGGATCGTCTTATGTTCGAAGGAACATGCCCAACGGAAAATAGTTAGCTTCATCTTGCTTGGGAATCTGGTGTATCAACTGACTTGGAGTTTCCTTATCATCGACCACCTCGCACAGGTTCATGACAGGCTTGCGGGACATCTCCCTTATCTGTTGCATGTATTAGTGGGTTTAGCT
Organism: Paenibacillus sp. J31P316; assembly: GCF_056269105.1. Classification (NCBI taxonomy): domain Bacteria; kingdom Bacillati; phylum Bacillota; class Bacilli; order Caryophanales; family Paenibacillaceae; genus Paenibacillus; species Paenibacillus sp. J31P316. Next base: position 740,961 of record NZ_JBWDNI010000003.1, on the reverse strand, counting down.
GCAGGATTTCACTTGATTACATTCCACAGAAAACAGCCGCCCCTGCGAAGTGCCGGAACCATCTAGAGCAATGACAGCGGCCGGGCGCAGCCAATAACTGGCGTGGTCCCCGGCACCTGCGCCAAACACCAAAAAAGCCGTACCCGGCACTGACTACCGGGTACGGCTTTCTGATATTATGCTTTAAATTGATGGTTGACGTGATGCCGCTACTTCGTATACGGACGAAGCGTAAACGTAAACGACAGGTCTTGGTCGGATGGGACGCGGTATTCCGGATGCACCGGCGCGCCCCAGCTGTCGTCGCCGCCGACGCCCATCTGGCGTCCGGCTACGGTGACGACCGAATAGTGCACATCCGGCAGCTCCCAGACATGGGCTGCATGCTCGAGCTCCATCGCCGTATACGGCGAGATATTGCATTCCACGGGGCTGAGCGAAGCGTCGATCGTCATCCCTTGTCCTTGCGGATTACTTAGCGTCACGCGCCTTACGCCCGTACGATTGCCCGATTCCTGCGGCACGAGATAGCGGGAAGGAAGCTCCTTCACCTGGCGCTCGAAAGTGCCGAGACGCGCGCCGTGCTTACGGTCCGCGTAATTCTCTTCCGGCCCCATCGCATACCAAGACGTTTGATCATAATCCGCGCTCGTCTTGAACGAGACGGCGAAGATCGGCAGCTCCGGCAAGCCGGCGGCGCCGGTATAGTCGGTACGAACCTGAACGCTTCCGTCCGCATAGACGGTATAGGCGATATCGACTTTCACGCCGGGACAGGTACGGAATTCGTAAGCGAAGACGACGGTCGCCGTATGCTCCTCGTGGCGCAGCTCGATACCCGTGCAATTGCGAGCCAAGCTGGCCGCGTACCATACGCCGCCCTCATAGCCGAGCGAATAGCCCTTGTCGTTGTCCGTCGTTGCCCGCCAGAAAAGCGGAGCCGGAGGAACCGCGATCATCTCGCGGCCGCCGTAGCGCAGCGATACGAGCGAGCGCGCCTGCTTCGAGAACAGGACTGCCCAGCCGTCTCCGGTCACGCCGATGTTCACGTCGCCTTCGACGACACGCAGCGTACCGTTCGGTACCGGTGCGGCTGCAGCTGGCTCGATCCGGTAAACCTCTTGGCCGAACGCGATTTCGTGTCCAGCCGGTGCCCACAGCGTATCCTGCTTCAAGACCAAACTGGTCTCGATGGCATATTCACCCGCTGCCTGCTCGCCTTCAGGAAGCGCGAACGGCACGAAAGCTTCCGACTGTGCCAGCACGTCGGCGTCCGCTTGACCGCGGAAGATTTCCCGGCCATCGAGGAGCAGACGATACGTAAGCGACAGATGATCCGTGCCTGCGAACAAGCTTTCATTCACGATTCTCACGCCGTCCCTGCCCGGGAAGAGCTTGTAATCCTGGTACAGGAATTTCACTTCCTGCATCTTCGGCGTGACTTCGCGGTCGGCATAGACGATGCCGTTGCCGCAGAAGCTGTAATCGGTCGGCCGGTCATCGAAATCCCCGCCGTAGGCCAGGTATTCCTGTCCGTAGCGATTCTTCTTAACGAGCGACTGATCGATGAAGTCCCAGATGAAGCCGCCTTGATACATCGGGTACCGGTTCTCCAGCTCCGTGTATTTGTGCATGCCGCCGACGGAGTTGCCCATGGCGTGCATGTATTCGCAGCTGATATAAGGCTTCTCGGGCGATTCGTTCAAGTAAGCCTCGATATCGGCAGGCTTGGCGTACATCCGGCTTTCCATGTCACTTGTGTCATTGTAAGCCCGGTTATGGAACACGCCTTCGTAATGAACCAACCGGCCAGGATCGGCCTGACGGAAGTAGTTCGATACGTTCAAAATGACTTCCCCGGCATACGCTTCGTTGCCGCATGACCAAATCAGAATGGACGGATGGTTCTTGTCCCGCTCCAGCATCGAGATCGCGCGGTCCATCACGATCGGTTCCCACTCCGGCAGATTGCCCGGTACGTTCCACGAAGGCTCCACGACGCTCATTTTCTGCCACGATCCATGCGATTCGAGGTTCATCTCGTCGATGACGTAGAGACCGTATTCATCGCACAGCTCGTACCATAACGTCTGGTTCGGATAATGGGAGGTGCGTACCGCGTTGATATTGTTCTGTTTCATAATCGCAATATCCCGCAGCATGTCCGCCTCGCCGATCGCGCGTCCGTTGCGGCAGTTGAACTCATGGCGATTAACGCCCTTGAACACGATCCGTTTGCCGTTCAGGCACATCAGCTTATCGATCAATTCGAAGCGGCGGAAACCGACCTGCTGCACGATGGCCTCGATCAATTCCCCCTGCTCGCCGACAATCGAGATGACGAGCTTATACAAATAAGGCTGCTCCGCGCTCCAAGAATGCACCTCACCCGCCTCAAGAACAATAGCAAGCTCGCTGCCTTCAATATCATGCTGACCCGTAACGACTGTCCGTCCTTCCGCGTCCAGCAGCTCGAACCGCGCAGCCGACTTGGCGGCTGTCCCATCGACGCTTCCGCTCCCGTTCGTCCCAAGCCGAAGATCGACCTTCACGCTGCCTTGCGAATAAGTAGTGTCCAACTCACCGCGAACAGACAGATCCCAGACATGAAGCTTCGGAACCGTATAGAGGTAGACCTCGCGGAAAATACCCGAGAAACGCCAAAAATCCTGATCCTCCAGCCAGCTTCCCGTGCTCCGCTGGAATACCTCGACCGCCAGCTTGTTCGAGCCCGGCTTGATATAAGGCGTCAGATCGAATTCAGCCGGCGTAAAGCTGTCCTCGCTATAACCGACGAACGCGCCGTTCAGCCATACGTAGAAGGCCGATTCGACGCCTTGAAAGGAAATGTAGACAGGCCCGTCCGTCATCGAAGCAGGCACCTCGAAGTTTTTCACGTAGCTTCCGACCGGATTAGCCTCCGGAATATGAGGTGGTCTGACCCCATCAAGGCCATCCCACGGGTACATCGTATTCACGTACTGCGGGCTGCCCCAGCCTTGCAATTGAATATGTCCCGGTACTTGAATATCGCTCCACCCGTCGCAGCTGTAGGCCGTCTCGAAGAACGAAGCGGGTCGGTCCTGCACGTTCAGGGCGTAGTGGAATTTCCAGCTCCCGTTCAAGCTGCGGCGCATGTCCATCGGCGCTTTGGCCTTGGCTGCTTCCAAGGTCCGGTAGTACCGGTGATCGGAATGGGCATCCAGCCGATTCACGCGGAATACGGCCACATCACTGAGCCATTCTACGGTCGGCGACTTCGTTGTCATGATGTTAACGCTCCTTTTGCTGCTTCTTAAATAACGATTTTGAATAACGAATTTTATGGAGGTGAACAAGTGACCGAAGGTCAAAATGAAGTCGGAGAAGCGCAGGTGAATGCTGCATTCCCCGACATCCGTCGGCAAATGCAAACCAATCACCTTAAGCGTTCGCCTTTGTAGTCAGATTCCAACCTCTACTCACTTATTGATTCAGTGGAATCAGAACTACAACAGCGATCGGAGACTCATTTTGACCGTAGGTCACGCCTTTCACCGAATCATAATCGTTATTATTTAATCGATCCAACCATTCCCGCAACGAAATGCTTCTGCATCAAGAAGAAGACAAGCGCCGTAGGCAGCGTTGAAATGACAATCGCTGTCATAATGATACCGTAATCCGGGGAATAGCTGGAACCTAAATTCGAGATCAACAGCGGAATCGTCCGCTTCTCCGGCGATTGCAGCACGACGAGCGGCCACAAGTAGTTATTCCAGCTGGACATGAACGTAATGATCGCTCCGGCAGCGTAGCTTGTTCTCATCGTCGGCACGTAAATCCGGAAGAACAGGCCGAGCTCGGATAAGCCGTCGATACGGCCGGCCTCCAGCATCTCCTTCGGGAACATCTTCGAGCTTTGCCTGAAGTAGAAGATGAGGAACGCCGTCGTGAACGTCGGCAGGATGACGGAAGCCGCCGTGTCCACGCCGATCACGGGCAGGACGCCGGAGAACTTGGCGAACATCTGGAACAGCGGCACCATGATCGCCGCGAACGGAATCATCATCGACAGAAGCAGAATAGTGAACACGACATCCTTCGCCTTGCTGCGGTAAATTTCGAAGCCGTAGCCGGCGAGCGAAGCGACGAGGAGCGCCAGAACCGTCGTCGTTACCGAGATTTTCGCCGAGTTCCACATGGCTTGGCCAAGCTCGACCTGCTCCGTCAGATGGCGGAAGTTATCGAGCAAATGCGAGCCGGGCATCAATCTGCCGTTGGATACGTCGATGGACTTGTTCGTCGCGCTGGAGATGATCCACAAGAACGGGAAGATCGAGACCCCGGCCGCAATGATCAGGAAGATATAGATGGGAGATCGTTTGAACATCTTCATTTATTATCACCTGCCGCTTTGAACTGAATGAAGGAAAGCAAAATGATCAGGACGACGATCGAATACGACACGGTCGCGGCATAGCCGAAATCCGGCGTGTATTTGAACGAGAGGTTATAGATATATTGGGAGATGGACATCGTCGCGTTGCCCGGTCCGCCCTTGGTAATGTTCACGACCTCATCGAACAACTGCAGCGTGCCGATGGTGGATGTGATGGAGGTGAACAGAATGATCGGTTTCAGCAAAGGCACGGTAATCTTGAAAAATTGCCTGATCGGCGAAGCGCCGTCGATGCGGGCCGCCTCGTAAATCGAATTATCGATGTTCTGCAAAGCCGACAAATAGAAAATCATGTTGTAGCCCGTCCAGCGCCACGTAATCGCGATAATAATCGTAATCTTCGCCCAGAAGGGATCCGTGATCCATTGGATCGGATCGTGAATGAGATGAAGATTGAGGAATAGCTTGTTGATCAGTCCGTCATTGCCGAACAAATATTTGAACACGACCGAATACGCAACCAGCGAGGTAACGCAGGGCAGGAAGATCGCCGTTCGGAAGAAGCCCTTGAACTTCAGTTTGCTGTCGTTCAGCAAGACGGAAATAAACAAGGCCAGCACGATCATGACCGGCACCTGAATGATCAGGAACAGGAACGTGTTCTTCAGCGCGGTCTTGAATACTTTATCGCTGAACAGCCGCTCGTAATTATCGAAGCCCGTGTAATGAATCTGTGCTCCCGTGCCCGTCTTGAACGAGAGCAGAAGCGCTTGGATCATCGGGTAGAAATAAAAGGCGCAGATCAAAATGACCGCTATGGAAATAAACAGCCAGCCCGTCCATCTCGGTTGCAGTCGGCTGCGCGCGACAGATGCGTTTCTCAATTCACTCCACTCCTCTCTTTATCCGCAAGCAGACTGATGCAAGCATACCGTCCTCCAAGGACGGTATGCTTGCACGGGAGACTGCTATTTAAGCTGGGACTCCGCTTGGGATTGCGCGTTCGCAAGCACCTTGTCCAGGTCCGAGCCGCTCATGTAGTTCTGCACTTCGGGAACCAGGATGTCTTCGATCGCGTACGTGTGCATGCCGTAATTGACTTGCGGAATTTTCTGCGTCCAAGCCGCGAAATCGGCAACCGTTTTTTGGCCGCCGAAGAACTCGTCCGCCGCTTTATACGCTTCGCCTTCCGCCGCGCTCTTCAGCGTACCGATGACCCCGATTTGTTGAACCATCTTTTGATACAGCTCGACGTCGGAACCCATCGTTTTCGCGAGGAATTCGGCTGCCGCTTCTTTGCCGTCGATATTCAGGACATACCACGAGCTGCCGCCGAGGTTGGATGCATTGACGGAGCTTGCCGTGTTTTTCAGCTTCGGCATCGGAACGACTGCCCATTTGCCGGATTGTGTGGCTTCAGCCTTCACGGAAGGCGAGATCCAGTTGCCTGTCGGAACCGATGCGACATCGCCGCTGTTGAAGCCGGCCAGGAATTGGCTCCAGTCGGACGTGACTTTGACGATATCGGCCGTCATCAGCTTCTTGTAGGTCGTGAGCGCATCCTTCAGCGCCGCGTTATCCTTCAGGTCCGGCGTCGTGCCGTCGGACTTCAGGTACCAAGAGCCGGCGGATTGAATCATCATGCGGATCAAGCCCAGATCGTTCGGATCCTGCGTCAGCATGAATTTGCCGGTTTTCGCTTTTACCGCTTTGCCGATCTCGATGAACTTGTCCCAATCCACGTTCGTGATGTCCGCTACGGAATAGCCCGCGTCTTTCAAGTAATCCGTACGCACGTAGAGACCCGTTACGCCGGAATCGAAAGGCACGCCGTACTGCACGCCGTCAAGGCTCGTGGATGCGATTTTGTAATCCGCGAAGTCGCTCGACTTGATCAGATCGGACATTTTGTAGAAGCTGTCCGGGTAGGCCTTCAAGAAACTTTGCGCCCGGTAGTCTTCGATCAGAACCACGTTCGGCAGGCCGCTCGTCGTGCCCGAGTTCAGGCCCGTATTCAGCTTCTGAATGATATCCGCTTGCGCGTATTCGATGACATTCACCTTGACGTCCGGATTTTCGGCTGCATAGGCATCTTTGGCCAGCTTCATGGCCGCGATGTTAAAGTTCGGATCCCATGCCCAAACCGTGACTTCTTTGCTGCCGCCCCCGCTGCTGCCGTTGTTCGCGGCATTGTCGTTCGCGTTGTTCGACTTGCTGCCGCATGCGGTCAGTACGAGCACCGCCGCGATCATGATAAAGATCAGCTTTTTCATCGTTAAATCCCCCTTGTTCGTGATGCGAAAGCGTTTGCTTGCTTTGCGTAACCAAAGCTTATCATTCCCTTTAACCCGCACGTTATGACGAATTTGAGATAGATTGGTCATATTCTTGCAAGTTGCAAACGCATGCAAACATAGGAGGCTGGTACTTCTATTGGGTTTAGCATTATCTTTGGCTTTCGCATTGGCTAAGCTTCAGCCTGCCGGCGTTTCCTCGACGAGAAAAGGCAGCCGTACCATGATCCGCGTCCCTTCTCCGGGACGGCTCTGAATGGTCAGCCCGTAATCCTTGCCGTACAGGAGGAGAATTCGGGCATGAACGTTACGGATGCCGATGCCCGTGAACAGATGGCGGTTGCGGTTCGAATCCGGCAGCTTGTCCTCCTCGCCTTCCAGGTTCATGCCGTCGCCGTTGTCTACGACCTCGCAGCGCAGCGTATCTCCGTCGCGCGAGATGATGACATAGATATAGCCCGTCCCCCTCTCCTTGAAGCCGTGAAAGAAGGCATTCTCCATGAAGGGCTGCAGGATCAGCTTCGGCAGGCGGGCCTCCAGACAATCCGGCGAGATGAAATAGTCGACCGCGATGCCGGTTCCGTAGCGCACCTGGTTGATGAATACGTAGTGCTTGAGATTGATGACCTCCTGCCCGACGGAGATCGTCTCCTCCACGTTGCTGATGGAATTCTGAAGCAGCGATATGAGAGCATGCATGGTCTCCGTCGCCTTCGCGTTATCGCCGCGCTGCACGAGGAAATTAACGGATGCGAGCGTGTTGTACAGAAAATGCGGATTGATCTGCCGCTGCAGCGCCGCAAGCTCGGCATTGCGCTGCTCCCGCTGCGTCGCGACGAGCTGAAGAATATAATTGTTCAGCTCGTCGAGCATGTAATTGAAGGCCGTTCCGAGCTCGCGCGTCTCGTAGCTGCCCGTAATGGCGATGTAATTGTGAAAGTTGCGCTTCGTTACGCTCGACATCTGCCTGACGAGCATGCGCAGCGACCGCGTCAGTCTGCGAGTAATGAGGAACAGCGCCAGGAGCGCCGCCGATATTATCCCCGCGCAAATCAAGGTAATCCATGTCACCGGCAGCATGTTGTCGACCAGCTTCTTATCGACGAGGTTAACGATATAGAAGTCGCAGGCAGGCAAGTACTCCGAAAGCATGAGCACGTTGGCCGACTCGTTCTTGATCGTGCTGGACTTCAGCTGCTTCTTCTCGATCTCCTCCGCGCGCGCGAGCATATCCGCGGAACGCTGCCCGATCAGCCCCTGCCGGTTGCTGGAGATGATGAGTCCCGTAGGATCCATAATGATGACGTCGTTGCCCGTGCTCGTGAAATTCGAATAAAATTGCTGGAAATCAGGCTCCCGAATCATAAAATAGAGCAGCCCGTACATCTCCTTCGTGGAACGGGACACGAGCGCCCGCGTCGCCACGATAATCGGATCTCCGGCCGTTCCTTTCTGATCACGCAGAAAATGATAGGATAGTCTCGGCGCCTCTTTCACCGTCATCGCCGTAATCGCGTCGCTCTGCAGCTTCGCCGCGGAGGAAAGCCAGTAATTACGGTCGCTGAAATAACTCCGGTCTCCCATTCCGAGAACGACGGTTCCGACCTCGCTCAGATCCAAGCCGTTCAGAATGTGCTTCATCTGCTCTTTCATCTTGTAATAGGCTTGCACGTCGGCCAGAGAGCTGCCGTTCGTCTCCGTCAGGAAGTTCTTGATCGTCCCGCTCTGCATGACGTCGTTGGATGCCGTAACGACGGAATAATTGAACGTCTCGAAGTTCCGTTTGATTTGCTGAATGATTTTGGAATTCGTAATGCTGAACGTGTTCAGGAACAGATTCTGCGATACTTTCACCGTCATCCAGGACGTCATGGCGGCGACCGCGATGGTGCTGATCACCATCACGACGAAGATTTTACCGAACAAGCTGGACTGCGTTCCTTGCCTCCACGTGAGCTTCATCTCTCGCCCCTTCCATCCTCGGCGTTCCGCCGGTACTGGCTCGGCGATATCCCCTTCAGCTTGCGGAATACCTTCGTAAAATAGCTGTGATCCGAATAACCCACTTGACTGCTGACTTCGGATATCGTTACGTCGCTGCTTCTTAACAGCTCGCACGCCTTCTCGATCCGTACGCGATTGACGTGCTCGCTGAAGCCTTCCTTATTATGGGAAGTGAAATAATTGGACAGATAGGACGGGTTGAAATGAAAATGGGCGGCCATGTCCGCGAGGCTCAGCGGCTCGGCGTAATGCTCCTGAACATAGGTCAGCAGCTTCTGCATCGACTGGCTGCCGGAAGGCCGGCTACGATCCGCGACGCAAGTCTCGGCTTCCTCCAAAAACTGCAGCAGAATACGCTCCGCCTCTTCGATGTCCCTCGCCTCATGGATGCTTCGGAAGTAATCGTATTTTCGCTCATCCAACTTGGCGGCCGGATATTCGAATCGCAGCAGCGCCAGGATAATCGCGAAGACCTGATGACCGAGGAATGATTTGCATTCCTGAATGCTCATGGCCGGCGAAGCTGGCAGCGTAGTAAGGAACAGGCGCAGGCGGCCGAACGCGTGGGCAAACGACTGCTCGTTCAACTCCCGGTTGAAAGCCGCCATGTCGAAGGCGGCCGCCTCGCGGTCAGCGTTCGCATGAAGCTCCATAAATACGCGTTTATGCGGTTGAAAAAAACGGTTTTCCAGCAATTTGGGCACATCGGCATGATAGGCTTTGCTTAATTCGGCTAGATGATGAAAGGTCGGGCTGAGCGCGGCGCGGAGCGGCAAGCAATCCGCCTCGAGCTCCTCCCCCAGCTGGTTGAAGTGCGCCATCATGGCCGCTTCAAAGGAAATGTCGAAATTAAGCAGCAGCCTGACATGCCCGTCATCCTGCGGAAGATCGGAGGAAAAGACGATCGGCGTGTCTTCTGAAAACGCGCGGAGTCGGGATTCGGCCAAGTGAAGCATCTGCGAGGCATGCATGAGCGACGGCGAGGCGGATGCGGCAGCATTGGGCGGATGCGGAGCCGGCATGTCTCTCCGTACGCCGGGCTCATCCCGCTCGAGAGCGAGCAGCGCGTACGAAGCATACGGAAACCGTTCCTTGCATACGGTTTCGTCCTCTTCGTTAAGGACAAAGCCTGCGATCAGCTTGTCCAGCACGGTTCGAAGCGATCTCGCGCTGGCGCTCGAGCCGCCTAAGCCTTGCAGCGAAGGAATGCCCGCGGCGATTTTCTTCAAGATCGCCAGCAGATGGCCGGCGTCCAGCTTTGGCTTGAGGATATAATCCGCCGCGCCGCTTTGGAACGTCGAACGAACATATTCGAATTCGCTGAAGCTGCTCAGCACGACGATCTCGATCTCCGGATAACCCGCCTTGATATGGCGGGCCAGCTCTTCGCCGTCCATGACCGGCATGACGATGTCCGTAATGACGATATGCGGCTGCAGCGTTTGAATCAGCGCCAACGCTTCCTTGCCGTTCGCCGCTTCGCCGACGACCATGAACCCCTCGCTCTCCCAATCGAACAGATGCTTGATACCCTGCCGGGCCAACAGCTCATCGTCGACGATGAGCACCTTGCAATAGGACTGAATCATGATGGCTCTCCCTTTCCCCTGCCTGAATAAACCGGTATTCTCTAAATTATCACTTTTTGCTCCTGATGTTAAACCTCGGGCGGTCGAGCGGCTGCGGGCGGACAAAAGCGCCAACCGTCACAATTCCGTAAAACGTTGCCCATTGTGCATCGTTGCCCATTGGGCAATAATATAATTACAACCTGTTATGCGACACTTGAATTCCGATTCCCATGCTAATGAAATGAGGCGAACGCATAGGCGACTTGCAATGAACAAACAAAGCTTGCGTGACAAGAAACGGGAAGCGACCGCGGATGCACTCGCCAATGCGGCCTTCGAGCTTGCGCTGGAGCGCGGCATGGACAGCTTCGTCGTCGATGATATCGTGCTGAGAGCCGGTTATTCCAGACGAACGTTCGCCAACCACTTCTCCTGCAAGGAAGAAGCGGTAGCGACGGCGGCCGTGATTTTCAAAGGCTCCGAAGAAGTGAAAGTTTGGATCGAAGGGCTGAGCGGCGACATCTCCCCGCTCGATACGCTGCACCAGCTGATGAAGCTGCAGCTGACGGCCGAGCATCTCGTGAAGCTGCGTCAGCTCGTATCCCTATCGAAGCAGAGCAATGCGCTGGAGCCTTATATCCTCAGCGCGTTCCGCGGTTTGCAAACCTCGGCTCAAGAGACGTTGGACGATGTATCTCATGGACGCTACCCCGCCGGGTATACCCACCTTCTCGCCGGTGCTGTTTACGGAGCTGTCCTGCCTCTGCTCGACGGCAGCATGAACGTGCTTCTTCCAGGTCAGCCGGCCGCCGATTCCGAGGATGCGGTGCCCCTCGATGACTACTTAGACACCATGTTCGGTTACTTGCGCAACGGCTTCTAGCTGTTGTCATCACATTATTATCGTATATAAAGGAGAATCATCACGTATGTCGACATTCTTGTACAAGATCGGCAAGTCCTCTTATGACAAGCCCTGGTATTTTATCGTCAGCTGGGTCGTAATCCTCGGCGTTGTGCTCTCTCTGATCGGGGTGAACGGGATTCATACCGGCTCCGAAATGAAAATCGAGGGTACGGAATCGCAGAAGGTGTTAGATCAGTTGGCGCAAGAGCTGCCGGAAGCTTCAGGCGGACAAGCCAGCATCGTATTTACGGTACCGAAGGGAGAACGCCTCGATACGCCGGCGCGTCTCGACGCGATCAGCAAAGCCGTCAACGACGTCTACAACCTCGACTATGTGATCAATCCCGCCAAATTGGCTGCGGAGGCCGGTGCTTCTGCCACGGATGCCGCGCAAGGGAACGACGCTGCTCAAGCAAACGATGCAGCGCAAACGAACGCCGCCTCGCAAGGCGACTCACAAGGAACGAATGACGCGCAACCATCCGCAGGCGAAGCGCCTCCCTATGGTCCGATGATGGTGAACGGCGCACCCGTGCCCGGCGTGATGATTGCATCCGACGGCAGCGTCGCCCTGTTCCAATTCCAATTCACGGTGCAGCAAATGTCGCTGCCCGAATCCGTTCCGGATGCCGTCATCGCAGCCGCGAACACCGTTGAACAAGCGGGCGTTACCGTTCTTCCAAGCGACTCGCTGTCGACCAAGCCCGCCTTGGGCTCGACCGAAGGAATCGGTCTCGTCGTCGCCGCCGTCGTGCTGTTTATCACGCTCGGCTCGGTCGTTGCCGCAGGCCTGCCGCTCTTGACCGCGCTTCTGGGCGTCGGGATCAGCGTCGGAGGCGCGTTTGCGTTCTCCAAATTCATCCCGATGACCGACATCACGCCCGCGCTGGCCCTCATGGTCGGGCTTGCGGTCGGTATCGACTACTCCCTGTTCATCGTCAACCGCCAACGCCGCATGATGCTCGATCAAGGATTGAGCGCGCGCGAAGCGGTGAGCAGAGCGATCGGAACCGCCGGAAGCGCCGTGTTTTTTGCGGGATTAACGGTTATTATCGCCCTGTGCGGCATGCTTGTCATCGGCATTGAATTCCTGTCCGCCATGGCGCTGGTTGCCGCGGCTGCCGTATTCGTCAATGTGCTGCTTGCCTTGACGCTGCTGCCGGCCTTGCTTGGCCTGGTAGGGGAACGCATCTGTTCGAAGAAAGCACGCCTGAAGAACGCCGCGACTAAGAATACCGCCCGGCATGGCTTTGCTCACCGCTGGGTTACCGGAGTCATCAAATCCCGCTTCCTCATCGTGATCGGCGTCATTATCATCCTGGGCGCAGCGGCGATTCCCGTGCTCAAGATGGAGCTCGGCATTCCATCCGGCGCGACCGCCAACCTGGATACGACGCAGCGCCAGAGCTACGATGCGATCTCGGGCGGTTTCGGCGAGGGCTTCAACGGCACGCTGCTCCTGGTTGCCGAGCCGAAGGACGCTTCCGGGAAGGTGACGCCGGAAACGCTGAACAATCTGACGCAAGAGCTTCAGAAGCATGAGAACGTAGCGCTGGTTACGCCTATGGGCATCAACAAAACCGGCGACATGGCCATCATCAGTCTCATTCCGAAGACAGGCCCGACGGACGAAGCGACCAAGAATCTCGTCCATGATCTAAGAGCTTCCGATTCGAGCATGGCGAAGGAGAACGGCGTCAAGATCGGCGTTACCGGCTTCACCGCGATCAACATCGATATGTCCGCGAAGCTGGCCGATGCGTTCCCGCTCTATGTCGGCATTATCGTCATTCTATCGATTATTATTTTGCTGCTCGTGTTCCGTTCGATCATCGTTCCGATTAAAGCCACGATCGGGTTCCTGCTTAGCATTATCGCCACTTTCGGCATCACGACGGCCGTCTATCAATGGGGATGGCTCCATTCGTTATTCGGCTTCGACACGGGCGGTCCGCTGCTCAGCTTCATGCCTATCATGGTAACCGGCATTCTCTACGGACTGGCGATGGATTACCAGGTCTTCCTGGTCAGCTCCATGCGCGAGTCTTACGTCCATGGCCATCGCGGAACGGAAAGCGTCGTTCACGGGTATGATCAAGCCAGCCGCGTGGTCGTCGCCGCAGCCGTCATCATGGTATCCGTCTTTGCCGGGTTTATCTTCGCGCCGGATGTGATGATCAAACAGATCGGCTTCGCGCTGGCCGCAGGCATTCTGATCGACGCGTTCATTGTCCGCATGGCATTAGTCCCTGCCGTCATGGCCATCTTCGGCGATAAGGCCTGGTGGCTGCCGAAATGGCTGGATCGCATGCTGCCGAACCTCGACGTCGAGGGCGACAAGCTGCTGGCCAAGCTGAAAGCGCAAGAAGCGAACGAGATGCCGGCAAACCGCCGCCGTCAGGCTTGATGCTCGACCTGCCAAACGAGGCAACCAGTAACTGAATGCAGACATAACGAAGGGGCCGTTCCTAAGTCAGATGACTGAGGGAACGGCCCCTTTACAATGTCGAGAAAGTCCAAGCGAACGGGGTGCACCTATCTGCACTTATTTCAGCTCTTTTGAACACAACGAACGAAATAAGTGCGTATCTGCACTTATTTCAGCTCTTTTGAACACAACGAACGAAATAAGTGCGTATCTGCACTTATTTTCCGAAAACCAGGCTTATAAGTGCTCCGAAGCTAAAATTAAGTGCACATTTACAGTTATTCTAGGCGATTTGCCCGATTAGCCGAAAATAAATGCATTTTTGCATTTATTTTCTCCCGGCGACGGTTTCATCCGCCTGAGAAGGAGGTCTATTGAGAGTTCAATCGGACTTCAACCCGATTTTGAACCGGTAACCAGTAAAAACCAACCATACCGAAAAACGATCGGTTTCTCTACAATCTGAAAGGGCAGTCCCCAAGTCTGATGACTTAGGAACTGCCCTTTGTTTCGATTCGCTCACTCATTTCTTTCACTCTTTCACTCTTTCACTCTTCCACTCTTCCACTCTCTCACTCTCTCACTCTTTCACTCTTTCACTCTTTCTCACACCTACCATGCTCAGCCTTTGACCCCGCCGACCGTCATCCCCTTGACGAAATACTTCTGCAGGAACGGATAGACGATGATCATCGGCAGGCTGGCCACGATCGTCATCGTCGCGCGGATCGAGGTCGGCGTCACGAAGTTCGCGTTGGCGTTGGCGCTGTTCGCGAAAGCGGACGAAGCGGACATCGACGAGTTCGAATTGGAATTGGCAAGCAGCTTCATCAGCTCGTACTGCAGCGTGCTCAGGTTGATATTTTGCGAGTTATAGAGGAAGACATCGAACCAGGAGTTCCATTGATACACGCCGGTAAACAGCGCGACCGTGGCGAGCGCGGGCATGGCGAGCGGCAGCACGATCTGCATGAAGATCCGGAATTCCCCCGCGCCGTCGATCCGCGCGGATTCGAGTATGCCTTCCGGCAAGCCTTCGATAAACGAGCGAATGACGATCATATTGAATACGCCGACAATGCCCGGTATCACGTACACCCAGAAGCTGCCGATTAGATGCAGGTCGCGGACCAGCAAGTAATTCGGGATGAGGCCTCCGTTCAAATACATGGTCAGCACGAACATGATCGTCACGAATTTGCGAAGCACGAATTCAGGCCGGCTGATCGTATAAGCGACCATCGCCGAGCTGAGCACGGTGACGACCGTGCCGATAATCGTCCGCAGCACGGAGATCATCGTAGCATGGTAAATCGTCGCTTCTTTGAACACATATTCATAGTTGCCGAAGCTGAATACTCTCGGCCACAGGTAGATGCCCCCGCGGATGGAATCGTTGGCGTCGTTGATCGAGACGGCCAAGGTGTTCACGAACGGATACAGCGTGACGACGGTCAACGCGATCAGGAGCACGATATTGACGGTATCAAAAATGATGTCGCCCGGCGAACGGAAACGTTTGTGCATTTTAGTGGCTGGTGCCGCCATCGATGATCATCCCTTTCTAGAACAGCCGTTCCTGGCCCATGCGTTTCGCCAGGTGGTTCGCGGAGAACAACAGAATGAAGCTGACGACGGTTTTGAATATGCCGGCCGCGGTGGCCAGCGAGAAGTTGCCCATCGAGATCCCGTACTTCAGCACGAAGATCTCCAAATTCTCCGAGAAGTCCGCGTTCATGCCGTTGCCCATCAAGTATTGCGGCTCGAAGCCGGTTTCCAGGATACTGCCCAAGTTCATGATCAACAGAATGACGACAACGGGCTTCAAACCGGGGAGCGTAATCCGCAGAATCCGCTGGAACCGTCCCGCTCCGTCGATCTCGGCCGCTTCGTACTGCGCCGGATCGATCATCGTCATCGCTGCCAGATATACGATCGTATTCCAACCGACATCCTTCCACACTTCGGAAATGCCGAGGATTCCCCAAAAGTAATGCCCGACCCCAAGCCACATGATCGGCTTGTCGACCAGGTGAAGCTTCATCAGCACTTCGTTCACGATGCCGCCCGGGTCAATGGACAGCGCAGTCGAAATAATGTTCGCCGCTACGACCCAAGAGATAAAATGCGGCAGGTAGCTGATCGTCTGCACGAATCGTTTGAACATCGCCATGCGCAATTCGTTCAGCAGAATGGCGAGCACGATGGAGGTTGCGAATCCAAGCACGAGCTTGATGACGGCCATGGCCAACGTATTACGCAAAACCCGTAGAAACGAATCGTCGGAGAACAAAAACCGAAACTGCGATAAACCCACCCATTCTTGTTCAAACATGCCGAGGTTCGGCCGGTAATGTTGAAAGGCGATGGTCCATCCCCACAAGGGAACGTATTTGAAGACGAAAATCCAAAGCACGAACGGCATGGACATCAGTACAAGCGATTTCTGCTTCAATAGAAGCTTGAAAAAGAGCCTGACTCCCGTCGGCCGCGGCAATACGCGCGATTCTGCGGATGTTGTAGCTGTTTGGCTGCGCACGGCTCCCTCTCCTTCCCTGTCGCGGATCCGCGCCCTGCGGCCGCTTACGCTGACTGCCGATTATACCAGGCCTGCTGCCGCAGGCCTGGACCGGCTATTCAACAGCTAGCTTACTTACCGCCAGTTACGACGGCGATCTTATCCGCGATCAGTTTATCCATCGTGCCTTCGAAGCCTTTCACGTCGAGCTTATCGAACTCCGCCACATATTGGTTCCAGATGCCGTCGAACTGATCCGGCTTCGCCAGTACGAGCTTAGGGAAATATTTCAGCTTCACGTCCTTCGACTTCTGCTGGAAGATCTGCGCCGGCGAGCCCTGTTCGATCGTGATGCTCCATGCCGGGTACCATGGACGGACATCCGGCTCGGCAAACTGCTCGGAGAACGTTTTGACGCCGTATTTCTCGAGGATCGTCTTGTCGCCGTCGGTGAAGGAAGCTTGCGCGACTTCCGGTTGGCGGCCTGCATTGAACGAGTTGCCGTCCGAGAGCGTCGAGCCTTGGCCGTACATCGGCCAGCTGTATTCGAAGTAGGCGAGGCCGATCTTTTGATTCGTCGCATTGTCTTTCAGCTTGTCGATCTCCTCCGGCGTTCGATAGAAGCGGCCTTTGTCGTCGACTTCGTACGTCTCGCCCTTGATGCCCCATTGCGTCATGATCTGGTTCTCTTCCTTCAGCATGTTGTCGAAGTACTTAATGATGCGGATCGGATCCTTGGCGCTAGTCGTAATGCCGATGCCCCGGTTGTTCACGAAGGAGGCGGGGTCGAGATATTGATCCTTCGTATTCTCGTCGAACACGATCGGCATCGGCAAGTAATCGATATCGTCGTTGCCGGTTTTCTTGATGTTTTGAAGCGCTTGGTTGACCTGCCAGCCGTAATCGAAGAAGCCGAGTACGCTGCCGGTGGAGACTTTGGCCAAATATTGATCGTAGTTGTTGACGAAGGAGGACTGGTCGTACAAGCCTTCATTGTTGACTTCGTTCAGCTTCTGGAGCCATCTCTTCGTCGTATCGTCGTCGGCGTAGACGTTGGACTTGTGCGTCGACATGTCCACGATGACATCGCCGTCGTTCGGATAGCCCGCGAGATGCATCGGCGGATTGAAGATGCCCATCGTGCGCCAATCGTAGATCAGGGAGGTAAAGCCGGTCAGTTTCTCCGCCTTGTGCGCGTCATTATACGTCTTGATCAGATCGAAGTACTGATCCAGCGTCTTGATTTTCGGATAACCGGCTTCCTTCAGAACGCGGCGTTGAATGAAGAACGCGCCTTGGTCGATCGTCGGGCTTGAGATGTAATCGCCGACGACCGGGCTGAACGGCAGGAAGTAGATGTTGCCGTCGGCCGCTTTCATCTGATTGTAATAAGGCTCGTAGACCTTCTTCAGGTTCGGCGCGTATTGGTCGATCAGCTCGTTCAGAGGAATAAAAGCTTTGGCATCCAGCACTTTGTCGATCGCCGTATCAGGCGCAAGCACGTCCGGATAATCGCCGCTCGCGATCATCGTTCCGATCTTCGTGTTGACGTCGCCGACGGGGAATTGCAGCGTGAAGTTGACGCCTGTCTGCTCCTCGAGCTTCTTGCCGATTTCCGTCTTGTTGGAATCGATATCCGGCACCTGCGAGCCTGCATTGAAATAGGTGAACGTGACCGGTTTCAAGTCCTCCTTGGACGTATTCTCGTCCGCCGTGCCCGCAGTCCCGGCATTGCCGTTCGCGGCGGCAGCGCCGTTATCCTTCCCCGTATTACTTGTACCGGCATCACCGGAGTTGTTGTTATTGTTTCCGCATCCAGCAAGCGCTGCCGTTATGGCAACGGTAAGACCAAGCAGTGCCAATTTCTTCTGAGCCATCGTAGCGAATCCCCTCTCGCATATCAATATCGCTGTAGCTGCCGGAAAGCGCTTGAAATGTAAGCCCTTTCTGTAAGCTCTTTCAGTATAGAACCCGCCGCGAAAGTTGAGTACCGCACAAACTTTAGACGCTCCTTTGAAAACCATAGATCCTGACTCACGGACCCGGGTTCTCGTCAATCGCGGAAGCGATGGCGATTCGCACGACGGTCCCGAGGCCGCTGATGCTTTCGAGCCGGAAGAAAAGCCGTTCCTGATAGTGCATCTTCAGCCGATAATACGAATTGCGGATGCCGACATGATCGCCCATCGACTCTTCTTCCCGTTCCAGCTGCCGATAGATCTCCGCGATCCTTGCCTCGGATATCCCGATGCCGTTGTCTCTTACCGTGGCCTCCAGCGTTCCCCCGTTCAGATGGATAATCAGCTCGATCAGCCCTTTGCCCTTCAACTGCTCGATGCCGTGAATGCTCGCATTCTCCACGAACGGCAGCAGGGCCATCTTCGGAATCAGGCAATCATAGGCCGATTCGTCGACGTCGATCCGGTACTCCAGCTTGTCCCCGAACCGGTATTTCTGAATCTCCAGGAAACAAAGGATCAATTCGAGCTCCTCGCGCACCGTCACCCAGTCCCGTTCCCAGGACAGCGATTTGCGGAAGATCTTCGCCATATGCTGAATGATCTTGGCCGTCTCCGTCTCCTGCTTGATCAAGCTGCGCATTCGGATCGTCTCCAGCGCGTTGAACAGGAAGTGCGGATTGATTTGGCTTTGCAGCGCGTGCAGCTGCGCCTGCTTGCGCTTGATGTCCAGATCCTTGCGGGTAATGTCCGCCACGTAGACGTCGTCGATCAAGCTCTTGATCTGCAGCGTCATCCGGTTGAACTCATTCGTTAATTGGCCGACCTCGTCCCGGTATTGCCGGTGGTCGATCGTCTCGAACTGATGGCTGCGGACTTTCTTCATATGCCTCAGAATCCGCTTGATCCGCACGTTAAGCGAGCTGGTAAACCAGACGACGATCAGCGATGGGAAGACGATATTGGGAATGGCGAGATAAAGGACGAAATTGCGCGAACGATAGACATCCTCTAACACGCCTTTCTCGGGAAAGAGGCCGACGATATGCCAATTGCGCAAATAATTGACGTTATCGAACGTTTCGGTAAAGGCGAGCGCGTCCGGCGGCTGGTCGATGGACGCGAAGGGGAGACTGGCATCCTGCCAATTCAGGCCTGCATCCGTCGCATAATCGATTTCCCCCCGCCGATTGACCAGGTACAAATCGCCTTGCAGCACCGTTTTGCGGAACAAATTCGCGATGGTATCGAGGTTGATGTCGATTTTCAATATTTTGGTCATCGTATTCTGGTATTTGAAGTAATCCAGTCTGCGAATGATCGAATAGATTGCCGTCGGTCCTTTATTGGTTTGAATCGTATTGCGGATCAGCATGGGCGATTGATTCTTCTCGGCCGTAAACGCTTGGAACCATGGTTCCGTACGCACGTCTGCCGAAATGGGCAAAACTCCGCCTCCACCGACGATTGATGCGTTGTCCGTATAAATGGCTATGCCTTGAATCGCTTTGTAGATCGGAGAATAGCGGTACAGCGTAGGGCTCACATTCTTGTAATAGCTCTCGACGTATGACGAGGCATCGGGATAATCGGTCTCCAGCGCGTCGTTTAACAGATTATCCGTATACAGCACGGAAGAGATGCCGATCGCGACGTCGATCTGCGCCAGGAAATCGCCCCTCACCTGCTCCATCGCCTTGGACATGTCGTTCATCTTCTGCTGCTTGACATGGTGCGTCGTTACTTGGTAGAAAATCAGATTGGTCAGCACGATCGGCACGAATACGGACAGCACGTATACGATGATCATTTTGCCGCGCAGCCGCACATGGTTTAAGCTAAGTCGCATTGGAAGCCCCCGTCGTTACTTGGCAAGAAGCTCGTTCCGATACGCGGTCGGAGTCCGGCCTTCCACCTTTTCGAATTTGCAGACAAAGTAGTCGGGATTATCGAAGCCGACGGTCCGCGCGATTTCGTACACTCTCATCTCCGTCTGGCGAAGCATCCGCTTCGCATGGTGGATGCGAAGCTGAAGCAGAAAATCGTTGAAATAGAGGCCGTATGTCTTCTTGAACAACTGGCCCAGATAAACAGGATTCATATAGAACCGGGAGGCCATGTGCTTCAGGCTGATATCCTCGTTGTAATGCTGCTCGACGTATTGTTTGATCTTCACGATATCGCCCTTGGCATTGTTCTTGCGCAAGCTCGCGGCCAAACATGCGCTCTCCGTAATGAAGCTCTGAAAATAAGCTTTGAGGCCATCCAGCGTCAAAGGATGCTTGCGCCATTGAAGGATAGCTTCGAGCGAGGCCAATTCGCTCTCGTCTCCGTTCATCGAACGGATCGAGCCGATGACGCCGAAGACCACGCGGCCGATCGCGTTTTGCACCGCTTCCGGCGCATAGCGCTTCGCTTGGAACTGCTCGAACAGCCAGTCTACGGTTGCCATCATTTCGTCCTTGCGGCCTTCCTCCATCTGCTCCAGGAGCTTGGCGTAATCCGCCGGCTCGAAGTCTTCGTAGCGAAGCTCGACGCCGCGCATCTCCTCGTACGACAGCGCTTGGCGCCCGGGAAACGCGTATTTGTAGTCCATTGCCGCGCAAGCGGTGCGATACGCCTCGCGAGCAAGGTCCAGCTTCGCGACCTCGTCGCCGGCATACACGATAACCGGCTCCGCAAGCCGGTCCCGCAGCCTGCGCGCTAGCCGCTCGGCCGAATCCTTCATGACGGTCGGACCGGACGCTCCGGCACGTATCAGCAGACCGAACACCCTCGGCTTATGATCAAAACTCTGAATGGGATGCACGGCCAGCCCCTGATCCGCTGCCGTACGCGCAATCATAAGATGGAGCTCCTTGTCGGAGGATTCTATGGATTGTCGGTTTGCGGGCCGAGTCGCTAGATTATTCCCGAGCACGTCCGCGATCTCGGGAATAGAATTGATTTCGACAAGCAGGCAGTAATAGCGGCCAACTCGATCCCAGCCCAGCGCCTTCTCGAGAGCAGCGATTTCGGTTTCATCCGCTTTGCCCGAGAGCAGACGTTCCGTCGCTTGACGCAGGGGATATGCAGGTTGCTCCTCCTTCATTTGCTTATCGCTATCGATTTGCTTCGACAGGTTGATAAGCGAATGCGTGAGCTCCTCCTCATCGATCGGCTTCAGAATAAAATCCATGACGTTGAATTTGATCGCCTGCTGAGCATATTTAAAATCGCCGTAACCGCTGATGATAATAAACCTCGTGTCCGTATTGCCGGATTCCCTGACGGCCCGGATCAGCTCCAATCCATCGAGCACCGGCATCCGAATATCGGTAATGACAAGCTCCGGCTTGACGTCCTTAATAATCCGCAGCGCTTCTTCCCCGTTATCCGCTTCATGGCCGACTTGGAAGCCGAGCCCTTCCCAATCGATTAAGCTCCGCAGCCCTTGTCTGGCGAAGATTTCATCGTCTACCAATAAGATCTTGTGCATGGGAATCCCCTCTTCCAATAGACATGCCCCTCCCCGCATCGTTCGATGGGAAGAAGGGCTGCTCAAGATTAAGCTATAGACCGGCCGGCCGGCATCCAGATCCGAAAACGTCCGCTAAGCGCCAGCATCGCGAAGAAATAGAGGCAATTATCATAATAGCGGCGGTCTCCGTCCCGAACGGGCGTGTCCCACAGCAGGCGGACGCTTGCTTCCGCATGCCGTCCCTCGGAAGCAAGCGATGCCATCGCATTCGTAGCCAGCAGTCCGACGGGATGCAGCGCCTTCTCTTCGAAAGGCTCGCCATCGATGGTATAGCGGCGATAGTCGCCTGCCGGGATCTCCGCGAAGAACGACTGGATGCGATCGGCTTCCTCCCGCTGCCACCCGTCGGCCGCGAACCATTCGTAATCCAAGCCGACGTTCGCCGCCACGCGGTACGAATCGCTGAAAAACTTGCCGTAGCCCCGATCGTCATTCGGCGTGCCGTCGTAATGGGCATATTCGGGCGCAAGACCCGTTACGGGATGGCACGAAAGATGCAGATAAGCCCGGCTGGCCGCCGCGGCTTCCCGCCAGAAATCGCGGTCCTCCGGATACGCCCACAGCGCGAACAGCTCGTAGAAATGCGGCACATGATACGACGGATCGGTGTATTCGCAGCTCGGAACGAACTTGATCAGCTTGTTATCCGGATTCCACATCGGATGACCGACGCCGTCCTCCCCCTTGTGAATGCAGACGCGCAGCAGCTCCCTTGCCTGCCGGCCGTAGTCGAACGGACCAGGCCCGTCTCCCCAGCGATGCGAAGCGAACAGCAGCGCCATCGCGAAGAACTCTTCGCCGTCGGGCGCCGGCCCGTTCGAGCGCTTCGTGCCGTCCGGGCCGCAGGACCAGGCAAAGTAGCCGGCATTTTCTCCTTCGGTCAGGAGCATGTGCGTAAACGTCCATTTCCAGATTCGGTCGAACACGTCCTTGCGGTCCATCTGCACCGCCATCATCATTCCGTAAGACATGCCTTCCGTACGGACGTCGAGGTTGCCCGTGTCGAGCAGATAGCCCATCTCTTCGCCGGCTTCATGATAGATCCGCGTGTCTTCCGACGGTCCGAACAGCTTCGACCACGTATCCTCGACGCGATCGGAGATTTCATCCTCCGAATAGCCGAGTTCGCGGAAAACGTTCCTGTAGGTTCCCGTATAATATGCGCCTTGACGCGCGTTTTCGTTCATGTTGACGTCCCCTCCCGATTCATGCCGCCCGTATCTGTAACCGCTTGCAAGTATAGTTGCTAGGAGAATTCCAAACCAGGGTCTAATTATAGCCTGAAATCCCGATCGGTTGAAACCTATAAAGTTTACATATTCCTTTGAAAATTATAGCTCTTACGCTCAAATGAAGAGACCGTTCTGGTTAACCTCGTCATATCGGCAGTCCAACGGCCGCAAATCTAAAAAAATTGCAGGACGTTCTATACTTCGTAGGGTTATGCCAACGGGGGCGCTGCATGTATGCTGAACATGGACGTTAGCGACTGCATCGTCTCTCGGCCTCTCGGTTTCCAGCCGCGAGAGTGTTCCATTTCACTATCGAAGGAGTGTACGCGCATGTCCCATTCCATGAAACCCGCGGCGCCTAACGCGCCGATCGTTACGCACATCTATACGGCAGATCCTTCTGCGCACGTATTCGAAGGGAAACTGTATATCTATCCTTCGCATGATATCGACCATGACGGTCCAACCAACGATAACGGCGACCAGTACGCGATGGAAGACTACCATGTCTTGTCCTTGGACGACGTGAATTCGCCATGCGCCGATCACGGAGAAGCGCTTCATATTCGGAATGTTCCTTGGGCGTCGAAGCAAATGTGGGCCCCTGACGCAGCATTCAAGAACGACACGTACTATTTGTATTTTCCGGCCAGGGACAAGGATGGCATCTTCCGAATCGGGGTGGCATCCGGCACGAATCCTGCCGGTCCGTTCCGGGCCGAAGAGAGTTATATCCCTGGCAGCTTCAGCATCGATCCAGCGGTATTCGTCGACGATGACGGCCGGGCGTATATGGTTTTCGGAGGCTTGTGGGGCGGACAATTGGAGAAGTGGCAGACCGGCGTCTTCAAGCCGGACGGCGAAGGCCCGGCGGCATCGGCCCCTGCGCTCGGACCGCAAGTCGCGGAATTGAACGAAGACATGTTGACGTTCCGATCGGCGCCGAAGGAGATTGCGATCGTGGACGAGAACGGGCAGCCGCTCCTTGCCGGAGACGAGGAACGAAGATATTTCGAAGGCCCTTGGCTGCATAAGCATAACGATATGTATTATCTGTCTTACTCTACGGGCACCACGCACAAGATTGTCTATGCGTTGAGCGCCGATCCGCAAGGACCGTTCGTGTTCAAGGGAACGATCCTGACGCCCGTCCTCGGATGGACCACGCATCATTCCATCGTGCAATTCCAGGACAAGTGGTACCTGTTCTACCATGACGCTTCTTTGTCCGGCGGCGTCGACCATAAACGCAGCGTGAAATTCACGGAGCTTCATTATCTTGAATACGGCACGATTCAAACGATCGCATACGCGGAATAGGGAACCGACGCGCCCCCGTCGTGACCGATTACGCGGACAAAGAAACCGCCTGCCGGCGATGATCGCCGGCAGGCGGTTTTGCTGTTTGTTAACAGAAAACAGCCATAAGAAAACGTTCAAAGGAGAACGGTCCGAGTGGTCTGAACGGTCTGAGCATAACAATCAGATCAGAACAGAACGACGCCCTTCAAATAATCGGCCGGTTTATTCTCCAGCGTCTCGAAGGCCGTTTGAATATTGTCGAGCGAGAAGGTATGGCTGTACAAATCCTCCATTCTGAACACCCCTCCGTTCAGCAATTGCACCGCCCGCCGCAAATCATCCACGCCGTCAAGCGAGTACCCGGGATGCGCGGCAATGATCTCGATCCCTTTCTTCAGAATCTGCTCCGCATTGACGGACTTGCTCTCCTCTTCGTAGGAACTCATCAACACCAGTCTGCCTCGGCCTCTGCGCAAATAGCTGACCGCCGTATTGATCAGGTTCGGATTCCCCGTGCCCTCGATCACGAAATCGGCCAGACGGCCGCCGGTGATTTGGAAGATTCGCTCCAAGGCTTCCTCCGACTTGGGATTGATCGTATGCGTCGCACCATACTTCTTCGCCAATTCCAGCTTGCGGTCGTCGACGTCGATCGCGATGAGCCCGGCCAGCAAATTTCCCGACAGCGCTTGTATGCACCACAATCCCATCGGTCCGTTGCCGAGCACGACGCCGAAATCCCCAGCTTCGGGACGGCTGGCTCGCAGCACGGTAACGACGCATTTCAACGGTTCGCCCAATCCGTGCCGAGGATCGATGTGAGGGGCGAGTTTAAAGCAAGTCCTTGCTTCAAGAACCGTATATTCGGAAAAGCCCGTCAGTCCGTAAGGCAAGGCGGTTACGACGTCTCCGACGGCGAAATCTTTCACCCGCTCTCCTACCTCGACGATCGTTCCCGCCATCTCATGACCGAGCGATTGGGGATACTCGCCCATGCGTCCTTTCCAATGATTCTGCTCCCAGTTGCACAAGCCGCATACGGCGACTCGAATCATCACATCATCCGGCCCCGGATGAATGTCGACTTCCCGCAGCTCGAATGTCCGCGGTTCCGTGAGAAATGCCCGTTTCGTTTTCACTAGATACCCTCCTAGAATCGATATGACTAGCAATTAAGCAGAGCCTATTAATAACGTTTAGTCCACAGCAGAAGCAGCTATCTAATCGTCGCGTAATCCATCTTGCGGCCGTTCACTTCGATCGTGGCATGCGCTTCGCTGATGATTTCAATTACGACGTCGCCTTGCAGACGAATGCCGACCAGCACGCCGTCGCGAATCGCGATCGTATTCCCCTTGAAGGCAAACCTGGCGTTTATTCGCGAATCCCATCGTCCTGTCAGTGATAGAACGGCGATATCGCCGTCATAGGACACTTTGCTAATGACAGCATCCGGAAGATCCAACTCGCGAATGGGCTCCAAGGAAGCTAATATGGGTTCAAAATAAGGCGTGAGCGCAATTTCGAACGCGTAATAGTCCACGTTCCCCTTGCTGACGCCGAAGATATCGCCGTCATGAAGCAGCTTGGCCTCGCTGCCTTGCGGCGTGATCGGGAATGCTTTCATCTCGATTTTGGATGCGGAGAACCACATATCCCATTCCGCATATTCATACTCGCCCGCATAGGCTTTACCCGAGAATATAGGACCGGTCTGAGCGCCTGTCAGCTGCAAGAACTCGCCGCGAATATCGCGTCCTTCCGTCGTGCACTGCGCCGGCGGACCGATGAAGATCAATCTTCTGCCGGCTGCGGCGTAAGCGCGTATCGATTGCCATGTTGACTCCGGCATCATGGCTGGCCATAGCACGATGAGCGCGTCATATCGCTCCAACTCCCCTTCGGTTGTCGGGATCAGATCGATTTCGTAGTGGCGCTGCAGCATTTTGTCGAGTACGGCCTTCAAGCTGAGCCGGTGATAGTGCATATCGTCGTTATTGAAGAAAGCAACCGACTCCCACACATACATCATCGCAAGCTTCGGCCTGCTGACCGCTTTGCCGATGAACGTCTGGAAAGCCTTCTGACGATCCAAGCAAACCTTCGTATCCTCCCAAGTCACGTGATCCGGGTAACCGGGACCGAAAGGACCGACGTAGCCGTAAGCATGGCCGACCCACCGCACGTTGCGGACGGCGAGCAGCCGCTGGTAATAATCGAGCTTCTCGCGTGTCGTATTCCGGTCCCAGCACATGTTGTACGCCAGCCCGCTGGACGAATATTTGGCCAGCGATTCCGACAGCATGGTCATCGAAACCATCGTCCGCTCCGCGTCGAACTGCGCGTCCACGAAGCCGCCGCTCAAGTTGTCCGTCAGCCTGAAATAGTCGATATTGCCCGCCCACAGGTCACCCGAATTGCCCTCTCCCCACCAGGTGCTGTGGAAGCCGCCGAACAGCTCGGTGCCGAACCGTTCGGTGTAGCGTTCCTTCACGTATTTCTGCAGGCCGTAAGTGAGATCGAGCGTCAGCTGGTAATAATCGTATCGCACCTTGCCCGCGCAGCCGCCCTCTGCCTCGTTCTTCATCAAATACAGATGATCCGCGAAATCATAGCCGTATTTGTCCTGAAACGCTTGAAGGAAATGTTCGCCGACGCAGTACACATCCTCGCTGGACCTGCTGCCCGCGCCGAATTCATCGATCGCGTAGCCGTCCAGCGGCAAGCCGGCGTACTGCTCCAAGAAGGAATCTACCGATCGATGCATGCCGCCGAAAGCGAAATCGATATAGTCCGTGTCGTACTTCGCGTACACGAGAATTTCCCCGTCCTGCTCGCAGGTGCCCGACAGCGTCGTCTCGATATTCATGTCGATGGCATACGTGATCCGGTCCGTAATGTCGACCGCCTGGACGATCCTCCCCTCCTCGCGAACGATGCGGAACGCCTTTGTTATTCCTCTCGCTCTCGGATCGGTATGGACAAAGCCGACATTGTTCACGCGTCTGATCGCAATGGAAAACCTGTTATCGATCACCCGGCCCGAATGCTCGACCGCCCAGGTCTGACGCGCTTCCGGGTAATCCTTGACGATATTCGGTCCCAGCATCGGCATGATCATCAGAAATTGCATGCCAAGCTTCTGCGTTTCCTCCGATACAACCTTCGCCGCCGCTTTGCCCTGCGGGTCGTACTCATCGTAGATGCTGTTGCGAAACTCCACGCAAACGGTATCGAAGCCTTGCCGGCGAATATCGGCAACAGCCTCGCGAATGCGGGCATGGTCGAGCGTCATGCTCGTATCGAGCAGCAGCATGATCGGTGCCGAGAACATGGGTCTTCCCCTCTCTTCTTTCATCTCCGCGCACATTGGAAGCGACTATTGAATCTCGAGCTCCACCGCTTGCCCCGCACGCAAATCCACTTGTACCGTTGCCTTGCCCGCCTCGGCATCGTAGTGCACTTCGGCAGGCTGTCCGCCCAGCAGAACAATCGGCTTCCGCTGCGCGTTCAGCTTCAATCTGCTCGTGCCCGCTCCCTGCATGCATGCGCGAATAACCCCATCGTCGTACGCGTAATTCGTCAGATCGATGCCGTAAGCTTTCTCGATGCTCACTGGATAAGGATTCGATCGCACCCGGTGCACGATGATCGTAACGGCTTCGTCCGGCTGTTCGCCGGCTGCGTCTGCCGGAAGCTTATGGGTCGCTTGAATCGTCCGGCCGTCCACTTCAATCGCTTGAATGCAGGGACCCGAGCCCAGCATGACGATATCGAAGCGTCGGTCCAGGTAATGCAACCCCCGCAGCGTCATTTCCTCGCCGTCATAGGGATGGAACGTCAGTCCGCCAGCTTCCATGGAGACGCCTACTACGCCATGAATGGCCGCCTGGTACCAGCCCCGCATCGAATAGGCATGCCACGTTCCCTGCTCCGTATTCCAGCGGTCGAGCTCCGGCTCGTCCGTATCGACATAACACGAGATGCCCTCCGGACACGTCAGCTTCCCGGTCCAATAGCTCACCCAGCCGATCCACTGCTCGATCAGATCTTTCCTGTCCGCGCCGTTGATCAGCTGCATGTAATACTCGCCCGTGACCGGCCACCAGCAGTGCAGCTGGTTGGCATCCATGTCGAAGGCATCGGACCAGACCGGAACTTCCCGCAGGCCTGCTTTGCAGACGATATTCCGCTCGAAGAATTCCAAGGCTCCCGCTTTCACCGGATCCATAAGATCGCTCAAATAATGGCTTTCCCATTTGACCGCGTTGGCATTGAAGGAATTCCGCTTCCGCAGCGTCTTGGAATCGACCGAGCTGACGACGAATTGCTTCTCGGCATCATAGAATAACGGCAGAAAATGGTGCTCGATGCCTCCGAAGACCGCCCGAGCCCGCTCGCTCGTCTCGCGATCGCCGACAAGCTCCGCCAAATATTCCATCGATCGGGCGGCGCAGTAGAAGATCGTATTGTTCAGGCTGCTGATGTCGCTGGTTCCCGTTTCATGCATGAACGACGGGAAATCCGGGAACAACGAAGCCCCTTCGCAAAATCCGGTGCCCTGCACCTCCCGGGTCAGGATCAGATTGAAAATTCTTTTCGCGAATGCATACCGGTCCAGCACTTCCTGCTTGCTGCCCGTAGCCGCATAATACTGCTGCAGCAGCGAGATATACATGCTCTGCGCAGGCAGGGCGCTCACGCTGTTCAAGGACATGTCGTGACGGTAGCTGTGGGCGATGCCCCAGTCCGCATCTGCCGTCTCCTCGTAGAAGCGAAGCATATCGCCGATAAACGACTGATCGCCCCAGTAGAGCGTGGCGTAATTGCTCGTGATGCCGTCCCAGCCCCATACCCAATATTGTTTGTTTTTGGCCTTGATGGCGCCCGGAACGTCCGTCACCTTGCAGGATTCGTGATACATCGGAATTAAACTCACGAAATCGTTCAGCGACGAATAAGGGCTCTCCAGGACTGGCGTGCTCTCGCGGACGCGCTCATACCGGGCGAACTGCTTGGCGACGGCTTCCTCCATGCCGGCCGTGAGGCGGCTTATCTTGTCCGACAGCTCCTCCTTGGCCGGATGCATGGCGATGATGAAGCTGTACGTCCGATTCGGCTCCAGATGCGCCGCGCTGGATAACATGTATTTGGCATTGAGCGGGCGCTCCGCGAAACGCAAAGGGAAATTCGCGCCTATGCCGATATGAAGCGGAACCGGATCGTCGCCACGTGACTGGCTTACATCCGGGTTGTTGATGTTAACGTCATCGGGGTGGCCCGCTTCCCGCTCCGTAGGCGTCTCCACGAAGGAGCCTTGAAGCAGCCCGGCTGCCGCGTCATATTGCCATGCCGACCAGCTGCGGCTCGTACTGCCCGCGCTGAAACGGAAATCCTGCGAATCCGCCGGAATCAAGGCAAAATCCTTGTAGAACTCCAGCTTGTACGTGAATCCAGCGGGCAGCTCTGCCGGCGTAATCACCTGCAGCACGATCGATTCTTCGACCGCCAGCAGCCGGTGACGGAGCATCGCTCCGTTAACGACGCATTCAGACGCTATGCCGAAAGGCCATAATGCGGAATTCGCATACGAGAGTCTATGCGTCACGCCCTCCAGCTCGACATAATGTTTAAACCCATCCCAGAGCCGCTGCAGGAATATCGTGTTGCAGCCCCGAATGGCCAGCGGATTATGATAGTTCACCTGCGTAATCGCGTGCTCGTTGATTTGAAAATTCAACCGGCTGTCCGAGAACCATCTCGGCGATTCCGGAATTCCTTTCCCGCATTCCACCACGCCTCTGTTTACTCGATACGTCGTCATCTTAGCGCTCCTTTGTGGTTCGAACCCTTTTCAGAATCCAATTTTCTTGATCCAGCGTGAAGGCTCGCCGGATCCGTGCCGCCTTCTCCATTCTATATGCAAGCGGTATCATGGAAATAGTGAATATCCGGCTGACTTATGCTGCAATCCGGAATTGAACGAACAGCCAGCCGCATGCGCGGCTGGCTGTTCGCAGATGATGGCTTATGTCGTAATGAGTATTCTGTCGGCCACGACCCACGTGAAGGAAGAACTGGCATTCTTCGTTCCCGTTACGCGAATCTTGATGGTATGGCTGCCGCTGGTTAATGTCGGGCTGGTATAAATCAGCGTATTCTTCAGCAGCGTCGCATTATAGAGATCCACCGTCGTCTCGGCTCCGCCGTCGATGGAAATCGCCGCGATGCCCGATGAATTGTACTTCTGCGCATAGATCGCGATCTTAGTCCCCGCGAAATCGACTTGATAATAATCATTGGCATTGCCGGAATAGTGCTCGTCGTCCAGGTAAGCGCCGGTGCTCGCGCCCGACCCCCATGTTCCGGCGAACTCGAACTGGTTCAGTCCCGTACCCGTAACGAAATCATTGACCGTCTTCGTTATCGTATAGGCAACCGAAGTGACGGCCGAATCCGTCATACCGGATTTCACCGCGATCGCCTTCACGTTCGCGGAGGACGCTACGCTGACCGCTCCCGTATATAAGGCGGAAGCCGAAGTCGGCGTACTGCCGTCCGTCGTGTACCGAATGGCCGCGCCCGAGGTGGCCGTCGACATCGTCACGGATTGCGTGCCGTCGTACGTGCCTGCCGCCAGGCTCAGCGTCGGCGCGGCTGCCGTTGCGGCAGTTCCGGCCGTCACTACGATGCGATCCGCAACGAGCCAGTAGCTCGACGAGCTGGCGTTCTTCGTTCCGGTTACGCGGAGTTTTACCGTGTGCGTGCCGCTAGTCAGCGTCGGACTCGCGTAGATCAGCGTGTTCTTGAGCATCGAGGCGTTATAGAGATCCACGTTCGTTTCCGCCCCGCCGTCAACGGAAATGGCAGCGATGCCGGACGACGTGTATTTCTGACCGTACACCTCGACCTTCGTGCCCGTAAAATCGAACTGATAATAATCGTTGGTCGTGCCCGAGTAGTGCTCGTCATCCTGATAAGCCCCTGTGCTTGCCCCTGATGCCCAGCCTGTTCCGGCATACTCGAACTGGTTCTGCCCCGTGCCGGTAACCGTATCGTTGACGGTTGCCGTGCCCGTCACCGGCGCGACATAGCCCGGAACCCAATCCGTTCCGCCGTATTCGTATGCCCCGATATCCGGCGCGGATCCGATATAGCCGTCGGTTACGCCGGAGATGACCGCTCCCGCGTCTTTGGCCGGGGACGCCGAAGCAAGGCGATACTGCAGCCCGCCTGTTCCGCTGCCGACAAACAGCGGATTCGTCGTCTGGAAGAGCGATGTCGTAGACGGGTTGTAGTTAATGACGTCGTCGCGGAAAATATTATTCTTCATATTATCCAATGCATCATTCTGATAGGTGACGTAGGAAGCGTACCCCGACGTCGCAAAGGTGTTGTTGAAGATCTTCTGCACGTCGGCGGCAGAAGTATGCTGAACGTAGTAATCCGCAACGACGTTGTTCCACAGTACGTTATGATCGGACTGCGACAAGCCTGAGCCTTGGTCGAAATAAATGCCGACTTGAATGCCTTCGCCCGTCGACAACGCCGAGGAATCATGGATCCAGTTGTGATGGATGCGCAAGCCGTCCGTGACATAGTCTCTGGACGAGTAGATCGCCCCCATGTCCATATTGAGCATCCCGAAGTTGTACATGTCGTTGTAGCCGACATTGACATTCTTGCTGTTCATGAAGTCGATGCTCGAGCGGCCCGTGCGATAGATCGTATTGTTCGTGACGGTCTGGCCGTCGGTGCCGTCCACGGGCATGACCGCGCTTGCGTACGTCCCTTCGTAATCGATATCGTGGATGAGGTTGTTGTTCGCCGTCGCGCTCGCGCCGAGAGCTACGCCTACGCTGGAGCTATAGGCGATTTCGCTATTCTGGATGATGCTGTTCGCGCCCATCAATCGAATGCCCGTGCCGACGCCCGTCACGACTTGGCCGGTATGCGTATACGTCAGGTCCGAATCCGTGATCGTCACGCCATGATTGATATACTTGGCGTTCAGCCCGTCAAGGGTTATGTTCGTGCTGCTCGCGTTCGTCGTAATCGAAGCCGCGAACAATTTCATGTTCCGAATCGTAATGTACGATTTGCCGCTCAGGTCAAACGCGTAGTTCCGTTTCTTCACTTCCACGTTCGTCGGACTGCCTCCGCCCGGCGCCCACAGGTAGAGCTGCGTGCCGTCGTAGAAAAATTCCTTCGCCACGTCAAGCGCGCCTAGACGCCCCGTCAAGTAATAAAACTTCCGAAGGCGGTCATCTCCGCCGATGATGCCGCCGGACAAGGTCAGCTGGGTTCCCGTTTGGGCCGTAATCGTGCGCGTCTGCGAGATGAACCAGCCGTTCACCCACATCGTTCCGCCGACCCAGCCGCCGCTGATGCTCGGAATGCCCGCGTCGTTCACCGTCTGGGCGCCCGTCGTTGACCAACTGCCGATCGTGCCGTCGCGGAAATCGCCGCGATTGAACAGATTGTTCGAGTCCGGCAGGTTCGGCCAGCGCGCTTCGATCATCATTAGACCGTTCACGAACACTTGGTTCGCGAGCAGCGTCGTGTTGTTGGTCATGTTGGCGTTGTAGCCGTTCGTCATCGAGATGGTTTTCTTATAAATATTGCCGCTGTGCACCGTCCAGCCGCCATCCGCGGTATCCGCGCCGCTGACCGTTACGTCGGCGCCCGCATCCGGTTCATAGACGATCGGGTTACCCGACGATCCGGAATTGGCAGGCGTTATCGTTTCGCGATACGTGCCGGTGCGTATTCTCACCGTATCCCCCGCAGCCGCGACCGTCGATGCCTTCTGGATCGTCGCGAACGGCTGCGAGGAAGAACCCGGGTTGCCGTCCGAAGCGCCGGTTCCGCCTACATAGTAGACGGCGCCGGCCGCCGCTGCCGGTTGAATCGGCGAAATAATAGGGATGCTGACCGCAGCCGCCATTACGAATAAGACCATCTTGCGCATGCTGCTCTTCATGGAAACGTTCATGCTTCATCCTCCTCCAAACGATCTCGATCTGGCCAAACGAACTCGTCATCCACCCCCTTTGATCCTTTAAGGATTATAAAGACGGGAAGGCGGCGGACTTTCGTAAACGGCCGCCGCCCTCCCGGTAAAACAGTTGGCTGCTTCTTGACTGCTTCTTCGTTACTTCTTGGCAATGGCCAGCAGCTTATCGATTACTGCTGCCGCTTGCGCTCTCGTTACATCGGCTTTCGGACCGAAGGAGCCGTCCGTAAAGCCTTGAATCAGCTGCAGTCCCGCAGCGGTTCGAACCGCGTTCAATGCCCAAGTGCCAATAGCATCTTCATCCGTGAACGATCCACCTGCTGCGGGCTCAGGGCTTTTATTGCCGGATGCATAGCGATAAGCATTGACGATGATTTGCGCCATTTGCTCGCGCGTAATGACCGCGTTCGGTTCGAAAGTCGCGGCAGTCGTTCCCGTGATAATGCCTGAAGCGCTTGCCGCATATACGCTGTCCTTATACCAAACGGAGTCAGCCACGTCATTAAATGCGCTCTTGTTCGCCGAAGCCGGCAGCTGCAAGGCACGCGCGATCATGGAGACGAATTGCGCGCGGGTTACGGTCGCATTCGGATCGAACACTTTACTGCTTACGCCCTCGATAATTTGTTTGGCCGCGAGTCGCTCGATGGCCGCCTGCGCCCAGTGGCCTTGAATGTCGCCGAACGTCTTGCTCGACTCGAGTACCGCGTAGCGGGAGAAGTGCGGCAGTTGAACGCCGAATTCATCGTCATTGACGAGCGTGCCGCCGACATATTCCCATCGTGCCGTCGTCTCGTCGTAGGCGTAAACCCCTGCCTTTTCTTTATCCTTGATCTTGGCGCTGTCTACGGCGAAGCGGACTTCTACCGTGCCGCCGAATGATTGAATGGTCTCTTGGCCGACCGTCAAGCCGAAATCATAAACGTCGGACACCGGGTTCATCCCGTCTAATTCCGCTTGGCTGCGCGCGATCGACCAGCTAAGCTTGACGACATCCGTAGGTTTAGCGTGTATGGCGCCAGGGTCGAACTGCAGCTGCACGCCATTGCTTCGGATGACAATCGCCTTGCCGAGCTCGGCAGCCTTCGCGATGACCTCGCCGGAGAGCACGAGCTCAACATGGTCCACCGTTTCCGTCGTCGAAGCGTCGATGATCAGCTGTTTATCCGTGCCTCTCAACTGCTCGAGCAGATAGCCGGCGTTGGTCGTCACCGTGAGCGACGCCGTGCCGTCTGCGCTTCTATCGATCGACTTCTGAGATTGCGTCGGCATTGGTGCAGTCGGTCCCGTCGGACCTGTTGGGCCTGTCGGACCCGTTGGATCTGTCGGGTCCGTCGGATCCGTCGAATCATTGGCGATGCTGATGTAGTCCAAATTAATAAGGCCGGTGTCTCCTGCGTCCTTCGCGATCGCAATCGTGTTCTCGCCTGCGGCCAGCGCCAGCTTCACGGTTCTGCTGCCCCATGTATCCCAGCTGCCGGTACCGGAGAAATGAACCTGTCTGACCTTCGTTCCGTTGACGTAGAGCGACATCGTTCTGTCATCGTCGCCGTCCGCATAGCGCACCGTCACGTCCTTGCTGCCCGCGGAGGCGGCATTCACCGTAAACGCCAGGGATGCCGCTTCGTTTCCGGTGCCGTCCACGAAGCCATCGCCGGAGTAATCGATGTGATCGTTGTTCGCCTTCGCGCCGCCCGTCAGCACGGCAGACTCGGCTTCGTATTTCGTGCCTACCGCATGCACATGGTCGGCATCGTACGGAATGCTGATATGATCGAGATTCACGGCAGCCGTATCGCCGGCGTCGATCTGATACGTAATGGTATTCTCGCCGGCTTCCAGCACCAGCTGCTCGGTGCGATAGCCCCAGCCATCCCAGCTGCCGGTGCCGATCAATCGCGTTTGCTTCACTTTCACGCCGTTCAAATATAAGCTGAGCGAACGAATATCGGAATCCCCGTTGGCATACCGAAGCGTGACGTCCTTCGTGACTTTGGCAAGGGTGTTCACGGTAAAGGTCGCCCCGGAGCCTTGGCTGCCGAGACCGCCCAAGAAGCCCGTTCCCGTAAAGCCGGCATGGTCGGTGTTCAGCGCCGCCCCGCCCGCAAGCGTGGCGTCTTCCGCTTCATAGACCACGCCCGGGTCCGGCTCTGATTCCACTGTCGGATCCGGATCCGTCGGCTCTCCAGGATCTACTGGACCGCCGGCCGCAGGCAGCGTAGACGGCGTCGGCACGTCGATCGCGCCGCTGGTCGTTACCACGATGCGGTCCGCCGTTGCGAAGTTGCCTTCCGAAGCGTCGTTCTTCGAGTCGGTGATGCTTACTTTCACCGTGTGACTGCCATCCGGCAGTCCAGGGCTCGTGTACAGCAAGGTATTCGCGGCTTGGGTATCACTGTACAAGTCGACCAGCGTATTCGGACCGCCGTCGATGGAAACGGCTATAATGCCGAACGAGGCGTTCTTCTCGCCGTACACCTTCACCTGCGTGCCCGTGAATCGGACTTGATAGCTGTCGCCGGCAATATTGCTGTAATGGTCGGTCGATTGATAAGCCGCTTCGTTCGATGTCCCGGCTCCCCAGCCCGTACCCGCGAATGTATACTGGAGCTCTTCCGTCCCAACCTCGGCATCGTCCACGGTCACCGTTGCTGCCGGCGGCAGCTCCGTTGCCGTTACGACGACACGGTCGGCCGTATGGAAGTTTCCGCCCGAGCTGCTACTCTTCAGCTCCGTGATTCTGACCTTCAGCGTATGTCCGCCAAGCGGCAGCGCATGACTCGTATAGAGCAGCGTATTCACTTTGCGTTCGGCGCTGTAGAGATCGACCAGAACCTCCGGCCCGCCGTCGATGGAGACGGCCACGATGCCGAACCCGTTATTTTTCTCGCCATACAGCTGAATTTGCGTGCCCGTGAAAGGCACTTGGTAATAATCGCCTGCTTTGTTGTCGTAATGATCGGTTTCCATATACGCTTGCCCGTTGGCGCTTCTGCTCCATGTGCCGACGAAGTCGTATTGGCTCTCGTCCGTACCCGTGTCGTCGTCGTCGACTGTCAGCGTATCGACGAGCGAGTTGCCCAAGCGAACGACGACTTTATCGGCAGTCGTGTAATTGTTATTCGCGCTGTCGTTCTTGGTGCCGGTAATGCGCACTTTCACCGTATGGCTGCCCTGAGTCAGTCCGCCCGCGGTAAATAACAGCGTATCCGGAATCTTGTCGGCGCTGTAGAGATCGACGATCGTCTCGTCTCCGCCGTCCACGGAAATGCCGACGATGCCGAAAGAAGCGTTCTTCTCGCCGTATACCTCGATGCCCGTTCCGTTAAATTTCACTTGGTAATAATCATCTGCTTTGTTATTGTAATGATCCGTATGAGAGTAGGCCGTTTCGCTCGCGCTGGCATTCCAGCCGCCCACGAACTCGTATTGCAAATTGTCCGTTCCGGTCTCGGCATCGTCGATCGTTGCGACGCCTGTCGTAACGACGACCCGATCGGCCGTGGAATAAGTATTGTCCGATAGCGAATTATGCGTACCGGTCAATCTGACTTTGACCGCATGGCTGCCGTTCGGCAGCACGAGACTTGCATAGAGCAGCGCATTCGCTTTTCTCGTCGGATTGTACAAGTCCACGAGCTGTTCCGGCCCGCCGTCCACCGATACCCCGACGATGCCGAAGGATGCATTCTTCTCGCCGTATACCTTCACTTGCGTGCCGGTGAATTTCACCTGATAGTAATCATCCGTTTTGTTGTTATAGTGATCGGTTTCCATGTAAGCATCCGGATTGGCGCTGGCATTCCAAGTGCCGGAGAACTCGTACTGAAGCTCGCCCGTACCCGTCTCGTCATCGTCGACCGTTACCGTTCCGATTGCGGATTGGCCGCCGGACGGCACGGGCGTCGGTTCGAGCGGCAATTCCGCTGCATAGTAAGTCGGCACGTAGCCTTCCGCCGAATAACCAGGAACCCACTCCTCGCCGCCAAGCTCGTAAGCCCCGATATCCGGCGCGGCGCCTAGATACCCGTCCGTTACGCCTTCGACGACAGCCCCTTTATCGACGGCCGGGGATTCCGGCTTCAGCCGATATTTCAAGCCGCCATGGCCCTCGTTCACGAATTCCGGATCCGTCTTCTGTTTGATGGCATGGGTCGCATTATCCGCAGACAGAATCGAATCCCGATGAATATTGTTCACGTTATTGTCGATCGGCGGATTCTGATAGGTCAGATAGGAAGCGTATTGCATGGAACCGAACGTATTATTGTACGTATCAAATATTTTCATCGGATTGACTTCTTCATGCTGATTGTAATAGTCCACCATGTTATTCCACATGACGTTGTGGTCGACCAGCGCCGGGCCGGACCCTTGGTCGAGGTAAACGCCGACTTGGATGCCTTCCCCGTCGGTCGGCGCCTTGCTGTCATGGATCCAGTTGTGGTGGATATGCGTGCCCGTCAGATCGGAGTGTCTGGATGAATAGATGCCGCCCATGTCGATATTGGACAAGCCGTATTCGTACAGATCGTTATAAGCAATGAGGACATTGCGGTTATTGTACATGTCGATGCTCGATCGGCCCGTGCGGTAGATCGTATTGTGCGTGATCGATTGGTTGTCCGTATACGGCTTAGGCACGATACCGCTTGAATAAGTGCCATCGTAGGCAATGTCATGGACCAGGTTGTTCGTCGCGCTGTTGCCCGCGCCCAGCACGATACCCGATCCGGAGCCGTACGCGACGACGCTGTTTCGGATGCTGCTTCCCGGCCCGATCAGCCGAATGCCCGTCTCGTCCGAGTGAGAGTAGGTCAAATCCGGACCCGGCAGCGTCACGCTGTGATTAATATATTGGGCTTGCAGCCCGTCAATGGCGATGTTCGCGCTGCTCTCGTTCGTCACGAGGGATGCCGCTTGCACGTGGATGTCGTTAATCGCGATATTGGAACGATCGTTCAAATTAAACGCATAGTTCCGCTTCTTCACTTCGACGTTCTTCGGGCTTCCGCCATCCGGTGCCCACAGATAGAGCTTCGTTCCGTCATAGAACCACTCTTTCGCGCTGTCGAGCGCGCCCAGCTTGCCGGTCAGGTAATAATACTCCCGGAACGCGCTGTCCACGTTGCGCGACAGCGTAAGCTGCGTTCCGCTCTGGGCCGTAATTTGCGCGGTCGAAGGAATGAACCATCCCGTCGTCCACAATTGACCGCCGGCCCAGCCTCCCTCGATATCCGGAATGCCAGCATCGTTAAGCGTCATGCCGCTCGGACTCGCGGCAGCCCAAGTGCCGTTGTCCGCCGGCCTCCAATCGGCGCGGTTCAGCAGGTCGTCCGAATTCGATACGTTCGGCCAGCGCGCTTCGATCATCATCTTGCCATCGACGAACAATTGGTTGGCCATCAGCGTATCATTCGATGTCATATGATCATTGTAGCCGTTGACCGGAAGCGCGACGGTGGTCTCATAAATGCTGCCTTGGTACACCGACCAGCTATCGTCGGAGACGACATCGGCTCCGCTGATGGTGACATCGGCATCGCCATCCGGCTGATACACGATCGGATGGCCATCTGTCCCGGAATTGGCCGGAGTGACGGTTTCGCGGTACGTTCCGCTCCGGATGAACACCGTATCGCCTGCCGCCGCAACGCTCGCTGCTTTCTGAATGGTAGCGAAGGGCGCCGAATCCGTGCCCGGATTCGTATCCGACGCGTTGTCTCCGCCGACATAGTATCCGAGTTCGGCGGCTTCCGCCTTCTGCACAGGTGCCAGGTTCGGCCAGATTATCGTCAATGCGAGCAGCGTGGAGCCTGCGGCTCTCAGCAGCCTCGGTCGATTCCATTGTTGCCATGCGAACATAAGTAAACCTCCTAATTAATTGTAATCGCTTACAGCAATCCGCGTTTTTTTAGTGCCCGACGCACAAAAAAGGCAATATTTTTCCCTGGCCCCCCTATGCGCGTAAATGCAATAGGGAACCAGGGAATGTAGGTCTAAGAGGCTCTGCTTTATAGGGCTCTGCTTTATGAGGCTAAAAGTCATGCGTGAAGCAGTTGCGTTATCAGGCATTGCATGGCAAGCTTAGACGTTACGGCAGCAGGCCTTCGTTGCCTTTAAGGAAGTAATCGTTGACTTCCTTCAGCGTTTGTTCCGTCGCGCCGTTCTTCGTTGCGATATCGCTGAACGTTTTCCACAAATCCTCGAATTGCGCGTCGTCCTTCGCCGCCATCGTTTTCGTCAGCGCTTTCTCGAAGGCGTCCCGGCCTTTCCAGAACTTATCGATGCTCGGTACGGGACCGTTGAAATTCCAGATGGCCGGATCGACCTTCACGGTCGTCGTGATCGTCGACGTCGTATTGTTCGGCAGGTTGCCCGGGTTGAAGAAGTTCAATCCATCGGCCGGAGACAGCACTCGATCGTACGCATAGCCAGGCGTTACGGTAGAACCGCCCCACATGTAAGTCGGATACGGCGGCCATTGTTTGGACGAAGAACTGAGTCTGTTGTTATGCAGGTTGTACTTGTTGTTGGCTCCGTTGTCTTTGTTGTACACCATGGCATCTTCAAGCTCTTTATCCTTGAATACGCGCTTGCCGTCCGTCTCGTCGAACAAGCCTGCGCTCTTCGGTCCCCACGTGTACATCTTCTCGCCGACTTCGGAGATCATGTAATCGAGGTAATGGACGATTTGCGGCAGATCTTCTTCCTTTACTTTGTCTTTGAAGATCAGGATGCTTTGGTTATTGCCGACAGGTCCGGCAGGGGAGATGAATTGATCCGTGTTGGCCGGCGAATCCAGGAACACCTTTCTGTATCTGAATTTCTTGCCGGCTGCTTTCATGACGCTCTCGTCCGGGGTATCGAACAGATAAGCGACTGCGTATTGACCGTTATTGAGCTTCTCCGTGTGCGTCGCTTGGTTCTCGAGCAAGGATTTCGGATCCATGATTTTTTCGCGAACCAGCTTGTTGAACTCCAGCATCGTTTGCTTGAACCAGTCCTGCTGGAACATGAAC
Source organism: Paenibacillus sp. J31P316 (assembly GCF_056269105.1). Taxonomy (NCBI): domain Bacteria; kingdom Bacillati; phylum Bacillota; class Bacilli; order Caryophanales; family Paenibacillaceae; genus Paenibacillus; species Paenibacillus sp. J31P316. Next base: position 700,808 of record NZ_JBWDNI010000003.1, on the reverse strand, counting down.
TCGATCTGTTTCGCCTGCTTGTCATAATACGTGAAGTAGTTGTTGTTGGCAGGAAGACGGTTCAAGTACGTTTGAAGCATCGTCAAGGTGCTCCAGTTGTCGCCGCCGCCGAAAGCATAGGTCGTTTCGACGGGCTTGCCGTTCTCCTTGATATCTTCTTTCTTAATCAGGCCCTGCATGTCGTGGAGGAACTTGTAGAAGTCCTCTTTGGTTTTGAGCGGCACGTCGTATATCTCTTCTTTGGTGAATTTACCGCCGTTCTTCACGTACAGCGCATCGATTTCATCCTGCGTTTTCGCCGTCGGGTAGAGCTTCTTCAGCAAATCGTCACGCACCCAGATCGAGCCCGATCCATCCGGCGCGCTTTGGGAATTCGGGCTGACGAACGAAGGATCCAGGATCTTCAGCGTGTTGTCCGGGTCGCCGAGCTCCAGCGGGAATGCATACGTTTTGCCATCCAGATGCTCCGCCGTAATCGTATCTTGTACTTTAGGAAGCTTATCCGCCGGCATTCTCTTCGCCAGGTTCGGCGCGTATTTCGCGATGACGTCCGTCAGATCGTAGACTTTGCCTGCTTTGATCAATTCCGTTAAATTCGTGACGGAGGAGTTCATGATGATATCCGGCCAGTCGTTCGCCGCGTTCAGCATGCCCATCTTCACGTTCAAATCCTGGCCGCCGTTATCGAACGAATTCTCTTGATCGATCTCGACGCCCGTTACTCGCTTCGCTTCGGGCGTTACGACATCTTGCTCCGCCTCGTGATGCTCCGGCTCTCCCGTTCCGTGCGCATACCACATTTTCAGCTTCAGCTGCTTCCCCGTCCAATCCGGGAAATCCGAGCTGTCCTTTACTTGATCGTACATATCGTAATAAAACTTCTCCGCCGGAGCCGTATTCGCATTATTATCAGCCGCTGCCGTCGTATTCGCGGCCGTATCCTTATTCGTATCGTTCTTTGCAGGTTCATTATTATTATTCGAGCAGCCTGCCAGCATGGCCACGGACAATGCTGCAGCCAGCGACAGTCGTACGCCCGTCGTTAAATGTTTCTTCACGCCAGTATCCTCCCTTATATGGTCTAACTAGGTATGGTGCTGCTTGGTAGATATGTGCGATAATAGCTGTAGTTTCACATGCAAGAGAACATGTTCATGAGATGGGCTGGCTAGTAGGTTTGGCGACAGATTAGCCATCCTTCTCTCATCGACGTGTTCTTTTTTTTTGACCGCATGAACGATGATCCCCTTAATGACCCGTTAACCTGCTGCGCAATAATCTCGGCTCCGGCCTCACCTCCTCTACTAGCAGCCAGCCGGCAATAGACGACTGGTCAGCATTCACTGCTAAATCCGGTTATTCTTTCACCGCACCCAGCGTAATGCCTTGCACGAAGTACCTCTGAAGGAAAGGATACACGACGACGATCGGGATCGTCGTAATGATAATATTGGCTGCCCGGATCGCTGCCGGCGTCATTTGGCGCGGCGAGCTCGTTTGGCCCATCGTCCCCATCTTGATCGCTTCCTCCATCAGCTTCGTCACTCGCTCGCCTTCCCTCAAGATCTGCATCAAAATGTATTGCAGCGTATACAGATGCTTGTCGGTAATGAAATACAGCGTCGTCGTCCAGTCGTTCCAATGCCCTACCGCGCTCCACAGCGCCAGAACCGCAATGATCGGCAACGACAACGGGACATAGACCCGCAGCATGATGATAAACTCGTTGGCGCCGTCGATTCGGGCCGATTCCGCAAGGCTTGCCGGTATGCTGTACAGGTACGACCGAATGATCACCATATTGTACAGGCTGAAGGAAACCGGCAGCACGTAGACGAGGAAGCTGTTCAGCATGTGCAATTTGGAGAAGAGCAGGTACTGCGGGATGAGTCCGCCGTTGAAGTACATCGGAATCATCAGGAACAGCAGAACGACCGCTTTGCCTTTAAAGTCTTTGATCGTAAAGGCATAGGCGCACATATATTGGACGACCAGCGCGATGAACGTGCCGATGATGACGCGCAGGATCGATACGCCGGCAGCCGTAATGACATCTTTGTTCCGAAGCAATACCTCAAAATTATCGAGGGTGAAGACACGCGGCCAGAACGTAATGCCGCCGAACTGAGAATCCATCGGATCGTTAAAGGCTATCGCGAGCACGTTCACGTAAGGGAAGATCATGACGACGACCAGGATGAACAGCAGGCTGATGTTGCCGTATTTAAATACTTTGTATGCGTTCGATTCGTGACTCATCTTGTCCTCCTACCATATCGATACGCCCGATATTTTCTTGGCGATCTTGTTTGCGATAACGATGAGCAGCAGGGCGACCAGCCCTTGCGCGAACCCTACGGCCGTGGCCAAGGAATAGCTGCCTTGCTGAATGCCGGACGAGTAGATGACGGTCGCGATGACATCGAAGTTAATGAACGCGTTCTGCATCCCGTAGACGAGCTCGAAGTTGCTGGCGAACAGCGATCCGAGCGTGAACAGCAGCAGGAGAATCGTCGTTTGCTTCAGTCCGGGCAGCGTAATGAACAGATGCTGCTTGAAGCGGTTCGCCCCGTCCATCTTGGCCGCTTCATAGAGATGCGGGTCGATGGAAGTGATGGCCGCGAGGTAGACGATCGTGCCCCATCCGACCTCCTTCCACACGCTCAGCAGCAGCAGCAAGGGAAGAAACAGCCCCTGCTTGGACAGGTACATCTCGCGCTCCGTGCCCGATCCGAACACCGCGACCCGCAGATCGTTCAGCGGACCGTAGGAATCGAAGAACGAGTAGCAGAGACCGACGACGGCAATCCAGGACAAGAAGTGAGGCAAGTACGTCAGCGTTTGGACGCTTCGCTTGTAGATGCCGTTCTTCAATTCATTGATCATGAGCGCCAGAACGATCGGCGCCGGGAATCCGACGATAATGGTCAGTACGCTTAACTTCAGCGTGTTGACGACCGAGCCCCACAGGAGGGGAATTTGGAAAATCTCCTTGAAATGAGCTAATCCGACCCAATCGCTCTTCCAAAGTCCGGCGAACATGTTGTAATCCTGGAAAGCCGCCAGCAAGCCGGGCATCGGCATGTAAGCGAACACGAACGTCAGCACGATGGATGGCAGCATCAGCAGATAGCCGAACAGATTCGTCTGGATGTTCCGCCGGAACCGGGTGCTTACGGATTTCTTTATTGGCGCTTGCGCCGGTGTTGCAATCGTTTTCAATCCATTCCCTCTTCTCTCATCACTAGCTTTTCTTCGGTATGATTGCATTATAGAACGCTTTCATGAGCGGAAATAGTAAATATACGGATACGAAATAACGGAATATGGCTGTGCTGGACAAAAAAAGACCTTATGCCGATAGCGACATCGGCATAAGGCGGATGGTTAATTGGAAGCGGCGGCGACGAATATGTTGCGCTCCGCGTCGTAATGGCTGGGGACGGTAAGCATGACCTTCGTTCCCAGGCCCGGCTCGCTCTCGATCTCGAGGCCGTACCCTGCCCCGTAATAAATCTCCATTCGGTTCCGTACATTCTTCATGCCGTAGCCGGTATACTTGCTCTCCATGGCGCCTTCGAGAATCTGTTTGACCTTATCCTGGCCCATTCCGAGCCCGTTATCGACGATCTCGAACCGGATCACGTCATCCGATCTGCGGACATGAATATGAATGACGCCGCCGTTCTCCTTGCCGTGAATCCCGTGCAGGAACGCGTTTTCCACGATCGGCTGGAGAAGATTCTTCAGCACCAAATGCTGGCCGGCGTCCTCTTCGATTCGAATGTCGTATTGAAACTCGCTGCCGTACGCGAACATCTGCAGGCGGAGATATTCGCGAATCATCTCCAGCTCCTGCTCGATCGTAATGATGCTGCTTCCCTTGTTCAGCGCGATCCGATAATACTTCACCATGGAATCCACCACTTCATGCACCTTCGGATCGTTATAGATCCATCGGAACGTCGAGAGGGTATTGTACAGGAAATGCGGATTGAACCGTTCCTGCAGCAGCTGCGTCTCCAGCATCGTTTTTTCCAGCTCGTAATTCGTAATTTGGCGATAATACTCCTTGATCTTCATCGTCAGCTCGTAGAAGACCTTCCCCATCTTGCCGAACTCGTCGTCCGTTTCCTCGAACGGCACGAAGCTGTCGCTGGCGATCAGGCTTTCCACGTTCGTGTTCATTTTGCGGAAGAGCGTCTCGATTTTTTTCGTGAGAAAATAGGACACCATCTCCACCGTTACGAAGAGAATCCCGATAATCAGAATGAAAATAACGAGTACGGTAGCCAAGTATCCCTTCAGTTCCTTGAACACCAAGCTCTTGGGAACGTACATGGTCACTTCGCCGATGCCCGGCTTCAGCTGTTTGTGGATGGCATAATAGCGGTCCTCCGCCTTCTCCGCCGACATCGCTTTCCCTTTCTCTTCATCGCCCTTGATGAAGCGCTTCTCCGCTCCGGCGTCGTATACGATGAAACTTCCGGTCGGAACGCCGTAATCGAGGAAGCTTGTGATCTGCGCGATCGGAATCTGCAATTCAATGATCGCCAGAGGATCGCCGAGCGACATCATTTTCTTGTAGCCGTAGAGGTAGCTCGCTTGTTCCCCGGGCTTGGCCTCCACGGTCCGATATTTCCATAGGATCTGGGCGTCGTCGTAGTTCAGAATTTCGTCTTTCAGACTGCTGCTCGCGGACTCGCGCACTTGCTCCAAATTCTGAATGCTGCGCAGGTAATCCCCGTCGTAATTCGTATCCTCGAGCGCGTAGATCAGGAAGTTGACGCTCGGATTATCCGATTTCAATGACGTGATCACGCTTTGCAGGTAGTCGCTGAAATTCATCACCCCGACCAAATTCTGGTCCGTGCGCGTATCCAAATAATTAAAGATATAGAAGTTGTTATTGATCGCCATCAGCTTATCCATGTTCGAGGACAACAGATTGTTGATGCCGTTGACGCTGCTGGTGAGTTGAATATCGTTCTTCGTGATAATATCCTGCGCCTTGGTGCTCCAAGCTTTATGAACCATGAGCGAGCCGAGAATGATCATCGGCAGGAGAGCGAACACGAAGATGATGACGGCGATCTTGTGGCGGTAGGTAAGCTTCCCGATCATAGGACAGCCTTGCCTTTGAACTCCGCGGGCGTCATGCCGACATTCTTCTTGAAAGCAAGGCAGAAATACGACGTATTCATATAGCCGACTTCTTCGGCCACCGCCGCGACCCGGCTGTCGCGATGCTTCAGCAGCTTCTTCGCCGCTTCGATCCGCACTTCGATGACATAGTCGAATATCGTTTTGCCGACTTCCTTCTTGAACAGCGCGTTGGCATACCTGCCGCTCAAGTACACGGACTTGGAAATATCCTCGATCGTAATTTGCTCCCGATACTTCTCCTTCACGATGTGCTTGATGGTTTCGACGACCTTCGTATTCTTGTTCTCGCTCTTCTCGGACAGGCGATCGATGACGGTCATGAGCCACCGATAGATCTTCTCGCTTACGTTGGCCGGCGCATCGGGCTGGCTGAACGACTCCCACACCGCCATATCGTTCTCGGCCAGATCCCGCAGCGATTGATTCGATTCCTGCAGTATGATCCGCGTAATATGCACGACCATGAAGGCAAAGCTCTTCACATAGCCGCCATCCTGCTTGGATACGCGACGAGCCAAGTAATTGTCGACGAATTCCCTCACTTCCGAAGCCGTGCTGTAAAGCAGGAGCGTCTTCAAATCCTGATAGACGGCTTCCATATTCGGAAGCTCTTCCATCGGGCTGTACGTTCGTTCTTCGATCTCCTCGAAGGTGATGATCGGGTTGCTTCCGCTGTAAAACCGCGTATGGACCGCCTTCTGAGACTGCTGATACAGCATGGCGATATCGGCAAGCGCGCTTGATTCCTTGCTGATCCCGGTCATTGCCGCAAGCTCTGCCCTTCTGCTTATTTCCATGCTGATGGCAACGGCCGTATTCATGACGCCGTTCTCCGTCTCCGAATCGAAAATAATAGCCGCGTACTCGCTGGCGGAAAATTGAACCGGATAAACCGTTCGGCCGCTTCCGCTCAGCGAAGCTATGCTCTGTTTGACGGAGTAGGAAACTAAATAGGTATCGACGACAGTCTTGCCTGCTTCTTCAGCGTCGGCAGCTTGAAGCTGAAAAGACAGCACGCGGATGCGGTCCCGAGGCCGCGCCGCGACCTTCAGAAACGCCAGCCGGCCCACGATATCCGCTTCATCGCGGAAATTCCCGAGCAGCAGCTCCTTGAAAAACTGCTCCTGTACGAGCGGCAGCATCATCTCCAGCTGCTGCAGCATGCGTTCCTTCTCCAACGACTGCGATTGCCGGCTATCGATATCTTGGACCAGCTTCTTCACTGCCGCAACAAGCTCATCGGCAATAATCGGCTTAAGCACATAGCCGTAGATCCCCAGATCAACGGCCGACTTCGCAAACTCGAAATCGCTGTGGCAGCTGATGAATATGACCTTGATCTCCGGATAACGCCGATAGATTTCTTCGGATAATTGAACGCCGTTCATGATCGGCATGGCGATATCGGTAATGATCAGATGCGGCCTGAGTTCCTCGATCCGTTCCAGCGCTGCCGCGCCGTTCGGGAATGTTGCGACCACCTCGATGCCGAGCGATGCCCAGTCGATATGATTTCGAAGGCCGTTGCGTTCGTATTTGTTGTCGTCCACGATGAACATGCGATACATGCTAATCCCCCTCGACCATAGGCAGCTGTTTTGTATTACCATAAAAGTATATTGAAAGCGTTTTAATAGCAAGGCTTATTTGGATGCCCCTTAAACGGCCGCGGAGCGATCGGAAAAAATACCGAGGACAAGTTTCCCCGGGGAAACTTTTTGTTGCCAATGAAACACTTTTGGAGTAGTATAACACTACAACCGAGGCATCGGCCCTTTTTTTACCACTAAAGTTTCCTTTGGTAAACTTAATTTCCTTAAGGAAAGAGAGTTGTCCGACGTAAATTCAGGGTTCGACTTTCGCAAGCAGGACGCATGAATCGCTACGGAAGAGGAGAATGAATCGATGGAATTCTTGGCAAACGCAAGATCAAGCAGGACGCTTAGAAGGTTGTTCGCGCTTATCTGCATCGGCTGCTTGAGCCTCTTGGCCGCGTGCGGGAACGCCGGTTCGAAGGGGCCGGACGAAAAGATCAACGTGACCACGACGATCGGCATGATCACGGACGTCGTCCAGCAGATCGGCGGGGAGCACGTGGAAGTAACGGGACTTATGAAAGCAGGCGTAGACCCCCACTTGTACAAAGCATCCCAAGGAGATATCGGCAAGCTGGATAAGGCGGATATCATCTTCTACAACGGTCTGCATCTGGAAGGGAAAATGGTCGAAATTTTCGAGAAAATGGCCAAACAGAAGACGACCGTCGCCGTATCGGACAATATCGACCGCGCCGCGCTGAGGACCGGAGCCGAGAACGGAATGGTGAACACCGAATACGATCCCCATATCTGGTTTGACGTACGGCACTGGATGACAGCGGCGGAGTCGATACGGGACACCCTCGTCAGCCACGATCCGGAGCATGCCTCCGATTACCGCAGCAACGCCGAAGCCTACCTCAAGCAATTGCAGCAGCTGCATGAAGATGTCGCCAAAAGCATCGCCTCCCTTCCGGAAGAGAGCCGCATTCTGGTGACGGCGCATGATGCATTCGGTTATTTCGGCGATGCTTATCAGCTGCAAGTCAAGGCGCTGCAAGGGATGAGCACGGCTTCCGAGGCCGGGACGAAGGACGTCACGGATCTGCGGGACTATCTCGTCGACAACAAAATCAAAGCGGTCTTTATCGAATCCAGCGTGCCTCGCAAAGCTATCGATGCCGTCATCCAGGGCGCGAAACAAAAGGGGCATGAGGTCGTCATCGGCGGCCAATTGTTCTCCGATGCCATGGGCGAGGAAGGAACGCCCGAAGGCACCTATATCGGCATGGTTCGGCACAACGTAAACACGATCGTGTCTGCGCTCAAATAATGGCTAAGGGAGAGAAGACCATGCCTGCAAATCCGCTGACGATACACAATATGTCGGTCGCTTACCAGAAGAAGCCCGTGCTTCGGGACATTACCTTTCAGGTGCCCGAGGGCAAGCTGATCGGCATCGTCGGTCCGAACGGCGCCGGCAAATCGACGCTGATCAAAGCGGCGCTGGGGTTGATCCCGAGGCTGGCCGGCGACGTATCCATCTACGGAAAGCCATACGCGGAGCAGCGTAAGCTGGTCGGTTACGTGCCGCAGCGGGAATCCGTCGATTGGGACTTTCCTACGAACGCGCTCGATGTCGTGATGATGGGACGTTACGGTCATCTGGGCTGGTTCAGACGCCCAGGCAGCGCGGAGAGAAAATTCGCCATGGAATGCCTTGCCAAGGTCGGCATGGCCGATTACGCCGATCGGCAGATCAGCCAGCTGTCCGGCGGCCAGCAGCAGCGGATCTTCCTGGCGCGCGCGTTAGCCCAAGACGCCAAGCTTTATTTCATGGATGAACCGTTCGTCGGCGTCGATGCGGCGACGGAGAAAGCCATCATTACCTTGCTGAACGAGCTCAAGATGCAGGGCAAGACCGTGCTGGTCGTCCACCATGACCTCGCGACGGTCCAAGAATATTTCGATTGGCTGATGCTGCTTAACGTACATCTGATCGCTTTCGGACCTACGGAGCAGACGTTCACGGCCGACAATCTGCAGCAAGCCTACGGAGGGAAATTAACGATGTTGGATCGAGGCGGCCAATCGGCCTTGATCATGAACGGGAGGTCATGACGATGTCCGATTGGCTGACCGTATTCGCGGACCCCAACGTACAGTGGATCCTCTTCGGCTGCATGCTGCTCGGATTAAGCAGCGGCGTGATCGGCAGCTTCGCCTATTTGCGCAAGCAATCGTTGATGGGCGACGCCCTGGCGCATGCCGCGCTTCCCGGCGTCTGCATCGCCTTCATGCTGAGCGGATCCAAATCGATCGCGCTCTTCCTGATCGGCGCCGCCATCGCCGGTACGGCCGCGACCTTCGGTATCGGCTATATTACGCGCCATACAAGAATTAAGCAGGATACCGCCCTGGCCATCGTGCTATCTACCTTCTTCGGTCTCGGCATCGTCCTGCTTACGCAAATTCAGCATAGCGGCAACGGCAATCAGAGCGGCCTGGATAAGTTCTTGTTCGGTCAGGCGGCAACCATGATGCAGAGCGATGTCTTGGTCATGGCCATTATTTCAATCGTCCTCATCAGTATCAGCACGCTGTTGTTCAAGGAATTCAAGCTGCTCAGCTTCGATCCCGGATTTGCCCGCGGGATTGGATATCCCGTCGCTTTCCTGGACCAGCTGATCATGTTTCTCCTGGTCGTCGCGGTCGTCGCCGGCATTCAAGCCGTAGGCGTCGTGTTAATGGCCGCCCTCTTGATCACGCCTGCCGTATCCGCCAGATACTGGACGGAAAGGCTCGGGTTCATGGTCGTGCTCTCCGGATTGTTCGGCGCGCTCAGCGGGCTAGCGGGGACGTTCATCAGCGCGACCGGCAATAATTTGCCGACCGGACCCTTAATCGTCCTTGTCGCGACCGCCGTCTTCTTCTTCTCCGTCCTGGCCGCCCCGCGACGCGGCGTTCTTTCCAAGCTGCTGGTGCGCGCTTCCGCCCGCAGTCAAGTGAGGCAGGAGCAAGTCATTCTTCATGCGGCCCGAAGGGAGCAAGATCAATGAGTACGTTATGGATCATTCTAACCGGTGCGCTCGTCGCCAGTACGTGCGGCATCGTCGGCTGTTTCCTCGTCCTGCGGAGAATGGCGATGATCGGCGATGCGATCAGCCACTCCGTTCTGCCGGGCATCGTCATCGCCTTCCTCGTCAGCGGATCGCGGGACTCCCTCTTCATGCTGCTCGGCGCGGCGGCCCTTGGCCTCGTTACGGTATTCCTGATTCAGCTGTTCCATCAAAGCGGGGTGCAATCGGATGCCTCGATCGGCGTCGTGTTCACCGCGCTCTTCGCGGTCGGCGTCGTTCTCGTCAGTATGTATACCAAGCACATCGATCTCGATCTCGATTGCGTGCTCTATGGAGAAATCGCTTATGTGCCTTGGAATACGATCCAGCTGGCCGGAATCGACATCGGACCCAAGGCGGTATGGGGCGTCGGCTTGGCGCTGTTTCTTACCCTCCTTCTGATCTCCGTCTTCTACAAGCAGTTCAAGCTTTGCTCCTTCGATCCCGCATTGGCTGCGGCAGTGGGAATTCCGGTGGCGCTATTCCACTACTTGCTCATGGGGCTCGTGTCCGTCAGCACGGTCGCTTCCTTCGAAAGCGTTGGCGCCATTCTGGTCGTCGGCATGCTGGTCGTTCCTCCGGCCGCGGCTTACCTGCTCACGGAACGACTGAGCCGGATGATCGTTTACAGCGTGGTCATCGGCTGCTTCAGCTCCGTGATCGGTTATTATGCAGCCCACTTGCTGGATGCTTCGATCGCGGGATGCATGATCAGCGTCGCCGGCGCGATCTTCCTGCTCACCCTGCTCTTCTCGCCGAGACATGGCATTGTATGGCGTAAATGGAATCAGAGGCAGCTTAGCCAGTGACAGCCGGCTACTGACCCGGCAGTCTAAACGAAAAACACCTCCATGACCTGAAAAGTCATGGAGGCGTTTTGATTTTGCCAACCGATTCGCATGGCGTCACGCCTGCCCTTTGTTCGTATTCTTCGCGTCTTGCGGTTTCATTCCGTCCGGCAATGGCAGAAGATCGAGCGTCCGATCGACATGCGGCCTGAAATCCTTCGTTCGTATGATCGTGGCTCCCTTGGAAGCGAGCAGCTGCTGATCCGATATCTTCCACGTATGCGATTTACGATTCGCGCGGCGGCATCCGGCGAAGTTGTAGGAAGAGGCCGTGAATACGTTGAAGCCTTGTTTCAAGCACGCTTGAACGAACCTCGCATCGGATCCGGCAACCACCTTCGTCGAGAAGGCGACCTTCTTGAATACGCGCTTGTGAAACATGATCGTCGGCCCCGCGATTCGCCTGCACCGGGTGTAAGGCTTCACGGTCGTCTTGCGCAGCAGCAGGACGGAACGATGAGGGAAAAAGAAATAACTGGAACGTTTGCCGACGACATCCGCTTTCTTCTTGAGGAACACAAGCATGGATTCATCGAGATATTGGGGCGAATAGTAGTCGTCGTCATCGAACTTGGCAATGTACGGATACCGGGCGCGGGCCACCGCGTAATTCAGGCATGCGCCAAGATTCCTGCGCTCGTCTATGCGATAGACACGGACGTTGTCATAGTGCTGCGCGAGCTCCCGATAGGGACGCATGGCGATGCCGTTGTCGTTGAGGATTACGATGAGCTCTTTGACGGGCCATTGCTGGCGGACGTAATTATCGAACATATTGAGCATAAACTCACTGCGAATCGTCGAGGTAATGATCGTTACGCCTGAATCTGTGCTCGCAGACATCATCCATGCCTCCTATGCGCAGGCATCTAGTTGACAAAGCGCCTGTAATTCTTGGTCTTGCGAACAAGCCTGCACTGCGACATGTAGCGGAGCGTCGATTTCTTCTGCGTATGGCTGTTCCAGTTCTTTCTTCGAATGCACACGTAGTGCCGCTTGGATACGGAATAGAGGCGGAAGCCTCTGCGGAGGCAGCGTCCGAGCCAGCCGGAATCGGTGCCGTGCTTCTTGAACTCGGGGAACGGGACGCGCTTCCAGACCGATTTCTTGAACACCAGCGTGCCGCCTTTGACGCTGCGCCTGTAACTCCATTCCCCGCCGCGGCGGAACACCATCAGCGCCCGCTTCGAATTGAAATAGAGGTAAGCGGTATGTTTCCCGACGATGGACGCCCTGCCGTGTTTGATCGCCCGGGCGGTCTCTCTCAGAAACTTAGGGCCGTAATAATCGTCGTCGTCGAACTTGGCGATGAGCCCGTCCTCGGCCAGATTGATGGCGTAGTTCAAGCATTTGCCGAGCTTGTATTTTTGGGGAAGCTGGAATACGCGGACCTCGTTCTCCGGGTATTGGCTTGCGCGCTGTTGATAGAGCTCGATATCCATCTTGTCGTTGTTCAAGACGATGATCATTTGTTTATCCTGCCAGAGCTGCCGGTCGTAGTTCTCGAATACGTTGTCGATGCAGGAGGATCTCATCGTACAGGCGATCACGGTGATCATCTTAGTCCTCATCTCCGTTCGGCGTCGGTTGAAGCTTGGCCTTGCGCCGGTTCCATAATGTATTTTTTTTGATTTTGTACAGTTTTTTGTTGATGACCCTTTTGTACAGCTTCAGGAACGAATCCGTCATGATGATGTCGGAGTAGCGGGTTCTGGCATAGCGCCTCAAAGCGCGGGCGGACGGCAGCCGTTTGCGGTATTTGACCTTCGCCGCCATGCCTGACGTGGTCTTGCACAAGAGGCGCGGCATTCCCCGGAGCACCTCGGCCACGCCGCCCTTCCGGAAGCCGAGCACCGGCGTGCCGCTGGCCATCGACTCGACGAGGACCAGACCGAAGGGTTCATCCCAAGTCGACGTGAACAGGACGCAGCTGGCATTGGCTAGCAGCTCGTGCTTGCGGTCTCCGCCCACGGGGCCGACATAGCGGATTTGCTTGCCCAAGTGCGGTTTGATTTTGGCGTTATAGTATTTCTTGTCGTTCAGCGTGCCGGCGATGATGAGCCGCCTGCCCGTTTTCTTGGCCACTTTGATGGCCAGGTGAACGCCTTTTTCCTTGATCATTCTGCCCAGGAAGAGCAGATATTTCTGCTTGGCGGTCTTGAAGGTGTAATCGTCCATGCGGATGCCGTTGTAGACCGCGTAGCCTTTTCGTTTCCCGTATTTGCGCAGGATGAACCTGCTTACGTATACGCAAATCTGCACGTTCGACTTGATCCCTTTGGAATGCGATTGGCAGATGGTCGGAATCGGCGGATTCGCTTTGGCGACGATGCCGTAGTGATCGTGAATGATATCCACGCCTTCCGGCATGTTTTTTATAATGAAGTCGAGCTGTTCAGTCGGATCATCCGATTCGTATTCGAACGTTTGGGTCGCATTCGAGGTCGATCCCTTCTTCGCGAACAGAAACACCTCATGCCCCCGTTTGACCAATTCCTCCGTCAAATAATGAACGTCGCGCTGCGTGCCCCCGTAATCCTTCGGCGGGACAGGAATCGTATTCGTCGAGATTTGAGCAATTCTCAAATGTCCCACAGCTCCCTTAGGTCAGTGTCCTCCATAGGCATTTCTTTGTAGGATATGAATGGACTCCTGTGCAGGGCACGGCGCTTTCATCAAATTCAGCGCTATTATTACCTGTGCGTAGCATATGGCCTATACCAAGTGAAAGCCGTTTTCATAGAATAATAGTAGTTGATTAAGAGGGGAGAGAGGCTGTTGAAGGGATTGATTCTCTGTGCGGGGAAAGGAAGCCGTTTATATCCGTTTACCCACAGTCGGCCGAAGACGCTCATACCTGTCGCAAATACGCCCCTGCTGCAATTATCGATCGTGAAATTAATGGAGCTCGGTATAGATCGGGTCGGCATTGTCATTCATCCATCTCAGGAAGCGGGCATTCGGGAGCAATTCGGAGAGGGAGAAGCGCTTGGCATTTCGATCTCGTATATCTACCAGCACGAAGCCAGAGGGATCGCGCATGCGGTCAAGCAAGCGCAGGATTACATCTCGGACGAAGCGTTCTTGCTGCTTCTGGGGGATAACTTGATTTCCGCCTCGTTGTCCGCGCTGAAGGGGGACATCGAACATGGCGGGGTACAAGCATCCCTGCTGCTCGCGGAAGTCGCGGCTCCGCAGGATTACGGCATCGCGGATATTCGGGACGAGCGCATCGTCGGTCTCGAAGAGAAGCCGGCGAATCCGAAGTCCAATCTAGCGGTGCTCGGCGCGTATGCGTTCACGAAGGATATTTTCTCCGCGATCGACGAAATCCGGCCTTCCAGGCGGGGGGAGTACGAAATCACGGATGCGATTCAGCGCTTGATCGAGCAGCGGCAATACGTCACGTATCACGTTACCGATCAGTTGAACATCGACGTCGGCACGATGGACCGGTGGCTGAAGGCCAATCAGAAATTGCTGGGCGCGGATCCGTCGAAGAATCGGATACACGAGTCGGCCAGGCTCGAGCGGTGCACGATCGTGGAGCCGGTATCGATCGATAAGGACTGCGTGCTGAGGGATTGCCGGATCGGCCCGTACGTGTCGGTAGGCGCGGGCTCCAAGCTGGCAAACTGTCAAATCGAGAGCAGCATTATATTAAACGGGGTTCACGTACAAGATCTTCCATTCCCGTTGAAACATGTCATCATCGGCGAGCATTCTATCGTCGCCGGCGTGCACTACGACGAAGGAGTGAACGAACCTTGAATATTTTGATCATCGGCACGGGCTACGTAGGGGCCACGACCGCCATGGTTTTTGCCGAATCGGGCTGGAAAGTCACGGGACTGGATATCGATGCCGGCAAAATCGAACGGCTCCGGCAGGGACGCCTGCATTTTCACGAGCCAGGCCTTGAAGACCTTATAGCCAAGCATGTGCGCAGCGGCCGACTGCTCTTCACGACGGATAAAGAGACCGCGATCGCCGAGCACGACGTCATTTATATTTGCGTCGGAACGCCTTCGCGGCCGGACGGCAACGCGGACCTGCGCTATATTCAACAAGCGGCCGAGGATATCGGGCAATGGATGAACGGCTACAAGCTCGTCGTCACCAAAAGCACCGTCCCCGTAGGCACGCAAGAGCAGATCAAAGCATGGATCGAATCGGCGCAGCGGCAGCCCTATCGCTTCGATGTCGCGTCCAATCCCGAGTTTCTGCGGGAAGGCAAAGCCGTGGAAGATGCCTTGCGGCCGGATCGTATCGTCATCGGCACGGACAGCGTGCGGGCAACGGAGCAGCTTCAACTGCTTTACGGATCGTTTCATTGCCCTTGGATCATAACCAAACCGCGGACCGCGGAGCTCATCAAGTACGCGTCCAATGCCTTTCTCGCCACGAAAATATCGTATATGAACGAGCTTGCCGGACTGTGCGACGAACTGGAGGTCAACGTCAAAGAGGTCGCCGAAGGGATGGGGCTGGATCCGCGGATCGGGCCAAGCTTCCTTCAAGCCGGTCTGGGATACGGAGGATCCTGTTTTCCGAAGGACGTCTCGGAGCTGGTCATGACGGCAAGGAAGCACGAAGTGAATCTTCGCATCTTGGACCAAGTGATGGACGTCAACCGCGTGCAGTTCGCTTATTTGCTCGACAAGGCGAGGGCGCGGCTGGGAGGATTGGCGGACAAGAATATCGCGGTGCTGGGCCTTGCGTTCAAGCCGGATACGGACGATATTCGGGAAGCGCCGGCGCTGCGGATGATTCATGAGCTGCTGTTCGAACAGGCCAACGTACGGTTATTCGATCCTGTCGCGAAATTGCCGGTTCATCCATTCTATGAGACGGTGGCGGTGTGCGCCTCGGCGGAAGAAGCCCTGCTGGACGCGGACGCGATCATCCTATGCACGGAATGGACGGCGTTCGGACAACTGAATTGGGAGAACCTGAAGCCGCTCCTCGGGCAGCCCAACTTCTTCGACGGACGCAATATGATGGACGCTAGGGGAATGCGGGAAATCGGGTATTATTATCAGGGCATCGGGAATGATCATTGAGCGAAGCCGATGGGTTCCCGGTGTCACCTCCCTCACCACAAGTAATTCAAAAAACAGCCTTGGCCGATAAGCGGCCAAGGCTGTTTGGTCTAGAAACAACGCAGTTCATTTCACCTGCGCCCCCGTCAATCTGGCGCAACTTCGTACAATTCCGCAGGCAATGCCTGCACGAAAGGCGACCATTCGCCCGTCGTGTACAGCTGAAGCTGATGCATGGCCCGCGTGCACGCCGTATAGAGAAGCTTGCGGTCGTTGTCCCGTCCGTAAGCTTCGGGCGAAGCATCGTAGATCAAGACGGCATCGAATTCGACGCCCTTGGCGAGATAGACGGGAATGACCATCACGCCCTTCTCGAAGTCCGGCGTCTCCTTGGTAATGAGTCGCAGGTCGCCGCATCCATGCGAAATCAACGATGCATGAGCATCCCGGCTGTCGGCCGCGGTCTTCGCAATGACGGCGATGGAATCGAAGCCCTCGGCTTTGAGCGCCGCGATGTCCGCCGCGATTTGCGCGTCGCGCTTCTCCCCGTCGTCCAGTTTCGCTAGACGGGGCTTTCGGCCGCGCCTTTCAAACGGCTCGATCTCTTCCCCGCCCGGAAGCATCAATCTCGTGAATGCAACAATTTCCTTGGTGGAACGATAACTGCGTACGAGGCGGATCAAGCTCGTGTCGGCTTCGCCGAACAGGCGGACCAGCGGCGAATCGGCCGCGTCCAAGCTTGTCGCCTGCATGTAGATCGCTTGCCCGAAATCGCCGAGCACCGTCATCCGCGCGCGGGGGAACAGCTTTTTGAGGTATTCATATTGAAACGCCGAATAATCCTGTCCTTCGTCAACGAAGACATACTTGATTTCCGTGTTCATCCGGACGCCTTCGACCAGTTCTTTGACGTACAAATACGGAGTCGCATCCTCGTAGAACAGCTCGTTCCGAAGCAGCGCTTCCTTCGTTTGCTCGCATACTTCGGCCCACAGCGGCGGGAGGTCGACCTCGTTCGTCTTCTCCCGATAGGCGGCTTCGCCCTCGAACAATTGGCCATAGATGGCTTTGACGTCCACGAACGCGAATTTCTTCACGCCTTTTCTAAGCGGCTTGAACAATTCTTGCACGATCTTGCGGCGGAGCAGCTCTTCCTCCTTCAGACCGTAGTCGAAGTCGCCTTCGTCCGCCCGGCGTTTCTTGTTGATTCGCTCGCGGGCCGAGACGTACGTTTCCGCCAGGTCGAAGAGCTCCTTCTCTTGATGCAGCATGCCGAAGGCTTCCACGTACTGCTCCGTGTCGAGATAGTTCAACTCTTCCTCGACCCAATCCGCCTCCCGCTCCTTGCGTTCCAGCGCTGTCAGCTCGTTCAGCAGCCACTCTTGCAAGAGAATGACACGATTGATCAGCGGCAGGGAACGGTCATACCCGTAAAATTCCGCTTGCATCCGTTCCGAGGTGATCACCTCCCGGTCCCGTATCCGAATCCCGTTGAATTGCATGCCTTCCTGTCCCAGCCATAGGCCATAGTTCTGCAAAGCTTGCAGGAAAGCCTCGGAAGACTTGTACCCGATCCCCTGAAGCCGTGCTTCATACCCCGGCGTTCCTTGCGCGGTCAGTACGTATTCGATTTGATCGAAGGGATCCTCCGGCCGCAGCGCGGCGCCCAGCCAATAGTCGAGAAATTCTTGATACGTCGTCTGCTGCATATTCTCTTCGCCGAGCTCCGGGAGGACGGTGGAGATATAACTGGCAAACATCGGATTCGGCGAGAAAAGCACGATCTGATCGGCCCTGATCGACTGGCGGTGTTTGTACAGCAAGTACGCAACCCGCTGCAAAGCCGCCGAGGTCTTGCCGCTGCCGGCCGCCCCCTGCACGATTAGCATGCGGCTTTTGTCATTGCGGATGATGGCGTTTTGTTCCTTCTGGATCGTAGCCACGATACTCTTCATCTGCGAATCCGCGCCTTTTCCGAGCACTTGCTGCAGCAGCTCGTCTCCGATCGTTTCGCTCGCGTCGAACATGTTGTTGATTTGTCCGTTCTGAATCTGAAACTGCCGCTTGAGCTCCATCGTCCCTTCGATCTCGCCTGCCGGCGTGACGTAAGACGCCGGACCCGGCGAATGATCGTAGTACAGGCTCGCGATCGGCGTCCGCCAGTCGTAGATCAGGAAGCTCAGTCCGTCTTCGTCGATGAAGGAAGATACGCCGATATAGATCCGCTCGCTCAGGTCCAGGCCATCCTCCTGAAAGTCGATGCGTCCGAAATAAGGCGACGGCAGCAGACGGGTCATGTTTCGCCATTTCTCCGTCAACAGCCTATGGCCGCGCTCGCGTTCCGCCAACAGCGCCGACTGCTGGTTAATATTGTGAAAGGTTTCTTCGAAATCTTCGTCCGTCGCCGTGTTGATCGTCACTTCTTCCCAAAACCGTCTACGGATGTCCGTCGCCTGATCGTGCAGTCCGGCAACCTCCGGCTCCAGCTCGGCGATTCTCGCCTGCAGCTTGTTCCTGACCTGTTCCAGCCGCTCTCGTTCCTGCTGCCATTCCTTCGCTTCCATATTCTCGAACACACTCCTTTTTCCGTATTGGTGGGGTAAAAAAGAGCATTGACAATTCAAAGTTCCAGGTGTACAATTAAAGTGGGAATAGAAATGGATACACCTATGTTCTAATTGTCAGTAGCGCTAATGATTATATCATAGCGTTATTTTTCGTTCAATCGCTTTTTTGTGACCCTTGAACCTAAGGGTCATTTTTTATTTCCGGCTTCGATCTGGCCTTCTTCGTCCGTGAATCCTCGTTAACGCAAAACCCGGAAGCGAAGCACTTATCAAAGTGTCCCTCTTCCGGGTTCCTATTTTCTTGGCAGCAGGCGTGGAGCTGGGGCTTGGAAGATCAGCGCGTGGTTCCCTTCAGCTCGTCAACTTCGGGCAGCTGTCGCAGTATTCTTCTACGCTGGAGACTTCATAGTAGTAGCAGCAGGTTTTGCGAACCCGCAACGACGCAGCAGATTCCGATGCGCACGTCGATTTGCCGTAAAAGCGGCTTAGCGGGTTTTGTTTTTCCCCGAACAAAGCACCCGGCGCCTCATGAATCAGATACTGAAAGTCTTCCCGTCCGCGGCATTGCTGCCGCTGTTCCCCAATTACTCCGATTCGTTTCTCGTAGAGCGAGAATATGCGAACCGCAACATTTTCCCATAAAATCGGCTTTGGCGCCTTGGCCGCGCTGGACATGACCGCGATTAATTTCCCGATATTCCCGGCAAAGAGAGCTTGCATAACCGTATCGCGCCATGCATGCCGTTCGCTAGCTTCGGGCAATGCTGCACTCGCATCGGCTAGACTGACATGATCCAGCAGCGTATGACCCGATGAAGATTCAAACAAGCAATTCCCGGCAGAGAAGTCCAGCCCCTTGTCGTACACCGTCATGGCGTACAGCAGCGGAACAGCGCTTAAGAAGGCGTACCGTTTGAAAAACTGCGACGCGGTGGTCATTCTCGACGGCGACCGGAGAACCTCCGTCATCCTGTCCAGATAATCCGCGCACCTCTCCTCATCGAGCAAATCAATCACGCTCACCGAATTCGCCTGACGGGCTGCATCGTATTCACGCAAGCCAAAGTGTCGGTTCACGTATTCCCATTCATCCTGCGCGAGCCGTGACGGCATAATATTCATCGGCCACCCCTCTGGGACGCTCTGTTCAAACCGCTTATTCGAGCGCATCCGCGATTTGGTCGACAATTAAATTGATCGCGATCGGCCCGTAATACCCGATCCACTGCGCCGTGTTCTCCTCATAGACCTGTTTGGCTTTCACCGCGTTCAGATCTTTCCAGATCGACGAGCTCGCGAATTCGTTCGTCAGCTCCAAATTCGTGTCGTCCTGAAGAAGAAACATATGATCGGGAGCCAGCTCCGGCATCACCTCAAGCGATATCATCGTGCTTGTATCCGCTTCGTTGACTGCCATTTTGGGCGGCGTTAAGCCCAGATCGTCGTACAAGATCTGCGAAGTGCGATGGGATGTCGTTTGGAGACGAATCATTTTATCCCTCGGCCGGACCAGGGCAACCGTCTGTCCCTGCATTTTGTCCGCCAGTGCCGCTTTAAGATCGCCGACTTTTTGTCGATAACCATCCACCAGCGCTTGCGCCTCTTGCGGCTTGTTCAAGATTTGCCCGAACTTCAGCAATACGGTCCGCCAATCCTCGTTGCGTTCCAGTACGATCGTCGGCGCGATTTTGAGCAAAGCATCGTAAATCTCGTTATGGAATTCCGTCGCGATGATGAGATCCGGATGCACGGCAAGCACGCCTTCCAGATTCGGCGCCACGTACGTGCCGAGTAACGGGATATCGCTCATCTTATCGCCCAGATAAGGAGGAAGGCCGTCGTCGGTTTCGGCTACAACGCTGCCCGCCGGTTTGACGCCCAGCGCCAACATTTGATCCGCATATTGGACGTCCAGCACGACGATTTTCTGCGGTACGCCCTCGAGCGTCGTTTCGCCTTTCAGATGCTTGATGGTGACCGGCGCTGCTTCAGCGGGCTCTGCTACGGCATTGCCGTTTACGGGCTCCTCTTGATTGGCCTGAGGTTGATTCGTCTTTCCTGCCCCGGCATTGTCGCTGCCTTGGTTGGCGTTGTTTGCGCATGCGCCCAGAAACAAAACTAAGCTTACCAGCAGGCTAAAGGTCCATGCGAACTTGATTTTCGGATACATATGTATAACCCTCCGCTATTCTTATTGAGAATGAATATCATCATCACTTACAATACTATAACGACTCGCACGCCTGTCTTCAATGGATACTTGCGCCATCGGCGATGGATTATGACGACAAAAAACACCGTTGTTCGGATCGAATATCCAGCTGCAACGGTGCTGATATGAAAACGAATTAAAGCGTTAGCCCTGCTTGCCCATTACGATACAGCGGCTATTACGCATCCAAGAAAACGTTCGCCACTTGATCGACGACCTGATTCATGGCGATCGGACCGTAATAAGCAATCCACGTGCTCGCTTTGGCTTGGTAAACGTGCTTCTGCTTTACGGCGCGCAGACTCTTCCACGTTGCCGTGTTCTGAATCTCGTCCGACCACGCTTTCCCCTTCTTGTCGGTCAACACGAAATAATGGTCCGCATCCAGCTCCGGCAATCCCTCCAACGATAGATTCGAGCTGCTCCTACTGCGATCGACGGCCAGCTTCGGCGGATATAAGCCCAAATCGTTGTATAGAATTGACGCCGTACGATGCGCGGACGTATGCAGCCGAATGAGATTGTTCTGCGGCCGGATCATCGTTACGGACTGCCCTTGCAGCTTGGCTGCCAGCGCGGATCTCAACCCGCTGATTTTGAGCTTATACTGCCGGATGACCTGTTCCGCCTCCGGCTTCTTGCCCGTTATCCGCCCGATGATTCGCAACGTTTCTCTCCAGTCGCGGTTGCGCTCGAGCATGATGGTCGGCGCGATCTGCGCGAGGTCTCCATAGATATGCTTCTGGAACTCGGTGCAGATAATCAGATCGGGCGCCAGGTCAAGCAGCGCTTCAAGATCGGGTTTGCCCAATGTTCCCAAGGGCTGGACCGCTCTCAGCTTGCCGCTCAGATGCTCGGGAAAGCTGCTAAAGTCTCCGGTTGCCATGACGCTGCCGGCCGGCTGCACGCCCAGAGCCAACATATGGTCCATGAACTGCGGATCCAGCACGGCTATATGCTCAGGCTGCTGCTCGAGCAGCAGCTCGCCCCGAAGGTGAATGATCGAGCGCCGTGAACGACGGATAGCCGCATGCAGCGGATCTGATGAAGCCTTATTGATGGCTCCCGCAGTTCCCAGCGCCGGAGCGCTCACGGCTCCGTTCACCGTTTCATCGCCTCCGGCTAGCTGCATCAATTTTCGATAGCCGCTTGGCGAGACGCCCGTATACCGCTTGAATAATCGGCTGAAATAATAGCTGTCCGCATAGCCGACGGCTTCGGCGATATCCTTCAGCCCCGCATCCGTACGACATAATAATTCTCTGGCCTTGTCGATCCGAATCTGCATCAGGTAATCGATCGGCCCAAGGGCCAACCGTTTATTGAACATGCGCTGCATGGTCCGAGGGCTGCAATTCAGCAGCGCGGCAAGCGTATCTGCCGTAATCGGTTCGGCATAGTGCTCATCCATATATCTGGCAGCCTGCAGCACGATATCCGACGAAGCCTGCTCCGGTCGCCGATGCTGCAGTTGTCCCATCAGTTCGCAAATGAATTGGTAAAACAATGATTTTGCCTGCAGCTTCCCCATCGCCGATGACGTTCCCCATTCTTGCTCCATGCGGGCCAAGACTAGGAGCAGCGGCGCAGCGTGGCTGGCCGCAAACCCATATCGGACGTCGAACGGTCTCGTGCTAGCCAGCAATTGAAGCAGCTCTTGACTGCACGGCATCGGCAGTGTGGCCTTATATGAAATCAGAACATATTCGATGGGGTCGGTGATGTCCGTGATCGATAAAATGGCGCCTTTGCCGGCGTGACACACGTATCCCTTCTCCAGCAGATGTTCATCCCCGTCCATCCGGAGCCGGGCACGACCTTGTATCGTATGCAATAGCGCACTCGAAGAGAGCTGGAAATTGTGCAGATGCTCACCAATCGGTTCGCTAGCGGGAAGCTTGATCCGCTGCACGTCCATTATTTTCAGCGATACATGATTCCATAGAATAAGGTGATTCTCCACAATCATCGTAAGAGGTCAACTCCTAACAAGGGATAGGGCTGGCTTTATGCCTTTACGTCGATCTATTTCCCCTCGAGCTGTCTCCATCTTAACATGTTCGATGGCAATCTACCGACTCTTCCTTTTCCATTCGGCGTCCGGTCGGCCTCACGTGCTTGCCTAACCCGCTGTATTGCGCTTGAATCCGGTCTTCCGGACGGGTGTCGACGATATACAGTACGAGCAGAAAAAACCATTCCAGCGGCTTCATCGCCACATAGACCGCGTCTGCCGCCAGCTTCGAGCGAATCTGCCGGCTTAACGGATATCCGTAGTTGTCATATAGTCGGCGAATCGTCCGGTGACAGGCGGGCATGTATTGTTCCAGCACGTTCTCGAACGCGTTGGCGATCATCAGCTGCCGGTTCACCGTAATGGGCGCGCCATGCCGAATTCCCGGCCGAAGCGGCTTGACCAGGCGGCGATGTCCTAAGGCGGCGACGGTGCACAAATAATGGCCGTCTCCCCCTACCAGCTCCGGCGGCGGTGCCGGCAGTCTTGACAGGTGGAAACCGCTCGTATCCAGAAACGCCCGCACGACGCCATCCGGCCGCTGGCCGAACAAAACGAGAAGCAACTGAACGACAAGCTGGACAGGAAGCAGCAGCGTGAGCCAGAGCGCCGGAAACCTCCGGCGTCGCTTGATGATGAAGCGATGAAGAGGCCGCAGCCAGGCGGGCATCGTCTCCTCGTCCCTCTCCTTCGCGGATGCTTTCCAAACGTCCAACGAACGCTTGAGCTGCGCGAGGTAAAGCAGGCTAGTCGTCAAGCTCCCGGTTTGGAGCAGCAGGACGGTGAAGATTTCATTAAAATCGTAGTCCGAAAAGCCGGTATGAACGAGATAGAGGACGGTCAGCAAGATGCATAGTGTCAGAAAAACGTTGCAGCATGTATATACGATCGGAGAAAGCCGCCTATGATGAATTCTCAGCGCCCAATAGGAGAAGAAGCCGAGCAGCCAGTCTACGCAAAGTACCGCGCTATGCTTGTGGGACAAAGACGCGTACGCAAATAATGGCTCTTTGGTTTCCGCGTATATTTCCATCGGCGCTCCGCCCGGCACCATCTTCGAATCGAACACGAAGCCGATGAGCAAGAGAAACGATGCGATTCCAAGCAGCAGCACGTCTACGATCCGGGCTGCCGTCAGATCTTCGCCTTGTTCGCTCGCTCCTGCTTTTCGCGAGAACGTGAACACGGCCCGAACGAGTGCGGAGAACGCCAGCAGAAGAAAAGGGGAAAACAACAGCAGCATATTTGATGCTCCTTCCGGACGATATTGGAGAGCCTTTGTGCGAATGCCGGCTGTGGATGGCACGTTGGTGCTTCCGCCTGGCGCCAAGGGCCGTCGATTGAGGCTGCTCTTGTTTAGTCCATGATACGTTGGATGGATAGTCCGAAAAAGAGAAAGATAATTGGATGTGTTTTCCTATTTATGACATGAGGGAATAATAGATTAGGCTGACTATAAAGACGAAACAGCAGCAGCCATGGACAAGTAAATTAGTCCCGGACTGCTGCTGGCATATTGGATAAGTAATATTGAGTTGCATAGCTTGATTCGTTAAAAACGAGTAAACTTGCAGCACGCCTAGATATACGGCAGCGCCAGGCCGCCAAGCGCCGATACGGCGACGACGACCCACGGCGGCAGCTTCCAGACGACGAGCAGTCCGAATGCGGTGAGCGCCAGGGCGAAATCGGATCCGGAACGGACGGCGCTCGTCCAGACGGGATCGTAGAGCGCCGCCGCCAGTATGCCGACGACGCCGGCGTTGATGCCGGAGAGCGCCGACCGAAAAGCCGGCTTCGAGCGAATGGCGTTCCAGAAAGGAAGCGCCCCCGCAACGAGCAAAAAGGCCGGCAGGAAAATTGCGGCGATCGCGAGCAGGCCGCCCGCGATGCCGTTCGGGGCAGGCCCGGATACGAAGCCAAGGTACGCGGCGAGCGTGAATAACGGACCGGGCACGGCCTGCGCCGCGCCGTACCCGGCAAGGAATTGGCCGTCGGTCATCCAGCCCGTCGGCACGACGCTCTGCTGCAGAAGCGGCAGCACCACGTGGCCGCCGCCGAAGACGAGCGCGCCCGCGCGGTAGAAGCTGTCGAACAGCGCGAGCGCGTGGTTCGTCGCGGCGGTCCGCAGCAGCGGAAGCGCCAGCAGCAATGCGGCGAATGCCGCGAGGAAACACGCGCCGGTCCGGCGGCTAATCACGGATGGCAGAGGCTCGGATATAGGCGCGTCATTTGCGCGCAGGCAGCGCCAGCCGATCAGCCCCGACGCCGCGATAATCCCCGCCTGAACGAAAGGCGAAGGAACGAGCAGCGCCGCGACGGCGGATCCGATCGCGATGGCGGCCGTCGCTTTCCCGTTCGCCAGCTTTGCGGCCATGCCCCAGACGGCCTGGGCGACGATGGCGACCGCGGCAATCATGAGCCCATGCAGCCAGCCGGCGTCACGGACATCCAGTCCTTGCAGCACGAAAGCAAAGGCGATCAGGAGGACGACGGACGGCAGCGTGAAGCCGACCCAGGCGAGCAGCCCGCCGAGCAGGCCCGCGCGCCCGATGCCGATCGCAATGCCTACCTGGCTGCTCGCCGGTCCGGGAAGAAACTGGCAGAGCGCGACCAGATCCGCGTAGCTCTCCTCCGTCAGCCAACGGCGCCGCATCACGTATTCCTCGCGAAAATACGCCAAATGCGCGATCGGCCCGCCGAAAGACGTCAGCCCGAGACGAAAGGATACCTTCAATACCTCCAACAACCGATTCATAGCTTCCGTCTCCTCCCGCAGTGTTAAACGCATAACCCAGCCTTGATTATGGCAAAGGTTTGTTCGCTCCGTGTTAAGGCGGCGGATATCCTCGAAATTCGCGCTAAAGAAACGTGACGTTAAGAAAAGTGATTCGAAACATGCAATCCTTATCGCTGCTCTAACTTCCATCTGCACAAAAAAAGCAACCGACAGCTCGGTTGCTTGCTTGTTCTACGATGTTCGAACGTCCCGACACTACGAAACGGCTCAGCTCTTCGGGCCTTGCCCGGCAGCTTGAAGACGGCGCTTCGCTTCCTCATAGATCGCCGCGGGCAGTGCGCCTTTGTCGGCAATCCGAATATTCTCGGCCAGATGCTCCGGATTCTTCGTGCCGACGATGGTCGTGGACAGATGCGGATGGGCGAGCGTGTACCGCAGGATGAAGCCGGTCCGGCTCTCGCCTTCCTCCAGCAGCTCATCGAGCTTCGCCTTCTCCCACACGGCCCAGCGATCCTCATTGCCGAGTCCCGCGCCGGGCTCTCCGCGGCCTACGCCGCCGCGGATAATCGTACCTGCACCGGCATTCGCCGCATCCGAGATGATGTTCTCGTGATCTCGTTCCAGCGCGGAGTACGGGATCTGGAAGCTGTCGAATACGCCGGATTGAATGTAGCTCGTAATATGCGGCAGCGTCGAGGAGATGCCGATCCAGCGCACTTTGCCGGAAGCCTGGATTTCCCGAAGCACGTCTACCAAGCTGCCTTCCTCGGTCTGTTCGACGGTCGGATTGTGGAGCTGCAGCAGGTCGATATAGTCCGTATTCATTCGCCGCAGGCTTGTTTCGATGTTGTGCAGCAAATTATCCCTTGTCCAGACATGAGGCGTCTCATCGTGATCGCCGCTATCGACGACCGTGCATCCGCATTTCGTAGCCAGAATATACTCGCTGCGGCGGTGGCTGATGTAACGCCCGATATACGCTTCGCTCAAGCCGTAATCATAAGCCGTATCAATGAAGTTGATCCCTGCGTCCAGCACGGCGTTCAAGATTCGTTCTGCCTCTCCGTCCGCAACCGGCCGGCCGCCCCAGATCCGGGGACCGCGAATTTCCATGGCGCCGAACCCCAGCTTCGTTACCTCGAGTCCCGTTCTGCCCAGCACTGCTTTTTGCATGATAATTCCTCCTCAATGGGATGTCACTTCAGATGTCACAGCAATGGATATGCGAATACGACGCGCATGCCTATCTATGTCCAGTCAATCCGTGATGATATCGAGAAAGCCAATGACAGAAACTCGAAACCAATGTTGCCGTGTGCGGTCGTTTATTCCATGATTCGTCCCTGCTTCGTGAATGCTTGCAAAAAGGTGCCGAAATTATAAATCGGCTCGTAGCCGAGCTCTTGGCGTTCCTTGGTCAGATCCCTCGCATGCGGCTGAGCCGGCACTTGGAAATCATAGTGTTCAATGACTTGCTTCGCGCCGGGATACAGCCTCTCCCAAGCGTCAACCGGCGATTCGGCATAGGCCTGCAGCAGCTCGTCCGTAAACGGATCGTGACGTTCGATATGATAGGCTCCGAAACTTTGTTGGCAAGTCACTGCTTGTACGACGGCTTGAATAACGTCGCGACGGTCTACCCCGCCATGCAGCAGCCGCTCTCCGTATTGCCTGATCGTCCGGTACGGCGTGAAGTCGGCCGGGCGCAGCATGATGACTTCGATTCCATGATGGTCATGATAGTACTGGCATAGTTGCTCGCCCAACTTCTTCGTATAAGCATAGAAATCGGTGCCGTACACGGACATGCTGGATAACCAAACGACGCGGCGCACCCGGTTCTTAACCGCGGATTGAAACATTTGAAACGTTCCCGTCACGTTCAATTCGTAGAATTGCTGCTCCGGAACCGTCCCCAGATGAATGCCATGCCAAGCCGGCGTATGGATGACGACGTCGGCACCTTCGGAAGCCCGGTCGAGCGCCCCTGTTTCACGGACGTCGGCTTGGTAGAACGGCAGCTCCGTGCTTACGGGCGAGAAATCCGTTAGGCGAACGTCGTGATGCGGCTTCAATCGTTCCGCGACGCCGGACCCCAAGTTCCCGGAAGCACCGGTTATCAAAATGTTCATGGCTCTCCTCCTCTCGTAAGTATGCAATCTCGAATTAAACCGAGAGACTTCCCGCCTGCGACATCGCCCGCGGAAGCTCGGAAGGTACGATAAGATCGTGAATGCCAAGCCCTTCCTCGTCCCGCTGCTTCAGATCCCGCAGAAAATCGATGAATCCGATCCGAGGCTGCCAGCCCAGAACATCCTTCGCTTCGGACAAATCATGCTGCTCGACTTCCTTCGGCAGCTCGATTCCGTATTTCGCCAGCAACGCTGCACCTCCCGGTACCTGCTCTTCGCACCAATCAAGCCCTAGGCTGGCGAAATCGGCCCGCACCTGCTCGGGCATGCCATGATCGGTATGGACGATCGTTCGGAACAGACCGAACGTTTGCTTATGGGCGGCTTCCAGTGCCATTACCGTAGCCGATGCAACGTCTCTGCGGTCCACTCCGTTGCGCAGCAGCCGTTCGCCGAACTCCAGATACGGTCTCGGGATAAACTCATGGTAACGGAGCATCGCGATCGAGGCTCCCGTCATCTCATGATAGGTACGGCACAGATCTTCGCCGATTACTTTGCTGACGCCATAGACGGACCACCAGCCGTAAGCCATCGACGACGCGTATACGATCGAACGGATGCCTTCCTGTCTGCAGGCTTCCAGCACGTTATAAGTACCGTCCACATTGACCGCGAAGATGGTATCGTCGCTTACCGGCGGTTGATGCGCGCAATGCCATGCCGCCAAATGAATGACGCCGTCCATGCCTTGGACGGCCTGCCGGACGTCCGAAACCGTCCGCGTATCGCACCGAACGAACTCGGCCGCAGCCAGATCCGCCGCGTTCGAGGGCATGACGTCCGCCATTCTCACTTGATGACCCGCTCGCAGCAATTCCCGGCATACGGCCTGACCGCCGTTGCCGGATGCTCCGGTTACAAGTACTTTCATGGTCTTCCGCTCCTTTGCGATAACATGATTTATTTTACGCGGTCGATGATGCTCAAATCTTCGTCGGACAGCAGCGGCCTCACCGATGCGCTAACGTTCTGGGCCGCTTGCTCGGCCGTCTTCGCGCCGGGAATCGCGACGGAAATTGCCGGATGGTTCAGCACGTAACGCAGGGCAGCCTGCGACAGCGTACGTTCCTCGTTCGCAAGCCCCTGAAGCGCTTCCACTTTGGCCAGACTGTCGGCAAACCAGGCTTCCTTGGGCCAGTTTCTTCGGATATCGCCTTCCTCGAAGACCGTTCCGCCATGGAACTTCCCTGTGAGAATGCCCATCCGCAGCGGTCCTCGGACAACGGCGCCGATGCCATGCTCCTGCAGATAAGGCAGCACTTCGCTCTCCACGGACCGGTTCAGGATGCTGTAGTCGAGCTGAACGGCGTCCAATCCGCCCTCGCGATTGAAATGCTTGATATAGTCGAAGTTTTCGGTAGAGACGCCAACCGCTCTCACCTTGCCGTCGTGCTTCAACTGCTTGAAAGCTTCTATGAACGCTTCCGTCTCTTCCTGCTTATCCCACCAGAGGTGGCAGAAATAGACATCGATATAATCGGTACCCAATCGTCTCAGACTGTTCTCGAACGCCTCGATTACTTTCGCGGGCTGTCCATAGACCGGTTCCCCCTGCGGGTCGCGATGATGTCCCATCAGCCCGCCCTTGGTGGAGATGACCAGCTCGTCCCGCCTGCCTTCGATCAGCTTGGCCACCAGCTTCTCGCTCCGGCCGTCGCCATATACGTCCGCCGTATCGATAAAGTTGACTCCGAGCTCAACCGCGGCTTCCATCGCCCGCAAGGATTGCGCATCGTCGACCGGTCCCCAGGCATCGCCGCCGATTGCCCAAGCGCCGAATCCGATCTCGGACACGTCGATTCCCGTCTTTCCCAGCTTCCTAGTATACATAGCGAACCTCCTCGTAGTATCGGTCAGCTCTATCTTAATCGATCTGCCCCAATGCCGAAAGTACGCACTTTTACTATAGTTGGTTACCTTGCGGTGACTAATGGCAGGAAATCCGGCCGCCGCCATTGAAATCATTTAAGGGAAATCAACAACGCAGAGGAGGCATACAGTAGTGGGAAATTCCGAATCACATGAATGCGAAATCGAGAAATCGTTACGAATCATCGGCGGAAAATGGTCGTTCCTCGTCATTCGCGAGCTATTCTTTCACGGGATGAAGCGATTCGGAGAGCTTAAGAGCGCCATTGCGGGCATCAGCTCCAAGTCGCTAACCGAAACGCTGCGTCACCTGGAAGAGAATCAAGTCGTCGTTCGCGAAAGCCATGCCACCGTCCCTCCGACCGTCGAATACCGGCTGACGGACAAAGGAGAAGCGTTCAGCGGCATACTGCTGGAGATGAAGAAATGGGCCCGCGAGTGGGCGTAGCATAATCGTTCGCCGGATTGCCGAGGTTTGTTTCATGTCCGTCCTATACGCGCAAGATCAGAGAACGCCGTCTTCGTCGGCGTTCTCTTGGCGTGCCACCCATTCGCGGGACAGCAGGCCCATCGCGATCAGGTCGTAGCGTTTGCCTCCGCGCAGGACCGCTTCGCGAAGCCTGCCTTCTTCGACGAACCCGGCCCCGATATACGTCCTGCAGGCCGCTTCATTATAAGCGATTACCTCGAGGCTGATCCGCTCCAGGTTCAGCTCGAGAAACGCGTAGCGCAGCAGCATGGCGACGGCATCCCGGCCGTAGCCTTGTCCCCGGTCGCTGGCATGTCCGATGCCGACGGCCATCCGCGAAGAGCGGTTGTTCCACTCGATGCCGTGGAGCGCGGCGAAGCCGACCAGCCGGTCGTCCTCGATCGTCCGGAGCATGAACTCGATCGTGTTTTTGCCGTTCTCGGCCTGTTCGTAAAACTCCGCCGTTTGCCGTACCGCGTATTCGGTATCCACATTGCGCATGTAGTCATAGCTCTCGGTAAAAATCGACAGCTGCGCGGCATCGTCCGGCCGCACGGCCGCGAACCGCAGCCATTCGCCGCTGAATAGATCCATATCCCGGAATTTCATCGCCAATCGTCTCCTCCTTCAAGAAAAAGCCGTCTCTCCCGTTGATGACGAACGAGATAGACGACTTCAGTTTAACAGCAACCTCGAACAAAATGCCAACGGCCAGCCTTACAACGTTCGATTCGCCGCAAGATGATCAACGGACCGCAAGCGGCGTTCCTCAGAAGACGCCGGCTGCCGCGTCTTCTTCGGTCAAGCTTTCAGCGCTTCCGTCAGCAGCATCAGCGTCAAGCCTTGCCCGTACAAGGTCGGAAAGATCGGCACCTCGTCGTACGCTTCGATGCTCGCGAGCACCGGCGTCCCCCCGGAGACGCCGGCTGCCGCGCCGTTGCCGCCAATCCGGCTCAGCACGGCAGGGACCGCCCGCTCGGCGGTGCCGATCAATGAGGCCGGAATGAGTCCCGAGCGGGCTGCCTTGTACAAGCCGCACGCAATGCCGGCCGACCCGGACGTCTCCTCGTAGGTGGCCGGCCGATCGAGGACGGTCGGCCATAATCCGCCCGGCTGCTGCCGGGCGGCAAGCGCCTCCGCCAGCCGATGATACCTTTCCTTGATTTCGCCCAGCGGTTCGGCATCATAATAATCCGTTGTCGCGACGGCCTCCAGAATCATGGGGATCCCGACCGCATTCCAGGCGTTCGCCCGGTTCCACTTCGCGGCGGACATCCAATCGCCCGTGCCGCAGTTCCAGCCGTGATACAGCAGGCCCGTCTCTTCGTCCTGGAGCGCTTGCAGATGCAGCAGCACCTGCCGCATCGACTCGTCGGCCATGCGGCGGTCCCCGGTCATCCCGGCAGTTCGGGCAAGAAACAGCACCGCCATGAAGACGGTGTCCGCCCAGATCTGCTCCGCGAACGAGGCCTGCTCGGTTACGGTATGCTCGAACGCGCCGCTGCGCGTGCGGGGTGCCTCGCCGATCAGCCATGCGGCGATATCCCTGCTCTTCTCCGCGTAGAACGACTCCCCCGTCTCTTCATGCAGCGCGGGGAAAACGGCGAAGGGCGCGACCGCGTTCACGACCATCGCCGTCTCGGATTGCCGAATGTTGCGCCTGACCCATGCTTCGATCTCGCGATTGACCGTTCCGCCCGGGTCCCGCTTCCCGTAATCGGCTGCCGCGATGATGCCGACGCCCGAATTCCAGTCCCATCTGTCGATATTCATGGCCCAGTCGGTCCAAGCATGGTCTCCCCACGTATCCGGGCGACTGTGCATCATGTATCCGCAGACGCGCCTGGCCGCTTCTTCCACAATCATCCTATCCATGCGTTTGCTCCTCTCTTTGCCCGCCTTGCGAGCGACTCTTCTTGCGCTGAACGGCTTCCTGCTTCTAAGCATGCTCCTATTGAATGGTCTGTCCTAAGCATAGCTGTTGCGATACTCGGTCGGCGTCACGCCGTACTGCCGCTTGAATACTTCGCGAAAATGATCCAGATCCGCATAGCCGATTCGCTCGCAAATCTCGTAAATCCGGTTGGAAGGATCCTTCAGCAGACGCGCGGCCTCTTCCATCCGCAATCGGATGATCGCATGATTGATCGTCGCGCCGGTCACTTCCTTGACGAGCACGTTCATGTATTTGTCGCTGAGCCCGACCGCGGCCGCAACGTCGGGCAAGGCCAAGTCCTTGCGCATGTAATGGTCCTTCATATAGCGGACCGCCTGGTCGACGAGCTTCTTCTTCTTCAAGTCGCCGGACCGTTCGCCGGCATCCGAAGTATCAGCCCGGCCCGGCTGCTGTCCGCCCGGCGTCAGCCCGGATCCGGCGGCGCCGCCGCTCCGCGCTTCCTGCTCCGCGCGCAATTCCCGGACGACATTCGCGAATACGCCGGCGATTTCGCCGGGATCGATCGGCTTCAGGATATACTCCTGCACCTGAAGCTTGATCGCCTTCCTGGCATGCTCGAACTCGTTGAGCCCGGACAAAATGATGCAGCGGATGTCTGGCTTGCGCGCCTTGAACGCTTCGATCAGCGCCAGCCCGTTCATCTTGGGCATCCCGATATCGGTCAGCAGCACGTCCGGCTGCTCGCGGCCTTGATCCAGCCAAGCCATCGCTTCCTCTCCGTTCTCGGCGGTGCCCAGCAACGAAATGCCGAGCTTCTCCCACGGAATGGAACGGGCCAGCGTCTCGCGAACCGTCCTCACGTCCTCCGCGATCAGCAGCTTGAACATCGGCTTCGCCTCCTTCCTGTCAATCGAGCATTCGGGGACGAACCGGCAGGATCGCTTCGACGCAGGTCCCTTCGGCCGTCGGCACATAACGCAGCCCGAATGCTCGACCGCCGTACAATTGAATTCTCCTGTGCACGTTCAGCGTGCCGTAGCCGGTGCCGCTTCCGAACGCGGAATCGGCCAAGGCGTCGCGGCCCGGGGACGAATCGGCCGCGGGCTGTTCCCGCAAGGCGCGGTTCATCCGCTCCGGATCACAGCCCGCTCCGTTGTCTTCCACGCGCAGGATAAGCATGGTGCCTTCAAGCCTCGCCGTGATCGCGATCAGGCAGCCGGAGGAGCGGCCGGCGAAGCCATGGATGATGGCGTTCTCCGCCAGCGGCTGCAGGATGAAATGCACGATGCTCATGGACAGCAGGTCCTGCGGGACGCGGACGTCGATGCGCATATCCTCGATCATCATCTGTTGGATATGCAGATAAGCCTCGACCTGCTTGATCTCTTCCTGCAAGGATATCCAAGCCTGCCCCCGGTTCAGTCCATAGCGGAATACGTTCGCAAGCGAGCGCACGATGGCGCTCGTCTCCAAATCCCCGGCCATAATGGCCCGGCAGTTGATCAGATCGAGCGTGTTGTACAGAAAATGAGGATTGATCTGCGCGTTCAGCAGCTCCAGCTGAAGCTGGCGCCGCTCCATCTCTTCCGCGAACGACTTCTCGACCAGCCCGTGAAGGGTGACCAGCATGGAGGCGAACTGCGCGTTAAGCGCGTCTACCTCGTAAATGCCGGAGCGTTGGTCCGGCAGCGGCTCCTTGAATTCCAGCACCTCCGGACGCTGAATGGCGCGGGCAAGCCTCGTGATCGGCACGGTCACGCGCACGACAATACGGCGAAGCCAGATGCCGGCGACCAGCAGGGCAGCGGCGGCGGTAATGCCGCCGATCGCCGAGATCGCGAACGCGTACCGGTTGAAATGGCTCTCCGGCACGATCGTAAGCAGCCTCCACCCGTTCTCCAGCGTCTCGTACATGACGCGGTGCCGCGCGCCGTCGATTTCGGCCGTGACCGATCCCGCGCTGCCCGCCAATGCGCGCACGTAAGGCAGCTCGCCCGCCGATTCGAGAAAACCGTACCGTTCGCTGAAGATGACCCGGCCGTCGGCATCCAGCAGCAGATGATAGCCCGACGCCAGCGAGGCATTGTCGAACACGCTTCGGATGCTTCCGGAATCCGCGCCGACGATGACGGTGGCGATGCTGCGGCCGTCCTTGATGCTCGTTTTCTTCGTGGCCGAATAGATCATGGCGGCGTCCGCGCGTCCGGCCTTTTGTGCCCACCATACGGTTTGCCGCTCCCCGCTTTGCAAGGAAAGGTACCAGTCCTGGCGTTGCAAATCCGCATCCTTGAAGATTCCCGTCACCGGATCGAACCGGTCCGCGGCGAGCGGGTATAGGCCGCTCGCCGGCTCGAGCGCGACGGACACGACGTACGACTGCTGGACGACGCTTCGCGAACCGGAATCGCCGAGAAGGGACAGCAGCGACAGATTTTGCAGGTTGGATTGGAGCGTGAACAGATCGCCGACCGCCTCGTACGGCTTCTGGTAGGCGCTCTCGAGCAGGTTTTCGATAGATTGGTTCGATACGATGAAGGCCGCCATATTGTTCATCGTGTCGAGCTGGTATTCCACGTTCCGGTAGACGAATTTCATCGATTGCTCCGCCATCTGGCGGGTATGGTCGTTCTGCACCCGAATCAGAATATAGCTGGCCGACGTCGCGAACAGCGCGATGAACGTCACGATAAGCGCGAACACCGGAAGGCTGATCCGAAGCAGCAGGCTCGATGGCCGGCTGCGCTTGGGCACGCTTGCAGCCATGGCCGCTCCCCTTTCTTCATCTTCTGCAGGTGATCGCTGCCCCTTATGGGAATGGAAAAGCAGCCCCCGCCAATGCGGATGAACCGCGATTGACGGAAGGCTTGCGTTTGACCTATATGCCTGAGCGTCTTGACTGCTTCATGACGCTTACTTGCCCGCCTTCTTCTGGAAGGATGCCTCGAGCTCGCCGATGATTTGATCGCCGCCCTGCGATTTCCACTTCTTCACGAAGTCGTCGAATTTGCTAATATCGCCGCCCATGATGATCTGGGTGAATACCGAATCGCGCATCGTGTTCAGCTCGACCATCTTGGCGAGCTTCGTCGGAGATTCGAGGTAATTGGCCGCATCGGTAATTTGGAATTTATTGTTGATGGCGACGCTAAGCGACTCGGATACCCGCAGCGGCAGGGATTCCAGGTAACGCGGCCAGCCTTTCAGGCCGGGAGCAAACAGGTAGCTCTGTATGCCGCGGAAATTGCCGTTCTTGTCCTGCTGCGTCTTCGGATCGACCAGCTCGGTGACCGTGACCGTCTTCATCTTGCCGTCGACGATCGTATAGTCCTCGCCCTCGATGCCCCAGACGGACAGCATCTCGTTCTCCGGCGACAACGCTTCGTCGATAATCGACAGCACGCGCTTCGGATCCTTCGTCTTGACGCTGATCGCGTTCATCTGGCTGAAAGGAGCGCCTTGAGGAGCTACCGCCGTGCCGTCCGGACCGACAAGCGAATCCATCAGCGTCAAATATTTGTACGGCAGATCGGCCTGGTTCGGCAGCGAGCCGTCCGCCGCCAGCTTGCCGCTCTTGATCAGCTCGCCCGTCTCGATCTGCGTATCGTAGTCGCTCGCGGTGGACCACCAGCCCATCCAGGAGAACACCTTGCCGCTGTACAGCTTCGCTCTCAGCTGCTCTTCCTTGATCGTCGCGAACTCCTTGTCGATGAGTCCTTCGCCGTACATCTTCTGCAGGAACAGCAGCGCTTCTCTCATCCGAGGGTCGGTATCGAAGCTGCTGAACTTGCCGTCTGTCTGGGTGAAATAACCCGGCGTCACGCCGAACGCGCCGAAGATGTTGTCGAAGGAGTTGTTGGCGAATTTGACCTCGCCGATCTGAGCCGTGTATCCGCCGAGCGGAATGACGTCCGGCTTCTCCGCCTTGATCTTCTTCAGCAGGTTGTAATACTCGTCGAGCGTCTTCGGCACGGATGCGCCGGCCGCATCGATATAATCCTTGCGCATGACGAGATTCCAGCGATAGCCGGCTCCGGGACCGCCTTGGTACGGAATGCCGTAAATCTTGCCGTTCACCTTCGCCTGCTCGAACACCTCGGGCGGCACCTCGCGCATGATGTTCGGCGTATCCGTCGCGTTGATCATGTCGGTCAAATCGACGAATGCCCCCTGCTGCGCGTATTTCTGGAAGTCGTCGGCAAAATCGATGCGCGTCACGTCGGGAATGTCGCCGCTCGACATCTTCAGGTTGAGCTTCGTCTTGTACTGCTGAACGTCGACCATCTCGGGTACGATCTTGACGTTGAGCTTCTTCTCGATCGCCTGCTTGACGACATCCTTCGAAGCGTCATAGGGCAGGGAGATATCCTGACCCTTCAGCCACTTCAGCTCATACGGCCGGGCATCGTCCGCCGACGGCGTTGCCGCTTTGCCGTTCGTCGTCGTTGCCGCCGTCTCCGTCTTCGTGCCTTCGGCCGGTTTGTTGGCGTTCGCGTTACCCGCCGTATCGTTATTGCTGCCGCATCCGGCAAGCGTGACCGTTCCGAGCATCAGCGCCGCAATCGCGCCGTAGCTCATGCTTTTGATCCGTTTTGTCATCTCGTATTCGTCCCCTTTATGTGTTCTCTTCCTTAGCCTTTGACCGAGCCGATCAGCATCCCCTGTTCGAAATATCGCTGGATGAGGGGATAGATGACGAGCATGGGCAGCGCGACGATGACGATGGCGGACATTTGGATGCCGACCGCCGGCGGCGGCTTGCTGCCCGCCGCTTCGAGCAGCTCCGGCGGAAGGCTGGAGCTGGCGATAATGTTCCGCAGGATGAGCTGCACCGGCGCTTTATGCCAGTCCGTTACGTAGAGCAGCGCATTG
Organism: Paenibacillus sp. J31P316; assembly: GCF_056269105.1. Lineage (NCBI taxonomy): Bacteria > Bacillati > Bacillota > Bacilli > Caryophanales > Paenibacillaceae > Paenibacillus > Paenibacillus sp. J31P316. Next base: position 664,263 of record NZ_JBWDNI010000003.1, on the reverse strand, counting down.
AAAAAGTCGTTCCAGTAGGTGACCAGATAGAGCAGGCCGACCGAGGCGATCACCGGAAGCGAGATCGGCAGGACCACCGAGCCCAAGATGCGAATCTCGGAAGCGCCGTCGATCGCGGCCGACTCCCGCAGGCTCTCCGGAATGCCCTCGAAGAAGGATTTCATGATGATCATGTTGAACGCGCTGAAGGCCATGACCAGAATCAGCACGTAATCGGTGTCCAGCAGGCCCAAGTTCTTGACCGTGACGTAGGTCGGAATCAGCCCGCCCTTGAACAGCATCGTGAAGACGAAGATCAGCATGATGATTCGCCTGCCCGGCAGCCGCTTCTCGGCGAGCGCGTACGCCGAGCCCGCGGTAAGCGCCAGCGCAAGCAGAACGCCGGCCGCCGCGTTGCGGAGCGTGACCCCGTACGAGCCGTAGATCAGAGAGCCTTTCTTCAGCAGATACGCGTAGTAATCGAAGCTGAGCGAGGACGGGAACAGCACCATGCCGTTCTTCTCGCTGAAGATCGCGTACGGCGTTACCGACACGGAGATGACGTACCAGAACGGAATGATGATGATGATGGTCAAGATCGTGAGTACGACGTAATTCGTGGCGACGAATGCGCTCTCGCCTTTCGTAAGCTTCATCGGTCCGATTCCCCTTTGTCAGAAAATGCCGGAATCATTGATCCGCTTGGCAATATGATTGGCGATCAGCACCAGCGCAAGCCCGATGATCCCTTTGATGACGTCCGCCGCCGCCGCGAGGCTCAGACTGAACTGTTCGATGCCGACCCGGTAAATGTAGGTATCGAGGATATCCCCGACCTCGAATACCATCGGGTTGTACAGGTTGATGACTTGATCCAATCCGGCGCTCATGAGGTAGCCGACCCGGAGGATGAAGATCACGACGATCGTGCTCGCGATGCCCGGCAGCGTCACGTGGATGATCCGGCGGAACCGCGACGCGCCGTCCACGATGGCCGCTTCGTACACTTCCGGGTTGAGTCCCGCGATGGCCGCGATGTAGATGATCGCCGCCCAGCCCATCTCCTTCAAGGCATCGGTCGCCACGAGGATGGTCCGGAAGTACGCGGGATCGACGAGCAGGTAAGCCGGCTTCCCGCCGAACAGCTCGATGATTTTGTTGATGATGCCGGTCTCGGGCGAGAGCAGGATCGTAATGATCCCCCCGTACACGACCCAGGACACGAATCTCGGCAGGTACACCGCCGTCTGCAGCGTCTTCTTGAACCACTTGGCGCGGATCTCGTTGAGCGACAGTGCCAGCAGAATCGGGCAGATGAAGCCGCTTAGCATCTTGTACAGGCTGATGATCAGCGTGTTGACGAACGCGTTCCGGAACATCTCGGAATCGAACAGCATCCGAAAATATTTCATCCCCGCCCAGGCGCTGCCCGAGAAGCCTTGGATGACGTTGTAATCGGTGAACGCGATGCTGATCCCGTAGAGCGGCAGGTAATCGAACAGCACGACCCATGCCAGGGCGGGAAGGAGCAAGGCGTACAGCCATCTGAATCTCCATACCCGCTTGAACGTTTTTCCCTGCGACAGCCTCCTCTCCTTGGCGATCTTCACAGCAGCCAGTTCCATCTCTTCCTCCTCCGATCGTTTCTCTCTAGCCCCGCCTATGGATCAAGTAAGTGCTTACATTCGTAAGCTTACCGGATATCGGCGGCGGGCAAAACCGGAGCGAAGGACGATATTACCCGGTAAAAGTCGCATGCCGCCGCATGACAAAGGCGGGCACCCGGTGCCAGAAGCTGCCGAATACCCGCCGATCGCGATCACTTATTTAGTTGGCCGCGAGGAACGCATCGATCTGCTTCTGCAGCTCGACCTGGATCTTCTTGGCGTTGCCTTCGGCTTCTTTCTTGAACTTCGCCCACGTCTCGCCCGGATCGACGACGCCGTCGAACAACGCGTTGTAGTATTTGTCCTCGGTCGCGTTGTAGAGCGAGATTTCGTTGGTCACGGGCGCCGGGTCGAACGAGAAGCCCGTCAGGATGCTCGCCGTCAGATTATCCGCGTCCTTGTTGAACTGGTAGTGCTTGATCGTCTCTTCGTCGAAGCCGGCGTTAAGACGGTCGAGCGTCGGATTCCACACCCAGGCATACGGGAAATAGGAGTAGCCGTTCCCGATCTGCTTGTACTGATCGTCGCCGACCTTCTCGTAATCCTTGCCTTCGATGCCGTAGGCAAGCAGATCGTAGTTGTCCTTCTGCGCGGTCCAATTCAGGAACATCATGGCGCGCTCTTTGTTCTTGCTGACCTTCGGGATGGCTTGGAAATTCGCCTGCTTGAAGTTGGTGATGTTCTTGCCTTTCTCCATTTGAATGAAGGTAACGGCTTCCATCTCGGCACCCGGAACATTTTGCGCAAGCGCGGTGTTCAAGCTGGACGGTACGCCGAATTCGTTGTATACGGCTGCGGCGACCTTGCCCGAATTAATGACGGAATCGACGTCCTTGATCGCGAGGATATCGGGATGAATGAGTCCGTCCGTATACAGCTTTCTGGCATCCTCGATCCAGGACCAGATTCGCGGCTCCATCGCGTCGAACAGGTTGTAGACCTTGCCGTCGTTGTTCTTATAGTACAAGACGAGACTTTGACCGAGCGCATCCGTTCTCAGATACTGCGGATCATATTCCATGAACGCTCGGAACGCGCCCCACGATACGTCCTTCTGTCCGGATTGGCCGTAGGCGAGCAGCGGAACGACATCCTTCTGGCTCTCCTTCACTTTGTAAGCGAAACTGATCAAATCCTCATAGGTCTTGATCGGAGGCACGCCGAGCTTCTCCCGGATATCCTTGCGGACCAGGTACGTTCTGCCCGCCAGATGATTGTTGCCGAGCGGGAGGGCGTAGATTTTGCCTTGAAACTTGTTGGCATCCAGCATTTGCTGGGAGCGGACGTTCGCGGCGTCTTGGCCGTATTTGGCCAGCAAATCGTCCATCGGCTCATAGTAGCCCGCGCTGATCATCTGATCCATGTGCAGCCACGGCGCGTCGAAGATCAGATCGACGTCCTCGCCGGATGCGAGCATGACCTGCGTTTTCTGCGCCAAGTCGGAGAACGGCACGAATACGACGTCGAGCTTGACGTTGAGCGTGTCCGCCATCCGCTTCTCGGCTTCTTGGATGACGAGATCCATATCGGCCGGACGGTCGCCCGGCATGACGATTTTGAGCGTGACCGGATCCAGCTTGGCCGCCGCTTCCCCGCCTGCCGTTTCCTCCGCCGGCGGAGCCGCATTGCCATCCGTTCCATTGGCCGCGTTCCCCAGGTCGTTCGCATTGTCGTTGGAGCCGCACCCGACCAGCACCGCAAGCAGCAGCACCATTGTTGTCGCTAACATGAACCCTCTTTTTCTCATTCTGTGACCTCCTATGGATATGGTTCTATTCTCAACCGGATGGTCTCCGGGTTAAGACTACCCTTTCAAAGCGCCGATTGTAATCCCCTTGACAAAAAATTTCTGGATGAACGGGTACAGGAAGACGATCGGTCCGATCGTCAGGCAGACGGTCGCCAGCTGTACGCCGTAAGTCGGCAGCGGCTGCGTATAGGTCGTCTGGCTGCCGCCGACGTACGCGCTCATGTTGATGTTCGAGATCAGCTGGCGGATCATCATCTGCAGCGGATGAAGCTTGTAGTTGTCGATGAACAGCAGCGCCAGGAAGAAGTCGTTCCAATACTGCAGCGCGTAGAACAAGCCCACGGTCGCGATGACCGGCTTCGAGATCGGCAGGATGATCCGGAAGAAAATCGTGATGTCGTTGGCTCCGTCGACCGTCGCCGCCTCGTTGATCTCGTACGGCAGCGTCCGGAAGAAGGATACCATGATGAACGCGAAGAACGGGTTCAGCATATAGGGCAGAATCAGCGCCCACAGCGAGTCCTTCAGATGCAGCCAATTGGCGATGAGGATATAGAACCCGACCAGGCCCGCTCCGAAGATCATGGTGAAATAGGTCAGGAAGGACAGCACGTTGCGGTATTTGACTTTGGGATGAGCCAGCACGTAGGCGTACATCGCGGTGATGAGCACCGCCAGCACGGTGCCGGCAACGGTCACGGTCGTGGACACGAGATAACTGCTCGCGATTTGCTTGCCGTGCAGGACGTACCGGTACGCATTCAGCGACAATTCCTTCGGAATCAACTGATAGCCATGCGTCTTGATGGCCGATTCCGCCGCGAACGAATTGATGAACGCCAGCCAGAACGGAATGAAGCAGGCCAGCGCGAACGCGCCGCAGAACGCGTAGATGAAGAGGACAAACGCCTTCTCGGATAAAGTGCGGTCGGTCTTGACCTTGATCGCCTTGCCGGATCGGACGTGTTGAATCGAGCTTTCCATGTGAGCACCTACCCGTTTTCTCAGAATAAACCGGAATCCTTGTCGATCTTCTTGGCGATCGCGTTGAAGATGACGATCGTGACGAGTCCCATCACCGACTGGTACATGATGACGGCGGACGATTTGCTGAAGTCGCCCAGCTGCCGGAGCGCGCGGTACGAATACGTGTCGATCACGTCGGTCGTCGGATACAATGGCGCGGTGTCGCCGACAATGCCGTAGATCATGCCGAAGTCGCCGTAGAATATCCGCCCGATTCCGAGCAGGGCCAATACGATCAGCACGTTGCGGATCAAGGGAATCGTAATATGGATGATTTGCTGAAACCGGGTCGCCCCGTCGATCCGCGCGCTCTCGTAATAATCGCCGGATATGCCCGTGATCGCGGCCAGGAAGATGATCGAGTAGTAGCCCGCGAACTTCCAGACGTAGATGATGGTCAGGATCGCCGGCCATATGCCGGGCTTCAGATACCAGTTCTGCCCGTCGATGCCGTTCGCGATCAGCGTCCGGTTCAAGATCCCCTCCGTCGTGTTGAGGAACGCGAACACCATCATGCTGACGACGAGCCAGGAGATGAAGTACGGCATGAAGACGAACGATTGGGCGATTTTCTTGAAGAACATGTTCCGGATCTCGTTCAGCAAGATCGCCAGCAGCAGCGCGAGGCCGAGGCCGCAGACGATGAACAGCCCGTTAAGGAAGATCGTATTGAAGGTGACCTTGTACCAATCGCTGCTCATGAAGAAGAACTTGAAATTGTCGAACCCGACCCATTTGCTTCCCCAGATGCCGTCGGCGAGCCGGTACTGCTTGAAGGCGATTAAATGTCCGGCCATCGGCACGTAAGCGAATACGATGAGAAACAAGAGGCCGGGCAACGCCAGCGCGTATAAATATTTGTTCCTCGCAATCTCTCTGATCATAGCCACTTGAGTGTTGGTCTCCCTTCCTGCTGTTCGCGGTTTTCTTGTGCTACGACCAAGCTTAGGGTCCGCGCTTCCGGTCTGCATAGTTCTAATAACGGAAAACGGCGCCGGAAGCCGCGCGCAGTCCAGGTTCTCGTTCCGGCGGCCGGGTAAGCAAAGCGGATTTCGGCCCGGAACAAGGTTCCCAAACCGGAAATGCGCCGGGATAGCCATTCCCGGCCAACGAAAAAAGCCGTCCCCAAGGTCTGTTCGGACCTTGAAGACAGCTTCCTTCGCTGCGTTGCTGCGTTGCTCCCCTGCCTATTCGCATTCATTTGTCGCGGTACTGGCTCGGCGTCATGCCTGTCGCCTTCTTGAATACCGTGAAGAAGTTGCTCTTCGTCTGAAACCCTGCCCGCTCCCCGATATCCGTCACCGTCCATTCGGTCGAGACGAGCAGCTCCTTTACTTTGGCGATCCGCTCCTGCAGGATGTAATCCGACAGCGTCACGTCGAACGCGTCCTTGAACAGCTGGCGCGTATAACGGGTCGAGAGCGAGACATGCTCGGCGATCTCCTCGATCGTGAGCATGGCATCGTGAAGATGCGTCTTCACGTAATCCACGATCTCCGACACGATCTCTTCGCGGCGGCTCGCCCCCTTCTTGTTGCTTAGATCGTCGATGATGCCGAGCAGCTCGCTCTCCAGCCAGCCGCGGATGCCGCCGAGCGTATCGAAGGATTCCAGAATGTGTTCGATGCCGTCCACGGATTCCACGGAGGGCAGCTTGTTGAACTTCTTGAACAGCGTGTACAGCATGAGCGAGAGCTGAAATTTGCTTTGCGCGTAACGCATCGCCTGCATATGCGCGAAGAGTTGATCCAGGATCGCCGATACTTCCTCGCCCTTGCCCGTCCTGACCTTCGTAATCAGCTCGTCCAGCAGGTTGTCGTCGGCCAGCGGCTGCACGCTCCGCATATACGCCTCGAAATCGCGCTCGAGAAATATTTTGTCTTCACCGGAGACGAACCGCAGCATGGTCAATTCCTGGATATGCTGATACGTCGCGCGTATGTCTTCACCGAAATCCAATTGGCCGCTCACGGATACCGTCACCTGCACGTTGACCCATTGCCGGATCTGTTCCTTCACGTCCTCCAGCAGTCCCGTCACGAGATCGAGGGACGAGGCCGGGCAGGCGATCAGCAGGGCGAGATGGTCGCTGCCCAGATCCACGGCTTCCGCATGCCCGCTTCGGCGGATGATCTCCTCGGCGATGTTGCCCATCGCGTACTTCATCAACTTTCTGGACGCGAAATCGTATTTGTCCTGGAACGCGCTGTAGGCGTTAATGCGGACGACGCTCAAGTAGAGACCCTCGTGGTCGAAAAGCCCGGTATGCTCATGGAGATATTTCTCGACCGGCGAGATCAGCTTGCCCTGCAGGATCCACTGGCGGAGGTATTCCGTCTTAATGACGTTCCGATGCTCCCGCACGGAATCGTCGAGCCGGACCATCTTGTCCTCCAGCATCTCGATGCCGTACCGGATGACGCGATGCTCGTCCAACGGGCCTTCGTCATGCTTGTTCTGGAGAGAGCCCCCGAACTTCGTCTGCAATTGATCGGCCAGATCGGAAAACGGCTGATAGGTTCGCCGGGAGTTCCAGAAGAGGATCGCGAGCAGCAGCACGACCATGCCGGCGATAAAGACCGTCATCTTGGTCAGGAACGCGTGGAAGTCCGCGCGAATGCCTTCGAGCTTCGCCATCTGGTACATCGTCCAGCCCTGCGGCTCGATGAGCGCGTATTGCACCGACCAGGATTCCTTGTCGTAATCGATCGTGTAATTTCCGGAGGCCGATTGGTCCACCGCCTTGGCAGCGAGCTCCGCGTAAGGCACCGACGCATCGGGCGAACCGAGCATCACGTTGCCGGCACGATCGAGAATGAACGACGTGAATCCGGCATTCCCGTTCTCTTTGAGCAAATATTGCTTCATTAAGGCATCGTTCATCAGCAAGACCAGGTACCCGTAGGACGGCTGGCCGGAAGGCACCATCGGGATCATGAGCGCCAGCTGCTGCTTGCCGTCCGAACGGTGGAGGAAGAAGCGCTGATAGGATCGCTGCGGCTGCTTCGCCAGTTGCAGGATAGCCTGATCCTTGAACGGTCCGAACGCGGAGACGCCGGACTTCAGGTCAATGACATGCGCCGTTCGCATGTTGATCAGGTAGGCATCCGCAAGGTACGGCTCGGTCGTCATGTATTTGGTTCCCGCGGCCAGCGCCTCGACCTGGGCTTGCTGCGTCTCCGCGTCGGCCGATAGCCAGGCTTGAATGCTCTTATCCGCGTACATGGTGAAGCCGTACCCGATCATTTTGTTGAAAATAAAAGCCGCGTTATCCCGCGAGTGCGTGATCTCCGTTTCGTTCACCGTATCGATCTGTTTCATCGCGTAATGGGAGAATTGGTTCGCCATGAGGAAGACGAACGGAACGGACACGAGCATGAATAGCAGGGTCAACCCAAGGAATATCCGGATATGCAGCCGTCTGGGAAGATAGCGGTTGAGCGCTGCGGTCGATCTCAACCGTTGCATGATGGGATGTTGCATGCGGATCTGGGCCTCCTGTTTATCGTAATCGCCGTACGGATTCCGGCAGAATTTATTGTTATGAACATGTATATGTTCGTTTGAAACATAATTATAGATGGAATTAACAATTCGACCCAGCTTTTTCAAGTAAGCGATGATGACGAGGCCGTCCATTAAGAAGCGCTTTCAATGCCGCGCATGCCTGTCATGTACATTTTTGCACGCCCGTTCCAAAAAAGGAAGACCGTTTTCCGCCGCGCGGCAAAACGAAAAAGCGGCGGACATCGCCTGATGAGGTCGATGTCCGCCGCTTTTCTATTACGCATGCTCCATTCATGTTGATGCAAGCCTCCATCGCTTTCGCCGGTCCGGCCTACTCCTTCACGGCGCCGAGCATGATACCGGATATGAAGTACTTCTGCAGGAACGGATACACGATCAGCATCGGCACCATCGCGATGAACACCTTGGCCGCGTTCAGCGTCCGGTTCGACAGCTCCGACAGCTTCTTGTACTGTTCGGGCGTCAGGCTCGTGCCTGCGGGAATGTTGACGACAAGCTGTTGGATATAGGTTTGAAGCGGATATTTATTGGCCGTGTTCATCAGCACCAATCCGTTGAAGAACTCGTTCCAGTGATACACGCTTAGGAAGAGCGCCACGGCAGCCAGTACGGGAATCGCGCAAGGGATATAGACCCGGAACAAAATCGACCACGGTCCGGCCCCGTCGACGACGGCCGCCTCGTTCAGCTCCTTCGGCAGATTGCGGAAGAAGTTCATGATCAGGATCACGTCGAATACCGGCACGCCTCCGCCGAGCACCAACGCCCAGATCGTATTGAGCAAATGATAGTTTTGGATCGTGAGATACCACGGGATGAGTCCCCCGTTGAACAGCATGCAGAAGACCAGGATCCACATGAACGTATTGCGCATTTTGAAATCTCTCGAAGGCCTTGCCAGCGGGTACGCCATCAAGACCGTCATGAGCAGCGAGAACGCCGTGCCGAGCACGGTGCGTTGGATGGAAATCCAGAACGCGTTGAAGAACAGGCTGTCGTTGATGATTTCCTTATACGGCGCCAAGGAGAAGCCGATCGGATAGATCGTGACCAAGCCTGCGTTGGCGGCGGATTTCTCGGAGATCGATACGCACAAGGTGTACCACAGCGGGTACACGCAGATGACGAGCAGCAGTCCGAGGATGAGGACGTTGGCGGTTTCGAACGCCCTTGAGCTTAACGTTTTATTTCTGACCAAGGCGGTCGCCCTCCCTCAGAATACCGTGTAGTCGGCATAGCGATACGCCAGACGGTAAGAGATGAATATCAGCACGAAGCTGATGACGGACTTGAACAATCCGGCCGCCGTCGCCAGCGAGTATTGCAGATTTTGCAAGCCAAGCCTATAGACCCAGGTGTCCAGGATATCTCCGCTTGAATACACGAGCGGGTTATACAGGTTGTACACTTGATCGAATCCGGCGTTCAGCACGTTGCCCAGGCTTAAGACGCCGAGCAGGACGACGGTGGTCGACAATGCGGGCAGCGTGACGTGCCGGATCAACTGCCAGCGATTGGCGCCGTCGATGGCTGCCGCCTCGTAGAGATTCAGATTGACGCCGGTCAGCGCCGCAAGATAGATGATCGCGCCGAAGCCAAACTCCTTCCACACGTCGGTGCCGACGAGCAGGTACCGGAAAATGCCCGCATCCGCCATAAAAAGCTTCGGATCGTAACCGAACATGCCGATGATCTCATTGACGACGCCGTAATAACCGAATATCCCGATTACGATCGTCGCCATGATGACCCACGACAGAAAATGGGGCAGGTACACGACGGTCTGCACCAGCTTCTTGTAGCGCATGCCGCGAAGCTCGTTCAGCAAGATGGCGAAGACGAGCGGAACGAGCAAATTGAACACGATTTTGCCGATCGCGATAATAAAGGTATTGACGATGACCGTCTTGCTGTCGTTCAGTTGAAACATATACGTGAAGTTATCCAGCCCGACCCACTCGGACTTGAACAGTCCCACGCCCGGATTATAATTCTCGAAGGCCATGAGAATGCCGACCATCGGCACGATGTTAAACAGCGCGAGCCAGACCATTCCCGGCAGCAGCATGACATAATAGTGCTTCTGATGGCCCAATTTTCGCATTGCGGCCAACCTCCCGTCTCCCTGGCAGATCGCAAAGCCCGCGGAAGGCGCCGTTGACGCCGGCGCCCGCCGCAAGCTTCCGCTTCCGCGCGATTACTTCTTCAGCAGCTCTGCGACTTCCTTCGTGATGTCGTCTCCGCCCTGCGCTTTCCAGTCCTCCACGAATTTGTCGAAAGAGTCGACGGACGCCTGGCCGAGGATGATTTTCAGCACGGTCTCGTCTTCCATCTTCTTGAGGTTCGCCCATTTCGTTTCCATCGTAGTGGTCTGGTTGTAGGTGACGCTGAACACCTTCTTGTCGATCGGAGTCGTCGCGAACGGACGATCGCCGATCAAGAGGGAGTACAAGCGCTGGAAGTCGCCGAAGTTCGCCGTGCTGAAGTTGCCGACGTTCAAATCGTCGTAAGGGGGCTTGATGACGCTCTGCACTTTCTTCGCATCCGCGTACATCAGTTTGTACAAGCTGTTCGGTTTATTGTAATCCTCGGGCTTGGTCTCGCCCTTCAGCACCTTCAAGAGCTCGGTATACTCGTATTCCGTCTCGTTCGCCGCGGCCATGACGTTGCGAAGCGGATACCAGCCCACGTTCACCGACAAGTCGAAGGTCGCTTCGTCGCGCACGAGCGCGTTGTTCATGATGAGGATGGCTTTGGCGACATCCGGCTTGGCTTTCTTGCTGATTACGGTGTAGGTGCTGCCGGTCGTCTTCATGTGCGCGTTCCATTTGTTATCGTCGGAGTAGACCGGGTAGGCCTGCCAATTCGCGGTCGGATCGTTCTTGAAGGAGTCTCCGTTGCCGTAGCCGCCGTTCCACCATGGACCGAAAAAGATCCCTGTCTGATTGGCATTAATTGGATCCCCTACGTTGTCGCGGGTGCCGACCTCGGGATCGATCAGCCCTTTCTTGTACCAATCGGCGAGCAAGGCCAACGATTTCTTCGTACTGTCCGTCAGCGTTCCGTACGTGACCGACCCGTCGCCGTTGTCGAGCCAGTAACCCGGATACGCGTCCATCGCGCCGAAGACCGGATCGAAGCCGCCCATGTTGTTGGAGGACACGAGGAAGGTCGAATACGGGAACGAGTTTTTGGAAGGACCGGCGATGCCGATCGTTTTGTCCCCGCCAAGCTTGTTGTCCATGAATGCTTTCGCCGTCTTCTCGATATCCGAGAGCGTCTTCGGCACCGGCAGCTGCAGCTTGTCGAGCCAATCCTTGCGAATCCATAGGACGTGAACGCCGTCCGTATCCACGGTGATGTTCGGGAGCGATACCATTTTGCCCTTATAGCTGGCGTTCTCCATCGCGCGGCCGTCGGTGCTGGCCATGATGTCCTTCACCTGCGAGGATTGATACTGCTGGAACAGATCGGTAATATCGTACAGCAGGCCGGAGCTGGCCGCTTTCGTCATGAAGGAGCGATCGTCGACGACCATGCCGTCGGGCAGCTTGCCCGATGCGATCGTCAAGCTGACCTTCTGCTTGAAATCGTTGCCGGTGGCCGCGGTCCAATCCACGATCACGTTGATGTTGTATTTGTCCTTGAGGTAACGCGTGTACTGGTTGTTGCCGACGCTGTCGCCTTCCGGCAGCGTCTTGTCCGTCGGATCCACCACCATGCCGATGTGGACGTCGACCGGCTTCGGAAATTTGGAGAAGGCCAGATCGTCTCCCGTCAGTGCCGGGGTTGTCGAATTCGTGCCGGAATTCGAATTTGAGGACGCTTTCACATCGTCGTTCGCGTTATTGGAGCATGCCGTCAAGCTTAGACCAAGCAATACGACGGACAGCAGCGTTGCCATATTCCTTTTCATCTAATCCCTCCCCTTTGATTCTTGCCTTCCCATTGTACAATGTAAGCGCATTATTAAAGTCGGAAGGATGTGCCGGGTTTTGCGTCGGATACGGGTCCGGGAGGTAGAGATTTGTTCGATCGGCTGCGGTCATTCGTCCCCCTTATGGAATTGCGCCCGGAATTCGGAAGGCAGCAGACGGGTCTGTTCGTAGAACAGATGGGAGAAATACTTGGAGTCGTTGTAGCCCACGGCCTGAGCGACCCATGCGATCGACCGATTGGTCTCGCACAGCAGCCGCTCGGCGGCCCTGATCCGCTCTTGCCTGAGGTACTCGTTGAACGTCGCCCCGGTCAGCTTCTTGAAGCATTGGCTGAAATAACTTCTGCTCATGTGCACGTGATCGGCGACGTTCTCGGCATGCAGCGCATTCGAAGCCTGCTCGCGAATGAACGCCACCGCCTTGAGCATGCTGATCGTGGTATTGGTACAGTCGGAGGAGGCGTTCACTTTCGCGTACGCGCGGCTTCTGTAATCGCGCAGCCATTCGACCGCCGACCGGACGTCCTGCACGTCGGAGCGCGGCTCGGCATCCAGCGCGATCGCGTTCTCCATTTGCGACAGCACGCGCATGAACAGCCCTTCCAGACGGCGAAAGGAAACCTTGGCCTCCAGCGTCTGCTTGCAGAGGCGCTGGAAGACCGATTCATTATAGAGCCAATAGCAAGCGCGCCACTCCTGTTCCAGGGCGGACCACTGCGCTTCTTCTTGCAAGCGTCCGCTTGGCTCGGGGGCTGCCGCGGCCAGCGCGGGAGGATCGACCGCGCGATGCGGCGGCGAATTCCGGGGTTCGCCCGTCATTTGCTGCTGGATGCGTCTCAATACTTGCTCGTCGTCCTCGGATTCCAAGCGCACCTTGGAGATATAATCGAGCACGCCCATGCGATAGGCCGTTTGCACGTTCTCGAACTCTTCGTGAAACGACAGCACGACGGAGCGCAGGCCGGGAAATTTCTTGCTGGCGACTTGAAGAAGCTCCATGCCCGACATGACGGGCATCGACAGGTCCACGAACATGAGGTCGACCTCGTGCCCTTCCATGAACTCCAGCGCCTTCGCGCCGTTCGCCGCTTCTCCGACCACGATCATATCGTGATCGGACCACGGCATGATCGATATCAAGCCTTTCCGCGCAAGCTTGTCGTCGTCCACGATCAATACTCGAATCACTTCGCACTCTCCTTTCTAGGCTGAAGAAAAGGAAGCTCCAACGTAATCGAGGTGCCTTGGTTCGGCATGCTCTCTATGCCCATTCGGGCCTTAGGTCCGTAAAAGGATTCCAGCATGGATCGCACGTAACGAAGTCCGATCCCCCATCCCGTCTGCTGCTGGTCCGGCGTGTCGCGCTGCAGGAAAGCCAGCGTCTCCTGGCTCAGCCCCTTGCCGTCGTCGCGGATCATGACGCTCACCATCCGCGCCGTCTCGTCGGAAGAAATGCGGACTTCCAGCTTGCCGTTATCGTCGAGACCGTGACAGACCGCATTTTCCACGATCGGCTGCAGGATGAACCGCGCGACGGGACTGTCCAGATAGGCGCCTTCCTCGATGTCCAGCTTCACCTCGAAATCATGCCGCATTTGCTGCAGCTCCAGATAGGTTCGCATGGCCTCGATCTCCGATTGGAAGGTGGCCGTTTCTCCCGATTTGCCCAAGTTGTAGTTCAGCAAAATAATTAAGGACGAAATAAACTTCTCGATCTCCGCCTGCTTGTGCATCGCCGCGAGCCAACGCACCGAATTAAGCGTATTCATCAGAAAATGCGGGTTGATCTGGTAGGCCAGCTTCTCGATCTCGAGCTGATGCCGGCGCTTTTCCTTCTGCTCCACGTCCAGGATAAGCTGCTGGATTTGCCGCTTCATAATATTGAACTGATTGAAGATGCGGTCGAATTCGTCGATTCCCGTGCGATATTGGCTGGTGCGCATGTATCCTTTGCCGAACGTCCTCATTTCCTTCTCGATCCATTGAAACGGTCTGTTGATGAGCCGCCGCAGCAGCAGGGTCAGAATGAACATCATCAGGAGAGCCACGGCAAGAATCCAATACATATGATTCTTCCACGTATAGAGCTCGTGATTGAAGTAGGAGACGGGAAGAAGCAGCGAGACGCTGTAGCCGTAATCGCCGGTCATTCGGTTCCATACGTAGCCGTCCGTCACCCCCGATTGCCCGTTTAACGCGAGTCGTTGGCCGGCCGCGAAAGCAGCAGGATTGCTGCTATAGGTCACTGCTCCCGCCGCATCGGTTAAAACAAGCTCGTACGGCATGCGCATGCTCTCCGTAAGGGAGCCCATGTCGGTGGAGATGTCCGACTTGGCTTCCACGTAAACGACGAGCCGGGTTCCGTCCGAAAAATGAACTTGGCGCGTGACCGACACGACTTGATCGTCGCTGAACCGACATAAGGATTTATGCGGGGACTGGTAGCGCAGGTCTCCCATGCCGGCGACATCCGGCAGCGATTGCAGCGTGAAATCCCCGCGAAGCGGCAAATTCGAATAGGAAGCTTGTCCGTCGGCGGAATTATAGTACATCACCAGCTCCATAGCCGGGTTCGAGAACGTGATTAATCCGATGTTGTAGGAGATATCGCGAGAGAGTAGACGCTGATTGTAAGAGTTCGTGGCAGAGAGATAGGACTCCATCAGATTGCCGACCGTGCCTTCCGGCGTCATCTGCTGGGTAACCTGAAGCAGGTTATTGTACGTTTGATTGAGCTTCGTCGTCTGCTGGTACAGATCGAAAGCCATGGAGGTCTTGATTTTATCGTGCTGCATCGTGTAGATCGCATTGTAGGAGACCGAGGCCATCAAGATGGCGCATCCCACGAAGCCGACGGTCAGAAACACCATGATTCGTTTGCGGAGCGAGGAGAAGCCAAACCGATTGCGCAGCATGCGCATGAGGCTTGACTTCCGGCGAGCCGTTGCGGCGGACTTGTCAGGACGAATGTCTTGCACCTCCCAGCACCTCATAATCTGCCGCGGCCAATATCGCAAGCAGCAACAGCGCCGCGGCCAACAGAGATAGTTTATTATACTTGACGATTCGTTGCATCATTTTCGTTACTCTTCTATGAATCCCTAATAGGGCGCCCGCTTCCAATGCTATCGAATTCCTTCCCGTTCCGGTCTCAACCGCTTCCGGCTTCGCTGCTCCTCTAGCAAGCGGATCATATACCGAAAGACATCATCCGATTGTGGCGTGGCCCAGTCAGGATGAGCGAGATTACGAGACTCCAAGGGATCCTCCGTTACATTGTATAATTCGAACTGCTCAGGAACCGGAGCGGTTTTGCATATCACCTGACTGGCGGGTGCTGCGCCTTGCTCAGGAGCACCGCCTTGCCCAGGTGCTGCGTTATGCTCCGGATTCGCGCACCATTCGCCAAACAGCCGAATCGTGATGTCCCGCACGCCCGGTTCGACCCAGAACCGATCATGATCGAAGTACCGGGATAATTTCCACTGCTGATCCGGCCGTCCGTTTTGCCCGGGGAGATCGGCGATCACGGTCTCGATGTGGTTAGGCTGCACGACGGAGTTATACGCTCTTCCGAACGGATTGATTTGATGCTGACCCCGAGTCATATCGTCATCGGTCATGAAAAACACCGGCTCCCCGGGACGGACGGTTCCGCGAGTTCCATCCGCATCGCGACCGAGCAAACAGGGCGTCAGATCGCGGCCGACGAAAGGACGCACTTCGCTGAAGCGGCTTTCCAGCCGGCGCTGGATGGCGGGGACGTCCGCATCCGCGAGTCCAAGCATCGTAGGCAGCAGGTCGACATGCGAAGTTAGCGCGGACACGTTTTGCCTGTGCGGAAAGAGGCGCTTGTTGTTCACGAGGAAAGGTACGTGCAGCACTTCTTCATAAGCGCAGTACATTTTCTGATGCAGATGGCCGTGGGCGCCAAGCAGATCGCCGTGATCCGAAGTGAAAATGACGATGGTATCGTCGCTGAACGATGCGCGGTCCAGCGCTTCTAATACGTTCATGATTTGACGGTCCGCGTTTTTTTGCAATTGATAATACAGCTTGCGATAGAACGGCTCGTTCAAGATTGGCTGCACGGCCTTGGGATACGTATCCCTGTAGCTGGCCTGGCAGCTCGGCTTCGTATTCAGCATCTCATCGATCGTAGGCGGGGGAGGTACATCCGGCATGGGATCGACCTGAAAATGAAATAAGCCCGGCAGATGGGCAGTCCATGTGCCGTACAACGTAATATCGTGCGGATTTACGAAAGAAGCGACGACGAGCCATGGCCGCGCATCGGGGTCGATTTGTTTTTGACGGTCCAACGCTTCGAGCAGCGCCGCGGCCTCGTTACCGAATACGACGTCCCTCCCGCTCAAGCCACTCGCTGCCGATGAAGCGGAATTGCGGGGATTGCGCCCATGCGGCTCCGGCCCGATCCAGGACGAGAAACCGAAAGCATCCAGCGGGTTGGCGGACAAATAACGCCGTTCCGCCGGCGGATCCGGCACGCCGGTTGAAGGTTGATAGCTAGGCGTACTATCGTGCGTGCCTGGAACTAGAAGATCTTCATTCGAAATATGCCACTTGCCCTTGTAATAGGTTTGGTACCCTGCTTCGCGGAAGTAATTCCCCATCGTGGGCACCGTGTTCGGCGGCAGCCAGAACATGTCGGCATCGAAAGCCTGCTTCGCGATTCCGTTCGTTTGCGTCACGCCATGGAGCGAAGGGTACTGGCCGGTAAACAGCGTAGCCCGGCTCGGGCAGCAAGCGGCACTGCCGATATAGTGACGGTGCAGTTCCGCGCCATTCGCGCGCAATCGTTCATGGGCAGGGAGATTCGCTTCCCGCCACCGTTTAATCTCGGCGCTTTCGTAGACAGGAGGATAACGCTCCTCGTCGACGATGACGAGGAGGAAGTTCGGCTTCTTGATCATCGGCACACCCCCGAATTAACCTGCTCTAAGGCTAGTTGTATGCGGGCAAGGAAATCGCCATACGCCTCTCCATGGCCGGACAGGACTTGAATTGAACGAAATAAGCTGCCATAACGACAAGAGCGCATCCCTGCTGGGATGCACTCTTTAGGCTGCCGCTACGTCTGCGGTAAAATCGAATGGAACTGCTCATGCGAAAAGCCGCCCGCTTGGCGGCTTTCACATTAGGAAATCAATGGATAATGGCACGCGACTTCTCTATCCGCTCCGATCGGCAAGTGAAGCGGCTCCTCCGTCCGGCAGCGATCCTGCGCATACGGGCAGCGCGGATGAAACCGGCAGCCCGAAGGCGGATTGACCGGGGATGGCACCTCGCCCTGAAGCATGATGCGCTCCCGCTTCTGGCCGGGCGAAGGCTGCGGAATCGCCGACAGCAGCGCTTTCGTATACGGATGGGCCGGACGGGCGAATAATTCGTCCGCCGGGGCAACCTCGACGAGCTTCCCCAGATACATCACGCCGACCCGATTCGAGACATGCCGGACGACGTTCAGCCCGTGCGCGATGAACAGATACGTCAAGCCGAGTTCCCGCTGCAGCTTCATCATAAGATTCAGCACCTGCGATTGCACGGACACGTCGAGGGCTGACACCGATTCGTCCGCCACGATGAACTTCGGATTGAGCGCGATCGCCCGGGCGATCCCGATCCGCTGCCGCTGGCCGCCGGAAAATTCATGCGGATACCGGTTACGCCGGCTCACGTCGAGGCCGACCAGCTCCATCAGCTCCACGACGCGGTCGTCGATATCGAGCTTCGACATGCGGCGATGCAGCTTCAGCGGCTCGCCGATCAAATCCCGAACCAGGAAGCGGGGATTGAGAGACCCCATGGGATCCTGGAAGATGATTTGCATTTCTTCGCGCAGCGCGCGCAATTCCTTCACGCCGGCCTGCTGAATATCCCTGCCTTCGAACCGCACCTCGCCCGCCGTGGCCTTCTGCAAGTGCAGCATGACCCGGCCCAGCGTCGACTTGCCGCAGCCCGACTCGCCCACGAGGCCGAACGTCTCCCCGGGACGGACGCCGAAGCTGACGTCATCGACGGCCTTCACGTGGCCGACGGTCTGACCGAGCAGTCCTTTTTTAATGGGGAAATACTTTTTCAGCCGCTTGGCTTCGACCAAATACTCTTCGCTCATATCGCCGCCACCTCCGGGATTTCGTCTAGCCAGCAAGCCGTCCGATGGCCTTCGTCGCCTTCGTCGCCTTCGACGTCAAGCAGCGGCGGTTCTTCCAGCAAACAACGCCCCGTCGCATAAGGGCAGCGGGGGTGGAAGCGGCAGCCCGTCGGAATGTCCGCGATGCCGGGAATGCTCCCTTGGATCGCATACAGCTCGCCGCCCGCCCTCTCCTCGAGACGCGGAATGGAGCGCAATAATCCGATCGTATACGGATGCCGCGGCGCCTTGAAAATATGATCGACCGTGCCTTCCTCGACGATTGCGCCCGCGTACATGACGGCAATTCGGTCCGCCATCTCGGCCGCCACGCCCATATCGTGCGTGATGAGCAGCGTCGCGGTCTTCAGCTCCCGATTCAAACGGCGCAGCAAGTCGAGGATTTGGGCCTGAATGGTCACGTCGAGCGCGGTCGTCGGCTCGTCGGCGATGATCAGCTGCGGTTCGCAAGCGAGCGCCATCGCGATGACGACGCGCTGGCACATGCCGCCGGACATTTGGAACGGATACTGCTTCGCGCGGATTTCCGCTTCCGGAATGCCGACCAGCTTCAGCAGCTCCACGGCCTTGTTCCAGGCATCCTTCGCATTCATTCCCTTATGGATGCGCAGGCTTTCCGCGATTTGCTCGCCGACGGAGAAGACCGGATTGAGCGCGGACATCGGATCCTGGAAAATCATCGCCAGCCGCTTGCCCCGAATGCGGTTCATCTCGCTCTGGCGCTTATGCGTCAGGTCTTCGCCGTCGAAGGTTATCTCGCCGCCGGCGATAATGCCGCCGGCATAGTCGATCAGCCGCATGATGGCAAGCGAGGTCACGCTCTTCCCGCTGCCCGATTCGCCAACGACGCAGAGCGTCTGTCCTTCCTCGATCGAGAACGACACGCGGTCGGTCGCTTTCAGCAGCCCGTGCTCCCGCGGAAAGCCGACGGTCAAATTCCGGATTTCGAGAATTTTTTTCGCCATCGGTCCAACCTCCTCGCGGATAACATGGCTCTTTGGCGCGGATCAAGCACATCGCGAAGCCCGTCGCCGATAAAATTGACTGCCAGAACGACGATCAAGATGCACAAGCCGGGATAGACCGCCTGCAGGGGATCGACCAGCATGAATTCCTGCGAGTTCGACAGCATAAGCCCCCAGCTGGTCTGCGGAATCTGAATGCCGAGCCCCAGATATGACAACGCCGACTCGCTGAGAATGGCGCCGCCGACCATCAGGGTCGCGTTCACGATAATCGGCGCGGAAGCGTTCCGCAGCAAATGCCGGAATATGATGCCGAAGTCCGATACGCCGATCGCCTTGGCCGCTTCGACGTACTGCATTTCCCGCAGTTGAAGGAAGGTGCCCCTCACAAGCCGAGCCACGCTCATCCAACCCGTCAACGTCAGCACAAGAATCATATAGTAGAATTCCGAGCCGAATATCGCCAGCACGAGAATGTTCAGGAACAGCAGCGGAACGGAATTCATGACGTCCACCAGCCGCATGAAGCAGGTATCCATCCAGCCGCCGAAGTAACCCGACACGGCTCCGATCAAGGTGCCGATCAGCACCGATGCCATAGCGACGGAGAAGCCCACGAACAGCGAGACCTGACTGCTGTAGATCAGGCGCGAGAAGATATCCCTTCCCAGTTCGTCCGTGCCGAGCAGATGATTGCCCGATCCGGCAGGCAGGTTCGGAAACATCATGTCGATCCGAGAGGGACTGTAGGGGGCGATCAACGGCGCGGCAAACGCCGCCAAGACGAACACGATCAATACGCCTAACCCGACTACCGCAAAACGGTTGGCCGCGAACCGTTTCCAGCCGGAGCGCCACGCGGTTTCGGGCCGGCCGGATTGATGGACGGCGGTTCTGTCGTTCAAGGACACGCTCGCTTCGTTCATGCTGCCCTACCTCCCTTTCGATCCAGCTTGACGCGCGGATCGACCAGCGCGTACAAAATGTCCGCTACGAAATTGCCGATAATGACGAACACCGCCGTGATCAGCGTAATCGCCATCAGGACGGAATATTCCCGGGCGACGGCCATCTGCACGAACAGCCTGCCCATGCCCGGCCAGTTAAACACGCTTTCCGTCAATGCCGCGCCGGCGACAAGGATCGGCAGATCCAACCCGAGCAGCGTAATGATCGGAATAAGCGCGTTGCGGAGACCATGCCGGAAAATAACGCGCCGCTCCCGCAGTCCTTTGGCCCGCGCGGTCCGAATATAATCCCTGTCAAGCACCTCGAGCATGCTCCCCCGGGCATACTTCGAATAACCCGCGAGGAAGCCGAGGGTCAGCACGGAAACCGGCAGGACGAGATGGAGCAGCAAATCGCCCACGTTCCCTTCCTTGCCCATCGCCCACATATCGGAGAGCGGAAGCAGGTCCAATTTGAGCGCAAACAGCTCCTGCAAGATTATTCCGAACCAGAACGTCGGCATCGCGAATCCGATATAGGCGATGAAAGAAGCCGCCTGGTCGGACAGGCTGTACTCGACCGTGCTGTTGTAGATGCCCCACGGAATGGCGATCAGCAGGGAAAGCACCCATGCGGTTCCCATCAGGACCATCGTATGTCCGACCGTTGGCCAGATAATATCCCCGACGGGAATATGATTCTTGAACGTGTAACCGAGATCGCCCTTCAGCAGATCCCCCAGCCAGCTGAGGAATTGCCGCGGGACGGGACGATCGAGCCCGAGGTTATGGGCTTGGACTTGCGCCGCTTCCTGGGAGAGGCCCGGCGACAAATAAATCTGCCGCGGACCGCCCGGAGCCGCGTGGATCAGAAGAAAAGTCAGCACGACGATCAAGCCCAATACAAGCGCTGATTGCAGCAAGCGCCGAACGAAAAACTCCGCCATATCATCTACCCCCTTATCAAGGAAAGAAGGGAAGGACCTGATGGCCTCCCCTTCCGTTATCCATTGGATGTCGTTCTGAAGTTAGCCGGGCACTGGGGAGGCTTGTTTAGGCCTTGACCCACCAGTTGATCATATGGAAGAAATACCCGTAAGCAAGCGAGGATTCCGGTTGGTCGGCTTCGGCAAAATGAACCTTGTTCTTGTCGAACGCCTCCGGCAAACCGTATTGATACAGGAATACGTAAGGAAGATCGGTCGAAATTTCTTTGGCGACGTCGGCGTAAATCGCCTTGCGCTCGTTCTGATCGACGGTGGAGTAGCCTTTCACCCACAGCGCGTCAAGCTTCTCGTCCTTGTACCAGCCGGAGTTTTGGCCGGCAGGCGGGAAGTATTTCGAAGAGAAGATGCTTTCGCCGTCCGGATCCGGATTGCTAAGCGACCAGGACAGGAGCAGCGCCTGGTATTTGCCCGGCGTGACGTTCTGATCGATCCATGAAGCGAAATCGATCGCCTTCGGCTTGACTTCGATGCCGACGTCCTTCAAGTTCTGCTGAATGACGGCCGCGACTTGCTCGCGACGGCTGTTGCCGGCGTTGTATTGCAATTCGAAGGAGAAGCGGTGACCGTCTTTCGCCAGAATGCCGTCCTTGCCGGGCTTCCAGCCGTCTTCCGCCAGCATCGTCTTCGCTTTCTCCGTATCGTAAGCGTAATTGACGGCGGCGTCCTTCGGATCCGCCCACGAATTCGGCAGGAACGGCGCGTTCATCAGCGTGCCGGTGCCTTTCAGAATGTTGTCCACCATGCCTTGGCGGTTAACCGCCGTCGCGATGGCTTGACGCGTCTTCTGGCTTTGGAACAACGAGTACTTGTCCGGGAAGTTGGCTCCGTTGAAGTTGAATTGCATGAACTCGTACTGCGGTCCCGGCTTCAGAATGATTTCCATGTTGTCCTTGGCTTTGACCGCTTCCAAGGTCGTGAGCGGCACGGCCGCCGTCAGATCGACGTCCCCTTTCAGCAGGGCTTGCGTTTCCGTATTTTGGTCGGCGTATATTTTATACGTCACCGTCTGGATATGCGGCTTCTGGCTGCCCCAGTAGCTCGGATCGGCGTCGAACGTCAGGTATTGGCCATGCTCCCACTTGGACCATTTCCAAGGACCGTTCGTGACGGTATTGGACGGATCGGAGCCGAACGGATGCTTTGCCAAATCCTTGACGGGTACGTCCTTGAGCACATGATAAGGCGCCATCGAGGAGACAAGGGAATAACGGAACGGTGCGAACACCTGCTTCAGCTTGAACTCGACCGTATGATCGTCGACCTTGGTCACGGTATCGACCTTGTCGACCATGCTGATGCCCGGCGATCCGGCATCCGGATTTTTCATCGTGTCGAACGTATATTTGACATCATCGGCCGTAACCGGCTGACCGTCGCTCCATTTCGCTTCCGGTTTCAGCTTGATCGTGTAAGTAAGACCGTCCGCGCTGATCGTCGGCAGCTCCGCCGCAAGCGACCACGGCTCGGCAGCTAGATTACCTTGGCGATCCAAATCATAGAGATTAGCGTAAACGAACGTGGCTGCGTCTCCGGAGGAAGTATCCTGTATGTACATCGGGTTGATCGAGACGATGTCGGAGAACGTGCCGACGACGAGGTTTCCGCCATCCGTCGGCGTATCTGCGGACGGAGTCGCGCTTGCGTCATCGGACGGGGTTTCGTTTGCGGGTTTGTCCGCATCCGCGTTCGCGTTTGTTGGCTTGTCCGCGTTTTGCGCGTTCGCCGCGGGAGAATTGGATGAATCCGAGTTCGAATTACCGCAACCGGCGAGCAATGTTCCAGCTAAAGCGACAATAGACAGCATAACCGTTAATCTTTTCCTTCTCCTCATGTTCACACTTCCCCGTCATTTTTTAAAAGCTTTGCATCTTCTACCGAAGACAGCTCTCATCATCAACCATGTTATGTTTCATGACAAGACTACTACATTCTATATCCGATAGATTGGAAAAGTAAATAGATAAGTTTAATTATTTAGCGAAATTATCCAATTACCCAAATTCACGACTGTGTTCTCGCCCTATTAAATGACATGGATATTACATTATATTCGTAGAACCCTCGAGTGATTGAAGCGGTATGTGCATTATGATGACATCAGAGTCCTTTTAGATCGCCGGTTCTTGAACTTCCCTTTCTTCCGCATTCTTTCGATCATGACGGCTGCCTCGACGCTCGCGATCTTGCTCATCGGACGGATGCGTTACCTAACATATATATTCCATATTAAGTTTTTTGAAATTAAGTTAATATAACATAAATATAGCATTACTATTAAATATTTATTTAATTTTTTAACTTTCTGAACAAAAATCCAGTTACATTACCATATTTTTCTGCTAGAATACGCCTTGCATGCCTTTGGTATAACCTAAAATGTTACGAAAGGTGACGTGATGATGAATATTTGAATCGGCCTTTTTCTGTCCGCAGCAGTCGTATGGATTTATTATTCTTAATTAAAGGAGCGACAACCTTGAACAAGCAAAAAAGAAAAACGATCTTCGCCCTGCTATCTTTGTTGCTGACTTGTTCCTTGGTCACGACCGCATTCGCCGAAAGCAAAGCGGCAGCGACAAATAAATCGACGCAGAACCAGCTTGAAAATCCTCGGAAAAGCCAATGGTCATCCGACCGACCGGCGGATAGCGCCGCGATTACCGTTACTCCAAAGCCCATTCAAACGTCCGATGGTACAGGCTCCTCCCCTGCTTCGCAAGCAACGATCGCGGACAATGAAAAGCACGATTACGCGCCTGACCGGATCATCGTGAAGTACAAAGACGATGTCAATGCGTCGGCCTTATCCGGCAGCTTCTCGGCAATGGTATCCGACACGAAGCCTCTCGCGAGCGCCGACCGATTGAACGTGTTGAAACTCAAAGCCGGAACCGACGTCATGAGCGCAATCAGCGAGTTGAAGAAAGATCCGAACGTTCTGTACGCGGAACCCGATTATAAAATCCATCACGCGACTGCGCTTCCGAAAGGGGCGGAGATGAAGAAAGCGGTCAGCAAAAGCGTCGACGAGAGCGTCAGCGATTATGCTAACGCGAGCGCCGGCGAGAGTGCCAGCGTGAGTGCCAGCGAGAGCGCTAAAGCGAGCTCTGCCGGCGAGGTCATCGCGAATGATCCGTACTTCCACGATCAATGGGCGCTCCGGAACACGGGCCAAAATATGCACGAGTACGCCTATCCCGTCATTCCAGGCGGCACCCCTGGGATCGACATCGACGCCACCCACGCTTGGACGGTAACGCAGGGAAGCCCGGACGTGGTCGTCGCGATTATCGACGCCGGCGTGGACACGACGATCACCGATCTAAGCGCTAACATCTGGAATAATTCCGGCGAGATCGCGGGCAACGGAATCGATGACGACGGCAACGGTTTCATCGACGACGTAAACGGCTGGGACTTCGCCCATGACGACAATTCGGTCTTCGATATCCGAGACGTGGCGAACGATTATTACGGCACTTATCTCGCGAGCATTATCGCGTCCTCCACGAATGACGGCGAAGGCATCGTCGGCGTGGCCCCCCATGTCAAGATCATGCCGGTCAAGTTCCTCTCTTACGACGACGGCAGCGTCTCGGACCTGATCGATTCCATCCATTATGCCGAAAACAACGGCGCTCAGATCGCCGATTTCGGATGGAGCCTGAACGCGTACAGCCAAGCCTTGGAAGATACGATTGCTTCTTCCGAAATGCTGTTTTTCTCGGGTGCCAGCCAACATCTCCAATCGACGAACGATGACCAAAGCCCAAACTATCCGGGTTCGTTTCCGGAGAAGAACATCGTTAACGTCACCTCCATCGACAACACGGGCAACCTGGCCGGAGAAGCCGGTTACGGCAAATCGACCGTGGACATCGCCGCTCCGGGCGTCGACATCGTCACGGATGCCCCCCACTACAATCCCGGTTACGGCGCGGAAATCAGCGACGGCAAATTCAAAGCCATCTACAACGGCATCGGCTACGAAGAGGTGCCCGAGAAGAACAGCTTGAACCAACCGAACCGGCAGGACATGTTCGACAAAGCGATGGCGTATTTGCAGCCATTCGATAAGCCCGTCGGCGCAACCAACGTGCTTCTCGTGGTCGACGACGCAGGCGGCTTCGACGGCGGCGGCGGCGTCAGCGTGTCCGACGACGCGGACATTACGACGACGTACCGGAATCTGCTTGCCGGTTCGGGATATCTTCCCGCAAACATCGAACTCCTTAATATCGCGGACGCGTCGGCCGACGGGCCGAGCCTCGAAGAACTCAAGGAACACGACATCGTGGTTTGGACTTCGGGTACTACCTATAACCCGGACACCGCCGTGCTGACCGATCAGGACCAGAGGAACTTGACGGCCTTCTTGGCGGACGACGACGACAATGACGGCAGCAGCGGGCATCTCTTGCTGTCGGGCCAAGATATGATCGACCATATCCAGCGCAGTCCGTTCGTGCTGGACACGTTGCATTTGGTCATGATGGGCGAGGAACTGCTCGGACTGGGAACCGTCCAGGGCGTAAGCGGCACGATCTACGGCGAGAAGACCTATGCGGTGAAGCAAATCGCGATGTTCGCGGATATCGTCGTCTCGGACGATCCCTCCGTTACGACAATCAATCTTGAATTTCCTCAGCTTCCCTATTTCTACGTAACCGGCACGAACAAAGCTTCCGCCGTCACGGCGGGCGTAGCCGCCCTCGTGCTGAGCAAGCACCCGGGCATGGACGCCCGCAGCTTGGGCGAACGCGTAATCGGCAGCGGCACCCCGATCAGCTCCATGACCGGCATCACCGCCAGCGGTAAAATGGTCAACGCCTTCCGAGCCGTGAACGACAACGAAATTCCCGGCACGCCATTGGCGGACGCGAGCATCAGCGGCAAGCTCAATCAGACGACGGACCGCGATCACGTGTATGCGATCGATCTGAAAGCCGGCGAGCAAACGACGTTGACGCTAACCGGCGACCCCGGCGCCGACTTCGATCTGTACTTGTACGATCCGACCGCAACGACCGTACAGTCGAAGCAAGGATTGGTCGCGTATTCCGAGAAAGAAGGCACCAGCAGCGAAACCATTACTTATAAAGCAGCCGCCGGCGGCACTTACTACGTCGACGTGTTCGCCCATGAAGGCGAAGGCAGCTATACGCTGGAAATTTCCAGCAACATAACCGGCGCTTACGAAGACAGCAGCCGCGAACTCCGTTTCGACGGATCTTGGTCCACGCTATCGGGCGCTGCCTATTCCGGAGGCACGATGAAACAGATCGACGCCGGAGGCAGCGTCGAGTTCGGATTCTTGGGGAACACGATCGAGTGGATCGGGTCCAAGAACGATCAACAGGGAATCGCCGACGTGTATATCGACGGTACCAGGGTCGCCTCGCCTTCCCTATACAGTCCGAATCCTTTGACGCGGCAAAAGCTCTTCAGCATGTCCTTGGGTTATGGACAGCACAGCTTGAAAATCAAATGGACCGGCAAATGGGATCCCCAGACCGCTTCCGGCAAAACCGGCGGCACCGCGATTAACGTGGATGCCTTCAGGGTCAGGCATCTCGTCTCGTTAAGCGACATTTCGGCGGTTTACACCGGATTGTGGACCGATCTCTTCGGCGTGAATTTCTCCAATGGCATCAATCGAATGACGGACGTCGAGGGCAATACAGCCGAGTTCGACGTGACCGGCAGCCAAATCACCTTGCTCGCCACGACCGGCGAGAATCAAGGAAAAGCGGAGATTTACATCGACGGCAGCGATCGGCCGGCAGCGACCATCGACACGTACAGCCCTACGCTCAAGTTCCAAGTGCCGGTGTTCCGCTCCGAAATCCTGTCCGACGGCGTCCACCGCATTAAAGTGGTCAACATCGGTCAGCCGAATGCCGAATCGAACGGAAATTTCATCGCTTTAGACGCTTTCGAAATCACGGATTGAATCCAACTTTCATCGAAATGGGGAATCGGAGCTTGAATACATCACGATTTAAAAAGACGGCCTCCGCCATAACGGCCTCTCTGCTGCTCGGCAGCCTTCTGGCCCAAGACGTATCGGCCACGGGCGACGACACGCCGGCTATTCCGGCCATTAACACGGATAAAATGCACGCCATCTTGGAAGCCGCGCTTCGGTCGGACTCGGCGGACGAGCTGCCGGCGGCGGCGAACGCTCCCGAAGCGATCATCGCATCGGACATCGATACGTCGTCTTCCGGCAACGTGAACGTCATCATTCAGCTGAGCGGGCAGCCGGCAGCCGTCGGGCGCTATGCCGCCAAGATCGGCAATCGCGCGATGGCTTCGGAAGCGACGGAGGAGTCCGTCCGCGCCCAGCAAACGTCCTTCTTGAGCGCCGCGGAGGCCAAGGGCATTCCGCTCCAAGTGAATTATACGTACGATACCATCCTCAACGGAATGGAAGTTACCGTGGCCGCCGATCAAATTCCGAACTTGGCCAAGATCGCGGGCATACGGGCGATCCACAAGAACTTGACGTATTACGCGATTCCGGTCGACAGGAACGCGCTGGACGCGAACGATCCCAAGTTCGACATCAATCCGCTCGCGCAGATGGGCGTGGATCAAGCGTGGGCGCTCGGCTTGACCGGCAAAGGACTGAAAATCGGCGTCATCGACACGGGCGTCGATTACGAGCATCCCGATTTGGCCGCCGCCTTCAAGGCCGGCTACGACGCCTACAACAAAGACAACGATCCGTATGAAGACGGACCGCACGACGGGAAAGAAGGTTCCTACCACGGCACCCACGTATCGGGCACGATCGCGGGCAGAGCCGCGAACCCTACCTCCGATTTCGTCCAGAAAGGCGTCGCGTACGAAGCCGATCTCTACGATTACAAGGTGCTTGGCGGAAAAGACGGCGAATCCTCGGGCTCGTCGGCGCAAATCATCGACGGGATCGAGCATGCCGTCAAGGACGGCATGGACGTCGTTAATCTCTCCCTCGGAAGCGACGGGGAGAAGGATCCGAATTCGCCGGATTCCATCGCCGTCAACAACGCGGTGCTCGCGGGCGTCGTTGCCGTGGTCGCCAACGGCAACAACGGCGATTCCCCTGCCGGCCCTTATTATTATACGATGGGCTCCCCGGCGTCTTCCCAGCTGGCCATCTCCGTCGGGGCAACGACCAGCACGAGCACGCATTTTTCCGGTTCGGTCGAAACTTCCGTGGCGGGGTTGACGGACGGCTTGGCCGTCTCCACTACCGATAATCCGACAGCGGATAACACGGCAGCGGATGTTCCGGCAGTTGATGTTCCGGCAGCCGATGCTCCGATAGCCGATGCTCCGGAAGCCAATACTCCGGTAACCGATACTCCGGAAGCCGATGAAAAGGCAGAGCCAGCAGAAGCCGCAGGCACTCCGGAATCGCTGGATTTAATGGCATGGGGCACGAGCCAAGAAGACTTTCACGCCATCATGGGGTCCGCTCCGATCGAAGGCGTTTACGTGGGTCTGGGCGACGTGACGGACTATGCCGGCCGGGACATCCAAGGCAAAATCGCCTTCATCTCCCGCGGCGTCCTCTCGTTCGACCTGAAAATCAAGAACGCCAAAGAAGCCGGCGCGCTTGCGGCCGTCATCTTCAACGGCGACTACACGGTCGACGAGTCCGGAATGAGCAACATTCCCGATCTCTCGGAGAACATCGATGGCCGCGACGGACCGATCGGGCCTGTCGCCTTCCTCGGCGACAGCTACAGTTACCTCCCGACCTTCGACATGCCCGGCATCCTGGGCAGGCATATCGCCACGCTCGTCAACGAGAATCCGGACACGCTTCGCTTCACGTTCGGCGACGATTTCTTGAAGACTTCCATCGCGGGCGATAGAATGGCAAGCTTCAGCTCGCGCGGTCCGAACTCGGACGGCCATTTCGGCATCAAACCGGATGTCAGCGCGCCCGGCGTGAACATCATGTCCACCTTGCCCGCATACGGCAAGCTGTCGAGCAAGCCCGTCAGCTACGATAAAGCCTACGGCCGTCTTAGCGGCACCAGCATGGCTACCCCTCACGTGGCCGGACTTGCCTTGCTGCTGAAGCAGGAGCATCCGTCCTGGTCGCCGATGGACATTCGCGCCGCCCTTGCGAACACGGCGGACGAAATCGTCGACGAGTCGGGCACATCGTACGACGTATACTCCCAAGGCGCGGGACGCGTCAATGTCGCCAACGCCATCAAGACGCCGGCGCTTCTGGAAGCGATGGACGACTTGACCTTGTACGACAAGCAGTTCGAACCGCTTACCATGCCGAGCCAGTCCAGCAGCATCAGCTTCGGCATGATCGATCCGGATTCCGCCGCGGCCGTTACGAAACCGCTGCAGCTCAAATACCCGCTTCCGGACGCGCAGGGCGCGCCGATCGCGCCCAGCAAACCTTCGTACACCTACACGGCCAGAATTCAAATGCACGACAAGGTCACATCCGATCCGCACGATCCGATCGCGACTCCCGACGTTAACGATATCGAGATGACGCTCGGCGGACTCGACGCCGCGGATTCGGACCAAATTACGGTTGCCCAAGGGGGCATGCATGATTTCACCTTGTCCGCCAAAGCGAAATCGAATGAAGCCCACGGCGTCTACGAAGGCGAAGTGATTCTCGAGAACCCTGAATTGCCCGCCTTGCACCTTCCATTCGTCATTCACGTCGGCGACGACTCGGCGGACAACGATAACGGCATCCATGATGTCGCCCTGTCCAGCGATACCATCTATGCCGATCAACCGATCGATCTGACGGCGACGATCTCGGCGAAGAACATGAATTTTGCCGACGTTGAAGTGTTGGATCTGAACGGCGAGTTCATGGGCGTCATGACTCAGAAGTACGGCTTCGACTACGAGAAGCTTGTCCTGCTGCCGATTCCGGACGGGCAGATCCATTATCCCTATTTGGACGGCAGCGTGACGACCGGCGTAGACAAGTACGGAAACAATATCGTCACGAAGCTTCCGGACGGCATCTACAAGCTTGCCGTGACGGTTGGGCACTATACGGACGATTTTTCCGATATCGATGCCTCCGCCTTCGCATTCAAAACGTTCCAAGTCACGTCGGCAATGGCGCCGGATAACGACGACGACGGAAACAACGGCGGCGGCGGCGGCGGTGGCGGTGGCGGTGGCGGCGGTGCGGTAGTCGTCAAACCTGCGCCTCCGGCGAGTACGAACGAAGCATTGACGTCCGTGCTTCAACAAGGACAACCAAGCTTGGCGCTGACGCCGGTTACCGACATCAAAGACACCGTCTTGACGGTCACGCTCACCGACGACGCGATCAAGAAAGCACTAGCGGACGCGCAGCAAGCTCCGGCGGCGTTCATTATCGATGCCTCGTCCGAAGAGGCCGCCGAAGCGGTGCTGAGGCTGACGGACGCGCAAGTTAAACAGCTGCAAACGGCCCCCGCGGGCAGTACGCTCAATTTCTCTTGGAACGGAGCCGCTGTCGCATTCCCGGTATCCGCTTTATCCAGTATGCCTTCAGGCGCGGACTTCGCGTTATCCATTGCGCAGCAGGCGGAGAGCAAAGGCGCATTCGCCAAACAATACCCTGATGCGGCCATTCTCGGCACGCCGTACTCGTTCGAAGCCAGCGCCGTCCGCAACGGCACGGCAGCGCCGATCGTCTTGCCGACCAACCAGCCCGTCAAACGGGCCTTCCTGCTCGATAAGGGGATCGACGCAAGCCATGCAGGCGCTTTATATGCGGAAGGAGATCGCGTTGCCCCCGTTCCGGCGCAATTTAAGAAAGCCGACAGCGGTTCGACGGTCGTAACGATCAGCCGTCCGGGTTTCTCGACGTATGCGGCCGCGTCGCGCCAAGTGGCGTTCACGGATATCGATTCTTCGTGGGCGAAGAGCCAAATCCAGCAGCTGGCCAATCAATTCATGCTGAACGGCACGACGGCTCGAACCTTCTCGCCGAAGGGGAATGTGACGCGGGCCGAATTCGCCGCGATGCTCGTAAGGTCGCTCGGCTTGCAGCAAGAATCGAAGCTGGCTCCATTCAGCGACGTGACCGGCGAAGCTTGGTATGCGACCGATGTCGCGGCCGCCTTCCAAGCCGGCCTGATCACGGGCAGCGACGGCAAGTTCATGCCTGCCGCGACAATCAGCCGCCAAGAACTGGCGGTCATGCTCGCCAGGTCGTTGAAGCTGGTTAACGCTCAAGTCCCGGCAAATCCTGGCGTCCGCCCATACGCGGATAGCCCGACATTCGCTTCCTATGCCAAAGACAGCATACAAGCCGTTACGAATGCCGGGTTGATGCAAGGCGTCGAGAAGCAAGGAAGCTTCTACTTCCAACCAGGCGCGGCTACGACTCGCGAGGCCGTCGCTAAAGTGTTGCAAACGCTGCTGACATCGGCTTTCTTTATGAAATAGGTCGAACGGAACGAAATACGAAGAAACGGATGGCCCAAGGCCATCCGTTTCTTCGTATTTCGCTTCATATATATTTTCCCAAGCCGTTTATTTCACCGCCGGCTTCGGCATGAGCCACGCATGATCCGGATCGTTGCAGAACTTCCACGTTCGCACGGGACCCGCCATGACGTTCAAGTAGTAGGCATCGTAACCCGGAGGAGCCGATACGGGATGGTAGCCCCGCGGCACGAGCACCGCTTCGCCGTTCGCGATCGCCAGCGTCTCGTCCAGCGAGCGATCGTCCGTGTAGACCCGCTGTACCGCGAAGCCCTGCTCCGGCTGGACTTGGTAGTAATACGTCTCCTCGAGCAACGATTCCTCGGGCAGATGATCCCGGTCGTGCTTATGCGGCGGATAGCTGGACCAATGGCCGCCCGGCGTGAACACTTCCACGACGAGCAGACTGTCCGCCGCCTCGGAATCCGGCAAAATGTTGTGGATGAGCCGCTCCGTGCTGCCTTGGCCGCGGACTTCGACGCCCACGTCCGGAGGAGCGATCAGTCGGGCCGCATGCGTCCCCTTACCCGGCGCCCAGCAGAGGGCGAGATGGAGCTCGGTCTCGGCCGTGACCTCGAACCGATCGCCCGACGGCACATAGACCGAGTACGGCGGGATTTTCTCGAACACGCTCATACGCGCGCCGATCCCTTCCCATGCCTGCTCCGCGGTTGCGACATCCGCCTTGCCGGCAAGCAGCACGATGCACGCCTCCAATTCCCCGGTGGAACGAACGAGCCGCTCCCCGGGTTTCATCCGATACGCCTCAAAGCCGACGTACGTCCAGCCCGCCGATGCCGGCGTGATCCGCAGGACATTGCCCTCCGCGTCCGGCGTTAGGCTTGGTTTTACGATGAGTTCGCTCATGGATGTGAATGCTCCTTCCCGGCGCTTACCAGCGCGCCGTCACCATTTTCTTGCGCGTGTAGAACTCCACGCCGTCCTGGCCGTTCGCGTGCAGGTCGCCGTAGAACGATTTTTTCCAGCCCGAGAAAGGGAAGAACGCCATAGGCGCGGGCACGCCCAGGTTGATGCCGAGCATGCCGGCGTCGATGTTCTCGCGGAAGTGGCGGACGCTGCTGCCGTTCTGCGTGAAGAGGCAGGCGCCGTTCGCGAAGTCCGATTCGTTGGATAACGCGATCGCTTCGTCCAAGCTGTTTACCCTCACGACCGACAGCACCGGCGCGAAAATCTCGTCTTTCCAAATCTTCATCTCGCTCGTCACGTGATCGAAAATGGTCGGGCCGACAAAGTAGCCGTCGCCCGATACCGCCGCATCGGTACGTCCGTCGCGACGCAGCACCGCGCCGTCTTGCTCGCCGGACGCGATGTAGCCGAGCGTGCGTTCCTTGTGCGGTCCGCGAATGACCGGACCGAGGAACACGCCCTCGTCCATGCCGTTGCCGATCGTTATCCCGTTCGCCGCGGCGACCAGCTTCTCGATCAGCGGCTCGGCCGCTTCGCCGACGGCGACGACGACGGAACAGGCCATGCAGCGTTCGCCCGCGGAGCCGAAGGCTGCGCCGACGATCTGCGTAACGGCGGCATCGAGATCCGCGTCCGGCATGACGATGGAGTGATTCTTCGCGCCGGCGAGCGCCTGAACCCTCTTGCCATGGGCGGATGCGGTCTTGTAGACGTACTCGGCCACCGGCTGGGAGCCGACGAACGAGATCGCCCGGACGTCCGGATGCGCGAGCAGGCCGTTTACGACGTCATGCGCGCCGTGGACGACGTTCAGCACGCCGTCCGGCAGGCCCGCTTCCCTGAACAGTTCCGCCAAGCGGTTCGCGAGCAGCGGCGTCCGCTCGGACGGCTTCAGCACGAACGTATTGCCGCAGGCGATCGCGAGCGGGAACATCCAGCACGGGACCATCATCGGGAAGTTGAACGGCGTAATGCCGCCGACGACGCCGACCGGGTAGCGGTACATGCCGGATTCCAGGTTCGTCGCGATATCCGGCAGCTGCCGGCCCATCATGAGCGAAGGCGCGCCCGCGGCGAATTCGACGCATTCGATGCCGCGCAGCACTTCGCCGTGCGCCTCGGTATAGCTCTTGCCGTTCTCCAGCGTGACGATGCGGGCCAGCTCGTCCCAGTGATCGACGAGCAGCTGCTGGTACTTGAACAGGATGCGCGCGCGGCGGGGAACCGGCGTCTTGCTCCATGTCGCGAAAGCGGCATTGGCGACGCGGACGGCGCCGTCCAATTCTTCCTTGGACGAGAGCGGAACATGGTTGATGACTTCGCCCGTTGCCGGGTTATAAACCGGCTCGGAGCTGCCGGAGACGGATGCGACCCATTCGCCGCCGATGAAGTTGGGGAGCAGGGCCGGTGCGTTCGTGTGGGACATTCGGAAAATCTCCTTTCGGAATCGGAATTACGCTTGTTGGGAAGCTGCGATATAATCTTCGATCTGCTGAACCGTCGGCATCGCGTCGGAGCAGCTGTGGCTGGAGATGACGATCGACGCGGACGCGCTGCCGAATGCCATGCTGCGGCCGATGCTCCACCCCTGCATCAGGCCGTAGAGGAAGCCCGCCGCGTAGGAGTCGCCCGCGCCGAACGTCTTGATGACCTTCGCGGGGAATATCGCTCCCCGGTGAGAGCTGCCGTCTTTGCCGTAGGCGATGGAGCCGTCCTTGCCGTGCTTGATGACGACGAGCTCGGCGCTGCAGCCGAACCATTGGGCCGCGGTTACCTCGTCGCTGCGCTCGGCGTTGCCGTCGAAGCGCTCGAGCATGTCGAATTCCTCGCGGGTGCCGATGATGATGTCGCTCTTCTCCGCCGCGAGATGATAGTAGATCGCCGTTTCCTCGGGAGATGCCCACGAATACGGCCGGTAATCGATATCGAAGACGACCTTCGTGCCATGCTTGCGGGCATATCTGAGCGCAAGCAGCACCGCTTCGCGCGACGGGCTCTTCGCGAGCGCCGTGCCGGATACGAGCAGCACCTTGCTGCCTGCGATGAGCGTCTCGTCCACTTCTTCAGGCGCGAGCAGCAGATCCGCGACATTGTCGCGGTACATCAAGATGCTGCAGTCCTCGGGGCTCTTGATTTCCGTGAACGCAAGTCCCGTTACCGCGCCCGTGCTATCCGTCGTCACGCCCGACGTGTCGATGTTGTTATCGCGCAAGTATCGCAGGATGAATCGGCCCATCTGGTCGTCCGCCACCTTGCCGATGAAGGCGGCGCTTTGCCCCAAGCGGGACATGCCGATGCAGATATTGGCCGGCGAGCCGCCGACGTACTTGGTGAACGTCATCGTCTCTTCCATCGGGCGATTGATTTCGTTGGCGTTCAAATCGATGCACAGCCGGCCGATCGCGACGAAATCGCGCGGCTTGCCGTCATCGAAAGCGATGGACTCCATTTTGCAGCCCTCCCTGATGTTCGGAATGAATGAATGAATGAATGAATGAATAGCTTACGATTTATTTCATGTAAAAAATGCTTTAACGAAGTGAATGGTATTTCATGAAATGATCGTATCAAATATAGCTGTCAATAAGGACGCGCGGCCCGGAGAGCTTCTTGCATCCGCTCATGCGCCAGGGCGACCTTCTCGCTCTCGGACACCTCCGGCACGCCGACATGCCACCACGACTCGTAACCGTCCGTGTTCGTGCCCGGCAGCACTTTGATCTCCACCAGCACCGGACCTTCCTCGTCCCTCGCCTGCCGAAGCGCATCGGCCAATTCCTCCGCCGTGCGAGCCGTATAGGCGGCCGCGCCCAAACTGCGCGCATGCATCGCGAAGTCGATCGGCATGTGCTTGCCGTTCAGGCGGCCCGTTTCCTTGGAGCGGAAACGAAATTCGTTGCCGAAGCCGTCGCTGCCATGCCCGCGCTGCAAATTATGAATGCACTGGAAGCCGTGATTGTCGAGCAGCAGCACCGTCAGCTTCACGCCCTCTTGAATGGCCGTCACCAGCTCCGAATGGAGCATGAGGTAGCTCCCGTCGCCGACGAACGCGTACACGTTCCGCTCCGGCTCGGCAAGCGCGGCGCCGAACGCCCCGCTGACCTCGTAGCCCATGCAGGAGAATCCGTATTCCATGTGATACGTCTTCGGCTCGGTCGTTCTCCAGACGCGATGCAGGTCGCCCGGCAGACTGCCAGCCGCGGCAACGATGACGTCCTTCGGACCGATGAAGCCGTTGATGACGCCGAGCGCGCGCGTCTGCGTCAAGCCTTCGTCGCTTTCGAGCGCGTAGAGACGGTCGACCTCGGCGTTCCATTCCGCCTTAAGCGCGGCGATGGTTCCTTCCTCGTAACCGCTCACGTAGCCGCGCAGCGTCAGCTCTTCCTTCAAGGCCGCAAGCCCCGTCTTCGCGTCTGCCGTAATGGCCGCGCCTTCGAGCTTGACCGCGTCGAACGCGCTGACGTTGATGTTCACGAACGCGGCGTCCGGATTGCGAAAAGCCGACTTGGACGCCGTCGTGAAATCGGAGAAGCGCGTGCCGACGCCAATGACGACGTCCGCTTCCGCGGCGATCCGGTTCGCAGCCAGCGTGCCGGTCGTCCCGACGCCGCCGAGGGCGAGCGGATGGTTCCACGGCATCGCGCTCTTGCCGGCCTGCGTCTCCGCCACCGGGATGCCGAACGCTTCCGCGAATCGCAGCAGCGCATCCGCGGCTTCCGCGTAGAGCACGCCGCCGCCCGCGACGATGAGCGGCTTCCGCTTGCCGACGATCTCCTCGGCGGCCCGCTTGACCGCATCCGGAGCCGCCGGACGGCGGTCGAGGTAATGCACGCGCTTCTCGAAGAACGCGGCCGGGTAATCGTAAGCTTCGGCCTGCACGTCCTGAGGCAGCGCCAGCGTAACGGCGCCCGTATCCGCCGGATCGGTCAAAACGCGCATCGCCTGCAGCAGCGACGCCATCAACTGCTCGGGACGGACGATCCGGTCCCAGAACTTGCTGACCGGCTTGAACGCATCGGTCGCCGAGACGGAATAATCGCTCGGCACCTCCAGCTGCTGCAGCACCGGGTCCGGCTGGCGGCTGGCGAAGTTGTCGCCCGGCAGCAGCAGGACGGGAATGCGGTTGACCGTCGCCGTGCCGGCCGCGGTCACCATGTTCAGCGCGCCCGGTCCGATCGACGAGGTGCAGGCGTAGATTTGCCGGCGGTTCTTCTGCTTGGCGTAAGCCGCCGCGGCATGCACCATGCCCTGCTCGTTCTTGCCTTGGATGAATGCAAGCTCGCCGGATGCCCGCTCGAGCGCTTCGCCGATGCCCGTCACGTTGCCATGTCCGAAGATGCCCATGACGCCGCGGACGAATTTAGTCTCTTCCCCGTCCGCGGACAGGTATTGATTGTCCAGGAACTTGAGGAGCGCCTGGGCCATCGTCAATCGAATCGTATTCATGCGTTGCCGCCTCCGTTCACGGATAATGTCGAGCCGGATTCCACTTCCATCAGGTTATGATCTCGTCCGGCTTCAAGCCGGTCTCGGCTTAGAGCGTTTCGTCCAGCTTGAGCAGGTATTCCAGGCTTGTCGCCAGGCTGTCGAGCGGGCTGCCCGGACAGTAATCCTGCTCCACGGCGAACCATTCGACGCCGCTGTCCAGTCCCCAGCGCAGGATCGGCGCGAAGTCGATGACGCCGGAGCCGATCTCCGCGAAATACTCGCGGCCGTCGGCCGTCATGTCCTTCAGATGAAGGATCGGCATCCGGTTCGCGTAGCCGCGGATGAAGGACAGGGGATCCTGACCCGCTTTCTTCACCCAGTACGTATCGATCTCGGCATATATCGCCGGGCTGTCAAGCAGGTATTCGAGCGCGAACTTGCCGTCGATCGTCGTGTGAAACTCGAAATCGTGGTTATGGTAGCCGACCCGGAATTCCGTTCCCTTCACGCGCTCCGCGACGGCCAGCAGATCATGCTTCACGCTCGCGTAGCCGTCCGGATTCTGCAAGCCGTCCGGCAGGGAGTGGCAGATGAAATCCCTCGTGCCGAACAAACGCGCTTCCTCCAGCACGTTGTCCAGGTCGTCCCGCATCCGCGGCAGGCCGACATGCATGCCGGCGGTCTTGAGGCCGAGCTCGTTCATGACCGCCGCGATGTCGCGCGCCGGATTGCCATGCAGGCCGTCGATTTGAACGGCTGCCCAGCCCATTTTAGCCAAGTCCCGGAGGACGGCCTCGAAATCCTTCTTCAGTTCGTTGCGCACGGTGTACAGCTGCGCGGCAAGTTGGTGCTTGATCATTGCGCGATCGCCTCCCTTTTCAAATCGAGCCATTCGACTTCTTCGAGCGTCAGATGCAGGTTCATTGCTTCGACCGAGGAGAGCAGCTCTCCGGGATTGCGCGGTCCGATGATCGCGCCCGTGGCGAACGGCTGATGCAGCACGTAGGACAGCGCGAGCTGGATCGGGGTGATGCCCTTCTCTTCGGCCATCTTCACGGCCCGGCGATAACGCTCCCAGTTGCCTTCGCAGTAGTACACGCGCACCATTTCCTCGTCCGCGCGGTTCTCGGGCGTGAAGTGGCCGGAGAAGAATCCGCCGGCTTGCGCCGACCAGGACAGCAGCGGCATGCCGTTCGCCGCGTGCCAGGCGATCGTCTCCTCGTCCGCCGAGACGACGCCCGGCCATCGCGCCTCCTGCGGCTTGGCCAGGCTCAGGTTCGTGCTGCTGAACGCGAATCCGGTCAAGCCGTGCGCGGCTGCGTAGTCGTTCGCTTCCTGAATCCGCGCGTGCGTCCAGTTCGACGCGCCGAACGCGCGCAGCCGCCCCGCTTCCAGGTTCGCGTTCAGTTCCTCGATGATCGGTCCGACCGCTACGGTCTCGTCGTCCCGGTGCAGCGCGAAGAGCTCGACGTAATCGGTGCCGAGCCGCTCCAAGCTTTCCGCCAAGTCCTGGCGAATCGCCTGCGGGTTCACCCGCGGTCCAGGACTCCCGTCGTCATGATGGGCGCCCTTCGTCAGGATGACGACCTTGTCCCGCAGCTTCTCCTCGGCGAGCCATTCGCCCAGCAGCTTCTCCCTGCCCCGGTATTGGTGAGCGGTATCGAACGCATTGCCGCCGGCGTCCACGTAGGCGCGCAGCATCAGCCGCTCGTTTTCTTCTAATTTCCGCAAGTCGCCCGTTCCCATGATCAGTCGGGAGATCGGTTTATCCACACCTTGAATATGCAACGCGTCCATCCTTGCATCCTCCTTAGACAGCTCAAGTCGGCTTATTCATTGGCTAACGAAATTCCATCTGGTATCGATTCCATATTGATCGCTAACGCGTTATTGCGAGATCGCCCGCGGCAAGCTGCGACTGCCTGCATGCCGATGCAGAAACGACTGCAGCCCTTCCAAGTCGGGCGTGCCGGTGCTGCCGCCGTATGCGCCGACGGACATCGCGCCGCATGCGTTGCCGAACTTGAGCGACGTCTCGACATCGAAGCCTTGAATAAAGCCGTATAAGTATCCGGCATTGAAGGAATCTCCCGCGCCGGTCGTATCCACGGCCTCGACCTTGAAGGCCGGATGCCGCGTCATGACGCCATCCTTCATCGCGACGGCTCCGTCCGAGCCGAGCTTCACTACAATATGGCATCCGTGATCCGCCATGATCGCGAGAGAATCCGCGATCCGCTCGCGGCGCGTATAATGCAGCGCCTCGGTCTCGTTCATTAGGAACACGTCGATGTGGCGCATCAGCTCGAAGATCCCCTCGTACCATTCGCCGGAATCGTCCCAGCCGACATCGCAGGAAAGCGTAACGCCCTTCTCCTTCAACTGCTTGACGATCGCGAGAAACCGCTCATGGTTCTCCCTGCCCCGGTAGCCCGTTAGATGGACATGCTTCCCTTGCGCGATCTGCTCGATGTCGAGCCGTTCTAGCGCCAGCTCCTGATTGGATCCCATATAAGAAAGGAAGGAACGGTCCGTATCCGGATTAAAAGCGATCGAGATGCCTGTTTGATGGGTTTTACTCGTTTGAATGAGGCTGGTATCGATACCATATTGGGCGAATTGTTCCCGGATGAAGCTGCCGTTGCTGTCATCTCCCAATACGCCGTTGAACGCCACGCCAAGGCCGAGCTTGGCGAGAGAGAGCGAGAACAACGCCGCTCCCCCGCCTACGTGCATCATCATGTTATCCACGAACACTTCCTGGCCGGGCTCCGGCACCTGACTGTACCCTACTACCACAAGATCTATATTGACGTCTCCGACGACGACAGCATCGAATTTCTTCACGTCTCTCTCCCTCTTCCACTCCGATGTAATG
The DNA here is from genome assembly GCF_056269105.1 of Paenibacillus sp. J31P316. NCBI lineage: Bacteria > Bacillati > Bacillota > Bacilli > Caryophanales > Paenibacillaceae > Paenibacillus > Paenibacillus sp. J31P316. The sequence continues at coordinate 624,582 of NZ_JBWDNI010000003.1, read as the reverse complement.
ATGCCTGCGTTATTTATCCATGCCGCTTGCAGCTGTCGCGAACGACCAGCTGATGCTGCAGCACGACATCCTGTCCGGGCGCGTCCTCCTGAGCCGTAATCATGTCGATCAGCACCTCGACCGTGACCTTCCCCATCTCCTGGATCGGCTGCTCCATGGACGTCAATCGCGGCCGCACGAGCTCCGTCAGCTGGCTGCCGTCGAAGCCGATGATCGAGAGGTCTTCGGGCACTGCCAATCCTTGGTCGCGCACGGCGTTCATCGCCCCTACCGCCATGTCGTCGCTGACGGCGAATACGGCCGTCGGACGGTTCTCGCACGCGAGCAGCTCCCGCACGAGATCGTAGCCGCTTTGCGTCTTGTAATCGCCGAAACGGACATGCTCGTCCACGAGCGGAAGCGAGCTGTCGGTCATCGCGCGACAGTACCCGATATAGCGGTTTTGCCCCGACGTCACGTCGCGCATGTCGCCGCCGATAAAGCCGATCCGTTCGTGCCCGAGCTCGATCAGGTAACGCGTCGCGTCGTAAGCGGCCGTATAGTCGTCGATGATCACGGAAGCGAAAGGCTGGTCCGTCGGCTTGACGCTGGAGAAAATAATCGGAATCCCAAGCTTATGGATCATGTCCCTGATCTCGTCGTTCAGCTTCTCGTGCATGATAATAATGCCGTCCACGCGCATTTCCTTGAACACGTTCAAATATTTGAGCTCTTTGTCGATGTCCTCGATGATGTTGCACACCAGAAGATTGTACTCGTTCATGCTTGCCGTTTTCTCGATGCTGCTCAGGATGGTGGAATAAAAGCTCGACGTCACGTCGGGCACGATGACCCCGATGAGGTTCGTCTTGTTCCGGACGAGACTTCTGGCGATATGGCTTGGCGTGTACCCCAGTTCGTCGATTGCCTGCTTCACTCTGTCCTTCAGATCGTCTTTGACATACTTTTCGCCGTTCAGCACGCGCGAAACCGTCGTGACCGATACGCCAGCCTTCTTCGCCACATCTTTGATTTTCGGCGCCATACGCTCATCAAGCCCCCAATTTCTTCATCCATGCGTCGTTATCGCCCGTTAGCTCTTGACCGCTCCTTCCATGATGCCCGCGATGAACTGCCGGCTGACCACGAGGAAGATGACGATGAGCGGCAAGGTTGCCATGAGCGTGCCGGTCATGACCATGGAATAATCTGCTGTATGAACTGATTTTAACTGTTGGAGCGCTAACATTAAAGTGAATTTGGACGTATCCGTCAAAACAATTAATGGCCACAAATAATCTTCCCACGTGCCCATGAACGTCGTGATGGCCAGGAACGCCAGCGCCGGCCGCAGGATCGGCAGCGCGATGCGCCAATATTGGCCGAATTTGCTGCAGCCGTCGATACGAGCGGATTCCAGCAGCTCGTTATGGATGGCCAGCGCGTACTGCCGGATCCAGAAGATCCCGAACGCGGAGGCGATGCCCGGCACGATCAGCGCTTTGTAGCTGCCGACCCAGCCGAACGACTTGATGACCATGAACTGCGGCACGAGCAGCATTTGCCCAGGGATCATCATCGTGCCGATCATGACGTAGAACAGCACCTTGGAGCCCGGGAACTTGAACTTCGCGAACGTGAACCCCGTCAACGAGTTGAAAAACAGCTGCAGCGTCGTGCTGAGCACCGCGATGAATATGGTGTTGAAGAGGGAGCGAATAAAATTGGTGTTATCCAGGACATGATTGAAATTCGTCATGAAATATCCGCCGAACGTCAACTTCGGAGGGAATGCGAAGATGGCGCTCGTCTGGTTCGTCGACATGACGACCAGCCAGTAAAACGGGAAGATCGATACCAGCACGCCGATCATCAGCACGGTGTGCAGCAGGATCTTTTTGGTTAGGATTGCCTTGCCCATCCGTCATTCACCTCGTTATCAATCGTCAGATTTATTGAAGACTTTCCAGTTCAGGACCGACAGCAAACCGATGATGATGAAGAGCACCCACGAGACGGCGGCCGCGTAACCGTAGTTCTGATACGTAAAGCCTTCCCGGAACATGTACAGCACCACGGTATCCGTGCCCGGGTACGGGGATTGCGTGCCTGCCAGAACCTGCGGTTCGGTGAAGATCTGGAATCCGCCGATCGTCGACATCATCACGGAGAACAGGATAATCGGCTTCAGCATCGGCAGCGTGATCCGCAGGAACGTCTGGACCGTCGACGCGCCGTCGAGCTCGGCCGCCTCGTAAAGATCTTTCGGGATCCGCTGCAGGCCGGACAGGTAGATGATGGCGTTATAGCCCATGTACCGCCAGCAGATCATCGCCGCGATGACGACGCGGGACGCGAAGGGCGAGTTGAACCATTCGATACGCGAGAGTCCTGCTTTCTGCAGCAGGTAATTAATCAGCCCGTATTCGTTGCCGAACAAGGACTGGAATATGATAACGACAGCGACCATGGCCGTAATATTCGGTAGGAAATAAGCGATGCGGTAGAAACCCTTGAACCTTACGACGGCCATATTGATCAAGAAGGCGACGATCAAGGCGCAGATCAGCTGCGGCGCGTTCCCCAGGATCCAGAGAATAATGTTGTTGACGAGCGCCTGCCAGAACGTCGGATCCGTGAACAGGTACGTAAAATTGGCGAAGCCGACGTACTTCATCTCCCCGATGCCGTCCCATTTGTGGGTGGAGAGGAAGACGGAGTAGAAGATCGGAAATACGGAAAAGACCAGGAACAGGATGTAAAACGGCGATATAAACAGATACAGCGCTCTGCTCTTGTAGATGTCTTTCAAAAGGGCTCCCATGCGATTCCTCCGTTACTTGGCTGGGACGGGAAAAGGCCTTCGCCCTTTCCCGTTCCATCCGTTATGAATGCCAAGCTTGGCTGCGCGCGGTCCCGGATTCGCTTAGTGGGACAGCTGTTTCTTGATCTTGTCCTGCGCGTCCTGCCATGATTTCACGGGATCGCGCTTCTTGTCGACGGCGACGAGCGCGTCGGTGATCGCCGTGCTCGCAACCATGTCGCGGGAATCGGTGTGCGCGACCTTGACGTCCTTCGCGGCGTCCGCGAATACGGTGCTCAGGTCTTGATTGCCGAAGAACTCGTTCTTGTTAACCATATCCGGGCTCGTGTAGATCTCCGGCGTCGACGGATAGTTGCCGAATTCCTTGTACGCCGTCACGAGATTTTCCGGGCTGACGAGGAATTGGATGACTTCATACGCTTCCTTCGGATGCTTCGTCGAGCTCAGCGCGCCGAAGAACGAACCGCCTTGGTTGCCGACGTTGCCCGGCGGATGCGCGATGTTCCATTTCCCCTTCGTATCCGGAGCCGCGCTGATCAAATCGCCGACGGCCCACGAAGCGCCCGTGAACATGGCGATTTTGCCGTTGTTGATCGCCGCATTTTGCTCGGAACCGTTGGAGTACGGGAAGGTCAAGCCCTGCTGGTCGGCTTTCACCGCCATGTCGTAGGCGCTCTTCACGTGCTCTTGGTCGCCGATAAAGTTGCCCTGCTCGTCGAAGTACGATTTGCTGCTTTGGCCCATGATCGTGTTGTAGATGTCGGCGATATTTCCCGTCGTCGCCCCCGTCGCGTCCTTCACTTTCTTCAACAGCGCGAAGTAATCATCCCACGTCTTCACTGCGCTGCTCACCGCATCCGGCGTGTTCGGCACGCCCGCTTTCTCCAGCAGATCCGTGCGGTAGTAAAGCACGACCGGCGCCACGTCGATCGGCATGCCGATCAAATATTTATCGTCCGGCGTCGCGGCCATTTTCCATTTCCAATCCAAGTACTTGGATTGCACGTCCTTGGCGCCTTGGTCGTACAGATTCACGAATTTATCTTTATACGTCAACATCGAGGAAACCCAGCTGTCCATCGCGACGATATCGGGACCGTCCCCGCCGCCGACGAGGGTAGCTTTCAATTTGGTGAAATAGTCGTCCCCGGATGGAAGCTTCTCCGCCTTCAGATCGATGTTCGGGAATTTCGCTTTCGCCGCTTCGATCGTGGAATCGGAAATCGCGCCGTTCCAGTACCACAGTTTCAGCGGAATTTTTTCGGTTGAAGCGCTTTCTCCGTTGCCATTGCCGGAAGCCGTGTTATTGGAACCGTTGGAACCGTTCTGACCGCAAGCCGTCAGGACAAGAAGCACGCACGCCAGCAAGATGGCGGTTAAACCAAAGGACTTTGTTTTCATGGACTCGTTCCCCCAATTTTAGAAAATAAAGTGCATTCATAGGATGACTGCATTCCGCTTTCTTCAAAGCTTTCCTTACTCGCAATTTCCTATTCACCTGCCGACATGCTTTCCGATTCTACCACCGCCTTCGCAAAAATAAGTCGGGATGCGACATTCTGGTACCGATACCAGAAGAGAAGTAAAAAATATGGTACCGATACCAGATTAATGAATGATTTTTCCTATGGTATCGCTTCCATATCGTTGTGAACAGTATAATCGCATAATTTCTTTTTGACAATCCCTTTTTTGTAAAATGTAAGCGTCCCTCATGGACGGAAAACGTCCCGCTTATACCTCTGTTTGGCAACCGCCGCCGGTCAGTGCAGACATGGAACACGGGCCTCCGCAAGGGAATTCGTGCCCATGTCGAATACGCCATGCTGTTTTTGACTTGATAGGAATCCGTCTGCTTAACGACTTGGCAGTCTGGGCAGGATAACGGATAACCTCCCTCTAATCCAATACTTAAGAGGTAAATTATAATCAGCTGCTGCAGCTTTCCCATCAAGTCATTCACAATGCAATGTTCGTTGCAATCACGATTAAATACGCTTACGGTTATAGCCCTTCGACTACATGAGCAGTAAGCTGCCGTTTAGCGAAGTCGAAGACGAATTCAACGACTTCGTTTTCCCGTTCAACGATCAACGTGGACTTGGTAGAAGACCCGCTTCGAGGGTAGCTGTCGATCGAATACGTCTGGGACAAGGTTCCGTAAGGAGCTACCGCATAATCGAACGCGCCTCGGAACGGAAATACGAACGTGCGCCGATAAAGCCCGTTCCCCGTATAATACATGCGGGTTGTCTCGCTGTTGGAATCGAAATTGATCGCCCCGACCTGATGCTGGAAGCTGCCGTATAGGATGACGCGGGACGGAAGCTTGACGCCGGTCTCCGGATCGAACTCGTTCGTCGCGCCATAGGATGCATTTGGGACCGGGTTGCTCGCGCTGCCTAGGAGATTTTGTTCCGATTGCCAAATCCGCTTGATCGTCTCTTCTTGACCGAATCCGAGCGGACAGCCGGCACTTGCCTGATTGGCTTGATAACAGTCGGCTATCGCTTCGCTTTCGCCGTTTGCCTGCATCGGGATTCGGCAGCTGCCCAATGTTCTGCGGATCGGCATTTGCAAATAGGCATGGATGTTATTCGCGGCCGTCCATTGGAAGGCATAGACCAAGAATTGATTGCGGCTCTCCTGATCCTGCGAGGCAAACCATGCAATCTGATCATAGCCCCACCACTCCATCCAAGCCCGGCGTTCATTCGGAATATCGTCGCTCTCGCTGAAGAACTTCCCTCCCCAATTATCGAGCTCCATCAACATCGGCAAGGTATCGCAGCTCCAGCCGCTTGGCGTTACGCCGCCTTCGCTGAACCCTTCTTGCACCAGCGCGATCTTGTCTCCTGCCTGGTCCAAGATCGGCATTCGCGAATAAGGCATGGAATGAAAGTCGAACAATAGCGTGCCGTTAATATTCACCCCGTGCGTATGCGCATCAAGCAGCACGATGCCACGTCGCGCATGGTCTCTGGCATAGTCCCTTATCTTCCTGAACAACGCGGCCGTTTTCTTAAACCCGTTGTCTTCGGCGGCATATAAATGGACTTGCCCCATATGAATCGCTTCATACCCGGCATCAATATAACGCGCCGCCCTGTAGTAGAACCATAGCTGCGTCTCCGGCTTATTCATGTTCGGAATGCCGCCGTCCCCATCCCACACGAATCCCTGCGGCTTCGAATCGAACAACATGTCCGCGTAACGGAACGTACGCCGTTCGACCGATAATTGAAACGCCTCGAAAACCCAACCCGGTATTTCAATGTCCTCCACGCCGGTGAAAACGGCTTCAAAAATGCATGTCTGCAACATGATGTCCGGGTCGACCTCATGCACGCGTTCCGCAAGCGCCCGCGAGTTCCGGAAATGCGCGTCGTCATCCGGTTCCAGCAGCCACACGCCCGAAGCGCGGCCGAGAAACTTGGCGCCGATGTTGCCGATCATTCGCAAATCGTCGTCCAGCGTCGTGCTGTTGACCAGATCCGCGGCCGTGACCGCTCGTGAAAGATAGCCCTCCAGTGCATCGCGACTAATCGTTCCGTTAAACATAGACAGAGTCATACGCAACCTCCAATTGTGGGATTTGTCTCGAAGAAAGTTGTCCGCCATCTATCTGGTATCGATACCAGATAGTTAATTCTACTATAACATCTCTATTTTCAAATGGGAGATAAATTTCGAGGAAAATACAAAATTCCCGATGGATCAAGGTTTTCTAAATCGTCAGGACACCGCCGGCGTTCTAACGGAACGACAGAATTGTTGTTTGCCGCCAGCAGGCAGTACGGGAACTTCACCGTTTTTGGTGCGCGCCGCTGCACTGTAGTTGAATGATCCTGTCGTGACGACCGATTGGTCTGCGACCGTAACCTTCTCATGGCATTCCAAAATATGCTAAAATGGGAAGAGAAGTGGAGATAATCGACACTTCGGCGTACGCGGAATGAAGCCGTATGCGCAGAAATATCTTAAATGAGCGGAGAGAGCCCATGCAGGAAATCCAGTTTAATTTCGGGTCGTCGTTAAAGCAGGTTAACAGGGCGCATTATTTTCACGTGCGAAGGAATCTGATCGCGTTATCGGTATTCGGGCTTATCATGCTGCTTTTCCTGGCTGCCATCGCAAAGTGGGATCTGTGGCTTCTTTGGGTCGCCATACCCACCCTCGTCATTCTCTCCGCATTCGATGCGCGGAAGAAGTTCGTCCTTGCGCCCAGCAAGAAAATGAAAGATCCCCGCTACAACCAGCTGTTTACATTTGCATTCAACGAAAAGGAACTCTCGCTGTCCGCGCCCGAACTAAGTTCTAAAATCAACGTGGATTATCTCGTGAACGTCTGGGAGAACGCCGATTTTTATTTATTGTTCCACGACAAGCGCAACTTCTGGTACATCCCCAAAGCGTCGTTCAAGAACCGAGAACAGGAGCAATATTTCAGGGCAATCATCTTGAAGCATCATAAGATCTCGACCGGGATTATGAAATAAACATGCCCGCGCACGGGCCACGATTGACCTTTTTTGCGTTAAAGAACTTTATTTTCCCTCACCACCAGCCAGGGCCTTTAACAAACCTTTAGCGCTCTGTAATGGAATTGTAATATTCCCTTCATGTTTCTTTCATAATCCAACTCTATAATAAACACATGACCCCCCTTTATTATATATTTTCTCTCTTGCGCCTGCGGATATGCCGCAGGCCTCTTTGTTTTTATGGGGCTTGTTACGGGGCTTATTGCGGGACTTGTTAAGGTTTCTCCGCCCTAAAATAAAGAAGCGCGGCAGCAGCCGCGCTTCTTCGATGTTCTATGAATCTATGAAATTCGGTCATGCCCAATGAAACCACACGATGCTCCAATGACTCTCCGTCTGATTACACGTGCCTTACAAAGCTTTCGCCGCATCCGCGAACTGTCTTGCGCGTTCGGTCAGCAGATCGAAGCGGCCACTGCGCACCCAGTCGAGGTTGACGAGCTTGCTGCCCATCCCGACCGCGCAGGCGCCGGCTTTGAAATAATCCGCGATGTTGTCGAGATCGACGCCGCCCGTCGCCATCATCGGGATACGGTCCAACGGCGCGCGGATCTCGGCGAGGTACTTCCAGCCGAGGGTGCCCATCGGGAACACCTTCACTGCTTCCGCGCCGGCTTTCCATGCGCGTACGATTTCCGTCGGCGTCATGACGCCGGGCCACACCGAGACGTTGTTCTTCAACGCGTAATCGACGACGGACTCGTCGAGATTCGGAGAGATCAGAAACTGCGCGCCGGCCGCGACCGCTTCCTTCGCCATGTCCAAGTCGAGCACCGTGCCTGCGCCGATTCCCGCTTGGCTGCCGTACTTGTCGCGCCAGCGGCTGATCATGCCGGCTGCGCCGGCCGTGTTCATCGTAATTTCCATCAGCGTGATGCCGCCGCTCAGCAGCGCCTCTGCCGCCTGGTCCGCATATTGGTCTTCGATGCCGCGGAATATCGCGACAATCTTCTCCTGCTGCAATCTATCAAGCATTTCGCTCACGGTACAGCCTCCATCCCATTGGTTCGTTCCGTCTAATCCTTTGCGCCGACCATGGGCGCATTAACCTAACATCCTTAACCATTGTAGAACGAGCCTTCCGCCGAATCAATCCAAATCGCGCCAATAATCCTGCAAAATGCGGATAAACACATTCGGGAACGCGAACGTCCGCATCTCTTCGGGACCGATCCATCTGTAGTGGGCAGGCGCTCGGCCTTCTCCGTATGCAGCGGAAGCTTCGGCCGCAGCAACGGCATTAAGCAGGCTTACCGTACTTGCTGTACTTGCGCCTGCAATACCTGCCGGTTCTACCGCAATTGCCTTCTCCGTCGCCTGCCAGAAGCCGAACTCCGCCCGAAACACCTGCATGTCCCAAACGATATGGCTGAACACATGATCCGTCTCGCCCCACCAGGCCTCCGGCCGGACGAGCAGCCCGTCCTCCGCCGACAAAGCCCGGCTCATGAAATCCGCCATCGCCGCGCGCCGGTCCGAACTCCCGCCAGCATCCGGCATGCCTACCACGCTTGCCGTTCCTGCACGCAAGACCGGCTCCGGGAACGCCAGCTCCAAGCCCACAGCCGTCTCGCGTTCTCCGGCCAATGCCTCCGCAGCAGATGCTGTCACTGATGCTTCCGTCGACACAGTCAGCTCCAGCTCGCCAGTCGCCGTGGCCGCAGCTGCATTCACGACTGCAGACGCTTTGCTCCGGCCCCGCCGCTTCACAGGTGATGCCGCGCCGAGCGAGTCAGGCGCCAGTACATGCGGCAGCTCCCACATTTGAGCGAGCAAGCCGCTCTCGGGCCGCTGGCGCACGAGCAGCTTGCCGGCAAGCTCGCCGCTTCCGGTTATGAGCGCCGCGATCCGCGTCTCCCGGCGCGGCGGCTTCGCCTTCGTCTTGATCGGCAGCACATGCTCCTTGCCGGCCATGCGCCCTTCGCAATGCATCATCACCGGGCAAGTCAAGCAGCCTGGCGACTTCGGCGTGCACACGAGCGCGCCGAGCTCCATAAGCGCCTGATTAAAATCGCCGGCCGAGCCTTCCGGTATGAGCGAAGCCGCCAGCTTCTCGATGCCGATGCGAGTTGCGGGCTTGGCGATATCCTCCTCGAGGCAGAAGTACCGCGACAGCACGCGCATGACATTGCCGTCGACCGCCGGCTCCGGCCGGTTGTACGCGATGCTCATGATCGCGCCCGTCGTGTAAGGTCCTACGCCGCGAAGCGCGGAGACCGCGTCTTTGTCATCCGGCACGACGCCGCCGTGGCGCGCCAATACCTCGCGCGCTCCCGCCTGCAGATTCCGGGCGCGCGAGTAATAGCCGAGTCCTTCCCAGCATTTCAGCACCTCCGGTTCCGGCGCGTTCGCCAGCGCGGAAGCGGTAGGAAATTTCTCCATAAACCGTTCGTAATACGGGATCACCGTATCTACCCGCGTCTGCTGAAGCATGATTTCCGATACCCAGACACGGTACGGATCGCGGTTCATCCGCCAAGGCAAATCCCGTTTGTGGGCCCAATACCACCCCAGCAGCTCTCTGCTGAAATAGCTGGCCGCTTCAGTTGTCATGCGTGTTCGCTCCCTTATGCATCTTCGTCTTCGCCGAGGGCCAATCTCCTTGCAGCTTCACAGTAGGTTTGCCTGTACCGGCTCGGGGTTAATCCGGTGTATTGCCGGAACATGCGGGACAAATAATGCCCCTGCATGCCGACTTGCTGGGCGACGTCGGTAATATTGAGCTCGTCCTTCTGCTCCAGCAGCAATTTGGCGCGTTCCAGTCTCCGCAACGTGACATATTGAGCGGGTGCATGCCCCATGAGGTTCTTGAAATAACTGATGAAATAGTTCGGATGAAGAAAAACCAGCCGCGCCAGATCCTCCACGGCGATCCTTTCGGACAAATGCGCCTCGATATATTCTAACACACGGTCGAGCTTCTCGAGCGGCTCTGTTTCGCGCAGCGAGGCTTCGTTAATGCCGCCGTGCTCCAGGAAAACAGCCAATATCTCGAGCAGCTTCGCGCGGGTGCGCAGCTCTCTCGTCAGAAGCGGCGAGCGGTATGCTTCGATCAGCTGTTCGAACAGCAGCACCATTCGCTCTTGTTCCTCCGGAACGATGAATAACGGGAGCTTGAGAAGGTCGAACATCTCAACGTCCCCGATGGATGCGCGGAAATGGCACCAGTACATGCTGACCGTCACCTCCGGTTCGGCAGCGAACGACTGGAAGGCACCCGGCGGAACAAGGTACAGCTGACCGGGCTTCATTTCCACCTCCCGGCCGTCCACCTTGAGCGCGCCTCCGCCTTGCGTAACGAACCAGAAGCGGTAAAACTCCGGCATCAGCTGCGATGTGCGGCCCGGCTTCGATATTGAATAAGCAGCCATGGATACTTCTGCATGAAAGCGGTGAAAATAATGCAGGATGATTGTTCTGTAGGTGTGTTTCATTGCAGCTCCACATCAAAATAAGTTAATTAACCACAAACATATCGTTCTATTATAACGCAACGTTTCAAGAGGAACCAATGCACATCCGACTAGCAAAATATTCCTACTTAAGAATGATTTACATAAGCGACAGCGCATAAGGAGGCTTTTTCCCATGAAGACCAGCCGTTCGTTAATCCATCCCGTCCGCGGATTTATTCGCGTTCTCTTGCTGGCGGTTCTTCCGCCCGCTCTGCTCTTCTTGAGCGGAAGCGGCTCGGCGTCCGCAGAGGCGATCAGTGCCGGAGCGTCCGATACGCCGCAGGTATTCAGATCCAATTGCATCTCCTGCCATGGCACCGATCTGAAGGGCCGCATGGGCGACTCCACGAACCTGACGAAGGTCGGCAAACGAATGTCCAAAGCGCAGATTGCTGCTCAAATCAAGCAAGGCGGCGGCGGTATGCCGCCCTTCTCCGGAAGACTGCAGGATGCGCAGATCGAAGAGCTGGCCGCCTGGCTAAGCGCCAAGAAGTAACCGCCAGCGAGATCGGCCCTCCCATGCAGAACAAATGGAGCTAGAAAAAGATCCTTACGGGAGGCTGGCTCAGCCCCTCATAAGGATCTTTTTCCTGTCTATCGCTATAATACTGTATTGGTTACTTGGCTTCCTTCCCTGCCGTCCGTCTCCATTGAGGCAGACCCGCTCCCACCGGTCCTCTATACGACCATTTGGAATCGCCCATCGTCGGATGCGGCGGAAACAGGTCGCCCTGCAGCAGCGGCAGGCAGCAGCCCCACAAATCCTCGTACAGTCCATCAAGCGGAACGGCCTGCCCGCTCCTGAACATTCGTTTGGACTGCAGCCCTTGTCTCATCGCCGCTCGCCGCCTTTCCTTCGCCCGTTATTCCTATGTTGTATTCCAATTATGGGCAAAAGGTGACGATGTTATGCGAGCGCCTTCAATCGAGGCATTCTACAATGACATAAGCGGATGCAAGAGCTGCATCATGCGAGATGGACACATGAATCGCGATGTTGCGATCCTGATGGCCAAGCCGAGCCCAAGCAGCCGACGACAGCCGGCAGACAGGCTTACCCCCGGCCTCGCGGCCGATCTCGATGTCTTGAAAGCCGAGCGCGGCGCCGATGCCGCAGCCGAAGGCTTTGGAGACGGCTTCCTTGACGGCGAAGCGCCCGCCGATGAATTCCGCGGCGCGTCTGCCGCTATATGCCGAAGACATCTCCCGTTCGTGCGCCGTCAGGATCCGCTCCCGGAAACGCTCGCCGGAGGATCCCCGCAATGTCTTCTCGATCCGCTCCAGCGAAGCGAGATCATGTCCGATACCGATGATCACTGTGATTCAACCGCCTCACTTAGCCGATGACGCCGATCAGCGCCAATCGGAAATTCGTTCCTCTGCATTCCGGCCGATCGCCGTGAATGACTTCAAGCTCCATCCGATGCTCGCCGGGCTCCAGCTCGTCCCCTAGGAACCAAGTATGGAACCACCCTTCGTCCGCGCACCAGTCCGGCCGGTTACGGCTGACCGTGATCCAATCGCCGCCGTCGAGCCGGTAACGGAACTCGGCAGACAACTTCCCGAAATCAAATCCGAGCGATAGCCCCCGTCCGGTAAACGAGAACGACAGCTTCGCGCCGACAGCCGCAGTTTCAAGCACCTGATCGATCCATTCGTAGAACGGCCAGCGGCGAATGGTCCACGGCCCTTCTGTCTTGACCTCCGCAAGAGGCAGAAGCTCTGCCGCTCCCCAATGCTTCGGATTCAAAGGTTCGGGCAGTCCGCTAGCCTCGACCTGACGACCTTCCGCCTGCTCCGGCTTCGACTCGCCTGCTCCGATCCCCAGCTCCCGCTCGAGGAAAGCGATGATGCTTTGGCCATAGCTGTAGCTGCCGCGGCTTGTCGGATGCAAGCCGTCGGGCAGCCATTCCTCCCACCTCATTCGGCCCTTGCGCACTTCCTCCAGCGCATACAGCCCCATCCAGACGGAGCCGATGCCGTAATGCTCCGCCAGCTCCTCCAGTTCCGCAATGGAATCCGGTACGCCGCCAACGCTCATCGCCGCGTACATGTCCTGCATGTACGTATGCGCAAGCACGACGTCGCTGCTGCCGTCCGCCAGCAGCTTGCGGACCAGACCTTCCCGCGTCCGCCTGCGCTTCTCCGAAGGTTCGCCGGAATCGTTGACAGCGTAATCGATAAATACGAGCCGACAGCCGCGGTCAATGAGATCCCGCTTCGCCCGAAGGACGGCCAGCTCGCTGCCCGTCGCGCCGATCGCGGCATTTTCGACGACGATTCTCGCCTGCGGGAATTGCTCGACGAGCCAGCCGATGACCGGTTCCGGCCAGTTGTGGCGCGGACGAGCGTCCGTAATCGAGCCGCCGATGAAGCCGACGGTCAGTTGGCCTTCCGAGAGTGCTTGAACGGTATTGACGAGCGGCTTGCGATGCTGCCAAACGGATGGATGCATGGCTTGAACTACCTCCCCATAGTGGTTCAACGATATGCCCCTATCATACCAAAAAAATGCAGTCGGCAATATGCGCTATGCCAACCTGCTATTTGCGCTACAGCATTGCCCGCCAGCTCGCGCATACAAACAACGCCCCTCGGCCGAAGCCGAAGGGCGTAATCGAATCGCATCCTTAGATGCCCGGAATCGTGTTCCGTTTGTGCGCGGTCTTGACGTACTGCTTCTCCAGCTTCTCGCGAGCTGCGTCGCTGACCGGCTTGCCTTCGAGGTAATCGCTGTTCTCGTCATAGGTGATGCCGAGCTCGTCCTCGTCGGTTTGGCCTTCCCACAGTCCCGCCGTCGGCGCCTTCGTCACGACTGCGCCAGGAACGCCGAGCGCTGCCGCAACCTGACGGACTTGGCGCTTGTTCAGCGTGCTGAGCGGCGTGATATCGACCGCGCCGTCGCCCCACTTCGTGTAGAAGCCGGTGATCGCTTCGGAAGCGTGGTCCGTGCCGACGACGAGCAGGTTAAGCTCGAACGCGAGCGCGTACTGCGTCACCATGCGGGTGCGCGCCTTCACGTTGCCTTTGCCGCCGCGGCTGATGTGACGGGAGATGCCGATCGATTTCAGGCTGTGTTCCACTTCCAAGGCGATCTCGTCGACCGCCTCCTGGATGTTCGTCTCCACGCGGTGCTTCAGCTTGAACGCTTCGGCGACCTCGTAGCTGTCGGAAATGTCGACTTGTTCGCCGTAAGGCTGGAACACGCCGAGCGTCATATATTCCTTGCCGGTTTCTTCGCTCAGCTCGTCGGTCGCCAGCTTGCACAAGCCGGTCGCAACCGCGCTGTCGATCCCTCCGCTGATGGCGATCAGGAGGCCGGCCGTACCGGATTTGCGTACATAGTCTTTCAGGAAGTCGACCCGCTTGCGAATCTCTTGCTGCGGATCGATCTCAGGTTTAACGCCAAGCTCTTTGACGATCTGTTCCTGCAAGCTCATGCTCTCACCTCTTATTGGCAGTACCGCTCGAATGCAGAAGTCAGATCTGCTGCGATATCGGCGGCCGAACGGTTCTCAATTTGGTGGCGCTCGATGAAATGCACGAGTTCTCCGTCCTTGAACAGGGCGATGGAAGGCGAGGACGGCGGGTACGGCGCAAGGTATTCGCGCGCTTTAGCCGTTGCTTCTTTGTCCTGGCCGGCGAACACCGTGAACAGGTGATCCGGTTTGATCTCGGATTGCAGCGCATGCGCAACGCCCGGACGGCATTGGCCGGCGGCGCAGCCGCATACGGAGTTGATGACGAGCAAGGCGGTTCCCTTGGCATCCGGAAGCTTCTCTACTACCGCTTCGGGCGTGCGCAGCTCCTCGATTCCGATTCGGGTCAAGTCGTCGCGCATGGGTTGAACCATATCAAGCATATAACGTTCAAAAGACATCGACATATGTGATCGCTCCTTATGAATTCATTTTCTTTCTATTATACCCCCCTCCCTATATGAAAGCAAAGAAAAAGCAACCAGGCCTGCGCCCGATTGCTTCGGTGCTTCATTGCGGATCATCGTCCAACTCGCTGTCGTTCATCGCCCCGTACGCCGCATCCTTATCGGGATGCGTGAAGATTCCGCCCGCCGGCTGGATGCCCTGCTCGAAATATTCCCGGTTCTCGCTGGTCTGAAATCCGATGTCCTTGAACGGATGCACCCACTCGCTGCCGGCCATTATGGCGGGATCCGTCTCGGCCGTCCAGCTGCTCAGCGGCGACTCCGGCGATTCGTACATATGATCGCCGATCAGGACGCCGCTGCTATTGACGAAGGGCGCTCTGGGCCCCCGGCCGCTGCGGAACTCCGGCAGGAAGTTGATCTCATAGGGATCCAGCTCGGGATCATCGCCGCCGGCTCTTAGTCCTTGGGTCTGCTGCTCGTTATGCTCGTCTTGCTCGTTATGCTTGTTTTGCTCGTTTGGTTTACTCATGCCCGCGCTCCTTCCTCAGATAGAAGGGCGATTAGGGCCGTCTAATTTCTTGTCGTAGCCTTCCGATTCAGGAGCTTTGCCGCCCTGCTTCTTCTTGCTGGCTGCCGCATCCTGAACGGAATCGCTGCGTGACTGCGGATTGTTTCCCACTGCTGGCACCCCCTTCCAAAGGTAGTATGCGCGCAAGGAATTCCGCTTATCCGCCGATCCGTTACCGGCTATTCGTTCTCGATTTCGTTATGTATCGCGTTACGTATGATTGCTGTCGCTAATCCCGGCTCAGCGCGGCCGCGGCTTCGTATGAATTGCGGCTGCGGTCGAAACGGACGATGAAGGTCGTGCCGGTCCCTTCCTTGGAATCGACGTGAATGACGCCGCCGTGACGCTCCATGATGCTGAGGCAAAGCGGCAGGCCGAGGCCGGTCCCGTGGGATTTGGTCGTATAGAACGGCTCGAACAGATGCTCCAGCTTCTCCTGCGGGATGCCGCTGCCGGTATCGCTGACGCGCATCTCCACGAAGTTCTCGAATGTAGCCGTTTCCAAAGAAAGCACGCCGTGCTGATCCATCGCCTCCATCCCGTTCCGGGCAAGGTTCAGAATAAGCTGCTTCATCTCTTTCTCGTTCAGCATCAGCATCGGAATCTGATCCGTCAGGTTAAGCTCGAGCGATTGGCCCCGCATATTGGCGTCCGCCCACAGCAGCGGCAGGATCTCGTTGATAATATCGTGCAGCGACTGGCTGTTCTTCTCGATAACCCGGTTCTGGGCCAGCGATAAAAAGTCGCTGATAATGCTGTTCGCCCGGTCGAGCTCCTCCATGACGATGCGGTAATATTCCTTCTGATTGTCCGGGCTTCGCTCGCGCATAAGCTGCACGAACCCCCGGATGACCGCCATCGGATTACGGATCTCATGCGTAATGCTGGCGGCCATCTGTCCGACGAGACTAAGCCGTTCCATACGCCCGACCTCATCGCGAAGCCGGTTCAGCTCCGTGATATCGTGAGCGATGATCGCCGCGCCGATGATTTCGTTATTTTGAATATCGCGCACGCAGATGCCGGAATTAACGTATATCTTCCCCTGCTCCTGCACGTATTCCGTCGTGATCTTGTGGCCGTTCAGCGCTTGATAGAGCAGACGCCCAAGTACATCCTTCTCGATGTGGTCGTACAGGATCGTAAACGGCTGTCCGATCAGCTCATGCCGCTGCCTGCCGCCTACCTTGTCCTTCAGCAGGAGAATAGCCATCTCATTGATGTGCGTAATCGTGCCGGCTTGGTCGACGAAGATGACGCCGAGCGGCGTTTCTTCTATAAATTGCTGCAGCTTCTGCACCTCGATGCGAAAGCTGTTCGAAATTTTGTGCAGCTGGTAATTCACGTGCTGGTGATGCACGAAGTGATCCGAGAAGAAGATTGCCAGGCCGATAATGACGAAGTACCCCAGCTGATGGATCAGAATGGCGGCATAGTCGGTCATTTGCATATCAGGATGCTCGACGTAGCTGTAATTAAGGAAGGTGCAGAAACGAATCAAAAGTATGACCGCCGTCAATCCGAACGCAATCTTATATTTCTTCCTGCGCTCCACGAGATAAAAGGAATGATTGAACATGGAAATGATCGGAATAACGAACAACACCGTGCCCGCCATCTCGATCCAGCCCCAGCTGCCCTCCATCATGAACTGTTCGGCGATCAGATAGATGGTTGTCAGAGCCAGCGTGACCCATGGTCCCCCGTACAATGAACCGATAATCAGCTGCGAATAAAGGTAATCCAGGTCAAACCCTTTCACCTCGGCGCACACCGCAATGCCAAGCGTCACGCAGGCGCCGCAAATCAGAATCAGCAGGTAAGGAACCCTTTTGAGTGGTTTGGAGTAGTCATACCAAAATTGAAATATAAATACCGGAAGCAAAGCTAGAATGAATTGCAATAGAATTAGCTTCCACACAAAATTGAGTCCCACCCTTCAGAAGAAACCCAGTTATTGTATATCCTATTTACCTGTTAATCCGATTAAATCATAGGTCTATCGTTTTTACAATGTATTTCCGATTCAATAATAGTCAAACCAGGATTGGTATATTCTCCCATAAATATGAAGTTGGCGTAAAGGGACAGGCATGAAGCCGAGTAGACGCTCCTCAAACTGGATAGTATGATAGGTATCGGCAATCTGACATTCTAAGCGATCGATAATCGAGGGGAAAACCAATGAATTACGAGGTTATTATTATAGGAGGCGGCTCCGCCGGGCTCATGGCCGCAATTGCAGCCAGCAAGCACGGAGCGAGCGCGCTTCTGCTGGACAAAGGGGACAAGCTCGGACGTAAGCTGGGCATTTCGGGCGGCGGCCGCTGCAACGTGACGAACAACAAGGATCTCGACGAACTGATCAAGTTTATTCCAGGGAACGGCCGTTTCCTCTACAGTGCATTAACAAGCTTCGGCAACAAAGACATCATTGCATTCTTCGAAGGCCTCGGCATCGCGCTCAAGGAAGAAGACAACGGCCGGATGTTTCCTGTTAGCGATAAAGCCAAGACGGTCGTCGACGCACTTATTGGCCAGGTGCGAAGGCAGGGCGTGGACATCCGCGTGAATGCGCCCGTCAAGCAAGTCCTATACGAGGACGGCCATGTCCATGGCGTCTTGCTGCCATCAGGCGAAACGATTACTTGCAGAAGCGTTATCGTTGCTACCGGCGGCAAGTCCGTCCCCCATACGGGTTCGACCGGCGACGGCTATCCATGGGCGGAACGCGCCGGACATTCGATAACGGAGCTCTTCCCGACGGAGGTGCCGATTACGTCGAACGAGCCGTTTATTCAAAGCAAAGAGCTGCAAGGGCTGTCGCTCAGGGATGTCAGTTTATCCGTCTGGAACGCGAAAGGCAAACGGGTAACGGAGCATCGGGGCGATATGATCTTCACCCATTTCGGCGTATCCGGTCCCATCGCGCTGCGCTGCAGCCAATTCGTCGTGAAGGAACTGAAGAAAGGCGACGCGCGCAACGCCCTGCTGACCATCGATCTGCGGCCGGATCAATCCGCGGCGGAGGTGTACGACGAGACGCTGAAGCTGGCTGGGGCCGAAGCGAAGAAGACGATCAAGAACGTGCTGCGAAGCTATTTGCCTGAACGCATGCTTCCTATATTAATGAAGGAAGCCGGCCTGGATGAGCAGCTGACGTATGACCATATTCCGAAACAGGCATGGCTGGAATTCGCGAAGCTGATTAAGGCATTCCCGATGCGGGCGTACGGGACATTGAAGCTGGAGGATGCCTTCGTTACGGGCGGCGGCGTCAATCTCAAGGAAATCGATCCCAAGACGATGCAATCGAAGCTGATGCGGGGCTTATATTTCTGCGGAGAAGTGCTGGACATTCACGGCTATACCGGCGGCTATAACATTACGGCGGCGTTCTCTACGGGCTATGCGGCCGGCAGCCATGCGGCGCTGTCCGATTGAAACAGGCTGACCAAGCGAGCAATCGCGCCGGTCAGCCTTCTTCGTGTCGATTCAGATATGCACGTCGCCGGAGAAATAGCCGTACGAGCCGTCGTCCGGGAAGAACTCGTCCGCTTCCGGCGCATCGTCGTCGTGATTCTGCAGGCCGTCCGGCGTCTCTTCACGCGCGATCCAATCCTCGTTCACGACATGGGCGGGTATCGTAATGTTTTCCATGCGGTAGGCCTCGTTCGTCAGCGATATCTCAGGAATGGAGGATTCCACGGCCAGCTGGCCGCCATGCGACTGCGCGATTTCGAGCGCCGACGTGATATCGTCCCCGCGCATATGAATATGCACCTCGCTGCCCTGCTGAATGACGGGATCGTAGCCTAGCTCTTGAAACGTGCCGCTTGCGAGCGACGCAGCGCTGGAATCGGCGAATTGAAACAATAAACCGGTATCTTCGTGCATTGCGGACACTCCCTAATCCTAAATGTTCCATACCCGCATAGCGTACCCGATTGTTCCGTCCATCATACGGGTCTCTTACCTCTCCTATATCTACTTCCTTCGACGAGCCATCGTGCTCTATCCTTTCGCGGACGATTCCGAAGACGATTGTGCTATACTTGTAGCACAACTTAGCAGAGGTGCTGAAGATGATGTTGGATCTATTCTCTCATTCTCCTAATCCGATTATGGTCATTCGAATCTATCAAAACAGTCGACATATCTATGCTTGCAACGAAGCCTTCTATTCACTCACCGGTTGCACCAGCGATCAACTGATCGGGTTGCCGCTTGCTTCGCTTCCTTTGCTTGGCTCGAAGCCGCTGTGGTCGATCGTCGACCTGTTATGCGACTCCATTACGCCGCACAATTTGGAAGCCTACGCGGAATCGTACTTTACCCTGTCGGATTCGGCATCTCTGTTCGGAGAGTTCCATGTCAAGCAGACGCTGGCCGCCGGCGAAACATACCTTATCGTGACCGTGCATGACAGGTCCGAGGACAAATGGATCGAGGATACGGCGCATGAGCGTCATGCGATCGTGTCCATGCGCCTGACGCCCTCAGGAACCGTCCTCTCGCTGCGCGGCTACCGCGGTCCGATCGCATACGACCGTTTGGAGCTTTCCCGTACGGAGCCGGGACAATTCATCGCCGAGCAGGATCGCGCGCGCGTCCTTGCCCAGCTTCAGGAATTGCAATTCAGCCGGCAGATCGGCGAGTTTCATTTTACGTTGCAGCTGTTCCATGACCGATTCCGCATCCGCTCCGTCGTCAGGCCTTTCTTCAACGGCGACGGGACGTTCAGATGCTACGCTGCCCTCGTGCTTACGATGGAAACCGCGGGAGAAGGGGAAGCCTTGGCAGCCGGACCGGTCAAGGAACACGAGAGACCTGCAACGAATTCGGACGCTTCCTACAAGCTGCGCCTGCTCATGCTCGAGAAACGCGTATCCGTCACCCAATTAGCCGAAAATACGCAAATTTCATTGACGACGATCTCTAACATTCGCAACGGCAAGATTAAGAGACCGCAACGGCTTACCGCTCAGTTGATCGCCGATGAGCTCGGCGTCTCGCCGACGGATATATGGGAGCCTTATAAATGAATAAGGGCTAGAACGCCAATAGGGGGCGTCCCGAAAGTCATCGATGACGACTTTCGGGACGCCCCCCTTGTTAAATTGGCCGACGAATTGGCTGCTATCCTCCAAGGTAGTGTACGGGGTGCTGCTCTTGCTCGGAATTGGCTGCTTTTCGGCAAATGTAGTGTACTGGGTGCACCTTTTGCCCTGTTTTGCCCTTCCCCCTCTCTCCCCCGAATACCTCCTTCGAAAGCCGCCCATAAGAAAAGCCAACCAGCAAAAACTGGTTGACCTGAACGCACGATTGAATAGATAGACTCCCCTTAAGTTAGTTGGCAAGACACTCCCTACTGGCGCCGGCATCGTGCACGCGGCTCGAACGTAGGGCCTGCAATCGACTAATACGAAGCTTGTATGCCCGCCCGCTACAGCTTAAATCCGGATGCCAGCTCGTTCATTTCTCCCGCGATCCGGCTGAGGGCGCGAGAGGAAGTTGCAATCTGCTCCGCCGAGGCCGTCTGCTCTTCCGACGTCGCCGCTACGGTCACCGCGGTCTCCGCGCTTTGCTTCGCGTAGCTCTGCAGGCGCAGCATCGCGCCGGCAAGCTGCTGCGAGCCTGCCGCCAGCTCTTCCGAGGCGGCCGCGACCTCCTGCACTTGGCCCGATACGCGCTCCGATGCGCTCGTGATCTCCGCGAGCGAAGCGCCGGCCGCGCGGACGGCGCGCATGCCCGCCTCCGCTTCCATCGCGCTGTCATGCATTTGGCGCGCTGCCGCGGACGTATCGTTTACAATCCGCCCGATGAGCTCGCCGATTTCCATGACTGCGTCGGACGTTTGGCCGGCAAGCATCCGGACTTCTTCCGCCACGACGCCGAAGCCCCGGCCGTGTTCGCCTGCCCGCGCAGCTTCGATCGCCGCATTAAGCGCCAATAGGTTCGTCTGCTTCGACACGTTGCCGATCAGCTTGGAGATCAAGCCGATGCTTTGCGAGTGCGCCTCTAATTGCGCCACTTGCTTGGCCGCCAAGCTGACGCTGTCATTAACGGCGGACATCCGAACGACCGCTTCATTCACCGCTTCCCGGCCATGCTGCGCCTGCCTGCTCGCGTCCGCCGATAACGAAGCGACGACGGATGCGGATTCCGCGATTCGATTAATGCCCGCGCCCAAATCCTCCGTCGTCTTGCCGGCTTCCTCGAACCGGGCAAAAGCGAGCTCGGCGCCTGCCGCCATCTCCGTCACGGCTTCCGCCGCTTGTTGGGACGAATCGGCATTCTGCTCGGAGACGTTCAGCATTTGCCGGGACGAGGAGGCGATCCCGGCCGACGCTTCCTGTACGCCGAGCATGGCCGAACGCAGCTGCGTCAGCATCGCCTGCAGCGAGGCGAGCAAGCGGCCGATTTCATCCCGGCTGCGGCTCGAAGGCACCGAAGTCTGCAAATTGCCTTTGGCCACTTCATCGACGACATGCGCCGCTTGACGGATCGGCTTCGCGATCGCATGACGGACGTACAGGGTCAACAGGATGACCAAAACAATGCCTGCTCCAACCGCAATCAGGATCGTTGCCGTGGACTGCGTCCCGAGCTTCGCGCTCTCGTCCTTCGCGTCCTCCGTGCCGCTATGGTTGTTGCGGACGAGGTAATCCAGGTTGTTCTGCAGCGTGGCAAAAGAACCCTCGGACGCCTTGCGGAAGTTGTTCTCTTCCTCTGCCGTCAAAGATTTCGACGCACTGTTCGCCAGCTGCGTATAATCGTCCTCGTAGTCCTTCCACGCGGTCACGAGCTTGTCGAACAGCTCTTTCTCCGTCGTGTCGCCTTCATTCAATACCGAACGATAGGTTTCAAAGCTGGCGTGGACCTTCGTCATCGTCGCCGCCGCATCCGCGATGTACTGCTTCTTCATGGCCGCGTTCTGCTCGTCCAGCAGCCTGTACTGCAGATTCATCACATGCTCGGTCAAATAATTGATGCCGTTGATCGTCTCCGCGCCAACCAGCCATTTGTCGGTCAGCTCGACATTCGTCTCCTTCATCTTGGACATCGTCACGAAGCTTAACGCCCCGTTCACGGCGAGCAGCAGCAGTACGCTGATAAATGCCGTCATCAGCTTGGCGCCTACCGTCCACTTCCACTTTCGATTCCCTGCCGTCTCTCCCATGTCATTCCCGCCTCTGCGTCATTCTACTGCTCAATGCCTATGTACAGTTTCTAGTATACGTGGTAGGAACATGGAAGAAAACGCTTGATTTCTAGTTTTATTTAATTTTTTAAACTTAAATAGACTAGCGATGTCAACTAACCTATCATCAACATCAAAAAAACCGTTCCCCCCATGATGCAGAGGAACGGTTAATCAACTTTAACGAGAAACGAGGTAACTTGCGCCCTCTTAATTGCGGTAAGCTTGCAGACCTTCATTCAACGTCCGCGTCGCCGCGTACACGTCTTGGTAGATGCGGAACAGGCCGCTGTAGGCGTCGACTGCCGCCGGATTCGGTTTGTATACGGAAGCGCGTTTCACGAACAGCTCGGCGCAAGCCTCGAGGCTGTCGAACCAGCCGCAGCCATACGCCGCAAGCATCGCTGCTCCAAGGCCAGGACCCTGCTCGTTCTCCAGGGCAACGACCTCGGCATCGAAGATATCCGCCTGCATCTGCAACCATACCGGGTTGGAAGCTCCGCCGCCGATCGAGATGATCGTATCGACCGTCTTGCCGGCTTCGCGGAACATCGCGACAGATTCGTTCAGCGAGAACGTGATGCCTTCCATGACCGCCCGGGCAAAATGAACCCGCTCATGCGAGCCGTCGATGCCGATGAAGCTCCCGCGAATGACGGAATCCGCATGCGGCGTCCGTTCGCCGACGAGGTAAGGCGTGAAGACGAGCCCTTTCGCGCCGGGCTTCACGTCTCCGACGCCCTGCAGCAGCTCGTCGAACGACTCTCCCTTGGCGAAGGCTCCCTTGAACCAGCTGAGGCTGTAGCCCGCCGCCAGCGTCACGCCCATGGCATAAAACGCATTTTCCTTGCCGTGGTTGAAGAAATGGACTTTGCCGCGGAAATCGTTCGCGCTCGTCGCTTCATAAGAAAGGATGACGCCGGACGTGCCGATGCTGCACATCGTCAGCCCTTCCTGCAGAATGCCGGAGCCGATCGCGCCGCAGGCATTGTCCGCTCCGCCCGCGAACACCTTCGTGCCTGCGTGCAGCCCGGCTGCTTCAGCCTGCTCCGGCAGCAGCGTGCCGGTCAGCTCGTGAGATTCCACGAGCGGCGGAGCGAAGGATGCCGGCAGCGATACGGCTTCCAGCACCTCGCTGCTCCAGCGCTTGTTCGCCACGTCCAGCAGCAGCGTGCCTGCCGCGTCGGAATAATCCATATGCAGCTCGCCCGTCAGGCGGTAGCGGACGTAATCCTTCGGCAATAGGAATGACACCGCCTGCGCGAAGATCTCCGGTTCATGCTTGCGCACCCATAGAATCTTCGGCAGCGTAAAGCCCTCCAGCGCCGGATTGCGCGTGATCGTGAGCAGCAGCTCTTTGCCCAGCAGCTCCTCGATCTCGCGGCATTCCGCCGTCGTGCGCGTATCGTTCCATAGAATCGTCTTGCGAACAGGATTGCCCTGCGCATCCAGCAGCACGAGGCCGTGCATTTGCCCCGAGAAGCTCAGCCCTTCAATTGCATCCGCGGCGATGCCGGCGTTTGCCGTCAGCTCGCGGAGCGCCTCGATCGTGCCGTTCACCCAATCGTCGGGACGCTGCTCGCTCCAGCCCGAATGCTCGTGAAACAGCGGATAGTCGCGCGATGCTTCCGCAACGACCGTGCCGCTTCTGTCCAGAAGCAGCACCTTCACCGCGCTCGTGCCTAAGTCGACGCCGATGACGTATGACATGGAATCATTGGCCTCCTATACGCTGAAAATAACTTCGTTCAGCTGCAGTTTGATGCGCTCCAGGCGGCCGGACTCGTTCTTGATCACATGGTTTTGCAGCGCGTACTGCTCAAGCGATGCCAGCGTAGCGCGGCCCGCAACGATCTCTGCGCCGATGCCTTCTTTGAAGCTGCGGTAGCGGTTGTCGACGAAGCCGTCGATGACGTTTTGCTCGATCAGCTTCGCTGCTGCTTTCAAGCCCCAAGCATACGTGTCCATGCCTGCGATATGCGCCAGGAACAAATCTTGATCCTCGAAGGAAGCACGGCGCACTTTCGCGTCGAAGTTTACTCCGCCCCTGCCGATGCCGCCGGCTTTAAGCACTTCGTACATGGTGAGCGTCGTCGATACGATGTCGGTCGGGAATTCGTCCGTATCCCAGCCGAGCAGCAGATCGCCTTGGTTCGCATCCAGCGAGCCCAGCATGCCGTTGATCGCTGCCGTGCGAAGCTCGTGCTCGAACGTATGACCGGCAAGCGTCGCGTGGTTCGCTTCCAGGTTCAGCTTGAAGTAGTCTTTCAAGCCGTACTTCTGCAGGAACGAGATCGTAGTCGCGGCGTCGAAATCGTATTGGTGTTTCGTCGGTTCTTTCGGCTTCGGCTCGATCAGGAATTGCGCATCGAAACCGATCTCTTTCGCGTAAGCGACGGCCATATGGAACAGGCGGGCCAGGTTGTCGAGCTCCAGCGCCATGTCGGTGTTCAGCAACGTGTCGTAGCCTTCGCGGCCGCCCCAGAACACATAGTTTTCGGCGCCGAGACGTTTGCCGACTTCAAGGCTTTTCTTCAACTGAGCGCCCGCATAGGCGAATACGTCCGCATTGGCGGTCGTACCTGCGCCGTGCACGAAGCGCGGGTTCGTGAACATGTTCGCCGTATTCCACAGCAGCTTCGCGCCGGTTTCCTTCATGCCTTGCTCCAGCAGGTCGGCGATAACGTCGAAGTTCTTGTTCGTCTCGGCCAGCGTGCTGCCTTCAGGCGCGACGTCGCGGTCGTGGAAGCAGTAGAAAGGAATGCCGATCTTGCTCAGAAACTCGAAGTTCGCTTCGACGCGCATTTTCGCCTGATCCATCTCGTTCGCGCTGTCCCAGCCGCGTACCGCCGTGCCTACGCCGAACGGATCGGCGCCGGAAGCCGTGAATGTATGCCAGTAAGCGACGGCGAAACGCAGATGCTCTTCCATCGTTTTGCCGAGCACGATCTCTTGCGGGTTATAATGTTTGAATGCAAGCGGATTGTCGGAGCCTTTGCCCTCGAATGCGATTTTGCCAATGTTCTTGAAATAAGCCATGGAATAATATCCCTCCAGAAAGGTATGTCCGTGCCCTGATACATGCGCTCCGCGAATGCGGAACCGCTGGAATCAGTAGCATCGGCGTCGTTATGAAAACGTTCTTACGGCTATTCTAGCATCGTAAAACTTTGTTTGTCTAGTAAACAAAGAAAGTTTTTTCGTACGCGGCAAACGTATGGCGGCCCGCACTTTCGCGTGGTACAATCGTACCCATACATTCTTAAGGCATTCGGGGGCAACGGACGAATCATGAAGCAAACCGGAGATTTGGCGCTCGTCAAGAAAATGAATACGGCCATCGTGCTGGACGCCGTGCTGCGCTATGCCCCGCTCTCGCGGGCTCAAATCTCGGAGCGCACGGGGCTGAACAAAGCGACGGTATCGAGCCTGGTGCAGGACTTGATCGATAACCATCTCGTGGTCGATCTTGGTCCGGGCGCATCCAGCGGCGGACGCAAGCCGAACCTGCTGGAGTTCCGCGCCACCTCCGGCTATGCCGTCGGCATTGATCTCGGCGTCAATTACATCCGCGGCATCCTGACGGATCTCGAGGGCAGCGTCGTCGCCGAGCATCGGCTGACGCTGAAGACGCAGGACGTAGAGAGCGTCATTCCGCGCCTGCTGGACTGCATCGAGGCGCTGCGCGCGAAGATCCCTGCCTGCCCGTACGGCGTGGTCGGCATCGGCATCGGCGTGCCGGGACTCGTCAACGAAAGCGGCACGATTCTGTTCGCGCCGAATCTGTCGTGGCCCGAGGTCCCGCTGCGCACCATCGTCGAGGAACGCTTCGGCGTACCGGTTACGATCGATAACGAAGCGAACGCCGGCGCCCAAGGCGAGCAGCGCTACGGCGCTGGCCGCGGCATCGCCAATCAGATCTATGTCAGCGTCGGCATCGGCATCGGAACCGGCATGATCCTGAACAAGGAGCTGTACAAGGGAGCCGGCGGCTTCTCCGGGGAGCTCGGCCATCTCTCCATTCATGCGGACGGAAAGCCGTGCCGCTGCGGCAATCAAGGCTGCTGGGAGCTGTACGCGTCGGAGAACGCGCTGCTGGAGCAGTCTGAATCGCTCGGCTACCACGAACTTGACGCGCTGCTGGAAGCCGCCGGACGTGGCGAGCCGGAAGTGCTCGCGCTGTTCGATCGCATCGGCGAAGCGCTCGGCGTCGGCATCGCGAATATCGTGAACGTCTTCAATCCCGATATCGTCATCATCGGCAACGAAATGCGGCGCGCCGAAGCCTGGATCGATGAGGCGGTCCAGCGAACGGTCGACCGCAGGGCGCTGGCGCATCACCGCGGCAAGCTGCAAGTGCTGTTCGCCGAGCAGGGCGAGAAATCCGCCGTACGCGGAGCAGCCTATTACGCGATATCGGCTTTTCTGGCCAAAATGAAAGGAAGCGGCGTCTAACGGGCGCCGCTTCCTTTCATTTTGGCCCCTTTGGACCCTCGAACCCACCCTTTGCCGCCTCCCCCACCTCCCCCAGCCTATGTAGTCGATCCATTCACCCTCTTGCCCGCCTAACCCACCAACTTCAGCAAATGTAGTCGATCCATTCACCCTTTCGCCCGCCAAAACCACCTATCCCAGCCGATGTAGTCGATCCATTCACCCTCTTACCTGCCAAAACTACCAACTTCGGCTTTTTTTATCGACAAGTCAGGGTCCCTATCGGAGTGCGCCGCCCCGGGGAAGTGTCGATCTCCGCAATCCTTCCAGCCAACTTCAACCTGGTAGAGGAATGGAATGTCCTCCTTCTTAAACCGTGCTCGCCCCGAGGCCGAGGAGGAAGCGACCGCTAATCCGGGCTTGGTCAAGCAAGAGGGAGGCGCACTGCCCCCATCCCCCGATCGCAGAGCGGTTCGTTCTTCGGGCTCCGGCACGATATGCTGCACTGCATCAGACGCTGTGATTCCGTCCGGCTTCAAAGTTGTATTGGCAACAAGAAAAAGAAAAACATCTTCCGGAATGCATCGGATATCCTAACCAATGCTTATTCCAGAAAGTGCGCGTCCGGAGTATGCCTACATGCGGCGGTTAGCCGTCCTGCCTTATAGACGTCTAGACTTTCAATATAATCTTCCCGTGCGACACCTCGCCCCGCACCAGGCTTGCGAAGCAAGCCGGACCGTCGCCGAGCGGACGCAGCGTCGTCCAGCCTTCCTCGGTTACTTTGCCGGCTGCGAGCAGCTCCAGCGCATCGGCGAAGTCCTGCGGCGCGTAGCAGAAGGAGCCCAGCACCGTCGTCTCGCCGCGGATCATGTCGTTGACCGGGAGAACCGACTCGCCGCTGCCGAGGCCGATGTTCATGATCGTTCCGCCCGTGTTGACGATCCGCTTGGCGAGGCTGCGCGTAACGCTGAAGCCGGCGGCGTCGATGACGACGTCGATGCCTTTCGTTCCGGCTGCCTTCAGCATGGCCGCAACCGCATCCGCATCCGAGCTGTCGACGGCACCGTCGAAGCCCAGCTCCGCGACATGCTTCAGGCGCAGCGGATTATTGTCGAGGACGAAGATTTTGCCGGCGCCGAGCAGCCGAGCCGAGAACGCGCTAAGCAGTCCGATCGCGCCTGCCCCGATGATGACGACGTTGCCCATCGGGACAGTCGCCATTGCCCGGCGGGCGGCGCGCAGCGAACAGGCAAGCGGCTCCGTCAGCGAAGCGCGAACATCCGTCAGTCCGTCCGGAATCCGCACGACCTGCGCTGCCGGTACCGCGATATGCTCCGCGTACGCGCCGGGCCGGTGAATGCCGATGATACGGCGGCGATCGCACAGGTTGAACTGGCCGCGGATGCAGCGCGGGCAAGCGCCGCAATGAATTAGCGGATTCACGACGACGCGGTCGCCGAGCGCGAGATCTGCTCTGTTTTCCGCCCCTGCGCCGCCCCTCTCTCCAGTCGATAGGTCTCCGCCCTCGTCCGACGCCGAACCTCCGCCGAAGCCCGCAATCGTACCGGAGAACTCATGTCCCATGAGCAGCGGCGGGTGACGCAGACTGTTATGGCCCAAGTAGCCTTCCAAATCCGAGCCGCAAATGCCGACATGGCTCACCTTGATCAACACTTCGTTCGCTTCCGGCTCAGGCAGCGGAAGATCGATAACCGACATCCGTTCCGCTCCTGTCCACATGACCGCTTTCATGAACAGCCCCTCTTTCCTCAGGTTATCGCCTTGCATGCATGCGTAAGAATCGCCGCCGTTACATCGTCATGAAGCCGCCGTCGACGGCAAGATGCGCGCCCGTGATCCATTCCGCGTCGGGCGAAGCCAGGAACAGCACGGCTTTGCCGAGATCGTCCGGCAATCCGGCCCGCCCGAGCGGCAGCCGCGGGAGACTGCCGGAGACCGCCGCTGCCTGCGCCCGCTGCTCGACGTTGATATCCGTCCAGACGCCGCCGCACAAAATCGAATTGACGCGGATGCCGTATTTTCCCGTCTCGAAGGCCATGGCTGTCGTAAGCGCATTGATGCCGCCTTTGCTCGAGGCGTAGTGCACCTGGTCTCGGCTGCCGCGGGTCGAAGTTACCGTGCTGATATTGACGATCGCTCCGCCGCCCTGCTTGCGCATGGCAACCGCCGCCCGCTGGGAGCAGAAGAACGTCCCGCCGAGGTTGACGCCGATCGTCCGATGCCACGTCTCCTCGTCGATATCGAAAAATTCGCTGAACGGACAGATACCGGCATTATTGACCAGGATATCGATTCGTCCGTGCCGCTCCTCGATCCCGTCCATCATCCGATCGATATCCGCCTTGACGCCGACGTCGGCCTGCGCGGCTTCCGCCCGGCCGCCCTTGCTTTGAATTTCCGCCACGACCTCAAGCGCTGCCGCTTCATGGCTCGTATAATTGACGACGACGAAAGCGCCGGCTTCCGCCAAAACATGACTGATCCCTCTCCCGATGCCACGGCTTCCTCCGGTAACGATCGCAACGCGGTCCTGCAGCTTGCCGCTCATGCTGGTTTCCCTCCGATCCATCCATCTGGATACCGCTCCAATACGGCGGCGTCATGACCCGGAAGCAGGATCGAAGCTTCCCGCTTCAGGCGGCGAATCGCGGCCACGCTCTCTTCGGCGCTCATGCCGAAGCCGATCGGGTGCTCGCGCTCGAAATTCTCGTATAAGAAGGCGACATCGCCGCTGATCGCCGCTCTTCCATGAAGCGTGTCGATCAGCACGGCCTGCGAGCAGCGGGTATGCCCGCCTGTACGGAAGACCGACAGCCCCGGCATGATCTCGGCTTCGTCCTCCAACAGCCGCAGGCGGCTGCCCATTTCCCGTTCCATGTAACGCAGAAGCGGATGGGGAAACGTATCGAATATCGGGTATTCCCGCTGAAGCGCGAATTCCCAGCCTCGCCGGTTTACGTAGATGTCCGCTTCCGCAAACAACGGAATATTCGCGATATGATCGTAGTGCAGATGCGTTAATATGACGGCGTCAATGTCTGCCGGCCGCAAGCCGCAGGTCTGCAGCTGCGCAACCGTATCTTCCCCTTCGCCTACGGGAAAGCCGGATTGGCTGCCTTGATGGAGCGCCAGAAACGCCTCTCCATAAGAGCCGTAGGCCAATTGATGGGAGCCGCCCATACCCGTGTCGACGAGGATATTCCGTCCGTTGCCCTGTACAAGCCAAAAATAACAATTCACGTCCAGCTCTTCGCCGAACCCGTCCATGAACAGGAAGACCGGCTTGGGCGCGCGGTGCGAGGCCGTCTTGAAGCATCGAATGCTGTAGCTGCAGCGGCTCATGCGGCATTCCCCCTCCTTACTTCAACTCGTCGAGAATGTCCAAGGCGCCTTCGCGCAGCCGGATGCCCGCGCCGATCTCTTCCGGCAGCGAGAACCAGCCGTCCTTCGGCAGCTGTACGCCTTCGAACACGGGATCGTAATTCGTCCGGTCGGCCCCATGAATATACGCGAACTCCGCATAAGGGATATTCACTTGCGAGAATACCAAATGCAGCGCCCACGGCTGAAGTCCGCCCGCATGAGGGATGACCGGCAGATTCGCCGCGGATGCCATCGCGCAAATTTTCTTCGCTTCGCTGACGCCGCCGACCCAGCAGATATCCGGCTGCAGGATCTGCGCCGCGCCGCAGTCGATCAGCTGCTTATAACCGTACCGGGTATATTCATGCTCCCCCGTCGCGATCGCCGACGACGTGACTTTGCGGTTGATCTCCGCATAGCCCGCGTAATCGTCCGGCGGCAGCGTCTCCTCGATTCATTTTACCCGGTACGGGGCTACCAGCTCTGCCATCCGGATCGTATATTCCACGTTCCAGGCCATATAGCAGTCCAGCATGATTTCCATGTCCGGGCCTAGAATTTCCCTCGTTTCCGCCACCAACGCCGCATTGCGCTTCATGCCCTCCCAGCCGGAGGACGGCCCGTAAGGCATCGCGAGCTTCTGGCCCATGTACCCGCGGTCCTTGATCAGCTTGGATTCGTTGCCGGTGACATACGCCTGCACCTTGTCCTTGGTCGCGCCGCCCAAGCTCATGTAGAGCGGCTCGCTGCGGGCCTTCGACACCAGATCCCACAGGGCGAGATCCACGGCGGACACGGCCATGATCGGAATGCCTTTGCGGCCGTAAGGCAGCGTGATCTTGAACATCATGTCCCACAGCTTCTCGATGTCGCGCGGATCCTTGCCGACGAGAATCCGGCGAATATGCTCGTGGATGATGGAAGCCGTCGCCATGCCGCCTGTGCTTTCCCCGAAGCCTTCAATGCCGTTGTCGGCGACGATCTGAACGATGACCCGCCCTCCCATGCCAAGCCAGCTGGACCTGCGGTCGGTATATTCCGGATAGTTCGACATCGGATTGGCGATGACCGTTTCCGACAGCCAAGAGCCCTCGGCCGAAGCCGTGCCTTGCTTCAAGAGTAAGGCGTGAGCCTTCCCTCCATTGACTATGAATACGCGAACGTCCTGGATTTTCATGCCAGCAACCTCCTTGATCGGATCAAATAGGGCGGCAGGTCATGATCCTGCGGTCGTCTACCGTCTTCAGCAAAGTCGTCTTAACATGCGTACTCAGTCCTCAGTCGTCACACCGTTCTTCTCAACGCGCGTCACACGGAAAATGCGGCTTTCGTAACGATCTGCAGCGGATACCCGCCTGCATCCTTCAGCTCCACGGTATACCCTTCCGGAACGGCAACTTCGCCTGCGAGGCTGCCGTCTTCGCCGCGGTGCCAGGCGAGCTTGATGCTTCCTCCGCCCGAGAGCGGAATGTCGGCTTCTGCCCTGTCCGCTTCCGGAGCCGGAGCGCTTAAGCGAATGACGCCTTGGCCGGCGGCGGATACGTCGACGCCGAGCAGCAGCCGGTGCAGCATGTAGCCGGGAGACGCTCCCCAAGCGTGGCATAGGCTTACGGGAATGCCCTCCACCATATACGTTGGCGTGTGGCCTTGGTACGTGCTCGGAATCGTAACGGACGGAAGCGTCGCATCGAACGTTTCCCACCACGTCGTCGCCCCGCGCGCCAGCATCTCGCCCCAATAGCTGCGCATGAGCGCGATCGCCTGCTCCGCTCGTCCCGCCTGCTCCAGCACCTCCAGCACGATGTGCTGGAAGAAAGGGCCCCTAACCGGCGGCAGCACGCCGGCCGCATAGACATCGTCCAAGAAACGGTCCCGCTCCGCATCGTTCATGAGCCCGCTCCAGATCGCCAGGAAGTTCGTCTGCAGCGAGAAATGCTCCGAAGCTTCCGTGCCGATCAAGCAATCGATGTACATGCCGCGCTCCGGATGCCACAGCCAATTGCGAATGTTCGCCTGCAGCCGCTCAGCACGCTCGCGCGTCTCGCGGACGGCCGGCGACTCCGGCCCGAGGAGTTCGGCTTGAATACGCGCATATAATTGAAGCGCCTTATAATAGACGAACGAAATGCCCGATACGTGGTCGCGCCGGTCGATATCGTCGCTCCAGTCGATGAAGCACCACCAGCCGCCGCGGTCCGCCCTGGCGAAGAGTCCGGTCTCGTCCTCCTCGCTTTGGATGCGGAACCAATCCATCAGCCGATCGATGGCAGGAGCCAGCTCCGCCAGGATCGAACGGTCGCCGCTGTACTGCCAGTAATCGAATACGCCGAGCAGCCAATAGGCGCAGAAGTCGGGCAGCAGCATCCCGTTCATCTCCGGTCCCGTGCCCGGAATGGAGCCGTCCGATTTCTGGATTCTGGCGCCTTGCAGCAGGCACTTGCGCATAAGGGCGGTGTCGGCGTAGTTGGCGTAAATGATTTTGCCCATCACGACGCCGTCCACGACCCACAGCGATTTCTCCCGCCACGGGCAATCCTCCGTATGGTCCTGGCTGTTCATGCGGGTCGTCGTGAGGCTGACCTGCCATATTCGCTGCAGCAGCTCATCGTCCGTCGAGAATGAGGCTTCGTTCTTGAACGGATAGCCGACCTGATCGACATGCAGGGACAGCAGCTCCGCCGGCTGCGGCGCGGCGGCAAGCATCAGCTTCATGAAACGGAAGGCGCGCCTGCCGAAGGTGCGGATGCGCTGCAGGCCCGGACGCAGCACGAACGTATCCACTTCCTGCAGCTCAAGCGTTTCGCCGTAGGCGATCCGAAGCACGCCGCCCTGCGAGGCATCCAGCTCCAGCACGGGATAGCCGACGGTCTCGCTGCCGAAGTCGTACACGATCGCCGGCATCGCACCGGGCGCGGAAGCATCCAGGAAGACCGGATTGGACGCTGCCGGAAACTCTCCCGTCACGCGGCCGAAATTGTCTTCCTTGCGCACGACGCCCGTCGCGTCGCGGCGCTCGATCCCGAGAAACGGAATTTCCCGCGGCAGCAAGCGCGGCCAAGGGCTGGAAGCATCAAGCGCGGCCGCACGCACGTTCGCCTGATCCCAAGCCGAATCATCATAGCCCTTCCCGCGAAACCCGTCGTCGCCCAGCGCCGTGTAAATTTCCTTGAAGCCGCTCCATCTGCTGATCCGCTCGTTGCTCGTGATGTAGCGGGGCGACTTCCGGCAGCGCCATGATGCATCCGTAGCAGCAAGGACTTCGCCGCTTGCGGACTCCGCCTGCAGCAGAAAGCCGGCTTCCCCCTGCATCTGTCCCGTGACGATGTCCTTCACGCCGAAATGATATGCCACGACGGCAATGACGTTCTCCCCCGCCTCCAGCCGAACTTGCTCTTCATACGTATCGTAATATTGATAATCAGGCGAGCAGGGAGACGGCCCTCTGCCGATAAAACGGTCATTGACGTATAATTCGTAGGCCTGACAGGCAGTCACGTGAAAACGGCATACTTGTCCTGCATCCGCGGCATCGACCTCAAGCACCGACCGGAATTCGACGTAGGTGTTCGGTGTATCCTGCAGGCCATCGGCCCAAATCCAAGCGGCGCTCCACTTCATCCTTGTTTCTCCCTTCTAGTCGCTTGAAAACAGCCGGCTCCAATATGAAATCGCTGTCATTTCATGAAAGTACAAATAGCCCGCGTGGACGCATCCCCCAATCAATGATGTTCGAAGCTCGTTCCCGAACCGATCGATAATTGGCTGTTTCGCATACGTCCAGCAAGCAGAATTTGTAAAATTTCAATAAGCTAATTCATGGTCCGTTCATTCACTTTAAGAATACTATTCATTCTGTTTTCTTTCAATATAGTATCAACAATTATTTTTGGTATACGTTTATGAATGGGTTTCGACGGCGGCGGTGCTTTTTCGGATCAGCAGCTTCGGCACGATCTCCTCTTTGACGAAATGCTCCTCCATCTCCCGCTCGCTCCATGGCCTAAGAAGCAGCTCGACGGCGCGGCGTCCCATCCGTTCCGTATTCTGATGGACGGTCGTCAGCGCCGGCGACGAATAACGGCTTTGCACGACGTCGTCGTAGCCGACGATGCTCAGGTCCGCCGGAATCGACAGTCCGCGTTCCTTGCCTGCGCGCATGGCCCCGAATGCTTTATAATCGCTTGTCGCGAAGATCGCCGTCGGAGGCTGCTCAAGCGCAAGCAGCTGCTTCGCGCCGTTATAGCCCATTTCCTCCAGCTCCTCGAGCGCTTCCATGACCGTAACGAGCGACTCGTCGAACGGAATGCCGTGCTGCGACAAGGCCAGCTTATAGCCCTGCAGGCGGAGCATGAACTCCTGATTGATATCGAACAACGACCGTCCGGTGACGATAATTCCGATTCGCTTATGCCCCAGCGAGATGAGATGCTCCGTCGCCAGATAACCGCCCGTCAAATTATCGACGATCACGTACGGAATCTGCAGCTGCGGAAAATAAAAATGCGCCAGCACCATCCGAAGTCCGGCTTCCTTCCATTCCTTCAGCCGGGCGATCGTCAAGCCGTTCGCCTGCTGCTCGCCGGGCAGCACGATGGCGCCGACCGAATCATTCACTTCAAGCTCGCCGTTATCCCCGATATCGTACAGCTGGAATTCGATACCGTTCTCCTCACATACCGCGTGAATGCCGGTGATGAAATTGGCATAGAACGGATGATTGAACACATGCGGCGGAGCGGAAGGATGAATGAGCAGAATCTGCTTCAACTTGACCTGCCCGTCCTTCTCCTGATCCTGAGGCGCGTCCCGCAGCTGGATGAACGTCCCTTTCCCCCGGATGCGGACGACTAGTCCTTCTCCCGCCAGCTCGCTCAATGCGCGGCGCGACGTGATTTCGCTTGTATCGTACAATCTGGCCAGCTCGATCTGCGTCGGGATCGAGTCGCCTTCTTTCAGCTCGCCGTTATGGATCTTCGACTTGATATCCTCGACAATGGATTTGTATAGCGGCATCGTATCTTTCATGCTCGAACCCTCTCCGATCTGATCTTCTTGCAGAAACCGATATACTTTACCTTCATGAAATTCATTATAGAGTATACTTAACAAAAAGAAAACAGATCTTGCCCGAGCCAGTACGGATGTCGGCCGATCAGCCCCCTCTCCGCGGAAAGGGGGCTTCGGCTTCGTGCTTCTATGGCGTATTGCTCAGCCAAACGTAATCGACGTTCATCGTGCCCGTCGTCGAGAACGGATCGAATCGCAGCTGCTTGATCGTGCCGGTCCAGCCCGCCACGGTACCCATGTCGATCGTGTATTCCGTGTAGCCGCTCATCGACGAGCCGGTGGTGAACGTCTTGGACTTGGCCTCGGTATACGTCCCGTCGGCGTTCGTAATGAAGAAGAACTTGCCGCCCGTGTCGGTCGTGTTGTTCTTCAGCTTGATCTTGATGTAACGGTACGACGAGGCAACGTTCATATTATTGGGTCCGATCGTATACGGATCGCCGCCGCTCGACGTCAACGTCCAGATGCCGCCGGAGACGCTGCTGCCGATCTGGTTCGTGTCCGACCAGCCTTCCTTGTTCCCCGCAGTATTGAAATCCCATTGCGCGGCAATGCTCGACGCCGTGTAGGCGACTGCCGGCGACCAGCTCACGCTGTCGTAGACGTTGTCTCCCGCGGCGCCGCTCGTAATCTCGAAGCGGATCTCGTCGCCCGCGGCGACCGTCACGCTATCCAGATTCGATTCGTAGCCGAAGCGGTCGTTGTACGCAACCGTCCGGTCGCCGCTCGTCGGCCAGATGCGCGTGCCGTTCTTCGTGATGCGGGCGATGACGCCGTCTCCGCCTTGAACGGTGGTTTTGAGAACGCGGCCGCGAATGCTGACCGTGCCCGCGACGGGCGCGGTCCAGGCGCGGGCGACGATTTTGCCGCTGCCCGGCTCGGGGTGCATGCCGAATTGCGAGACTTGCGGCACGTTCGCCGTCGAGGAAGATTGCCAGATGCTGCCTGTGCTGTCGTAATAGGCGAGGTTGCTCCACGTCGACCCATTGTACGCTTTGTAAGTCCAGTTGCCGGAACCCTGCGTGCTGCTGAACTGCTTGGCCGCATGGTAGATGCCGCCAGCGTTCGTGATCTGGATATTATTGCTCAAGGTGAAGCCGCTGTAATTGGCGCCATCCTGGTACAGGAAGTTATTCGGCTCCGCGTACAAATTGTCCCGAATCGTGCCGCTCGGCGTATCCGAGTTGCCGGCCCGGCGGAAGGAGCCGCTGCCGTTATTGACGAAAATATTGCCCGCGGCGACGCTGTTGGTCTCGAGTCCCAGCCCCGGATGGATGGCCAGGTAAGAAATGCCCGCTCCGGCATTGCCGGCGATGTAGTTGTTATTGATTTGGAGGTTGTCGGTGCAGCATTCGTAATCGAACGCCACCATGTCCGGGGATGACGTGTTCGGCACGTTCTGGAACATGCTGTTCATGATGTACGAATCGCTGACGAAGGCGATATAGATCGCTGCCGTTCCGGTATCGGAGTGGCAGCCTCCCTCGCCGTCCAGATTGGAATTGATGAGCGTCAGGTAGCGCACGGACGTCAGCCGCATGCCGTCGTCGCAGCCCGTGCCGCCTCCGGCGTTGTCGTTATGGAAATTGAGATTGTTCATGAGGACATGCTCGGCCGCTTTATGGCCGCCGCTCGCGTTCATGTAGCCCGAATTGTACCAATCGATAGAGACGGTATCGAGGTTGCGATAGCCTTCGATGGTGTCGAACGTGACGTTATTGACGATATACGTGCTCGCCGGATTGGAGGAATTGAACGTCTTGGAGGTGAATTCGATGCCGGCGGAGTTCCAGATCGCGTCGCCCGTGGAATCGTTGCCGCTTCCGGAGCCTTGATGGATGCCGTATATATCGTGGAAGTACAGATTGGTAAAGTTCAGATCCTCATGCCCGGCCGTCGAGAACGTCACGAGGATGCCCGTTCCGGCGCTGCCGATTTCCAAATTGTTGATTTTCCAGTAGCTGGGGTTCGTAAGCTTGATGGCGCGG
This sequence comes from Paenibacillus sp. J31P316, assembly GCF_056269105.1. NCBI lineage: Bacteria > Bacillati > Bacillota > Bacilli > Caryophanales > Paenibacillaceae > Paenibacillus > Paenibacillus sp. J31P316. The sequence continues at coordinate 587,243 of NZ_JBWDNI010000003.1, read as the reverse complement.
TCGGCTTGGCTGCCCGAGCGGATGATCTTCGCTTTCGCCGTGCCGCCATAGGAGTCGATCGAAATGTAGCTCGACGAATTGCCCTGCCCGGTGACGGTCATCTGCTGGTTGCACGTGACGCCGCTCTTCAGCAGGACGCGGTCTCCCGCGCCGAGCGTTCCGATGCCGTTGATCGTGTTGAAGCTGTTGTACGGGGATACCTGCGTGCCGGTCCCGTTCGTTCCCGCGGAGCAGTCCACGTAATAATCGGCGGCATGCGCCTTCGCGCCAAGGATGAACATACAGCAGCCGACGACGAATGCGAATACGGCCATTTTTAGTAGATTGGTTTTCGGTCGAAGCCCAAGCAATTTGGATTCCAAAGTCAGTCTGAGCGTCATCATTCTCCCTCATCTCTTTTTAGAATCGCCTCACGCACTTAGGTAAGCGCTTTCAAAAGGTCTGAATACGAAGATCTCATGCCTCTCCTTCCGTTGTCCGTAACGAAATGACACGACTCGCCTCCTTTCCGCAGCCGGATATTTAAGTATACTAAATATTTACAATATCCGCTTGATCATACTTTACCACGCTGATTTTCAATTTTAAATATACTTTGCTAAATAATCTCATTGATGAAACCGCGATCACCCTCCGCCTGGCTAGCTCTACCAGATCGTTGCTGATTCCAAAAACTCCCACGAGGAGATTCCTCTATCATTCATCGTGGTTTTTTGATAGTGTTTTTTGTACATGAGACCTATCTGATAGGCAGGCGGGGTGAAACCGTGAAAGCATTCATCAGCTTCAAGCAGAAACTGATCATTACGTACGTCGTCTTTATCGTGCTTCCATTAACCGTACTGGGTTTCGGCGCTTATTATCTGTACAGCCAGGCGATGGAGAACAAGCTGAGCGACTTCGCCGAACAGGTCGCGGTCAGTACCTCATCCAATATCGAAAGCTACATTCAAGAGCTCGAGAAGTTCACGCTGCAGCCGTATTACAACCGCGACCTGCAGGACCTGCTGACGCTCGAGAGGCCTTCGGACCCTTCCGCCGAGCTGGAGAAGAAAGAGACGATCGAGAAAAGCTTCAGCTTATGGCAATCGCAGCGCGAAAGCGTGCAGGGCATCTATTATTTCGATTTGCCGGGCATGGTGAATCCGCAAATTTATAATCAGGGCTACCTGCCGCCCGGTTCCAGCGTGGAGATGACGCCGTGGTACAAGGATTTCAGCGCGTCCTCGGATAACCTCACTTTTCTCAGTCTGCATAAGCCGCTCTTCGACAACGCGAGCGAGGCGAAGAGCCAGCAGCCCGTCTTCTCCCTAATACGCAAAATCTATAAATCGACGACGATGCTGCAGTATGCCGGTTATTTCGAGGTTGATTTCAAGCTGGACGATATTAAGAAAATCATGGATTCGGTGAATCTCGGAGAGAACGGTTCCTTCTTCATCATGGACAGCAACCGGCAGATCGTCTACGCCAACGAAGCGATCGACGATCAACTGCTCGCCAATCTGCCGACGCTCTCGATGGCCAAGCAGGGCAAACAGCGGCTGACCATCGGCGATAAGAAGAACATCGTCGTGTACAGCAAGGTAGGGCAATACGGGTGGACCGTCGTCGGTGACGTTCCTGTCGTGCAGATCGTCTCCGGCAACAGCGGCGTGAGGAATTCCATGATTCTGCTCGGCTTGGTCTGCATCATTATCGCCCTCCTGCTCTCCACCTTGAGCTCGATCCAGATCACGAAACCGATCTACAGGCTGATCGCGCTGATCAAGCGCGTGGAGATGGAAGACTTCCGCATCGAATACGCCAATCCGCCGCGGAACGAGATCGGTCATCTGATCCGAAGCATTATCCGAATGAGCCGCAAGCTCGACGAGACGATCCGCAACCTGTACCAAGCGGAAATCTTCCGCAAAGAAAGCGAGCTGCAAGCGCTTAAGTCGCAGATCAATCCGCACTTCCTGTTCAATACGCTGGAAACCATCAAGATGAAAGCCGAGATCGACGAGGCCGATTCTACCGTCGAGATGATCACGTCGCTCGGCAAGCTGGTGAAATCGTCGATTTTCCGCGGCAACGATTTCATTACCTTCCGCGAGGAACGGGAATACTTGACGAATTATTTTCACATTCAAGAAGGCCGGTTCGCCACCCGCTTCGATATGTCCGTCGAGGTGGAAGAAGCGCTGCTGGATTACTACCTGCCCAAAATCATGATCCAGCCGCTCATCGAGAATGCCTTCTATCACGGGCTGGAGCTGAAGCAAGGCAAAGGAAAACTGGCGGTTACCATTCGCAGCGAACAAGACGCGATCATCGTGCAGGTTATCGATGACGGCCTCGGGATATCCGCCGAACGTCTGCAGCAGTTGAACCAGCAGTTCAGAAGCACCATGTCCGGCGTGGCGAGATCGAGCAGCAGCGTCGGCCTGGCCAACGTGCATGCCCGCATGCAGCTCTACTTCGGCAGCGACTATACGATGTCGATCAACAGCGAGCCCGGCTTCGGTACGGAAATCCGGCTTGCGCTTCCCATAATCCGCAGCGAAAGCGAGGTTAACATCTATGTATCGCGTCATACTCGTGGATGATGAAGCCATTATTCGGCAAGGGATCAAAAAAATTCTCCAGCGCTTCGCCCCCGATTGGGAGGTTGTCGGCGAAGCGGAAGACGGCGTCTCCGGCCTGCAGCAAATTTTCCGCCTGCAGCCGGATCTGGTCATCCTGGACTTTCGGATGCCCGGCCTGAACGGATTGGAATGCTGCGAGCGGATCGCCGCCCAGTCGCCGCGGATTCATCGCATCATTTTGACCGCCTACCAGGATTTCCAGCTTGCCAAGGAGGCCATTCAGCACGGCGTGATGGGCTTCATCACCAAGCCTCTCGACCGCTCCGAGCTGCTGGATACGCTGGCCAAAGCGAGCGCCCTCGTGGACCGCGAACGCGAGGAACAGGCCCAGATGAGCCTGCTTCAGCATACCGTTCGCAAAGCAGCTCCGCTTGCGCAGCAATTATACGTGCAGCACTTTCTGATGGGCCACGACATGAACGACCTGGAGCAATTCATCGTCGATTCCGGCTACAGCCTGCCGTTCAAGCCGGACAGCGATCAGGTTATCGTAATGGCCGTTAGTCCGGATTGGATCGAGAAGGATGCCTTCCCCGCCTTCGATATCGAGCTCTTCATGTACGCGTTGACCAAATTCGTGCAGGAATGGCATGCCGACCGACCGCAGAGCTTCGTCCTCCAGGACCATGCCGGGCAAATCATCGTCATTCTCAATTTCGACCAAGATCAAGCCGAGCAAGCAGCACGGCAAGCTTCCGAGCTTGCGGACAAGCTGCGGGCCGACGTCTTCGCCTCCTTCAAACGGACCGTTACCATCGGCATGAGCCGGCTCCATCCTTTCACGGAGACGCCGATCGCGTATCAGGAGGCCTCCCTCGCCGTTACGTACCGTTTCGTGCACGGAGGCGATCAGGTGCTGTCCCCCGCCAAGCTCGAGGTGGAACAACAGCTGCCCGTCCGGCTGCTCGAACAGATGGAGGCTTCGCTTGCGCTGCTGATGCACGGCAGCGAGGAAGCCGCTTATGACGCCCTCGACCGGGCCGTATCCTCGGAGCCGATCGGCCCCGACCAATTGAAGCAGGTTATCGTGCACTATGTGCTCCGGTTGGCGGTACAGCTGAAGCAGATGGATCTGGATGTTGGCGAAACCAGCGGCAAATCGCTGCAAAGCTGGCTGTCCGAGCTGGAATGCACGGCCACCCGCGATTCCCTGATGGGCAAAATCAAGCACATGATTCAGGAGCTGTGCCAATCCATTCGCAAGGAACGCAGCATGCTGGATCTGAAATCGGCCGAGAAAGCGAAGCAATACGTGCGGGACTACCTGTCCGAAGGGGTCAGCCTGCAGTCGGCCGCCGATTATATGGGCATGAACGCCAGCTATTTCAGCCGCTGGTTCAAATATTCGACCAACCGGAATTTCGTCGATTTTCTGAAGGAATGCCGGATCGAGAAGGCCAAGGAACTGCTTCAGCGGGGAACGTTCAGCCTGCAGGAGATCAGTGCGCAGATCGGCTACGCTGACGTCAAGCATTTCTGCCGCGTGTTCAAGGAGCTGACGGGCTATACGCCATCGGAGTACAAGAAGCATTTTCAATAAGAAGAACCAGCCATGTAAAAAAAACCTACCCAAACGTAAATTCTACCCCTCTATAACATCGTCCCGGGGTCATCTAAGATTGTTATAGGATCATGAATGCGCTTTCTACACAAACAACTAGGGGGACTATTCGAATGAAACATCGGTTTGCGTCGAAATCACTGCCCATCCTGCTGGCCGCCATTGCCATCGTTGCAACGGGCTGCGGCAGCAATGCCTCTAATAACGGCAATTCCGCCTCGAACGGAAATGCATCCGAAAACAATTCCGCGACCGCGAACGGCGGCAACGCCGGCGCAGCTGCCTGGACAGGCACGATCAACATGTATGCTCAGTCCTACACGCCGAATCCCAAGAACATCACGGGAATCAAGACCGATCAGCATCAGCTGCGCACGCTGGCAGACGAGTACGAGAAGGCTCATCCCGGCATCAAGATCAACTTCGTCGACGAGGAATACAAGGATTACACCCAGACGGTGCGCGTCAAAGCGGCAGCCGGCGAGCTGTTCGACGTCTACTGGGCGCAATGGGCCGAATTGAACGGCACGTTCCCTAAGGGAATCGCGGAAGATCTGACCGAATATTTCAGCAAGCCTAACCCGTATATCGCGGACAAAGCCACTTGGCAGGAAGCCATGAACGGCACGGTCGTGAACGAAACGGCCGCTCCGGACGGCCAACACTACAATATCAACGGCGACTATGTCGCGACCGCCTTCTTCTACAACAAGGACCTGTTCAAGCAGGCCGGTATCGCCGACGCACCCAAAACATGGGCGGAGCTGATCGACGCCAGCAAGAAGCTGCAAGCCGCGGGCATCACGGCCATGTCCCAAGCACCGGACTACGGTTGGTTCCAACGGCATTTCCTGACGGATTTCTTCGCGAAGGATTTCGATACGATCGCCGGCTTCGACAAGGCGCCGGGCGTCTCCAGCTTGGATGAGGCGGTCGCGATTTCCAAAGGGCTGCTGAATACGAAGGATCCGCGCTTCATGGGCTGGTGGCCGGTATTCAAGCAGCTGACCGATACGTGGAAACAAGACTACTTGACCGGCGACCCTGCCGTCGTGGGCGCCAATGCGCGAAACGATTTCTTGGCCGGCAAGACGGCGATCTTCTATGACGGCAGCTGGCTGCCGGAAAATGCTTCGGATGCCGCCGTCAAGTTCGAGCTCGGCTCCTTCAACTTCCCGACGCTGTCGGCTGCCGATACGCCGCTGACGACGGGCTTGGATGCTTCGGGCGCCGTAGGCGGACCGAACGGCGCCTTCCAATTCGCCGTCGCGACCAAGGAAGCCGACAAAAGCATGAAGGAAGCCGGCAAGAAGGAAGCGGTTATCGATTGGCTGCAATTCATCGGCACGCCCGAGCATGTCGAACAAATCGTCAACGAGCACGGCACGTTCGTTCCGACTTGGCCGGGCACGAAACCGAACGACAGCATGAAAGAGCTGGCCAGCCAAGCCTCCAAGGAGCTGAAAGCAATCTCCGTCGGCAATTCCTCGCCTAACCTGGGCAAGGATCTGCAGCGCACGTTCGGACTTTACCTGAGCGGCAACATCGATATCGACAAAGCGACGTCCAGCGTGCAAAAGGCGCTTGATGCAGCGATTAAGGAATACAAAACGAAGAACGATACGGACTTCAGTCAATATTAAGTGATTATGAACTTCGGTCAAAATGGGTCTTCAATCGCTGTTGTAGTTCTGATTTCTCTGATTATGTAAGTGATTATAGGTAGAAATCAGACTACAAAGGCGAGCGCTTGAGGCGATTGGTTTGCGTTCCCCCGACAGAGTCGGGGAATGCAGCATTCGCCAGCTTCGTAAGCATAGGCTGCTTTTCCGACTCCATTTAGACCTTCGGTCACTTCTTTATTAACACACACTTCTAAACTTCGCCAGGAAAGAGGGAGCTTGCCGCAAGCCGCTCCTTCTTTTCTATTTAAACAAGGAAGGATGGATGGCTTGGATGAAATTTAAGGATAAAACCAAGATAGCCTTGACGGGATACGGATTCATTCTGCCCACCTTCGTGTTCCTGATCTGGTTCATGTACTATCCGGTCTATCAAGCGCTAAGCGGCGCGTTCACCGACTGGGACGGATTCAATGCCCCGCATTTCATCGGACTGGACAATTTCACCCGCATGATGACGGATGAAGTGCTCGGCCAATCCACGATCAATGCGCTCATCTGGGTGGCATTTTCCATCGTGTTGGCGGTGCTTCCCCCTTTCGTGGTGTCCGAGCTCATTTTCAACGTCAAGAAGGCCCGCCTGCAGTACGTGTACCGGACGTTATTCGTCATTCCGATCGTCATTCCCGGGATCGTCACGATTCTGCTCTGGCGCTTCCTCTATCAAGGCGACGGCGCGATCAATCAACTGCTCGGCATGATCGGCCTGGATTCCTGGCAGCAGCTGTGGCTGGGCAACCCTCATATTGCCCTGTATTCGATCATGCTCATGGGCTTCCCATGGATCAGCGCCTTCAACATGCTCATCTTCTATTCGGGCCTGCAGAGCATACCGAAGGAAGTCATCGAAGCGGCGAAGCTGGATGGCGCCACCGGGTGGAAACGGGTTCTCCATCTCGATATCCCGTTGTCTCTGCCTCAATTCAGACTGATCGTCATTCTGACCTTGGTCGGAAGCCTGCAAAACATCATTCCGCCGCTCGTCATGACCAACGGCGGTCCCGGCTACTCCACCTACGTGCCGATTCTCCATATGTATAACGTATCGACCGTGAACGGTGAGTTCGGGTACGGCATGTCCATCGCCCTGATCATGTTCGTCGTGATTCTCGCGTTTACGATTCTTAACATGCGGCTTGTCAAATCCGATACCTAACCAAAGGAGGGCACTATTTTGAAAACCATTCGCATGCCGTCCCTGGGACAGTTGATTCTCATCCTACTAATCGTGATGACCATGCTGCCGATCTACTTCATTCTCGAAAACTCGGTCAAGTCGCCGATCGACTTCGCAGAGAGCACCATCAACATTCCGCTTCACTTCGAGTGGGGCAATTATTCGACGGCATGGAACAAAATCAATACGCCGATCTTGAATTCCGTCATCATCGTGGTCATCAGCGTCGTATTCATCCTGCTGTTCTCGGCGATGAGCGCCTTCGCGTTCGCCAAGCTGAAGTTCCCGTTCAAGAACGCGCTCTTCCTGCTCGTCTTCTGTTTGCTGCTCATTCCGGGCTTCTTGACGCTGATCCCGCTGTACCTGCAAATCAAGAAGCTCGGTTTGTCGGACAGCTACTGGGCGTTGGTGCTGCCTTATATCGCAGGCGGCCAAGCCTTCACCGTCTTCGTGCTTAAAACCTTCTTCGAGCAGCTGTCCAATGAATTGTTCGAAGCCGCCCGCATCGACGGCGCGGGAAACCGCATCATCTTCGCCTCCATCGTGCTTCCGCTATCGGTTCCGATCTGCACGACCGTCGGCATCATGAATATCAACAGCCTATGGAACGATTATCTGCTGCCTTCCCTCCTGCTCGACCGGGTTCACCAGACGCTGACCGTCGCGCTCGTCTCCTTCGAGTCTTCCGCCGGCAGCCACGGCCTCAGCGATTACGGCGGCATGATGGCAGCTTATATTCTCGCTTCCTTGCCGCTCCTGATCCTGTTCTCCCTGCTGATGCGCAATTTCGTGGAAGGCATCGCCAGCGGCTCGATCAAGATGTAATCTGACGCCCGCGCATAATCGCAAAGAAGCTCCCGGCATCCAGGATGCCGGGAGCTTCTTGCGTGTCGAAAAAATCAAAAATCGCGTCAACTGGATTGCTGATCGCCGTTACGGATCGCCGAAACAGCCCAATGTCGCCATGTCTTCGAAAATGAACCTGCCCCTCCTAAGTCTAACGGTTGTACGGAGGGCTAATCGTTTCAAAATGCCCCTATTAATTAGCTTACGGTTGTCAGAGGGCTTATTGCGAGATTTTCCCGTGTAAATCCGCTCATCTACGCCCAATAACATCTGTCAGAACCATTAGAGTTGGATAAGCAGCCTTATTCGTGGATTAGCAACGCTGGCAACCGTTACGTTTCCGTCCGACTTCACGTTGCACGCGCTGCATGCTTGGCAGCTTCCACCGCTTGCTGAGGCTAGAGTGGATTAATAAGCACGGTTCGGCCGGTTACCTTCGCTTGCTGAGGCCAGGTTGCACGATTAAGCACGGTTCGGCCGATGACCGTCGTTTGCTGAGGCTGGTTCGGATGACCTTGAAAGCGTATGCAACACTTTTTTTCGTACGCGTCTTCCCGGTTCCCGCAAGCTGGATCGCTTACGAAAAACAGCGCGCACCGATTAAATCCCGATGCGCGCTGTTCTGCTGTCACCCCAACCGAGTTCGGCTGTCACCCCAACCGATTCCAAACCGCCATCTCGCCGGGCGTGCGATTCCCCCATAAATAATACGGAACGGCCTTCAGCTTAACCGGAACGGGCGCCGCTTGCACCGCCATCGGCAGGTAAGGTTGATCCGCCGCAGGCCACGAAGCCTGCGCTTCGGAGTATCCGTCCACTTCGATCACGCCAGCGCCGCCGAGCAGCTCGGCATCGTAACGGAACGCAAGCTGCGAACGCTTCGAAAACGATAGCGAGGCGATCGGCCGGCCATTGTCGATTTCCTCCAGGCAATACACGAGCGGACCGCGTTCGATGGCGGCCTTGCCCGCATTGGCTCGCATATTCGGATGCGCGACTATGAAACGCGCGGTCATTTCCGGCTCCCACTCTACCAAATCTCCCGGCTCCCAGACTCGATCCATCCTAGCATAGCCGTCCACGACGCCGTACTCCACCCTAGTGCCATTAACCTTCATCGCCGCATGGCCGCCGCACCATGAAGGAATGCGCAGCAACAGGGCGAATGCCGTCCCCGGCACTTCTGCCAATTCGAACGTCGACTTTCCTTCCCAAGGCATCCGCGACTGCTGCTTGAGCGCGACTTGGCCGCCGGCTACGCGCAGACGCGCTTCGCCGCCGATGAACAGATGCGCGTAGATGCTGTTCTCCTCCTCGGACGCCGTGTAAATATATTCATGAAGCGAACTCAGAAGCCGCGCCACATTGGGCGGGCAGCACGAGCAGCCAAACCACTTCTGACGGACTGCTTTCACATGATGGCGGCCTGGATTGTGCGCGGAGGCATCCGGCCAAACTTCCAACGGATTCACGTAAAAGTAAGACATGCCGTCCTGCGACATGCTTCCGAGGACATTGTTATAGAGCGCCCGCTCCAATACGTCGGCATACTCGCTCTTCTGTTCCAGCTTCAGCATGCGCTGGGCAAAGAAAATAAGTCCGATCGAAGCACATGTCTCTGCGTACACCGTATCGTTCGGCAAGTCGTAGTCGACCGTGAACGCCTCGCCATGATGCGTGGAGCCTATGCCGCCCGTGATGTACATCTGTTTCCGGGTCATGTTGTTCCACAGACGGCGGCAACTGCCCAGCAGCTCCTGATCCCCCGTCAATCCGGCTAGATCAGCCATTGCCGAATACATATATACCGCCCTTACGGAGTGCCCGATTGCAACTTCCTGCTCGCGAACGGGGATATGCGCTTGGAGATACTTCAATTGTTCAGCCGTCGGAATCGGCAGTTTCTTGTCCGTCCAAATGCTGTAGCCCTCTCTTTGCCTGCATTCTTCGACTAGAAAGCTCGGTTCCTGCCCGCGCTCGTCGATGAAGAACTGCGCCAGTCTCACGTAGCGCTCCTCTGCAGTGATCCGATAAAGCTTAATCAAGGCGAGTTCAATCTCTTGATGGCCATCGTAACCCCGCAGCTGATCGGCTTCGCGGCCGAACACGGCATCGATGTGGTCAGCGAATTTGCACATTACATCCAGCAGCTTCCGTTTACCTGTCGCCTGATAATAAGCCACCGCCGCTTCCATCATATGACCCGCGCAGTACAGCTCATGCGCTTCATAGAGATTGGTCCATTGCTTCCCCGGATCCTTGATCGTGAAATACGTGTTCAAATACCCGTTCTCGTGCTGGGCCAGCGCGATGACATCAATGACTTCGTCCGCGATGCGTTCCAGCTCGGGGTCGCGATGAGCCGCCAGCGAATACCCGACCGCCTCCAGCCACTTCGCCACGTCGCTGTCTTGAAACACCATGCCGCCGTACTTGCCTTCTTCAAGATTCGCCGCGATTCGGAAGTTCCGAATGGCATAGCTCGGCTCCGCGTCCGGAATCCGATCATTCAATGCTTTCCACTGATAAGGAATAACCGTCGTCCGCACGAGTTCGGTGAAACGATTCCAGAACGCATCGCGAACGCGCGCTTCCGTGCTGCTTGATGGCTTAAGTAGATTCATCCTGCCAGGACCTCCAGACTCCATATAAACTTATAAGATTTGATCATGATAGAGTCTAGTTTATCCTCGATATACAAGGTAAGATATAGCAATACGACACTAATTTTTATAAGATTTTACACGAATTTCAGAAAGGGCAATGCAATGAACGAACATCCTTTCATTACGTTGGAAATGCCGCCGATGCCGTATTATATTACGATCGGCTTAACGAGCTTCGTTCCCGGGGATCAGCATCCGAATCGCCGCAATCTTGGCATCTTCGATCAGCTCTGGGTCGTGAAAGGCGCCTTGTTCATTGGAGAGGATGACCGGCAATGGACAGTTACGGCAGGCCAGACGCTCTTGCTGCTGCCTGACCGCTATCATTATTCCGTCCGGCCTTGCGAGAGCGAAACGATCTTCTACTGGATTCATTTCGACTTCAAGGGAACCTGGTCGAGCGAACTGGCAGCGCATGCCATGCACGCCGCTCCGGCTGTTCGTCAAGCTTGGGAAAATCGGTATGTAATCGTGTTCCCCCAATACTTCGCGCCAACGGACTTTTCGCTTGCCGAGTCTATATTGCGCAAGCTGTTGGCCTATTCGGGCCAGAGCAAGGCTTCCGCCTATATGAATGAACAGCGGCTCTTCGTCGAGCTGCTCGGTCTGCTCGAGGATAAGCAAACCGTTAACGATTCCTCTGCAACGGCGCTCAAGCTCGCGAACAAGACCGAAACCTATCTCAGGCTGCATTACCGGGATGAGATCACGAATCGCGCGCTGGCGGAGGCGCTCCATTTTCACCCCAACTATATCGTGCGATGCATGAAAGAAATCTACCATTGCTCCCCGATGGAGTACCTTCACCGCTACCGCATGGAGCAGGCGAAGCTGCTGTTGATCAAGACGGAACAATCGATCACGCAAGTCGCGGAAGCGATCGGGTTCCCTAATGCGCCGTATTTCTCCAACTGCTTCAAAAGGTATGCCGGCATCTCGCCGCTGCGGTTTCGCAACCAATATGCGCAATAGGCGCTGCGTCCGAGCGCAAAGAAACCAGCGGCCCCCTAGAGGATCGCTGGTCTTTTTGCTGTAGTGCACGGGGTGCACCTCTTGCGCGCTTAATACGCGCTCTCGCCATTCCCCGCTCCGAGCCACAACGACTTGAGCGGCACCATCGCTTCATCGGGAACGTAGTACTTGAAGCAGTTGCTGCTGATGTCCCCGAGCAGCTGGCGCCGGATCGGCGACGCGTTCGCGAGCAGGGCATCCGAAGCCCGGTGATAGTCGATCGGCCGCATCCAGATCGGACTGTAGCCGAAGAACAACTGCCGCCTCGTGAAATCGGAGCGGTTCGGAGCGCCGGCATGCCACAAGTTTTGCGGGAAGATAAACACGTCGCCCGGCTTGCCGCACACCTGAAGCTCCCCTTCGACGGGCACATCCACGTTCGTCTGCACCGGCGCGAAATCCGCCTTCAAATGACTCCCCGGAATGATTTTCGTATTGCCGCGATCCGACTCCGACATGTCGCTCAGAATGTAGCATGCTTTAATGTAGTACGTCGACGTCAGTCCATGAATGCGCGGAAACTGCGGGTGCGGGCCATCCTGATGCCAGTTGATGAAGCTCTGGGAATTCGTCTTCCTATCTCCGGGATTCGGCTTGCGCACCGTTAAGTGCGAGATATGCAGCTGGATGTTGAACCCGAGCAGATTGACCATAAGCGGCAGCAGGGCCGGTTCGTCGATCAGGTCGGCGAACGCCGGATGCCGCTCGACGCTGTTGTACCAGTTATAGGACAGCGCCTCCGGCTCGCCGGCGAGCAGCTCGTCGACGGCCAGATTCAGCCGTGCCACTCGCTCTTCCGGCAGCACGTTCCGAAGGATCAGATACCCGTCCCGATGAAATTGGCTGACAAGCGCCGGAATATCGAATCGTTGCTCCGTCATGGCGAAATTGTTCCTCCTTCTTATTTACCGTAGCCGAGCTCCTCCAGCTGTTTGACCGAGTCATCCATGTACGTCTTGAAGTTCATGGTCGACTCCAGCTTCTTGAGGAAGCCGTCGTAGCCGTCCAGCGGGCTCTTCCCATAGATGAAATTCACGAATTCTTCTTCGATGAAACGAGCGGCGTCCGCCGGATTATAGCCGTCCGGATTGGACAGGAAGCCGTTCAAAATTTGAATTCTCGGCTGGCTGTTGGCGAACTCGATGTACTTGGACTGCGGCGCGAACTTCGTCTGCAGGTAGCTCATTTCCGGGCGGCCGGTAAATTGGTACAGCCAAGTGAAGCCTGCTTCCTTGCCCATCAGCTCGGTCGGCACGACTTTATCGCCTTCCAGATTGTAATGCTTGCCTTGGATGCCGAACTGCACCAGCGTCGATCCGTCCTTGCCGGATACGTAATTCAACAGATCGAACACCTTCTGAAGCTTTTCCTTGTTGTTTTCCAGCGCTTTCGGGATCGCATACATGCCGGAGGTTCCGCCTACGTCGAACGGACCGTCGTATTGGCCGCCCGGTCCTTTCGGCGGCGCGAGCTGAATCCAATCGGCGTTCGGGTTGACCTTCTTGATCTGCTCGGTGAACTGATCCTTGCTCAGGTTCGGCCAATCGATCCAGATGATGCCCGCCTGCCCCTTGATCGCCTTCTCCTGATGCTGAAGGCCGGAATTGGCCATGATTTCGGGATCGACCCCGCCGGTGGCGATCAGCTTGTTGATAAAGCCGAGCGCGTCTTTCATCGCCGGATCGTACAGGGAATTGACCAGCTTCCCGTCCTTGACGTAGAACGTGTTCGGATCGCCTACGCCGAACGCGCCGAAGATCGGAGCGAACGTGGAGAGCTTGCTGCCGGTAAGCCCGATCGTATCCTTCTTGCCGTTGCCGTCCGGATCCTGTTCGGCGAACGCCTTCACCACGTTCAAGAACTCATCCGTCGTCGCAGGCGGTTGAAGGCTGAGCTTATCAAGCCAATCCTTGCGAATCCAATAGGTGTTGTAAGGAATGTTCGGTGCTTTCGGAATGGCAAATGCTTTGCCGTCCATGGTCGTCTTCTTCATGCTCTCGTCGCCGATGAAATCCTTGACCGGCTGCAGCTTATCCATATACGGGGTCAAATCGAGCAGCAGCCCTTGTTCCACGAACTGCTTCAGCGACGCGCGGTCCGGCACTTGGAATAAATCGGGCAGATTGCCGGAAGCAAGCCGCACGTTCAATTGGTTCTTATAATCGTCGCCCGAGGCATAGACCGTCAGATTCAAATCCGAATGAATCGCTTTGTCGATTTCCTGTTTGATGAAGTCCTTATCCGGAGACGGCAAATTGTTGCCGGTTTCAATAATGTCGAGCTTGACGGTGCTGGCCGATGCGCCGGATCCCGCGTTGTTGTTGCCCGCAGCGCCGTTCGCATCCTTATTGGAGGAATTGCCGGACGAGCACCCTGCAAGCACGCCGCAGGAAAGCATGATGACCGTGAGCATGGCGGAGACGGCTTTCATTCGTTTCATAGAATTGGTTCCCCTCTCTTGTGGGGCCGGGCGATAAAAGGCGAAACATCTCGCCGGGCCTTTAAACCTTGTATTGTTTAAACCGGCCGCTCCGTTCCTGCAGTAACGGTGCGCCGAGCCTCAACCTTTGACGGAGCCGAGCAGCATGCCTTTCGTGAAGTGCTTTTGCAAGAACGGATAGACGATAATAATGGGCAGGCTGGCCATGATGACCGAAGCCATTTGTAGCGTTTCGCTCGGCGTCATATTATCCACGTTCTCGAGCGGACTCTGCGTTTGGATCAGGATCTCCCGGACGACCACCTGAAGCGGGAACAACGTCCGGTCCGTCACGTACATGATCGCTTGGAAAAATTCGTTCCAGTGGCCCACCATATAGAACAATCCGACGGTCAGCGTTACCGGTACGGAAAGCGGAGCGACGATCTGCACCAGGATCCGGAACTCCTTGGCCCCGTCGATTCGCGCGGATTCGAACAGTTCCTCGGGCAGCGACTCGTAGAAGCTCTTCATGATGAGCACGTTGAAGCTCCACACGAGGTTCGGCAGGATCATCGCCCAAATCGAATCCAGCAGTCCGAGCGACTTGACGACCAAGTAAGTCGGAATGATGCCGCCGCTGAACAGAAGCGTGAAGACGACCATCATCAGGAACAGATTGCGGCCCGGCAGCTGCTTGCGGCTGAGCGGGTAAGCCATTAACGCCGTAATGACGATATTGAGAATCGTGCCGATGACGGTTACGAGAACGGTAACCCCGAAGGCACTGGGAATATTCGATTCCGTAAGCAGCTTACGGTAGGCGTCGAAGGTGATCGATCTCGGCACGAGAATGAAACCGCCGTTCTTGAGCACTTCGCTGAAAGGCGTGAGCGATACCGATAGGACGTACAGCAGCGGGAACACCGCGACAAGCCCGCAGACGAACAGGATAACGAAGACAACGGCGTTGGCGATGCGATCGTTCTTGCTTTTTACCATATGCCTTCCCCCCAACGCTTCGCGAGTTTGTTCGATCCCAGCACCAGGACCAGTCCGATTGCGGCTTTGAATAATCCTACCGCCGAAGCCAGACTGAAGTTAAGCTGCTGCAGACCGGTTCGGAACACCCACGTATCGAGGATATCGGCGACGGCATACACCTGAATGTTGTACATGATATAAATTTGCTCGAAGCCCGCATCCAGGATGTGGCCCAGGTTCAGAATGAACAGCATGACGATGATGGTCCGAATGCCGGGAAGCGTCACATGCCAGATCATCCGCAGCCGGCCCGCGCCATCCACCCGAGCCGCCTCGTACAGCGTAGGGTCGATGCCGGCAATCGCCGCCAAATAGATGATCGCGCCCCAGCCGAGATTTTGCCATATTTCCGAGCTGACCAGAATCGACCGGAAATACGACGTCGAGGTCAGGAAGGGCACCGCCGTTCCGCCCGCATCCTCCAGCCATTGATTCACTAAGCCGGAGCTTTGCGAAAGCAGCGACAGCAGAATGCCGTAGATGATTACCCAAGACAGAAAATGCGGCATGTACGTCAACGTCTGGATCAGCGACTTAAACCAGCCGACCCGGCATTCGTTAAGCAGCAGCGCCATGGCGATGGGAGGAACCATCCCGAAGATCAGCTTGTAGATGCTGATCAGAAACGTATTCGTCAGCAGCTGCGAGAAATAAGGCGATTCGAAAAAAGCCAGGAAATGCTTGTTCCATGGGCTTGCCCACGGACTGGACCAGATTCCGTCCATCATGTTGTAATCCTTGAACGCGATGATGATGCCGTACATCGGGATATATTTGAAGACGATATAATAAAGGAGTCCGGGCAAAAGCATCAAATAAAAAGCTTTGAAGCGCCAAATCCTTCTGCCGAGCTCGGAGATCACGCTCCGTCTTGGCACGGTTTCTTGAACGGAATGGATTGCGGTCCGCTGGTTCATCTGATTCACCTCGCTTTGTTTGTAAACGCATTCATCGGAATGGCGTAAACCAAGTATAGCAAGGCCGTCGCTGCTTCAACTATGCAGTGATCTTGCGAAATCAGGAACAAAACCGACAATTTTTATGCATGGTTCCGATACGTTGAAGGAAGGACAACACTAATCCACCTTATTTGGGCGCATGCTGCGTTGACGGAATCGTAATGCAAACCACCGTCCCAACATCCGGCAGACTGCCGATCCGGAGCCCGTACGCATCGCCGTAGCGAAGCCGCAGACGATGGTGAACGTTCGCCATTCCGATGCCGGAGGCGCGTCCCCCGTTATCTTCGGGCGGCCGCTCGTCCAGCGCCATCCGCAGCTTGGACGGTTCCATCCCGACCCCGTTGTCGCGGATGAAGAAGCGCAGCTTGCCTCGGCGGAGCGATCCACGGACGCGGATGAGACCGTCGCCGCGGCGGCTTGGCACGACGCCATGAAAGACGGCGTTTTCCAAAATCGGCTGCAGCGTAAGCTTGAGGATATCGCAAGACAACGCTTCGGCATCGATTTCCTGGACGTACGTGAATTTATCGCCATACCGTATCTTTTGGATCTGCATATACATGTTCAGCCCTTCCAGCTCTTCCCCGACGGTGATGAATTCCGACGTCTTATCGAAGCTGAGCGATAGGACGCCGACCAGCGACCGGATCGTGTCCTTGACCTCTTCCGTCCGATGCTGCTTGGCCAAGCTGCCGATGCATGCCAGCGTATTGTACAGAAAATGCGGGGCGATCTGGCTCTGGAGCACCTTCAGCTCCAGCAGCTTCTTCCGCTCTTCCATCTGCTTCGTTTCCTTCAGCAGATTGCGGATCCGCTCCATCATGGCGTTGAAGCTTTGGGCGAGCCGCCCGATCTCGTCCTCCCGTTTGACGACGAGGCTCGGAATGACGCCCATATCGTGAACCCGGTCCATTTTGGCGGCAAGCGTGCGGATCGATTTCGTCATGTAGCGGGACATGGCGAACGCCATGAACAGCAGAACCACGATCCAAATGGCTGCCGCCGTCTTGTAATTATCGAACAGGCGAATAACGTTCTGATAGAAATAACGGTCTTTGATCAACACCAGCAATGTCCAGCCTAGCCGGTTCTCTCCGGACTTAACGACGACGAGCTTGCCTGCCTGCCCGCGCAATTCGCTTGCCGTTATCGGGAGGTTGGCCAGCTGGCCAATGAACGATTCGGGGAGATCCTCGTGATAGCTGGCCGGTCTTTGCGGCAGCATGGCGCTATCCCTATCGAAGGTGACCACCTTGTCCCTGTCGGACATGATGACGAACGTCTGATACGTGGCGGAGGTCAGTTCGCTGATTTTCTGGTTCAGCTTATCCAGATCGAGCTCGACGACCGCGACCCCGATCATCTCGCCGCCGTCGTCGCTGACCGGACGGGAGATAGCCACCGTCGGGCCGGAGAGCGGCGACACGTAAGGCTGGCTGACGACCGCCGCTCCGTAGGTTTGCTGCGATTTGTCATAGATGGTGCTCAGGTTCGGATTGCCGATAATGTCGTAATTGACCTGGGAGCTCGAGAACACTTTGCCGTCCTTGCGGATGATATAGAGTGTTTTCACGAACGTACTGTTGTTCTCGGCAATGAACCGGAGCGACTCGGATAGCTTGCTGCCATCCCCTTCCCGAAGCAGCTTGGTGTCCGTCGACAACAGCAGCAGCACGTTCCGGCTGTTGTCCAGATACGTATCCAGAAACTGGTTCGTGCGCGCGATCAGAATCTCGGAGTCCGAGACCATCTGGTCTTTGAACAAGTCGGCCGCCTTATGATAGTTGAGCCAAGCGAGCAATATAAAAAACGCGAACGTAATGATAAACAAAAAGAGAAACTGCCTCGTCGCGAGGCTCCATCTCTTGTACCAGCGATAGATTCGGTTCATTCTGCATCATCCTTTGCCGTCTTTGTCTGCCGTCCTCAGCTCGGTCGGAGCCGCTCCCGTCCATTCGCGAAATATGGCGGAGAAATAGCGGTAGCTCGGAATGCCTACCTGCTGTGCAATCTCATACACTCTGAGCGACGTATGCTGCAGGAGATCGGTCGCCTTCTCGATTCTTTTCCCCGTCACGAAATCATTGAACGGAACGCCCGTTTCTTCGCGAAACAAGCGGCTCAGATAATGCGGGCTTAGTCCGACTTCCTTGGAAACGGAGCCCAGCGTAATCGGCTTATCCAGGTTATCCTCGATAAACGCCTTGGCGTCCGTTATTTCTTTGCGGCATTTCTTGATTCTGTCCGGCGATTCGATGGCTTGAACGAACGCTTCCGCCAGCTCATTGAGAGTAGCCGCCTCGGCGATCCTGCCGGGCGCTTTACGTCCCTTTACGCCTTGAGCAGCTTGTTCGCGCTGCCAGTCTCGCAGCCAATCGGACACGAATGTCCGCAGCTCCTCCGGCACGATGGCTCTGCTGAAGGCCCATTGCACGAACTCGCCGCGAATGAGCTCCGCCAACTGCTCGCGGTTCCACTGCGCTTTGCCCAGCTTGAGCGACATGTCGGCCGCCGATTGCTCGTCAATCGAAGTCGAACCGGGGAGCGGCATCACGATCACGCGGGAAGCGCTTTCATAGAAAACGCTATCCGGCCTCGTGCACGCGACTTGGTACCGATCGACAAATTCCGCGCTGCTCCCGACGGGTTCGCTGATGACGCCATACAGCCTGTAAGCATCGCTTAGAAAGGAGAGCCTGCGGTCCAGCGCTTGGTACAGCTCTTCCGTTATCGCTTCCATTTCAACGCGCATTTCGGACGGATCGCCGTTCTCCGCGCGAAACACCAACATATAGACGCCGCTGTCCGCCGGTACCCAGGAGAACGGCTTCAGACGCTCCAGCGACCGCAGCGAATCCTCCACGGCATGATGCACGAACAGCCGGCCTTCCTTGCGCGCCTCCACATGAAGCGCGGCAAGCTGCAGCGGAAGCCTGGTCCGGAAAGCGTCGCGCAGCCAAACTTCAAGCTCTCTATCGTCAACGATCTGACGAGAAAATTCCAGCAGGCGCTCGGACGCCTTCCAACGTTGGCTTTCCGCTTCGCCGCGCAGCAGCGATTGCTCGCGGTATACGCCTTCCTTCGCCCGGTGCAGCGCCTCTTCCAGATCGCGGTCATCCATCGTGACCTTCACGAGGTACTCGACCGCGCCGAGCTTGATGGCTTCCTTCGCATAGGCGAAATCCGAGTGGCAGGTCAGCAGAATCACCTGGATATGCGGAAGCTCCGCTTTCAAGCTCCGGAACAGCTCAAGTCCGTCCATGACCGGCATCGTAATGTCCGTGACGACGATATCCGGCATGAAGCTGCGGCAGAACCGCAGTGCCTCCTCGCCGTTCTCCGCTTCGCCGATCCATTCAAATTGATGCTCCTCCCAGGAAAACAAACGCAGCTCCTGACGAATCGGCAGCTCGTCATCGACTATCAATACCGTTAATCGATCGTCATTCATTCGGCATCCCTCTCGAAAGAAAGTTTGTGACCTCCATATTACAGCTTAATTTAAAGCTTAATCAACTGACTTTTACATTAAAAAGGAGCAAGCTCCTCGACATGAGGGCTTGCTCCTTTATTACCTTATGCGGTCAACGTCTAGTTCATGAAATGAATGACCTGCAACAACCGTTTGATTACGACAGCGGCTTCGGCGCGAGTAGCGTCGGCTGCGGGGGCGATCGTCGTCACCGATTTCCCCTGGATGATTCCGGCGGTCAGCACTTCGGCCATCGATGATTGTGCCCAAGCAGCAACGGCTCCGTTATCCGCGTATTTCCCAAGCATGTCGACTTGCCCCTCCTGCGCGTGGACGAATTGGTTCACGTACTTCAGGGCAGCGGACAGCATCACGGCCATTTGTTCGCGGGTAACGCGTGCATTCGGCTGGAATGAACCATCTTGGTAGCCTTTCACGATTCCCGCGCGAACCGCTTCGTTAATCGGCTCGGCGAACCAATCTCCCTTGGCTACATCGCTGAAGCCGGCAGCCTTATCGGAAGATTGCAATCCGAGGGCACGAACCAGCAGTGCCGTAAACTCCGCGCGCGTGATCGCCTTGTTAGGCGAGAAGCGGTTAAGCGCATCCCCGTCTACGATTCGCTTGGAAGCCAGCAGCTCGATATCCCGTTTGGCCCAATGGCCTCGAATGTCGCCAAACGTCTTGCTGCTCGAAGCCACGGTATAAATGCTATTCCCGTTCCGCTTGATAACGGCTTCCGTACGGCCGCCGCCAGCAGCTTGAAACACGGCTGGAACAAACCGGAATGTCGCCGTGTCCGGGTCGAATACGAGCGCAGTCGCTTGGGTCGAATCCGCCGATCCGGACAGGATCATCGATCTTTCGACGTACGTGCTGCCGAAATCGGTCATTTCGATCGACTGATCGTTTGCGAGCGCATAGATCCGGTAATCCAGTGAAGGGCTAAGCAGGGTTAACCCGTCACGGCTTGCCTGTGCAGCGATTCGATCAGCCGCAGAGCCTGCGACTCTCTCGATCACGATGCTGATCGTCATCTCTTCCAGACCCGCACCAAGCTTCTTCGCTAAAGTGTCCAAGCCTAAAGCGTTGACCGGAATCTTGTAGCTTCCGAAGTCCGTCTTCACATTGACGAATACGCTCGGCGACTGGTTCGCTGCATCCGCGAATGCAGATGACGGAATGTTCACCTTCACGCTGCCGCCGTCGTTCTTCAATTCGATCGTAACCGAATTCAAGGCCGTAGCATTCGAAATCGCATGGAAGGCCTCCCGAAGCTTCTTCGCATCAATGGCTGCCACCGTTTCGGCTATGCCCTCCCCGTTCGTCGTTCGAAGTGTCTTGACCGCGTCTTGGCCCAGCTTGACTCCGCTGTCCGTCGGTTCCGGCGCTGTATCATGCGGCGTTGTCGTGCCGCCGCCAGTGGACGGGTTCGGATTGGATCCCGATGATACGATGACATGGAAGGACTTCTCTAGATTGCCGTCAGAGGTCTTCGCGGTAATCACGGTCTGGCCGACGCCGACGGCCGTGACCAAGCCTGCGGCGGAGACATAGGCGACTTTCGCATCTGCCGAAGTCCATACGACTCTCTTGTTGCCTGCTTCTGCCGGAGCCGCGGCGACATCGATTCGAGTCGATGCACCCGGAGCCAATTGGAGCCGGTCCGCCGTATTCGCCGCCAAGCCCGTAACCCTTATCGGTGCTTGAGCAGCACTATCGGTTACGTCTACGCTGCCCAGGTTCAACCATCCGCTGCTGTTCTGCTCGGCATTCGCGAAATGGAATACCTTGGCATCGGCATTGACCTCCTCCAGCGGATTCACATAACGCATCAGGATTTGATAGCTTCCGTTGCTTAATGCCGGATTGGCGGTCGATTCGAACAATCGATTGCCGTCGAATCCGTTTGTATTCGGAAGAAGGTCTTTCAAATCCCAGCCCGGCTCCCAAATGTTCACGATGCCGTCTCCCGATTGGGCTGCAAGCTCGACCTTCCAGTCGTAGTAGAACGGCGCGACGCCTTTGTTCTCCAGCTCCACGCCAACCTTCAGATTCCCGTCGGAAGCGTTCAGGTAAGCGGCGGGCGCGTAATATTCATAGCCCATGCTTCGCGAACCTTCGGTTGCTCTTGCCAGCGGCTCGGGAGCCAGCGGAGTTTGGAATACGCCCTGCGCGATCAGCCAGGATGCATGGGTCAACGCAAGGCTCGTGTAGTAATCCTCGCCTTGCGCGCCTTCGATCGGCGACGACGGTTCATCGTATTTGGGCGGATCGTTATCCCACATCTTCACTTGAATTTCCGGTCTCATCTCTCCGCCCATGCTGTTCTGCTTCCAGAATTCGGTTGCTCCCGCGTCCTTTACTCGACCCCAGAAATGCCAGCCTTGCCCGCCCAGGCTCGGCGGAAGCGTCTGGAAAGCAAAGGAATCGTCATGATAGCCGACATCGAAATTAGTCGTTGAAAGCGTACCGTTGCTCATCGGATATCGCAAGACGAGCTGCGTCTTGTCGAATGCATCGTCCATATCGGTCAGCACCCGTTTCAGATTGGCGTCGGTCGGCATCAGGTTAGGCGATTTCAAATTCCCGTCGTACGGATACGTGTGCCATTCGCCCCAGAAACCGATTAATCCGATCATGATGGAGCCGATGCGCGGGTCGCCGTCGTAACGCGATCCAAGCGCGCCGATGAAATTATCCAAAGCGCCCAATAAACGCTCATCATTATAATCCGGCGCTAAGCTCGTGGCAGCCTTGCCGTTGTCGTACTCCTCGTAATTATACGTCTTCAGCCCTTCATCGATCAGAAACTGCGGTATTCCCGAAGGCTTGTTCGGATAATCCAGGTACACCCTGAATACGGCCTGATTGCCTCTCGCGGCTACGACCGCAAGCCGTTTGTCCAGTTCGGTCCAATCGAAGTCATTCAGATCGTTCATCAGCTTGTTCAGCGGCAGGTAGAAAAATTCCATGCTGTACGGCAGCTGAGATGAGCGATCCCGCCAATCATCGCCGTCCTTGAAGTAAGCTTCCTCAGAGGCATCGTAGAAAGGAATGAATCCCTTGAGCGGGTTATCTACCGGCGCAGGCTGATAGGCCAGCGCATGCGTTCCGGCTTCCGTTGCCCATGCCGGCGGACTCGGATGCTGGACGGGCTCTACCGTCGGTCCTCCCCCGGATCCGCTAGCCCTCCCAGCTAATGCGTAGAGTCCAAGCTGGTCGATTCCGAGGACAGTGTCCGATTGATTCTTAGGGCCGAAGCCGAATTGAATTTGAAGCACCTTGGTCTTGTCGAATTGCGCGTCGCAAGCATCGCAGCTTTGCCACGCCGATTGGGCGAGCGCGCTCCAAGGAATTCTGACCATGCCTTTGTAGCCTGCGGCGATCGACAGGGAACCTCCGCCGAGCGCGGTTGCCTTCCAGCCGCCGGCAGCATCGTAGAATTGTACGACGCCTCCCGCTTTTAGCGAGAACTCGCCTTTCGCGGCATCCGTAACGATCGCCACGTTCAGATCCATATTTTTGCTGCTTGCCGAGACATTGTTGACCCAGAACGTAAGTCCGTCGAAATCAGACCAATCCGAGTCTGTCCCGGTGAATGCCGCGCGTTTGATATTCACCCAGTCGGATGCGGACTTGCCCGGAGGAGGGGATACCGAGAACGTCATGGCTTGACTGCCCTGCGCAGCGTTCGCTCGGTCAAGCGTTCGAAGCGCAGACGGTTCTCCGGACTCCCAATCGATCCGCCAGACGCTCTGCAAAGCGGCATCGTCCGCATACGATTCGAAATCGTCCAGTACTTTATCTGTCCGGTAGAGCTGGATGTCGTCGATCGTGACGACGTTATGCACATAACCCGCCGGCGGATAGCCGAACTGAAGCCCGTCGACTTCACTTGGATCCAATACGGCCGCGCATTCGGCCTGAACGCCTTCGCACTGCCAGGCGGATTGAATGAATTGATCCCAAGGTATTCTCACGACGCCTTTGAAGCCTGCGGGAATAGCAAGCGAGCCTCCGTTGAACGCCGAAGGGCGCCAGCTTCCGTCGGCGGCGAGCGTCATGGCCGACCCGCCTTCTTTCAAGCCGAACTCCCCATTGGATACGGGCGTTTCCAGCGCGACGTTCAAGCTGAAATCCTTATGATCGCTTGTCGTGTTGTCCACCCAGAAGCTTAGCCCGTCGTAACGGGACCAGTCCCTGCGATTCGATGGAATGGCGTGAATGATGTTCGACCACGTCGAATCGGCGATCGCGGTCGATAGCTTCAGACCCTTGCTTCCGCTTGCTTGGCCGAGTTCCCTTGTCACCGATCCCGGCTTGTCGGACCATGCCTCCGTCCAGGCTTGCCCAAGAGCGGCATTATCGGCGTAGGCTTCGAAATTCTCGATGAGTCCCGGCGTCTCCAGTTCCGTTACCGGCGGCGTGCCTGTATCCGGATCCGGATCGGATTCAACCTTGTCCGCAAAGTAGATTTCATCGATAGCGATCGTTCCCGTCGTCCCCCAGGTCGCTTGCGCGATCGCGAGGCTCCAGATCGTTTGCGTCAAATCCACGCCTTGCGCGGGCAGGTCAATCACGATGTCCTTATAGCTGGTCGATATCGTATCTCCGCTGAATTGGGCGATCGTTTTCGTTACGCCGCCGATCGATAAGCTTACCTGACTCTCTTCGCCGCCGGCGGCTCCTTTCACGCGAAGCACCAGCTTGCTCGTATCGGATAGATTGCGGCCGATGTTGGTTTCCATCCGCGACATATTCTGAATCTGCAGCGTCAATGCGCCGTCTTGAACGACGCCTGCGCCATTGCCATTCGCGAAATTGCTGGAGCCGGTCCATTGATTCAGATCATTCGTCGTGCTGCCGGACCATGTCGGCGTCCCGTCGTAATCGTCCACGAGCAGGCGCTTCGGCGGCGGCGGCGGCGAATCCGGGGGCGCCGAACACGGCGCAGCGCAATCCCCGATCCGTACCGGCCCCAGATTGAGCCAGCCTTCCGCGTCCTGATTCGTATTCGCGAACCCGACCTGCTTGGCCTTATTGCTGATGGCCTCCAGCGGATTCACGACTTTCATCACGACATAGTAGTACCCGTCATTCAATCCCGGCGCGGTGATCGTCGTATCGAAATAATAAGGCTCGCCGAACGGGACGTACTTCGGATCGCCGGGAACTTCCCACTCCGGATACGTTCGGATCTGCGAAGGCATCACCTTCGTCATGTCCCATGCGGTATCCCACTGCTTCACGAGTTTTCCCGAAGCGTTCTTCACGCCGAGCTCTACCTGCCAGGGATAAGCGAAGGGAGCGACGCCGTTATTCTGAATGGTAACGCCGACCTTGAGCGGATCGCCTTGGGCGACATTATTATAATAGGCGCTCTTCACGTTCAGATCGTAGCCCATCTTTCTCACGCCCGCGGCAACGGCCGCATCGTCGGCATGATAGTTGCTGATGCCGCCCTGGTTGATCATCCACGTCGCATGCGTCAGTTCGATATCGTCCAAGGCATCGTCGACATTCGCGCCGCCGCTGAAGAAGCTGCCCTGAATTTCCGGACGCACTTCCCCGCCGACCGACTCCGTGATCCATTTATTCTCCGAACCGGCATCCAGCATCCGGGTCATGAACGAATAATAGGCGCCGCCCATGCTTTCCGGCTGCGTCACGCTTAGCGGCGGATCGCCTTCCTTGTAGCCGAACGAGTCGTCATGGTAGCCGATGTCGTAATCGCTCGCGTTAGGCAAGTCGGGATAGCGGACTTCAAGCTTCGTTTGGTTAAAAGCGGTATCGTACGCGCCGAATATCGCGTTGATCGTGTCCGCGTTCGGCATGTAATTCGGATAACCGTCCGAGCCGGTATCCGTATCATAGGGATACGTATGCCACTCGCCCCATAATCCGACGAGGCCCATATGAATGAATCCGATGCGCGGATCTCCGTCATACGCCGCGCCGAATGCCTTGATGAAGTTGGTCAGATACGTCACCATTAACGGATCGTCGTAATCCGGCTCGTCTTGGTTGAAGGTATCGTTGTGCCGCATCTCAACGCCGCTTTGGTGAATGAAATCCGGTATGGCATCCTCCTTGCCCGGATATTCGAGGTATACCCGGATCGCAGCCTGATTGCCTCTGGCCGCAATCGCGTTCAATGCCGGCTCTATGCCCGTATCGAACGTATACGAATCAGGGCCGTTCATGACCGCTTTCAGCGGAATATAGTACCATTCCAGGCTGTGCGGGAACGAAGTCTCCGTCTCCCACGGATAGAAAGGCGCGAAGCCTTTCAGCGGATTGTCGAGCGGACTTGGCGCGGGAGTCAAGTCATGCTTGGCCAGCGTACTGTCCACCGCAGGGCTCGGATACGGAACGGATGGCAAACGCGTCGGTTCGGGGCTCGCGTACGCTCTGCTTGCGGGATTGGCATAAAACGTGCTCATCAGCACGCACAGCATGAGGAATACAATGAATGGAGCCTTCCTAACGGGGTATGGCGATAATGGATACATCGATATCCTCCTTGTCAGCTCTGTTGGAACCGTTTTCAACTTCGAGTTTAAAAAGCGTCTTGCCGGATGAAATGCCGAACACTGTATTCCCCCCTTGTATTCTCATGAAATGACAATGATTAAGAAAAAATTTGCGCATTTTTTTCACTCATTGCCTCACAAGGCATGCCTTGTGCATTCATCATAGAGCACGAAGTTGAGGGGTGAAATGCCTCATTTTTAAGATTGAAACCCGAATATTAAGATTGGTTCGTCGAGTGGAATGCGACGCAAATTTTTGCGTCTGTCTGGCTTTGAAAGGAATACCAGTGGAATGTCTTGTAGAATCAGGGGCGTATCAGGAACTCGCAAGGGTGGATGTGGAGAAGGTTGTCGGTGTTGTGGTTGGAAATGGAGATAGCAAAAAAGAGAGCGGATTTCGCTCTCCTATAGCCCAAATATAGTCATTCTAGCGAAGCTTAACTTAAGCGCCTTGCGGCTAATGGTTGTACGGATGTCTAATCTGCTCAAATTGCTCTTTTTATATAACTAACGGTTATCAGGGAGCTTATTCCGAGATTTTCCGTGCAAATTCACCCCTGTACACCCAATAACGTCAGTCAGAACCGTTAGAGTTTCATAGGCAGCATTGTTCGTGGATTAGCAACGCTGACAACCATTAAGTTTTCGGTTCGAATCTTCACGTTGCATGCTCGGCAGCTTTGGTGCTTGCTGAGGTGCCCCGACTAGGATTAAGCGTGGCGGTGCTACCCGATCAAATTCAGCTTCTCCCCGCACTTCTTCAGCGCTTCGATCGTCTTGTCCAGCTCCTCGCGGGTATGCTTCGCGGTGACGATGAACCGCAGCCGGCCTTTGTCGAGCGCCACGGTCGGATAGACGATTCCCTGCGCGAAAATCCCTTCTTCCAGCATCATGTCGGAGAACGCCATCGTGTCCGCGGGGCTTCCCGCGATGACCGGCACGATCGGCGTCTCGCTCGCGCCCGTATCGAAGCCGAGCTCCTGCACCTTGGAGCGGAAATAAGAAGCGTTGTCCCACAGCGTATCGATTAAGTCCCCGCTTTGCTTGAGCAGCTCGATCGCCGCCAGGCACGTAGCCGCGACGGACGGCGTCTGCGACGTGCTGAACAGGAACGGCCGGGCTTTATGGATGAGATAATCCTTCAGCACTTGATCGCAAGCCACGTAACCGCCGACGGCGCCCACCGCCTTGGACAGCGTGCCGACCTGGATATGAACGCGGCCGTGCAAGCCGAAATGGTCGGTCGAGCCTTTGCCGTTCTTGCCGAGCACGCCGCTCGCATGGGCATCGTCCACGTAGACGAAGGCATCGTATTTCTCGCAGAGCTCCACGATTTGCGGCAGCGGCGCAATGTCCCCGTCCATGCTGAATACGCCGTCCGTGACCACGAGCCGTTTCTTGAAGCCCGCGCTTTCCTTCAAGACCGCCTCGAGCTGTTCCATGTCTTTATGCGCGAAGATTTTCCGAGTCGCCTTGGTCAGCCGAATGCCGTCGATGATGCTGGCATGGTTCAATTCATCGCTGATGACGACGTCTTCCGGACCGAGTATGGACGGCAGCACGCCTTGATTCGTCGTAAATCCGGATTGGAATACGAGGGCCGCTTCCGTTCCTTTGAATTCGGCCAGCCGAAGCTCAAGCTCGTGATGGATGTCGAGCGTTCCCGTAATGGTCCGAACCGACCCGCTCCCGACGCCGTACCGGTCGACCGCCTCGATCGCGGCTTTCTTCAATTCCGGATGATCCGTGAGTCCAAGATAGTTGTTCGAAGACATCTGAATATACGATCTGCCGTTCAATTCCATCCGCGTGCCCGAACCGCCGTTCCACACCGTCAACGGGCGGTAACGCCCTTCCTTCTTCAACTGCCGCAATTCTTCTCCCAGCGTGGCATCCCATTTAGACATAGACAAGCCGCTCCTTCGTAGATGTATTGGATTCGTTCGTATCATGCAGAAACACGATCTTGCCGCACATGCCCCGGGACATCAGATCGAACGCCTCCTCGTACTGGTGCAAGGCAAACCGATGCGTAATCAGCGGGGATAAGTCGATGCGATTGCGATCGAGCAGTCCTTTGAGCTGGTACCAGGTTTGATACATCCGGCGGCCGGTAATTCCTTCGATGCGCAGTCCTTTGAAAATAATTTGGCGGGACAAGTCGAGCGACACTTCCTTCGTCGGGATGCCGAGCAGCGATACGCGGCCGGCGGGAGCCGCGACTTCGAATCCGCTGCGGATGGCGTCCGGGTGGCCCGACATCTCCAAGACGACCTCCGCTCCTTCGCCCTCGGTAAGTTCCATGACCGCGGATTCCAACGTGATCTCCGTGCTGTTCACGACATGATCCGCTCCCATGGTCTTCGCCAGCTCCAAGCGGTAAGGATTGATATCGACCGCGATCACGCGGCCGGCTCCGCAGGCTTTGGCCACGGCGACGGCCATGAGGCCGATCGGCCCCATGCCGATGATGACGACGGATCGGCCCACGACATCGCCCGACAGCACCGTCTGTACCGCGTTGCCGAGCGGGTCCTGCAGACAGGCCAGCTCGAACGGCATTTCGGTCGGATTGAGGATGACGTTGGAGCCCTTCACGATGGCGTAGTCCGCGAAGCAGCCGGGAGCCGAGATCCCGAAGCTCTTCGTATTGGGGCATACATGCGCATTGCCGGTTCGGCAGGCTTTGCACAAACCGCAGACGATATGCCCTTCCGCGGATACATGGTCGCCGACCTTGATATGCCTCACTTGTTCGCCGACTTGCTCGACGATGCCCGCGAATTCGTGGCCGAATACGTTCGGCGTCACGACCGCGCTCTCCGCCCAGGCGTCCCATTTATAAATGTGAACGTCCGTGCCGCAGATCGATGTCGCTTTGATCCGTACCAGCACTTCGTCCGTGCCGCAGTTCGGAACCGGCACCTCCAGCAATTCCGCGCCAGGTCCTCTTATCGTTTTGACCAATCCCATCATCGTTGCCGCCATGACTTTCACCTCCCGTTGTATACTATATTGCACAAAAATGCGCCAATCCTTATATCACTATATTATACATACGTGCGTTATATTGTACATAGAGGAACGAAAATTTTTCCTATCGCCCTGCAATCCGGTATAATGGGTAACAGCATCGCTCTCAAGGAGGAACCATGGAGCACGAACAAATTCACAAGAAAATCGGCAAGAACCTGCAAACCATCCGCAAAGCGCGGATGCTCAGCCTTGATCAGGTCGCAGAGCTGACCGGCGTCAGCAAAGCGATGCTCGGTCAAATCGAGCGCGGCGATTCCAATCCGACCATCTCGATTATTTGGAAGATCGTCAACGGGCTGCATATTTCCTTTACTTCTCTAATCGAAGAGGATCGCAGCACCGTCACGCACATCCGCTTCGAAGATCTCGAGCCTCTGCTCGCGGAGCAAGGCTATCGCTCTTACCCGCAGATCCCGTTCGAACAGAAGAAGAAGTTCGAGATTTACTCCGTCCAGATGGAGCCAGGCAGCACGCATGCTTCCGAAGCGCATCACGAGGGAGTGGAAGAATATATCCTGATGGTGCGGGGGCAGCTTCGGCTGACGATCCTGAATGCGACGTACGAGCTGGGCGCCAGTGACGCGCTTCGCTTTACCGCCGATCAGCCTCACGTCTACGAGAATGTCACGGAAGAAGAATGCGCGTATTACACGCTGATTTACTACCCGGCGTGAGGCTGCTCCGCCAATCCGGATAAATGCGAAAAACCGCCCCGTTGCCGGGGCGGTTTTTGGCGTTCTGTAGAGAAAGCGCTGCACGTTAAGAGCCCGGCACGCTGCTGCGAAACAGGTATAAACCAGGACCGGCCTCAGCAAGCGGCGGAACCTTATACCGAGCTCATCCATCCAGACTGGCCTCGGCACGCACCAAAAGCAGCCACCGAGCTTATCCATCCAGACCGGCCTCGGCACTTACCAAAGCTGCTACCGTACTTATCCATCCAGACTGGCCTCGGCACGTACCATAACTGCCGGGCATGCAACGTGCAATGCGCAATGTGAATTCGGACGGAGCCTAACGGTTGTCAGCGTGGCTAATCCACGATAAATGCCGCTTATGAAGCGCTAATGGTTGCGACAGACGTTATCGGGCGGAGAAGAGCGGATTTGCACGGGAAATCCTCGCAATAAGCCCCCTGGCAACCGTAAGCTAATTAAAAGGGACTTTTGAGGCAATTAGCCCTCCTCACATCCGTTAGCCGTTAGCTGAAGAATTAGTAGGCTCATTTTAGCAAGCACGTTTATTTTCGTTAGCACGACCCTATTGGATTACATCCGCAATCAGCAATCGAATAGCGTGCCGCGTTTTTTCTACGCGCTCGCTTAACAGCGGCCTCCAGCAAGCGGGCAGTTTTCGCGTTAATTTGTCTCCATTAATCCGGACAATCCCTTCCCCATCACGTTAGAACAAGCCCTCCCGAAACGGCGTGACAAGCGACTGGTAAGCAGCCTGGCGCCCCTCTTCCAGCTTGCTGACATATCCGTCCCGCCAAGCCGCAGCCGCTTGAACTTTCTCCGTCAGCTGCTCGGCCAATAGCGGGTCGTCCGAGGCAACGATCCAATCGGCTAAGTCCAGTCCGTGCATCAGATCGAAGCCTTTGAACCGGTAACCGATGCAGACGAACGGAACGTTCGCCGCCGCGGACAACAGATTGGCGTGCAGCTTGAAGTTGATCGTCGCTTCGAATCCGGCCAGCAGCTTCACATAGTCCGCCGCGGGATAAACCTTGGGATCAAAAGTAATGCGCTTATCATGGCCAAGCTTGCGGTAGAGCCTTGCCAGCGCATCTTGGTCGGCTCCCCAGACCGAATACAGATGAAGCCCGTACCCGAGCGCAAGCAGCGACCGGCCCGTTTCGGCAAGCGCGTCCTCCACCCGTTCCTCGTCGCCGCCGTACAGCCGGCTATACGTGGTGCCCCAATTGATGCCGATCGTACGGAGTTTCCCTTCGGCGCTCCCGTCCGGCTGCCCTGCCGGTACCGGCTTCAGCGCGTTCATCAGCATCGCGGGATCACCGCTGATGGCGATATGCTTCGGCAGCGCGCCGAGCGATTCCGCATATGCCGTCGTCCACGGCCCGCGGACGCCGCAATAGACGCTTTGCTCCATTACGGCCTTCAGCTTCCGGCGATACGCCGCGCTTTCGTCGGCCGCCTCCGGCACCGGCCGCCCGTCCGGCGATGGCGCCCATTTATGCAGCCGATCATGGCCGCTGCCCCAGACGACGACGGTCTTCCCGAGTTCCAGCGCGTCATGCACCAGATCGACATACCCCGGGACGATCAGCGATCCACCGCCGAGAACGACCGTATCGTACTGGCCGACTTTCTTCCATTCCACGTTCGGAAACGAAGGGATGACCTCATAAGCTTCCTCCTTCAGATGAGCCTTCGCCATTGCCCGGAACATCTCCCACATCCACTCGTCCCCGAGGTTGTTGAAGCCGATCCACCCCAAATACAACACCTTTCGCATTCGTCATCATCACTCCGTCCCTATCAAGTCTTCGGAAGCAAAGAGCCGTACAGCTGCTTCATCTGAAGCGCCTTGTCCCGGATAAGAAAATTCTCCCGTGCCCACGCTTGCACTTGCCGGCCCATCTCCTCCAGCTTGTCGCCGGAAGCGAGCGCCTCGGTTATGGTTTCTCCGATCAACTGCTCGGAGGGACGATCCTTGGAGTCATGGTCGCCAAAATAATACTGCCACGCCTCGTCATAAACAGGCTGGTCCACCAGGCCGAAATAGCCGTGATTGCCAATCGCCAGCACGGGCTTGCCGCAAGCCATCGCCTCCAGCGCCACCCGTCCGGTACCGACGACAAGATCGCCCAGATTGTAGTAATCGCGCATTTGCATTTGACTGCCCACCAGCTGGACGAAGGACGCGTTGCATTCCAGGTTTACCGTCTCCGCCAGCTCGGCAATGACGGCAGCTTGGTTGCCCGAACCCGCAATCACCACATGGAGGGGAAGCGTCCCGCTCAAGCGAATCGTCCTTGCCGCACGCACGAGCATCGCGCATACCGTCGCCTTGTCCCATGCCAGCCGGGATGCGTAGACCACCACTTTCTCCCCGTCCGGAATTCGAAGACTGGCGCGAAGCGAGGCAGCGGATTCGGAGCGATACTGTTCAAAATCGATGCCGTTGGCAATCACCTGCGACGGTATGCCGAGACGCTCCAGATAAGCCTGTACCGGAACGCTGACGCTTACGAAGGTGCATCCGGCAGCCTTCATCAGCCGAAGCTGCTCCGGCGGGTAGTAAGCGCCATGCACCGTGAACACGACCGGGATGCCTAGTTTCCTTGCCGCTTCCGCTGCATACAGGCCGGACGGCGTCTGGTGAATGTGCACGATATCGATCTTCCGGCTGCGCATGATCTGCGTAAGCGAATGTTCCGCCTGCGCCTGACGCAGCGGGTCCAGCAGCTGCTCCGCCGTCAGCTCCACGCGATGGATCGGGCACCCCGCACGAGCGAAGGCTTCGTACATCACGCCGGTTCCGCCTGCGTAGACAGGCATGACGCCGAGCGACGGGAAAGCTTTCACAAGGCTCAGCACATAGGTTTCCGTACCGCCGACGGCCAAGCTGTCCATCACCATCAGCAGCCGGATCCGATTACGCATCATGGCCATGCTCCTTCTGCGACTTGCCGAAATAGTTGCGCGAGCGCTGCTTCTGATGCTTGCGGTAGTAGTACAGCACCTCCCGCATATTGTCCACGTTCTTCGCTCCCGACTTGATCACCTTCGCTATGAATTCGTAATCCTCCGCGCCTTCTATGCGTCTTGTATGTCCGCCGATGCGATCGAACACCGTCCCGCGGAACATAGCCGTTCCGTGGCAGATGCAATGCCCGCCGTCCGCATAGACCTTCCCGATCTGTTCGCCGTATTTCAGCCAAAACACCGGCATGCGGCGCTCCGGATGGCCGTCTTCGAATACTTCGTAGTTCGTGCCGAGCAGCTCGATTTGCGGATTATGCTTCAAATAACGGACCTGCCTTGCAAGCCGCTCCGGATGGGACAGATCGTCCGCGTCCTGGATGGCGATAAACTCGCCCTTCGCCAAATACAACCCAGCCGTTACCGCGCCGGCGTAACCTGCATTGCGCGGAAGCCGCAGCGTATAGATGCCCTTGCCTTCCCGCAATAACGGTTCGTTGCTGTTCAGCCAATTCACGGCATACTCGTAAGAGCCGTCCGTGGATGCATCGTCGATGAGAATGAGCTCCCAGCTCGTATAGGTCTGATTGAGCAGGCTCGTTAAGCAATCCGCCAGATAAGGAAGCTTGTTGTAGACGGTGATGACAATGCTCACCAGACCCGGTACACGTTGAAACGACACTTGCCTCTCCTCCTTTGCTTCTTTACTCTCCTGATCGTTAAAGCAGCCGAATATAAGAAATGAAGCGCAGCTGAAGGATCGCATAGCTGCCGCTCTCATAGCCGAAAATCTCCGACGTGCGGAGCGTCACCGCCGCGCCATCCACCGACACGAGCGTACCGCTGATCGTTTCCAGTGCGCTCGCGATCTGAACCTCCCGGTTCACGAGCGATTGCAGTTCTTCAATCATCGTTCCACCTGCTTTCCCGTTAATTGAAAGGCGACCAGCTGTTCCAGCGGCACCATAACATTGGTTCCGCCTTGCTCGCGCACGACCAGATAGTCGTCGCCTACCTTCGTGATTGTCCCTTCGACGGTACCGGCTGGAGTCAGCAGCTCGACCGGTTTGCTTGTATGAGGCTCAAAGACCTGCTTAAGCTTATTCAAGCCATTCATGCCGACATCTCGCTGCCCCTCAGGTTCGATCGAAGCGATCTCCTTCCGAATCGTCCGACGAAGCTCTGCCATGAGCGTTGACGCATCCATCGGCTCCGATGCCTGCGTCTGTAAGGCGGTCGATTGCAATAGCAGACGGGCAAGCCAGTCAAAATATTCCTTCAGCTCTTTCTCGTTCACGATAATCTTCATCGCTCGTCCATCCTCCCGTTCCATCCCCGTGAAGCTTCTCATCTTCATCCCTACTAACGTATACAGGCAAGAGGCAGAACGATAGAGTCATTCCACTAGCCGAGGTGAAATGTTCGATTGCCGGCGCAAGACAAAAAGGACACCGTCGCAGGTGTCCTTGGTAGATTGATATAGGGTATTTCGTATTCTACATGAAAAGGGTACTACGTGTTCTTCATGAAATTTTGCGACTCCAAGTAGTTCAGAACGGTCTGCGAGAACGCGAGATGGGATTCCTTCGTGTACTTCGCGCGGGTATAGATTTGAGCCAGATTCTTCAATCCTAACCGTTCCGTCATTTCCTTCAACGCAGGAATGTCCATATACCGTTTCCATCCCTTTTCGTTGCGGTCTTGATACAAGTCCACGATTTCCTCGTCCGAATAATCGCGATACCGCTCCTCGTGAACGAGCGCTTGTCTCGACAGCCGGTCGCGCAGGGGAGGCTTTTCCGCCGGGTACCCTAAGGAGTAACCGACGACGGGCACGACATTCGGCGGCAGGTTCAGCAGTTCGCCGATTTGATCGCAGTTGGCAAGCGTCGATCCCATATAGCAGATGCCCAGTCCGGCATTCTCCGCGGCCAACGCGCAATTCTGCGAGGCCAGCGTCGCGTCGATGGCACCGATCATGAAGCTCATGAAATTATCGAAATGAACCGGCGCGTCGTTAAGCTCCAGCCATTTTCTCATTCGGTTAAAATCGGCGCAAAACGTCAAAAGCACGGGGGCGTCCACAACCATGGACTGCTCCATGTGAGCCGTGTACAGCTTGTCCTTCAGCTCCTTGTCTCTCGTCACGATAATCGAATAAGACTGCATGTTGCCGCTTGAGGAAGCGCGAATGCCGGCTTCCAAGATTTGATCCAGCAGGTCTTGACCGATTTCCCGATCCTCGTATTCTCTAATGGATCTGTGGTCGTGGATAACATCGTTGAATTCCATAGAAAATAACTCCTTTTTCATCCAATAAGCGCGATCGGATTCTATTTACGATACCTTAATAATTGTATCTGACCGGAAGCAGCATTTGTATCCCTATTTTATGGGATTTCATTCCTGCAAATAAAGAAGAGCCGTGCGTCAGCACGGCTCCTCGCTAGGCGTCCAGTTCTTCGTTAAGCAGCTCATGCTGGTGCGAGTACGGCGTAATCAACCATTTGCCGTTCTTCTTCACCAGGTTGTAGAGCGTAACGGATCTGGCAGCCATCGGCTCGTCTTTGTCGATCGTGACGTCATAGCGAAGGGAAGTCAACAGCGCGGCGCTGTCTCCATGCCATTCGACGACCGCGCTGCGTTCAAGCGCCTCATGAAGCGCGATGTTCTCTGCCTCCAATAACGACTTCATTCCCATCACGTCGAATGCGAAGCTGAAATCATTCACGTCCAGGGTCGATTGGTACGCATTCAAGTCCTTCGCGTTGATAGCTGCAAGCTGAACGTTCACCGCGTCGACCAAAGCTTGATGGTCCGCATCGTCAACCTTGACTTCCTGCGCCCAGAGGCTGGCCTCGTCCTTCACCTCGGAGGTCAGAACCTCCATGCCGTAGATCGCCCAGCGGCCGTTCGTGTCTTTGCGCAGCGTGTAGTAAATTTCATTCGTCGCGTTCGGGAAGAATCCGTCTCCGGATACTTTGTTCGATCGTTCATCGGAGCGGATGCCCGCTTCCTTGGAAGAGAACGATTCGACCGTAAGCTTCATGTATTCGGTATGCGTATGCAGCTTTGCAAACTGCTGGTGAAGCAGCTCGCTTTGGCCATCCTTGATCGGAGACTCGGAATGGAACAACGCTATCATCGCGTCTGCATCCTGCTTGTCCTCCGCCGCCGCAAGCTTGTTGAATACGGCGAACAGCTCCGCTTGTTGAGCGGCTGTCGGGCGCAAATCCGTAATCGCGACGATCTTCTTCGCGCCGTCCCAGTCGACGTTCTTGTCGGAGAGCGCCGCAATGAAGCGAACGCCGACCATCGTACGACCGTTCAGCAGCTTCATCTCCCCGCTTACCGGCACTTTCGCTCCATCGACGAGCGCGACCTTATCCGATGCCTTCATCTGAATGCTGCGGTCGTACGAATTCGCCGTGATCGTTTTCGTCGCGGCATTGTAATCGATTCCGTACCCGAGCTTCGCGAACAACGTGCGGAATTCCACGAATGTCTTGCCGTTCAGAATAACGGGCGGAGAGGGGAAAATAACCCACTCGCCGTTCACTTTCACTTTAACCGCCGTACTCGCCGCAGCCGCGGATGCCGTTCCGGCGAACATCGACATCACCATCAGTAGCGACAGCCCTAACCCCATTAGACGTTTCATCGTTTGTTTCTCTCCCTTTTCCCCTTTTGAATCTCTGTGCAAACTCATCTAGTGTACAATGCGCATCGCTGAGCGGCAACGGGGCAATAGTTTCCATCGTTCACGTAATGTGCAAGCGCCGAACGATCCGCCGCTCATTCGATGTCGACTCGACGATCTCCGTTCATGCTTAAAAAACCCAACGCTTAAAGCGTTGGGTTCTTCAATCCTTTTAACTCGCGTGACCGATAAGCCTGGAGTCGCGACAATGTTGGATATTCGGCTTTCTTGGGTTGCCCGACATTCAGACGCTCCTATTTATCCAGCGGGCGATTTCGTAAGCGATCCGGCAACGATCGCGCCACCGAACATTACCGCCTCGCGCTTCGATCTCCGCGCTACCGCTTCCGAAGAGCAGCTCGCCTGCACAAAGACGGCGTCGGCCTTATCGCCGACCGCGGGCCACGCACGATTGCCGGCGGCATCGAGCGGCAGCA
This sequence comes from Paenibacillus sp. J31P316, assembly GCF_056269105.1. Taxonomy (NCBI): domain Bacteria; kingdom Bacillati; phylum Bacillota; class Bacilli; order Caryophanales; family Paenibacillaceae; genus Paenibacillus; species Paenibacillus sp. J31P316. Next base: position 550,399 of record NZ_JBWDNI010000003.1, on the reverse strand, counting down.
CGCCGCCGGTGATGAATCCGAGCGCCTCTGCGAGCGAGCGCTCGTCGACATACCGGTACAGCTCGGCGAGGCGGCCTGCTTTCTCCAGGCAATCCCCGATGCCGAACGGCGACCAATGATCGGTAATGCTGTCGTTGCCTAGCTCGACGTTGACCCCTCGCTCTCTCAGCATGGGAATCGGCATGATCATCGTGCCGATCGGAACCGTCGAGGTGATGGAAATGCCTAATTCCGCAAACCGTTCCGCCAATTCGGCGGCGGCTTCGACCGCACCCGCAAAGCCGAACGCGTGGCTGACGGTCACCCGGCCCTGCCAGCCCGCTTGTTCCGTAAGATCCGCAAGCCGGTGCATCGTCGTCAATCCGGGCTCGCCGCGGTCGTGAATATGGATGTCGACGCCTGCATTCGATTGGACGGCGATGTCCATGATCGTCTGCAGCGACTTCTCGATATTCCCGTCCACGGTTGCGGGGTCGACCCCGCCGACATGGGTAGCGCCATGACTCATCGCTTCCCGAACCAGCCCGATCGCATCGGAACGAAGCAGCCCGTGCTGAGGGAAAGCAACGACCTCATAAGTCAACTTGCCCGAGAACGTTTGGAACGCCCGCATGGTGGCCTCCAAGTTGTTCAAGCCGACGACCGGGTCGATGTTGCAGTGGGTGCGGACATGGGTAGAGCCATACCCAAGCAGCATGCCGAGCATGTTTTCGGCCCGCTGTTGAGCCGTCGGCAGCAGCTGTGGCAACAGCTCGCGTTCCTCCTCGAATCTTTCAAAAATGCTGGATATGGGGCGCACCGCCCGCCACGGCCCGCTGTAATACGTTTTATCGATATGAATGTGCATTTCCTTGAAGGCAGGCAGCATAAGGAGGCCGGCCGCGTCCTGCTGCGGAAGGTCGTCGTTCGGGCGACTGTCGGAGGCAGCGATCGCCGCGATTTTGCCATCCTCCACCCGGATGTGACAGATGTCCGTATGGGTTCCGACTATAGCGCCTTCCTCATCATGGCTATAACCGCTTTCCAAACGAACGTTGAGCAGCCAATAAGCAGAACTCTTCATGCGCTTACCCTCTCTCCAGCGATCCCGACACGATCGCTCCTTTATGCATGACTGCCGGACGGTTCGCTCTTCTGGCGACCGCCTCCGCCGAGCAGCTTGCTTCCGCGAATACGATGCTCGCTTCGTCCCCCGGCTTCGGCCATGCTTGGTTTCCGTTCGGATCAAGCGGCGTTCGGCCTCCCGTAATAAAGCGGAGCGTATCGGCCAGCGCCTGCTCCGTGCTTCTCCCGAACCGTTCTGCCAGACGACCCGCGCGCTCGAGGATGTCCCCGTTGCCGAAAGGCGACCACGAATCGAAAATGTTATCGCAGCCGACCGCAACCGGCACGCAATTCGCGTGAAGGAACGGAACCGGCGGGATCGTTCGCCCCATCGGCACGCTTGTGATGATCGTGATGCCGAGCCCCGCCAGCAGCTCCGCCATTTCATCCGCTTCCCGGCCCTCCATATCGCCCAGCGCGAATGCATGGCTGACCGACACGCGTCCTTGCCAGCCGGCTTCCTCCGTCAATTGCGCCAAGCGCCTGATCGTCCCGAGTCCGACGCTGCCGCCGTCATGCAGATGCAAATCGACATCCGCATTCGCTTCCACCGCTAGCTCCATCATCTGCTGCAGCGATCGTTCCATATCGCCGTCCACGGTTGCCGGGTCTACGCCGCCGATCAATTCGCAACCCCGGGCCAACGCTTCTCTGACAATCCCGGCGGATTGCGAGCGTAGAAGTCCGTGCTGCGGGAAAGCGACGATTTCGACGGTCATTTTGCCCTCGAAGGCGGCTATCGCTTCCTGTACGGCCTCCAAGTGACGAAGTCCCACTTCAGGGTAGATGTCGACATGCGTGCGAACATGCGTCGAACCGGCCCGAAGCAAAATACCGAGCAGCGTTTCGGCTCGCTCCTTCACCGTCGTTGCCAGCCGGGGCAGCGTGTTCTTCTCGATCTCGAAACGTTCGAATATCGAAGTCGCCGGACGAACCGGCCGCCAGCGGTCGCCGAGCAGCGTCTTGTCCAAATGGCAGTGCTTCTCTACGAAAGGCGGCAGCGCGAGCAGGCCGTGCGCATCATGAACGCGAAGCGCGTTGGATGCTTTCGCTTCATCGGGCTTTGCTCCAGGCGGCGTCTCGCTTGCAGACGCGATTTCTGCAATCCTGCCGTCCTCGATCAGCAGATGATAAAGATCGGTTGTCGTTCCCGCAACGGTACCGTTTTCTTTCGAATAGCCATTTTCCAGACGAACATTCTTCAACCAAAACGTCTCATGCATGGTCCATCACCTCTCCTGCAGCGTGTTGTGCCACTATGCTATCATGATTAAAACGAAACGAAAAATATATAAAACATTCGTTTCACTAAGGTTTTTCATATAGGTGAAGGAGTCGGCTCATTCATGGACATCAGGCAACTTCGATATTTTATAGCCATCGTAGAGGAACGGAGCATTTCTGCTGCCGCGAGAAGACTCTTTCTCTCGCAACCGCCGATAAGCCAGCTATTGAAAGCCTTGGAAGAAGAACTCGGGGCCAAACTAGTGGAACGATCGGGGAAATACGTAGAGGCAACGGAAGCAGGAAAAGCCTTATATAAGTATGCGCTGCAAATGAATCAGTTAATGGAAGAAGCCAAAATGGAAGTAAAGGAAGTCGGAAACGGGGTCAACGGCAGACTAACCGTAGGCGTGAATACGTTCTCGGTTGCCGAGCTGCCGGAGATCCTCCTCCGATTTCAGAAGCAATACCCGAAGGTTACGTACAAGATTCAGCAAAATGAGTCCGCGCATCTTTGTCGACTAGTCAGAGACCGGGAAATCGAGCTGGCCTTCATTCGATTGCCGCTTGGGCTAGAGGATTTTTCGGTGCTTCACCTGTATAGCGAACCGTTTTACTTGATTACATCCAAGAAACAGAACCTGTTCGAGCATGAAGTATCGCTTGCGGACGTTCAACGCCAGCCTCTCCTGCTGCCAAGCACCCAGGGATTAGGCGTGCATTATTTGATATTGGAGGCCTTTTCCCGTTTCCGGCTGCATCCCAACATCGTTGGCGAATGCTCTGACATCGTGCTGCTGATGGATTTAGTTGCATCCGGCTTCTGCGCGTCCATCGTTCCGGAAACGCTGCTTAAACGACATCAAGGATATGCCATCCATGCGCACAAAATTTCCAGTCCAACCGAAATGACTTCCCCCGTCGGATTAATATGGCTGAAGAACCACCTCTTATCCAAAACCGCGCAGAACTTTATCGATTTCTTGCAAGATGGAAGTCGGGGCGCCGTTCATAGCGATTAGTCGTGCAGAAAATCGGATTTGGGCTGTCCCCCGCCATAGGGACAGCTTTTTTTATAGGAATTGGCAAAATCCATGGTTGCCGTCGACCTCCCCGAATGGTAATATCACTGCGAATCGCCAATAAAAGGGAATTCCGGAGAGGGGGACGAAGGGAAACGAAATGGAAATCCGGCATCGACAAAATCCGAAAAGGAAGGTGTAATCATGAAAAAAAGGTTGTTAACGTTCGTCATGAGTCTGGCTCTGGTCCTGTCCCTTATTCCCGCATTGACCGCAAACGCGGCTATGTATGCTTCGACGTCGAACGTCACGAGCAGCTCCCTCACGCTGAGCTGGACGCTGGAATCGGGAGAGTACGCGGTACAAATCTATAAGAACGGCGCGTTCTTCACGTCTACCGCCTATACGAGCACGTATCCGATCACGGGACTTAGCCCGTGCACCACGTATTATTTCGATGTCAAAGGCACGGGTTCTTACGGAAGCACGTCCACGTATCCCGTAACGACGCTCGGCTGTCCGACGGCGCCGGTGATTTCCGCCACCGCGACGTACAATTCCATCAACGTGAGCTGGAGCGCCTCCAACGCGGTCGAATACGATCTCTACGTCGACGGAGCCTTCTATACGACGACGACCTCGACGAGCTATTCCTTGTCCGCGACGCCTAGCCGGTCGTACTCGATCAAGGTCGTGGCCCGCAACGCTACAGGCCAAACCGCCCAAGCGACCAAGAGCGTCGCGACGCCGGCATTCTTCCAAACCTACACGCAATCGTTGTCGGCGGGCAATATCGTTCTCAGCTCCGGCTTTACGAACACAAGCTCCACGAGCAGCACGTATATCTACTTCTCCCTGTACCGGGTTTCCGGATCAAGCAGCACTTACGTCGGCGGAACGTCCGCCTACCTCGCGCCGGGGCAAAGCAGCTCGCTGAGCACGACGCTGGCTTCCGGCCAACCGGCCGGCACGTACCGGGTGGAAGCGTCTTCGACCTACGCGGTCGTCGGCGGATTATCGTACTACTCGATGTAATCGGGGGAATGACGAAGAGACCTGCGCCTTCGAGGCGCAGGTCTCTTTATTATTCCATCGGGTTGCCTGGTTTGTCCGTTCCGCTCACACTCCGCAGCCAATAAATTGCATAACCATGTTATTATGTAAACTTGAGAAATATTTAAGGAATTGCACCTAAATCGTTTAAGTAACTACGGTATGCTTCTCCTAGCGAACTGCGGTTCCGAAGGAAAATGAAATCAGTTTATTGAGGTTGTTGCAATTGTTGCGAAGGAAAAAGGAGCTAGCTATGAATAAACGAGAACGAATCAAAACCGTCTTTTTATATGGTGTTTTTATCTGTTACCTATGCTTATTGATCAAAATATTGTTCTTATCGAGGGTTTCGATTTCGGAGCTATTCAATAGCCACAGGCCTTTCGTCAGGTCCATCAATCTCGTTCCTTTTTATAGCATAAGCGAATTCATATCCGGCAGCTCGGCTAATTTAAAGAAGTTCGCTTTCGGCAATGTGGCCGGCAATATATTTATTTTCATTCCCCTTGGCGTGTATGTGTCGTTATTCAAGAACAATAAAAGCATACGGAGCGTTCTATTGTTTATCGCTGCGGCGAGTTTGTTCGTTGAACTCATGCAGGGGCTTTTAGGCATCGGAACAGCTGATATCGATGATGTTATTCTGAATAGTCTAGGCGGATGGATCGGTATTATCGCGTATAAGTCATTACGATTCATATGTCGAGACGAGAAGAAAGCGCATCTAGCAATTGCCGTTCTATCGGTTGCCGTAGGATTGCCAGTTATATTCTATTATTTATTCATGATAAAAATGAGATTCTGAATCCCTTTCTTGCCTATGCATTAAATCCATACGGTAACATGAGAGGGACCAACTAGCTACAGCTTCTTGCTTAAGATCCACACCAAATAAGGCGACTGTTCTTCTTCTATTTGTCGCATTCCTAATTTCTCGTAAAATTTAATCGCACGTTCATTGTTCGGGGCAACGCGTAAGCGGTACTCTTTTACGCCGTATCTTCGAAAGAACCGTTCGGCATATTCCGTTAACTGCCGTCCAACCCCTTTGCCGCGGTACTCGGGTAGTAAGTAAAACAGATTCACGTACCCCATCTCCTGCCCCTCGCAGGAGATGATTTGAAGTTCTAACTGACCGACCGTTTTACCGTCTTCTTCGGCAAGCATCAACCCGTCAGGGAATCGCGTTATTCTGTTCTCGATTTTTCGAAGGTATGAATCTTCATCACCGAATCCATCCACGCTTCCGAAGCTCACCAGATAGGAATCTTTCCTAAACGCAACGATCGTTTCGCTGTCATTCTTTAAATCTATGCGCCGAAACTTCAACATGACAACGACTCCCTTTCGACTGGTCTATGCATCCCGCGGCGTATGGCGTAACGCCCTTCCCACTCACAACTCGAAGTTAAACACTTCTTGTGACTTGACATGCTTATAACCGATTCTGCGGTAAAATGCATGGGCCTCTTTCCTTTGGCCGCCCGAACGCACTCTAATCATCCCATACCCCTTTGCGCGAGCCCATTCTTCGCATTGACGCATGAGCAGTTCTCCGACTCCTTTGCGTCTGTGAATGCTATCCACGACCAAACCGCCTATTTCGGCAAAGTCAGCGCTTTCGATCAAATGTCTTCCATGCACGTGAACCCAACCGGCAACTTCACGATCGATTTCCATGATAAATACGGCGTTATCATCATCATTCAAAAGCCTTGTAAGGCGCTGAAGGATTTGGTCTTTCTCGGCTGCGTAACCAAGTTGTCCGGACAATCGGGCTAATTGGGAAGCATCCGAAGGTTTGGCGGCTCTAATTTCCATTCCTGCTATCCTCCTGTAGTTCGTTTCTAGAATCGGAAGTTCGCCACAACCGGATAATGGTCCGACGGATATCCTCCGTTTATTTGGCAGCGATCGATCTGCACGTTCAAGATCTCGAATTCGGCGGTAGCGAAGATAAAGTCGATCGGTTCTCCCGAATCGCCGCCTTTAAAGCCATGGAATGTTAGACCCGGATTTCCTTTGATCAGGGAGTAAGCGTCCTTCAAATCGATTCCCTTGCCGTCAGCCTCGATCTCCCCTCGCAAAAAACGAATCGGGAATTCACTGGGAAACGAGTTGAAATCCCCCGAAAGCAACGCCGGAAGCCCATCTAAGGCGCGCTGTCTAGCCATATATTCCCCTATTGTTTGGATCCCAAGCTCTTTCGCTTCCTGGCTATGATGGTCCAGATGGGTGTTGTAAAAATAGAAGGATTTGCCTGACTTCCGATGAACGAAACGCGCCCACGTACAGATTCTCGGAAACGAGCTATTCCAACTCACCGAAGCTTCCGACTCCGGCGTTTCCGACAGCCAAAACTGTCCTTTTTCTTCCACTGTCAGCTCGTCGCGGTTATAAAAAATGGCATTGTGCTCATTCTCGTGCTCCCCGAAGCGACCTTGCCCGACCCAATCGTATTCATTCAATCGAGCCTTCAAATCTTCGAGCATCGAGTGATAGCCTTCCTGCGTGCCGATAAGCATAGGCTGATGTTCTTTGATAACGGCGGTCGCTCGGTCGATTCGTTCCGGCCAATAATCGGAGCCGTCTTTGATCTCCGGATAGCGCAAATTAAAAGTCATAACAGAGATTTCCAACATAACTATGCAGTCCTCTTTTCGATTATATTCAATCCTACACGGAACCCAATATGCTGACATGGATAAACAGAAACGGTACGTCTACCTATATTTTACTTCGTGTTTACCCACCTATGAAAGTGCATAATGTCTCACCTGAGTCGGTCTTTGACGCTTCAATTCACGATGACGGAACCGTATCTCAGTCCACCATTTTCGTGTCGGGTAAATGGCCGCGCAGCGTTTGTTGGTTAACCTGCCCACGCGGAATGGAGTATAATGAAACAAGGTTGTGCTAATTTCGGCTCGGTGACGGGCTTGCCGGTAAGCGGGTCGATTAGCCTCCCCTGCGCGTTGGCGCTTCAGTCTTAAAAACCGGAAGGCGGTGCATGGTGCATGACATTTAGCGAATATACATACGAGAGACCGGACGTGAAGGCGTTCGAGGTGAAATTCAAGGAGCTGCTTGGCGTATTCGCCGCGGCTGGCAGCGGCGAGGAGCAGAACACCGCGATGGCGGGCATAAACAAGCTCCGCAGCGAGTTCGACACGATGCAGACGATCGCAAGCATTCGCCACTCCATCGACACGAACGACGAATTTTTCAAAGCGGAGCAGGACTTCTTCGACGAGAACGGCCCCGTCGTGCAGGAATTCGTAACGGACTATTACCGGGCGCTGGTCGGTTCGAAGTTCCGTCCCGAATTGGAAGCCAAGTGGGGACGGCAGCTATTCCGGCTGGCCGAGATGTCGCTCAAAACGTTCAGCCCTGAGGTGATCGAGGATCTCCAACAGGAGAACAAATTAACGACGGAATACACGAAGCTGCTCGCTTCCGCGAAAATCCCGTTCGAAGGCGAAGAGCGCACGCTCGCGCAGCTCGGTCCGTTCCAGCAATCGACCGACCGCGATATGCGCAGACGCGCCGCCGAAGCGTCCTCCGGCTTCATGGCGGAGAACGAAGCGACCCTCGACCGCATCTATGACGATTTGGTCAACGTCCGCACGCGGATCGCGAAGAAACTCGGCTTCGGCAACTTCATCGAGCTCGGCTACGCCCGCATGAGCCGGACTGACTACGACGCAAGCATGGTCGCGAACTTCCGTAAGCAGGTACAGGACCATATCGTGCCGGTCGCAACGGCTCTCAAGGAACGTCAACGGAACCGCATCGAGGTCGACAAGCTGCTCTATTACGACGAGAACCTCTCCTTCCTGTCCGGCAACGCGACGCCGAAGGGCGACCCGGACTGGATCATAGCCGGAGGCGCGAAGATGTACGCGGAGCTATCGCCGGAGACGGACGCATTCTTCCGGTTCATGCAAGACAACGGGCTGATGGACCTCGTCGCCAAAAAGGGCAAACAAGGCGGCGGTTACTGCACGTATATCAGCGAGTACAAAGCGCCGTATATTTTCTCCAACTTCAACGGCACCTCCGGCGATATCGACGTGCTGACACATGAGGCAGGGCATGCGTTCCAAGTGTATGAAAGCCGTGGCTACGAAGTGCCGGAATATTCCTTCCCTACCTACGAAGCCTGCGAGATCCATTCCATGAGCATGGAGTTTCTGACTTGGTCGTGGATGGAGCTGTTCTTCAAGGAGGACGCGGACAAATACCGGTTCGACCACCTCGCCAGTTCGCTAATTTTCATTCCGTACGGCGTAACCGTGGACGAATTTCAGCATTACGTGTATGCGAATCCGGAAGCGACGCCGACCGAGCGGAAGCAGGCGTGGCGCGAGATCGAGAAGAAATATCTCCCTCATCGCGATTACGCGAACAACTCGTACTTGGCGGCAGGCGGCTTCTGGCACAAGCAGGGGCATATTTTCAACTCGCCGTTCTACTACATCGACTACACGCTGGCGCAGCTCTGCGCGTTTCAATTCTGGAAGAAGTCCCGCGAAGATCGCGAAGCCGCATGGAACGATTACCTCGGCTTATGCCGTCTGGGCGGCAGCCTCTCCTTCACGGAGCTTGCAAGCGCGGCAGGCCTGATCTCTCCGTTCGAAGACGGCTGCGTCGCCTCCGTCATCGGCACCATCGAGGCGTGGCTGGATAGCGTGGACGACAAATCTCTGTAAGGTTAAAACCTAAAACCAGCAGCAGTCTTGGACCGATAAGTCCTGGACTACTGCTGGTTTTTTGTACTTATAGCGTTAGTCTTTACTGCGCTAAACCGCCTGTTAGCGGAACGCCCGTTTTTACCGAGCTTCGCCGCTATTTGACGTCAAGTGACCAAAAGCCGCAACTACAACTTTAGTTGCTTGAGACATATTCTGATTTTCCATACACTTGAGAAGGAAGATTCCAATTGAGGGAGAGAAAAGCGATGGCTGACATGAAAAAAATAAATGAGCTTCGTCTTGAAGAGTTGCGCGAGGAAGGCAAGGAGCTCAGCGCGGAAGAGATGAAGCAGGTTACCGGCGGTGCTGGAGCAATGGCTAGATCTGGAACTCAAACCAGGAATAGAGGTAACGTGGACTTCGACCCAGTAGTAACTACGCCATCACGCAAGAATTTTTAATGACCAAGGCTGCCGAATAATCGGCGGCTTCTATTTTTTCCATCTTAACTATCGTTTTCCAGTTAGCTGAGCGTTTTACTTAACTGCTCGAATGAGGGATTAATTTTATTCTTATACTTTCAAAAGCAGCCACTTTCTCCTGTACTGCTTGAGTATGAAAGTATTCCGCACTTCTAATCATGTAATCCTCAAAATAATCCAATAATGCTTTGTTTCGAGAACTTTCGCTTCTTATTTTTTCAAGTTCTCCAGTGATTTCAGCGATTATTTCTATCCCTTTCCGCTCTTCGTCTTTTAATTCATTAAAGCTTAGATACAGCGTTTCATCATCAACCGCAATCGAGTCAGAATGATTCTCATAATTCTTGATGCATATTACTTAGTTCTTGAAAATCTCTCGCCAAAAAATTAACTGGTCTTCCTACCTCGCCAAAGTATAATTTTCGATCAGTGATTACTCGAGTGAGTGACCTATCCATGGAGCCGGTTTTATAATGTGAAAGATAATCGCTTAAAGCAACGCCAACGGCAGCCTCGTAATTCTTTGTTTTTTTGTGATTCATTACATTCATGGTTACGGATATCATTAACAATGCAACGGCTAGTACGGCTACGACCTTGTAGCTTTTCAAATATTCCGCCCCCCTATCTCTAATCTTAAACCCAATCCCTGTTCTTTATCGAGGGAAAATTGTGATCCCATTGAAAAAGCGTTACGATAGAGTCGACGGCGAGATTAGCAGACTCCGTTCGCCAATTCGATCGATGAAATCAGAGGAGGAATCGAAATGGATTACACCCGCCTGGGCCAGACCGGCCTGGAGGTATCCAGACTATGTCTGGGCTGCATGAGTTACGGCATACCGTCAAGAGGAACGCATTCGTGGTCGCTGGACGAAGAGCACAGCCGCCCCTTCATCCGCAAGGCACTTGAGCTGGGCATCAATTTCTTCGATACCGCCAACGTTTATTCGGACGGCACCAGCGAAGAAATCGTCGGTCGCGCGCTGAAGGATTTCGCCCGGCGCGAGGACGTCGTCATCGCGACCAAGGTCCACGGCCGCATGCGGCCCGGCCCGAACGGCGCCGGTTTGTCGCGCAAAGCGATTCTGAGCGAAGTCGACGACAGCCTGCGAAGACTCGGCACCGACTATATCGATCTCTATCAAATTCACCGCTGGGACCCGCATACGCCGATCGAGGAAACGATGGAAGCGCTGCACGACGTCGTCAAGTCCGGCAAAGCCCGCTATATCGGCGCTTCGTCCATGTACGCCTGGCAGTTTCTCAAAGCGCAGTTCACGGCGGAGACGCACGGCTGGACCAAATTCGTCAGCATGCAAAATCATTTGAATCTGCTATATCGCGAAGAAGAAAGGGAAATGCTTCCGCTCTGCCGGGATCTCGGCGTAGGCGTCATCCCGTGGAGCCCGCTTGCCCGCGGGCGCTTGACGCGCGGCTGGGATGAGATCAGCGAACGTTCGGAAACTGACGCGTTCGGCAAGACGCTGTACACGTCCGCCGTCGAGTCGGACCGCGCGATCGTCGAACGCGTCGGGCGCATCGCGGCCGAGCGAGGGGTACCGCGAGCCCAGGTCGCGCTGGCCTGGGTGCTGAGCAAATCCCCGGTCACGGCGCCGATCATCGGCGCGACGAAGCCCGGCCATTTGGACGACGCGACCGCGGCGCTCTCGATTGCGTTGACTTCCGACGAAATCCGTGCGTTGGAAGAGCTGTACGTGCCGCATCCCGTACTGGGCTTCCAGTAACTCGGGAACGCGGGAAGCGCGGCTTGCCTGAATCGATGCAGATTATGGCTATACTAAAACAAAGGAAGCCGCAGGTTATGCGGCTTCCTTCGTGTTTCATCATTCGGCAAATCCCCGATCACTCCTCCGGCTCTGACTCAAACACAAAGACAGGACCGTTCCATTTCTCATTTTGCAGAAACTCCTCTTGGTAACCCTTGTCTTTATACGTAGAGATGACCTGCTTCCAAAACGTATAAGCCGGCTGGTTAGCAGCGGTCTGCCTTACTTCCCAACTGCCGGCGAACCGTTCAAAGAGTAAGTTCGCCACCTTCCTGCCAACCCCTTTACGCCGGTACTTTCGCATAATGAAAAAATCACTGATTACATTGGTTTTCTCAGCCGTACTTAATTTCATATATTCCATAGGTACATCCAGGCTAACTAAAACAAAACCCGCAATCTCTCCATCAACCTCAACGATAAACGGACGCCGATACTCGTCGGTCCACTGATGGTCGAAGTACTTGTATAAGTACAACCCGTGTTTGTTTAGGACATGTCCATCGAACTCGCTGCTGTCGTATCGATACAACTGAATCAGATTATACAGAACTGTTTTTTCTTCATACGGAACCAGTACGATTTCAATATTCATTTCGCCCCTCCTCTGCTTGATTATTTTACCATCAAACGCTAGTCATTCACGATAAAATGCAGAATCCGCACGGCAAAGCCCTTACGCTGCCGTCCAAACAAAAAAAACGATCCCCAAGCGCCGCCCCCGGCTGTCTCCGAAATCGCCTTTCATTTGTACCGCCTGTCCTTCTGCCTAAATTCCGAATCAAAGCAACGATATCGCTGCCCCGACCGCATTGTCGATAAACGATCGGTTCGGCTTTGCCTTCAACATAACGGTGATGCCGATCAACGAAACGACTAAACCTTGAGCGATGGCCTTGGCATTGATCTCTTGATTAAGCTCGCCGGATTGAATTCCTTTTTCTATCTTTTCCTGAAACAAGACAGCCAAATAAGATTGATGTTCACGCGTAATCACTTCGAATTTCTGATTTCTGTGCGCGAGTTCAACCATCGTATTGATGCAAAAGCATCCCGGACTGGATTCTCCTTGGTATGCTTCATCAACCAAATCCATGAAATACGAATGAAAAGCATCCCGGACAGAAGTTTTACGGTTCAACTTCTCCCTGATGTCGGAGGCATGCCATTCGGCATACTTGCGCAAGGCGTGCTCGAACAACTGTTCTTTATCGCCAAAAGCCAAATAAAGGCTAGGTCGCTGAATGGCCATTGCCGACGTCAGATCGCTTAATGACGTTGCCTCAAAACCCTTCTCCCAAAACACGCGCATCGCGGCATGAAGGGCTTCCTCCTTATCAAACTCCCGAAGCCGAACCATCGACTCACCCTCCTTAATTATACCGATTAGTATAATATAGATCATAATTCCAAGCTATGAAGTTGTCAAATACATGTTAATTTTCTCTTGACTTCGCAGGTATATAGGGATACTTTATTTCATGAACAAACTTTACCGTTAAGTATAATATACTTATCAGTATAAAATAACTCGTGGAGCGTGAAGGAAAAATGGAAGAAATCAAATCCGGCGAAATTTCCGCAACGGAGGCAGAGAACCGACAGTCGTATCCCGTTCGGCAGCCTACTGGAATGTCACGTGGCCTAGCGTTATTGTTTGCCATCGCATGCGGGCTGGCAGTCGCCAATGTGTATTACGCGCAGCCCCTGCTTGACGTCATTTCAAGCGAATTCGATATCAGTCGTTCGTCCGTAGGTATCGTGATAACGGTCACTCAAGCTTCTTATGCTTGCGGCCTCCTGCTGTTAGTACCTCTTGGTGATTTGATTAACAGACGCTGGCTGATTCCAGGACAGATGTTCTTGTCCGTAATCGCGTTAGTCGCCATCGTTCTAGCCCCAGGGGCCGGCGTATTGTTCTCGGGCTTGGCTGTCGTAGGATTGTTGGCCGTCGTCACGCAAACGCTCGTTGCTTATGCCGCAACCTTAGCCGTCCCTTCCGAACGGGGCCGGATCGTTGGGCTCGTAACGGGCGGCGTCGTAATCGGCATTTTGCTTGCCAGATCGGCTGCCGGGTTATTGACCGATCTCGCAGGTTGGCGTTCGGTCTATCTGTTCTCCGCGGTATGCATGCTCGTCGCTTCATTGACGCTTCTTCGGGTTTTACCGCAGGAACAACGCAAAGTGTCGCTGAGCTATATCCAGCTGCTGCGTTCGGTGATTGTATTGTATAGAGAGGAACGTGTTTTGCGTATTCGCTCCTTGCTCGGATTGCTCATCTTCACGGCCTTCAGTATCTTTTGGAGCTCGCTTGTTTTGCCGCTCGGAACGCCTCCGCTATCGCTCTCGCATGCGGCGATCGGAGCCTTCGGTTTGGCTGGCATTGCCGGGGCACTGGGTGCGACTCGAGCCGGACGCCTGGCCGACCGCGGACTGGGACAACATACAACGGGAATCGCGCTTGCCTTATTATTGGTCTCGTGGCTGCCGATTAGCTATACCAAACAATCGCTAGCCGCTCTTGTTGTCGGCATACTCCTCTTTGACCTTGCGGTCCAAGCCGTTCACGTAACGAACCAAAGCATGATTTTGAGGGTCCGTCCCGAAGCGCGCAGCCGGCTTACCGCAGCGTATATGATTTTTTATTCCGTCGGCAGCGCCATCGGCTCCATTGCATCCACAAGTCTATACGCCTATGCCGGTTGGACCGGGGTATGCAGGGTTGGAGCAGGCGTAAGCGCGATAGCCTTGTTGCTGTGGGCCATCACCAGTCGCCGAACCCGTAAGTAACGTTATGGCGGTACTTGCTTCATTTATAAAATCACATCCGCCGCCGGCAATGGAAAATAGACCGCATCGATTTCATTCCTTTCATCCATTAACGCTCTTGCAATTCGATGTCCCCCGTCGATTAATTGTCCCTCGGAGCACAATAATATCGGGTACGCCATGTTTGCGTCGAGGATTCTCTTGCAATGAAAGGCCACGTTGCGTATCGTCGGAATCGGTCTGCTCCTGCTGTCCGCAAACCAGCAATCTTGATCAAGCTCCTTGATCGAATCGATTTTGATTTTATGAACGGGCAGGTTCTTGGATAATTCCCATAGTTTCTCTACGTCCCAGAAGTGTCGCCGACCATCGATTATCCTTCCGTGCGTATGCTTCATTCGAGCTAACAACTCTTCCATAATCATCATCCTCCCGTGAGCCTAATGTATGCACTCGTCTTTGATTTGTAAAGTTCATTCGTTGGATGGTTTGTTAACTTTTCCGATCCTTAATATTTGCTCAAGATTTGGGCTAATGGTTGATACTGGGGAAATTAGGAAATATAATTCAACCCAAGGTCTTGGCGAGGCCATCAACATTTATTTCTCGGAGGTGGAGATGATTCGCAGGTCAATCTTAATCCTAGTAGCCCTCATCGTTTTCCTTGCCGGTTGCAGCAATGAACCCGCAAAGAATGTCGCGATAAACCAGCGTGCATCCAATTCTAATCAAGGCAAACCAGTCTCAGAAACGCAATCCCCGACAAATGCAGCGCAAGACGAACGCAGCTCAGACGCCCAGCCGCCATCCGATGAAAGTCAAAGCGAACACGACTCGGACACTCCCCCGGTGGATGCCAATCAAAGCGAACCGCAGACGTCCTTGACCATGGAACAACGACTCATGCAAGCTCCAGGCACATTGGCCGGCTCGAACTACAACGAACAGAACGTTCAGGCGGCTCTGGATCAATTGCCGAACGATTTGACGGCGGATCAATACGAGGAAGAACTGCTGCTCCTTCTGGCCGAAGACTATCGCCCCTATGTGACCGCGTTCAAGCAGTTTGAGACCGAGATCAGCGTGAATAACGAACGACCGAATGGCAAGGTGACATTACCCGCAAGCAAGAAGCTGCATATCTCGATTTTGCTTGATGCCAGCGGCAGCATGAAGGCACAGATCAACGGGATCTCCAAAATGGATTCCGCAAAAGAAGCGATTCAGAGCTTCGCGGAAAAAATGCCCGATAATGCCGAGGTATCCCTGCGGGTTTATGGGCATAAAGGAACGGGCAGCCAAAAAGACAAACAAGCATCATGCGACAGTACCGAAGAAATATTCCATGGTCAAGGCGCGCAGGCGAATCAAATCGGCAAGGTGCTTCAAGCGATAAAACCGGCCGGATGGACGCCGATTGCCAATGCGTTAAAGTCCGTCAAACAAGACATGAATCCGGAGACGACCAATTCCATCGTTTATGTCGTAAGCGACGGAATCGAAACTTGCGGCGGCAATCCCGCGCAAATCGCCAAAGAACTCCATCAATCCAAAGTAAAGACCATCGTGAATATTATCGGTTTCGACGTGGATTCGAACGGTCAGAAATTGCTTAAGCAGGTCGCTGCGGCAGGCGGCGGCGAATTTACGTTCGTCGATAATGACGAATCGCTAAAAACGGTTATGGATAAAGCCTATGATCAATTACGCGGCGAGTGGATAAGGTGGAAGGAAAAAGGAGAAGGCCAAGCCAACCTACAAAAGGAGCGGAAGCAAGGGGAAATCAATACCGCCCAAGAAACGATGCAAGGACTGGTGGTTAAAGAAAATACGCATTTGCTTGCAGCCTTGAGCTACTTGGAAGCCCAAAACAAAGGGAACGTCCCCCACAGCGAACTGATGAAACAGATCACCGAACGCAAAAATGACGCCATGACGTATGCTCGCGACACCGGGAAGCGCTTGTATAACGAGGTAACAACAAACGGAAACGACGTTTATGACGATATCAAGGATGAAGGCGATAAAAATATCGACGACCTGACGACCAAGAAAACCGATTGAATTCGATCAACCTCCCCTTAGGTTTGATTGTATTAAAGAAGGTATTTTAAGGAAATATTAGGAAACCATCGCCATTCGCCGTGCTATAATAGGTTGAATTTGGAAGGAAATACCTATTTGGAATGGAGTGGAGAAGTTGAAAGGGTTGCGTTACAACCATCTGGCATCGATCGCCGTCTTCGGAACGGCATTGACTCTGTCCGGATGCAGCTTGACCGGCGGAGGGGCCGATGCAAGCGACGAGAAGTCCGCGCTGAAGGTCATGTACTACGACGAAAGATCCTTCTATGACCAATTCGGTACGTTGTATTCCGCGCTTCACCCCAATGTCGAGCTAACCATCGTCACCAACCAGAACTATTCGAACGAGCCCATCAAGGATCCCGACGCGGAATTGCAGACGTTTATCGACAAGGAAAATCCGGATGTTCTCATCCTGAGCAACGATCAGCTGACGAAGCTCTCCAAAGACGGCAAGCTTCTGGAGCTGGATACGCTAATCGGCGATAAGGATTACCATCAGGAGACGCTTATTCCGGGTCTCATCGATTACATGAAGGAACTCGGCGACGGCAAGGTGTACGGCTTGTCCCCGAGCTTCTATAGCCAAGCGATTTTCTACAATAAGGATCTATTCGCGAAGTACGGCATTCCGCTGCCGCAGGACAAGATGAGCTGGGATCAGCTGTTCCAGCTGGCGAAGCGCTTCCCGACGGACGGAGCCAAGGACAAGCGCGTCTATGGGCTGAACATGGGCTACAATACCGACATTAATCAATTGGGCTCCATGATCGGCGCTTCCCAGAACCTGTCGATGTTCAACGCGGCCGGCGGTCAGGTGACGGTCAATTCCGATTCCTGGAAAAAAGCGTACCAAATCGCCGTCGACGCGTTGAAATCCGGTTCCTTGTACGTCGAAGATCCCAATAACAACAGCGGATCCGCCACCTACGAGGATTACATCCTTCGCGATCCGTTCCTTGCGGGCAGGCTGGCCATGAAGTTCGAGAGCACGAATATGCTGGATCAAATCAAGGATGCGCAGGCCAGGCTGAAGGACAAGGTCGTCCAAAATTGGGACCTCGTCACGCTTCCGGTCGATCCTCAGAACCCGGATAGCAGCATGAATATGAGCTTCGGGCAAATTTTCGCCATCAATGCCAAGTCGGTGAACGCCGATGCCGCCAAGGAATTCATTCGTTACATCACGGGCGAAGAATACGCGAGAGTGACGTCCAAGGTAAATTCAGGCGGCTTCTCCGTGCGGACGACGTATTTGAAGGACGACGCCAACCACAACATGCAAGCCTTCTATATGCTGAAGCCGCTGCAGTCCAACATGTATAAGGGCTACGAGAAGCTGCCGCCGAACTTTTTCAATACCTTCTCAAGCCTCCTCCAGCAAGAGCTGAAGAACGTCACGGACGGGAAAACGTCGGTAGATGCCGCGCTAGACAAGGTGCAAGCCGAAGGACAGCTTGCGATGACCGAAGAGCTGGCGAAGGTGAAGAATGCACCGGACGCGGGAACCGCTGGAACAACCTCCTCTGCTAAATAGCCCAATCCCTATCTAAAACCAAGAATATTCGTCGCGGCGGCTGCTTTCCTAATCGGGAAGCAGCCGTTTTTACTGCTGCTGTTTTATTGAACTACCGTCTTCCATCAGCTATACCTAGAACCGGCCCTGGAACACGCGATACGGCAAAAAGGCCGTCCCTCGCCCGATGGCAGACGAGACAGCCTATGTGATCGCCGCAATACGGGAGGTAGCCCACGGACGATCGCCGCAGACCGCACGATCGCGACCTGACGGCAGCTTCGCCTGCTTGTCCCCCGTTCAGGCGCCCGTAGCTTCACTTCATGCAATGTACACGGGATTCGTCATGCAGGTGACGACGGACTGCTCCAGCCCTTCCACGACGCGGCGCGCCTCCAGCCGGTAGAATAACCGGTCCCCCGAACCTTGAAAGCTCAGGCGTACGTGACCGTTCTCCGCCTCCACCATCCGAGGCGCGATTCCGAATTCGGCGGCAGCCGCGGCCGGGATCGCGGGCGCGCCGTTCTTATCTTCCGAGGCGTCGAAGGCCATGATCGCGGCGATCTCCCGCTGAACGGTCCAGCCGCCGGCTTTCGCGGCTTCCGTCTCCCATTCGCTTGCCTCGGCTGTCGCCGGAACGGCAACGTCCCACAGGGCTTCGATGCCGCGGTCGGACCAGAGCGCGACGCGGTCGCCTCTGGCCCCGCAGATGTCGATGGTCAACGGAACCCCGTCATGCTCCTCGATGGCATGCCGCGGAATCGTATCGCCGATGCCGTACTCGCCGGATGCGATGGCCATGCAGGTTTCGTCGGGATCGAACTGCAGCACGACGCGGCCCTGGCGAATGCCCGCCAGCACGCCCTGCACCGTATCGGATTCCGTCCACACGGAGGCCGTCGGACGCCCGTGCTTCACGAACCGGTCTTCCCGGTGCGTGTCGCTGCCGCCTAAGGCGATCAGCCGGCGTCCTTGCGCAAGCTGCTCCTGCCACCACGCGAGCGCGCGCTCGTTCAATGCGCGCCACGGACCGTTCCATACTTCGATCGCGTCATAAGGCAATTCAAAGCCAAGCTCCCAGGGGCAGGACGGACAGAACGGATGATTCAGCGATACGAAGCCGCCCCCTTCCCGGGCTTCGCCGAGCACTTCGTCCGCTTGAGCCGGCGTCGTCACGCGAAAATCCCGCAGCGCATCCGGGTTGCCGAACACGTTGGCATGGCCAAAATAGCTCGTCATCTCCACGCCGGGAATGAGCAGCAGCTGCTCGTCGGGAGCAAGCGCCGCGAAATTCTGCGAGGACGTATTGTGATCCGTCAGCGCCATGAATTCCAGGCCCCGGGCTTTGCACGAATCCTTCGCCTGTTCAATCGTGTAGCTGCCGTCGCTGTGCACGCTGTGCATATGAAGGTCGCCTTTCATCCAGCGTCCGTGCGGCCTGGCGAGCTCCACTTCGACGATGACCTCCGCGCCGCCCTCGGGGATCTTGTAAGCCCCGAGCAGCACGGCCCATTCGCCCTCGGCGATCGGTCCCGCCAGATAGCCCGGGGTCGCCTTCTCCGTTCCGACGAAGAACGCTTCGCGGGCGCCTCCGCTCCAGCCGACGATCCTCTCCGGCGAGCGGAGTCCGAGATCGACGACCGTCCCCGCCGCTCCGCCGCGTTCATAGCGGTACGCGATATCGATGCGCTCCACCGGTCCTTCCACCGCGAACGGAACCTCCAAATAAGAACGTTCCTCTTCTTTGCCGATCCATCTGCGCAGCGTGAGCCGCTGTTTCTTCGTCTCCATCATGCGTCCTCCTATTCTTTGCTGGCGCCGAGCAGGATGCCTTTCATGAAATACTTCTGAACGAACGGATACACCGCGATCAGCGGCAGGATGCTGATGACGATACCTGCCATCCGCACGTTCGTCGTCACCATATAGGTGCCGGAATTGCTGCTCGTGTCGATAATCATCGCTTTCAGCGCCACCTGAAGCGTGTACTTCATGGAATCGTTAATGAACATGACCGGCGCCGTGAACATGTTCCACCGTCCGACGAACTCGAACAGCGTCACGGTCGCGAGTCCCGCAGCCGCCAGTCGCAGGTACATCGTCAAGAAGATGCGGAACTCGCCGGCGCCGTCGATCTTGGCCGATTCCGACATCTCGTACGGCACGTTCAGGAAGAAGCTGCGCATGAGCAGGATCGAGAAGCCGGACACCAAGCCCGACAACACGAGCGCGCTCAGCGTATTGATGAGATGCAGGTCCTTGTTGACCACGTAGAGCGGAATCATGATCGCTTCCTGCGGCACCATCATCGTGATCAGCACGAACGTCAGCATGATCTTCTTGCCCGGCAGTCGGGGATAGATGAACACATAGCCAGCCAAGCTGGAAAGCAGCACGTGCAGCACCGTGCCGATTACGGTCACGATGACACTATTCAGCAGCGGACGCCAAATATCAAGGCTTTTCCATACGATCTCGTACCCTTCCACGCTGAACTGCTTCGGCCACAGCACGATTTCCGGCCGCATGGACGCGATGCCCGAAGAGAAGGAGAGCGCGAGCACGTTAATAAACGGAATAATCATGGTCAGCATCAGCGCGAACAGAAATAGCGCGTTTAGCGTATCGAAAGCTTTATTCTTCCAGCCGAGCCGTTCGAATCGATCGGACATTGTCGTTACACCTCATCGAATCTTGTCATTCGCCGCACGACGAGCGTCAGCGCGAGCGTCAATACCAGGACGAAGAAGCTGGCCGCCGCCGCGGGGCCGAGCTTGATTTCGAGAATCCCTTTTTGGAACGTATACATCATGAGCACGTCCACCTTCGAAGCAATCGTCGGATTGCGAAGGATGAACACTTGGTCGAATATCCGCAAGATGCCGAGCGTATTCAACAGAAAGACGACCTTCATCGTGTTGCTCAGCTGCGGCAGCGTCACGTACGTCAGCTGCTGCCAGCGCGTCGCGCCGTCCATGCGCGCCGCCTCGTAGAGCGACGGATTGATCGACACGATTCCCGCCAAGAACAAAATGCAGGTGTAGCCCATCTCCTTCCACGTCGAGAGGAGAATCATGATCCAGCGCGCATAGCCGGAATCCGCCAGGAAATTGATCGGCGCCCGATGAAACACATGGACCAGGATCATATTCACGATTCCGCTGTCGGGCGACAGCATGAAAATCCAGATCCCGCCGACTACGACCCAAGAGAGCAGATGCGGGACGTAGAGGATCATTTGCGCCACCTTCTTGAACCAAGTCCGCAGCACTTCATTCAGCGACAGCGCGATCGCGAGCGGCGCGGCGAAGCTGAAGAGGAGAATGCCTCCCCCGATGACGAGCGTATTGACCATCGCTTCCCAGAACAGCGAATCATGCAGCACCGCGTCGTAGTTCGCGAACCCGACGTACGGCCTGGCGCCCATCAGCTTGTAATCCTGGAAGCTGGTCTGCAGGCCTTTCACGAGCGGGTAATAGGCGAATACGAGAAAATAGGCGATCACCGGCACCATCATGACGTAAAGCGCGCCGTACTTCTTCAACGATCTCATGCTTTTATTCACGTCCTCATCTGGTAAACGGTACCATTATTGGGCTGAAAAGAAGGCAAGCAGGGGATCCGTGCTCCCCTGCCTGCTTGTCGTTCGAATGCAATCGGACGGCTTACTCGTCGATTAGTTTTTTGCCAAGCAGCTCATCGTGCATCTTCTTCACGGCTTCGGCGGCGTCCATTTGGCCGGACATCGCTTTGAGCGCGTAATTCTTGACGATCTTCTCCGCGTCGGGCCAGCCCGGCAGCGATAATTCAAGCGTTGCGTTCTTCGTTACGAGATCTTGCGCTTCCTGAACGCCAGGCAGCTTGCCGAACGGATATTTCACGTTCTGGTTGTACCAGAACGGCACCCCGTGATCCATGTTGTGCTCCGTGCCGGTCGGCGTCAGCTTGTAGGTGTCGCCTTCCTTGGTATAATCCTCGGTCTCGATGCCGAGGCTTCCGAGCGTAATGCCCGGTTCCGTGTGCCAGAACTCCAGGAATTTCTTCGCGGCGTCCGGATGCTCGGCGTTAGCCGGAATGATCCAGAAATCCGGGTCTCCGCGGCGCATCAAGATCTTGCCGTCCGCGCCCGGAATGCCTTCGAGCGCTTCCGCTTGGAATTTCGTGTTCGGATCCGCTTGTTTGCGCGTGTTGTTGAACATACCTACCCAAGCATCCCAGTACGTGACCATGCCGACGCGGTCGGAGAGGAACAGGTTGCGCATCTTGCCCGTGTCGTTCGTCACGAAGTTCGGATCCATGATGCCTTCCTTCACGAGCTTCGCGAACCATTCGTACATCGGAACGGCCGCTTCCGTCGCGTACGGAATCGTGCGTTTGCCGTCCTTCATGACGTAATGCGCCTTCACGCCGGCCGCGCTCATGAAGCCTTGAATATCGTAGAGATCGGACGTGCTGAGACCGTACGTATCGTTCTTGCCGTTGCCGTCGGGATCCTTCTCTTTAAATGCCTTGAGAACGTTATAGTAGTCGTCCAACGTCTTCGGCTCCTGCAGGCCGAGCTTGTCGAGCCAGTCCTTGCGCACGATCGGCATCGTTCCGCCTTGGAATTTGCTGAACACGGCGACGATTTTGCCGTCCTTGTCTTTCAGTTGATCCCATTCGGCCGTCGGGACGACCTTCGGATCGGACAACACCGTGGAGCCGGTGACGAAATCGGTCAGATCGGTGACGACGCCTTGGTCGACGAAGGTAGCCAGCTTGCCCAGGTCGCTAAGCTCGATCAGGTCGTATTTCTCGCCGGAGCCGAGCGCGGTCAACACCTTCTGGTCGTAATCGCTCGCAGGCTTCTCGATGGAAGCGTCGATGCCGGTCAGGCGTTTGATCTCCGCTTGGTACTTCGCGTTCTCTTCCGGCGTCTTGCCGCCGACGTTGGCGTCCAGAATGCGCAGCTTCATATCCGCCGCCGGCGTCTCGGCGGGAGCGTTAGCCGGAGCGTTGGCACCGGCGTTCGCGTTATTGCCTGCCGGCGCGTTCGTATTGGCCGCGTTATTCGTTCCGTTCTCCGTACCGCAGCCGGACAGCAGCATCGTGCTTGCGACGGCAACCGTCGACATCGTCAACCATACTTTTCTCATTCGTTGAAACCTCCTGATTGTAATCGCGATTTGGGTTAAACTTGAAAGCTTGAATAAGTCATATAGAAAGGAACGGCCGCCTGACTAACCACGCACGCTAGGAGCCGCACAGGAGCCGCGAATGGCGAGCTCCGTCGGGACAAGCACGCGTTTGGCGCTTTTCTGATCCGCGTTCAGCTGCTCGAGCAGCAGCTTCAGCGCTTCGACGCCGAGCCGGTCGGCATGGAGCCGAACGCCGGTAAGCGGCGGCGAGAATTCCGGCGAGAGCACGGTGTCGTCGCTGAACGCGAAGACCGACAGCTGCTCCGGAATGCGCAGCCCCAGCCGCTCCGCCGCCTTGTAGACGCCGAGCGCCATCATGTCCGTATCGGCGATCACCGCCGTAATGTCCGGCGAAGCCGTCAACTTGGCGAGCGCCGACTCGTAGCCGAAAGCATGCGCCGACTCGCCCTTCAGCGGCTTGTGCAGCACTAGATCCGGCTTTGGCTGCAGGCCCGCTTGCATAAATGCGTTTCTGTACCCTTCGCCGCGGTCTGCCGACACGGTTCTCGAGGCCGGCGCGTTCAGAAACAGGATTTCCGTATGCCCCAGTCCGATCAAGTAGCAGGTAACTTGGGCAGCCATGCCGACATTGTCGTTATCCACGTAGCTGACCTGTGCCTCGTAAGGTACCGGCGGGCGGCCGATAATGACGATGGGCATGCCGCTCTGAAGCCGATCCTCGATCCTTGCGTCCGACGCGATGGGATCCAATAGAATTTCGCCATCCACCGGGTCCGAGGAAATGTTCTCGACCTGACTGAGATAAGCAGGCGACAGGGCATTGACCAGCAGGCGGTAGCCGTTCTCGTAACAGACGCGCAGCACGCCGTTAAGCAAGGAGTGGTGAAACTGACCGAATTCAAGCGATTCGCCGCGGATATTCAATCCGAGTATGCGGGTGGAACGGTTCACGAGGCTTCTTGCCCAATAATTCGGTTTGTAGTGCAGCGACTTGGCAGCAGCGAGCACGCGCTCGGTAACTTCTTTGCTGATGGGCCTTTTCTTGCTGAACACGCTCGAAACCGTGCCCTTGGATACGCCGGATGCCTTCGCGACGTCGTCAATGGTAGCCAAGAATCGTTGAACCTCGCTTTCTCCCATGGTGATCCGATCCGATGTGGGAACGATACCGGACCCGTAAACAAGCTTAAACCGGTTTTGTAAATTCCGTTTCAACTTCATGATTAGTTATTGTAAAAGTCGCTATTTTCTTTGAAATTCACGTTCTACTGCGGTCGTATAGGAGGAATTTCCCACTAATTAGGAATAAAGATTAATTAAACCGTTTTAACAATACCTTATCTTTCAAAAAGAAATTACGATGTTACAATGGAAGCCATCATGGTTCGGAGAGGATGCGCAAAATGACAAGAGGAAGAATTTTCAGCGGCATGGACGGCATTGCCGTCGGCGCGCACCGGGGCGCCTCGGCTTACGCGCCGGAGAATACGATGGCCGCTTTCGAGCGGGCCGCGGCTTGCGGAGCGGAGTTGATCGAGCTCGACGTGCAGTTGACGAAGGATGGCGAGGTCGTGGTCTTCCACGATCTGAAGGTGGATAAGACGACGAACGGACATGGCCCGCTCAGCGACTACACGCTTGCGGAGCTGCAGGAGCTGGATGCCGGCTCATGGTTCTCGGAATCGTATGCCGGAGCGCGAATTCCGACACTGGCGGATACGCTCGCTTGGGCGAAGGACAGAATCTGGCTCAGCATCGAAATGAAGCAGTCGAAGGATCTGGAGGAGGTTGCATTGGCCCATCGCACGGCCCGGCTCGTGGCCGAACATGGCATGAACGGCCACGTGCAGCTCATGTCGTTTCAGCACCGGCTCGTGGAGGCGGTGCGCGACGTGAACGCGGATGTGCTGACGGCGCCGATTTGCGCGCACTGGGTGGAGCATCCCATCGAGCTGCTGCGGCAATTGCAGGCCCAGATTATCAACACCCCCGTACAGCATCTCTCCAAGGAACGGGTTGCCCTGCTGCACGAACGCGGCTACTACGTGTATGGTAGCATGTCCGACGACCCTGATGTGTTCGCCCGGCTGCGGGCCATGGGCGTCGATGCGATGGACACGAACATCCCGGACGTCATGCGCGGGCTTCGGGATCAAGCGCCTAGTTAGTCCGCGCGAGTTCCATTTACAAACCGTCAGACTTCGAATGATAAGTCTTAGACGCACCTAATAACGAAACAGCAGGAGCCATGGACGAATATTGTCCTTGACTCCTGCTGTTTTTTGAACACTTAGCTAGTTATAGTTATTTCAACGTACAGGGACCGCTCACCAAAGGATAAGCGGGCTTTCCGCATCTGTGCCAAGGCGAATTTGCTTCACAACTCGGTATTCACATTTCATCTCACAGCCCCCTTGTCTGACGGAAGCGTCAGTCCCACACTAAATTTCCCTTTCTCATCTTCGCTATGTATATGATCTGTCCCGTGTGGCTAGGCAAATGCCTGAATTGATGTAAAAGCATTTCTAGAACGGTGCATTGATTGTTCAAGCCCCCTGAGTCGAACGGCGGGTAGTGTACGTACGGCTGTTCCAGCAGTCGCTCAGGGTTTGTTTTCATCAATTCGAGAACCCCGAGAATGGAATCATAGGACTTCTTCGAAATTTCAAGTGCTTGATCCTTCGACATGTGCAGCCCTCGTTCGAATTCGATGCTCCTGTACTCGTTCAATGGAGCGCCGTAGTAAGCCGCATCAAACCAATAACGCGTTGCCCCCGATATATGCGCGATTAGATTAGCTATGCTGTTGCTCTCGGATGTCGGCGACCAGGAGAGATCCTCTTCGGATAATTGCTCGATCACCATGCGAGTCCATTTCTGATCCGCTTTGTACTTCCTTAATAGCAGATCAATCACGATGCTTGAACTGTCCAATTCATGCACCTCCCATATTTTACTAAATTTTAGCAAACGAACGTTCGCATGTAAAGAAAAAACAGAGCAGCTGCTATAGTAGCCAACTGCTCCATGCTGCGTAATACAACGGATCAGGTAAGTCGACCGTTCAACGATCAGAATGGCTTGAACACCATCAACAGCAGCGAGAGGAAGGCTGCGAAGTTCGCCATGCCTTCGAGCGTGGCGGATCGCCGGCGAAGCAGCTTATAAGCCTCGGGCAGCGCATCCCCCTGCGTTAGCTGCAGCACGCCGAGCTGCTTCTTGATGCCCGCGGGAACCATGACCGCCAATAGGACCAGGATAACCAGGAACACAAGGATGGAGACCACGTACCAGCCCTCGCCGAATAGATAGGTTTCCATGAAACCGAGCGCAAGTCCCGTAAGCAGGAGCAGGCTGCCGCCGATCTTCGGCAGGATTGCGAGCTTCTCCAGCAGGCCAAGGGCGAATCTCGCTTGGCTCACGGTGCGGACGCCGCTCATGATGATCGGATAGCTGATCACCGCGGTTAGCGCGATGATGGCCGATAGGATATGAATGAAGAGCACATACATGTACATGGATAGATGCCTCCCGCCTAAACTTGAACCAGGTCTTCTTTTTGATAGGCGAGCCCGACCCTTTTTCTCTTGAATGGCCCTCCAAGCTCGATATTATCCAGCATGCATTTCACGACATCATCATAAGCGACATTCAACTCTTCAAGCCGGCTGAACAAGTAACCGGCGATATCGCCCTCGGAAAATTCCTGAATCGTCTGCGGGATCGATAGAGGCAAGGTCTCCGTTGTCACATGGAGATGAACCGACGCCGAAGGTTCGATCGCATCCATCATCGTTCCCGGGCACATCATGGACCAATCGAGCTCGGACCGCTGCAGTCGTTCAAAGTTTCGATTGTGATTTTTATACGCGGGCGGGAAGCCGGGCAAATTGTTGCCAATGAGCTCCGTATGAGGAATCTCAAGCAGGCCGGCGCCTCCCATTACCCATACCCTCCCGGAAAAACCGGGTTGGACTTCGCATTGGCTTATAATGTTATCGACGAGACGAATGAACTCCTCGCCTTGACCTGCATGGCCGGCAGCGATAATAACGGCGTCCTGATGGAAGAGCGCCTCGCCGACGCTTGCCGGATTTAGGATATCGTCCCCGATCACCTTCACGTCTATTGCGGAACGTTCGCCTTGCGTTTCATGAAACTTCTCCGCGTTTCGCACGAATGCCGTCATTTCATGTCCCATTGCCGCCCCTTGCTCCAGCGCTCTTCTCCCCGTATTTCCCGTTGCTCCGAAAACAATGATTTTCATCGTTTGTTCCTCCTTTAGTAAATACCCGCTATATTTCGTCTTTCGTCTTTGGATTGACTTCAGCGTATCATCGTTTCCAAATCTTGATAAGAACCCACTTTAATGTAGGGTACTTACTTAAAAGTAAGCATAAGCCGTGGCAGCGGCGACGCTGGTCAGCGCACCGGAATCAATGGGTAACGCAAACAGGCGCAGCCCCGCATGAATCATGGCGGGGCGCGCCCAAACTGCTTTATGGCATGTCGTGTTCCTAAGGATACATCCAGCATCTACGCCGTCTTTTACCAGATAACGTTCTTTCATTCCATGCATCAGCAACTCAATCCGAGTTCCTTACGACTAAGTAAGCAATGATTCCGATCGGGCCAAGAACCAATACGATCAGCGCCCATAGGCAGCCGATGTTTCCTCCCCGTTTGTCGGAAGCATCGCTCCATACCCAGAAAAGGCCAATGATTGAAAGTATCCATAAAAGAATAATAAATGCCATCGAATCCTCCTATTCCACGCCATTTCATGTCAAATCCCCACAACATGCGCAAATAAGGGCAGGCCGTTATTAAGCACGCTGCGCCGCGTTATTACACTATTCGTTCCTCGATGTTTTCATTAATGATCCTTGCAATTTTCAAACTGTCCAATTGGATTGAACCCTGAAATAGATGCATCTTGCTCCCCTTGAAATGAAAAAAGGCAACCAGCATGCTGGCAGCCGTTTGAGCGTATGCATCTGGTTTCGTTTTGCTTCGAACATAAAAAAAGGGCCTCCAGAGAGACCCTTTTTGCCCGATCCATAAGCTGATAGTAACTGTAAGGGAAACCACAACACAGGAGGACAAACCCATTATATTCCTATTCAGGGAATGTGTACAGAGAATTGAAGCGGTGCATTTCCTAATCGGAAGCTTATACAGGAATGATGATTTTGCCTAATCACGACGTTTATTAACCTCCGCCAGCGGATCGATTGGCGGGATGCGGTTATGCGTAAGGAACTCGTAGGTTCGAATCGTGATGATCTTAATGATCGCATAGACAGGGACCACAATGATCATCCCGACAGGACCGATAATCGCACTCGCGCCGATGACGAGCAGCATGACGGTAAAAGGGTGAACGTTCATTTGCTTGCCGATGATTCGCGGGCCAATCACGTTCGATTCGAGTTGGTTCGAGACGACGAGCACGATGCCGACCAGCAGTACCGTCATCGGGGAGACGGTAAGCGCCACGATAGCCGTTGGAACGAAGGCAATTAACGGCCCGATGTACGGAATAAAATTCGTGATCGCAGCGATCATGCCCAGCAACAGCGGATATGGCATATGAATCATTAAGTACCCGATGAAGGTCAGTGCGCCGATCAGCAGCGATGTTAGCACTTTACTCAAGACGAACGAGCCGATCGACGCATCGATCTCCTTGAGTGCGCCGCCTACCACACGGTGATAGCGATCCGGCAGCATTCGCAGAATGCGGTCGGGAAGCTTATCTCCCTCGCTCAGCAAATAATAAATCATGAACGGAACGAGACCCAGCAGGAAGAAGAAGCGCATAATCAGATTAAAGATACCGCGCACGCTGCCGATGACGGAATTAAGCAACCCATCCAGCGATCCGGTCAGCTTGTTCGTCAAATTCTCCGAAGATAGCGCGTCCTTCTGCCCGATTTCCTTTAGCCATTCGTGCTGCTGCACGGACTCGATCCAGGTTCGGACGGAGTCGACGATCTGATCAAAGTTGTTCACTAGATTAATGGACTGATCCCGGATCGGAGGCCAGATCATCCAGAAGAACAAGTAACAGACGCCGATAGCCCCGATGTAGACGAGGAGAATGGCAATCGTCTTAGGCAGCTTGGTCGAAAGCAGCCTTACGAAAGGCCGGAACAAATAGTAGAAGATGCCGGAGATCAGCAGCGGGACGAACAACGCGGCCAGCACCTTTTTGATCGGATTGAACACGAAGTCGACTTTTGATGCCAAATAGGCGATCAATAAGGCAACGATGATCCCATAACCAACGCGAAACCACTTGCCTTGCGGCATATGGACAAGTCTCCCTTGAGTTGATATTTAACTGCCTCTTACGAGTATTACCTCGTTAGGAGCGAAAATAAAACCAAGCTGATCGTCCCATTGACTTTCTGTTGTTTCCCGCCATGCTATCCATCCAACCGGCAGATCAGCTAATTGAACCAAGCTTGGATCAATATCGATTATCTCTTTCAACCCGAGTATTCGTGCCTCTTCTTCATTTGCTTCCCCGCCTTCGAGAAACTGCCACATCCAATGACCTAATCAATCCTCAGAAATCTTTCAATCTTCTTTAACCATTCAGACTTATAAAATTGACTTGTTGGAACACCCTGATAACCTTCATCGTCCCAACCCTTGCTTTTCAATACCTGCCCTTGTCTTCTGGGAGTTTCCGTTGGGGTTAAGAATCCGTCATGAATAAAGTATATGTCGCAGATAACGCATTTTAGATGATCGAAATGATTCCCATCGCCAAATGCTCTCTCAAACCAATTTAGCTCTTTACCACACTGAGGACAGAAAATCGCGCTTTTATCTCGTAGTTTGCGAAAAAAAGACATCCCCTTTCAACCTCATTCCTTAAATCTACTGCATCATTATTTTCGGTGAGGTAATCCAACTGTCCTGCCCGCTGGCGCAATAAAAACGGAGCAGCTACCGCCGGCAAGCTGCTCCAAGTCGCGTTGAACGATCGTTCCCCTATACTGCCGAAAGCTCCGCCTGGCCGACGAGGTCGCGTCGCATTTACGTCTTCGTTTGCGGCCCCAACCGGGTACGCTTGTACAGCATCATCCATATTTGCACGGCAATGAAGATGGAGGAATACGTTCCGCTCGCAAGGCCGAACAGAAGGGCGAGCGAGAACAGCCTTATGCTTTCCCCGCCCATAACGAACAGAGCCAAGGCGGCGAAGAAGACGGTAAGCACCGTGAAAACGGAACGCCGCATCGTCTGCCGCAAACTTGCGTTTACGAGCCGTTCCAGCTGCTCCGCGGTCTCGGGCCGTTCCTTCCTCATATTTCTGCGGATCCGGTCGAAAATAACGATCGTATCGTTGAGCGAATACCCGATAATCGTCAAGATCGCCGCGATGAAGGTCAAATCGATCTCCAGCCCGAACAGGGAGAACAGCGCGATCGGAATGAAAATATCATGGGCGAGCGCGATGACGCATCCGATGCCGTACAGATAATGAAATCGAAGTGCCGTATACAGCACGATCGCTCCGGCGCCCATCAGGACGGCGTAACCGGCCTTCTTCACCGTTTCGCCGGCAATGATAGGATCGACCGTCGATTCCTGTCCGGTCACCTGCTTCCCATACAGCTGCCGCAGCTTGTCCTCGATCGAGTCAAGCTGGGAGGAAGACAGCGTGCTGCCGAACGTCGTCACGGCGGAAGAAGCGCTACCGCGGCCCGCCTTGACGAGGGACTTCATGTCAACGGACGGTACGACTTCGCGAATTGCCGACGTAACGTCGGCGGCTTCGAACGGCGCTCCGATTGCCAACTCCAATCTTGTCCCCGATTTAAAATCCACTCCGAGCTCCAGTCCTCTGAATAGGACCGCCGCTAATCCCACTACGAGAATGAGCGCGGAGAGACTCAAATATCGCTTCCTGCGCTTGACGAGATTCGGATACGGCGCAGTTGCATCGGGCTTGCCGACAATACGCACGCCGAACCAGCCGGCGTTTCGGAGCACGCCTCCTCTAAGCAGCAGCCACAGGAACATCCTCGAACCGTATACATTGGTGAACAGACTGACGATGATGGTCATTGTCAGCACGATCGCGAAGCCTTTTACGGAACCGTCGCCGAAAATCATTAAGATAAGAGCGGCAATGAGCGTCGTCACATGCGCGTCCATAATCGTGGCCATGGAGGCACGCGCACCGATGCGACTGGCGGATCGCAAGCTTTTTCCTTCCCGCAGCTCCTCTCTTATCTTCTCGTAGGTAATAATGTTCGCATCGACGGCCATCCCGATGGCAAGTATGAAACCGGCGATGCCGGACAACGTCAGCGACGCGTTCATCCAATCCAGGGCAACCAGGCCGATGTAGGCAAAGCAGGCGATGGTCAAATTGGCTACCATCCCCGCGAGACGATAGACCGCAGCCATAAAGACGAGAATCGCCGCGGCCGCCATGCCGCCCGCAAGCAGCGTGCGATGCAGCGCCTCCTCTCCGAGGCTGGGCGAAATCGTATCGACCTGCAGTTCGATCAGTCGGGCGGGAAGCGAGCCGGCGTTCAACAGGTCCTTGAGCTCGGTCGAAGCGTCCTGATCGCCGCTTGTTATGGCGGAGACGCCGTCGCTGACGACAGCTTGCACGACAGCTTCCGATACGACCTTGTCGTCCATCAGAAACGTAAGCGTCTTGCCCAGATTGTCCTGCGTCACCCGCTTCAGCTTCGCCGGGTCTTTGAATTGGACAATGACCTCGGGACGATTCAGCGCGTCGAGCCCCGTATCCGCGCCGTTCGGCAGCAAATCGCCGCCGTCTAGCACGATGCGGTCCTGATCGTCTCTGATGCTAAGATAGGCCGGCTGGCCGATCAGTTCCCGCAGCTTCGTCTGGTCGGCGTCGCCGGCGATCCGGACGCGAATCCGGTCCGCCCCTTCTATCGTCAGCTCCGGCTCGGACACCTTCGTTATGTTGACGCGTTTCTCGATCATTCGCTCGGTCGCGAGCAGCAGCGGCTTCGTCACTTGCTGTTCGGAATCGATCGGCTTCACGTGATAGAGGATATCGAATCCGCCTTTAAGATCGAGGCCCAGCTTCAAATTGCCGACGATATTCGGCAGCGTCGAAGACATCAATGCCAGCACGAAAAGAACCGTCAGCATAAACGGCAGCAAGCTTTTTATTAGTTTGGTCAATTTATATTCTCCCTTTCATTCTATGGAATCATAGATGAACAGAGAGCGAGCTCATAGAGCGGGATTGAAAACGAACGGGGTTGAGCGCATAGAGTCGTTTGAGGATTTGCACGGGAGAGCGGAAGTAGAACGTAAGCCTGGCCTTGGGGGAAGGGGAGGAGAATAACAGCAGAAGAAAAACAAAGGAGAATAAAACTTGCGACGCGTGCTGGCCGTCCTTGGCCGCGTCGAATTCGATCGCGCCGAAGCCGTGATCGTCGCCGCCCGCGGTAAGAGTCGGCCCGGACGCATAACTGTGATCCGAAGAAGAATCGGCCTGCAGCAGCGGACATAAGCAAGCCATGAGCAGGATGGCGATGGCGAGCGTAATGCGGATCCATTTTCTCATCGTAACACCTCCCTTCCGATAGCGGGATTATAGCATAATTTCACGCCGAAGATAAGCAATGCGGAATTTACGCTGGCGTCAAAAAGATGATCACCTCTGCTGCTTCGAAAATCTTTGTCCAAAATTTGCAACTTTCTGGTTCAAGGCCCGTCTAGGAGTAAGAATGCAGCATTCCACATCCCTATGAGGTGACAACAATGAAGAAGAACACAATCAAAACCTTTACGCTTTCCGCGGCTGCCCTAATCACGTTGACGTTCGCGGGACAAAGCTACGCGGCTGCGACGCACCACTTCACAGACTTGAACGGCGTGGCGAGCAAAGATAAAATCTTGGCCCTGCAAGCGTCCGGCGACGTGCGCGGCATCAATGACGAGCGCTTCTTCCCGAACGCGACGATCACGGCGGCCCAAGGCATCCAGTTGATCGTGAACGCGCTGGAACTGAATCTCGATACGATTCGCTTCTTTAAAGAGCCGAAAGCAACCGACTATTATACCAACGCCGACGACAAAGCGTGGTACGCGAATACGCTGATTATCGCAGCGAACAACGGCTTGGATTTGCCGAAGGATTTCGATCCCGAGCAAACGTGGACGCGCGAAGAGTTCACTCGCCAGCTCATGAATGCCATTGCAACGCATGTCGGCTTGCCTGTCGTTAAAATCAGCCCGGATCGCATTGCCGACACCGACAGCTTCGCGAACGGCGTCGACAGCGTAATCCTAAGCGCGGTCGTGCTTAATATCGCCAAACTGGACGACAACAACAACTTCCTGCCGACGAAATCGATCACGCGCGCCGAGGCCGCGGAAGAAATTTATGATGCGCTTGCCTACCTCGATGCTCGGCAACCTTCGGGCGATGCGCCCTCGGGCGTTCATTCCCATCCGATGATACCGGTCACGGACGTGCCTTCGGACGTTCACTCTCATCCGATGATACCGGTCACGGATGCGCCTTCCTCGAGCAATAACGGTTAATGTCGTTGTATACGGTCAATAAATCGAAAGTCCGGATTTCGGGACGCTAACTACGGCGTTCCGAGACCCGGACTCTTTGTTTTGCCATGCATACGGGGATTAACCCCTTAATTAGACACTCAACCGCGGTGTTCTGCCGCCTACCCTAACAGGCACGAGTAAACGATGTTTCTCAAACGAGGATGTACGTAAGGCTCCTGATTGTTCACCAGATGCTGTGCATACATGACGGTCAACTGGGACTCGGGATCGATGATCGCGAAGCTGCCGGCCCCGCCGCTCCAGCCGAATTCGCCGAGCGGGGACAGGGAGCCGCTGCCCGCTTTCGAGACATGGGTTCTTACGCCAAGCCCGTATCCGTAACCGGCGTGATGCGCCCAATTGTAGTCGCTCCTCGTGCGCTCGGTCAGATGGTCGGTCCTCATCAGATCGACGCTGGCAGCGGACAAGATGCGCACGCCTTCCGGGCTTGTGCCGCGATTGGTCAGCGCGTTAAGGAATCGCGCATAATCGCTTACGGTTGACAGCAGGCCGGCCCCGCCGCTCTCGAATTCCGTGCCGATGCGGTACCAGTCCCCGTCCATGCGAACCGCCTTGTCAAGCTCGTCCTTGTATTCATATAGCGGAGCAAGTCGGGGATATTGTGCGTCTGTCAGGTGAAAGCCGGAGTCGAACATGCCTAGCGGCCCGGTAATTTCATCGCGCACGTACGTGCCGAACCGCCTTCCGTCGACCGCCTCTACAAGCGCTGCAAGAACGTCATGGCATAGACTGTAGTTCCACCGGGTTCCCGGCTCGAACAGCAGCGGTTCTTGGGCAAGGGCAATCGCAAACTCCCGGGTCGACACCTGTCCGTTCGTGCGTTTCGCCGCATCCCGTATGGAAGGCGAAGCGAGGTCATAGGAGAATCCGGCCGTCATCGTGAACAAGTCGCGAACCGTGATCGGTCGTTCCGACAGCTCCGTTGCATGCTCGTCGTCCGTCTGCTTCTTTCGCACGACCATTTCGGTGAACTCCGGCAGATAGTCGGAGATCGGATCGCCGAGCAGCATCGCTCCCTTTTCAACCAGTTGAAGCGCGGCCGTGCACGTGAGAATTTTCGTAAGCGAATAGAGGTAAATAATCCTGTCGCCGTCAATGGGGATGTTCGCTTCCAGATCGGCGCTGCCTGCCCGGTAGCGGAAAACCGTCTCGTTCCGATGCATGACCAGCACTTCCGCCCATGGAATGCGCCAGGCAGTGATACGATCCATAAACCGGGATAGCGGTGTAAAGTCCATCATTCCTCATCCTCTACTAAATGGTCTCCCTATTATTATTGTACAAGGGAGCCTTTCCTGCAAACCCGAATCATTCAGCGTGCCTATAGGTCTTCCTGGGTTCATTCTATTCTTCGTCATTCGACCGCTGCACGGACTCCGCTTATGACCAATTTAGGATTGACAAGCGGGAAGAAATCAAATAAAGTTTTGATAGCATATTGATAATGATTATCACTATCAAAGTGAACTAGATCAACGAAGGAGATTTTGCAATGAAAACATGGCTTGTCCCTCTGCTCGTGCTTGTTGTCGTGGCCTTAAGCGCCTGCGGCAACAATGCAAAAAATAATGGCTCGGCCGGAACCGTCAATTCCGAAGCCGGGGCTAACGCGAATGCCGCCAATGCCGGCTCGGCCGACGCAAACGCAGCGACGAACGACTCGGCAAGCGAAGACAGCTCCGGCAAGATTACGTATTCATCCGAAACCGGACCGATCGAGGTTCCCGCCCATCCGCAGCGCGTCGTCGTCCTCTCGGGCTATGCGGGCAACTTGTTGGAATTAGGCGTGCCCCTCTCCGGCACGGATTCCTGGTCCAAAGCGGATCCAAATTTCAAAGAACAATTGAAAGACGTTACCGAAGTTTCCGAAGAAAACGTCGAAAGCATCCTAAACGTCAAACCCGACTTGATCATTGCGAGTTCGGACATTAAGAATGCCGATAAATTGAAACAAATCGCGCCTCTCGTTACCTACACCTACAACAAGGTGGATTATCTAACCCAGATCCTGGAGATCGGCAAAGCCGTGAACAAAGAGCAGCAAGCGGCCGACTGGATTGCCGATTTCAAGGCACGCGCCCAAAAGGCCGGAGAAGAAATCAAAGCTAAGATCGGCGCCGACAGCACGGTTTCCGTTATTGAGGGAGACAGCAAATCGCTGTACACCTTCGGCGACGCCTGGGGCCGCGGAACGGAAATCCTTTATCAGGCAATGGGGCTGAAAATGCCGGATAAAGTCAAAGAAATGACAAGCAAGGCCGGCTATTACGACTTGTCGCTGGAGGTCCTTCAAGATTATATGGGCGATTACGTCATCTACAGCAAGGATCCGGCAGCGGATGCTTCTTTCCAGCAAACGTCCACCTACAAGAACATTCCGGCCGTGAAGAACAATCGCGTCTTCGAGGCCGATGCCACGGCATTTTATTTCAATGACGCCATGTCGCTGGACTACCAGCTCGATTTCATAACCAAATCGCTGCTCGGTTCCAACTAATGAAATACGATCAACATCTCCAAAAAAGGAGCGCCTATCGCGTTCCTTTTTCGCAGAGATTGAACAGAAACGGATGATTGAGATGAACAGCAACCCCATGCGCAAGCCACCCCGTTCTTTCGCGCTCAAGCTGCTGATCAGCATGGTCTTGTTGGCGGCCATGTTCGTCCTGGCAATTGTATTCGGCGCAAAGAACGTCTCGCTGGCGGATACCTGGAGCGCCATAACGAATCCGAATGCGATCGGCAGGGATATTTCCGTTATACGGGAGCTCCGTCTCCCCCGCGAGGTCGGAGCGGTTCTAGTCGGGTCGGCACTGGCCGTGGCCGGAGCCATCATGCAAGGGCTAACAAGAAATCCGCTGGCCGATCCCGGACTGCTGGGTTTGACCTCCGGGGCTAACGCGGCACTGGCCGTTACGTTTGCTTTTCTTCCAGCCGTCGGGTATTTCGGGACCATGATCGCCTGCTTTATCGGAGCAGCCTTCGGCGTTCTGTTGGTGTTCGGCATCGCCGCTCTGCGGCGGATCAATCTGTCGCCGCTGAGAACGGTGTTGGCCGGTTCGGCCGTATCGGTACTCCTTGGCGCCTTCGCCGATGACATCAGCCTCAAGTTCAAGATTTCCAAGAGCGTCAACATGTGGACGTCCGGCGGACTGATCGGCACGACTTGGGGACAGATTGAAACGATTGCGCCCGTTATCGTTGCGGGTCTGGCCGCCTCGATCCTGATGTCCCGGCAATTGACGATTCTCAGTCTGAATGAAGGAACTGCCGTCGGTCTTGGGCTCAAGACCGCGCAGGTCAAGATTGCCCTGTACGTGCTGATTACGCTGCTGGCGGGCGCCGCCGTGGCCCTTGTCGGCAATATGTCCTTCATGGGCCTAATGGTGCCGCATCTCGTGCGGATCTTCACCGGGACGGATTATCGCACGATCTTGCCGCTTTCCGCCGTAGTCGGAGGTACCTTCATGCTATTCGCCGATTTGCTCGGACGGATTATGAACGCGCCCTTTGAAGTGCCGGTCGCCGCGATCGTGGCCGTACTCGGCTTGCCGTTTTTCCTCTTTATCGTTCGTAAAGGGGTGAGTTCGTTGTCATGAGGGCAGCTCGGTTACTTCACAGACACCAGGTCGTCGTCGCCATATTGACGATACTGATTCTCGCCACGATCGTCATCGGAATTTCCGTAGGCGCATCGCCCGTTTCGATCGACCGGCTGCTTCCGACGCTGTTCGGTCATGGTTCGTTTAATGATCATTTCGTCCTATTCTCGATTCGGCTTCCAAGAATCCTGATCACGCTGCTGGCGGGCATGGCGCTCGCGTTGTCCGGATCCATTCTGCAGAGCATCACGCGCAATGAACTGGCCGATCCGGGAATCGTCGGCATTAACGCAGGGGCGGGAGTCGGGGTCACGGTCTTTTTTCTATTCTTCCCGATCGACGTGAAGACGTTCGTGTATGTCATTCCGCTGATGGCTTTCGCTGGCGCCTTGTTGACTGCCATCTTGATCTACGCATTCGCCTATAAACGCGGAGAAGGCGTTCAGCCGATCCGGCTGGTCTTGGTCGGCGTCGGTTTCTCGATGGCACTATCCGGCATCATGATCGTGCTGATGTCTTCGGTGGACCGGAACAAGGTCGCCTTTATTGCCAAATGGCTTGCCGGCAACGTCTGGGGAACGGACTGGCCGTTCGTCTGGGCGCTGCTTCCCTGGCTAATCCTCCTCGTTCCTTACGTGTGGTTCAAATCCAAGGCGATGAATTTGCTCGCATTGAATGAGCATACGGCGATCGGCGCGGGCGTTGCAGTCCATAAAGACCGGATTCTGCTCATGCTGGCCGCGGTCGCCTTGGCCGCCTCGGCAGTTTCGGTTACCGGCGGCATCGCGTTTATCGGACTTATGGCGCCGCATATTGCCCGAGCCTTGGTCGGGCCAAGACACCAGCGGTTTGTGCCTGTTTCTATTCTCATCGGCGGATGGCTGCTGTTGCTGGCCGATACGATCGGCCGCAACCTGTCGCAGCCGGACGGCACCGCGGCCGGGATCATGGTCGCCTATATCGGGGCGCCTTACTTTTTTTACCTGCTGTTCAAGAAAGCGGGCTGAAGCGGTAACCGCGAGTTATCGGCTTACGGCCTCGTCGGTTCAACGTTTGGTGCAGGTGCGGCACGATAGGTGCTGCACCTATTTTGTATTTACATGAACGCTTAACGGTTAACGATATAGGAAAGGACGAACACAATTGCAAATACAACGATTGCCGAGTAAAAGAAATAGCCGAACCATCGCAGCGGTCCTGGCATGGTCTTCAAGTCCGCTTTTTTGTTGGGCACGCCCATGATATTTTGGTAGTGTACGGTGGCATCATTAAAGACGGGGATATCTGAATCGCTAGTCAGCGTATTTTTCTCCTTCGCAGCATCCGTTTCGTGAGGGTCTTTCATGACTTTCACCTCCTCATTCACTAAAAGCATGACGAATCTATTATTCTTATTCCACAACGCTAATCCCATTCCGAGTAATCGTGATTATTAAGCCCTGCTAGAGCCTCGCGAACGTGATGTAATCGACTTGGACAGGCTCTGCCGATTCGCTCCGCAGTGCCCGGTTGATCTGCCCCCGGTGATATTGCCCATGCAAGAGAACCTGCAACAGAATGTCCCGGACGGACGTGCGGAACGGAACCCCGCTCTGGCTCGCATAGTCGATCATCTCGTCCAACTTGGATTCCTCGAGCCCTTCGATATAGACGTGATATTCCGCGGCGTTTTCTTCAAACATCGTCCGGATCGCCGTCAGGTCTTCCGCTTCCTCCCACAACGAATATTGCGCGCTGCCCTTGCCCTGCAATCGGGACAGCCAGACTCGTTCCGCGACCGCGACGTGCCGAACCAGCTTCAGAAGGTCCTTGTTCTTCGTCGCGCTCTCCTCGAGCGCGTCCATGATGCGTACGTCCGCCCAGTACAAGTGGTCCATCATGTTCTTGATCGTCTTCATTTCAGTTACCCCTCTTCTTCTCATCGATTGCTTGAACCTACTGCTCCGCTATCTTTATCTTGAATCATTGCCCTTAGATAGCATTTTATAGAAATCCGCATCCAAAAGCATTATTTCTGCCTTTTGGTCTACCGCATGGTTACCGAGTTTCACGTCAATGATAAAGTCATTGCTGAACATTTGGCGGTAACGATCGATAATTTCGGTAACTTGCAATTCGCCCATGGCTTTCGTCTCGGGCGGAATTACCGATATCCCGGCTTGCTCGACCAGGCGTACGTTATGTCTAATCTCTGCGGCGACCTTCTTTAACGTGTCTTCACTTCTCGCACGCTCGATATCCATCATTCCATCATTCGTATAAAAATGCTTGTTTACGATAGCGAGCGCGGCATGCGAAACATGGAATGCCTTTATGTCATCTTGAATTTCATAGTGCAAACCCACCGATTCGAATAGCTGAGCAAGCTCGCTCGCTCTTTCGGTTAATCTACCGCTAATTTCACCGAAAATAGTGCCTTGATGCTTTTCGGATCCGAATTGGGCATATAAAATATCGTCTTTTATGTCTCCGCCCGCACCAGGGAATCCTGGCAGTAACCGTTCGCCCACGATACCCAACCAACTGTCATATCCGACGGTGTTGGTCAAGGTGACAATCGTTTTGCTTTGATTATTCTTGAGCGCATTCAAAGCGGATTCGGCTTGATCATACCGTACGGGTACGAAAATAAAATCATATCGATCCTCTTCGTCAAGATTGCCAATCGTCTTGATCGCTATTTGCTTCACCGTTCCGCCCTCGTTATATCGCAGTCCATTCGTTCTCAGTACTTCCAGCCTGCGCCCTCGCGCTAGCAGCGTAACGTCAAGTCCGTACTGCGCAAACCGAAGCGCATATACGCTTCCGATCACGCCTGCGCCAAAGATCAAAATTCTTGGTCGTTTCGAGTTCATCAATATCCTTCCTCTCAGTCAAATCATCACGGATTGCTTAAGCAACATCTGTTGTATACAATAGTAGTACTGCCAGACGATACATGCAACCGGCAGATCGAACAGAAAGTCGGTTAAACGACTCCTGACGTCATTTGATGCTTTGAAAGGAGGTTTTCATGTGGTGAATCAAGAAGATCCCAGGGTTTTGCGCACGCGACAGCTCATCTTGGAAGCCTTCAAGGAGTTGTTGCGGAATAAAGGCTTTGATGGCATAGCCATAAAAGATATTGCACAGCAAGCAACGATTAACCGCGCCACCTTCTATTCTCATTATGAAGACAAATACGCTTTGCTGGGAGAATACACAGAACAGGTTTTTAGCGGGATGATTCCAGAACGGTTGGTTAACGCGAGGGAGTTTACGAACGATATTTGCGACCAATTGATCTTACTGACCTACCGCTACATCGTCGATTTTTATAAGACATGCCGAATGGATTCCAAATCCATTGCGGAGCTTGTAGATAAGAAGATAAAGAAAATGCTGCAGCAATTAATTGAACGCATTCTATCGCGAGGCGAAGCCCCCAATACGAACCGCCTGCAGACGAAGATCGTTTCTGCTATGACCGGCTCAGCCATCTATAGCGCTGCGCATCAGTGGTTATTTACCGAGGAGCATCTTCAAACTGATCTACTGCTAGAGGTTGTTCGGCCATATATCATGAACGGCCTTGGTCGGAATGGGCAATTGCACGAAAATGAAGGTTAAAATTAAAAGATGCCCCTATCAGGGCTCGCCCGTAATGGCAGCCCGAAATCGCCGCCGCGCAGATCAGGAACCTTGTTGCAATAAAAATAACTCCCGGTAGAGCTGTAAGAGATCGGCTTCCTTCTCTAAAATAAGACGGGATAGCTCCTCCGCTCTTGGCACTTCATTGTTAATGCTGCCGTGTCTTTCTTCGTCGCCTTCTCTAGCTTCGAGTACGGCGGCATTTCTCGTATGCATGCTATAGCCGAATGTTATCGTTACCCACTCATCGGCTTTATCCCGCCCAAACGTTCGATAGATATTCATGTACTTTTCAAAAATCGAGCTCACGGTCTGCCTGCTTTCCCAGCCCACGACCCCCATCGTATCTTTAGCGAGTAAAACGGCCTGCATGAGTTGAAAATCGTTAAGCTTTCCCCGCGTGCTCTCGATCTGGTCGATC
This sequence comes from Paenibacillus sp. J31P316, assembly GCF_056269105.1. Lineage (NCBI taxonomy): Bacteria > Bacillati > Bacillota > Bacilli > Caryophanales > Paenibacillaceae > Paenibacillus > Paenibacillus sp. J31P316. The sequence goes on along the minus strand of NZ_JBWDNI010000003.1, from coordinate 509,267 downwards.
TCATGACTGAATACCGAAAAAATCTTATTGAATAACTCCGTTTCCTGCACCATTTCATGTTCCGAAATTAAAGGACGGTCCATTGTTGCTCATCCCTTCCTTTTTTCAAAGTTGCCTTCATTATCCGTGCTATCCTTGTTATAGTTTTCGCAGCATGCGTCATATTTCAGGTCTTTTTCAAGCAACGATTTCCTCTAAAGGATGCATTGACACTAATATTCCTCATGGGTATATTTGGTGTGCAAGCTAAATAATGTTCCAACTGGAGGGAAACGAAAGAATGAATCAGGAAGTTACAGCCTTTATTGAAAATTTGCCAACATGGCAGGCTAACATCAGCTCCACGCTGCGCAATCTCGTGCATGAGACAATTCCTGCGGTCGAAGAACGAATTCAATATAAGAAGCCGCATTTTCTGAAAAATGGACATTATGCTGCCGTTATTTCGCCTTCTAAAGATGCGATTGCATTTATGATCATGAATGCAAACGGCATCGAATTCCCAACATCATTCGATGGTCCTGCCGAACGAAAATGGATTAAATTGCGGGAAGGCGATGCAGCGGATCTTGCGATGTTGTCGAAGCTTCTGAAACAAGCTTCCGACACGCTGTAATAGCCATGCTCGGGTGTTCTGCAGACCATGAACCTCAAGGATGAGAAAAAGCTGCCAGGTCAGATTCCGTGGCAGCTTTCGTCAGGCGCTATTGAATTCGCGTGCAAATGAATGGAACCTGCTTAAGGCTTAAGAAGCAGGTTCTTCGTATTTCCGCTTATTGTGGTTTTCTCCCCATGCACACATGACTTCCGCTACGTGAATCAACGTTTTGCCATATTCGCTAAGGGAATAGGCGACTTTAGGAGGGATGGTGGGGTAGACCGTTCGATCGATGATGCCCTCTCGTTCCAAGTCCCGTAAATGTTGGGAAAGCATTTTTTGGGAAACATCGGGTATCAGCTTTTCCAGATCGTTGAACCGCTTACCGGACGGTATCAATTGCCACAAAATCATAGGTTTCCATTTGCCGCCCAGAACATGAATGACAGTCTCCACCGGACATTGGCGTTGATGGATCATTGATAAATCATCCCCTTGCCTTGAAGTACGTTCAATACCTTAAAGGAGCGCTTAACAAAATTTTACAGGATGTTTGCCGTTTGATCAACCCTTCTTGGTTTCGAAGTTACCTATCGTAATCGATGACAGATCTCAGGGCGAAAAATGTTTCCAATTTCCTTCGGAAACGACCTCGACTGCTCCATCGATTACTTTAATGGCGGTTTGATCATCAATCGCATACGTCGGCCCTTGCATCCCTGCGGCCCAACTCTCTGCAGCAGCCATGGTGTTTCCAGGCAGCATCTCGTGGTCCAGATGCGGGAATATTGCAAAATCGACGAGACCCAGCGTTTCATCGCCACCGGTAGGTGGAGTCCAGCCAACGAACAATTCCCCAATGTTAGGTGCCATCACCATGCTCCCGGCGCTCATTCCCACATAAACTGCCCGCAGCGATGGCAAGAGGTCTGCCAGTCCGGATTGCCGCATCCAGTGGCACAGGTAGAGGGCGTCCCCGCCCCCCACCAGTAGGACGTCCGTCTCCCGGACCAGCGGCACCCAGCGGTCTTTGTCGATGCTTGGCAGCGCCGTGAGCTCTAGTACACCGACGGACTTCCAGCCCAGGCTGACCATGGGATTCTCGAATTTGGGGTTCTCGGAAGTCCCGCTGATGAAGTGCCAAGCTTTGACGCCGGGGCCGACCCAAGGGTGCCCGTACATCGCGGTGGGGATGCAGAGAGCGTTGGAGTCGGCGATCGGCTTGCCCAGCATGTCAACTAGCGCAGCATGTATGCTTTTGTTATTAATGCCTGCGGATGTGAGCAATAATTTCATACCTTCACTCCTTGTCGTTACGTGCTTCCTGCCCGTTACCCTATTGAAAAAAGAGCAGCTGCCGGGGGCAAACTGCTCGATGATGCGTTCAACTACGTTCCTTTGCTGTCGGCCAAGATGCACCCGCTTATTTATTGCCGAGTTGTTCCGCCAAACCGATCAGAAGTCCTTCAATTCCACGAATGTAGCAGAGCCGATACGAGTCCCCGTACTGAACCACTTCGCCAACGAGCTGAGCGCCACGCTTCATGAGTCTGGATACCAGGTCGTCAATGTCTTCAACGGCGAACATGACGCGTAGATAACCGAGGGCGTTTACAGGCGCATTTCGGTGATCGGCTATAACGGTCGGGGCGAGAAATCGCGAAAGTTCAAGCCGGCTGTGGCCATCGGGGGTCACCATCATAGCAATTTCTACGCACTGCGAACCCAGACCGGTTACGCGACCAGCCCATTCGCCTTCGACAGTGGTTCGCCCTTCGAGCTTCAAGCCAATTTCCTCGAAGAAAGAGATTGCGTCGTCAAGGGATTCTACAACGATGCCCACATTGTCCATCCTTAGCAATTTGTTTTCTGCCATGTTTGATCTCCTTCTGTGTACAAATTTATGACCTGCTCATCTTCATAGTGTTTCTTTTCTAAACGCCTACTAGCTTATACGTTAACAATTCGGAGTTGCGTTATTATCTCCTGCTTATTAAGATTGATCATTAAACAGAAATGACCGTAAGTTGAGCGATAGGCTGCCAAGAAGCTCATTAACTAATCCAAGTTTTATCAGCTTTTGTTACTTGCCATTTATCGTTTCTGTATTTAACGATGACTTTCGTTCCAATCGCTCCGTCACCTGCTCTATATTTTGAACCTTCGACCATAAATTGTTTATTAGCAATTACAGTCTTATCCACGCTCAATAACAAACCATGAAGAACCATAGTTTGGTGGTCATAAGACCCTTCGGTTATAAGTTGTTCATACGTAGCTTCCCTTACTTCAACATTGTACTTATCAAAGTGCTTTAGAATTTGCTCCTTATCCGTACCATCAAGATGATTAAAGTTACTCATATCGATAGCAATATACTTCATATCACTATTTAGACCTTCATCGATTGGCATATACGCATCTAATGCTAAGCTGTACAGTTCCCCCATATCTTTTGGAGGATCGGCATTAGAGCATGCAGTTCCTGAAATCATGACGAGGAAAGCTATAAACAAAAACAGCTTTGTTTTTTTCATTGTCCTTCTCCCCCATTAGTTACTTCTACTCTTAAAACGCTAATGGAATAAAAAGGTTGCTGCGTTGTTCGTTATGTTTTCGGCAGGTAAATTTTGTATCTGTCGACAGCAAGTGCCATTCCTCGCCGCTATAGTACGTTAAACTAGATTTGGTTTATAGACGCGGAGGAGGTATTGGGGTTGAACAAGTACGACGTAATCCTAATTGGCTGCGGCCACAACGCGCTGATCGCGGCCGCTTATTTGACGCGAGCCGGGAGAAGCGTTCTTATGCTGGAGAAGAACGACCGCCCCGGCGGATTCCTGCGAACGGAAGAATTGACGCTGCCCGGCTTCAAGCATGACGTCTACGCGGCAGCCCACCCGCTGTTCCTGACAGGCCCTGCTTATGCGGACTTTAAGGATGCGCTCGAGTCGCGCGGGCTGCGTTACGTGAACACGGAACTGCCGACCGGCGTTTCGATGGAGAATGGCGAGACAGCCGTATTATCGCGCTCGAGCGAGGACTTGGCCGCCGAAGCCGAACGTCTTGCCCCCGGGGACGGTGCCGTGTTGGGACGCATGTTCGAGGAGTTTGCACCTTACGCGGGAAACGTGTTCGAATTGTTTTCCCTAGACTTATCGGGTTCGAAAGCTTCCGGTATTATTCAGCATTTATTGCATGATCAACGAGCCGGGAGCAAAAGCTACTCGGCATTCGCCGCGTCCCTTTTCTCCACCGCCCGCAATGTGGTCAGCGATTTCCGGTCTCCAACCATGCGCGCGATGCTGGCTTCATGGGTCACTCACTTGGGCCGGACGCCGGACGAAATCGGCAGCGGCATATGGGTTCCTCTTACGACGATGGCGCTTATGGGCGGCGGGATGCCTATTCCCGAAGGAGGTAGCGAAAAGCTTGCTCTTGCATTGACTCAAGTAGTGCTGGACCAAGGCGGTACGATCAAAACGGGTACAAGCGCCGAGCGGATTATCGTCCATAACGGCAAGGCTGTCGCCGTGCGTACGGCAGAAGGCGAGGAATACCACGCCAAACAGGCTATCGTCGCTTCCACAGGCCCGGACCAGTTGTATCTGTCGCTCCTGGCGGATGCGCCGGTCAGCTCCGACATTCGCAGCCAAGCCAAGCGATACCGCTATGGAAGAGGCTGCGTTCAGATTCATCTGGCGCTGAAAGAAGCGCCGAAATGGCCCGATCCGAGGTTTGCCAGCGTCGGTCAGCCCCATCTGACCGATGGGCTCGACGGCTTCACCTTAGCCATCGCACAAGGGATGGCAGATCTTCTGCCGGCTAAGCCGACCTTTACGGTCGATTGCTCGACCAATCTCGATCCGAGCCGAGCGCCGGTCGGCAAAGCGATCATGCGGCTCCAGGTCCTCGAGGTTCCTTGCCGTCCCCGCGGCGATGCTGCCGGTCAAATTGACGTCGGAGACGGCTCGTGGACGCCTGAACTAACCGAACGATTCGCTGAGCGCGTTATCTCCATCGTAGGCAAGCATATTCCGAACATTCCGGATGCTATTATCGGCAAGTCCGTCGTCACGCCGGACACCATTGCCCGCTTCAACCCGAATTCCGGCCCTGGTGACCCGTATGGCGGATCGCACGACTTTATGCAAAGTTACTTGTTCAGTCCGCTGCCTTCGCAGCCGGGCCACCGGTCGGAAATCGAGAATCTTTACATGCTTGGCGCTGCCACATGGCCGGGTCACGGCATCAACGGCGGATCGGGCTACATCGTGGCGCAGCAGCTTCTATCCCACGATCGGTAGCGTGTCGATACGGAAGTTTTTCGGAAATAGAACGTATCTTTGAGGAAATCAAGCTTCAAGGCGAAACAGCAGCCGTCATGGACGAAAATGTCCTAGACGGCTGCTGTTTTATTTGAATAAACGTGTTGTGATCAACCTACAGACGTCGATTTTTCACAATACGTCTGGCGTTGTCTTTGTTATACTCTCGTTTAGAAACTCCCTAAAGACGCCTAGGCATGCAAGTGAAGCATTGGTGCGAGACGATCTCTACAAAATCTATTCACGCACGCTGAACATAAAACGAAACGAGGTGCAAAATGGGAACAGCTGATTCATTTCGTCAAAAACAGATGTCATCGCTTGTTCAAAAGACTACGCCGCTCGCTGTCCCGCGTGACGGAATCTGGCTTCGTCTTGGCCTCACGCTGGAGGGAACGATACGCCGCAGTTCCTATGCCAGTCAACTCCTTTGCCCGCAGCGATTCAACGACGCGCGAACGCGCTGGACGCTTGCCGAATTGACTTTTCTGCGATCCGCGCTTGAACGGCTTTACAGTACGCAGGGTCATATCCGTATGCCTGCACTTGCCGCTGATTGTGTTCTCTCCTTACGCCAATTTGAACGACGATTCAAACAGCGCATCGGGGTATCGCCCAAGATGTTCGCACGTATCCTCCGCTTCGAGGCGCTGCTTCACTCTTTGATCCAGGAGCCGGTTTTTTCTTTCGCTGACGCCGCTTCTCGTCTTGGCTATCATGATCAAGCCCATGTCATCCATGAATTCAAGACATGGGCGGGCTGCACGCCAACGGCGTTTCTCGCACGAGCCAAACAACGGGAAATGCGAGGACCTATCGTTCCTGATCCTCGCCATGCCTCAGTGCCCTTATATAGGGTCTAGAAAAAGTGAAGGAGAAGGAGTAGATAAAGGATGTCTCTCACGGAGCAATCATTTCAACTTCCCTGGCAGGGTATTCATCACATCGCCTTGCTTACCGTGGATTTGGACGCGACGATTCGTTTCTACAAGGACGTGTTGGGGATGCATGCCGGTGATATCGCGCCGTCCCAACAGGGACGCGGCAGGCATTGTCTCATTCTCATCAAACCCAACGACGACAACGTATGGGGCTTCCATTTTTTCGAACGTCCGATCCAAAAAACGACGCTCGGCGCTTCAGACGCGCACCCGCGGAGCTTCGTCCCCCATGTTGCACTGCGATTACCAGACGGAACTAGCGCATATGCCTTACGCGAGCATTTAAGATGAAAGAGTCACTTAAGAAAGACTTTGATGTCATTCGAATGAATAACGATGCCCTGTCAATCGTTCGGAAACTTCCCATAACCGTTCCGCGACTTTCGGATCGTAGATCTTGTCAATCGACGGATCGAGCGTCGGATACCCTTTCTTGGCGCCTTTGCCATCGGGTCCGATATATTCGCCGCCATGAAGCGAAGGAAATGTCGAGGCGTACAGGCTCGGCAGCGCTCCCATCTCCGCGCTTTGGAACAGTCGCTTCATAAGGAATGCGAGCAAGCCGGATTTATTTCCCGATCCGCGCGAGGTAATGTTCGTCGCTGCTATGCCGGGATGGCAGGCGACGCTAATCGTTTCTGCGCCAGCTTCGGCGAGCCGGCGCTGCAGCTCCTTGGCAAAAAGCACGTTTGCGCGTTTACTCTGCCGATAGAAAGCAAAACCGCGATAACCTTTCGAACCGTCGAGGTTATCGAAATCGATTCGCCCGCTTATGGCGGCCAAACTGCCGACGGTGACGATGCGGGACTTTGGCGTCCGGAGCAATAGGGGGAGCAGCAGACCCGTCAATGCGTAATGTCCCAAATGGTTCGTTCCGAATTGCAGCTCGAACCCGTCCGTTGTTTTCTGGTACGGCGGCATCATCACGCCAGCGTTGTTGATCAAGACGGATAGGCTCGTAAATTGCTCCCTATACGCTGCCGCAAATGAGCGAATGCTAGCCTGATTACCCAGATCCAGCTTCATGACTTTGACTTTCGCGTTCGTGTGCCGCCGATTGATTTGATCCGCAGCCGCATTCCCTTTCTGGACATTGCGAACGGCAAGGATTACTTCCGCACCCTTACCCGCAAGAACCATTGCCGTGCTTAGTCCAAGTCCGCTGCTCGAGCCCGTGATGACGATCGTTTTTCCGGATTGGTCGGGAATCATTGCTTCGTCCCATTGCTTCGCCATGTGATCGGTCTCCTTTTTATTCGGACAACTGCTTCTGTTAGCGTAATGAAAAAAGAGCAGCTGCCGCTGGCGAACTGCTCCAAGATGCCTCTCCGGCAATAGCTGCCTATTAAGGGGATACCGTGTAGGAGCCGTCATCGTTCATGAGCAGAACGTTCCGCCCCCCATTTCCTCCGTGATTATCCCATGGCCAAACATCGCGGAAATACCAACGCGCTTCAGGCCCCAGCGTTTCGACCACCTCGGGGGAAACGTTGTTATACCGGTGCCACCGCATGCCCAGACTGCAGAAAGCGAACAAAATGGCCACTCGCGGATGGTTCGCATTGGTCCAAACCGGTCCGGCATGGCAGGTGTTTTCGCTAAAAAAAACGACGGACCCCGGTGTCGCCTCATAGCCTTCGAACGGTTCGGCATAGGTGTCGTGTTTGGCGAGCAAAGTCGGCGGAACCGGCAAATTCGCTTTGTGGCTTCCCGGCAGGAAGACGGTTCCCCCATCGTTCTTGCCGACCGGATTCAGTTCAATGACCATCCTTGTCAACCCGGCATAACTTTGCCCCTGCGAGAAATAGTAGTGAAAATGCGGATTGCGCATCGGCCCTCCATGATGCGGCGGAAGATAGTCCCCCTGCCCGAGCTCGCGCCACACGGAGAATACGTGATCGAGCCGGAAATCATTTCCGATCAAATGCTTCAATGTCCCCTTGACGACAGGACTGAGCAGAATGTCTTCTGCGGCCCCGCCTGGCAAGGAGGAGCCTTGGACGATGCCGGCTTTGATTTCGGTCTCGCTGCGCGCTTGCTTGGCTTCGGTGATCAAGCGGACTTGCTCTTTGATGGCCGCAACTTGCCGTTCGTCGAAGACATCCTTGATGACGAGATAACCCTTCAAATCAAACATAAACTTCTGTTCTTCCGACAACTCGAACTGCGAGAAATCCATTTTGAATTCGGTGGCCATCGCTTCGCACGCTCCTTCAAATTATCTCTTGCCCCATACCGAAGATATTCGGGAGAAGACTGAGCTTTCCTCCCTTTAGCGGCCTGTTGCGATAAGTAAAGTATCATTAGGATAAGTTAGGGTCCTTAACTCATTATGAAGTTCTTCAGGGATGGTGTAGTACTCTTCACTGCTACCTGATTTTTTCACAAGTAATCCAACTGCTCCTTCTGCATCGTTAACATTTAAGACATATACCTTTTCGGTGTCGTCTTTAAATGCGATGTGCATTAGAAAAACCGTACTGTAATCAAGGTCTGCCTCGATTTTTTTGGTATTGTTTATTGCCTTTGCAAAGATTTTTATTTCATCAGCGGCTTCAAATATCATTTCCGTGAAGAGCGGAGGCTTCTCCATTCGTTTACACTCGACCGTACATTGTAATCTAATATTCAGTATTTCTTTTTCACTGTTACTATCAAACGACTGTTGGGTCCCAGCCTTAGAGCTCAATTCAGGCTCTTTATTGTAAGGCATTTTCCCGCACGCCATAATCGCGAATATGAAGAGAAGCAACACTGACGAACAAACTATCTTTTTCATTAGAGACCACCCTCTTGTCTTATTCATACCGCATTCAATTTAGAAAACGGGTTCGATGGAAGTTTTGTTGCGTTAATGTCCGTTAACGTAATGAAGCCGCCTATCTTGCCGGCAGCTTCTTCCTAGGTGTTTATTGAGCAGTTTTGTTTTTACGTGCATTTTTCTTCAACATTTGCTTTATCATTACGAATTGTCACCTTTGAATTCCCCGACAGATATTCTGTATACCCGCAAACCGTTATTTCTTTGGTATCTCCTCTGGAATCGGTATACCTTAAATATATCGCTCCTTCTCCAGTTAAGGTCAATGCGGGCTTAATTTTCATCGTTTCCCCGCTCTCTATCTTCGAGGCATAGCTATCTTTTGAAGTGCCTCTTATTATGCCTGTCTCTACCGAGACGATATCGTAGTCTGATTTATTTATAATGATCAATGAGAAGCTTTGGAATTGATAAAATACATTGTCTTGAAGCCACTTGACACCTAAAAATCCTATAACTAACAAGATGACGGTTGAAGCTAACAAAATAAAAGCTCTTTTATTTCCTTTCACATTCATAGCCTCTCTTCATGATTCGCATCGGATTTCCACTAAATGAGACGCATTCAAACTCTTGTAGGTTGCATCGCCACCGTTCTGCTGACGAACTAAATCTGCACGTTACTTCAATGGACACAGTCGATCGTGTGACCGGCTGCCGTCTTTCCTCCTGCTGTCCTCTACCGATAATTGCTCTCTCATCCAAAGCAAAACGCGCTCTGCCGTCCTTTGGAGGAGGCAGAGCGCGTTTCAGTAGTCTTATTTATGATGCTTCCGTATATCGTTTGAAACTATCCAGAATCGCTTGCCAACCCGCCTGTTGGAATTCAACGGGGTTCGTGCTCTCGGCGTCGAAGATTTCAACGACCTTCGTGGCCTCGCCTTGATCGACGAACGCAATATTCACTTTCCGTCCGTCTCCCAATGTGTAGGCTATCGTCTCATGCAGCCTCACTTCGTCGTAAATTCCGCTATAATCAAAACCCATGCTGCCATCCTTCGCTTCCATCCTTGTCAGGAATACGCCGCCGACCTGCAAATCGTTCTCCGCTCTTGGCGCATGCCATTCCTCGGAAGGTTGATACCACTTCGTAATGTGGTCAGGCTCGGTCCAATAGCTCCATACTTTTGCCAAAGGGGCTTGAACGACGATCTCTACGGTTACTTTCGTTGGATTGCTTGTTTCCATTGTGAAGGACACCTCTTTACGGGAATTTTGTTTCTTACTCCTATAGACGAATGCCAATCTCCGAATTCATCGGTCAATTTGTTCCGGAAGCCCTAATCGGGAAAATAATTTTGCATTTATGAAATTTTGAACATGGAATATCCGATTCTCTTTCACTTCCATGACGTGAATGCCCCAAGGCACCAGGACGGATGCCTCCTTACCCGGCACATACTGCGCCAGAGCGGGATAACCGCCATTCACCATAGTCGGCAAAAATTTGGACCCCTCGCAATGCCAGCGCGTAAGCGCAAAAAACGATGACAAATCTTCTTGCCCGCTTATCCACATGGCGAAAGGCGGCATGGACATGCAGCCTTCCTCATGGAACAACGACACGAGCGCATGGATATCGAATTGCTCAAACGCCTCCACATACCGCGAGAGAAGCTTCTGGTCGGGATTGACATCCATCTTACTAAATTCGTCTGAACGAAGCCGCGTTCGGTCCATCGTCTCCCTGGCTCGTTGCAGGGCGCTGTTCGCCGCCGCCGGCGACATGCCCAACGTTTCCGCGATTTGTTTCGAAGACCATTCGAAGACATCTTTCAGAATAAGAACCGCGCGTTGACGAGGCGGCAAGGTCTGCAACAGTGCGATAAAGCAGAGCTGAAGGGTATCCTTGCGAACGAAAGCATCTTCCGGATTTTCTCCAAATTCGGGCGAGGGCCAAATCCAGGACGAATCTGGCAGCATTTCGTTCGGTTCGACGATCTTGATCGCCGGGTCGGACAGGTCAACGGGAAGCGTACGGCGCTTCGCCTGCCTCAGCTTGTCCAGGCATAAGTTCGACGCGATGCGGTAGATCCATGTTTTAATGGATGCGTCCTCTCTGAATCGATCCCAGCTCTGCCATGCCCGAATATAAGTTTCTTGTACCGCATCGTCCGCATCATCAAAGGACCCCAACATTCGATAACAATACGAGGTTAAACCCGGCTTGTAGCTCTCAAATAACTTCATATCAAACGCGGCTTCGTTCATCTTCGCCTCCTTGGTCGATCTACTTGAAACGTCTTACTTCCATCATATCATTCGGCAGCCACAAGGCGAACCAAGAAGTATAGAGAATTGTCCTCATGTTCATGTTTGGGATGGCACTTGGGGGCAATTCCATATCGCATTCAAATTTGGGGTAATAACTTTTTTAACTTCTCCATAAAAGATTCCCAGTTTCCTGAATTGGAAAATCCAATGCCCCATTCTACATCCCGCAGTGCCTGTCTTAATTGAATACATTTATCGATTTCAGTCTGATCCAGATTGATTATCGGTCTGATCATATCATCATGCGGATAATTATTTAGGCTGTGATAGAGTCTATTCAAGTCATTTATTTCTTCTTCTGGCAAAACGCCGATGCCTGAGTTAATGTCCGAAATGACCATAATATCCTGCAGAACATCACTGACCTTCTCACTCACATAGGAAGGCTGCGACCACTGAGTTTCAATCTGATTGGCTATCGCCCCTTCTAATTGAACAAGATCCCACTGGATTTGAGAAAGTGTCAGCCTATGCTTTACAGTATCCACTTTCTCTTTTAACTTGAAGTTTTCATTGATAACCCAAAAAGAAAAAATTGAAAATAGTAAAATGACGAACAACATTATATTTTTATTTACTTTCTGCATAGAGCAACCATCAGCCTCCACTTTTCCCATTCGCTTCCAATGATACTGGACATGTGAAAACCCGTAAATACCAGATGCAACAAACTTGCCCGTTGAAGTCCGACAGAGGTTTGTCGAGGCCGACTTCGATGTGATGATTGTTCGGCTTGTTCCCGGTACCATGAGTCAGAATCGCTAAACCGCTAAGCTCATTGGCGGTTTCTTTGGTGTGCAAAAAAATGCTGTTGACAACAAAATAACCAATGGTTATATTCTAACCAAAGGTTAGTTACCAATGGTTACAAAATACAAGGAGAGTGTTAAACATGTTTGCAGGACATTTCGGTTTGGCGTCGGGAGTACGGGCGAAGGCGCCGGAAGTTCCGCTGTGGGCTTTGCTCGCGGGTTCGCAGCTGCTGGACATCGTATTTTACCCGATGATGATGAGCGGCGCGGAATCGATGGACGACACGACGCACGGCAGCGGTTATGGGGAGTTGATCATTCACGCGAGTTACACGCATTCGCTCGTCGGGGCGCTGCTCCTGTCGGTCCTTGCCGGCTTGCTGGCTTGGAGGCTGTGGGGAAAAAGAGCGAGCTGGATCATGGCCGGCGTCGTCTTCAGCCACTGGGTGCTCGATCTCATCGTTCACCGAGAGGATATGCCGTTATTGCCGGGCAACTGGGGCGATCTTCCGCTGCTCGGGCTGGGCGCATGGAGGTGGCCTTGGTTATCCGCCGCTATGGAGCTTGTGCTGATCGTGGTCGGTCTCCTCATGTACGCCGGCTTTATGCTGAAGGATGCCCAAGGCGCCAAGAGGAAAAAAGGGATCGCCTCCGTCGTCGCGCTCGGTCTGGTGCTCGCATTTTTGCTCGCCTCGGACATTATGGGGATATTTTAACGGATCAGCGGATGCTGTTTTCGGAGTAACCGCTGGTTATATTGGGTTGGAATCAGAACACATTCTTGTCATCCGACACGTCTCCCCTCCTTTCAGTGCCTCCCGATTCGCAATAGTCATCCGCGTATTTTGGCTAGAAACAGATGATTGCCGAACAAGATCAGACGATTGCCCCCTACGGCTGGGCTATTAAATCCTATATTATGGAAAATGTAGGAAGTAGCCTAAAAGTTGAGAGGTGATATCGCTGTGAGAAGAGGCGCCTTATGCGTCACGACGATCTTGCTTGCGACGGCGCTAGTCGCGTGCAACAACGAGAATCAACCGTCCGGGACGGAGCAGCATGCGACTTCGGAAGACAGTGCAACGAAAGTGCCCCTATCGTTCGCTGCGCTTGGAGGAATTCCGCAACGGATGCAGGACGAATTAAACAATCATTTTACGAATTTAGACATCACGTACTCCGCCCTCGATCTGAATGGACTGGAAGGGCATGCGGTGGACGATACATTCCCGGATCTGGTATTGGATGTCGATCACATTGCTACGCCGTCTGATATTTGGGAGCAAGTCCGATTAGATCTAACCGACTACATTCAAGCGCAAGAGATGAATCTCGGTCTGTTTGATTCAGGTCTGGTCGAGCGAATCAATGCGTTTGACAACAAAGATGGCCATATTTATGAATTGCCGTTTAACCGATACTTAAGCGCGCTATTTTATAATAAGGACGTATTCGATGCTATGAAAATCAGTTATCCGCAAGACGGCATGACGTGGAAGGACGTTGCCGAACTGAATAAGCAGTTTGCCGGATCAAGCTATGTCGGATTCACACCGTACACGAGCGAAATCAGCATCTTGAATATGATAGACGAGTACGGCCTGCATTTCTTGGATGCGGCAACGGATCGTTCGACCGTATTAACTCCGAAATGGGTGGAGCTGGCGACGCTAATCCGCGATCTGATTGCGCCCGCAGCTAACCAGGAGACAGAGGCGGTGAACCCGTCAACCGCACGATCGACGTTTACGTATAGCGGCGGCATCGCGATGGCGCTTGGAGACGGAGCGGATTTGTTGGTGGAAGGCGCGCAAGGCGGGCAGAATCTCGATCTTGTCAGCTTCCCGACCGTAGAGGAGGGAACCAAGATCGGACCGTTCCTGAAGTCGTCTACGTTATACGTATCGTCGACTTCCAAGCATGCGAAGGATGCGTTCCGGATCATCGCGTATTTGTTGTCGGAGGAGAGGCAGTTGGACTATGCGAAGGAAGGGATCGGCCCAGCCATTCGCACGCCTGAAACGTTGGAACAATTCGGGGCATCGGTCAATGGGACAGCCGGTAAGAACGTGCAGGCTTTCTTCGAGAATACTTCCCTGCCGTATACGGAGATAAGCGCGTATGAGAATGTAGCTCTGCAAGTAGCGGTGCAGCAAATGCCTGGCCTGGCGAATCCAAATGTAAGCGTAGACGATTTTCTGAAGCAATTGGACGGCATGATTAACGGCGCCGTCGACGACAGCAAAGCGAAGAAATCATAAAATCATAAGATAGAAGTTAGCGCGGTCCATGTAGGCGCAAGAACGGTAACTTGCCTATACGGACCGCGCTTTTGCTTTGCCTAGAACAATTTGTCCACCGTACTGATCCATATGACCTTTTATGAATGATTAGTTCTGTCTATCGTTTTCATAGAAACAATGGGATTGATCTATGTTTTTTGCCGACTTACAATGATGGTGCAAGACATCATCCAATTAAGGAGGTTGATCTTTATGGCGAATACGATTGCGAATATTATCATACCGGATAGTCAGCTGGCGACTCAGGCAGCGGAATTACTCCGTGATCATGGAGATGAGTTACTGTGGAACCATTCCAATCGTGTTTTCCTGTTCGGAGCCCTTCAAGGACGACAGGCGGGCCTGAAATTCGACGCCGAGATCCTATATATCAGTGCTTTATTCCACGATTTGGGTCTTACCAAGGCGTTTAGCAGCCCCGACAAACGCTTCGAGGTTGACGGAGCGAACGCTGCTCGTGATTTCCTAGCGTCGCAAGGCGTACCGCAGGAATCGATTCGCCTTGTTTGGGATGCGATCGCGCTTCACACGACGATCGGGGTCGCTCAATACAAGGAGCCAGAGGTAGCGCTGATCTATTCCGGCGTCGGGTACGACGTAATGGGCGAAAATTTCGAATCGCTTTCGGCCGAGGTTCGGGAACAGGTCATTAACGCATTCCCTCGTAACAACTTCAAACAAAAGATCCTGCATGCATTTTTGGAAGGATTCAAGCATAAGCCGGAAACGACATTTGGCAACATCAAATCCGATGTATGCGAACGTTTGCTGCCCGGATACAAACGCCCTAGTTTCTGCGACTGTGTACTTCATAGCCAGTGGAACGAATAGAGAATCGGAAGTTAATAAACGAGCCGTTTTTTGAGCAGCCCAATGTGTCTGAACAGCCTCCCTCGTGTTTGTATTGAACTATAGCGCCCGTCAGCTCCCTGTCATTGACAGAGTCGTTCGTGACTCCTATACTAAAGTCAACTAATTGACTATCGAGGTTGATTCGATGACTGAAAACAAAAACGAACGACTGGAGATTATCGACAACGTCTTCCGGGCAAACGTGTTATTAGAACGTATCGGCCACAACTTGTCGTCGCAAGCCGGCTTGTCCAGTCTGCACCAATGGTTTATTCTTATCGCTCTTGCGCGGGTCGGGGATCAATCCTTCAAGGATTTGGGGAACAACATGCTCGTGACCAAGCAAAATATGACAGGCATGGTGCAGCGGTTGAAACAAAACGGATTCGTCTCGACTTATGAGTGTCCAAATGACAGGCGCGTCACCAAAGTCAGCATTACCGAAGAAGGAAAAAAAGCGTTGGCCAATGTCAATGAATATTCCGAGGTGAAGATGGAACGTGCATTTGAAGGATTTTCCTCTCAGGAGTTGTCATCGTTCGGCAGCTTTCTAGAAAGAATGATCGGAAATATGAAAAAAGAGAAGCAATAAAAATTTTTCTCTATATAGTCAATATGTTGACTGTAAACATGTTTATCAATATAGGAACTCCTGGGATAAACGGAGAACGACATGGATAAAAACAAACTTCAAGTGGATAGCCGGCTGCTATTCGGAAGATGGAATTACGACATCGTGAAGGCATTAATGAGCGGTCCGAAACGTTACTCGGATTTCAGGAGAACCATGACGATTACCGGCACGAGCCTGACCGATCGGCTGCGAACGTTTGAAGCCGAGAACTTGATCTTGCGACATGTTTACCCCGAGATGCCGATACGCATCGAATATGCATTAACGGATAAAGGGGAAGCGCTGCGGCCAATGGTCGAAGCATTCGAACGGTGGATTAGCCAATACGATGAATGTTAGCGAATGGACGATGGGAGACATTTGAAAGGAGGTGAGAAACATGAGCGAATTTAAGGAAGACGATCCCTTGTATTTTAACGGTGATTTTGGAACCGGGGATACGAGAAAATGGTTTCCCGAAGGCAATGACGAAAACGGAATCGCATTTTATCAAGGCGTATTCAGCGGAGAATCGGTAATCCAGTTTGCTTCCGAAGATCACATTCGCAGTGCTTATGAGGCATTGGCGGCTGGCGGCAAAATCGTGAAGCCATTAACGGAAGCTCCCCTCGGTGGACTTGTCGCGGCCGTAACGGATCGTAACGGCATCAGTTGGAACCTGCACTATGATAAGGGATAATGATGGAATAATGGAATGATGGCATTGAACATCGAGGCGTGTATCTTCAACCACTTTATCTTAAATTAAAGATTTCTACTACATGATACCAGAGGAGAGATCACCATGAGCAAATTGTTTTTGGAAGCTGTCAAAGCTAGACGCACCTTTTACGGGCTGAGCAAGGAAATCGTCGTATCTGAAGACCGGATCAAGGAAATCATCGGCGAAGCCGTCAATCATACCCCTTCCGCATTTAATTCGCAAAGCTCGCGCGTTGTCGTTCTTTTCGGAGAGCAATCGGACAAACTGTGGACGATTACGAAAGAATCGCTTAGAAAAATCGTTCCTGCCGATAACTTCGCGGCGACCGAAGAAAGAATCAACGGTTTTGCGAACGGCTATGGCACGATCTTGTTTTATGAAGACCAAACTGTCGTAAAAGGCTTGCAGGAGCAATACGCGTCTTATGCCGACAATTTCCCGATTTGGTCGAACCAGTCCTCAGGCATGCTGCAGCATGTCATTTGGACGGCGCTTGTCGCGGAAGGTCTCGGTGCTTCCTTGCAGCACTACAACGAGCTCATCGATGCTGAAGTCGCGCAAACGTGGCAGCTTCCGGGCGAATGGAAGCTGATTGCGCAAATGCCGTTCGGTAAACCGACTTTCGTGCCGGGCGACAAGGATTTCATGCCGCTGTCGGATCGCGTGAAATTCTTCTAAGTGTTGGTAAACAATAAAGTTTTGGACTGGAGTCATGCTTTAAACTGATTCAACTAATACAGCGGCGAGCTGGGACTCGGAGATCCTGTCCTAGACTGGCCGCTGTTTTAATTTATATTCCGTTATCATGCCCTACCGGTACAATATCAAACGTCGACGGCGCCCCTGTTTGAAGGTGTTTTAGTATTTGTTCTTGGTGATGCCTGTCATGATTAATAAACATTTCTTGTAAAAAGGTTTCCAACGTATACGGGCTATTATGAAATGGTCTGCCAAATGCCGTTTCCGAAACCAGATTGAGTTTTACTATCAATTGTTTGCGTTGGAAAATTGCTTCCGCAAGCAAATCATGAGGTTTCATTTTTCTACCGAAAGTAACGGATGCATCGTTAAATGCCTGTACATCGTGATGTTCTTCAAGTATTACTTCTTCATTGTTTATTATCTGACCGATTGTCGTAATAAAGTTTTGGTCCCAACCCATAATATGACTGATAATATCCCGGCTTGACCATTTACCATTTATCGGTACGCAAAGAACTTCATCAGAGTAAAGGGTTAAATGAGAAATAAAAACGGCCCATCTCTCTAAATCCTTAGAGACATCTGTAATCGTAGCCACATAAAATTCCCCCAAGATAATAGTTATGAAAACGTTCAACCACTCGTTCACGCATTGGAAACCGCCTATGTTTCGATATGGTTCTCGCTAATTATACAGAACATTTGTTCCCTTGTGAATATTTAACTTTTGCATCGGCCTTGCCCGTTAGCGTCACAAAAAAGAGGAGCAGCTGCCGTCAGCAACCACTCCATCATGCGTAAAACTATCGTCCCCCGTTAATTGAGCGAGGCAATCCTCTTTATCTCTAATTCATCTTTAAATAAAGCCAAAACCGTAATACGTAGCTGCCGCGAACAGAACAGTCCAGAACGCAAGGCTCGTCGTCATCCAGAAGAGAACGTTTTTGCGCGGGGCTTTGAAAATCATGGCGAAGATGACTGCGACTTCCGTTCCGATCAATAACGGACCGATGACGGCAAGGCCGGGCAGGCCATACTTAACGAACACTGCATGCGCCCGTCTGCTCTTCTTGCTCTCCGGTTGCTGCCTGACTTCGACAATTCGTTTCTTGTTTCTCCACTCCCGCCATCTCTGGAAGAGGAAGACCACCAGCAGTACGGTCAGCCAGTTGCCCGTAAAAGCAAGAATCGCGGACCAAATCGGATGCAACCCAAGCGCTATAGCCAGCACGACAATCGCCGCCGACTCTATCCAGGGCAGCGCCGACAAGATGAATACTGCCAAGTAAGACCATTCTTTAAGATAATCCTCCAGCATTCGTTGACCCCCCGCGTTTATCTTTGACTTGGATCAAATTCGCGCAACTCGTACCCGTACAGTCCCCGTTAGCGAAGCAGCTACTTTATTCCTGCTGTATTCAAACGCATTGCTTTACATCCCGTAAATGGGCACGAGAATGGCGGTCGTCAGAACGACTATCATCGAAGCGGCTATGATTTTCCCGATCGGATTGGCCATATTGATCGTCCATGCGAATCCGTATCGATCCGGAACGAACAGCGCAGGGTCTTCGGGGTTCGCGTAAATGCTGCCGAGCCACTTCCAATGTCTCTCTTCCTGCGACGGAAGGTCCCCTTGCTGATCAAGACCTCTGATTCGCAGGTAAAGAATGACGCCGATCAGCGCCAAGAAGAACGCCGCCAGGAACGAGATGTTGCTGCGGAAGAGCAGATTGAGCTTCCAGCCGTACAGCATTACTGCTTGCATCAACCCTAAGTTTGCGACCCCCAGCAGCGAAATGCCCCAAGCCGCTATCGAATGGATTTTCTTGAGCTTCAACTGCTTCCGTAACGAACCTGCTCGGTCTTGGGGATCCAGCGATGTCCTGGCGCGGCCGATCATCAGATTATAGCCGGCGAATAACGCAATCATCAGCGCTTGCACGATGTTCATCATGAACACGGTCCGTACGGTTTTGTACGTGTAATGATCCGGAAAGCCGTTCAGCCCCATATGCGTCGCGAACGACAGCGGAATCGCGTTCCATCTTGCAACGGCCAAGATGATGCATACCGCCATCACGGCAACATGCGCCGAATACCACCACGAGCCCAGCACCGAACCATGAGTCCGGCCGACCACGAGGCTTGCTGCGCGCTTCGTCTGCACGACAACCTGCCAGCCTCTGGCCGCCTTCAAGCGTTGCGCGGACATTCGGCTGATCCGAATGGCGAAGACCGACGCAATCATCAACAGCAAGATGGCTGCCGCCCAACACAGGATACTCCACCCCGCCGTTAGATGACGCGTCACAAGATAGCAAGCTCCTCCGATGACGATCGCCAAACCGCCGGTGAGCAAAGCGTAATTTCGGCGTATGCCTCGAACGGCCGCATCCTGCAGAGCCTCCGCCGGCAGCGCGATGCCGAACAGCAGGGTCCGCAAACCGAGATAGACCTGTAAGCTGATCATCAACGCGATACATAAATAAAAGCCGGACATCATGATCGTCTCTTGTACAGTCAACGCTATTCCCCTCCGCGATTCGTAATGGTAGCCCGGTAAACCGACCTGCTCTCCTGCGCGAATGCCTCTTCCGCCATGCCTCGAACCGCGGCTGCCGCCGCAAGAGAGCGCAGCTGCCGCCGGAGCTTCTCCTCGAACGCCTCCGTCACGCCTGGCATCCCATCGGGCTGAACGATAACGCCCTTTTTCCGGTGTACTTGCAGAAAGCCCTCCTGCTTAAGCAAATTGTAGGACTTGTTGACGGTATGGAGATTGATCCCCAAGTCCTCCGCCAAGCGCCGCACCGACGGAAGCGGATCCCCCGGCAGCAAGGAACCGGAGGCGATCCCTTCAACGATTTGGTCAACTAATTGTGCGTAAATCGGGATTTCAGATTGCAGATCGAGCTCGATGAACATGAGAATATCTCCTTATGACAGCTCTGCGCCGCGATTTGACATGTCGAAGCCGTTCAATATCGAACCACCCTCTTCAATTTAACACCTGTTATAGTACATATATAACACATATAAAAATAACAAACAAGATTCAGTTAAAAATTTCCCCATTTTGCTTTGTTCAGTTTCTCAACTAAGCTGTCAAATGAGTTTGCGAAAGGCTATCGCGTTAAACAATCCTGCCCTTATTAAAATGAAAACGGCAGCTGACTTTTGGTCAGCTGCCGTATCCATATTCAACTATCCTATTCGTATTTCACACGGTCTATGCTACAGTCACGATGATGGGCTGATTCTTAGTAATGATGATCGTATGCTCGTGTTGTGCCACAAAGCTATTGTCAGGCGTACGCAAAGTCCACCCATCCTGCTGTTCGACGGCATATTTAGCTCCAGTAGATAAGAAAGGCTCGATCGTAATAACCTGACCCTCTTTCAATACGCGTTTATCATGCTTGTTATAAAAGGGGAGAATCTCCGTGGGAGTCTCGTGCAGGGATTTGCCAATACCGTGACTGCACAGATTCTTAATCACGTTATAGCCGCCCTTTTCAGCCTCGGTTTGAATGATTCTTCCAATTTCGTTCAATTTTACGCCATGCTTCAGCGACAAGATCACCTTCATCATCGTATCGTGCGTGTATTGGCAAAGACGCGTCAACGAAAGGTCGTACGGGGGGATTTGAAAAGAGTGCCCTGTATCGGCGAAGTAACCTCCAAGTTCAGCCGAAACATCGATGTTTATTAAATCGCCCGGTTGAATCTTCCGATCCCCCGGTATACCGTGAGCCACTTCATGGTTAACGCTAATGCAGGTGTTGCCGGGGAAGTTATACGTTGATTTAGGCGCAGGCACGGCTCCATGCCGTTCCAAAAACCGCCCCCCGATATCATCCAGTTCCTGTGTCGTCATTCCCACGCGCACGCGGCGTTTCATTTCACTAATCGTCATTGCAACGATTTTGCCGATTTCCTTCAGACCATCGACATCGTTTTGTGATCCTATTGTCACGAAAGTAACCTCCGTTTTTTAGATAACTCCATTTTACCACAGAGGAGACCTATTCCGACGAAGTTAACCGCTCCTTATCTTGCAGATTGTTCCCTAGGCATGTCCTATGTCGGATGGTGCTTGCGAATTTCTTTCGCGAATGGCTTCTTCCGTTCCGGGAACAAGAAAATCCACAAACATTGCCGCGTTCGCTTGCACTTCCTCGATGAAAGGACGGAAGCTCGCGTTGTATTCTTGGAACGCAAGTTCAACATTGCCATGGTTTTTTTGGAACGCATCAGCCAAGGCCGCCGCCCCGTCGATTGCCAGTGATCCACCCATGCCAGCCGCCGGAGAGGCGCAATATCCTGCATCGCCGACTAGCGCTACCCTGCCTTTTGTCCACGACGGCATTTTCATTTGGCACAGCTTGTCAAAGTAGAACGTTTTCGACTTCTTCACTTCGTCCAGCAATTCCGGCATGCGCCAGCCTAGTCCGGTAAACTGATTCAAAATGATCGTCCGCTGCTGGTCTTCGTTTCGGTAGTCGTAAGGGATTTCCTGCTCCGAAGAAAAACAGAGGACGATATCGGTTTTATTGTTATAGGCGTTCAGCATGACCGCCTTGCCCGGCTCATTGTACATCTGGGTCGTATTCTCCCGGATCAGCAACTTATCCACGATCGTGATCGAGAAATACGTTTGAAGGAAATGCGAGAATTCCGTCTCCTCGCCGAAGCACAATTTTCTGACGACCGAATGAATGCCGTCACAGCCGAATACCAGGTCGTACGAGCGCTTTTGTCCCCCTTTGAAAGCTACCTCGACGCCGTTACTTTCTTCTCTCAAGGACGTTATGCTATCGCCGAAAATAAATTCGACATCGTCTTTGACGGCCTCGAACAACATATTCAGCAATACGTCTCGTTCGATTTCATATTCATCCTCTGCGAGCTGCTCACGGAATTCCAATCTCTCGGTGACATCATCGGAATTTTTGAATTCCGTCACTTCCATGTCTATCTTGTTCGACTGGATTTGGTCGAGCAGCCCCATGCGTTTCACGATATCGACGGTATTTTCGCGGATATTTACAGGCGTGCCGCCTTTTTTGAGACCTTTGGCGATCTCGACGATGGTCACGTTATAGCCCAACTTGTTCATCCAATAAGCTGTTGAAAGACCGGCGAAGCTTGCTCCGCTAACTAGGATATGCTTGTTCATATTCGTTCCTCCCGTAGTTGTAATGACGAGGTTTAGCATAAAATAGCTTTATGAACGGAATATAAACAGCTCGTGCAGAGCCAGACGTTGACCTTAAGACAATGGGAATCTTATGCATGCAAGAAAAGAGCCCATCGAAAAATGGGCCCTTTCATTAAGCGAGTCGCGTGATTACCACATGCGCGGAGACAGGCCTTGTTCCTCCCGCAACCGGAGTAATCGTTAATGCAGCAGCGTTGCCGGCTGGATTTTGCAACGCGAGAATCGAATTAAGGGCTGTTGTTTGCACAAGAGCCATTCCAATTATTTGAGAAGTGCCTGTTGCCCGCCCGACCACCGTATAGGCTAAATCCACGCCATTTAGCGTCAAAATCAGTTGACCGGCTTCATCTATGCTCACCTGAAACAAGACCATATACGTCCCAATCGCAGACAGGTTGAATGTACTGGGACTGGTACGAACGATCGCCCCTCCGCTAGTAGGTCCATCTTGCGGGAAACTGATGTTCGTACCCGGAGCTACCGTTGCTGGATTATCCGGAGGCATCAATGCAAAAAAATCCGCAAAGTCTAGTACGCTTCCGGTTACACCTGTGGCTCCCGTTGCTCCAGTTGGTCCTGTTGCCCCGGTTGCTCCCGTTGCTCCTGTTGGTCCCGTGGCTCCTGTGAATCCTGTAGCTCCCGTTGCTCCCGTTGGTCCCGTGGCTCCTGTGAATCCTGTAGCTCCCGTTGCTCCCGTTGCTCCCGTTGCTCCGGTTGCTCCGGTTGCTCCTGTTGCCCCGGTTGCTCCCGTTGCTCCGGTTGGTCCTGTTGCTCCGGTTGCTCCCGTGGCTCCGGTTGGTCCTGTTGCTCCGGTGGCTCCGGTTGCTCCCGTGGCTCCCGTGGCTCCGGTTGCTCCCGTGGCTCCTGTTGCCCCCGTTGCTCCCGTTGCTCCTGTTGCCCCGGTTGCTCCCGTTGCTCCCGTAACTCCCGTTGCTCCCGTGGCTCCAGTTGGTCCTGTTGCCCCGGTTGCTCCCGTTGCTCCCGTGGCTCCCGTTGCTCCGGTTGCTCCCGTGGCTCCCGTGGCTCCCGTTGGTCCTGTTGCCCCGGTTGCTCCCGTTGCTCCCGTTGCTCCGGTTGCTCCTGTTGCTCCTGTTGCTCCCGTTGTTGCTCCTGTTGCTCCCGTTACTCCAGTGACTCCTGATGCCCCAGTTACACCTGTGGTCCCCGTTGCGCCCGTTGCGCCAATTCCCCCTGGTACGCCAGTGGCGCCTGTTGCCCCGACTTCTCCCGTTGCTCCAGTAATGCCAGTGGCTCCCGCTGCGCCAGTTGCCCCGGTTAGACCGGTTACGCCTTGAGGGCCTTGAGCTCCCGTAGGACACGGGGGGCAAATGCCCTGCGGACCTTCCGGACCTTGTGGACCTTCCTTCCCTCTTGGCCCTCGCGGACCTTGCGGTCCTGGCGGCCCCGGGGGACCTCGGAATTTTCCCATAGGTGTATGCTCTCCTTTATTTAGGCTGAACACCTGATGAACATTTGCATGAGGGTCGACTGGTAGTGCCAGCAGAGAGATTTCACTTCTTTTTGAAGTTTATTCCGCTCGGCGATCCATCATGCAAATGACGTTGATCCATTGTCTCCCCGACAAATAGCCAAGCGTTACATATCACCGATGCGATTGCGTAAGCCCCGAGGAAAAAAACGGTTGCCGCAGCAACCGTTTTTCTTGCTTACCATTCTTTTTCACTATCTCGGCTCGTTCCGGCTACAACCATCGTAATCAGGCCGGTAAACTATCCGCTTTTGTAATATCCCAAATAAAGGATAACCCGGCAAATTAAATGGGCGGATTAAGGATAACGGGCGTTGGATTCATGCTTGCATCCAGCAGCAATTGGCCTAACGCCGGAGTAGCTACGATCATATTCGTAGTCGCATCGGAGGCTTTTTTTAAAATTGCAATAGGTAATAACCGAAAGGATTGCCGCATGGCAACCTTTCAGCCTTAAGCGAGCTTCGACTGTATCGAATTAGTATTCGTAAAGGGAAGCGAGGTATCTCGTTGCAAATAGAAATAGTCAGATATTCCAATAACCGGTGGGTACATGCATTTTTTATCGACCTTCAATCATAACAATAAGAGTAATCATGAGTTAGAAGATGTTCATAATGCCTAAATTTGCGCCACCTTAAACAAGGAGATGAAGTTATGGGTAAATTCAAGGGTCCTCCTGGACCCCCTGGACCACCCGGACCTCCTGGACCGCGAGGGCCGGAAGGCCCGCCAGGATTACCGCCACAAGGACCTCAATTACTGCAAGAACTTGCAGGAGCAATAGGGGCCGCTGGACCCGCTGGACTTGCAGGAGCTCTTGGACCCGCAGGACTCGCCGGGCTTGCAGGGGCGCTTGGGGAAGCTGGACCCGCCGGACTTGCGGGGCTCGCAGGAGCACTTGGGGCCGCTGGACTCGCAGGACCGCCAGGTGCAACGGGAGCTGCAGGTCCAGCAGGCGCGCCGGGGGCGATCGGTCCTCCGGGTCCTACGGGCGCATCAGGTACTGGAGGATTAATACCATTTTCGACGGGGATTATCCTAAGCGGCGCTGCAGTCGTATCAGCTGCACCCATTTTAATGGGTTTCGGCAATCACACGGTTGAAGTTATCAACGGCGCCGGAGAATCAACCATGCCGCCGGAAGCAGGCGGTTTTGCTTTCCCGGTTCCATTCGATGGCCTCATTCAAAACTTGCAAATCAGCGCTGATTTGCTGGTTGCGTCCGTGGTATCTATTAACACGCTCGGTCTTCAGTATGATTTCACGGTATTCCGCGCGCCGTCAGTTCCGAACAATGGGATTAATCACGGTTCTTCGGCTTACCTGACTACTCCGCTAACGAGTTCGGTGCGATTTGGATTTCCGAATAATATTATTACCGCCGGTACATTCCAAACCGCTACGAATTTAAATCTCGGAGGAACGCTAGCGGTTGCTGCCGGTGATCGTATCGGTATTCGCATAAGGACGCTAGCGTCGACGGATCCTTCGGCGGCCGATATCACGCAACTCTCGTTTAGCGCCAGTTTTTCGTATACGAATTTTTTAAATTAGCAGCCGCATCATATAGGAAAAGACAGCCGATTTTTTCTGGGCTGTCTTTTATGTCGTTGTCCGTGAAATGCAATTCTTTAGAGAAAGGGATTCCTCGATAATTCAGATACCGACGTAACACGGCCTTCATTCTCATCATCGATACGATTCACCGTTCGATAGTCCTCTTGCAGTACGATCGTGAACGTCCCTTTTCCGGGAATCGAAACCTGGCATATTGAATTTTCTTTGGTTAGCCTGGACAACCGTTCCATTAATTCTTCTATCGTTCGAACTTCCTCCATACTAATCACCGCCTTTTGTCAGAAGTTTCTATGGATTTACGCCTACTGCAAAAGGGCGCGCCCCTACCGGTATAACCGCAATCACCGTTTGCGTTGAGCCATCAATAACGGAAACGTTATTATCGTTCTGATTGGTGACGTAGATTAGATTCGTCTTCGGATTGACTCCTACCCCATTCGGGCTATTCCCGACTGCTATGGCTGCAATGACCCCATTCGTGAGACCGCTGATGACGGAAACCATATTACTATCCCTATTGGGAACATAGATCGCATTATCGGCGGGATTAACGCCCACTTCGGCCGGCGTAATCCCGACCGGAACGCTCGCGATGACTGCATTGGTAAACCCGTTAATAACGGATACGAAGTTGCTGGTGAAATTCGAAACGTAAATCCGATTCGTTGCCGCGTTCACCCCTACCCGGAACGGATTAACCCCGACCGGAATGTTCGTGATCACGGCATTGGTTTCTCCATCAATGACAGACACGATATCGGAATTGAAACATGCCAAATATATCCGATTGGTTACCGGATTGACTGCAATTCCGGTCGGGAATGGATTGCCTCCCACAGGCGTAATAGTAACGACCACGGTATTGGTCAATCCATTGATCTCGGTAATATCATTGCTATTGAAATTCGCCGTGTATATGGCGTTGGTGGCCGAATTGGCCGCTACGTCTCCCGAGCCGTCCCCGGCAGGGACAGTGGCGATGACGGAATTGGTTGCGCCATCGATGACGGTTACTTCAGAACTGTTCACATTCGACA
This sequence comes from Paenibacillus sp. J31P316, assembly GCF_056269105.1. NCBI lineage: Bacteria > Bacillati > Bacillota > Bacilli > Caryophanales > Paenibacillaceae > Paenibacillus > Paenibacillus sp. J31P316. The sequence goes on along the minus strand of NZ_JBWDNI010000003.1, from coordinate 483,031 downwards.
CGTAGATGCGATTGGTTAAAGGATTGACGTCTATTCCTGCCGGGTTAACCCCCACGGGAATCGTGGCGATGACCGCATTCGTGGCCCCATCGATAACGGATACATCGTTGCTATTGAAATTAGCGACATAGATTCGATTGACCGAAAAGGAACCAGCCGGTCCTGTCGGCCCTATAAGTCCCTGAGGACCTACTGCCCCCTGAGGCCCTGCAGCACCAGCTGGCCCTGTTGCTCCTGCCGGGCCAACCGCGCCTGCAAGCCCGGCTGCTCCCAGCGCTCCGGCAAGTCCTGCTAGTCCTGTCGGTCCAGCCGCCCCAAGCGCCCCTGCAAGTCCTGCCAGACCGGCCGGCCCAAGTGCTCCCGCGAGGCCTGCAGGTCCAACTGCGCCAATCGCGCCTGCGAGTTCTTGAAGTAATCGAGGTCCCTCTACGGTGGGTCCTGGAGGTCCTGGAGGTCCTGGAGGCCCCGGAGGTCCTTGAGGTCCTCGCGGTCCGGGAGGTCCAGGACGACCGTTCAATTTACCCATAATTACATCTCCTCGTCGTTAGATGATGGCCATCAACAAATCCGGGCATCAACTACGTGCTGGGTACTCTCTAGGATATGTTGGAATAGAGTCATAAAATGCTATTATAATTATTACGGCAGCTGTGGAGTCATGTTATAAATCCTTCTATTGATTCCAAGACAGTTTATCCTGCTGCGCTAACTTGCCGTTCGGATTATAAGGCCACCAGAACTTACGGGTGACCTTTTTTTCGTTGGCCGTAAGAATGCGGCAGCGGGGAATCGAACGCGTCTGCCCGTGGGATTCAGATTTCCGGAAACTATTCAATTCCTCCCCTACTTGTGGCCGAGTATGAAATGAGCCATCGGATATCACTTCTGTATACGGCCAATCGTTACGGCTTGACCATCGTAAGGGATACATAATTTACATGTTCTGGGGGATAGTAGACGTGTCATTGCCTCCCTTTCCTTCATTTCCCGTTCTCTAAGTTGTTGTTTTCATACTAAGGTGGCCTGCGCATATGAAGTGGACGAAACTCGCTAACAAAAACCTGCATAAGCCGGTCCCTCTCCAACATGCGGAAGCGGAGTGTCATGCTGCTCCCCTCGCGGAAGATCTGGATGCCAACCGGCGAGCCTTCGAGCAAGCGTTTCAGAACTGCGCGGATATCGTATACCGCGAGTTGGCGATGGAGGATCATGCCAAGCTCCTGCTCATCTATGTCCAAGGCATGGTCGACGTCGAGCTCATCACGGACAACGTGCTTTCTCCCTTAATCTACAAGGGACTGCCGCAGGGGCTTGGCGCCATCGATAACATCGCCCAAATGTGCGCGCAGCAGTTATTCCCCATGCTGCAGATGAGGAAATCTTCCGACATCGGCGAAATCGTCACCGGGATCTTGAAGGGAGACCTCGCCATCCTCGTCGAAGGCGAAGGAACAGCCTGCGTGGCAAGCGTCAGACAGGTCGCAACCCGCGGCATCGAGGAGTCAACCTCCGAGCCTGCGCTTCGCGGGCCGAAGGATAGCTTCACCGAAAATCTCCGCACGAATACCGTCCTGCTTCGCTCCAAATTCGCGACGACTCGTTTGAAGATCGAAGAGATGACGGTAGGCAACCTCACCCAAACCGACGTCGTGATCGCATATCTCGAGGGAATCGTGGACCCCGACCTGCTCGAGGAGGTGCGTGCCCGCGTATCGCGCATTAAGGTCGATGGAATATTGGATTCCGGGTATATCGAGGAAGCCATCGAAGATACGCATTTCTCCCCGTTCCCGCAAATGATGAGCAGCGAACGACCGGATGTCGTCGCGGCCGGGCTGATGGAAGGGAAGGTCGTCATCATCGCCGACGGCACGCCGTTTACGCTGGTCGTGCCGATGACGTTTTGGAGCGGCCTGCAGGCGCCGGACGACTACTACGAGCGTTTTCTGTACGTCGCCTTGAACCGGAGCATCCGTTATTTCTTCGCGGCGTTCTCGGTGCTGCTGCCGTCCTTCTATATCGCGCTGACCAATTTCCATCAGGAACTGATTCCCGGCAAGCTGATGATCACCATCGCGGCGCTTCGGGAAAGGGCGCCTTTCCCGACCGTGATCGAAGTGCTGATGATGGAAGTCATGTTCGAAGGGCTGAGAGAGGCCGGTCTCCGCTTGCCGAAGCCGATCGGACCGCTCGTGAGCGTCGTCGGCGCACTGGTCATCGGAGAGGCAGCCGTCAGTGCCGGCATCGTGTCGTCGCCCATTGTCATCGTCGTGTCCGCGGCCGGCATCGCCTCGTTCATCATCCCGCGCTACCGGTTCGGCATTCCGCTGCGGATGCTTCGTTTCCCGCTGCTCGTGCTGTCCGGCATGTTCGGCTTGTTCGGGCTGACGACGGGAGTCGTGGCCATCCTGATCCACCTCGTCCAGCTGCGTCCGTTCGGCATGCCGTATCTGACCCCTCTCGCCCCGGCATCCGGCAAATGGCTGAAGGATTGGTGGGTTCGCTGGCCTCAGCGCCTGACGAAACGCAAAGAACCGGAACCGCGGAAGAGAGGCGGAGAAGCATGAACGCGAACCGGCTGCGCTTGCTGCTGCTTGCGCTCCTAGTGTCGTTGCTTGCCGGCTGCGGGAACCGGAGAGAGCCGGACCAACTTGCCTTCGATATGGGAGACGGACTGGATTTGACGAAGAACGGCAAACTCGAGGTCAGCTTCCAAATCGCGCTTCCTTCGGGTGTCGGAGGGGGAAACAATCCCTCCGGAGGCGGAGGAACCGCACATAATACCTACGAATTGACGACGGCTAACGGGATCAACTTCTACGACGCGATGCGAAATGCGCAAAAGGAGCTGTCGCGCGAATTGTTTCCCGGTCACCGCGAGGTCATCCTGATCGGGCAGCATCTGGCGGAGCACGGAATCTCCCATCTCCTCGACCAGTTCGTCCGAAATCCGCGATCGGAACTGCGCTCGAAGCTATTCGTCGTAAAGGATGCCGAAGCCAAGGACGTTCTGGCGCAAAAGGCGATCTTCGAACCTTTTATGTCGATGGCGCTCAGGCGGCAGGAGGATATTTTCAAGCTGCGTTACGTCTACTTTCATGATTTCCTGTCGGATACGCTGACGGAAGGACTGGATCCGTTCGTGCCCGCCATCGGCCTGACGGCCGCGTCCAAGCCGTATTACTACGGATCCGCCGTGTTCAATAAAGCGAAGGGCTTGAAAACGGTAGGCTTCCTAGACGGCAACGAGACCGTCTACGCCAATTGGATCACGGGCAAACAACCCGGGTATGAGTACTCGCTGCCGATCGGGGAAGGCCCGGACGAAAATATCAGCGTGACGTTCAAGTCCCTGCGCAAAAGCATCCGTACGCGGATGGCACGGAACCAAATCGTTGTCGATCTTCATTTGTCCGGCAGCGGCGCGGTCGTGGAGAACAATTCCTCTCTGAATCCAACCCGGGCCGCGGACCGGCGCGCCATCGAACAAGCCGTCAACAGGAAAACGAAACGGGAGATCGAGGCGCTGATCGGCAAAGTCCAGCGCGATTACCGCGCCGACATATTCGGATTCGGCGAAGCCTTTCACCGCCAGCATCCCATGCAATGGAAGACGGTGCGCGGGAAATGGAACGACCGCTTCGCGGAGCTTCAGGTTACGGTGCATGTCGATTTAACCTGCGTGCGAAATTCGGGACTCGTTACGTCCCCGATCGACGAGAATTGATTCGGAAGCCAGATTGATACAGGGGGGAGCGGACACGTGCGAATCAAAGGACTTATGAAAATCACAGGCTCTCAGTTCATCTGGACGCTGTTAATCATCGACGGCTGCAATTTCATTCCGTTCATCAAGACCGCGATCGTCAAGGCGAAGCAGGACGCGTGGATCTCGATCCTTATGGCCGGCTTGGCGGTGATCGTCCTTACGTTTCTTCTCGTTCGATTGAGCATGATGCATCCGGAGAAAACCTTGTTCGGCTTCAGCCGGGCCGTGTTGGGGCCATGGTTTGGCCGCATCGTCGTCCTGCCTTATTTTGCGCTCTGGATCTCGATATCCGTAGTCATCCTGCGTTATAGCAGCGATTTCATACAGAGCGTGCTGCTCGACAAGGCACCCGTATGGGTGGTGATGCTGATTCTTTCGATTCTGATGGTCTACTCCGCGCATGGCGGAATCGGCGGGATTGGACGTTATAACGAAGTCGTAGGTCCGGTGTTCTTCATCACGACCCTCGTAAGCTTCTCCTTGAACGGCCGCAATTTGAGATGGCAACGGATTCTGCCCGTATACTTCGATAACGGCTGGCTGCAGATCGCGAAGGGGGCGGTGCCCTTGACGACGCTGCTCGGCGGTGAATCTTTGCTGCTGCTCGTGCTCGTCGCCTTCATGGCGAATCCCCGCAAAGCGCCCCTGTTGTCGTCGATTGCGCTTGGCGTGACGATCCTAACGTTCGTCATGCTTACCGTGCTCTCCTTATCGGTGTTCGGTCCGGCGCTTGCGGCGAGGCTGCAGGATCCGTTCTTCTCGTATATGCGAACCGTCGATATCATGGAATTCATTCAGCAGATCGATATATTCATGTTTTCTCTCTGGATCTTCGGCATCACGACGATCTTGTCCACGCATCTGTTCGTTGTCAGTTACGAGTTGTCGCTGTGGTTCAAGCTGAACAATTGGTACGCCTTGATTTGGATCGTCGGTCCAATGATCTTCGTCGGGGCGCTGCTCAGTCCGGGAGCAACCATGTACGGGCCTTTCTTTAATTGGTGGAGCTATTACGCCTTCCCGGTGTGCGGCATCGGCATTCCGCTGCTGTTATGGGTCGCCACGCTCTTCGACAGGAGACATCATCGGCAAGCTGTCGGATGACCTCAGAGAAACAGACATGCATGGCGCGGACGGTATCACATGCATCGCAAGGTCGAAGAACGGATGAAGGTCCTTACCAAAAAACGCGGAACAGCCTCGGCTGTTCCGCGTTTCCCTTCATCTCTAGATTTCAGCAGCCTTTAACCGATCGCGCTCAACCGCAGCATGACCGACTCCGCGGGCGCCAGCGAGATCTCCAGCTTGCCTTCCGCGCTGCTCGCCTGCTTCGACCATAACTCCTCGCAACGATAAGTCGTCCCCGCGGGCAGGCCGATTCTTCCCAAGTCGACCGTCTTGGCGGCGGATCGCTCCTTGTCATAGTTGAAGACCGCGACATGGATCACTTCCCCGCCCTCCGGCGAGCGGTCCTTGCGGTAGAAGACGTCCGCGGCTTGCTGACCCGTATTCCCTTCAAGCGGCAGGAACGTCTCTCCCTTGCGCGCGATCTCCATCAGTTCGGATGCCGTCAACCAAGCAAGCGCCCGTCTGCGGGCCTCCTCCATGCGGAAGTCGTCGCCCATCAGCATGAGCGTGCCCGCGATGATCGAGGCGTTCAACCGGCTGCGGCCTTCATGCTCCGACGTCGGTTCATGGTTGTAGCTCTTGTAGAGCACCGTATGGTCGGGATCGTTGAACCGGTACAGCGTATCGTTGATCCACCAGCCGTACGTGAGCGAATTCAGCATATACTCCGTGTCCTTCAGCTCGCCGAACGCATCGCAGGAGATGCGGCGGCCGTGCGCGTACGGATGGGGAAATAGCGGCGCGATCGACAAATGGATGAAGAACGGCCGGCCGATCCGCTCGGGATCGAGCAGCTCGCGGATATGCTGCATGCCGTAGCGGTAAGCCTGAATGCCCGTCTGAATATCCGGATGATGATGCCGGCCTTCCAGCGTTCCATGCGCCATGAAATCCAGCTTCACGTATTCGTAGCCTTCGGCGACGAAATTCCGCAAGGTCCATTCGGTGCGCATCCGATTGCCCGGATGCGTCGGATCGATTGCAAGCCCGCCGTCCAGATCGGGCAGCACGCGGCCCTCCTCGTCGCGCAGCAGCAGGTCCGCGTACGTATAAAGCCCGTCCGTGCCTTCCACGGTCCGATCCCCCGCTTCCTCGCTCTTGCCCCAATATGCGAACGGCGTCCAGTACGTGCCTGCCTTCTGGCCATTCCGGTGGACATGCTCGACCGCTTGCCGCCGTTCCTCGGCCGTAAGATTCGTCCAGAAGGAATCGAAATTCAAGTAGACGACCTCTTGGTCGTGGAAGCCCTGCTGCTGGACCTCATGGATCAAGTCGGACGCGCGCGTGTAGCTGTCATAGCTCAACTTGTCGCCGACCGCGGACCAGCTGTTCCAGCCGAACGGCACCGTTCCTTCCCACGCCAGCGGAGGCTCGATGCGCGCGTTCGCTTCGCCGAAGGCTTGCAGCCCCTCCCTGTAATCGTCGAACGCCCCGAGCCAAATTGTCGGAGAGGATACTTCGGTTCCCGTGACGATCCCGTGCGGAATCGAGTCGCGCGTATAGTCGCCGGACGCGCCGCCGTAGATCTCCAGCCGCTGCACCGTTTGATCGGCCGCGCTCTCGACTTGAATGCCCGTCTTCCACGTATCGTGGGTGACGGAACCGAACACGAGCCCGTGCCGGGAAGCATTGCAATACACGGACGATACCTCGTAGCTTTCCATCCGCCCCGGCATCGCGACCGATTCGTAGCGCACCCATTTGTCGTTGTCGAACGGAACGAGCAGCGCCAGCAGCGCGTCCTGATCCTTAGGATCTTGATCCTTAGGATCATGATCCTTGGGATCTTGATCCTCAACATCTTGCCGCCTAGCATCTACGGCTCCGGCTTTCACGCTCAGCACGCCGTCCGCGCTGTCCCCGGCGCAATAGACCGGCGCGATATAGTTGGTCGAGAGTTCCTCTCCGCTCAGGCTCGTCGCCTTCACCTGCACGAAGCATGCTTTCAAGCCGTCATAAACGGCAAAGCTTTGCACGAGCTCCAGCCGCTCGTCCATCCGGTGATGCACGATCAATCGCGCGCCCGCGCCGAAGACATCAGCCGTCTCCTCGATTCGATAGGAACGCTCCCGCGCATCCTTGGTCTCGATCATCCGGCCGTCCAAGCGAATCCGGCTTTGCATGCCGCGCACGCTTGCCGAATCCAGCCACTCGATACGGGCAGTCCCGCTCGCCAGGTCGCATTCGACGCGCACATGATCGTTCCCGATTGCCGCCAGTTGTTCTTGCTCCGCTCTTGCTATCGTCATTCTTCTCCGCCTCCGAATTCAAGTCGAGAAAAAAAGGCCGGCCCTGTTCGGCCGACCTCCTCCCGTCAAAATGATTATTTCCAAAGTGCCAATCGTTGCTGGTAGTTGTCGTTGATGATCTTCTCGACCTTCTCGCTGCCCGCCGATTTCATGTCGGCCAGCATCTTGTCGAACACTTTGCCGGCTTCTTCCGGCGATTTGGCGATGATCGCCTTCGTGATGTTCTGCGTCATGGTGTCGTTGACCTTCTGCGAGATCAGCGCTTCCGGCGTTCCGCCTTGCGGGCCGAGGTTGTCGTACGTATCGGTGCTCCATACGGAATCGCTCAAGTTTTTGATCGCCATTTTGTCGATTTCGCTGCGCTCGTACCGGCCTGCCAGATCGTAAACGGTACCGTCGGAACCTTTGCCCGCCTTGATGAACCACGTCCATTTGCGGATACCCGTCGTCTTGGTGTAGTTGTTCCAGTCGTCCTTGAAGCCCTTCAGCACTTCCGGCTTCGGCACGTGCTTGCCGTCTACCAGATCCCAGTGCTTGCCTTCCACGCCCCATTGCAGCAGGTATTGGCCTTCTTCGCTCGCCAGGAAATTGATAAATTGCATCGTGCGCTCCGGATTCTTGTTGGCCTTCGTGATGCCGATCGCATCCCAGCCGAGGGAGCCTTGCGGACCGTAAGTCGTCTTGGCCGGATCTACGCCAGGGCCGACGACTTTATAGTCGAAGAATTGCTTCTCTTCGCCGCCGTCTTTCTTAAGCGCCGTGTTCGCCGTTCCGAGATCCCAGTACGCGCCCGTCGTGCCGAGTACCGTGCCCGAAGACAGTTTCTGCAGCCAGGATTCCTTCTTGTTGATCGCCCAATCCGTATCGATGAGTCCTTCGTTGTACAGCTTGTTCATATAGAGAATCATTTCTTTGTATTTCGGATCTTCCACGTCGTACTGCAGCTTGCCGTCCGTCTCGTAATACGTCTTCATGCCGAACATGCCTTTGAACGTGCCCGTTACCGCGCCCATGTTGGAGCCGTCCATCGTCAGCCCGATCGTCGGTTTGCCGTTGACCGTCGGATACTTCGCTTTGAAATCCTTCAGCAGCTGCTCGAATTCATCCGCCGTGAACGGTTGACCTCCCGCCGCCTTGTCCGGCGCCAGCTCCTTCAAGAAGTCCATCTTCAGGTTGAAGCCGAATACCGGCTCGCCTTCCGACATCCCGTACCAGTTGGACAAGTAGTAGTTTTTGCCGTCCGTATAGCGGGTCTTGTTCAACGTGTCGCCGTACATCGTTTTCACGTCGGGACCGTATTTGTCGATCAGGTCGTTGAGCGGAATCAAAGCGCCCGTCGAAATGTATTTGTTCACGACGTCGCCGCCGCGATCCATCAGCACGATGTCCGGCAGATCGTCGCTGGCGAGCATGAGGTTCAATTTCTCCGTCGGATTGCCCGTCGGCTGTTGGATTTCGACCGTGATGCCCGTGCGCTTCGTAATCTCTTTGGCTACGTCGTTGGTGAAAGCGTCACCAGTATTTTTGTCGAAAAACGTGATTTTGAGCGGCGTCAAATCTTCGGCCGGTTTGTTGCCCGCGGCATCGTTCGAGGCGCCGGCGTTGTTCGTCGATCCTGCATTGGACGCTTGATCCGCGTTGTTGCCGCCATTGTTGGCATTGTTGCTTCCGCAGCCGGCCGCGATCGACGCGACCAAAGCGAGACTAAGGGACAGCGTGCCCCATTTTTTGAATCCTGGCATGAGTGAAAACCCCCTGTGAGAATTGTATACTACCATACTTAAATTCGAGCGTGCAAGACGGCTTCGATGGAGCGGGGAACGCTCACCTCCTTTAATGCTTGCGAATGCCTAACCATGCTATCTAATGCCTCCGCATGCTCCCGAATGCTCGCGAGAAGCCGGCGGAGCTTATCCGAATCGAACCTCTTAGCTCTTGACCGCGCCGAGCGTCATGCCTTTGACGAAATACCGCTGCAGGAACGGATAGACCATGATGATCGGCAGCGTCGCCACCATCGTCGCGGCCATCCGGATCGTATCCGACGAGACGGCGTTGCGTTTGGCGGAATCTGCCATTTGGTTAGCGCTTGACGTGAAGGATTCCGTTTGGTATTGATTGAGAATCTTCACGAGCACGGCCTGCAGCGTCTTCAGGTTTGGCTTATACGTGAACACGTAGGAGTCGAACCAGGAATTCCAATGGTTGATGGCCGAGAACAAGCCGATCGTGACCAGTACGGGCACGCAGATCGGCAGGATGATCCGCCAGTAAATCTGGACATCGTTCGCGCCGTCCATCTTCGCCGACTCTTCCACCTCGAGCGGCAGTTCCTGCATGAACGTTCTCACGATGATGACGAAGAACACGTTCATCAGGTTCGGGAAGATGTACACCATGAAGGAGTCGATGAGGTGCACGTTCTTCAGAATCATATAGTACGGAATCAAGCCGCCGCCGAAGTACATCGTGAAGATGAAGAACAGCGTGATGGTTCTTCCGTAGACCAGGTCCCGTTTGCTGAGCGCGAAGGCCAGCAGGCTGATGACGGCCAGCGCGAGCGGCGTGCCGATCAGCGTCCGCAGCACGGTGACTTTGAGGCCGTTCAAGATTTCGGCGTCCTGCAGGATTTGCTTATAGCTGTCGAAGTTGATGACGCGGGGCCATAAGTAGATGCCGCCCCGGACCGTATCGTCCGCGCTGTTCAAGGATAGAACGAGAATATTCCAGAAGGGATAGAACGTAATCACGAACACGAAAGTCAGAAATACGTATACGCAAGCGAGATAAATGCGGTCGCTGTAGCTCTTGGATGCTGTCAAGTCTTCGTCCTCCTTTCCGGTGAATTAATACAGGGATTGCTGGTTGACCTTCTTGGACCAGGCGTTCACGAGAACGACCAGGACGAAAGCCACCACCGATTTGAACAATCCGACGGCCGCGCCGTACGAGAACATGCCGTTCTGCAAGCCGTACCGGTACGTGTAGGTGTCGATGACATCCGAATATTCAAGCACGGTCGTGTTTTGCAGCAAGTACTGCTGATCGAAGCCCGCGTTCAGCACGTTGCCGACGGCAAGAATCGATAGAATGACGATCGTCGGCTTGAGCGAAGGCAGCGTGACGTTCCACATTTGCCGCCAGCGGTTCGCGCCGTCCACCCGGGCCGCTTCGTACAGTTCCGGATTGATGCCGGCGATGGCCGCCAAATAGATAATGGCGTTGAAGCCCATGTCCTTCCACGTGTTCGAGAAGGCGATGATCCACCAGAACATATGGCCGTTCTGCAGGAAAGTAATTGGCTTGTCGATGAAGTGCAGCGACGTCAGGATCTGATTGATCACGCCTCCGGACGACAGCACGGTGACGATGATGTTCGCCGCGATGACCCAGGAGACGAAATGCGGCAAGTACGATACCGTCTGGACGATGCGCTTGAACATGCCGCGGCCGACCTCGTTGATCATAATAGCCAGAATGATCGGAGCCGGGAAACCGATCAGCAGCGACAGCAAGCTCTGGGCGAGCGTGTTGCGCATGATCCTGTAGAAATCGCCGTTGGTGAAGAAATAATCGAACCATTGGAATCCGACGAATTTGCTGTGAAAGAACTGGTGGAAGAACGAGCCTCCGCCGGGAGAATAGTTGATAAAGGACATATACAAGCCGAACATCGGCCCGTAAGAGAAGATGATCGTGCAGATCAGCGCGGGCAAAATCATCAGATACAAATATTTCTGCTGCTTCATCTTTCGCCATTTGCGCGTTTTGGCTTTGCCCCCGATTACGGGAGGCTGTTGTTTGTCTAGGTACGCTTCCATGCCTTTCCTCCTCAAATGACGGCCGTTCATATGTCGCGTTCGTTTTCGTATCCCCATTATAAGTGGGTGAAATGAAGCGTTTCCATAACCCGATTCACGGAAACGCGACGCAAACCTACACATCTCCGCGGGAGATATTGTTGAAAACCGTTACAAATCTTACAATGAAACAACCGAATCCGGTATGCATTTTACGATAAGGAGCGTGCTTCGCTTGTACAAAATTCTGCTTGTGGACGACGAGAAACTGGAGCTGAACGCGATCGCGCATTATATACGTTGGGAAGACATGGGCATCGTCGTGGCGGGCACGGCCAAGAACGGACGGGACGCGCTCAAGGTCATGGAAGAATGCAAGCCCGACATCATTCTGACCGACGTCCGCATGCCGATCATGAACGGCCTGGAGTTCGCCTCGAAAGCGAAGCAGCTCGACAAGAACGTCAAAATCGTCTTCCTGAGCGGGCACGACGAATTTCAATATATCAAAGCCGCGCTGAGCATCGAAGCGATGGGTTATCTGCTCAAGCCGGTCGATTCCGCCGAGCTGGCCCAGCTCATGCAGCGGGTCATTCTCAAATGCCAGGAGGACAAGCAACTGTCCGAATCCTCCGAAGCGACGAAGGAGAAGCTCGTCCGCTCCCTCGCCGCCGAGCAGGACGAAGAGATCCGCCGGGAATGGGTCCGGCGCATCGGCATGCTTCCCAACCCGCTGCCGACGATTGGCAGGTATCGGGTGAGCGTCTGCAGCTTGGATGCGCTCGATCCGGCTGTATGGGAGGCATCGGCCGGGACGCCGGGATCGGCGGGAACAGTGGGATCGGCGGGATCGCCTTTGTCGGGGATCGCGGCCGGATCGCCCGCGCATACGGCAACGGCCGGCAGGCACCGGGAGGCGATCCTCGCGTTAACCGCAGGCAAGCTCGCCGGGCTGCAGGCGCCGGCCTACGTCTGGACGTTGGATGAGCAGCGGTTCTGCACGCTCTCCTATCTCTATGACGATTCGGAGGACGAAAGCTTGGAAGCCTTAATGGAAGAGATCGTCGAGGAGACCGGCAATCGCTTCGGCGTCGTCCTGTCCGTCGGCATCTCGCGGCTCGGGCGTTATCTGGAAGAACTCCCCGATCGCTTCGGCGAGGCCAGGGAAGCGAACGGCGACAAGTTCTACAGCGGCACGGGACGCGTCATCCGCTATGCCGCCCATGCGCCCGCCGTCGCCGGAGCGGCCCTTCATCCCATGGACGTCGCCGAGCAGCTGAACCATGCCGTCTCCCACCTTCGCTCCGCCGAGGCCGAAGCCGTGCTTGGCGCTTACTTCCGGCACTTCGCCATGAACCGTACGAGCCGGGATGCCATCATCGCCGGCACCATGCAGGTGATCTCCGAAATCGAGCGCCGTTATGCGCCGCTGCTCGAGAACCGCGCCGCGGTCGGCGGCAGCCCGCTTGCGATCGATTGGAAGACGATCACCGAGCCGGAGTCGGTCGGACACCTGCACGCCTATCTCCTTGCCTGGACAGGCGGCATCATGGCCGTCATCCGCGAGAAGGATCAGGACAAGAATTTAAACGTCGTTCATCAGATCACCGCGCTGATTCACGAACGGTACGGCGAGGCGCTGACGGTCGACGACTTGGCGGAACGCGTCTATCTGACGCCGAACTACATCCGCACCTTGTTCAAGCAGAAGACCGGCGAGACGATTTTGGAATATTTGACGAAGGTGCGGATCGGCCAGTCGTCGGAGCTGCTGAAGGACCGGTCGCTCAAAATCCACGAGGTCGCGCGGGCCGCCGGCTACGAGAACGTGTCCTATTTTTGCTCCCTCTTCCAGAAGCATAAAGGGGTCACGCCCAACGAATACCGCAAGAAATACTTGTAGGCGAAAGGAACTGCCGCATGATGCTGCGCTCATGGTTCATCCATCTTACCGCACCGTTTCTCAACCTCAGCATGAGGGGGAAATTGTTCAGCCTGTTCTTGCTCGTCTCGATTCTCCCGCTGCTGTTCTTCGTCTCGTATTCCTATCAGTCGGTCAAGGAGCAGCTCATCAACCAGACTTATTCCGGCATGACGCTGGCCACGTCCCAAATTACGAGCAATCTGCAGAGCAAGCTGAACAACTATTCGAAAATCTCGGCGTCGCTCTACCTGGATGCGACCCTGCAAGAATATTTGAGCAAATCGTACAACGGCGACGCGGACTATCTCGACGCTTACCGCTATATCGACAACGTCATGAACAATGTCTTGATTACCAATCCGGAGGTCAGCGGCATCGCGATCTACTCGACGAATCCGAAGATGCCGCTCGATAATCTGTTCATCAAGAAGCTGGACGACTCCATTCGCCAGCAGCCGTGGTTCACCAAAGTCCAGCATACGTACGGAAACGTCATCTTCACGATCACGCCGGGCACGCAGGAATCCTCGCAGCTGACCGAGCCGCAGCCGATGTTCACGCTCGTTCGCTATTTGAACTACAACAGCCTGAATTTCCCGTACGGCGTCCTGACGATCGACGTGAAGGAATCCGACCTCTACGCGCTGATGGGCAAAGAGGACAGCAACAAAGATATTTTCATCGTGAACGAGAACGGCATCATCATCTCCAGCAAGGACAAAAGCCTGCTGAATACCGACCTTGGCCGGCTCCTGCCGGGCAAATTCAAGTCCGGCGCGAACGGCCGGTTCGAGAGCACCTACAAAGGCGAGAAGGTGCTCGTCGTGTACGACACCGGCTCGAACGGCTGGAAGACCGTCTCCATCGTGCCTTACAGCGGCTTCATGGCGCCGGCGATCGCCTCCTCCAACCGGATTCTGGTCATGGCCTCCATCTGCATCCTGTTCAGCGTCATTCTGATTTATCTGGTCGCCCGCTTGTCGACGAAACAGTTCGAATCGCTGCTGAAGAGCATCCGCCGCATGGAGCGCGAAGACTTCGAGCTGGAGACCATCCCGATGGGGCATGACGAGATCGGCCAAGTGTCGTTCGCCCTCCATAAGATGGCCGGCCGGCTCAAGAATTTGATCAACGAGGTGTATAAGAAAGAGATCTCCAAGCAGGAAGCGGAAATGGACATTCTGCAGGCGCAGATCAATCCCCATTTCTTGTACAATACGTTGGCCTCCATCTCGGCGCTGGCCATGCAGCATAATGACCCCAAGATTCAGGACATGGTCTCGCATCTGGCAAAATTTTATCGGATCTCGCTGAACAAAGGGAAAAACATGATCTCGCTCAACGAGGAACTCAATCTGACGAAGTATTATCTGTCGATTCAGCAAATCCGGTACGAGGGCCTGCTGCATGTGCATTTCCAAGTCGACGAAGCGGTGCTCGTGCATCACACGGTCAAGCTCGCGCTGCAGCCGTTCGTGGAGAACTGCATCAACCACGCGATCTGGGACGACGACTGCGGCATCAGCATCATCATCCGGGCTTACCGGGACGGCGACGACATCATCGTGGCCATCGTCGACGACGGCATGGGCATGACGCGCGAGACGCTGGAGAAGCTGCAGGCCAAGGGCGAGATCGGCTACGGCATCTCGAACGTCGATCAGCGGATCAAGCTTGCGTTCGGCGAAGGCTACGGCGTGTCCATTGCGAGCAGGCTGGGGATCGGGACGAGCGTGCAAATCCGGCTGCCGGCTCGGGGCGTGCTGTGAAATTAAAAAAATGGATAACTGACCACTACGCAGGACGAATGTTCTTACGATCGCTGTTGTTAGCGGATATTTCGAACTATTTTTAATGGTGAATATCCGCTAACAAAGGCGACCACTATCGTTTCTTCAGAATCATTCGCCTTGCTTCGTTTGGATTATCCATGGTGCTTTTTCAATACACAACATTACGCCCCGGCCTTATGTTGCAGAAACCCCAAAAGGTCCATTCAGGTTATATGCCTGAATGGACCTTTTGGGGTTGGTGCGCAACTGCGCCGAATTCTTTGGCTGCGCCTAATATTTGCGGTTACGCTTGTGAAGGTTAGTTGACTAGAGAATTTTAAATGGTGGACGGGCATTAAGCTGACGGGCAGGATAGTTCAGTTCGTGATACAATCGCCATTAAGAGGAACTATCTTATCGGTTTTATTACAATGTGCGAAAGTTTTTCTCTGTACGCCGACGGTAAGTTTGGAGTCATACAAGAACTATACGTACATGAAGATTATCGCTTAATGGCTGTCGGTGGAGAATTGTTGAAGTTTGCCGTGAATTACGGCCAGAAGAAAGATTGGAAACGACTTGAGGTATGTACGCCGCCAATGCCAGAGTTTGAAAGAACATTAAAGTTCTATGAGAAGAATGGCTTTTCAATTACAGGTGGGAAGAAGCTAAAGATCTTGATACCCAAGTGATCGTTCAGGGAAGAACATGAATTCATCTAACGGGCAGCTTAGCGAAAATATAGCAACATCTACTTAATTGTGCTTATCCGGTTGAATGGAGGGTCTGCCATGGGCATTAGGAATTATTTAATTGAAGGCGTTTCCGGCGCCGGCAAAACTACGGTCTGCAACGAATTGCAGCGGCGCGGCTACCATGCCGTTCATGGTGACCGCGAATTGGCTTATCAAGGCGACCCGGAAACTGGTACTCCGACGGATGGCTTTAAACCCGAACACCACATTTGGCATGTAGATAAAGTAAAAGCTTTGGCCGCCAATCAAGATGAGGCGGTAACATTTTTCTGCGGTGGTTCGCGGAATTTCGCCAAATTCATGGATCTCTTTGACAGCGTGTTTATCCTTGAGGCCGACCTGAAAACCTGTCTCCGGCGAATTGATGAGCGAGTGGCACTGGACCCCGCTGACTGGGGCGGCAGACCAGAGGAACGGGAAATCATTCGGCGCTTGCATCAAACGAAAGAAGGCGTTCCCAAAAACGGGATTATAATCGACGCCACCGCACCGATCGCGCGCGTGGTTGACGAAATCCTCCGATTCGGCAGAACAACGACGAAAAATGATTCCCCCACCGACACAAACAAACGCAGAAAAAGCCAGAATAGCGGATAGAAATTCATGCATTTTGAAAGTTTTAATCCACGACGTTCGAGATTACCTCGATATTGCCCCGAGTCGCTCTCGCGTAAGGACAAACATGATGCGCTTCATCGACGATCTCTTGAGCGACGCTGCGTTCAACGCCTTTGATCGCAATATCGAACTTCAAGGCCAACACATAGCCGTCGTTGGCATCCTTGCCGAGCGTCACGTTAGAAACTATGGAAACCCCGTCCGATTTGATCTTTTTCATTCGCATGATGGTGCCCATGGCGCCTTCGAAACAAGCCGCGAAGCCTGCCGCGAACAATTGCTCCGGATTGGTTCCATCGCCGTTGCCGCCTAATTCCTTGGGAAATCGCAAATCCACGTTCAACTTGTCATCCGTGGAAACCGCTTTGCCCTCTCTTCCGCCTTGAACGTTAACCGTGGCCGTGTAGAGCGTTTTTTCGATTTTATCCATTATTCAATCTCTCCTCTTCGTCAGTTCTAATCGCATTGCGGACATAACTATAAGGATTTCCTTCCTGTTGGTTCGAATACTCGGGAAACGGAATAAGGTTCTAGTACGATGACCGTCAGCAATCCAGGTAATAATCATTTTCCCCGACCCATTTTCCGTAAGTCTCCATCATTTTCTTTAACCGGGCGTAGGAACTCGTCAACGTATTCTTCAATAAGATGCGCAGCATGTGCTCATATCCTCTCTGAATAAGATGTCCTGCTGGAAGAAATGCCATGAGTGCGACGTTCATTCAGAAACCTTTGTCCGCGTTGTCCGACATTCAAGGTTTCATGCTCAGGTCGAAAGGTACCGGTATCGCCCGTTCTTGCACCTTCATCTTAACAAGGAGAACGGCGTGCTGAATCTGTTAAACGTCATGAACTTGGCTAAAAAAAAGCATTGCCTTCGGGCATTTCGCATGACCAATGTCATGCGCCATGCCAAAAGTAATGCTTCCCATGCATGACGGATCGCATAAACGCGCAAGCACCTCGCTGTCTTTCGGTTAACCACAAGCCCCCTAACACAAAAGCGATCGCTGAACAGACATTGACGACTCTCACTGAAAACTTCCATTTGTGAATAAAGAAGAGCAGAGGCAACAATATCGCGAGAATCCCTTGGAACCTGAACCATGCCCAGTGATTCACATAGTAGGGGAATTGAACCATCGAGAGTAATTCTGTTTGCATGATTAACTATCTTAAGTATATATTAGTTATTTTAATCTTGTATTTATCCAATCTGCGTAACCTTTGTCTCTCTTTTTTGCACAATTACGGCTTGTTTCGACTGCAATTTATACAATAATAAGGCCTGGCAACTCAAGCATTGCTTGATAGTCAATCCGGTAAGTAATAGATACACTGATAGTAATCTGATAGAGAGGTGATCGTTGTGTTCGATATGACAAAAGTAGGACGGACCATTGCTGATTTCAGGAAACGTTCCGGGATGTCCCAAATGAGTCTGGCTGACCGGCTTGGCATCAGCTACCAAGCCGTGAGCAATTGGGAACGAGGCGAAACGATGCCCGATATTTCCAAGCTTCCTCAGCTCGCGCGAATTTTCGACGTTAGCATCGACGAGCTCCTTGATGAAAGCAAAGGCGCGCAACTGCTGAAGAACGTGCTGAACGATACCGCCCGCGATTATGTGCGGAACCAAGAAGTATCGCTCAAGGACATTTCCTCCATTGCGCCTCTGCTCAGCGCGGAGCAAGTGCAAGAGATCATCGAACACGCGGAGGCCAACCTGAGCATGGGCAATATCCTGTTCGTCGCTCCTTATGTGAGCGAGGAATTCTTGAATCGGCTCGTCAAACAGGTTGCCGCCATCGAAAGCATCGGTGCCGCCGAACTGTTGGCCATCGCTCCTTATATAAGCCGGGATACGATGGATGAATGCGCGGCGCAACGATTTCAATCGGGAGGCAACGGCGCTGCTGAACTGACCGCTATCGCCCCATTCATGAGTCAGGACGTCATAGACGTTTGCTCGCAAAAACTGTTTCATGCGGGAAATGGCGGCGCGGCCGAACTGCTGGCGGTCTCCCCCTTTATGAGCAAGTCTGCCATTGACGCATGCGCCAAGGGAATTATTGAACGCGAAGGCCAAGGGAAACTCGTTTTTTTGGCCTCTGTCATGAGCGAGGATGCAGTTGCCGCCTACCAAAAATGAGGAAGACAAATAAACAGAAATAGCGGCTATTAATCGGGAACGATCGTGTAATTAAACAGCAACAGCCATGGACTTATTCTCGTCCATGGCTGTTGCTCTTCGTATTGAGGAGGTTAGTCTACTGCTTGTTGCAGCTGCAGGAATGCTTAAATATGCAGCGCTTCGAGCAGCAAGGCCACGGCCTTGGCCGCTTCCGCTCGCGACACGGTCGCTGACGGACGGAAGGTTTGATCCGGGAAGCCCGTCATGAGCTTCGCTTGCTGAAGCTTCGCGACGGATGCCGCTGCCCATGCCGGGATCGCCGACGCGTCTTGGTAGGCAGTCGCCGGCGCGTCGGACTTCGGCGCCAGCTGCGCCAGCACGACGGCCAGCTCCGCTCGCGTCATCGGTTGCTGCGGGTTGAAGCTCGAACCCGCGGCCGATGGCGAGCCTTTCATAAGGCCTGCATCCTGCGCAGCCTTTACGCCGGAAGCCGCCCATGCCGGGATCGCCGCCGCGTCCGCAAACGGCTTCGGTCCGTCGGTTCCTGCGGCTGGCTTCAAGCCCAGCGAGCCCGCGAGGATGACAGCGAATTGCGCGCGCGTGACGGATTCGTTCGGACGGAAGCTTCCGTCCTCATAGCCTTTTATGCTTCCCATGCCGATCAAGCGCTCGGCGTAGGAGGCCGACCAGTGGTTCGCCAGATCGGTGAACGTCTTAGGCTGGTACGCGAACACGGCGTATTTCGTAAAATGATTGACCGACACCGTAATCGTGCCGTCGCCGTTCACCGTTCCGCCGACATAGATCCAACGCTGCTGCTGCTCGTTGTAGTAATACACGGCCGGCTTGGATCCCGCGCCCGATATGGCCTTCTGATCGTAGTCGAACGTAAGCTGAACCGGCGCTGCGAACGTCGTTCCTTCGCTGTACGTCAAATCGATGACCTTGCTGGCCGTTCGATAGCCTTCAGTCGACGGGCTTTCGCCTTGCGGCAGCACAAGGACGGCAAGCTTGCCGGTTCCGGAGAATGCGCCTGCCGGCACTTGAATGGAGACGGTCCCCTTCAAGTTCAGGGAGCCCCCTTCTTTGCCGTCGATGTCTTGTTCTGCCCGGTCTGTCGGATCGGGCGTCGTCACCGGCGGAACCGGATTCGTAACGATTGGTCCCGGATCCGAGACTACCGGCGTCAATTTGAACAGCTTCGAGCCCGCAGCCTGAAGCGTCAAGGCAAGCGAACCGCTGCTTAACGTGGACGAATCGTTGCTCCATAGATCAAGCAGCGTGTACGATTTGTCCGCCGCGAGTCCAGCGCGCGCGAGATCGATCGTTTTATCCGCGGCTTGGCTCGGGTTGTAATTGAAGACGGCCAGATACGTGTCGCTGCCGTCCCGCAGCACGAACGCGTCCGCGGCGTTCGCGCCGGTGTTGCCCTCCACCGCCGTGAAAGCTTTGCCTTTGACCGCTAATTGGTTGATGCGCGGATTGGTATACAGCTCCTCCATATACTGCTGGGCCGTTTCGTTGTTGACGTCATCGGAATCAAGGAACACCGTTCCGGAGATCACGGCAGAATTCACGCGGCTGCGTGCTTCTTCCAAGGAACGCGCCCGCGTTAGCGCCATGTGATCAGGATCCGTATAGCCGTAAATGGTCCCGTTCTGCCACCAGCCGTAGGTAAGCGAATTCAGCTCGTATTCCGATTCGTTGATCGCGCCGTACGTATCGCAGGAGATCCGTCTGCTGTTCGCGTACTGCGACGGGAAGATCGGCGCGATCGACTCGCTGATGAACATGGAGCCGTCCAGCACTTCGTTCATGTAGCTCATGCCCTCGTTGTACGCTTGAATGCCCGTCGTGACCGCCGGATCGTAGTGAACGCCTTCCAAGGATCCGTGGGTCAGGAAATCCAGCTTGATGAACGTAAAGCCCAAGCCTTTGAATCGGTTCAAATATTCGTCCATGCGCTGCTTCGTGCCGGGATGAGTCGGATCGAGCGCATACGCGCCGTCCAGCGTCGGCAGCGGATTGCCCGATTGATCCTTCAATACGATGTCGCCGTAGGTGTATTGCCCGTTCGTCCCTTCGACGACCTGGCTCATGTTGTTCCCCCAGTAGACGAAAGGCCCCCAATAAATGCCGGCTTGCTGCCCATTGCTCTTGATGGCTGCGACCGCCTGGCCGAGCTGCTCTTGCGTCAGGTTATCCCAGTAGGAATCAAGATTGATATAAACGGCGCCGTTGTTGTTCAGCTCGGCCAAATGTTCCTTAAAATAATTGGACGTGTCGATCACGTCTTGATAGCTCAAGTCGCTGCCGAACGCGCCCCAGCTGTTCCAGCCGACCGGAACGCCCTGCGGCAGCTCCGGGCCGAGCGGCAATGGCGGAGCGACCCGCGCGTTGGCGTCGCCGTACTGCTCCATGCCGGTGCGATAGTCCGCGAAGCCGCCGGCCATGATCGTCGGCGAAGACACCGTCGTGCCGCTGACGCTGCCATGCGCCTGCGTATCGTGCGTCACCGTGGAGGAGGCGCCGCCGTAGACCGCGAACTGATTGATTTTGTTGCCCGCGCCTTTCCATTCGATGCCCGTCTTCCACGTATCATGGGTAACGGAACCGATGACGAGGCCGTTCCGGGACGCGTTGTCGTAGATCGCCGTCACCTCGTAGCTGGCATCGGCGCGATTGACCGATTGCGCTTTGTAACGAATCCAGGCATCGTTGTCGAACGGTACCGTGAGCGCCCGGTTATCCCCTTCATGCCCGGTGTCGACCCCGCCCGTGCGGTTGACGACGATCGGCGCGATGTAGTTGGTGCTGATCGATTGATCGCCGGTCGCATCCAGTCTCGTCAGGAAGTACGCCTGCCCATCATAGAATTGATACACCTGCTTCAGCGTGGGCTTGCCTGCCTGCGTGTGCACGAAGGCCAGTTCGATCCCGGTACCGAATTCGTCCTGGAGCGGCGTGATTGCCGTCGTGTCGAATGCGTGCAGATCATAACTCTTCGTATTCAAGGTGTCGTCGCCTACTTTCACCGAACCGTAAACGCCATGCAGCGTTTGGCCGTTCGTCCAGGCATAGTCCAAGTATCCCGTGGACGAGTGGAACGTCACGTTATACTTCCCGTTGCCGATGACCAGTCCGCTCGTATGCGGCGTCACCTCGATGGTGCCGTAGGTCTGCTTCGCGAGCGGATCGCCGATGCTGCCTTCGTCCTCGTCCACGGGGCCGCCGGATTCCTCCTCGGACGCCACTTGAATCTTGTCGATGTCCGGGGAATAGCTGTTGCCGTCGGAGAACAGCACCGTGTTCTCGCCGGCGTTCAGCGTAACCGGCAGTTGAATCGTGCCGACGGTACTCCAGTCGGCCGTCTTCAGCGAATCGTAATACTGGGCTTCGCCGCCGTTCACGCTCACGTAGAACGCCCGCGGATCGCCGGAGATGAACGAGACCGTGATGAGGTAATTCCCGCTTTTGTCCGCATTGACCTTGTTGAACTGCAGCGAGCTGCCGTTGTACAAGTTGCCGACTTTCTTCGCGCCGGAGCAGCCGCCGCAGTCCGAGATCGCGGCATTGCCCGCCAGCGCGTTATCCGGCGACTCCGCTTCGTATGCTACGCCGACCGGCGGCGTGCCCGGATCTCCGGGATCGCCGCCCGTTCCGCTGCTCACCGCGATCCGGTCGATATCCGGCGCGTACCAATTGTTGTCGTCGATCAGCACCGTATTGCTGCCGGCCTTGAGTTCGACCGTCACGTCGAAGCTGCCGACCGTTTTCCAGTCCGCCGTTTTGGGAAACTCCACGTACTGCTTATCGGCGCCGTTCACGCTGACGTTCGCCGAACGGGGATCGCCCGAAATGTAATACACCTTCAGCGTGTACGTACCCGCCTCGCTAGCGGAGATATCGTTGAACGTCAAGGAACTCCCTTGGTACATGCCGCCGACCTTCTTGCCGCCCGAGCATGTATCGCAGGCGCCCACCTCCGCATTTCCCGTCACCGCGTTGCCTGCCGCTTCCGCCTCGTAGCTTTGCGGTCCGGCCGGCTCTTCCGCGTACGACGTTGCGGCGGAATGCCAGCCTGTCGTTACTACAAGCGCTGCCAGCAAAAGCATAAGCATCGCTTTCTTCAACTGCCGCGTTATCATCATTTGCGCCTCCTTGATATGTAATCCCCCTCATTATGAAGCGTTTTCATAACGGGCGATATAACAGTATGCTCCGATCGATACCCCAATCCGCCTGGATTTCCATACCGGATTGCTACGATTCGCCAGATACTGCCGGCCTATAAACAGGGGATGAAAAATCACACCCAGCATTCGAATATGCGCAAACAAGCCGCGGCAGCCAAACAATGGCTGCCGCGGCTTTGCGTTTGTTCCTACGGTCTCGACGGACTCCGGCCTTACGTATCGTAACTGACCAAATACGGCTGCAGCCCCGTTTGGTAATAACCGACGCTGTACTCGACAAGCCGCCCTGCGACATCATAGGTTCGGCGCAGCCGCACGAGCAGCGGCGTTCCTGCAGGCACGCCGAGCACGCTCGCGGTCTCGGGGGAAGCCGCGCCTACCGAGAAGGCGTCGCGGAAGTTGTCGAGCACGATATCCTGCTCTTCCAGCAATTCGTAAAGCGACTCAAACGGCAGCTCGCCCTCTTCCCGCTCCGCCTTGGGCAATACGGCATCGGCCAGATAGTGCAGGATGTGGATGTAAGGACGGTCGTTCAGCACATACAGGCGCTCGATCCGAATCGCCTCCGGCCCCAGCAGGCCATGAAGTTCCGTACCCGGCTGCAGCCGTTCGCGGGTCGTCGAGATCAGCCGCTTCTCCAAGCGGTGTCCCTCTTCCACCAGCAGCTCGGTGAACCGCTTGCCCTTGGAGAGACGGGAGATCGACATGTTGGTGAGGACGATGGTGCCGACGCCGCTCTTCTTCTCGACGTAGCCTTCCTCCGCCAGCTCGCGAATCGCATTGCGCACCGTCATCTTGCTGACGTTGAACTCTTTCTCCAGCTGCGGCTCCGGCGGGATATGGCCGCCGAGCGGGTAGACCCCGTGAAGAATGCGGTCCTTGACGATGTTCTTGACCTGCAGATACAGCGGGCCTTTCTTGCGCGTAATGCTCATCCTTGCTCCCCCTCCTCCGAATCCCCTCTCACCGTTGTACGTCGCCGGCCGTACGGGCCATCGCCCTCACGACTTCGGCTTCCGTCGCCAGCGGCGTATCCCCGTGCACCGTGTGCGCCAGCACAGCCGCGGCCGTCGCAAAGTCGACCGCGTACTGCGCCTCGTCGCCGCGCAGGCAGGCATGGATGATGCCGCTCGCGTAAGCGTCGCCGGCGCCGACGCGGTCGTATACCGAGAAGGTTGACGGCTGGGCGAACCAAAACGCGCCTTCCGTATGCATATAGCCGGTCAACGTATGGGTATTATCCCCGTTTATGCTCCGATGCGTCCCGGCGATCGTTCCGACGCCGTATTGTTTCGCCACTTGCGGAATGAGCTCAAGCAGCTGCGACAACGGGTCGCCGGCGCTGCTGCTACTTGGCATGCCGAGCGTCAACAGCGCATCCTTCTCGTTCATGAAGGTGATATCCGCCAATTCCAGCATCTCTTGATAATGAGGCTTCGCCTTCGCATGGCCGTCTTCGCCCCATAGCGACGGACGATAGTTGCAGTCGAAGATCACCTTGCCGCCCCGGCTCTTGACCGCGCGCGCCAGCTGCTTGATCTGCGTGCGCGCCAGCTCGTTCATCGCCAGCGTAATGCCGCAGAAGTGCACCGCGTCCACGGAGTCCGCGATCCGTTCCCAGTCTGCCGGGTCGTGGGGGACGGTATTGAAGCTGCTGCCGAGCCTGTCGGCGTACGTCACCTTGCCGGGACGAATCCCGAAGCCGCGCTCCAGAAAGTACATCCCGATATACCGGCCGCCCCGGTTCACGAACGTCGTCGCAATGCCCAGCTTGCGCAAATACGCCAGCGCGGCGTCTCCGAGCGAATTGTCCGGCAGCGTGCTAGCCAGACACGCCTCATGCCCGAAGCGGGACAGCGCCGAGACGACGTTGACTCCGCTCCCCGAGAAAGAATAATCGAGCCTGCTGCTCTGGGACAGCGTCGCGTAATCCGGCGTCTCCAGCCGCATCATCACTTCTCCGAACGCGGCAATCTTAGACATAACGATCGACCAGCGCCTTTAGCTCGCCGTACAGCGTCCGAACATCCTCCACGCGCGTATCGCCGCTCGCGGAATCCACGATCGACGAGTATACATGAGGAATGACCTGCGGGACGCCCGCTTCCAGCGCGATCTCGAGGATGCTGCCGAAGTTGTCCAGATCGATGCCGCCCGTAGGCTCCAATGCGAAGCCCGCCTCGCCGCAAGCCTTGGCGACGGCGCGGTATTCATCCTCCAGCTTCAGCCCCTGCATCGGAAAATATTTCAGCGCGTGTCCGCCCATATCCCGTACCAGCGCGATCGCGGCGTGGACAGGGACGATGGCTTTATCGTCCGCGGATGCGCTGAACACGCCCGTCGAGACGTTCACGTAACCCGGCCGACCGCAAGGCGACACGAGCGCGTTGATCCAGCTTTCGCGGCTGCCCAGGTTGGCGCTGGTGGCCCCGACGGCAGGGAAGATCTGATTGATATGGCTGCCTTCATACGACTTGACGATCTCTGCCACGACCGCGCCCTGACGATTGTCTCCCGCTCCGAGACCGATCGACACCGCATCTTCGATTGCCGCGCCGTATTGCTTCATGGCTTCTACCGCTGCCGGGGCATCGGAATACGCCTTCGACAGCACGCCGACGAGGACATGGCCCTCCGCCGCTTCATAGACTGCGCGCGCATTGTCGATGCTGCCCGCAAGCACGTTAAGCGCTGCTTTGTTCTTGTATAACCGGTTATGAATATTCGCCATTAGTGTCTCCCCCCGATAATATCCTGGATGCGCGTGATGATGACTTGCAGATCGTCGCCTTGCAGCGAACGCGGATCGAGGTCGAAATACCCCTGCGCCAATCCGTAGTCGCGCGTATAAACCGCAATGTCGCCTTCGCGAAGCGCGTCGTTGACCGCTCGCGCGGACAGGCCCGCCTTCGCCTCGTCGATCTTGATGCGTCCGCGGAAGATCGCGCGGCCGGCCTCGTCCTGAACGAGGCTGACGCTCATGCCGGGAAGCTCGCCCAGCGCATCGAGCGCCGCCAGCGCGGCCCGCTCTTCCGCGCTCTTGTCTTCCTTGACGAAATACTCGTCCAGCGCCTGCAGCAGGCCGAAGATCGATTCCTTGCCCACCTTCATGCTGCGGCCGATGCCGTACAGCTGCGTCTTCACCCAGCCGACATAACCGGCTTTGCCTGCCACGATTCCGGAGGTCGGACCTTCGATCGCCTTGGATCCGCTATAGATGGCCAGATCCGAGCAGGTCGCGTATTTGCGCAAATCCTCCTCGGCCGCGGCATCGACGATGAGCGGCACGCCGCATCGCTGCGCCACTTCCCAGGCATCCTCGACCTTGATCATGTTCTTCTGGACGCAGTGATGCGACTGCACGAACAGGATCGCCGCCGTTCGCTCGTTGATCGCCATCTCCAAATGCTCCTTGCGGCCTTCGTTGGCGTAGCCGACCTCGACGAGCTTCCCGCCGCCGAGCGCGACCATCGTTTCGACCGGAGCGCCGTACTGAACGTTATGTCCCTTGAACAGGATAATCTCGTTATGTTCGGGCAGCTCCTGATGCAGCTTCAGGCTCGCCCGCTTGTCGCCGCGCGTGACGACGGCCGCCACGGTCATGGCGATCCCGCTGGAGGCGGAATTGACGACGACCGCGTCTTCGGCTTCCAGCAGCTTCGCGACGTACGCGCCGGACTTGTCCACCAGATCGGCCATTTCCACGTAGCTTTGGCCGCCTGTCTTCACCGCGTTCATGACGTTGTCGGTCGGCGCCGACACGCCGAGGATGCTCATTCGGCCGCTGGCGTTGACGACGCGTTTCAATCCGTATTTAGCATGCAAAGTATGATCCATCGATTACCGCTCCCTTGGCTTGAATATAAGTATCCGCCGTCCGCGAATCCCCTTCGGAATCTATCAAAGTCTTGTTCCCCTTCACGACGTCGAACAGCGTCAGATCGGCCGCTCCGCCGACCTTCAGCTCGCCGAGCTCCGGCCGTCCAAGCCATTTCGCCGCATGAACCGTCACGGCGTCTACGACTTCCCGCAGACTGTAGCCGAGATAGAGAAACTTGCTCATCACGTCCGCCAGGCTGTAGACCGGCCCTTCAACCCTGTTGCTCTCGTAGATGTCCGTGCTGATCGTGTGCAGCGGCAGTCCGGCCGCGCGGGCCTGCTCCGCCACGCGGAACGAGAAGCTGGCCGACCCGTGGCCGACGTCCAGATGCACGCCGCGGGCAATCGCGTCCATCAGCGCGGGCAGCGGCCGTCCTTGCCCGTCGAAGAGGTTATTGGCCTTGCCGTTCAGATAATGGGTCACGATATCGCCTCGCGCCAGCAGCGCGATAACTTCGCCGATGGCCGGCGGGCCCGAGCCGATGTGGACCATCAAGGGCAGTCCCGTCGCCTCGGAGAACCGGCGGGCGCGCCGGAGCGGCTCGATGCCCTGCTCCTTCACGACGCTGCGGCTGATCCGCGCCTTGAGTCCGACGATGAAATCCGGTTGTGTCCGGAGTGCCTCCCGTATTGCCTTCTCGTCCAGCCATGCCGGATTCGACAACTCGTCGACGCGCACGAGACCGATTCGGGAGATGTTCATGAATGCGAGCAGCCTGGTAGCCGCCCGGCTTCCTGCCGCTCGCAGCTCTCCGATCCGGTCCGCGCCGCAGCTGCCGGCGTCGACGATCGTCGTGACGCCCTGCTTCACGCCGATCTCGTCGATCGCGTCCCCGTACGGCTTGAGCTCGCGGAAGGCGTGAACGTGCATGTCGATCCAGCCGCTCGATACGAAGCCGCCTTCGGCGAAGACCTCGCCTTCGCCTGTCCCCGGAGGAACGATTGCGGCGATTTTACCGCTCTCGATAACGATATCGGCTTCCCGTCCGTCCATCCGTTTCATATTGCGCAGTACGATTCCCATGCTCTAGATGCGACCTTCCTTCGTGTGACAGCGCGCCTATACGTTGTCTCCTATTTGTTCACTAGCTTAGCACATTCTAGTATTAAATTGAATATAACGTTATAATGTTTATACATATACCATGTTCGATACGGTCAACAAGCGGTTCATTCATCGCCGCTGCACGACAGTCGGGCTTCTCCGCCGCAACAGGCGGCCTTCAACCCTGCAATCCTTATCGCATTTAGAAAGCGCATTCTTATTCCCTATTATCCGCGATTCCGCCTTGCTATCTGCGGAACCAAGCGCGTATTCGATACGCCAAACAGCACTATTTCTAGGAGGTCATCGTGAAACTATCCCTTAAACCGTCCAGCATGACGTCAGGCATCCGCTTGAATTGGAGCCGCTTCAAATCCAAATTGCTCGTCACCTATACGTTGTCTTACATTCTCATTTTTTTGGTTCCGCTTTCAGGCGTCACCTACGTCATCTATCATAACGCGACAGCCAATCTGCGCGCCGAGATCGAGCAGTCCAACGTCAACCAGCTGAGCCAGGTGAAGCAATCCATCGACACGCAGATGACCAATCTGCTGGAGACCGCGAGCAACATCTCGTTCGACGAGCATCTCACCAAGTTCATGGTGTCGCATCCTTACTACAGCAGGGACGCCATTGCCTCCTTGGCGCGGTACAAGAGCGACAATTCGATATTGGACGAGCTGTTTCTCTACTATCACGGCGACGATCGGATCTACTCCAATCTGGGCATGACCGATCTCGACCTCGTCTTCGATAACCTGGTCCGATTCGAGCGCTGGCAGCCGGAGGAGATCAAGCAGGCGCTTAACGATACGACGTTCAACACCGTGCGGCCGGCCGAGACGGTAATCATGCGTTCGCGCAGCGAATCCATGCTGGCGATGCTCGTCCCGATCAAGACTAACGATCCCTACCCGTACGGCACCGTACTCTACATGATCAAAGAAGCCGAGCTGACCGGCCTCATGAATTCCATCCTGAACGACTTCTCCGGAAGCAGCTATATCTTCTCGGGTACGGGCGAGCTTCTGACGGCGAGCTACCGGGGCGACGCCCTGCGCGGCCATGACTTAACGTCGCTGACCGCGCTCCAGCCCGGCATCCACGGCATGGAGATGGGCGGCGAGCGCTATTCGGTCGTCACGGTCAAGTCCAAGATCAACGGCTGGACGTACGCGACGGCCATCCCCAGCTACCAATTCTTCGAGCGGGTCGGCCAGATTCGCACGATCATCCTGTTCGTCTTCGGCTTCACGGCGCTGACCGGCATCGCCGCGGCGATGCTGCTTGCCAGAAGGCAGTACCATCCGATCCGCGACCTGCTGGAGTTCGCTTCGCTGCAGAACGGCGCCAAGGATACGCCGAAGAGCCGGAACGAATGGGATTGGATCAAGCAGACGATCCATGACTACCATGCCCGAATCGACATGCAGGAGCCGTTCGTGCGCAATCAGTGCCTCATGCTGCTGTTCAAGCACGGCAAACCGGACGATCCCGAAATCGAGCGGATGATCGTCCAGTCCGGACTGGAGCTGCCGGAGCAAGCCCGCTGCTTCGCGGCGATTCTAAGCTTGGACGAACAGAGCCGAGGCGAACGGTCATGGGAGGAGCAACAGGCGCTGCGCACATGGCTCCATCAGCTCGATCTCCCCGAGCTGGGGGCCAGGATCCACAGCGTCGAGCTGTCCGTCCCTCATCAGCTTGCCCTCATGGTGACGCTGCTGCCGGCGGAGGAGAACGATAATAGCCGAGTCGGCCTCGTTATCGGCGAGCTTGACGAACGACTCGCGGAGCGCCTGCCCCAGCGGCCCAATCTGGGCGTCGGCACCGTCTACGATGGCTTGTCCGGACTGAATCAATCCTTCCTCGAAGCGGCATCGGCGCTCGAGCAGCGCATGCTGACGCACAGCGGCCGAATCGCTTACTTCGAGGAACTGACGGAATTGCCGGCGTCGGCCGAATCCGGCGAGAGCTACTGGATCCCCAAGAAATGGCTGCTCAAGCTGGAGCAGAGCCTCAAGCAAGGCAACGAAGCCACGGCGCTCCAGCTGATCGCGAGCATGATGGCGAAGATCAAGCGGGAGACGCTGTCGGTCGGCTTGCTGCGATGCCTCTGCTTCGACGTGCTCAATTCCCTGCTGCGCACCTCCGCCGAGCTCGGCATGGACGAGGTGCGGGCCGATATCTCGTCGCTGCACGCCTTCGAGACGCTCGAGGGACTGGAGAACAAGCTCAACTCGCTTGCTGCTCGAATATGCAGCGCCGCCACGCGGCAGACCGAGACGGTGCAGCCGTCGCTCATGGACGAGATCGTCGCCTACGTCGAACAGAACTATGCGGACTATACGCTCAGCCTGGAGCATATCGCCCTCAAGTACGATACCTCCACCTCGTATCTTAGCCGCAGCTTCAAAGAGAAGGTCGGCAGCAACTTTACGGACTACATTTGGCAGTGCCGGCTTAAGGAAGTCATCCGCCAGCTCATGCATACCAACGCTCCGCTAAAGGATATCATCGAGCGCGTCGGCTATCTGGATGCGCCCAACTTCATCCGCAAATTCAAGAAGGAAACCGGCTATACCCCCGGCCAATACCGCAAGCTGCACGGCGCGAGCGTCCCGATCTCCCAGGCGAAGTAAGCCTGCCGCCGCCAAATGAAAGGAGCCGTCCCCGTCCTGCGACGTTCGGGACAGCTCCTTTTCCTTGTTCTATTCCTAGTCCTATTCCTATTCCTATTCCTATTCCTTGTTCTAATCCGCCGAGAGCCTAAGACTTCGGCTCATTCAAAATGTGCTCCACCAGCTCGTCCAGCGGAACGGTCGCAAGCGCGATGGCCGTATCCGTCACGCCGTAGTAGATGTACAGCAGGCCGTCCTTCACGACATTGCCTGTCGGGAAGATCACGTTCGGAATCTGGTAGCCGAACTTCTCGTAATACGTCTCCGGCTCCATGATGAAGTCGCGCGTCCGGGCAATGATTTTCTCCGGGTTGTCGAGATCGAGCAGCAGCGCTCCGACCCGATAGACGATCTGATCGTCGACTCCGTGGTACAGCACGAGCCAGCCCTTATCCGTCTTGATAGGCGGCGTCGAACCGCCGATCTTGCGGGACTCCCATGCCATATTCTCGGCTTTGGCCAACAGCTTCGGCTTCTCCCAGCTGATCAAATCGTCGGAGTACGTGATCCACATGGCCGCTTTCTCCGTGCCGTACGCTTCGCCGATATATTCCTCCGGCCGCCGCAGCAGGACATACTTGCCGTTAATCTTCTCCGGGAACAGGATATTGTCGCGGTCGTTGATATCCAGCTCGGTCGTATCCGCGACGAACGCCCAGTCGACGAGATTGTCCGACTTGACGATGGACGAGCGGGTCAGCCAATGTCCCTCCTGCTCGCCCCAACCGTCCGGATACTTCGGGAACGAGCGCTCCGGAACGCCCGTGTTCGTCGGGTAGTAATTCATTGCGCACGGCCGCAGCGCGTAGTTCATGTAGAACGTGCCGTCGATCTTGACGACGCGCGGATCCTGCACGCTGCCGTAAGGGAAGCCCAGCTCGTCCGGCGTCAGGATCGGTTCGTCTTTCACATGGGTGAAATGAACGCCGTCCTCGCTTTCCAGCAAGCCGAGATAGTTTTTGCAAGGGGTCAGCGAACCGGCGGTACGCTCGATCATATAAAATTTATCCCCGTCCAGGATGACGGCCGGATTGAAGACGGTTGCCTTCCGCCATTCGAATTCGCCGGGAACCACGATCGGGTTGGCGGGATGTCTGGTGATTTTCATAATAGTATTCCTCCTGTGCAGTCGCATGATTTGTACGTTCGCAGTTCGATTCGCGGAAAGAAAAACTCTCCGACAGCATGAACCCTCGGAGAGTTTTCGGGCGATGAACGTTTCCGCTGTTTAGTTGGACTTCCAGCGGTCGTAGGCGGTTTGGTAGATCTCGGCCATCCGCTCGCCGCCCATCTTCTTGATCGTGCCGACGTAGCTGTCCCAGCCGGTCATCGGCTCCGCGCCGGTGACGAACTTGGCTTCCATCTGACGCACGTACGTGTTAAGGTCGGACGTCATGGCCGTGACCTCCGCCTGTTCGTCCGGCGTCAGGAACAGCACCGGGAACGGGATGCGCGCGCCGCGGTCGAGCAGCTTGGTCTTGGTCTCGTTGGCGATCCAGGCGTCCACGTCGCCGAGCAGGCCGTTATCGATTTCCTTCAGGTTGATCGTCGGAGCCGGAATGCCGTAGTTCGGCGTGATTTTGCCGCGGTATTCCTCGCGGTCGCCGCCGCCCGGAACCGGCAGGTATTCCTTCTTGAACGTCGCTTTGTCCGTGTATTTCCACAGAATGCCTTCCGGTCCTTTGTTGAACAGGGTCGCGCCTTCAACGGAGTACGAATAGTCGATCCAACGCATGGATGCTTCGGGCGACGGATTCGAATTCGAGATGGCGAACGCGCCGGTGTTGATGCCCTTGTTCTTGGCGATGGCCGGCTTATCCACGGAGTCGCTCTTCACCGGGCTGAACATCGGGTCGTCGGTGTTCGGCTCTTCGCCCATCATTTGGAAGGCCGTCCAGGAAGAGAACAAGCCGAGCTGATTGTTGCGCGCCTTGGCCTCGCGCTGCTCGCTCGTCTGCGAGAAGCTCTCGTGGTCGAGCAGATTGTCGTCCCACAGGCGGTTCAGGTAAGCCAGATATTCCTTATAGCCCGCCTCGATCGGCGTATAGTGGACCTTCTCGTTGTCGTCCACGTAAATCTCTTCCTCGTAGATGCCGAAAGCGCCGAGCAGCCATGTCCGGATATCGCGCAGGCTGTTGCCCGGGGAAGCGGAGGACAGCGGAATCTCGTCCGGCTTGCCGTTCTTGTTCGGATCTTCGTTCTTGACCCGCTTCAAGTACGCGTACAGCTCCTCTGTCGTTTCCGGCAGCTTGTCCACCCCGAGCGCTTTCAGGAATTCGCCGTTGTACCACAGCGGATTGCGGTACCAAGGCTGGTTGAATTCAATGACCGGCAGCGCGTAGATATGGCCGTCCGGCGCGGTGATCGACTTGCGAATATCCGGGTTCTCGTCGAGAATCTTCTTGACGTTGGGCGCGTAGCCATCGATCAGCCCCTCAAGCGGGACGAGAATGCCCTGCTCGCCGTAATTCATTTGTTCCGCCGGCGTCAATCCGGCCGCGTAGAAAATATCGGGATAATTGCCGCTGACGAACACGAGGCTCTTCTTCGTTTCGAAAGCGTCCTTCGGCGCATTTTGGAACGTCATGTGAATGCCCGTGAGCTTCTCCATTTCCTCGAACAGCGGCATCTTGTCCCAGTTCTGAATGCCGACGTCCGGTCCCATCATGCTGAGCGTCAGCGGCTTCTTGACCACGGGAAAGCCTTCCTTGTTCACGTTGTCCGCGGCGCCCTCGGCCTTGCTGCCCGTCTCTTTGTCTGTCGAGCTGCAGCCGGCCAGCACGCCGGCCAGCAAGGTGCCCGCGAGCAGCAGGTTCAACCCTCTTTTACCTGTTTTCATTCATTTGTTCCTCCTTTTGATCGCATGCTGTTGCTATCTATCATAAACGAAGATGGCGGCATCCCCTTCATAGAATGTCTGCGTCAGGCTGTATGCAGCGGCTCATCCGATGAAGGAAAGGCTGGATCTTCGGTTATTCTTGCCTCGCGGCGCTTGCTAGCCTTTCACCGATCCGATCATCACGCCTTGCACGAAATAACGCTGCAGGAACGGATAAACGGCGATGATGGGCAGCGTGGACACGATGATGACGGCGTATTTCACGAGCGAGGCGATCTCCGCCTTGGAGGCGGCCAGACTCGCCGCATCGCCGCTGAGCACCGCGCCGTTCGTCTCCGCGCCCATCTGCTGGAGCACGAGAATTTG
Source organism: Paenibacillus sp. J31P316 (assembly GCF_056269105.1). Classification (NCBI taxonomy): domain Bacteria; kingdom Bacillati; phylum Bacillota; class Bacilli; order Caryophanales; family Paenibacillaceae; genus Paenibacillus; species Paenibacillus sp. J31P316. Next base: position 449,876 of record NZ_JBWDNI010000003.1, on the reverse strand, counting down.
CCGAAGCACCATCTGCAGCGGGAACTTCGATTCTTGGTTGAGATAGATCAGGGCGGTAAAGTAGCTGTTCCAGTGTCCCACGCCGTAGAACAGCGCCATGACCGCGATGATCGGCGCCGACAGGGGCAGCACGATGCGCATGAACAACCGCATGTTGGTGCAGCCGTCGATATGCGCCGCTTCTTGCAGCTCCTTCGGAATCGTGGACTGGAAGAACGTCCGGGCCACGATTATGTTCCATACGGAAGCGGAGACCGGCAGGATCAGCGCCCACATCGAGTTGATCAGGCCGAGATTCTTCACGACCAGATACGTCGGCACAAGGCCGCCGCTGAAGAACATCGTCACGAGGATCACGATCATGAAGAACTTCCGTCCGACGAAGTCGCTCCGGCTGAGCGCGTAAGCGGCCGGCAGCGTCACCGCCAAATTGATCAGCGTTCCGATGGCGGTATATACGATCGTATTGCGGTAGCCCACCCAGATCTTGGCGTTCCCGAACACGAGCTTGTAGCCTTCCAGCGTCAGCCCTTTGGGCAGCAGCCACATCTCGCCGGAGTTCACGTACTTCGGCGTGCTGATCGATGCGCTGACCATATAGATCAGCGGGTAAAGCACGACGATCAGCGCCGCCGTCAAGAAGAGATAGACCAGGACCAGGAAGAGCTTGTCCCCTTTGGATTCTTTGATTGCCGATACCATCGATGCGTCCTCCTATCTACCAGAGACTGTTGTCGCTGGTTTTTTTGGCAATTCGGTTGACCGTCAAGAGCAGGATTGCGTTGACCACGGAGTTGAACAAGCCGACGGCCGTGGAGAAGCTGAGCTGGTTGCTGAGCAAGCCGGACCTGTAGACGAAGGTCGATATGACATCGGAGGACTCGATGTTCAGCGAGTTTTGCAGGAGCAGGATTTTCTCGTAGCCGACGCCGAGAATGTTGCCCACGTTCAGGATCAGCAATATCGCGATCGTCGGGATGATCGTCGGGATATTAATATGAAGCACCCGCTTGAGACGGCTTGCTCCGTCGACGATCGCCGCTTCGTGCAGCTGCGGATCGACGGCCGACAAGGCAGCCAGATAGATGATCGTGCCCCAGCCCGCGCTCTGCCACACGCCCGAGAGGACGTAGACCGTCTTGAACCACCGCGGATCCTCCAGGAAGGACGCAGGCTGAAGGCCGATCCACTCGATGATGCGGATCAGAATGCCCGAGGACGGGCTCAGGAACGTGATGATCATCCCCGCCATGACGACGATGGAGATAAAATGCGGCGCGTACGTAACCGTTTGCACGCTTCGCTTGAACAGGCCGTTCTTGATTTCATTAAATGCCAGCGCCAATAGAATCGGCAGCGGAAATCCGATCGCCAGTTCGTACAAGCTGATGCTGAACGTGTTCCAGAGCAGATCCCAGAAGTAATACGAATGGAAGAACCGTTCGAAGTGATCGAAGCCGACCCAATCGCTGCCGGCGATGCCCTTGACGGGCAGGAAGTTTTTGAAGGCGATCTGAACCCCGTACATCGGCACGTAATTAAAGATGATGAAGTACAGCATGCACGGCGCGATAAACAGGTACAGCTCCCAATTGTGCAGAATTTTTCTTCGCCAGGACATCTTCTTGTTCGTCGTTCCAAGCTGCGTCCGAAGCGCCACCTCTTGACTTGACTTCAAAACCTACCAACTCCTTTCCAATGACCCCGCTTCCGTTCCCATATGAAGGCGGATGATGATCTCGTAAGCAAGCGTATTCATAACCGTCTTGCCCGTTTGTAAGTCTTATACTAGAAAATTTCGCGGGCCATCGTATATATGTCGAATATGAATTGTCATGCCAAAAAGCCCGTCATCCCAGGGATGGCGGGGCTTTCCGCCGCGGAATCGGCGTTTCGTTATTGTCGCTGCCCAGAGCGGAATGTGTTGGATTTTACCCGCTGCCGCGTATGCAAATGATACATATTGCGCTTCGCGCCCCGGTGTGACATTCTTTCTTGCGACCGCATACCACGCTACAGGAGGAATATCCGACCCATGAACGTACCTGATTCCGTATCCCGTTTCCTCGACCGGTCCGACGAGCGGCTGGCCCACCGGCCCAAGCTGCAGCGGCTGTTCCGCAACTGCTTCCCCAACACGCTGGAAACGACGACCAAGCTGCTCGGCGACGGTACGACCTTCGTCTTTACCGGCGACATCCCGGCCATGTGGCTGCGCGACTCCACCGAGCAAGTGCGCCATTATCTGCCGCTCGCCAAAGAAGACGAAGAGCTCCGCCGCATCCTGAGCGGACTGATCGCCCGGCAAATGTTCTACCTGACCATCGATCCCTATACCAATGCGTTCAACGAAACGGCGAGCGACGCGCATTACCGCGCAAGCGACGACTGCGGCTTGAACCCGTGGATGTGGGAGCGCAAATACGAGCTCGATTCCCTCTGTTTCCCGGTTCAGCTGCTGTATGCCTACTGGCAGGAGACCAACTGCGCCGACGTCTTCACCGACACCTGTTACCGGGCGCTCTCGTCCATCGTCGATCTCATGATTACCGAGCAGCGGCACATGGAACGTTCGCCGTACCGGTTCGTCCGCGATACCGACAAGGAGACCGAGACGCTGCAAAACGACGGACGCGGCCTGCCCGTGAATCATACCGGCATGACGTGGTCGGCCTTCCGCCCGAGCGACGATGCCTGCCTGTTCGGCTACAATATCCCGAACAACATGTTCGCCGTCGTCATTCTCGGGCATATCCGCCGGATCGCGAGCGAGATTTACAAGGACGAACGGCTGGCCGCGCGGGCGGAGAAGCTGCGCAGGGAGATCGACTTCGGCATCCGCGCCTACGGAATCGTGAATCATCCCACGCATGGCCCCATCTACGCCTACGAGACGGACGGTTTCGGCAATTACTGCTTGATGGACGACGCCGGCACGCCGGGACTTCTCTCGATTCCGTATATCGGCTACGTCGGCAGCGACGATCCGGTCTATCGGAACACGCGGAAATTCGCGTTAAGCGGCGACAATCCGTTTTATTTTGAAGGCCGATTCGCGCGCGGCATCGGCAGCCCGCATACGCCGGGAGGCTACGTGTGGCATATGGCGCTTTCCATGCAGGCGCTCACCTCCGACGACGATGAGGAGATTCGCGAACTGATCGACATGCTGGTGAACACCGACGCCGATACCGGCTATATGCACGAGGGCTTCCACCCCGACGACCCGACGGACTTCTCGCGTCCATGGTTCGCCTGGTCCAACAGCCTGTTCGCGACCTTGATCGTCAAGGCGATGGAGCGGGGATTGGTGTAAAACCAGCATTATAAAGGACCCGGACAAGTTGTCCGGGTCCTTTGCTGATCTGCAGGACACAATGCGAGGGAAAGGTGAAGGCTGCCCTGATCAGCATTTTAGGCCCAACCCGCATTTCTCCAGCATGGGTACACGCACGTCAAGAAGAGCCAAGATTCCCGGCGGGGAACCTTGGCTCTCTTGCATGCAGCGGTGAGAACTCTTGTGTTTGTACGTTTGTTTCGCAAGTGTTCCCGGCCCGTTTCGTAGTTCCCCGGCCCTCTCGACTATTCCAGCCTTCTGCCGATCTCCCAATGATGGCCGAACGGGTCGGCGATCCGTCCGATCCGCCAACCATGGCCTTCGCCGACGGGCATGATCTCATCCGCTCCCGCCTCGGCGGCCTGCCGAAACAAGCCGTCCGGATCGTTCACGGTCAGAATCATGCGAACCGAACCGCCGCCGCTTCCCTCCGCCTTGCTCGATTCCGGATCTTCCTGAACCCAGAAGCTGGCTCCCCCGACGGCGAGTTCAGCAATAACGGGTCGCCCGTCCTCTTCCTCCAACCGGTACAGCTCGGCCGCACCGAACGCGGCCTTGTAGAATTTCAGCGCTTCCGCCGCGCTGCGCACCGAAAGCCACGGCGCGATCGTAGCAGCGGACGGGATGATTCGTTCTTGGTTCGCCATCGTATAATTCCTCCTGATCGGCCACCGGGCTGGGCCGGACTCATCGTGATCCGCGCGGCTCGGTCAAGCTCCGCCTGATTATAACTCCTCTTTAAACAAGCTCTCCTGCAGTACTTCCATGGCCTCCGCGATCCGCCGCAAATCCGCCTCGGTCGCGTGCCGAAGCTGACGCTGGAACTGCGTCTCCATATGCGCGAATGCCGCGTTCATGAAGGACTGTCCCGCTGCGGACAACCGGATGTACTGCTTGCGCTTATCGTCGGGGGCATCGAATTTCTCGCACAGCCCTCGATCGGTCAGCTTCTTCAATTCGCGGCTCGTGTTCGGCATCGAAATATGCTTGCAGTCGCTGATCTGGCTGAGGGTCACCGGCTGCGAAACCGCGATATATTCCAGCATCCCGTATTGGACCGGCGTAATGTCCCCGAGCGCAAAATCCTTCGTCATGTCGTACGTCACCTGATGGACGGAGGTTATGAACGACACCGCCTGATTGAAAAGTTCCTTTTTGTCCATTCCGGTCACCACCTCTTACCCGATACGATAACAAACTATTTATCAAATAACAATTATCAATTAATAATTATCAATTGACAACTTATTAGTCCGCATGTTACGGTTTAATTGTCAAATGATAACTAAAGAGGTGGCGAATCGATATGAACATGCTCATTATTTATACCCATCCGAATCACCAAAGCTTAAGCTACGCGTTTTTGCAGCAGGTCATTCAGGGCAGCGGCGAGAACGACGCCGTTACGGAAGTGAAGGTGCTCGATCTGTATGAGGCGGACTTCGATCCCGTGCTCGTGTTCAATTCGGATAAACGCAGGCGGGATATGCACAGCGATCCGGCGTTGGCCGTCTATCGGGAGCAGCTGCTCTGGGCCGACAAGATCGTCTTCGTCTATCCCATCTGGTGGGGCCGCCCGCCCGCGATGCTCCTTGGTTACATCGACCAAATGTTCGCGTCCGGCTTCGCTTACCGGGACAAGGGCGGCCTGCTGCCGGAAGGATTGCTCAAAAACAAATCCGTCGTCTGCGTTTCCACGATGAAAGGCCCGGCGCTCTACCCGCTGTTCTTGCTGAACAACGCGCATAAAGCGCTGATGCGCAAAGCCTTGTTCCGCTTCGTCGGCATCAAGAAGGTGAAGTTCTTCGAATTCGGCCGGATGGAACAGCCGAACGGGTCGCAAGCGAAGAAGCTGGAGAAGGTGTATCGGTATTTCAAGACGATAACCGCGTGATTCGATCTCTGATCGCTCTCATAATCGCCGGTGCGCCGTCCGTGTCGCTGTGCACGCAGATCGTACCGATATCGGCATATTCCGGTTCCTCCAGCAATGCAGCCACGCGACCGGCGATCTCCGCGGATGAACCGATCTCCTCGCGCGTCCAGCCGAACATCTTCACCTTCCCGGCGATGTAGGGGCGATCCGCAAAATATTCGCCTACGACGCGCAAGCCAAGACGCGACGCGCTCGTGGCCATATGGCATTCGGGCATCGTGAATACGCTCAGCGAAGGATTAAAAGCACGGACGGCTTCGGCGAAAGCATCGGAAAGTCCTTCATCGTCCGCAGCCATCATATAGAGCGCTCCATGGAGTTTCACATGCTGCATCCGCATGCCTTCCGCGCGCAGGAAGGCCTCGAGCGCGCCAAGCTGATAGAGCGTGATTTCATAGATGTCATTCGGCGACATCTGCATGAATCTACGTCCGAACCCTTCTCGATCGGGCAATCCGATATGAGCGCCTACGCTGACGCCGTTCGCTTTGGCAAGCGCCACGCTCTCGCGCATGACGCGAGCATCGCCTCCGTGATAACCGCAAGCGATATTGGCGGAGGTAATCAGCGGCATCATCTCTTGGTCGGCCCCGTACTTATAGATGCCGAAGCTCTCCCCCATATCGCAATTCAAATCGAGCTTGGTTCTCACAGCGACGGCTCTCTCCTCGGCGACGCCTGCTGCTCGTAGGCGTGGGCGAATCGGAGAAGATCCGCTTCCGCGAAAGGCTTGCCGACCAATTCGAAGCCTACGGGGAGATGGGCGGCGAATCCGGCCGGAACGGACATGGATGGCAGCCCCGACTGCGAAGCAATGACCGTATTCGTCGGGAATGTCAGGCACGTCCACTTCTGCGCGTATAATTCTTCGCGCTTCGGCGGCAATACGCGCACGGTCGGATAGAGCAGGAAATCCACGTCGTGCTCCATCATCAGATGAACGATCGTCCGGCGGAACTCCTCTTGCCGCAGCCGTTTACGATAATAGCGCTCGTCATCCTCCGGATTCTCCGGTCCTCCGTTAATGTCGTGGAACAGATCATTCATCGGATGGAATAGCTCCGCGTCGTAAATGTCCTTGAAACTCTTCACCGGCGCGTGGGGACGCCTCGACAAGAACTGGTTAATGTCCTTCTTGGACTGCGTAACGTAGAGCGATGTATCCGCGATCCATTGCTCCATATCCGGGATGACGAGATCCTCCACGACCTCGACGCCGTTCTCGTTAAGCCAAGCGATGGTTTCCCTTACCCGATCGTTAACCGGCGCGCAGTCCGGGTCGCCGTCGTCTCCGAACGCATTCGACAGAATTCCGATCCGATACTGCTGCATGGCCGCGTCGTCCAACGCCGCTTCGTAGCCCCCTGCATCCGATGCGCAAGCCGTCGCAGTCGTAAAGGTATCGTTCCTGTCGAAGCCCACGAGGACATCCATCAGCTTCGCCGCGTCTTGGACCGTACGCGTGATCGGACCCGGCGTATCTTGGAAATGAACGAGCGGAGAAAACCCGTTTCGGCTGATTAAGCCTGTCGTAACGCGAAGGCCGAATAAGTTGTTAAAGGAGGAAGGCAAGCGAATGGAACCGCCCGTATCCTCGCCGAGGCCGATTAAGCCGAAATTCGCGGCAATGCCGGCGCTGGTACCCGCGCTCGAACCGCCGGATTCCCGCTCCGGATCGTAAGGGTTCTTCGTGTGATCCGTCATGGAGGAGAAGGAGAACCATCCCGCCGCAAAATCGCACATGCTCGTCTTCGCCAGAATAATAGCGCCCGCTTCGCGCAACAGCGTGATGATCGATGCATCTTGATCCGGTACGTACGCTTCGAATGCTTTGGACCCGAACGTGGTTCGAATGCCTGCGGTCTCGGCTTGGTCCTTTACCAGCACCGGTACGCCGTGCAGCGGACCTTTAAGCCCTCCCTTCTTGTCGAAATACGCATCCAGCTCCATCGCTTCCTCCAGCGCGCGCGGATTTACCGTTACGATGGCTTGCAGGCGAGGCCCTTGATTATTGTTTTCTTCGATTCTATTTAGATACCACTCGACTAACTCGGCGCTCGTAATCGTTTTCTCCCGCAATGCCGCGTGGAACGAAGTTACGGTGGCTTCCTTGAATGCAAAAGTACGCATGCGATCAACTCCATTATGATGTCAGGTACGAATGTCGTGTGCTACAATGGCAGTACTGAATTTCCTTGGCGAGAGACGCATTGGCAGATGCGCCTCATGCCGCGGATGCCGTTATCTTTTCGCCGTTACGGAGCGCGAAGCGACGACGGACGTCTTTTTGGATAGGAACCCATACGTTATGGCCGATACGAATATGCCGCAAATCGCGGTAGACATGCTAGGGAACTGATAGTTAGCGATCAGCGCTACTGCGGAACCGATTCCCCAAGCAACGAAAGGTTGGATACGAATGTCGGCGTCGATGGCAGTCGACGACCGGCGCGTAACCAGCTGATCCATAATGATAATGGTACCGATTGGCGGCACGATGACGCCGAGGAGATTCAGCCAACTAATGAAGAAATCCCAAATGCCAACTGCGGCAACCACAATTCCGATACCCCCTAGGATGATCGTCATCGTGCGCATTTTGGTACCTGTAATATGAGACCAACCGACCGCGCCGTTATACAAGCAGTGCGAGCAGACGGAGCCGAGATTGATGAACAGAAACACGACCGCAATCCAGGTCAGCGCCCCGCCCTTGTCGACAATGACGCCGAATACATCGCCTGAGCCGGTAAGCGTCGCCGCCGCGATGACCCCGCCGATCAGCATGGCGATCAAGTTGGCCACGGGAAATGCCGCGAAAGTCGAAATGGCCGCGTGCTTGCGATTTTTGGCCCAACGGGTAAAGTCCGACGTCATCGTGCCCGAATCGGCAAACAATGCGAAGACGAGCGTAACCGCTACCCAGAACGAGAGTGACGAATCCGCATTGCCGGCATAACTCATGATCGCGTTTCCGTTACCGGCGGCCTGCACGGCCGAGTACAACCCTAGCACGAGGAAAAGCGGTGCCGATATCATTCCGATGATGGATAATGCCTTGATTCCCAGCAGCGTAAGCAGAACATATAAGACGCCGGCCAACAGCACGATGAACGTTGTATTGACGTCGAAGGCCGCGCTCATGCTAACCCCGGTTAATCCCGTCTGAACGGCAAACCACCCGATGACGAGCGTCGAAAGCAGCGCGGATGAGACCATATACCCTCTTCGCCCGAACGTTCTCGAAGCTTGCAATGAAAAATTGTTCCCGTCCTTCGCACCGAGCATACTCAATAATCCCACATAAGCAAACAACAGCACATTTCCGAGTACCATGGCAAGAATGCCGCGCGCAAAACCTAATCCATGCACGAGCGTCGCGCCGGTAACCGCACTGGTAATGATCATCGGAAAGCCGACCCAAATGGACATGACGGATAACAGCGATTTTCGTTTATCCCGGGGAACGGCCGTATGTTCGTACTCGCTTTCGAATAGCTCCTGTTCGATGCTTGATTGCGCCAATTGCCTACACCTCCGTTAGTTTCTTCATCCTGCATGACACCTTAATTACGTTCCCCTCGATAACCCTCTAGCTTTAATTCATGGGCATCACCCCCTTTACTGGAATGTACGATTTACGATTGATTCGAAATGGCTTTCGTAACCACCTCGCAGGTATAGTTCAAGTGATCCGAAATTTTGTCCAAGAGCAAGGGCAGGTCGCGCTGCCGTATGATGTCCAGGATTTCCCCGTGCTGCACATGCGCTTCCTTGAAATCTTCCACCGTGCTGGAATAGATCGTCATGTACGGCTCCACTTTATCCCACACGTTCTTAATCAACTCGAGCAGATGCGAGGATCCCGAACATTGATAGAACCGAAGGTGAAACAGCTTGTTCAGCATGCGCCATTCGTTCACGTCGATTTTCGGATTCGCCATGGTCTCCAAAATATCTTCTAACACGCCGACATCGTTAGGCGTCACGCGCACGAGGGACCACTCCGCCGCGAGCTGCTCCAATCGCAACCGAATCGTGAATACTTGCTCGACTTCTTCCGCGGACAGTTGGTTCACCGTAACGCTTCGCCGTTCGAAGGTGATGAAGCCTTCCGCTTGAAGCTTGCGCAGCGCTTCTCGAACCGGCATCGTGCTCACCCCGAATGAGTCCGCCAAGGTACGAATCGAAATCTTCTTCCCGGGCGGGATTATGCCAAGCGTTATACGCTGTCTTAACCGGTCGTACACCTCGTGATTTACCGAAGAAACTTCAATGATTTCTCTCATTTCTTATGCCACCTCCATTTATGTGATATGTGATCACACTTTAGCGATAACGTTATTATGCCAAGTCGCTGTCTTTCCGTCAATACGACGAGCTTTTATTTTGTTATTCTTCCCATGCACGGATAACTCCTATAGGGTACGAACGACAAAAACACCCGTTCGAAGGACGGATGAAGGCAAGCTCGTGTCTAAATATAAGTAACAATAATAATATAGCACAAAACAATTCTAATTTATTGCAAAACAATAAATCAAATGCTAAAATCATGTGCGTACGAAATGAAATAAAGATGCGAGGTGTTTCGTTTGAGAGAAGTCACAACTTTGTTTTTAAAACTAGCCGTTTTTATTATAGGACTGCCCGTTCTTGCTTTATGTATATTATTTGTGCCCCATTTCGCGAATTTCGCAGCTACGTCGTATCCGGCTATCTCCGTCATGAAATATCTCGTTTTCATCGTGATGTACGGAGCAGCCGTGCCTTTTTACTTGGCTCTCTATCAGGCTTTCAAGCTTTTACGGTACATCGACGTTAACACGGCTTTCTCGGAATTATGTGTAAAGGCATTAAAGAACATCAAATTGTGCGCGGTAACCATCAGCGGTTTATATGTATGCGGTTTGCCGCTCTTTCATTATATTACGAAGAAAGTCGATCCTCCGATTGGCTTTATCGTGCTCATCATCATTTTTGCTTCGTTGGTTATCGCGGTTTTTGCCGCTATCCTCCAACGGCTTCTGCAAGAAGCGATTTACATCAAATCAGAGAATGATTTGACGGTCTGAGGTGCTGGCAAGACAGAAAATGGGCTTAACGGAGCTTTGGAGAGGTTGGAATTACGATGGCGATTCTTTCTACTCTGAAAAAAGCTGAAAAATGACCATAAAAAAACATGGGTGGCCTCATTAATTCTGAGAAAACAGACTGAAAAAACCTTGGTATATTAAGGGTTATTTTCACAAGTACTAAGAATGATTTTTTCCAAACGCTTCTTCACAACGTCCATGATCATAATTTCTGATAATACCCTCCAAATCTGCTGCTCATGGTCGGCTATCCGAACCCCGATTATTTCTATAAAATCTTCAAGAAAATCACCGGCATATATCCATCACAGTATTTGGAAGGCTCGAACTGAATTAGCTCCCGTTGAGTCGACAACAATAATGCCGCGATTATCGTCCATTGAGGAAACGAGAATCGCGGCATTATTGTTATGGCTACATCCTCATCCTTCTCCGCTTACCGGAACGCAAACATAAACCGCACCGGAATGCGGAGGCACAGACGTCAGTTCCAGCGAGCCCACATGCGTGCCCAGCAGATCGTCCGTCCAGAGAGACGTGACACGGTAAGCGCCATCCAGCCTTACGCGAAAATCTCTCGGCTCGTCTTCCCAATTGAGCACGCTGACCAGAACCCGGTCCTGAACCTGCGTATACCCGACCGAGAACGTCGTATCCTCGAAGATCGCGGCCTTGTTCACCGGCGGCAGCAGCTTCCGAATGATCTCCACGCTCTCCGGCAGCATGTTCGGAATGCTATCGCCCGATAACACCATGCCGCCGGAGGCGAATATCGCCGTCGCGTGAAACCGGTACTCATCCGGCGTAACGGAGTCGGATGATTCGATCCACTTCCCATCCGGCCCGAGCTGACGCCTCGTCTGATTCTCCAGCACGACGACGTCCGGATCGTTGATCCACAGCTTGCCGTGCTGCCAATTGCGCCGGAACATCTCTCTAGCGATCTGCGAGATATGCTCCCAATTGCGCGCGATGTCGTTCGACAGCCTCATGCCGTGCACGGTGCCGAGGGACGGCCACATCGGCGCATTGCAGCCGAGCAGGAAGCTATCTTCTCCCGCTCCTTCCCGAATCGCCTTCATGCCGGCTCTGTAAGCTTCGACCCGAGTCGCCTTCGGGTCGTGATGCCGGCCGAACGGAAGAGCGCCCCACATCGTCCCGTCCATCTTGAAATACTTGATCTCCCACTCGTGACGCATCGTATGGAAGACGTGTCTAAGATAACCCTGCGCTCCCGGATGAGTACCGTCCAGCATGTACCAAGGTCCGTGATACCAGCCTCCGAAGGAGTGGATATCGGAGCGAAGCGGCTTCCCCTCTCCATCCTGCTTGAACCATTCGGGATGCTCCCGCACGACTCGCGCGTTCATCTCCGCTAGGAACGGACCGACCCAGATGGCCGGCTCGAAGCCCAACTCCCGAATCTTCTCGCTCAACGAGCGAATTCCGCCGGGGAACGATTGGCCTTTATCGAGCCAGTCTCCTTCGTAAGCGGCATAGCCCTCGTCGATCTGCACGTACTTCAGCTCGGGCAGCTTCTCCTTGATCGCTTGAAGGTTCGAGTAAATATCGGACTCCGTCACCTCGGGTCCGTACGTATACCAAGAGCACCAGCCTGAGGGCACTTCCGGGAAAGGCAGCTTCGGATGATGCCGGTTGATCGCTTCGCCAAGCCGGTCCGTCAGCGTTGCCGCATCCGGTCCCGAAGCGAACAAAATCTCCTCCAGGTCCACCGTCTGGCCCGGTTCGAGCACCAGCCCTTCATAATCGAGCACGATTTCATATTCACGCTCGTTAAATCGGATTTCCCCGCTAAAGCGATGACAGGAAGCAAAGGCAATGAGAACCTTGTCTCCATCTTGCGGCGATAACAAGAGCATATTGTAGACGGTAAAAAGCCCCTCGACGATTGGAAGCCTGTAATGGGCGCGGTCGCTGAATTGACACATATCCCGGGGCCTGCTCACTGTACCGACATACTGCGATAATTTGCTATAACCCTCGCCGTATATTTCTGTCGAAGGATTGAACGGCATTGCCCCCTTGAACAAGACGATCTCTTTGATCCTTACGGCATTGGATGAATGGCTGTTCATCACGGTCGCGGAACAGACATCTCCGTTCCAAGTTCGCTTCAACGTGACGCCGCTTGCCCACTCGAAGCCGACAGGATCCGCGAACCGAACCTCGCTCTCGGCGAACTCCAGAAAACGATGCATGATAGTTGACTCTCCTTTTCCTAAACCTTGTCTCTTGGAATTTCACAAACCTCATTGAACATTCGCTTGCGAACCACATTAATACTGGCGTGAGAGGTCAGAGGCTTACCAGTACTACCTGATTGAATCCAAAATTTCATACATTACTCTTTCCTGGTGATAACTTGCAAAGCCTTCGTAACAAACGAGACAATCGGCGCCACATCCGGCAAGCCGTGCGGATGATGCCTGCCGCCCGGCTTCACGATTTGTTCGATGCGTCCTCCCTGCTCACGGTAGCTCGCAACCAGCAGCGCACCGTTCTCCTCCAGCGGCACCGCTTCATCCGAATCGCCGGAAATCAGCAGAATGGGTATGCCGCTCTCGGCCGCTCTCGTCATCCCGTTCAGCAACTCATCCGTCACTGCGCCGGCCTCCTCTGCTGTTATGCCGTACAGTCCCAGGCAATCGCTCCATTCTTCCGGGGACCCGTGACCGTTGCCCGAGCCGCCCGGCCAGCTTCGGATATCGACGACCGGCGCATCCAGATAGACTGAAGATACTTTGGCCGGATATAGCCCTGCATAACGCAAAGCATACAAGCCCCCCCGGCTGAAACCAAAAAGCGCCGGCCGTTCCGATAGCCCATATGTTGCGGCAAGCTCATCCTGGAACGACCGCATCATGGCCGCCGCGTCCGGATGCCCGTACAGATTGCTTAGTCGGATATAGGCAATGTGCCAGCCTTGGTGCAGCAGCGCGCGATCCGCCTCGGCAAAAGCATCGAAAAATTCGGTGCGCCAGACCCACGGCTTCTCCTTCGCCGGCTCATGCGGAGCAACCAAGATACATTCCCTGCCATCGAGATAAAAGTCCATTCGCTTCGCCCCGCTCCAGGCAGAGACGGCGAGCGATGTTTCTCCCCCCTCCCGATCGGCCGCTTCGCGGATCGACGCCATAAGCCGCTGCGCCTGCTCGCGCGCCGCGACCAGTCCCGGCGTCTTCGCTTTATTCGGATTCGTATGACCGACATGCTCTCTCCAGGCAGCGTCCAGCCATTGCCTGCGTTCGCCAATCAGCCGATAATACTCGCTCAACTCCGGATGTTCAATCCATGCCGGTATCCGCTCCAACTCAACATGGAAAACCCTTGCTAGTATCGTCCGCGCCATCACCCAATGCCCATCCGCTTCGGGATGTATGCCGTCTCCGTACCGATAGGCAGAATTTTGCTCGCGGCATACCTGAATCCACTGCAGCAGCGGCCCCCGGATATCCACGACCGCCAGTTTCTCCCGCTTTCCGTAATCCAGCACCCAGTCTGTATACCGCCCGAGAACTTCTTTATCGTAACCCGCATATGGCCGCTGAAAGCCATAGCTTACACTGCCGTCCGGCTGAGGCTCCCCCTCGAAAGTGGCGGCGTCGAACGGGGGCGGCGTCATCAGCAGCGGCAATGCTCCGGCAGCCCGAATTTGTTCCACGGCTCGGATGTACCCCGATTGATAGCGAAGAAATCGCTCTTCGCTGAACGGGTGATAGATGCCGTCATTCATGCCATAACAAAGCACGACCCAGTCTGCCTTAGTCTCGGCAAGCACCCGATCCAGTCGTTCATGCACGCAGGGCCTGGGAAAAGGATGGTCTGGCTCGTCTTCGCCCGAAAGGGTCTCGCTGCTGACGCCGAGATTAATGAACGTGACATTTCTTGCAGGCAGATGCTTCAGAAAATAGGCATCGAGCATTCGAATGTAAGTCCCGTTCTCCGTAATGCTGTCTCCGAGAAAGACGATGCGTTTCCTGTCGTGCCGTTCAACATGGTTCGTCCCCTGCATGCTTTCCATTTCCGCTTCCTCCTCGCGTACTATGCTTAGAAAGAGAACGGGCACGTCCCGCTCTCCCCTGAATCGCTTAATGCGCAATCGCTGCGACGGCGGCATCCGACAAGCCGTAGTTATAGATGCGCGCGTCGTAAATTTGTCCGGAGAAGAATTGGTCTCCATAAGCGGTTGCGCCGATCGTCCAATTTCCCGCCGCAGTAACCGCCCCCTGGGCATCCGTTGAGCTAACGGCCAACACGCCGTTTTTATAAAGGCGCCACGCTGTTCCGTCATAGGTTAAGGCTACATGCATCCATACATTCAAGTCGCCGGAGGTCAGCGGCATGGATACGTAATGCGCCCCGGATGAATTCGAATAGCTTCCGCCTTCCAGCGTGCTGCCGTTAATCCTCAGGAACATCTGCGGCCAATCGCCACTTAATTGCTGATGGTAAAGAATTGCTCCGGTTCCCGTGAGCGAGCTGGGCTTGATCCAGGCTGACATCGTGATCTTGCCGGAAAAATTAAGCACAGACGGTGAACCTAATCCGACATTATTGCTGGTGCCGTTGAATTGCAGCGCATAGCCGGACCGACCGGTAACCCATGAAGCCCCGTTAACGGTGCCCGTCGACCCGTTGCCGGAGGTATCGTTCGCCGTCGTCCCCGTCCCTTCTCCCAGCACCCAATGGCCTTTTTCCGCCTTGTTCATCTCGTTTCCGATGGCCGTACCATCAAGCGCCGTATTGAATATCTGCGCGGCCTTGATCGAGCCCGAGTAATACTGATCGCCATAAGCGGTAGCGCCAATCGTCCAATTCCCGGACACCGTGATGGCTCCCTGCGCATCGGTAGAACTGTTCGCCAATACGCCGTTTTTATAGATGCGCCAGGCCGTTCCGTCATAAGTCAACGCGACATGCATCCAGACGTTCAAATCGCCGGAGGACAGAGGCATGGATACGAAATGCGCCCCGGATGAAATCGAGTAGCTTCCGCCTTCCAGCGTGCTGCCGTTACGCGTTCGCGAAAGCGTTACCACTTCTTCAAAAAGAATAAGCGGCATTCAAACACGCCGCTTATTGCCGCTTATTTCACTGCCGAGCCTACCGTTAACGCTCGTTCGATCTGCTCGCTGAATAGGACGTAAATGAGAATGACGGGAATACTGGCAATGACCAGCGAAGCTCCCATCGCTCCCCAGTCCGTAAAATGAGTTCCCGAGAAGAAAATCAAGCCGATGGGCAGCGTCTTCAGCTTTTGACTCGAAATAAACGTATTGGCAATGGTGAATTCATTCCAGACGCCTATAAAAGACAAGATTAGCACGACGGTAAATGCCGGGATGACGAGAGGGAGAATGATGCGGGCAAAGGTCCGATAGATGCCGGCCCCGTCTATAAATGCGGATTCTTCCATTTCCTTGGGTATGGTTCGAAAGAAACCGTAAAAGATCAAAATCGAAAAGGATAGATTGCCGGCGATATAAGGAATAATCAAGGCGCCGAACGTATTGATCAAATGAAGATGCTTCAATAGAATCGCCAAGGGAATTAAAGTCGTCGCTCCCGGTACGAAGAGCCCGACGATCATATACGTCGATGCCAGCTTCCGCAGTCGCCACTCCATGCGGGCGGACGCATAAGCGAAAGTCAGCGAGAACAAAAGGATGCCGGCAACCGAAATCACGGAAACGAAGGCACTGTTTTTCATATAGAGC
This sequence comes from Paenibacillus sp. J31P316, assembly GCF_056269105.1. Taxonomy (NCBI): domain Bacteria; kingdom Bacillati; phylum Bacillota; class Bacilli; order Caryophanales; family Paenibacillaceae; genus Paenibacillus; species Paenibacillus sp. J31P316. Next base: position 433,769 of record NZ_JBWDNI010000003.1, on the reverse strand, counting down.
AAGACATCGAATGCATGTACCGCCCGCACGTAATTATCCCACTGAAAGCTGGTCGGGATTCCGAACGGGTTCGTGTTGAAGATCTCGTCATTGGTTTTAAGCGAATAGAAGATCAAATACACGAGCGGATACAGCGAAATGCACATGTATAGCCACAGAAAAAGCTTGAGTATCGGATTACTGACTTTAAACCTTCGTGTCTTTCGCACGGCACGACACTCCATCCTAGAAAGTAATTCTTTCGCGCGCTACCAACTTATTAATGATCAATATACAAATCAAACATTCCAGAACGAGCATGACTGCCGTTGCGCATCCATAACCGAAGCGGTCCAGCGAATAGGCCGAACGGAACATGGCGAAGGTAAGCGTAGCGGTAGAGGTGCCGGGACCGCCGTTCGTCATGAGAACCACTTGGCCGTAGGCATTCAACCCGCCGACTACCGAGAACATGAGGCACATCCGATAGGTTTCTGCCAGAAGCGGAATGGTAATTTTCGTGTGAATTTGAAATTTAGTCGCGCCTTCCAGCTTGGCGGCCTCGAAGTAATGCTCGGGCACGGATTTAATGGCCGTATAAATCAGAGCGAACATAAACCCCATGGATTGCCAGCCGGCGACGGAAATAATCGCGAATATGGCCAAGTGGGAATCGCTTAACCAATCTTGCCGGTACGAGATGCCGATGGATTCGAATATCTTATTAAGCAAGCCGTATTGGGAACTGTAAATGGACATCCATAATTGACAAACCACCGTAACGGAGAGAATGACCGGAATGAAATAGGAAATTCGCAGCAGCTTTTTCCCGAAAATCTTATGATCGTACAAGGCAAAAGCGAGAAACGAGCCTAATACGAATTGAAAGATCGTGAGAATCACGGCAAAAAACAGCCCATTATATAACGAGGTATAGAAAATAGGATCATGGAGAATCTCCTTGAAGTTGTCCAAGAAGATAAACGTACCCGGCGTCAACCCGTCCCAATCGAAGAAGCTTCGATAGAAGGTTTGCGCGAGGGGATACATGACAAACACCGTAAAGAGCAATATTGCGGGCAACGTGAAAATCAATACTGCCGATCTGCTGGCCATCCCGTGCTTCATATTCATCACCTTAAGTGGCTCGAGACGGAATATATCCGGTGAATAAGGGGCTATTCCGCCTCGAGCTTATTTTTATCGCAGCTTCTTGTCGGCTTAAACCTACTTTTTCAGGCTTGCAATCAACTTATCCGTATCCGAGATGAATTTATCGGCGGATTGACCTGCGACCAGATTCTGCAAGTATTCGCCGAAAGGCTTGGAGAATGCGCTCGGAAGACTATGGTTAAATTTGGATTTGTAGATAAAATTCGACTGATCGGCCGCAAGCGCCTTGGTGATCTCCGGAAGCGGATTTTCAGGCGTCAAGCCGTCCGTTTTGATGATGACATCGGTATGGCCGCCTTTCACGTATCTGCCTTCCCCTTGATAATAAGCGAGCAGCGCCAACACTTTCATGCCCAATGCTTTGTCCTTCGTCTTGGCGGATAACGCGTAGCCGCCAACGCCGCCGCCTCCGGCCATCGCATATTTATTGACGTCCTCTTTACCCGCGTCCGCTCCGGGATAATAATTCAGAATCCCGAGCTTATCCGCGCCGATCGCGGTAATGCCGTCCGGCGTTTCCCAATCGCCGTTAATCAGCATCGCTGCTTTGCCCGAATTAAAGATCGCTCTTGCCGAATCATAATCCGTGCTGGTTGCTCCTTTTTGGAAGATGCCGAGCTTGATCAGCGCCGCGGCTTTCTCGATTCCTTCCTTATAACCCGGGTCCGAAGCTTTGGCCACCCCGTTGGAGAAGTCCGACGTGGAGCCGGGATTCGTTCTCATGATAAAGCTGTCCAAGTAGGCTCCGATCGGCCACGGTTCTTTGGCAAACATCGCAACGGGAACGATCCCTTTCGCCGTAAACGCTTTCACGGCAGCCGTCAACTCATCGTAATTCGTCGGCACTTTGACGTTATTGGCCGCGAATACATCCTTGTTGTAATACCAGACCACCGAGAAGGAACCGAAGATAGGCAGCGAATAGATATGGCCTTTGTACATCAATTCGGAGTCGATCATGCCCGGAGACACTTTGCTTTTGAAATCCTCGATATCCGGATTGCCGTCCAATTGCACGATATCGCCCGATTTGTTGAAGAGATCGATAATCTCGGGACTTACTCCGAAAATATCGGGAAGATCCCCGGTAGCCGCTTGCACCTTCAGCTTCTGCGTGCCGTCGTCGGCATTCGCCGGCTGAATTTCCAGGGTGACATTCGGCAATATTTCTTTGATTTTGGCAATGGCGTAATCCAGGGACAGCTTCTCGTCCGGCGCCGAATATTGGGCATTCAGCTTCAATGTTACGGGCTCGGCAGGCTTATCCGTAGTCGTTGCCGCCGCATCGTTCGTTGAATCGTTCGTCGAATCGTTCGTTGCATTGGTCGTCGAATTCGTCGTTGAATCGTTCGTGCCCGTTGCCGTCGAATCGTTATTGTTCGACGATGAATTGCCGCACGCCGCCAGCACGAGTGCCATACAGGCGATCAGTGCCAAGGAAACGAATTTCGCGTATGTCCGTCTCATTTCAAGAAACCCCTCCAACGTATTTTTAGTAAGGAAGTAGCACAAGCGCTTATGCTATGAATGGATTATAGCTCGTGTCCCTAGCATTCAAAAAGCCACAAATCGGGCAAACCGATAGCAAAATTCGGGACAAAAAAAGATCGGCGAGGGCTTGCCCCGCAGATCTCTCCCCTCATTGTAGCGGATTCAAGCTCTCCGAATACTCGCTTGGCAACACGCCGTACTGCTTTTTAAAGCATTTGGCAAAATAGCCCGCCTTGCTGTAGCCTACCTTTTCCGCCAGCTCGGTAATCTTGATATTTCCCCGGACCAATAAGTCCTTTGCATGCTCCATGCGAACCAAGGTGATATATTCGGACACGTTCATCTCCAATTCCTTGGCCAACACTTTGCGGATGTAACTGGAGTCGAGATACATATGATGGGCAATGCTCTCCACGTTCAGCTCGCTGTCCATATAGTGCATGTGAATATAATCTTTCACGCCCTCGACGATCTTCTGCGAGCGCGTCATCAGTTGATCGCTGTAATTGCGAATGGTTTTCTCGTAGATGCCCATTAACCATTCGATGGATTTCTCCAGCGAACTAATCTTCCTAAGCTCTTGGTAAGGATAGAAATCCTTGCCCAACACCGCATCGATCGAGCCGCCCATTTCGGTAATATGCGCTAAGCAGATCGATACCAGGCCCATCAGAATCGCATAGGTGAAATCGACGGAAAGGCGATTGTCCTTGATGTGCTTCATGATTTGCTGCAGACCGGCCTGCACTTCCTTACGTTCATTTCGGCGCAGCGCCTTGAGAATGTGATCATTCAACTGCATTTGGTTAAAGTCGGCGTTTCTTCCGCTGTTCACGATAGCCGCATATTCCAGCACGGCTCCCGAACCGTCAACTAGCTTATGCTGCAAGGCAAACAAGCTTTCCAAATAGCCTTTGCGAATGCCTTGCATGTGCATGATTTCATCGCCCAGCCCGACCGTAACGCTAAAGCGAAAATATTTTTTTACATAGTCGCAAAACTCCTGATAGAGCCCCGCCTTAAACGCGCTTCGATCTTTCTCGTCCGCAAAGTTTAGCAGCGAGACGATCCTTCCCTCCGGACCGTTGAATACCAGCGACGTTCCTTTGCAACCCACGATGTCTCTCAGCACGTTCGCAACGGCGAATCGCCAAAGTGCGATCTCGCTTGCCTTTGACCACCGCTCGTACATAGTATCGATTTCGATGGCGGCCACAAGGAACAACGGCGAATGAATCCGAATCCCCTGCCGGTTGAAAATGCGCAAAATCTCTTCTTCCATAAAATCGTATTCTTCGCCGATCAACGTGTTCAAGAAACGTTCTTTCAGGAAATACGAATCATCCTTGCTTTGGGCCGCTTCTTCTTCCAGCTTCTGCAGCCTAGCTTTGAACCGCAGCAGCGTGCTTAAGAAATCGTCTCTCTTAAACGGCTTTAATATATAGTCCTCCACCCCGAGTTGCAGGGCTTTCCTGGCATATTCGAATTCACTATAGCCTGTAATCAACGCGATATGAATGTCTTTATGAAGTTCCTTAAGCTTCTCTGCCAGCGCGATGCCATCGAGAAAAGGCATATTGATATCCAGCAAAGCGATATGGGGACGATGCTGCGCGGACAGTTCCAGCGCTTCCAGACCATTCTTGGCTTCGCCGATGATCTCGAAACCATGCTCCTGCCAATCGATCACGTTGCGCATATAGTGCCTGAAATGCATTTCGTCATCCGCGATCAGTACCTTGAACATCCCGTCTTCCTCCATGAACTGTGACATTCGAATCGTCGTCATTGTACATTCGTTATAACATAGAACCCGGAAAATGTCCTAGACAAGCTGCCCGTATGGCTAAATTGTCCCGAATATTGCTATTGCGATGCCCGAATTGTGGCTTTTGTAATCAGGGGGGCTAGCTATAATTCATGTCATATCCGAACGACATGCGCTATCCACGATAAAGGGAGGTTTATTTCATGAAGGACGATCACGATCTTAAAATGCAATGGTGGCGCGAAGCCCGCTTTGCGCCTCAAATCGTCATCTGCGAGCCGGCGCGTTGATGATCCGACACCTCTCTACGCTGAGGGATACGAATGGTTATCACGGTTCCTGCATTGACTTCGCTGGCAATCCTAATCCCATATTCCTCGCCGTAGTAAAGCTTGATTCGCTCGTTCACGCTCCTTAATCCGAAAGAATGCACGCCAGAACCGTCTTCATTCCATACCTGAAGCTCCTGGAGTTTCTCGGCCGGAATCCCCACGCCATTATCCGCTACCACAAGAACGATATCGTTATGCTGCTTATAGCCGCTGACTTCGATCTTGCCGCCGCCGTTTTTCGTTCGCAGACCGTGATAAATCGAATTTTCCACAAGCGGCTGCAGCGTTAATTTCATGATCGAATATTCCCCTAACTCTTCGCCGACGTCGATGCTGAAATCGATGATATCGGAGTAACGCGTCTTCTGGATAAACAGATAGGCTTGCGTATTCTGCAATTCTTCTTTTAGCGGAATGATTTCTTTGCCTTTGCTTAAGGAAACCCGGTAGAAGTCGGCTAAAGCCATGGTGGTTTCGGCGGCTTCTTTGGCTTGTCCCGATTCGCATTGCACATAAATCAGATCCAGTGAGTTGTAGAAGAAATGCGGCTTGATTTGCGATTGGATCAAGGCAAACTCGTATTCACGCTTTTTCTTCTGTTCTTGCCCCACCTTTTCCAGCAGCAATTTGACCTGTGCCATCATTTCATTAAATACGCTTGCGAGAATACCTACCTCGTCCTGCGTTCGGATCTGGCTCGTCGTATTCAGATTTCCTTCTCGGACCCTCTTGGCCGTATGGGTTAACTGGATGATCGGTTTAGCAATATGCCTCGACAGGAAGAAAGCGCCGAAGACCGCGATTATCGAGCAAAGCAACCCGACGACGAGGATGATCAACGAGTTCTGACGTTTATCCTTCGACAATTGTTGGAGCGGCAGTTGATTGGTAAGTTGCCATCCCAACGGGGCAAACGGCGCGGTGGTAACCAGAAAATGCCGTTTATCGGCAACCGAGGTTTGCAGCAGCTCCGCTTTGTTCTGCGATGAAATAATCATCCCGGACTTATCGACTACGGTGTACACGCCTGTATTCAGCGTTTCGTCCTTGGGAAAGATCGAGGAAATCGTGTCCTCCCTCACGTTGAATATAAGGACCCCCATGAGCTCGCCCGTATCGATATTGTTGATTCTATTCCCTACGGTAAGAAACGGCGTTTTATCGTCCGTAACCAAATAATTTCTGATTTGCATCGGAAACCAAACGCGCACCGGCTGAACGATCCGTTTGACGCTCGCAACCATCTCGCTTCTTACCGCCAAATCCAGGTTATTCGCCAATCTCGTATCGGAAGCGTATAGAACCCCGCGGGTATCGATGAAGGCAATCGACTCGATATCTTTGAATGCGTTCAGATTAAAGCTCATCGCTGTCTGAATATCATTGCGGAGCATCACATCCGGAACCTCAAGACTGTTCGCCTTTTCCTGGTAAGCGCTGTTAATCTGCACGGTAAGCACGCGCGAACTTGTCTCCACGCTGTTGTACAAGCTATCGATCCGGCTGATGATCAAGCTAGACTCGCCGGCGATATTGGCATTCGTTTTCTCGATGGTAGATTTGGTGAAAATGTAGTTGGAGGTATAGACAACGACAAAAAGCGGCAAAACCACGATCGGAATAAACACGATCGTGATTTTACTGCGAATTAGCATGTTGCGGTACGTGTCGAATAAACGGGTTAACATCACTTTTCTCACCTGCCCGTTCTGCACGGATTATCCTGAACTTTTACGCAACCTATACTAGATATGACGCACCATTAAACCGTTTCAAAACGAGTGAATTCATCCGACAAGCCTACTTTTTTCGAACATTTCTTTATCGCAAATAATTTTAATCGCAATTACTGAAGCATATCGCAAGTAACCACTAAAAAACAGAGGAATTAAAATTTACTACATGAGTAGAAGGTATCGAACGGATTGATAATATTCCCGATCTATCACCTTGATTGCTACGGTAATAATGTCCGTATATCCTTCAGATCACTGTCACATACTCGGCCGCCACCGTTCTCTACAATTCTAACGCCACCCAAAAACAGGACCATCGGCCTGCCAAGATGTCCCAAAATAAGCATAGACATGCGAACTTACGTTCGTATATAATGAAGAAGCGATGAATGGCTTGCAAGGGCGGTCGGCTAGCTCTCCCCGAGGGGAGGTGATGCCATGGAGACACACGACGCGATAACGCTGATGATCACGTTCGGCATGTTTATTCTCGCGCTGCTCTCTTACCTCAAAAAAAAATAGACCGCCCTCTCGCAAAGGTATGCGGTCTACTATAAATCTCATATCTGAACCAGAGCCTTCCGCCCTTAACAGCGGTGAGTCGCGCGAGGAGTCGGTTGCCGCCGGCTCCTTTTGCCTGTAAGGCTATTCTTTCCTTACTATACCATAGTACCCGTGGAATTGAATACCGGCCGCGGCTGATTTCGGCGGTTATTTCTTGATTTTCGCCGCCTCGAGCAGATCCTGCCCTTCCTTCTGAATGGCCGCGATGCAGGCATCGATGCTCTTCTCGCCCTTCACCGCTGCCGTGATCTCGCGATCCTCCAGCTCCTCGAACAACGACGTGAATTTGGGGTCATAGCCTTCCATGGGATACGACGTTGGATCATTGCTCGGCAGAATCTCGTACAGCGCCGGCAGTAAAGGATCGCCGTCGTAGGTCATATACGCTTTATTGACCGGCATGTCTTCGTCCAGCCCGGATTTGACCTTTGCAACGTAGTCGCTGAGCATGAATCGAATGATCTCCCACGCCAAGTCGGCACGCTCCGCGCCTGCAGGGATAGCCAGGTAATTGCTCATGCTGATATCGACGGATCGCTGCGTGTCCACGGAGCTTACGGGCGGCGTGACCCTGCCCGTCTCGAATTTCAAGCCGTTCATGTCATAATACCCCGCGATCGTCATCGCCGATTTGCCTTTCTTGAACAAATCCGCCTCATTCACATCATCAGGTCCATAGGTAAGCGTGCCATCGATCATCTCGCCCTTCACGTCCTGCATCAAGAACGTACCGTTCTTATAGAGCTCGACAACGGTTGAGATGATCTTCTTCCAAGCCGGCGTATTGACCGTAACTAGTCCGGTTCTAAAATCATAGGCCCGCACGCCTTCCCGGTTGGACAACGAGAATAGCAACTGGTTCGGCATGCTGCTGAAGGGCTGATGGTAGCCTACAATGCCGTCCTTATGGCTGCCCGCCTTCGCAAACTGGCTGGCCAGATCCATCACGTCCATGATCGTCATGCCGTTCCGGGGCGGGTTTACGTTGTACTTGCGGAACAAATCCACATTATAATACAGCGCGTAGGCTTGAAACGCTGGAGTGAGCGCGTATAAATTGCCGCCCCCCTCGCGTTTTAGCTTCTCGAGCATGCCGGGATAATAATCGTCTTCCTTCATCCCGCTTGCCCTCATGCGCAGCGACAAATCCTCAAGCCGTCCGTCAGCTGCCAAGCCGAGATACTTGCCAGAGAACCCCAGCAGCACAAGATCAGGCTTCTCTTCCTTGAGTTTCTGTTCGTATTGCTCCAGCGTCAAAGGCTTGCTGTAGTCGGGCTCCATGTCGATCAGATCGACCTTAAGCTCGGGGTAGGCTGCCGATACGTAGTCGCCCAGAAAGTACGCGTAAGCGTCCTTATTGGGAAGAGCGATTCGAATCGTCCCCTGCTCCGCGGCGTCGCTGGCAGGCTCGTTCATTGCGCAGCCACCGAGCAGCAGGCTCGTAATCAGCAGGCACGCGAACAACGCGAACGTGGTCTTCGAGCGGACTATAATCTTAGCTTGATATACCTCATTAGAGCGGAATGCCTCCTTCAAACGGAACGGGATAAGCTGGCTCACTTCTGCGCCTCCTTCCCGATGCCGGCAAGCTGAACATTCAGCTTCTGCTGAAGCTCCTCCAGCGCTTGATCGACAGATAACGTTCCCTTCAGGACGGCATCCATCGCTTCGCCGCCAAGCTTATAGACAAGCCCCTCCGCTTGGGCATACGATGGGTTGCGCTTGAGCGCCAGACTCGCTGCAGCCTTGGCCGGGTCGACCTCCGTATCGTAGAACGCCTGCCAATGCTTACTCCCTTCCTCGTTCATGACGGACTTGCTGGCCATCAGCTGCCGCGACAGAAAATTCCCGGCATCCAAGCCGCTGAACCACGTCCCGCTGACGACATAACGAAGCAGCTCCCAAGCGGCATCCGTCTGGGTCGAAGCCGCATTAATCGCATAGACCGTCTGCGAATTGAGAAAGGATTCCGGATTCGAAGCGGATGCATCGACCTGAATGGGAGTCGTCGACCAATTCGGCATCTTGACCCCTTCTTGTCCGTAGGACTCGAGGTTTTGGAAATAATAACTTGGCTTGATCGCCATCGCCGACTGGCCGAGCACGAACGTATCCTGCTTCGCAAGTTCCTTCATCAGTATGCCGCCCTTCCCGTAGTCGACCGGCTTCGCCTGGTTGATCCAGCCCTCGTTGTACCCGTTCACGACATCGGTCCAGACTTTCTTCCATGCCTCGGAATTGACCGTCGCCTGCAATTTGCCGCCGGCGTCGGTGAGCGTCCGCAGTCCCGACGTTTGGCCGATCAGCTGCGCCATCGCGAATTTATTGCTTCTGTCCGCCGCGCTCAAGCCATCGACGCCGGTGCCTTGGAATCGCTGCGCGAGCCGGAGAATCTCGTCCATCGTCAGCTCGCCTTCCGGCAGCGGCACGCCCTTGGCGGCGAAGACGTCTTCGTTCACGTACAGCGCCGTCGAGGCGAAATCCGCGGATAGGCCGTACAAGTCCCCGTTCCCGCCGGCTTGGCGAAGATAATCGACCAGCGGGGCATGCAGCATGCCAAGATCGAATCGGTCCTCCTTGATCAAGGCATCCAGCGGCTTCAGCTTCCCGTCTGCCGCGAGCTTCGCATACAGATTCATCGGAATTTGCACGAAATCCGGCTGCTCTTGATCGAACCAAGCCTCGAATTTGTCCGGGTCGGCCGCCAAGTCGTAAGATGCGTTCGCCATGCTCAATTGGACAGACGGATGCCGGATAATAAACGGCTTCTTCAAGTAATATTCGAAGCTGTTCATTTGCTCGAACTGCTGCACCTTCAACTGGTATTCTTTGTCCGCCAGCGGATCCTTGCTGAGCGCCGCCGGTACGTCAGAGGTCGCCGCCGGGCGCAGCAGCTCCTTGATGTCGTCTCTGTAAAACCATCCGCCTCCCAGCAGGATGACGAAGCTCATGCCGGCGGCCGCCGCACGCAGCGGCGATTTTCGTTTGGTCGTGTTCATGCGAATGCGTTCCCTCACTTTACGTTCGAGTTCCGAGGTGAACCCATTCTTGACGGGAGGCTTGCCCGCAAGGCGGCGCTCCCAATCGTGTGCCGGTTCCTTCATGTCCATTTTTCCTCCCCGGTCCATGACGCTTCCTGGGTAAGCCTCCGGTTGACCGCCGTTCGCGCGCGGTGCAGCCGCGATTTCACCGTGCCGACCGATACATGAAGCACGTCCGCCATCTCCTGCATGGAGAGACCGTAGTGGCTGTTCATCAGGAGCACTTCCCGGAGCTTCCGCGGCAGGTTCAAGACGACCGCCCACAGCTCTTCCGTCATCAGCTTGTCCATGCTCTCCCGTTCCGCCGAAGGCGAAGCGCCGGCATTCGGATTAACGGCGCCGAACAGCACTTCGCGTCTCATCCAAGCCGAACGCAGCGCATCGCGCGCCGTGTTGCGGGTAATGGCCAGCAGCCAGGTTTTGATCGACGATTGTCCGCGGAACTCGTAAAGCTGCCGATACACCTTCACGAACACGTCTTGGGAAATATCGTCCGCCATCTCTCGCGAATGCGTCATGAAGAAAGCGAAATGCCAGACATCCTTGCCGTAAGCGGTCATGAGCTCGTTCAGCACCGCATCCCGGTTTAAGCCGTCCGTTACATGCTTCAAATAATCGAACTGCAAAATGTTCACCTCGGAAAGTAGACGATAGAGATGGAAAATGGTTCCGTACTAGTTCCATAATTATACATAGCGCAGCGTTATTAAGGAATGTCCTTTCATAGATGCGAATGCCTCTTGACGGGAGACCAAGCGTGTGCGGCAGCTAAAAAAAGCCTTGAAGACGCAGCGAGTTACGCTGGCTTCAAGGCTTTGTTGGCGTGAATGCTACCATTTTACGAAGGACTGCTTACGCTGACTCCTGCTCGCTTGCCGCATCGGACACTCCCTCGCTTTGCTGCGCCTGTGCCGTATTCGGAGCCTTCTTGCGCGTCACGCTGCGCTTGCCGTCGATGCTCACGGGCACGTCGCCGTCGATCGTCACCCGGCGGACGATGCGCTGTTGGTCGCCGTAATCGTTCACGGCGTAATGCTGCGTGGCGCGGTTATCCCAGACTGCGACATCGCCGGCTTCCCAGCGCCAGCGGACCGTGTTTTCAAGGCTTGTAATATGCCGCTGCAGCAAGGCGAACAGCTGCGCGGAATCCGCGGAAGAGAGACCAAGGATCCTTTTGACGAAATGGCCCAGCAAGAGCGAGCGTTCGCCCGTCTCCGGATGCACGCGCACGATAGGATGTTCCGTCTCGTACACCGTGGAGGCGAAGACTTCGCGGTATCTGCGCTCCCCTTCCTTATCCTCGGTAACTCTGCTGCGATAAGCCGCATAATCGTATTCGTTGGAGTGCAGCGCCCACAGACGGTCGACAAGCCCGCGAAGCTCTTCCGGCAAGTGATCATAGGCAGCTGCCGCATTGGCCCAGACCGTGTCGCCGCCGGCTTCCGGCACGATAACCGCGCGCAGGATCGAGGCTTGCGGATAAGCATCGACGAAGGTCACGTCCGTATGCCAGGAATCCGCGCGGCTATGCTGCGAATCCAGCTCCAGCACGTAGTCGGTGCCTTGCTTGATCGGCACGGTCGGATGGGCAACGGGGCTGCCCAGCAGCTTCGCGAACGCTTCCTGTCCCGCATCGTCCAGCTGCGTCTGGCCGCGGAAGAAGACGACTTTGTGCTTCAACAGCGCTTGACGGATGTAGCCGACCGTCTCCGCGTCCAACTGCGCAGAAAGCGTGACGCCTCTGATTTCGGCGCCGATTCGGCCCGACACCGGACGGACCTCGATTGCCTGGCTGATAACCGCTTCATTTTGAACGTTGCTCATGGAAAAAACCTCCTATGATTTTGGGATATGCGTTCATGTTCTATCTTTCACGCGAGTTGCGTTAAAAGCCGATTTCCTTCTGTACCGCGGTTTCCTTTACACGCCAGGCTGCTGTCCGCCATCCACGACGATTTCCGCGCCGGTGATGGACCCGGCCTTGGCCGAAGCGAGGAACAGCACGATGTCCGCGATTTCCTGCGGCTCCACGTAGCGGCCGAGCGGAATGGCACTCGCGCTCTCCGCCTTGTACTGCGCTGCCGAAATGCCTTTGGCATCGGCCTGCTGCTGCGCCAGTACTTCCGCACGATCCGTCGCCGTCAATCCCGGCGAGACGGAATTGATGCGTATGCCGCTCTTCGCCAGTTCTTTTGAGATGCCCTTGGCGAAGTTGAGCAGCGCGGCATTGGTCGTGCCGCCCGGCAGGAACAGCGGCGACGGGGTCCGGCCCGCTCCGCCGACGATATTGATGATGCTGCCCGCACCCTGCTTGAGAAAATGCGGCAGCACCGCTCTTACGGTTCGGATATAACCGAGCAGCTTTAAGTTCCAGGTGTCCGTGAAGGCGCCGTCCGTCAGATCCAGAAAGGAGCCTGCCCGCGCCGAGCCCGCATTGTTGACGAGAATATCCACGCCTCCGAACCGTCCCGCTGCCGTATCGACGGCCCGATGCACCGCATCCGCTTCGCGTAAATCGCCGTCCGCGATCAAAACCTCCGGTTCGCCCGCAACTCCCGCTTGCGCCAGTATAGCTTCCCGAGCCTCCTCGAGACGTCCCCGGTCGCGCGCGGCAATGACGATATTGCTGCCCTCCCGGTATAACGATTTGGCAATCGCCAATCCGATGCCGGCGCTTCCGCCCGTTACGATCGCCGTCTTGCCCGCCAACTGAAAGCTCATGCTCCATTCCTCCTCCGTCCTCGTGCACGATTGAAATCACAGAAATCAGGATAAAAAAAGAGACGCACTCATCCTCCGATGATTCGTCTCTCCGGTAATCCGGTCGATTAATATATTCTTTTCCCATCGACTTACTATGATTTAATCCACATATTACCTTTTCGTTAACCGCGTGTCAACAGGTATTGGCTAAATAGTCAGAATTATTTACACTATCGCCGTCTGTCCGTCCATTACCCCTCTAGCGGCGGACGATTGTAGCCTGCCGGCTCGTAAGGCTTCAGCTCGTCCAGCCACTGCTGCTCCAGCTTCTTCAGCGCATCTCGATAGGACTGCACGGCGCTGCGGTTCAAGATAGACAGCCCGGTCTTGGCAGGTCCCCCTCCGGAATTAACGTTTCCTGCGCCAGAATCCTCCGTGCCCGCGTCAGACTTCGCGTCCGCACCATTCTTATTGCTGTCGATCGTATCCCCGCCAAGCTCCAGCTTCGCCAATATTTCAAAATGGAATTCCGCGCCGGCCTGGTTCTTGTAGTCATGCTGGAGCGCGGAATTAAGATGACTGCCCGTGTCGAGCATGAACTTCTCCCGCTGCCAAGCCGAATCCAGCGTCGGCGAGGCTGCCACGTACCGCTTGCCGTTGAGCGCGTTGACGATTTGGAAGATGCCCATCGAGCGGCTTTTCACCCCGAATTCGTTTTGCAAATCTTTGCGTCGGTTCATTGTTTATCTCCTTTCGGCTCTACCGGTCGGTACGCTAATCACAAGGACCGGGAGGCCGTTTGCCCCTCTACATGAGTTGAATGACTCGATCATAGCCGATCGGAACGGTCGGAAGCAACCGTCTCCGCCTGCAGCCGCATAGGTAACCTTTTTCCAAGTTGCTCCGTCTAGTAGAAACGATAGGGGGCATGAACGATTGAGAAACATCGGTTATCGGATTGGGATTGCAAGGGGATTTGTGATCATGGCAGTCGTCGCTTTCACCCTTACGGGCTGCTCGGGAGCGTCGCATTTGAAATCGTTCGTCTCTCAAAAGGTTCATTCCGCCATGGATCCCCCGAAGGACGAGATCCCGCAGCCGCTCGTCGTTGCGGATCACAAACGCATTGCCACCAAGCAAAGCACCTATTGCTGGGGCAACCGGGGCTGCGCCGATTACATCGGCGGATATCGCATGGCAGAGGAGCTCTCCCCTGCCGCGGTCGTGAAAGCAGGCGCAGTCATCGAAGTATCGTTCGCCTATAAGCCCGCTCCTTCTCAAGTAGAAGTCACGCAATATAGGAGCGACAGCGAGGCCGCCCCTATCCAGCTGACCAGCGGCCATTACCTCGCACCGCAGAAGCCCGGTCTCTATTACTATGGCATATCGGCCTATTGGAAGTCGGCGGACGGTAAATATTCGAAAGGCGATACCTCCGTCGTTTACGCGATCCAAGTACATTGAATCGGAAGCCGCGGCCGCTCGTTCCCTGCAGTCTGTCTGCACCAAACAAAAAGAATGACGATGATCCAACCTTTAAACCGCTCTTGCCGGCTTAAAGCCTCGATCATCGTCATTCTTCGGATACGCGTATTTCCGTTTGTCCGGTTTCACCCGCGTTACCGGCTTCACGCCGTTCCAATTCCCCCGCTGCTGCCGCGGATCCATTCCGCCCTGCCGCAATCGCTGCTCGATGCGCTTTCGCGCCGCACTCTTTGCCATGCTTATGCACGCTCCTTCGGTATGCGCCGCTTTGACGCGGCTCTTCTACTAGTGTACGCCATGAACAGCGGTTCGTTCAAGGCTTGCGTACCGAAGTCCTTCCTCCAATCAGCCCGAGCAGCCGGAAGCTGCAGGCTGCTTCCGGCTTCTACGGCTCTGCTCATGACCAACATGCCTCTGCCGCCTGTTCGTGCCGCCGCTATCGCCCGTCAACTTCGACGATCGCTCCCGTGGTGCTCCGCACCAAAGTCGTTCTCGTTCGAATTTGCCGGAGCTTCAGCTCCGTACGAAAGGCTATCTGCTAACGTACTCAGGTGCCACTCTTCGCCGCCGCATATCCCGCCAGCAGCTCCGCCACCGGAATCCCGTCGATCGTCATGCCCCCCACTTGGCAGCTGCGGAGCTGGACACCGTTCAGTTGGCAATTGTCGAAGATGGCCTCACTGAGATCGCTGTCGCGGAAGACGACCGGTTCCACGTTGACCCAGCCGTCCGTACCCGCTTCCTCCTCCAGCCGGCTGACTTCCGCACGAGGCCGGGCAATTCCCTCGAACACCGTCCCGCCAAGCTGGATGTGCTTGACATGCACGTTCGAGAAATAAATATGCTCCCACGTCGAGTTGACGAAATTAACATGCTCGAGCGACGCGTTCCGCAGATCGACGCCATGAAGCTCGGCCCCCTTAAGGCAAGCCATGTGGACCTGCGCGTTCCGCAGATCCTGCAGCTCGAAGCCGCCCTTCTCGTCGAAGACGCGTTTGTCGGTCAGCGGAACAGGCTGCGATGCCCGTACGATCGGAAAATGCAGCTCAACGACGGATTCCGCGTTATGCGCGCCCAAGAAACGCTCGCCGAATTGTTCGAATTCGAAATCGTCGACGGCGGCATATCCACTCGAGGGCGACAAGCGCCAGCTGCCATGGAAGAATCCCCATGCCTGCTGAATGCCCGAGATCGGGCCGCGATACGCAACGACCGCGAACTCGTGAGCCGGGATGATGCGCTCCGTCATTCCTTCCGGCAGAGGACGATCATCATCTGCCTCCAATTCAACGCATGCTAGATAGCGAAAATTCTGATCCGGACCAAACGGCGGCTCGTACGTGAATAGACCGTAGGAGTCCCCGATGGCGCGAACGCCTTTCAAATTATCGCTCAAACGACGGAATTCCTCCCATATCGCCGGAATCGCGGCAAGCGGATTTTCTCCCTCTGCCTGACGCACGATTCGCTCGATACCGGCGACCCGCCGTTTCGGGAGCGCTTTCACTTCTACCGTCTCGATGTTCGGAAATCGCTCCGTCTCAATCGCTTGACCGCACTTGATCGGGGCGTAGATATCATAATCCACGAAGGTGAGCTCCGAACGGGGAATGTCGAACGGATTGACCGGCTTCAGCCGATTCGCCTCGAAGCCAAGCGCCCCCTCCGATACGTCACGCTCAATCCCTTCCCGCTCGAACCATTGGGACAGGAAAGCATACGCTTCGTCCAACCCCTGTATATCTCCGCGGACCGTCAGCTTCGCGTACCTCCTCGCCGGAATCGAGATCGTCTCCACGCCATCCGGCAGCTCCTCGAATCCGCTCACCTCGACGCCCGTCCACAGCTCCCGTACGCCATCCGCCCATTGCCATTCGGGAATGAAGACCAAGCCATAATCGTCGTTCTGCACGGCCGGGTGGCCGCCAAGGAGCTCCCTAATCCGCCGCCAGGCAACACGCGTGAACTCGCCGCCCAGCTCCGAACGGATGACCGCCGCTTTCATTTCCGGCCTTTCCACGATACGCACTCTCATTGCATGCTCAGCCTCCGTCGTTAAGATGAATGGATGTCCTGCGTAATCATCAGCACGTTGCCGTCTTCGTCGCGAATGTTGAAGTACGATACGGATGGCAGCCGCTGAATGTCAGAGGCGATCTCGAATCCATGCTGCAGCGCTTCGCTCTTCGCCCGTTCGATATCATGCGTGCTTAGCTTCAGCAACGGTCCGTTGTCCCGTACCGGCACGCCCTCCATGCCGTTCGAATCCAGCATCAGATGCGAGCCGTTATCCAGGCGAAATAGATGCAAATGCCCATAACGGTCTTCTTCTCTCACCTGCATGCCGATCAATTTGCCATACCGGTCGACCGCCCGATCCAAATTCCGCACCCACAAAATGCCGGCATCGATCCGCGGCTCGATGCTGCAATGCGCCCGTGCGCCGTCGGTACCGCCGAATGCCAGATGATAGCCGTCCGGATCCTCGACGACGAACTCTTTCCACGGCCCGAAATCCGGGTAGACGACCGGCTCCCGCGCGAACGCGGCTCCCTTGCTTTTGAATTCCTCGTACAGGCTGTCGAGTCCCACCCACGTTTCCGTGTAACCCTGCACGTCAATGCCCGTGTCCGCGCCGCTTTCCGGCGGATTCGGAACCGGCGTGAATCCCGCCGGCGCTTGCTGCAGCTTCAGCGCGATGCCGTTCAAGCCGTCCCGCTCCGCCCACCAGTCCGTCACGTCGAAGCCCAGGATCTCCCGGTAATACTGCCGCGAACGCGCAATGTCGGATACCATTAGCACGCTCAGTGAACTGCCGATCTGTCTGCCCATAACAATCGCCTCCTATAGATGGATACGAGAATATGCGAATATACATTCGCCTTTTTGGATGGAAAATCCTTCTAGCTCTTGAAATTAATTTTTTCGCCCCAGCGTCAACGAAGCTGTTCAAGTCCACAGAGATCGATAATATAGTTTACTTATATTGTAAATCCCTGCCCTCAATTGACAGTCATATCCGTGCTACCGATGACCCTCAAAACGAATCCAAGGAGACGTGATCATGCAGCACGCGAATGTAACCGACCTCCTCCAATCAGCCGAAAAATCCCGCCTGGCCGGCGATCTGCAAAGCTCCTATGAACTGCTCCTTCCGCTACTGAAAACCGAAGCCGACATTCCCTCGGTCCATTTTGAAATGGGGTTAACGCTGGACGCGATGAGCCAAGAACAGGAGGCCATCCCTTTCTACGAAAGAGCGCTGTCTCTCGGACTGCCTTCGGAGCAGCGCAGCGCCGCCCTGCTTTGCCTCGGTTCCAGTCTTAGAAACGTCGGAAGACTCGAGCAAGCCAAGCACATCCTCAAGCAGGCTGCCGATGAATATCCGGACCATATCGGAATGCGCTGTTTCCATGCCTTGGCTCAATATAGCGACGGAGAGCCTAAGGAGGCCGTCCGTACGCTCATGAATGCAATCTTGCAGCTGTCTCCGCCAAGCGTGGAGCCTTATGCGCGAGGCCTTCGGCATTACGCAGATGAATTGTAAAGGCGTCTTCACGTAAACAAGCAGCCGTCGCGGACGAGAAAATAACGTTCCAGACGGCTGCCGGTTTATAGAGGTGGTATAATCTTCCCTATACAATCAGAGGCGGTGATTCATTCGTGAAGCTGGAGAGGTTGCTATCCCTTACCTACAAGCTGCTGAATAACGAGGTGGTCTCGGCCTCGGAATTGGCGGATACCTATGGCGTCTCGCAACGGACGATCTACAGGGACATCGAGGCGATCGGCGCGGCAGGCATTCCGGTCGTATCCTATCAGGGCGTGAACGGCGGTTATGGAATCATGAAAGAATACAAGATGGACAAAAGCCTGCTCGGGCCCGACGATATCGCCTCCTTGATTACCCTTCTCGACAGTACGGCAGCCGTATTTCAAGATGACCGGGCGAAGCAGACGATCCACCGGCTGAAGTCCGTTCAGACCCGACTGAACAAAACGCCGAGCCTGACGATGGACCTCGGAAGCTGGAGAACCTACAACGAAATTCTCCGTGTGCTTCGCTCGGCCATTAACGCCGGACAGCTTGTTTCCTTTCACTATATGAATGCCAAGGACGAACGGCTGAACCGGGTCGTCGAACCCGTCAGCCTCGTGCTCAAATACGACACCTGGTATTTATACGGCTACTGCCGCTCGCGCTGCGACTACCGGGTGTTCAAGCTGACGAGAATGTCGGAGCTTGCCGCCCTGCAGGAATTCTTCGAGCGGCATCACGACATTCAAGCCGAAGATCTTTTCTCCGGCGGCCATGCGCAGGATCAGATCGACCATGCCGTCATTCTTTTCAAGGCAGGGCCGCTCGCCAGGGTGCTGGACGAATTTCACGCGGACGAGAAACAGTTCAATGAAGACGGCACGCTTACGCTGACCATCGTCAAAGCGATCGATACCGACTGGCTGATCGAAAAGCTGCTCGGCTTCGGCGAGGATGCGTTCGTGCTCGAACCGCTATCGCTAAGACGCCGGATGAAATCGAAAATCGAAAAAATGTTAGCCCGATACGAAGAAGTATGACACTCAGCTGTCATACTTCTTTTTTTACACTGGAGAAAAGCAAAAGCATAACGAAAGGAAAGTGAAGCAAATGCTGGATCACCCTTTTTTCTACGAAGAACAAGCGAGGCTGCAAAAATGGGCGTTTCATCGAATCGATCAGGAGGCCTGGAAGTGGAATCACGTGAAGCGGATTCCGCTCATGAACGTGCTATCCTTAGCGATTAATCTGGTCAGGGCTTTTAGGCAGCCAAGCTGAGGATGAATGAAATTCCGATCATACGCCATCGTTTGATCGCTTTTATTGCTTTAGCTATGCGCTTATCCGTTACTACGGGACAACCTTGAGCATAGGTTACTATTAGATTACCTATCGAAGGATGTGATAGAATGCCGGCTATACTTCTTGATTATAAGGTCAGCCAGCCTAGCAACGGAGGGCCGGGCGGCATACTGCCCGGCGACATTCCGTTACCGGTAACGGTCAGCACCCCGGACGGCCAAATTCTATTGGCGGATATCGGATTATTTCTAACGAGCGGTCCGCCGAATCGCGTGGAATTAAGCATCACCGTCGGGCTTGACCATCCGCAAAACGATGTATTGACGATCGCGATCGAATTTCTGCGGGATGGCGGCGTAATCTGGACAGGCAGGCTTGATTTGGAGGGCGTAATCAATTTCGAGGTAGAATCGTTGCATCTGATCACGACCTCGGGCGTTGATTTCGACGCGCCTGCCGGGTTCCATGTCTATGCGTGCCGGCTAACGATCTTAAACTCGGGATCAGTAGATATTCAAGGACCCGTTACTTTCAGCGGAGCCGCGTATGCGATGACGTAACGACCTTCAGCGAAGAGCAAGGAACAGTAGGCCATCCTTTATTACGAACGAGCGCCGTAGGCCTTCGGCATTACGCGGATGGATGATTAAGACATCTTCACGAAAACAAGCAGCCTCCGCGGACGAGTAAATCGGGTCCGCGACGGCTGCTGTTTTTATTGGGAGAAGACGATTCGGCAGCTCGGCTCAAAGCCGGACGTCCGGCTCCGATTTGTGCAATTTCCACACGCATTGCAGATTGAGCACGTCTCCCTGCATGGAGGCATACAAACTTCCGTCCATCCTCGCCATCAAACCTCGGGCGATGGACAAGCCGAGTCCGGAACTGAGCCCGGACCGGGACGCATCGGCCATATAGAAGCGATTGAACAGCAGCTCGAGGTCCGAGCCGCGAAGGTTCGGAGCGGCATTCGCCATGGTGAAGACGACCGTTCCCTCACGCACGGCGAGACCGATATTCAGCGTCCCGGATGCATGACGAATCGCGTTCACGACGAGATTCTCGACGATTCTCCGCACGGCGGATTCGTCCGCCCATACCTCCGCGGGGTTGTCCGTGAGCTCGAAGGCCGGCTCGAGTCCTCTCTCCTTCATTTGATCGTAGAAGCCCATCATAATCTCGGGAATCAACTTATCCAGCCGCAGCCGCCTCGGCTTCAATGCGTAGTCGGTCGAATCGATCATCGACAGCTCGTAAAAATCGTTCAACAACGCATGGAGCCGAGTCGTGCGCTTGCGGATTACGCCGATGGCTTCCCGGCGCTCGTCCTCCGTCAAGCCGTTCGAATCGAGCAGCTGGATATAGCCCGAGATAGACGTCAGCGGCGTGCGCAGATCGTGCGAGATGTTGGCGACGGCTTGGCGAAGCTCGTTCTCGGTACGCTTCTGTTCCGCGTTCGCTTTAATAATCAGATCCGTATGGCGGTTAATCTCCGCGGCAAGCGCCTCCAGGCGGCGGTTCGGCATACCGAGCGTCACTTTCGCGGAGGACTCCCCGTCGTTGTAGCGGCGCAGCTGCCGCGTGAGGCCGCGGACCTCTCTTCTGACCAAGATCAGGCAGAGCAGACAGAACGCTGCCGCCGCGACGGACAAGGCTGCGATAGCGATCGGCACGTGCTGTCCCTCCTTCTTGTTTGATTCCTTATTTGATTCCCTATTTGATTTCTTTGCGCCTGAATACGGCGATTCCGATCCCTACGAACGCGATGGCGACCAACAACGAGATATAGACGGATTGCGCGAAGTCGGATCCGCTCATATCCGGATCGGCATAATGATTGATCAGATTAAAGATGGAATAGTCGTAAAGCGTATTGACGAACGGCAAGAATTTGCCGGTCATGTTATACAGACCGTCCGCGAAAAAGTAAAGCACGAACACGGTCCCGATCGTCTTGCCGCTGTCCGTCAGCACCGTCGCGATCGCCCCGGTCACTGCGGCGAAGGCACCGGTAAGCGAGAGCGTTAATACGAAGGATTTTAGAATATACCCCATCCCGGACACACCCCCAGGAAGGTCGCCCATACCGAACAGCACGGAGCCAAGAATGACATTCACGACCGGAAATACGAGTGCCGTCAGCATGGAGCCGACAATGAACACAAGCAGCTTGGCCATGATGAACTTGTTGCGGCTGTAGCCGGATGCGACTGCGCGCTTGATCGTTCCCGTGCTGTATTCGCTCGATATGAAGAAGCCCGCCAGGACGCTAAGCCCGATCTTGATGATATAGTTATTGGCGCCCATCGAAGAGGCGAACAAGTCAAGCCCCGACATCCCGATCAGCGCTCCGCCGTCATCCGGATCGTCGTAGTAATTCAGCAGGACATAGGCGACGGCGGACACGAACAAAAGCGCCGACAGCAGCCAGAACGAACGGTTGCGGCACAGCTTGTACCATTCGGAGCGCAGCAAATTAAGCATGCTCGCCACCTCCGATCCGGGAGGCGAAGTAGCTCTCCAGGTCCTCGCCCATCGGCATGAACTGCTCCAGCGCCAGTCCGCCGGCGACCAGCGCCGAGGACACGTCGGCCGGACGGTCCAGATGCGCGTAGAGCCGAATGACGCCGTCCGCCGTCACTTCGAATTCCGTCGTCGCCAGCTCTCGCTCGAGCACGGCCGCAGCCCGTTCGGGCAGGTTGACCTTGATGTGGATAAACTGCCTGCATCGCTCCTGCAGCTCCCGGCTCGTCAGCTGTTCCAGCAGTTTCCCCTTGTGAATGATGCCGTAGTGCGTAGCGAGCAGATGGAGCTCGCTTAGAATATGGCTGGAGATGAGAATGGTGATGCCCATCTCCCGGTTTAGCCTCGTCAGCAGCTCGCGCATCTCGACGACCCCCATCGGGTCGAGTCCGTTGGTCGGTTCGTCGAGGATGAGAAATTCCGGCTGTCCGAGCAGCGCGACGCCGAGGGCCAGGCGCTGCTTCATGCCGAGGGAGAAATTTTTCGCTTTCTTCCTGCCCGTCCCCGAGAGACCGATCAGCTCCAAGGTGCGCTTCAGGCTTTCCTTGCCGGGTATGCCCTGCTGGAGGCGATGCGCCTCGAGATTTTCCGCGGCGGTGAGCTGCGGATAGAGCGCCGGATTCTCGATCGCGACGCCCATGCGTTTGCGCGCCAGATTGAGCTCCGCGCCTCCGGTAGCGCCGAACAGTTCGATCGAGCCGGACGTCGGGAACGCAAGCCCCGTCACCAGCTTCATGAGCGTCGACTTGCCCGCTCCGTTTTGCCCGATGAAGCCGTAGATCGTTCCCTTTCGGACCGTCATGTCCACGCGATCGAGCGCCGCTTGGCTTTTGTACCGTTTGGTCAATTGCTGCGTGCGCAGCACGTATTCGTTCATTAGCGCTTCAGCCTCCTGTTCATGTCTTCAGTATAGAGGCTGACTCATAAGACTCCGTAAAGACAATTCATAAGAATGACTTAAGTTTTGATCCGGTACCCCATGCCCCAGATCGTCTCGATGTATTCTTCCTTCGGGTTGGCCTTCGCCAGCTTGTTCCGCAAATTGCTCATGTGCACGTTGACGACGTTCTCCCCGCCTCCGGGAAACTCCTCGCCCCACACGCTCTCGAACAGGTTCGCCTTCGTGAACAGCTTCTTCGGCGAAGACATCAACAGCGCCAGGATCTCGTACTCGCGCGCCGTCAGCGCTAGATCGACGTCTCCCGCGACCACGGTCTTCGCCTCGGGATCGAGCGCGATATCTTTGTGAAGCAGCAGCTTCGGGCTCTGCGCCTGCGGCAGCCTGCGATATCGCCGGAGCACGGAATCGATGCGGGCGGACACCTCTTCCAGATCGAACGGCTTGGTAATGTAGTCGTCTGCCCCCGTCTTGAGCGCCGCGATCTTCGGTTCGCGCTCGCTTTGGGCGGTGATGACAATGACGGGGAATCCGTACCGCCCGCCGATTTCCTCGAGCAGCTCCTCGCCGCGCTTGCCCGGCAGCATCAGGTCGAGGAGCACCATCGCCCATTCCCGTTGAGCCAGATAGAGCTGCGCCTCCGTGCCCGAATACGCCGGCTGGGGCTCATATCCGGCCGTGCGCAGCACGCTGCACAGCAGGCGGTTGATATCGTCGTCATCCTCGACGACGAGTATAGGATAACGATCCGTCATTTCGCACATCTCCTGTCCTGATTGTTCGGCTATTAGCCATTATATCATGACGAGGACTATGCGAATGATCGCCAAAGCCGCCGTACTTCAAGGACAAAAAGGAGCAAGCTGCGCTGCAGCTGCTCCTAGATGCATTTTCTAGCGTTCCGTTAGCCTAAGCAATTCGCATTTGATTATTTCCTCAGACGCATGATGTATACGATGAATGAAGCTGCAGCAACCATAAGGCCTACTCCGGAAATAAAGGTATAGATAAACAGAGGCACGGTGCTGGGATCTCCATAAAATTGATCGCGATCCGCGATTTGAACAAAGTAATAGCGCGCGCCTAGAAATGTTCCGCCTAGAAAGAGCAGCGCGCCTATGAACATGACGATGAATAATTTTTTCAGTGCTGCTTCCTCCTTATGATTGATCAAGGGGCTTCTCTCCAAAACCCTCGGTTACAGTGAAAGCTTGTGCGCGGAACTGATCGCGTTACTCCGGAACTAACTCTAGCAGCTGCGCCTGTTATCATCAGCGAGCAAGGGAGAAATGCGCGTCCATAACAGCAGCTTCTTAATCGCAACCGCCTCCCATTGTTAAATTTTTACTATATGCCCGTACTTAGACGCAAAAGACGGTTTTAAGTTGCACGAAACTTCATCGCCCTTCATGAAAATCGCGCAAGCTGCCGCAGCAGTGCACAAAAAGAGACCTCGTTCCCGCTACCGGCGGCAATCGAGGTCTCTTCATTCATTCGTTCATTCATTCGTTCATTCATTCACATAAACCCCGTACTTCCCGCGCCTCAGCCTAAGCCGTCTCCCGCCGGTCCGGCGGCAGCAAGATGGCCAGCAGCCCGAGCAGTGACAGGAAACTGGAATAGTTCATTACTTTAGTCAGTCCCCACGCTTCCGCCAGATGCCCAAGCACGATAGCGCCGAGCGCGCCCATTCCGAAGGCGAAGCCCGTAATGAGTCCGGATGCCATGCCTACCTTGTTCGGAATCAATTCCTGCGCGTAGACGACGCTGACGGAGAAGCCCGACATGATAATGAGGCCGAGCACGAAGCTGACGGGATAGACCCAGCCGAGCGCCACATGCGGCAGCAGCAGCGCGAACGGCGCCGCGCCGCCGATGGAGAACACGATCATCCGTTTGCGTCCGAACCGGTCCGCAAGCACGCCGCCCAAGAACGTACCGATCACGCCGGCCGCCATGAACAGGAAGATCGGCACCTGCGCCGCCCGAACCGACAACCCGTACTTCTCTTCCGCGAAGAAGTTATAGAAGTTCGAGATGCCGCTCATGTACCATGATCTCGCGAATACGATCAATACGAGCAGCGTCATCGCGAATGCGATGGTTCTCCGCGTTAGGGGCTTGGCAGCGGCAGCGCCGCCGGCCTTCCCCTTCTTGATCGGCTTGCCGTGCTCGTTCAGCTGCGTCCGGTACCACGGGACGACGCGCAGCAGCACCGCGATTGCGGCCGCGGCCAGCAGCGTGCCCCAGATCGCGCCGGGCTGGCCGAGCGGGAGGAAGATAAAGATCGTCATGAGCGGCGCCAACGAGCTGCCCGTGTTGCCGCCGACCTGATAGATGGACTGCGCCAGTCCGCGGCGGCCGCCGGCTGCGAAGAAGACGACCCTGGAGCCTTCCGGATGGAAGATCGCGGAGCCGAGACCGACGAACACGACCGCCAGCAGCACGTACAAGAAGCTCGGCGCAAACGCGAGTCCGGCCATGCCGAGCAGACTGAGCCCCATGCCGATGGGCAGCATCCATGGCATCGGACGCTTGTCGGAGAAGTAACCGACGACCGGCTGCATGACGGAGGACGTCATGTTGAGGGTGAACGCGATCCAACCCATCTGCCCGTAACTGAGATGAAGCGAATCCTTGAACACGGGAAACAACGCCGTAACGACCGCCTGCATGGTGTCGTTCAATAAATGTACGGAGCTGATCGCGAACAGGATGGCGTATACCGTTCCTGTCCGCAATACGGCCGTACGTGCCGTAGCCGTTGACAACCTTCCAACCACCTTTCCCTGATGCCTATGCTAGTTTGACGTTCCGATTTGATGCGTCCTAGCAACCATAGCACAGGCCAACGGGGGTGACAATTGCGATTTTGCGCCCGAAAGTCGCCGGCCGGCAGAGAACCGATCCTCGTTCCGACGCGCGATCTTCTCGTTCGTTCGACATTTTTCTACATCTCCATAGTTGTATGCCGGCATTCTGTCATATAATAGACAGGTCCAAATTCATTGAAGGTGATGATCAGCATGAGCTTCCTGCAACGCAAACAGCCCGCTCCGCGGCCCAGCAAGCAACGTAAATTTCTGCGCGATATGTATAAATGGATTTCGCTTGCCATGCTGCTCCCTTTAACGTCGTTCGGCATTATTGCCTACTACAATTCCGGACAAGCCGTGCTCGGCAATGAATATCAAGCGAACAAGAAAATATTGATGCAAGTCAAATACAATATCGATTCCATGGACGACATGATTCTGAATTCCGTGTTCTCCATCTACAACAATCCCGATGTACGGGCCATTATGTACAACAAGGACGTTGAGTTCTCCGATCTCTATAAATCGATTAACACCCTGCGGTCAAGCATCGTCAATACGAATCCGTTCATCCGTTCCGTCTATATCTATAACAGCGCCTCCAAAAGCTACTATACGACGCTCGACGAGCTGATGTTCAAGGATACCAGCCTGGATAAGCTCTTCCAATCCGGCGGGGAGCTCCCGATCTTGAAGCCCGTCCCGCGGCGGGTCGATTATACGTCCGGCGATAAGAAGCGCACCGAGAACGTCGTCAGCTACTTCATGTACGAATTCAAGGACCAAGGCGACAAGCCGGCCGGAGCGCTGATCGTGAACGCCAATACGACCTGGCTGCTGGAGAACATCGCGAACATCAATGCCATCGACAAGGAGAAACAGGACAAGGTCATGATTCTCGATGAGAAACGCGACATCCTGGGCGAAGACATCGATAACCCGGATCCGTTTCTCGCCAAGCTGAGAACCGCCTACGAGAAGTTCCATGCCGATCAGCCGGACAGCGAAGCGCAAGATACCGGTTACTACATCGCGAAGGTAGACGGCAAGAAGTATCTCGTCACGTTCACGAACGTCGAGAAAATGGACTGGACGCTAGTCAAGGCGCAGCTGTACGACGAAGTATTCCAAAAGGTCGAGCGGCTGAAGACGACGTTCGTCCTGCTCACCGCGGCTTTCCTGCTGATCGCGTTCCTCATCACCGTCCTGCTGTCGCGCACGATCTATCGTCCGATCCGCAGGCTCGTGAATCAGGTCTCGCTCGCCGACAAACCGTACTCAGGCCAAGGAGAAGACGAGTTCTCCTACCTGAATCAGACATTCCAGCATTCCTTCGAGCGGATCCAGGAATACCGGCTGAAGCGCAGTTCGGAGAACGAAGCGCTCAAAGCCTTTTTCCTCCGCAGGCTGCTCGTCGACAGCGCGTCTATCAGCGGCAATGAATTCGACCAAGCGCTGGACACCTATTCCGTTCGGCTGAATCCGGGCGAGCCCCTGATCGTCTGCGTCGTCAAGATCGACGACTACGCGCTGTTCCGGCAGAAGTTCAGCCTGTTCGATCAAGCTTTGTGCAGCTTCGGCATTACGAACATCGCCTCCGAATGTCTCGGCTATCCGTGCGAGACCGTAGAGATGAAGAATGACTATCTGTCCTTCATCATCAACACGAACGATCCCGCCGCACTGATCGATCGCTGGAAGCAGGCGCAGCATTACATTCAGACCTACTACCGCGTAACCGTCTCGGTATCGATCAGCGGTCCGACCGCCGAATACGCCGAATTGGCCGAGCGTCATTTCGAAGCGCTGAATCAGATGGCTTACCGATTGCTGTACGGCAAATCTTCGATTCTGACGGGCGAGACGATCCGCGGCCACGAAGAAAACGTCCATATGGGCTACTCCGCCGCGCTCGAGAAGAAGCTCGTCGAGGCGCTCAGAAGCGGCAGCCTGTCGACGTCGGAGGAAGCGCTGGATCGTCTCTTCGGCGAGATTCACGCCCTGAGCTATAACAATGCGCTTCTGTCGGTCATGAGCTTGATCAATGCGCTGAAATCCACCGTCGACGGACTGAGCCGCAGCAAAGTGGAGCCCGTTCGCGTGAATTTCAACCTGTTGACCACCAGGCTGTTCGAGGCGGAGACGCTGCAGGAGCTGAAGGAAGACATGACGATGCTCGTCCGCGACATTTTCTCCAAGACCGAGAACCTCGAGAACGAGAAGCAAGCGATTCTCGTGGATGCCGTCAAGGAGCTGATCGAGGTGGATTATGCGAATCCGGCGCTGTGCCTCGCCATGATAGCCGACAAGCTGAACCTCTCCTCCAAATCCGTCAGCAAGCTGTTCAGCACCCGGATGAATATGTCGGTCGCGGACTACTTGAACGAGCTGCGCCTGAACAAGGCCGTCGAATGGCTGGAGAATACCTCGCTCAGCATCAAGGAAATTCTGCTCAAGATCGGCATCGAGAACGAAAGCTACTTCTACAAGCTGTTCAAGAAGAAATTCGGCGCGACGCCGAAAGAGTATGTCCAGAACAAGAGCATCAAACAAATACAAAGCGTGAAATAGCGGTTCTCCTCCTTTTTCGGACCGGGGCGCCTACTGTACTTTCCGACAAAGTACAGTAGGCGCCCTTTTTTACAGTGGAATCGGAAGTGCGAGGCCGTATTTGCACTATGACCGTCCTGCCGCGGCGCCTACCATTAGGACATAGCAGCGGACAAACATAAACAAGCAAAGGAGACCGAACGATGGGTTTCGCAAAGTGGAACAATTTCTGGAGAGGCGCGATACGCAACAAGGGCTTGATCGGTTTGGCGATCCCCGGATTGCTGTTCGTCATCGTGTTTTATTATCTGCCCATGCTCGGCGTCGTTGTCGCCTTCAAGGACTTCAACTTCTCGGACGGGCTATTCGGCAGTAAATGGGTCGGTCTGCAAAACTTCAAGTTTTTCTTCCAATCGGATGCAGCCTTCCAAGTGACGCGCAATACCATTCTGCTCAACCTCAGCTTCATTATTATTACGAATGTCTTGTCGCTGGTCTTCGCCCTGCTGCTCGTCGGACTGAGCCGCAAGGCCGTGAAGGTATTTCAGACGACCTTATTCTTCCCCTACTTCTTGTCCTGGGTCGTCGTCAGCTATGTCACCTACGCCCTGCTTAACCCGCAATTGGGCGTCATCAACCACTTGCTCGGGCAGTTCGGTTTGGACGATGTGAACTGGTACCTGGAATCCAAGTTCTGGCCGTACATTCTGAGCCTGGCTTTCCTGTGGAAGAACATCGGTTATTCCACGCTCATCTTTTACACCGGCCTGCTCGGCATCGACAAGAGCTATTATGAAGCGGCATCGATCGACGGCGCGAACAAATGGCAGCAGATGACGAGGATTTCGCTCCCGCTGCTGACTTCGCTGATCACGCTGATCACGCTGCTGCAGGTCGGCAAGATCTTCTACTCCGACTTCGGCATGTTCTACTTCCTGACGGCCGATTCCGGCGCGCTCTATCAGACGACGGACGTCATCGATACGTACGTATTCCGCGCCCTTCGCGTATCCGGCGACATCGGCATGGCATCCGCGGTAGGCCTCTATCAAGCGCTCGTCGGCTTCCTGCTCGTCGTGGGCGTCAACGCTCTCGTGCGCAAATTCAATAAGGATAACGCGATTTTCTAATCCGAAGAAGGAGGGCAGCATCTATGAGTTCCGCATCTAAACGACCTTGGGGAAAATGGCTTACGCTCGCCTGGTTCACCGTCTTCTCCATCTTCTGCGTCATTCCGTTTCTCTACATCGTGTCCATCTCGCTGTCGAACGAAACGGATATCGCCAACTACGGTTATAAGCTGATTCCGAAGCATATTACGACGCACGCGTATCACTTTCTCTTGCAGAGTCCGAAGCAGCTGGTAAGCGGGTATATGGTCTCCATAAGCGTTACGGTCATCGGTACGATCGCCAGCCTGCTGATCACGACGAAGCTGGCTTACACGCTGTCCCGCAAAGATTTCGGCGGCGCCAATTCCTTATCGTTCATCGTCTTCTTCACGATGCTGTTCAGCGGCGGTCTGGTACCGTGGTACATCTTGATCAAGCGTTATCTGCAGATCGACGATTCGCTGCTCGTGCTCATTCTTCCTTATGTCATCATGCCATGGCATGTGCTTCTGATGAAAGGCTTCCTGTCCGACATTCCCCCCGCGCTCATCGAGTCGGCCAAAATCGACGGAGCGGGAGAATGGAGAATTTTCTATCAGATCATCCTGCCGCTGGCCAAGCCGGCGCTCGCGACGGTCGCGCTCTTCATCGCCTTCATCTATTGGAACGACTGGTGGCTGGCGATGCTGTTTATCGATAACCAGAATCTGATCCCGCTGCAGTATATGCTGTACAGGATTATGAACAACATCCAGTTTCTATCGACGTCGATGCAGTCGTCCAATATCAGCATCGACGTGACGGCGATGCCGAACGAAACCGCGCGCATGGCCATTGCGGTCATGGCGGCCGGTCCGATCCTGTTCGTCTTCCCGTTCTTCCAGAAGTATTTCGTCAAAGGCTTGACGGTCGGCGCGGTTAAAGGCTGATTCAAGCAGGCAGATTTTTTCAAATCGGATTGTTTCAGGCAAAAGCCGTTACAATAGAACTAATTCATCAGGGAGGGTTTACATCTTCATGCAGAAAAAAACGTTGAAAGCGACCAGCGCCGCCATTGCGGTCGGATTGTTGATGACAAGCGTCTTGGCGGGATGCGGTTCTAAGAATGAGAACGAGAACAACGGCGGCAATGCGGCTCCATCCAATGCGAGCGGCACGGCGAATGCAGGCGAGGGCAAGCTGGATCCCGTCGAATTGACGTGGTATTTCGACGGCACGCCGCAGGCTGACGTCGCTTCGGTCGAAGAGGCCATGAACAAAATCCTGAAAGAAAAAATCAATGCCACGATTCATCTGAAAGCAATCGATTGGGGCAACTACGATCAAAAAATGCAGCTCGTCAATGCGTCCGGCGAGCGTTATGACTTGGCCTTCACGTCCAGCTGGGCCAATAATTATTACACGAACGTCAACAAAGGCGCGTTCCTTGCGCTTGACGACCTGCTTCCGAAATACGCGCCGAACATCATGAAAACGATCCCGGAGCTGGGCTGGAACGCCGTTAAGGTCAAAGGCAGCATCTTCGCGGTGCCGAACTATCAGATCTGGGCAAGCACGAACGGCTACGGGATTCAGAAAGACATCGCGGACAAATACGGCTTCGATGTGGCTTCCGTCAAGAAGTACGCGGACATCGAGCCGCTGCTCGCCAGCGTGAAGGCCAACGAGCCGGGGCTCGTGCCGCTCGAGAACGACAAGGGCGGACGTTTCGGCAGCTTCAGCGTGGCCAACGGCTTCGACAACATCGCCGGAAACGGCATTCCGGGCTTCGTCGGCCTGCAGGATGACTCGCTGAAAGTCTTGAACCAGTTCGAGACGACGGCCTACAAAGAATACCTGACAACGATGCGCGGCTGGTTCCAAAAAGGCTACGTCCGCAAGGATGCGGCGACGCTGGCGGATACGTCCGGCGACCGGAAAGCCGGCAAACCCGTAGTCGTTCTCGAAGGCAACGTCAAACCGGGCGGCGAAGTCGAAATGACCGGCGCGCTCGGCGGCAAGCAAGTCGTCGACGTGAAGCTGTCCGAGCCGTATCTGCTTACGAGCTCCATTATCTCGACCATGACCGGCGTCAGCAAGACGTCCAAAAACCCCGAGCGCGCCGTCATGTTCCTTGACCTGCTGTTCAGCGACAAAGAGCTCTACAATATTCTGGCGCACGGGATCGAAGGCAAGCACTATACCAAAGTGG
Organism: Paenibacillus sp. J31P316; assembly: GCF_056269105.1. Classification (NCBI taxonomy): domain Bacteria; kingdom Bacillati; phylum Bacillota; class Bacilli; order Caryophanales; family Paenibacillaceae; genus Paenibacillus; species Paenibacillus sp. J31P316. The sequence goes on along the minus strand of NZ_JBWDNI010000003.1, from coordinate 402,567 downwards.
ACGATAATACGGTCGACGTCATCAAAGAAGGCGGCTATGATCCCAATTCGGATTGGGAATTCGGCAATCAATTCAACGGCTTCTACCGTAAAGGCCAAGCGCCCGGCATTTGGGAGGAGACGATCAAGATCAACGAAACGGCAAAAGCTTCGCCGCTCCTCGGCTTCAGCTTCGACCCGACGCCGGTGAAGACCGAAATCGCTCAGCTGAGCACCGTTACGTCGCAATACGTGCCGCTGCTGGAAACCGGCGCGGTCGATCCGGACAAAATGCTTCCCGAATTCATCGCCAAACTCAAAACGGCCGGCGTAGACCGCGTCATCGCGGAAGAACAGAAGCAAATCGACGCCTGGAAAGCAACCAAATAAGGATTGTCCAAGAAATCGCATAACAGAGAGAAGCGCGGCGCGCCGTCCTTCTCTCTTTTTCCATTTATGGGAATGAATCCGAGAAATGAAAACGTTGACATCATAATTCGCCAAAGTTATGCTTTGTATATAATTCCCTATTTGTCCTGCATGTACAAGCACTCATCCATCTTATAGCGAAGGGAGTCTTACTCCTCCTCATGGTTCAACCTACGAATGCCATCGTTCGCCGTTTCCTGCCGCGTCGCGCGGCCGCCCTATGCTTAGCCGTGTCGGTGCTGACGGGCTGCTCGGTCCTGCCTAACGAAGAAGAGCCGCTGGATCCTCCGACGCTGACCAGCAAAACCGAAGAACATACGACCTCTCCGGTCACCCGAGGCAATATGGAGCTGTTCTTGACCTCGACGGCCGCGGCTGTATCCGACGTCAATAACACCGTGGCCTTTCCGGAGTCCGGCGGAATTCTGAAGAAATTTTACGTCGCCGAAGGCGATACGATCAAGGCCGGCGCACCTATCGCAGAGCTGGAAACCGGCGATCTGCCCATGAGAGTCAAGCTGCAGAAGCTGACCGTCGAACAGTCGACGCTGCGGTATCAAGATGCCGTTAAGCAGAATGCCGGCGAAGACAACGTACGTTTGGCCAAAATCGATCTGGAAGCACAGCAGCTGCAGCTGAATTCGCTTCAGGAAGAATACAATAAAGCGTTGCTGTTCGCCCCTGCCAGCGGCCTGGTCACGTATTTGAACGACCTGAAGCCCGGCGAGCCGGTGGAAGCGAATCAAGCTATCGCCGTCATATCCGATCCGACGAAAGTCAATTTCGTCTATGATGCGACCGACGCGACGAAGATCAAGTCCGTGAAGGACGGAACCGAGGTTGCGATCACGCTGGACGACGACAAAGCCTACGAGGGCTCCGTCATCCAGACGCCGTCGACCGCGCCGAAGAGCGATAAAGACGAGGTAAACCGGCGCAATGCCAAGGCGCTCATCATCGCCTTGAACGCCCCAAGCCCCGCCGTGCCGATCGGCACCTACGCCGACATCAAGCTGTTCATCGATAAGCGGGACAACGTCATCCTTATCCCGCGCGTGGCCTTGAAGACGATGTTCGGCCGCAATTACGTCGAAATCATGGAGAACGACCGCGTCAAGGAAGTGGACGTCGTGACCGGTCTCAAGACGAACGACAAGGTCGAGATCGTGAAAGGCCTGGAAGAAGGCCAGAACGTCGTTATAGACTAAGGCTGCGGATGTGCGTGAGCCGTGCCGGTAACGGACAGGGTAGATAATGGGACAGAAGCAGGTAAAGGGACGAAGCAGGTAAAGGGACGAAGCAGGTAAAGGGACGAAGCAGATACTTCTGCCTCGTCCCTTCTTTTGTCTGGCCTTCACGTCAGTCTCGGCGGTCTGCAACTAGCCAACCTTCGTACCTCAGCCCAACCACTCACCGCAGAACATTGGCACCTCGACTGCACTTGGGCAACTAACTTTAACCTTCGTCCCTCAGCCCCAACCTTCACCGACTGATTCGCATTGACAGCTCGTTTGCACCCAAACAGCTAACTTAATCTTCGTACCTTAGCCCCGACCTTCATCGACCGATTCGCATTGGCATGTCGTTTGCACCCAAGCAACTAACTTAATCTTCGTACCTTAGCCCCAACCTTCAGCGACTGATTCGCATGGACACCTCACCCGCAACCTGTGCGCAACTGGTCGCAACTCTGTGCATGCGGGCGAGCACGAGTGGTTAAGCAAGTTCGGCAAGTTCGGTAAGTTCGTCAAGTTCGAGTTCGGCAAGTTCGGCGAGTTCCTCCGAATTAAATGAAAATAGATGCAAAAATGCAGCTAAATCCACTCTAGGCCACAGCGTGGCTTGAAATAGATGCAAAAGTGCAGTTAATTCAAACATAACCGCGTCCGACGACGGGAATCGGACCGAATTAACTGCATATTTGCAGTTAATTTTGTTTTTAAAGGTGAAATGAAGCGAAATAGATGCATATATGCACTTATTTCTCGGAATGAGAGTGTCGGTGCGGGCCTGAACTGTCTCGCCCTGGCCATGCAGCGTACCAGGTCACCTCTCTCTTGCCCAAAATGTTACATTCCTGGTAGAATACCGCATCAAGCGGCCAGATCCATCATGTAACGCAAACATCAAAAATGCGCCTCCGACAGGCAGGCATACGACCGACGTATGCCTCCCGCGGGGGCGCTTATTTGCTTCCTTGCTTGTTTACTATCGGGACAGACCGTTCAGCGTGAAGCGGAACGTATAGATTTGGTTCGCATGCAGCAGATATTGCGGATGTGCCGTCGCACCCCAGCTGTTGTCGCCGCCGACGCCCATTTGCTTATGGTTGATGCGCACGACCGTCTTGTCGCTGACGGGCAGCTTAAAGACGTGATCGTGTGCTTCCAGCTCAAACGGCGTATACGGCAGCGCGTTAAGCTCGATTAACGGCTCGCCAGTGAAGCGCAGCGAGGCGCCTTGACCATTGCCGACCGATGCCGAGCGAACAGCCACCTTATTGCCGCACTCTTGCGGACGCAGGTACGGTACGAACTGCTCGGCGACCGTACCGGAGTAGCGGCCGATCTTCGCGCCGTGCTGGCGATCCCAGTAGGAATCATGCGGCCCTTTGCCGTACCATTCCAACTGGTCGAAGGAACCGTCCAACGTCAGCATCATGCCGATTTCCGGAATTTCGGGAAGATCTTCGCCCGGGTTCAGCTGCAGACCGACCTCGATCGCGCCCGTGCTCAGCACGTCATACGTAACGGAGCAGCGGGATTCCGTCGTCGTCGGAAGCGTGAAGTCGGCATGGATGACCACGCGGTCCGGCAGCGTCTCCCAGCTCAGGGAACGGAGCGTACGCTCTTCACCGGCGGAACGCCAGGTGGCGCAGCGTTCATGATGCTTACTGCCGCGGTCGTTGTCCGTATACGCACGCCAGAAGTTCGGTGCCAGCTCGCCCTTCAGCAGCTCCGTGCGGCCTGTGACATACGAAGCGAGACTTCCGTTCTTCTGATCGACGGCAGCGGAGAAGCCTTCGCCTCGAACGATCAGCCTGCCGCCTTCTTCTGCGACTTCAAACTTGCCTGGAAGACGGTCAGCGCTGCCGACAGGAGCTGCTGCTTGCGCCGCACTAGGAAGCACGAACTGCTGGAAAGCCACTTCATGGCCGGCATCCGCCCACTGTGCAGCCGTCTTCGTGTGCAGGCTGACAGTCAATACGGCCTCGCCGTCTTCTACCCGGCGTTCCGGAAGCGGGATCGCGACTTCCGTCGACTCGCCAGGCGCCGCCGATACGTCCAGACTGCCTTTCGCGGCTTCATGACCGTCCAGCGCGACGGACCATTGCAGCGTGAAGGCATTCAGATCCGTAAAGAGATACTTGTTCTGCAGGCTCACGACGCCATTGCGCAGATCGACTGCCGTTACCGACGCGTTCTGATAGCACTGCTTCACTTCCAGGAGCTTCGGCGATACCGAACGATCCGCGAAGATCAACCCGTTGCCGCAGAAATTGCCGTCATGCGGCTGCTCGCCGAAATCGCCGCCGTACGCCATATATTCCAAACCATCCGCATTCTTCGTCCAGATCGCCTGGTCAACCCAGTCCCAGATAAAGCCGCCTTGCACGAGCGGAACGGTGTCGAACAGCTCCGTATAGAGGTGAAGTCCGCCGACCGAGTTACCCATGGCATGGCTGTATTCGCACAAAATGAACGGCTTGGGCGAGTTCACGTTCAATCCGTATTCCTGCACTTGAGCCGGACGCGTATACATATGGCTTTCGACGTCCGTCGCCGCTTCGGAAGCGCGCCACATCGTCGTGCCCTCGTAGTGGACGATCCGGCTCGGATCCGCCTCGCGCAGGAAATCGTGCATGTAGATGAAGTTATCCCCGCCGAACGACTCGTTGCCGAGCGACCACATGACGATCGATGGATGGTTCTTGTCGCGCTGCAGCATGGAATTCGCGCGGTCCAGCACGTTGGCCGTCCAAGCGGGATCGCTGCCGGGAACGGTCTTCGGCGCGATAACCGGCGAATGGTAATCCCAGCTGCCGTGCGTCTCGAGGTTCGTCTCGTCGATGACGTACAGGCCGTACTCGTCGCAGAGCTCGTACCACAGCGGATGGTTCGGATAATGCGAAGTCCGCACCGCGTTGATGTTGTATGCCTTCATCAGTTTGACGTCCGTCAGCATATCCTCGAAGCCGAGCGCCCGGCCCGTATGACAGGAGAACTCATGGCGGTTGACGCCTTTGAAGACGATGCGTTTGCCGTTGATCAGCATCAGCTTATCCTTGATTTCGAACGTGCGGAAACCTACTCGCGTGCTGACCGCTTCCAGAAGACGGCCTTCCCCGTCCTTCAGCGAGATGACGAGCGTGTACAGGTTCGGCTGCTCGGCACTCCATTTCAGCGGGTTCTCCACGTGAGCCGAAGCCTCGATTTCCAGTTCTCCGGTATCGTTGCCCATCGCCGCATGCACGGTAATCGGCTGCGAAAGAACGGCTTTGCGATCCGCGTCGTATAACTGAGCCTCCACGGTCACCGTGCCGAGCTGTTGTTCAAAATAATTTAAAAGCGTCGCGCGCACCTTCAGCTCTGCATGCCGGTAATCGGCGTCGAGCTCCGTCGTCGCGAAGAAATCGTACACATGCGCCTTCGGCGCCGTATACAGGAAGACGTCGCGGAAGATGCCGCTCATCCGCCAGAAATCCTGATCCTCCAGCCAGCTTGCATCGCACCAGCGGTACACTTCAACGGCCAGCTTATTGTCGCCCGCGCGCAGGTAAGGCGTCAGATCGAATTCCGCCGGCGTAAACGTATCCTCGCTGTAGCCGACAAGCTCGCCGTTCAGCCATACGTAGAAGGCGGATTCAACGCCCTGGAAACTGATGAATACCGGTTGCCCTTCCCAGCCCTCCGGTACTTGGAAGCTGCGAACGTAAGAGCCAACGGGATTGTATTTGGTCGGCGCGAACGGCTGAATAAGATCCTCCGACGCTTCCCACGGGTAGCGGATATTCGTATATTGCGGATAATCGTATCCTTGCAGCTGCCAGTGCGCGGGAACCGTGATTTCGTCCCAGCCCGCATGATCGAAGCTGTCTTCGTAGAAATTGACGATCCGCTTCGACGGATTCTCGGCCCATGCGAATTTCCACATGCCGTTCAAGGATCGATAGCTGCGGGACGCGGAGCGGTCGCCGCGAAGCGCTTCCTCCACGGAGTCGAAAGGCATCAATGTCGCATGTGCTTTCATGCGGCCAAGCTCGAATATCTCCGGATTGTTGTTCCATTCCGGGTAGCCGTTAGCCGGCGGCGAATACGTTAATTTCGTTCTCAAGGGAAGCACCTCTTCATGTGGATGTATGTCTCATTCCAATAGCGTATACGAGGCCCGTTCAAGCGTAAATATAAAAAAAGGGTGAAAAGGTAGCTAATATTGGCGGTATTCCATAGCATGCCAAACGGTATGCCAAACAGCCGGACGGAGAAGCCTCCTATCCGGCTGTTCGATTGACTAGATTGACTACAGTAATGCCTGACAAGCACGCACGTTATTCAAAACGCAGCGCTTCGATCGGCCGAAGGCTGGAAGCCTTGTTTGCCGGGAAGAGGCCGAACACGACGCCGATGAAGACCGAGAAGCCGAATGCGAGACCCATGATCGGAATGGAGACGACGACGGTCATATCCGCAAACTTCTGCAGCAGCTGCGCCGTCCCGAGTCCGATTCCGACGCCGAGCACGCCGCCTAAGCCGCTGAGCGCGATGGCTTCGATCAGGAATTGGGTCAAAATGTCCTTCTTCTTCGCTCCGATCGCTTTGCGGATACCGATCTCCCTGGTCCGCTCCGTGACGGATACGAGCATGATGTTCATGATGCCGATACCGCCGACGAGCAGCGAGATCGCTGCGACGCCGCCAAGCGCAAGCGACAGCGTATCCGAGATGCTGCTGAAGGAATCCAGCAGATCCTGCTGATTGAAGACGCGGTAGCTGTTCGTATCGCCGCGGAATTTCTTGCTGAGCGCGGTCTCGAGCTCCGTCATGACCGTATCCATTTTGTCGGCGTCGGCCACCTGGACGTTGATCGACTTCACGCCTTTGGACTTGAACAGCCGCTCGGAGGTCGTAATCGGAATAATGACGATCTCGTCATTGGAGCCCGTCAGCGAGCTGCCCTTCGTCGCCAGCACGCCGACGACCTTGTAGCGGACGCCGTTAATCAGGAACGTCTTGCCGACGGCATCGGTAGTCCCGAACAGATCCGTCGCCGTCGTGGAGCCCAGCACGGCGATCTTCTGATAGTAATCGAGATCGATCTGCGCGACGAACCGTCCTTCGGCCACGCTGTAATCCTTGACGTCAAGATAATCGGCCGTCGAGCCTACTACGCTGACGCTCGTGCTTTCGCTGCCGTTCTTGACGGTCGCGTTCTGTTGGTTGTAAGGTGCGGCGAACTCGATATCCTCCGTGTTCGTAATGTCTTCCGCTTCCTTATAATCGAGCGTCGTCTTCGAGCCGCGTCCCGTGATGCTCACCGTCAGCAGGTTCGTGCCGAGACTCTCGACCTGGTCCGTGACCTGCTTCGTCGTGCCCTGCCCGACGCCGACCAGCGCGATAACCGCCGCTACGCCGATGATGATGCCGAGCATCGTGAGGAGGGAACGCATTTTGTTCGCGAGTATGCTCTTAGCCGCCATTTTGAAGGCTTGACTGACGTTCACGTCCCTCACCGCCTTCTTCGCTGATTTGGCCGTCCTGAATGCGGACGACCCTTCTGGCCTGCTGGGAAATGGCGATATCATGCGTGATCAGCACGATGGTATGCCCCTGCCCGTTCAAATCTTTCATCAGCTGCATGACCTCCGCGCCGGTGCGCGTATCGAGCGCGCCGGTCGGTTCATCCGCCAGCAGAATGGGCGGATTGCCCGCAAGCGCCCGTGCGATCGCCACGCGCTGTTGCTGGCCGCCGGACAGCTCGCTCGGCTTATGGCGCAAGCGCTCCTCGAGCCCGACCTTCGCGAGCGCCTCGATCGCCTGCTCCTTGCGCAGCTTGGCCGGAACGCCCCGATAGATGAGCGGAAGCTCCACGTTCTCGAGCGCCGACAGCTTGTTGAGCAGGTTGAAGCCTTGGAAAATAAACCCGATCTTCCGGTTGCGGATCTCCGCCAGCCGGCTCTCGCGGAGCCGGCTCACTTCCTCGCCATCCAGCCAATACTTGCCGGAGGACGGTGCGTCGAGGCAGCCGATGACGTTCATGAGCGTCGATTTACCGGAGCCCGACGGTCCGATAATCGCGATGAAATCGCCGTGATCGACGCGAAGCGAGATATCGTTCAGGGCGTGAACGGTCTCGCCGCCCATTTTGTACAGCTTCGACAGGGTTTCGATACGGATCAGCGGTTCCTGTAGAGCTTCCATTACCTTGCTCCCCCGCCTGCGCCGCCGGTGCCGCCGCCGCCAGCTCCGCGCGTCTCGGTCCGGGTGAAGCCTCCGCCTCCACCGCCGAAGCCGCCTCCGCCGCCGAAGGTCGCGCCTCCGCCAAGACCGCCTAAACCGCCTGCCGCGAAGCCAGCCTGCTGTTGATTCGAAGTAGCAGCGGATACGACAGTAGGAAGAATAACTTGGTCGCCTTCTTCAAGGCCTGTCAGTACTTCAATGTAATCCTCGTTATGAATGCCGACCGTAATGACCTTCGGCGTGCCTGTACCGAAACGGCTGTTCGCGCTGCCGGTACCGCTGCGTCCGCCGGTCCGACCGGCAAATCCGCCTTGGCCGCCCTGGCCGCCTTGGCCTCCGGTGAACCCGCCTGCCCGGCCGCCGCCTTGACCGCCTGTTGCTCCTTGGCCGCCTGCCGCTCCTTGGCCACCGGCAGCTCCTTGGCCGCCTGCCGTACCTTGACCGCCTGCTGCGCCTTGACCGCCTGCCGCGCCTTGATCACCGGCTGCAGCACCTCGGCCGCCTGCTGATCCCTGGCCGCCCGCCGCACCTTGGCCGGCTGCCGTACCTGTACCGGCTGCACCTGCTGCCGCCGGAACGAAGACCATATACCGGTTGCCCAGCGACTGCACGGCATCAATCGGCAGCATCAGCGTGTTTTCTTTCTTCTCCACCTCGATGCTCGCTTCCGCGGACATGCCGCTCTTCAAGCCGTCGGCCTTATCCAGCGCGATCGTCACGTCGAACGATGCGACGCCGTTGCTGGCCGTTCCTTCATCCGCGATTTTGATCACCTTGCCGGTATACGATTTGTCTGCAAGCGCCTCGACGGAGATCGACGCCGATTGGGCCTTCTTGACTTTCGAGATGTCCAGCTCGTCGATGCCGACGACCATTTGCAGCTTCGAATAGTCGGCGATATCCATGAGCTCTGCGGACGGATTCAATGAATCGCCTGCCGCTACGCTCAGCGTCGTGATCGTGCCGTCGATCGGCGCGGTTATCGTTTCGCCGGTTTCCGCATCCTGCAGATCCGCGATATCGGAACGCGTCTGATCGATTTGCAGCTGCAGCTTCTTCAAGCTCAGCTTGATGCTGTCGATGCTGCTCTCGTCGGGAGCGGATTTCATCTTGTTCTGCGTGTCCTGCAAGTCGAGCAGTTGGCTCTGCAGGTTCAACTCTTCGGATTTGATCTTGTCGCTGTTATCTTCGCCTTCGATGGTGACCAGCACCTGGCCTTTCTTCACGACGGACCCTTCCGCCACGTTCACTTTCTCGACGGTGCCCTGCGATGACGCTTTGACCGTTGCTTTATTGATCGGTGCCAGACTGCCCGTGCCGCTGACGCTGACCTCGATCGTTCCTTTCGACACTCGCGTCGTTTGCACCGCAGGACCTGTAGGCGTCACCTTCTTGTCTTGCTTCATATAATAATAGACGCCTGCCGCTACGATGAGCACGCCGAGTCCAAGCAGCCACCATTTCTTCATTGTCCGTTACCCGCCTTCCCCGTGTTGCTCGCATTGCCTGTGCCTGTTTGGCCTGGATTGCCTGCATTGTTCATGTCCGCCGGATTAAATTGAAGCCGGATGTACTGCGCGGTCGCATTGTCTGGACCGAGCCACACCATAAGAATATCGCCCGCCTTCAGGTCGGACGCCTTCAAAGCATCGTTCGTCATGCCGTTCTGGCCGCGGCCGAGCTTGACGATTTGGGTATCCGCGTTAACGGGAACGGTAAGCTGCTCGTCGGCAAACTTCATTTGATTCATGAAGCCGCCTCCAAAGCGACCACCGCCCTGCTTGCCTCCGGCTTGACCTTCTGTGCCGTCAGCCGCTTGGCCCGTTCCTTGACCGCCTGCGTCACCCGGCGCTTGGCCGTCTGCTCCGCCGCCTCGCTGGCCGCGTTGACCGCCGTTTCCGGCGGCGCCTTGACCATCGCCTTGGCCGGCATTACCGCCTTCTCCACCCTGCGGACGCTGCCCGCCTCGCCCACCGCCGAAGGAAGGCATATCCGCCGGAGACGTCGTCGATTTCTGCACGACGATGGAGTCGCCGTCGACCTTCACCACTTTGGCAAAATAATCGGCTGTCCGGTCAGGCTGCTGAGGACCTGTCGCGTTCCCTCCATCGGATTGGGCCGACTGCCCGCTGTTCGCCGCGGCTTGTCCGCTATCGGCGGTTGTCGCATCGTTCTTCGCGCCGCATCCGGCAAGCATGACCGAGATGAGCATGGCGGCCGCCATTAATTTTATACTTGAGCGTTCCATAGGATTGATATCCACCTTTCCGTATCGTCTATAGCCCTCACATTAACAAACATAAATGAAATCCATATGAAGACGGTCATCGCGTCAGACGGAAACGGAGGAAGCGGGCATGGAAAAAAGCCGGCAGGAGCGTCATGACGCTTCTGCCGGCTTCAGCCGTAGTTATAAAATTAAACGATCGTGAATTCCGGGTGGACTTTATCGAAGTTCGGATTCTCTCCGCAGACCATCAGGCCCATGCCCCAGTTCAAATGCTCTTTGTTCGTCGGGAAGTCCGTTGCGCTGCGGTACTGGAACAGCACGTTGCGGCGCGTGCGCTCGCTGCGGTTCGCCGGCGAGCCGTGGATCGTCAGGTAGTTGAAGAAGAGCACGTCGCCCGCTTCCGCGATGCAAGGCACGCCATCGGATACCGGATATTCCTTCGCGTTCAGGTAATGACGGCCCACGTGCTGCAGCGGTCCTTCTTTATGGGAGCCCGGCATTACATGCAGGCAGCCGTTCTCGATGTCGGCATCGTCCAAATGCACGCTTGCCGCCAACATCGTATGCTTCTCGTGCGGGAAATACGGCTGATCCTGGTGCATCGGGAACGCGGCGCCGTTTTCGGGCGGCTTCACGAGCATTTTGGAGTGATGAAGCTGTACGTTCGGTCCGATGAGCTGCGAGAGCACGGCCGTCATGTTCGGGTGCATCAATGCGCGAAGGAAGGAAGCGTCATGGTACTGCACGTCATGGAAGCCCTTCAGCACCAGCTTCTTCAGCTCTTCCGGCGGAAGGAAATCGCCTTGCCATTGCGCGTTATGGTCGCGGTTGGCTTTCGCCGCGCGGTCGACGATGTTTTCTACCCCTTTGCGCATCTCTTCGATCTCTTGCTTATTGAATACGCCTTTGACGAGCAGATAGCCCTGTTCATTGTAAAATTCTACGTCTTGTGGTTTAATCATCGTAGTAGCCTCCTGTTAGCGTAATCGCTTTCTATGGCTTTATTATAGGGGATTATGGGGATTTCGATCTTTAGCCATACATGCCAGCTTTTTGTCTTATAAGGACATTATTATAATCGAAGGTAGGAATCAGCGATGTACCTATGGAACGAAACCGACACCTGGCTGAACCAATACGCGCTTCGGCCCAAATCGGAGGATGCGGTGTTCACCGTCCACTACTGGGGCGTGAACGAGCATCTGTTGTCCAACTTCCTGCATAAGCATTCCTTCTTCGAAATCTGCTACGTGCTCGGCGGCAAAGGCACCTACCTGGACGACGGCAAGCTGTACCCGCTGTCCAAGGGAACGCTGTTCTGCTCGCGCCCGGGCATTACCCATTATATCGAAAGCGACCCGGAGCTGGCGCTCGTCTTCGTTGCCTTCGAATTGGAGGAGGGCGACTGCTCGGAATCCGTGCGTGCCGTGTTCCAAGCGCTGGCCGAGACCGAGACGTTCATCGTGCACGACGGCGACGACCTGGCCGCCGCCCAGCTGTGGCGCGCGATGCTGCGCCGCTCCGGCGAGCATGCTTCCTTGCCGGAATCGGTGCTGACGCAGCTGGCCGCTTCCTTGCTGCTGTCGCTGCCGACCGTGTTCCTCAAGACGCAGCAGCCGTCGTGGACGGCCCCGCGGCGCAGCGCCTCCGCCCTGCTTAAGCAGGCGAAGCTGTTCATTACCGACAACCTGGGCGACGATGACTTGTCGCTCGAGAAGGTGGCGGCGCAGATTAGCATTTCTCCCCGCCATCTATCGCGGCTGTTCGCCTCCGGCGTCTACGAATCGTACACCGATTACGTCCGCAAGCAGCGCATTCGCCGGGCCGCCGAGTTGCTCCGGTATACCGACCGCTCCATCAAGGACATCGCGGAGGAGACCGGCTTCGGCTCCGTTCATTATTTTACCCGCACGTTCAGCGGCCTGATGAAGGTGCCGCCGGCCCGGTTCCGCGAGGATTCGCGGGTGCATGACTGAGAGATAGCATGCCCAACATCCGCCTTCCCTCGCCGGTGCTGAAGTAAAGTTCATCTTCTGCTTCGCATTCTCGGGTCGAAGTCTTACGCGACATCCACACATTAATGGAATAACTGCAAAAATGCAGCTATTCGGCTCAAATTCGCCCTGAGAACATAAATAGCTGCAAATATGCAGTTATTTCGACCGAAATCCATCAATCGAGCGATACCGGCTTAAAATAAGTGTATTTTTGCAGCTATTTCATAGAAAACCGCAGCCAAGCTATGAATTAACTGCACTTTTGCACTTATTTTCTGTGGCTGATGTACTGACTGTCCTTCTCGAATAGTGGGCGGAGTCGGTGCTTCCAAGAGGTGCGAATGCGGCGCAAATACCGATTAGTTGTAGACAAGTTGCTAGTTGCGAGCGTAGGCGGATGCCCGTAGTGCGATGGGAATACGGTTGGGATTGGGTTGAAATGCGGACTTGCGCGAATGTTGAGCTATTACGGAAAAGTTGAGTTAAGGCGCAGATAGCGATTAGTTGTAGACAAGTTTCTAGTTGCGAACGTAGGTCGATGCCCGTAGTGCGCTGGGAATGCGGTTTGGGATTGGGTTGAAATGCGGACCTATGCGAATGTTGGCTAACACAGAACGTTTGCGTAAAGGCGAGGATGCCGATTAGTTGTAGACAAGCTACTTGCGAACGTAGGCGGATGCCCATAGTCGCGACTGTGATGCAATTAGATAGGATGCATTTAGGATGCTTTTCTTTTAGGATGCGATAGGACTCCGATTGATCGAGTCCGACTGGGATCCCACTTGGTGAGTGTCTTGGTGAGTGCCCAATTAGTCGTGCTTGGGTTCAACCGACAGTTGAAGACCAAATTGCGCGGATACGAATCGACTGGTTGCGGACGAGCCTCAAACTTGTGCGGACACGGTTCACACATCAACCGGCTGCGAATTGCAACGAAGAGAGAGGGAGCCGCCGGCCCCCTCTCTCTTCGTCTTCACCGACCGCCGCTACCCCGGCCCTACCCGTGCTTCTCCTTATAATCCTTCGGCGTCACGCCGACGATTTTCTTGAAGAGCTTGTTGAAATAGACGGGATCGCTGTAGCCGACCAGATGCGAGATCTCGTAGTTTTTCAAATGCGGGTGATCCGTCAGAAACTGCTTCGCTTTATCGATTCGCGTCTGAATGAGATAATCCGTGATCGTCATCGACGTCTTGCTCTTGAACAGCCGGCTGAGGTAGCTGGCATTCATGCCGACCGTCTCGGCGAGCCGTTCCAGCTCGAAGTTCTTGTCGAACTCGCGATCCAAAATATCTTTGACTTCATCGATGATATAATGCTCGTTCTCCGGAACGGGTTCCCCGTCCTCCGAAGGCTCCGCGTCCGCCGCCGGAGCTTCCTGTCCCCGCTCGCAGCGGAGCTTGTTCAGCAGGTCGAAGAGCGCGCTCTTGTCGACCGGCTTGAGCAAATAATCCCTCACGCCGTTGCGGAGTGCCGTCCGCGCGTATTCGAAATCGCTGAAGCCGCTCAGGACGACGATGGAGATGTCCTTATGCTTTTCCTGCACGATCTCGATCAGCTTCAGCCCGTCCATCATCGGCATCTTGATATCCGTGATGAGCACGTCCGGCTTCTGGCTCTCATGCTTGGTCAGGAAGGCTAGCGCCTCCTGGCCGTTGCCGAACGAGCCGAGCACCTGAAGCGACGGATCCATTTTGGTAATGATTTTCTCGAGACCCAGCCGAATAAACTGCTCGTCGTCGACGATCATGATTTTCATGCTGCTTCACCGCCCGCCGCATCCTCGCTCGATGCTGTTCGTTTTGTCATTTTACCGCCTTATTTGACCGCCCCGCTCGTGACGCCGGCGAAAATATATTTCTGAAGGAACAAATAAATAACCGACGTTGGAATCATAATCATGATGATGGCTGCAGAGACGCTCTGCCAATCGCCGCTGTTTACCCCGAAGAAGCGCATCAGGGACGTGGACACGACGACCAGCTCGGGCTTCGGCATGTACAGGAACGGCGTATACATATCATTGTAGATGCTGATGGTCTTCAGGATGATGATCGTCGCGGTCGCCGGAGCGAGCAGCGGGAAGATCACCTGCCAGTAAATGCGGAACAGCGACGCGCCTTCGATCATCGCGCATTCGTCGAGATCGTAGGGGATATTGCGAATGAATTGCAAGTAAATGTAGATTTGCAAAATATCCGCCCCGATGTATAAGAGGATGGGGCCTCCCAGCGTGTTCGTCAAGTGCAGGTGCTGGATCGTCTTGTAGTTGACGACCTGCGTCGTGATGGACGGGATGACCGTCGCCATCAGGAACAGGCCGACCAGCAGCCCTTTGCCTTTAAAATGGAACCGGCCGACCGCATAACAGAATGCCGAGCCCAGCAAAATATTGAAGATCAGCGTAATCCCCACGATGAGCAGCGTGTTGCCGAAGGCGCGACTCATATTGGCCTGCTCGAACGCATGCCCGAAGTTCGCGAGATGGAAGAACGAGTCGGGCAGGGACATCGTGGACTTCGTATTGAATTCGTCCTTCGTCTTGAAGGCGTTGACGATAATGATATAAGGCGGGAATACGACTAGGAACGAAGCGACCAGCAGCGATAAATATTTAAGCGTATTCCATACCGGATTTCGCGCGACCATGTTTTATTCCCCCTTTCTGCTGAAGATAAGCCGTTGAATGGACAGCACGACGACGACGAACAGAAGCAGCACGACGCTCATCGCCGACGCAAGACCGTAGTTGTTGAACTGGAACGCTGTTTCGAGAATTTTCATGACGTAGGTTTCGCTTGAGCCTGCCGGTCCGCCATTGGTCAAGACGAACGGGAGGTCGAATACCTCGAGCGCCCCGGTCACCGTCAGGAAGAAGTTCAGCTCGATGATCTTGTAAATGTTCGGCAGCGTGATGTACAGGAATTGCTTCCAGCCCGTCGCGCCGTCGATGCTCGCCGCCTCGTACAGGTCTGCCGGAATCGACTGCAGCGCCGCTAAGTAAATGACCATGTTGAAGCCCATGAACTTCCAGAAGCCGATGGAAGCGAGGGTATAGTTGACGAAGCCCTCGCTTCCGAGCCAGCTCGTGTCGCCGCTTAGGCCGATCGCGTGCAGCATCAGGTTGAGCGAGCCTTGCGTCGTATCGAATACGTAACCGAACAGATAGGAAACCGCGACGCCGTTAAGGATGTATGGTAAAAAGAGCAGCAGCCGGAAGAATAGCTTTCCTCGCAGCTTGCCGTTCAAGACGATGGCAAAGTAAATGGCCGCGATGTTCTGAACGATCCCCACCGCGAAGTAAGCGAAGTTGTGCGTGAAGACGCCGAACAGTTCGGAGTTCGAGAAAACCTCTTTATAGTTGTCCCAGCCGATCCAGCTTTTATCCGGGCTCAAGCCGTCCCAATTCGTAAAGCTCAGATGGATCAATTCCAATGTCGGGTAATACGAGAACGTAAGCAGCAGGAGCAACGGAATGATCGTGAATCCGAGAATAATGATTAGACGCTGCTTCTTGAACGAAAGATTGCTGAGCATGGTGCATCATTCCTTTCGGGCGTCCGACTGATGCGAGCGCCCCTGCCGTACTGCCTGCAGGAGCGCTCGTCACCCGTCATGAGACGAGAGTGGCTGAATTATTTAACGATGTCTTTTCTCGCTTTCGCCCATTGGCCGTTCACTTTGTCGAGCACTTTTTGCGGATCCTTGGCCAGCACGAACTCTTGCACGAGGCCGTCCATGTCGATTTGCGCTTTGTTTTGGATGCTAAGCGCCGTATCGTCCGTCGGCAGCGCTTCGACGAAGGTCGGTTTGTAGCCGTTGAATTCCGTCAGCTGCGCCAGCTTCGGCTCTTTGCTCTTCAGCGTCGGAATGAAGCCCGCGAAATCGTCGTAGCCGGATTCTTCGATCATCCATTTGATGAATGCTTTGGCCGCCGGCACGTTGCCGTCCTTGTTCACGCCGTAGAACCAGTCCGGGTTCAAAGGCGCTTTGGCTTGACCGGAGTTGTCGGCCGGGAACGGGAAGAAGCCTACGTCTTCCGTCTTCGCGCCTGCGTCTACGACTTGATTGATGACCCAGTTGCCGAGCAGGTACATGCCGAACTTGCCTTGCGCGACGTCCTTCTTGGATTGTTCCCAGTTCGTCGAGTTGACGTCTTTCTCCAGGAAGCCTTTGGTGTACAGCTCTTTGAGGATGCTGAACGATTTGCCGTACGGGTTATCCAGCGTGAAAGGCGTATCCGTGTCTTTGCGGTTGTTCGCCGTGTCGGCTTTGCCGCTGATGATCGACGTTACGTCGTTGTACCAAGCGCCGAGCGGCCATTTGTCCTTGAAGTTGGAGGCCAGCGGCACGATGCCGGCGTCTTTCAGCTTCTGGGCGGCAGCCAGGAATTCGTCGTACGTCTTCGGAATGGCCGTGATGCCGGCTTTCTCGAACGCCTTCTTGTTGTATACGATGCCGACCGTGCTGTTGCCGGACGAGATGCCGTACGATTTGCCCTCGAACGATTTGAAATCCTTGAAGTAGATGTCGCCGCCGAACGTGATGTCGTCAAGCGGTTCGAAATATTTCGGGAACTCGGCGTTCGGAATGAGCGTGCTGAGCAGGACGACGTCCGGGAAGCTGCCGGAAGCGATGCGGATTTTCTCGTTCTTGTCATAATCCGTGATCGCTTCGAATTGCAGGTCTACCTTCGGATACTTCTCTTCGAAACGCTTCTCGTAATCCTTGTACTCCTTGTCGACCATGTCCGTGCGGTTCGTCAGGAAGACGACCTTGCCGCTGATGTCGGCGTCGCCGCCGGCGTTCGCGCTGCCTTCGTTCGTGGAAGCATTGCCGTTCGTGCCGCCGTTCGTCGTCGTATTGGAATTCGCGTTGGCGGCTGCGCCGTTACCGTTGTTGGCGCTTTCATTATTGCTGCCGCACGCGGCTAGAGATGTGACCAAAAGCAGTGAAACCATTGAGTAGGCAATTGTTTTTTTCATTTGCTAATCCCCCTGTTTCGTATGATCGCGCTTACTGGTTGCGCTTACACCCGTAATATTACGCCTTAGGGAGCAGGGGGAAAATGGTTTCAATTGTGATTTGTAGTCTTCAATTTACCTGTTTAACGGCAAGTCACCGCTTCCGATGACCGCCTTTGCGTGTTTTCCCACCCTATTTGAGGCAAAAAAAAGGACCGCCAGCATGGCGAGTCCGGTGAATGTTTATTACTAAGTTGCATTTTGGGATGCATTTTGAGATGCGTTTTGGGATGCGTTTTGAGAGGGAGCTTTAGCTGCATCGTTAGCAGCGGCTTGAAGGCCCAGCACGTCTTTTCGCGCCTCTTTCCACAGCTCATTGTACTTCTGGAATTCCATCTTAAGATCCTTGGCGACCGCCCATTTCTGAATAAAATCGCCCGACCAGAACGCGACCTGCGCTTTCGCCGCGATGTTCAGGAAGTCGTCGCTCGGAGGCTGCCGTTCGATATACGTCGGCTGGAACGATTCGAACTGCCGGATCTGCGGCATGGACGACGTCTTCGTCTCGTCAACCGGCAGGAAGCCGGAATCGTTCACATAGCCGGATTCGTTCACGAAGTAGTCGACCCATTCCTCGGCCAGCTCCTTATGCTCGCTGAATTTGCTGACGCCCAGGAACCAATCCGGACTGAGCTGCGCATAACGTTTGCCCTTCTCGTTATCGTACGGAAACGGGAAGAAGCCGATATCCTCCGGCTTGGCGCCGGCCTCGATCACCTGATTAATGACCCAGTTGCCGATGAAGTACATGCCCGCTTGGCCGCTTGCGACCTCGCTCTTCGACAGCTCCCAGTTGTTCGCGAACATGTCTTTCTCTCCGTAGCCCTTCTGGATCAGCGTCCTCACGATCGTTATGGCATGTCCCCACGGATTGTCGATCTGCCAAGGCTGATCGGACTTCGTCATTTCGTTGAGGTAGGCGGGATTGCCCGTCATGAAGCCTACCAGGTTCTCTCCCCAGGACGACATTGGCCACTGCGCGCCGTAATTGAGATAAATCGGCGTCATGCCTGCCGCCTTCAGCTTGCGGCACGCTTCGTAAAATTCGTCCAGCGTGGTCGGAAGCGCCGTAATGCCGGCTTTGAGGAAAGCCGCCTTGTTATACACGATCCCTTCCGTCGAGGCCCCCGTCGCGATCCCATACCTTACGCCGCGGTATGCCTTGAAATCGGCAAACCGGATATGCGCGAACATCTCGTCCTGAAGCGGCTCGAAGTAGTTGACCAAATCCTCGTTCGTCAAGTTGTTCGGCAGCAGCAGCGCATCGCCCATGCTGCGCGTCGACAGCCGTACCATGATGTCGCTGGCGTAATTGGTCAGTCCGTCGAATTCGACCTTCGTCCCGGGATGCTTCGCCTCGAACCGATCCGCGTACCGCTGCAGGACGCCGTTCTCGATCCAATCCACCCGGTTCGTCAGCACGGTCAGCGTGGTTGGATTGGCCGGCTGCGCAGGCTCGTCGGAGACTTGCCCCTTATTCCCGCCGCTCGCACCCGAATTGCAGCTGGTCAGCAAAAAGGCGCACAGGAGAAGCGCGGCTGCGACTCCCGCTCTTCCCGGCAAGCTTGCGTTTCGTACCGCGTCATTCATCTTGCTGTCCTCCTATGTCAGGCAGATCGAGCGTGACCTGCGTTCCGATGCCGGGCTCGCTCGTTACCGTTAAGCCGAAATTCGCTCCGTAGTGGAGCCTGATGCGTTCGTTCACGTTGCGAAGGCCGAGCCCCGATCGTTTGAACGGTTCGTAGTTGGCGGCTTCCGCGGATTGCACGCCATTCATCGAATGCCGCAGCCGCTCCAGCGTCTCCTCGTCCATGCCGATGCCATCGTCCGTAATCCGTACGCAGACGCCGCGCTCCGTCTCCCATGCCGATGCGGTAATCGCCATTCTCGGCTTGTTGTCGTCCATCCCGTGATAGATGGCATTCTCGACGATCGGCTGCAAGACAAGCTTCAGCAGCTCGTAATGGAGGAGCGCGTCCGGCACGTCCACCGTAAGCTCGAATCGTTCCGGATACCGGTAGTTGAGCAGCTCGACGTAGTAGCGGATATGATTGATCTCGCTGCCGAGCGTCACTTTCTCGTTCAGATCGCTGATGCTGTAGCGCAGCAGCTTGCCCAGGATCGCCAGCATGTCGGCGGCGTCCGTATCGTCGTTCAGCTCGGCGGCCATGCGGATCGATTCCAGCGTGTTGTACATGAAATGCGGATTGATTTGGCTTTGCAGCGCATGCAGCTCCGCTTCCTTCTTCTTGGTCTCCATGCCGTAGATGTCCTGAATGAGATCGTCGATCCGCACGATCATCCGGTTGAACTGGTTGCCGAGCTGGCCGATCTCGTCCCGCCGCTTCACTTGGAACTGCACGCTGAAGTCGCCCTCCTGCACCCGCTTCATGAGACGCATCATTTTGCGCAGCGGCTTCGTCAAGGCGAACGAGAAGAAGATGGAGATCAAGAGCGCGATCCCGATCGTCAGAAACGTCAAAATCCAGGTCACGTTCCGGATGACGGCCGTATTCCGCGTCAGCTCCTTCACCGGAATGGACGTCATGACCTTCCACTGCGTATTGGCCGATGTCGTATAGATGTTCAGCTTCTTCACGCCGTCTTCGGTCATGTAGAAGCTTCCTTCTGCGCCGCTGGCCTGCCGCACCATCGCGCGATCGCCGATGTTCGTCGCGAGCAGCTTCTTGTCGCTGTCGTAGATGACATTGCCCTGCGAATCGTAAATGAACGATTTGCCGTGCGTTACCTTGTCCAGCTTGGCGATTTGGTCCTCGATGACGCTGATGTTGGCATCGACCGCGATCAGGCCGATGTCATGCAGCGAGCTGTCGATGATTTTGCGCACGACCGTGAACGCGTACCGGGTGCTCTTAAGATTGCTCGTGTACTTCTGCGTGCTGATCAGCAGCGCTTCGCCGCTGGAATGCCCTGCTTTCTCCATCCAAGCCTGGTAGCTCTCCTTCACGTTCATGCGGATGCCGCCGGATTTGGCCGAGAAATACCCGTTGCCGTACTGATCGAAAATATAAACCGAGGTCGCGCCTCGCTTGATATTATTGATGAATGCGATATTGCCTTCGATTCCCCGCTGAATCGTGAGCAGCAGGTCGAAGTTCTCGTTCTGCACATGCTGCTGATGGTATTTGTTCGACGCGATGAGGTTGGACTTGATCTCGTCCTGATAGGCCGGGACCGACGAGATGCGGCTCATGTCATCGATATAATCGTCCAGGCTGTCCATCATGTTGCCGAGCGTCGTCGTCGAATACGCGATCGTGTTCCGTTCGATCGAATGCGCGTAATTGCGATAGGAGACGGCGCCGATAAACGTCAGTGGAAGCGTTATCAGAAGCAAAAAAACGAGCAGCAGCTTGCGCTCCATCCGCATGTCGCTGAATTTCAACCATTGCAGTCCGGTCTTGATGGCGGATTTCACTCTCTTCTCTCCTTCTCTGCGCGGCACGGCGATACGCTGCTAGGTTCCGAATAAAGTCGATTATATCACGCTAGTGTATCCCGGTTTCAACCTCTCATTCCCGGCAGGATGGAGAACAGCAAAAAAAGCGTGTCAAACCGGTGGCCGATTTGCACGCTTGGATGAATAGAATTAGAAGTCCGAAAGCTCGGAATCAGAAGAAACTGAATAGCAGCAGGGAGTAGAGCAAAAGCGTCTTGCCCCATCTTTTCTTCATGAAATCCTTGCCGCGGTGAATCCGGGATTTGACCGTGTTGACCGGAATGTTGTTCGCCCGTCCGATGTCTTCCATCGACATCTCGAGCACGAAACGCTGGTAGACGACGGTCTTGTATTTCTCGGGAAGCTTCGCGATCAGATCGGCCATCGTCGAGGCGAGCTCGCGTTCGATGACTTCGCCTTCCGGCGAAAGCGATGCGTGCGGGATGACATCATGGAGGGACAGTTGCTGATCGGACTGAGCTGTGACAGGCTGATCCAGAGGCAGCGGAGGCGCTTTGCGGCGGCGCAGCAAATCCAGGCAAACGTTCTTGCCGATGTGGAAAATCCACGTGGAGAACCGTTTGTTCTCGTCGAAGCGGTTCAAATTCAAGTACACCTTCAGGAAGGTTTCTTGTACGACATCCTCGCATTCCGTCTTGCTGCGGAGGATGCGATGCGCCATATGGAAGAGCTTATCCTTATAGAGCTCGACCAGCTGGTTGAAAGCCGTCTGATCGCCTTGTCTTGACAGCATTACTAACTGTGCCTCGTTCACCGCGATTCTCCTTTGCCACCCGTCATCTTACCTTTCATTATAGCATTAAAATAACGAAACGCACCCGTAAATGGATGCGTTTTGTGAAATATAAAGCACGAGTCGGCTCCTCGGTCCGGTTAACGGCATTCGAAGCCGGTGCTATAGGGGGCTGACTGCAGCGGACCGCGCATTCCATATGCGTTCGGCGTAGCCGCTTAGCTTATACGCAGCCATCGGATCTACGGGCAGGCCCGCTTCCTCGCGAACGGCTTGCAGCAGCGGCGTCACGTTCTGCTCGAACGCTTCGCGCACGGCGGCTTCCGCTTCCAGCACGTCGCCTGCCCGCTGCGCTTGCGCGACCGCGTCCCAATCGACGAGCAGCGCCTTGGCGTATTGCGTCTGCACGTTCATGACGGAGCGGATCATCGCCGGGATCTTCGCTTCGATGTTGTGACTTTGATCGATCATGTAGGCGATGCGTTCGGCCGTTCGCCGGACGACCTGGTTGGCGTCACGTTCCGCGAGCGCGATCTGGGTGAAGATCAGGAAGAGCTCATACGGGTTGGCGGATCCGACGATCAGATCGTCGTCCGCATACTTGCGCGCATTGAAATGAAACCCGCCGAGCCGCCCCTCATCCAGCAAATACGCGACGATATGCTCGATGTTCGTGCCCTGCGGATGATGTCCGGTGTCCACCAGCACTTCGGCCTTCGGCCCCAGCTTCTGCGCGAGGTTGTATGCCATGCCCCAGTCGGCGAGATCCGTATGGTAGAAGCCCGGCTCGAAGAACTTGTACTCGATCAGCATCCGCATATCCGCATCCAGCACCGCGTACGCTTGGCGCAGCGATTCTTCCATCCATGCCTTCCGCTGGCGGAAATCGCCTTGGCCGGGGTAGTTCGTGCCGTCCGCGAACCAGAGGCTCAGCACCTTCGACCCCGTGGCGCGGGCGACGTCGACGCAGGCCAGCAGATGCTCCACCGCGCGGGCGCGAACCGCCGGATCGGCGTTCGTGACGCTCCCGAGCATGTATTCATCGTCCTGGAACAGGTTCGGATTGACCGCTCCGATACCGATGCCGAGCGACCTCGCGTCCGCGGCGAGCTTGCCGAAATCGTCCGTGTAGTCCCACGGAATGTGGATGGCGACATCCGGGCAGGCGCCCGTGAGGCGGTGCACCATCGCCGCATCCTCCAGCTTCTCGCGAACGGTCCGCGCCGCGTCGGCTCGCTTGAATGTCCGGAACCGCGTCCCCTGATCGGCATAGCCCCATGAAGGCGTCTCGATCTTGAGCGCGTTCAGCCTCTCTTTCACCTGCGTCAAATCAATGCCCCGGTTCTGCTGCTCCCGTTCGAACCAAGCGTATGCGCTGTCCGCCATGCCTGAATCCCCTCTCCTGCTTCGGAAATGTTGGAATGCTTCTCGTTTGGTAGAAGCCGCTACGCCGTCGCCGAGATCGAAGCGCGGAACCGTTCCGTCAGCTCCAGCAAATCCGCGTCCTTCTTGAAAATGCTCGAGGTGCCCGCGACGAAAATATCCGCCCCGGCCGCCAGCATTTTGACCGCGTTCTCGTTGGAAATGTTGCCGTCGACCTCGATCTCCACGCCGGCATACCCCATGTCTACGAGATGGCGCTTCATGTTCGCGATCTTCCGCAGCGTCGCCGGCACGAGCTTCTGCCCGGCGAAGCCCGGGTTGACGGTCATGACGAGCACGACGTCCAGGTCGTCGAGAATGTCGTCGATCGTGTAGATCGGCGTCGCCGGATTGAGCGCCACGCACGGACGGGCGCCGAGCGACCGGATCTGCTGCAGCGTCCGCTGCAAATGCACGGACGCCTCTTGGTGAACGGACACGATATCGCCCGGCCCGACCGGGAAGAGATGCAAATGGTCCTCCGGTCGCTCCACCATGAGGTGGAGGTCGATGGGAATGTCGGTCATCTCGCGGAGCGTCCGGACGAAATCCGGCCCCAGCGTGAAGTTGGGCACGAACCGGCCGTCCATGATGTCGATATGCAGGTATTCGACGCCGGCCCGCTCGAACGCCTCGACCGTCTGCTCCAGCCGGCGGAAGTCCGCGCACATCATTGATGGGGATATTTTGCCTGCCATGCTCTGCGCCTCCTCGCGCCTAAGGTTTGACGATGACCCGCATGCCGACGTGGCTCTCCGCCGTCTCGATCGCTTCTTGGATCCGCTCCAGCGGGAACGTGTGCGAGATGTATTTCTTCATGTCGATCGCGCCGGATCCGATCAGGTCGATCGCCTTCTGGTGATGCGCCGGCAGCGAGCCGTGCGCGCCATGAACGAACAGCTCCTTATAGTGGATGATGTTCGTGTCCAGCGTGACGAGCGACTTGCCCTTCGGCAGGCCGCCGAAGAAGTTGACGCGCGCGCGGTTCTTCGCCATGTGGATGGCGTCGACCTGCGCTTCCGGCGACGGGTTCGACGTGATGACGACGTCCGCGCCGAGGCCGCCGGTCTCTTCGAGCACGCGCTCGATCGCGTTCTCCTCGTTCGAGCAGATGTACGCATGCGCGCCGAACTGCTTCGCCAGCTCGAGGCGCGGACGCGAGCGCTGCACGAGGATGACCTTGGTCGCGCCCATCATTTTGGCG
Source organism: Paenibacillus sp. J31P316 (assembly GCF_056269105.1). Lineage (NCBI taxonomy): Bacteria > Bacillati > Bacillota > Bacilli > Caryophanales > Paenibacillaceae > Paenibacillus > Paenibacillus sp. J31P316. The sequence goes on along the minus strand of NZ_JBWDNI010000003.1, from coordinate 378,612 downwards.
ACCTCGACCAGCATGCAGCCGATCGGCCCCGCGCCGATGACGACGACGGCATCGCCTAGCCGGACGTTCGACAGCTCCAGCGCGTTGATGACGCAGGCGAGCGGTTCCGCGAGCGCCGCTTCTTCATGGGAGACATGGTCCGGGATGCGGTGGATCGGCCCGAAGTTGACGACCATCTTGTTCAGCAGCACGTAGTCCGCGAAGCTGCCCGCGAACTGGTAGCCCATCGCGTAGTTGATCTGGCAATTGTTGCCGATGCCGGCTTCGCAGAAGACGCATTCGCCGCACGGGACGTCCGCGCCGAGCGAGATGCGGTCGCCGACGTTGAATTTGGTGACGTTGGCACCGACGGCCGCGATTCGGCCCGATGCCTCGTGGCCGAGAATTTGCGGCAATTGCACGCGGCTGTTGCCGTGGTGGTAGATCCGGATGTCGGAGCCGCAGATGCCGACGGCTTCGACTTTCATGAGGATGCTGTCCGCGTCCATTGCGGGCAGCTCGACTTCTTGGACGACCATGTGGTCGAGGTTGTGCAGTACGGCGGCTTTCATAATAGCCTAGCCCTCCTTTTTAATCATCCGGCTTGGTGGGGAAGTGCCCTGCGGGGAGTGTGGGTCTTCCATCGCTGTTGTAGTTTCGGAATTCCTCGATTCCCTAAGACATTTAGAGGTAGAATTCCGACTACAAAGGCGAACGCTACGCTTTTCAGACTCCACATCCCCTCCGGGCACTTCCTTGCCGTATGCTTAAACCGTTATAAACAATGGGGAACTCCATCTTTGGATATGATTTCGTTTGTGCCGGCCTGCTGCCGGCATAGACAAACGGACAAAGTCAAAGCAGGTCTTGCCGCTGCCGTGCTGCTTGACCTTCCCTCTTGCCTACTGCTTCTTACTTCTTGCTTCCTGCTACTTGCACGCTTCCTGCTGCTTGCACCTTGCTACAGCTTCTTGCTTCTTGCTTCTTGCGATTGCTACTAGTCTCTTGCTTCTTGCCCTTTGCTGCTTACCCAAGCGGCCCGTTGTTCGGTCTGGCTTCGCGGACCTATGGGCCTAACTTTGCAGACTTGGCGATGCTTGGCTCTGACCTAGTCGACTTCGATAAAGAGAACGAACCTTGAACCGCCCAAACTTCCGAACCTCCGAACCTCCAAACCTCAGAGCCGCCGAACCGAACCTCTGACCCAAGCCCTTAAGCCTCCAAACCTAGAAACCTCTAAACTCAAGCCTACTAATACTTCAAATCTCCGAATCACTGAGCCTCCGAGCTCCAAGCCACCAAACCTCTAAACCGCTAAACCTCTAAACCACCCATCCTCTAAACCTCTTCTCCTGCAGGCAGAATCATCACCTTATTAAAGAACTGCGTCCGCTCGCGCATCATCTGCAGCGCTTCGAAGGTATCGTCCAGCGAGCAGCGGTGGCTGATCAGCGGCTTCAGGTCCAGCTTGCCGGACGCCATGCTGTCGACGACGAGCTGCCACTCGTTGCGCGGTGACGATCCGTAGGAGGAATTCCACGTCCCCCAAACTGTCAGCTGCTTGCGCAGCATTTCCCAGTACCCGTCTTGCGAGAGCGCCATGCCTCCTGCGGGATTGCCCATGAGCACGACGCGGCCCAGCTTGCGGACCGCTCGCAGACAATTCTCCCAGGACGCCGCTATTCCCGCTCCTTCGATGGCGACGTCCGCTCCGAGGCCGCTAGTCAAGCGCTTTACCCAGTCGGAAACGCTTCCATTCAGCGGGTTGAATGTATCCGCGAAGCCGAGCTCGTTGGCAAATGCTAGCTTCGTCTGATCGACGTCCGCCAGCAGGATGCGGGATGCCCCCCAAGCCTTGGCCCAATATGCGAGCATCAGGCCGATCGGGCCTGCGCCGCTGATGAAGACGCGGTCGCCGACATCCAGCCCTGCTTGGCGCAGCGCGTGAACGGCCACCGCCGCGGGCTCCGTCATGGCCAGCTCCTCGAAGCTGAGCGAATCCGGCGCGAGGACTAAATTCCATACCGGCGCGACGATATATTCCGCGAACGCTCCGTCGCGCCGCGAGCCCATATAATCATAATTGTCGCAGAGCGCGAACTCGCCGATTTCGCAATACGGGCATTTTCGACAAGGCAATAACGGGAATACCGCGGCTTTGCGATTCAGCAGCGCCGGGTCGGTATTAGGGCCTAGCCCGACGATTCTGCCTGCGAATTCATGGCCGGGCACTGTCGGAAACCGATACGTCCCTTTAGTGAATACGCGCGGGATATCCGAGCCGCATACGCCGCAAGCGCCGATGCGTAGCAGCACTTCCCCCGGGCCGGGAGCGGGTTTCTCTATATCCGCCAGCCGCAAATCTCCTAGTCCGTAGAGAACATTTGCTTTCATGGTCTGCTCACCTGCCTACGCTTTGACGAACTGCCGCCAATAATCGACGGAAGCCTTGTGGTCTTGAATAATGCGGAATTCCGTCGACCAGGCTTCGCGGTGCGAGAGCTCGAAGATTAACTCCGCTTCCTTCGCGCCTGACTCCTCCAGCGCCGCGAGCAGCGGCTCGCCGTGGATGATGCCGAGCGCGTTGTACTCCTCCGTGAACGGCCAGTGCCGGCTGTGGTTCAACTCCGTCTGCTGAATATGAATGATCGGCGACACGCTGCCCAGCTCGCGAACCCAGCGGTACGGGTCCCGGTCGTTCGGATGCGGGGCATGCCCGACGTCCAGCACCAGCTTGAACGGGATTCCGGCTCCATCGTTCAGCCGCTCCAGCAGCTCCTTGGTGTCCTCGACCGTGTTGGCCATTTCGCGCGGAATGGACATCGGCTCGAACATCAGATATTCCATGCCCTTCTCCTTGGCGTACCAACTCAGCTCCTGCCAATTCTTCAGCGCTTCGCCGATGATAAGTTCGCGGCGCTCCGGATTATCATAATCGGCAAACGTTAGAATACCGAAGTGGCTGCCCGTCGACGTAGCGCCCATCGCCACGCTGATGTCAACGAACCGTTTGAACCAATCGAGCCATGTACGCCTCGTTGCCTCGTCCGGATGCATGAAATGATTCACGCGCGTAAACGAGCTCGTGAACGTGCTCGTGATTTGCAGACCGTATTTCGCGGTATTTTCCTGAATCTGCTCCAGCTGCCGCTGGATAATGCTCTCAGGCAAAAACGCATTCAACAGATCAGCGACGAACTGCACGCAGGTCAGCCCCATCTCCTCCGCCACGATACGAGTCCAAACCTCCGGCTCCACATACTTATTGACGGCAAATCCCAGATTGACGCCTAGCTTAAGATCTACAGCCATTCCCGCCATCCTCTCCAGTGGACAAACCAACTGATCTTCTAGTACACAAACTAATACTATTGTGTATCACTGATACTTACAATGCATTTTTTTCACATGCCAATTAACCCGCCGAACCTTCGGCAGGATAACGGTCAGGTCCTATTGAAGGGAATAGGAGCAGATGCATCGGCATTGAAAAGGAGCGCGGTTCAGTGGATCGAGACAGCATCATCACCCTGTTGTATGACCATAATTTGCAGAATTATGGTGCTCCGTTCAAGGGATGCTCTACGGATGAGATCGCCGTGCTGGAACGGACGATAGGCAGCCCGCTTCCCCAAGCTTACCGCATGTTTTTATCGGCGGTCGGCCATGAGTCGGGAAAGCTTTTTCGGGGGACGGATGCGAGTTACTCTCTGCTGCAGGAGCTTCAGCCAGAGGCAAGGGAGCTGCTGCGCGAGAACGGCGACCCTGTTGTTTTGCCGAAATCGGCATTCATCTTCGCGATGCATCAAGGGTACGTCATCTATTACTTTGAATTGGATAAGGGCGATGATCCGCCCGTCCGATGCTGGTCGGCAGGAAGCGGGGCAGCAGCGGAGACGATCAGTCCGTCTTTTAGCACGTATCTGAGGGATGCAATCACAAGGCACGCCTAGTTCCGCCGAAATCAGAAAGGACTCGGCTTCGATCAACCGAGTCCTAGCGCTTACGTATCTCTGTATTCTTATAAAAGAGCTACCACGCTCTCCCGCAAAATCAACTTCGTCGGAAGCTTCACGGACGGTACATGCGTGCCGTCTGGCGCGTCCATCACTTTGATCAACAGATCGATGCACGCCCGCCCCAGCTCGCCCGCTGGCTTGCGAACGCTCGTAAGCGGCACCGGCAGCAGGCCGTTCATGCGGCTATCGGTAAAACCCGCAACGGACAACCGTCCCGGCACCTCGATACCGAGCCGGTGCGCGGCTTTCATGACCTCCAGCGCCACGTAGTCATTGGAGCAAAAGACAGCCGTCATCGCGGAGGCCGCTTGCATGAACGCTTCAAGATCGGCTTCCTTGTTACCGTAATCGGCATAGATTAAACTTCGGTTAACAGGAAGATCCGCGTCGACATGCGCTTGGATATAGCCCTGATAACGCTCCTCCCGGCTCATGACGCCGGCCATTTCCTCGGATACGAAACCGATCTGCGTGTGGCCCGCGCCGATCAAGTGTTTCGTCAACTCGTAAGCCCCGCCGTAATGGTCGTGGCAGACGTTCGGAATGTTGAGCTCGCGGAACGCCCGGTCGATGATGACGATCGGATAATTCGCCAAATGCAGGCGCAGCACTTGGTTGCCGCAGGCCCGCCTGTCGCCGGGGAACAGAATGATGCCGCGGATGCCGCGGTCCTCCGATAGCTCGCGAAGCAGTTCTTCCTCTCTATCGTGATCTTCCCCTGCGACGCGGAACAAAAGCTCATAGCCCAGCGCCTGAGCCGCAGGAAGCGCGGCGGTCATGATCTGGCCGACGAAGTCGTCGATGGCCGGCACGACCATGGCAATGACCCGGCCCGGAAGTCCATCTGGCGCCGCGTGGCCGTCTCCGTACTCGGCCAGAAACGTTCCGCGCCGCGGCATCCGGTAGACGACGCCCTCCTTGGCCAACGCCAGCAGCGCTTCCTTGCTCGTCCGGCGGCTGACGCCGAACATATCGGCTAGCTCGCCCTCGGAAGGCACGGGATCATGCGGCCGCAGCCCGCGCTCCTCGATCAGCTCCATGATTTTGAGGCGCATTTGCTCGTACAGCGCAAACGGTCCCTTGACCAGCTTTTCTTTCTTCTCTCGTTGTTCTTTTCCGTTCAACGCCCGAATCCCCTTTGATGTACGACTGCATACGCAGCATGTATCAGTGATTCATCTAGTTTATCGTCACGGCATTCGGAATTCAATACAAAATGCCTGCCCTAGCGCGGACAGGCATTTGGCAAGTTATGAAACGCGTTCAAGCTTAAACGAGAATTTCCATTTCGCGGCGTTGCCGGAATACCGTCCGCGATTTTCGACGACGGTTACCGTCAGCGCTTTGTTAACGGTTTTTGCGATATGCGATACTTTAACCGAGACGCTCGCTTGTCCGTCATCCGGAATCTTGTCTTGCTCCTGCGCTTCCGCTTTCAAGGTAATCGTTCCCGACGATTTGACGCTCAGCGTGACTGCATCGCCTTCTTGAATTTCTTTGCCGTTGACATAGCCGCCCGTCCACCATTCGTTGCCGACGTGGTTATTGTCTACCAGACTTGCACCGATAAACGTAATTTTGATTTTGTTCGTCGTGGACGCGGCTGTCACGGGCTGAGCCGCAACCAGCGTCAGCAACAGGAGAATCAGTGCGTTTCTAATCGATCTCATAATAACCCTCCAATAATAGGCTCTACTAATCATCACTATGATTATAGAGCGGCCTCCTGAATTAAGCATCCGTTTTTTCCCACCAATTGCAGCAATCTTCCAAGTCACAAAAAATGCCTCCTCGCCGAAGCGAAGAGGCATTTCTCACTAGTTCGTCTTTCCGTATTACGTCATTCCGTTAAATGAAATCCACATAGTCCAGCAATCTCTTCAGCATGACGGCTGCTTCGGCACGAGTCGCTTTGTTGACCGGAGCGAAGTTGCCGCCTGTGTTGCCTTCGATAATCTTGGCATCGACCGCTTGCGCTACGGCTGCGGCTGCCCAAGCTTCGATGGCCGACTTGTCCTTGAATGCGTCCAGCAGCTGGGTGCCGTTCGTATTCGGCTGCTTGCCCGTAAAGGTAAGCGCACGCGAGACCATAACCGCCATCTCTTGACGGTTGATGGAAGCATTCGGCTTGAAGCTTCCGTTCTCATAGCCTTTGACAAGGCCTGCTTTCACCGCTGCGCCTACCGCTCCCGCAAACCAGTCTTTGCTGCCCACGTCGTTGAAGGCTGCTCCGGCTTTGTCTTCGGAGATGCCAAGCGCACGAACGACCATGGCAGCGAATTCTGCGCGAGTTACTGCGGCATTAGGACCAAACTTATCAGTGCTGATGCCTTTGACGATCAATTTGGAGGCCATCAGCTCGACGTCCGATTTCGCCCAGTGGCTAGTCAGATCGCTGAACGTTTTGTTGAATTGCGCAACCGCATAAACGCTGTTGCCGTTTCGCTTAATCGTCACGATCGTGTGCCCGTTATCCGTCTTGAAGGTTGCCGGCACGAAGGTGAATTCGCCTGTCTCTTCGTTATACAGCACGGCCGTGGACTGCGAGGCATCCAACGCCTGGCCGACGTCAATCGTACGGGATACATACGTATGACCGAACTCATGAAGCTCTTGCGTAGTGCCGTTCGATTGCAGGAATACGCCGAATTCAACCGGAGTACCCACCAGCTTAACGCCGGATTGCGCTGCTTTGTCTGTCATCGTTTGCGACAATGCGCTGTCCACTTGATCGATCTTGATGACAATTTTGGCATCAGAGCCAATTGTCGCCGGAAGGTTAAGCGCGCTGATCGGCAGATCATAGCTCGCGCCGCCAAGCCGGATCGAGATCGTCAGATTCGGCGCAACCTTCAATGCATCACGCAATGCGTTTGCAGGCAATTCCACGCTTTTGACTCCCGCGGAATCCGTAGTGATCGCGATCGTTTGACCGCTTTGTCCCGCAATCATCTCGATCGCTTGTTCCAACGTCTTAGCCGGCAACGTTAACGTCTCGCCGGACGCCGTGCCTTTAATGCTGGCTCCGTATTCGGTTTTCACCGGCGTGACTACAGGAATTTGGCCGTTATTGCCGTTATTGCCGTTATTGCCTCCACCTGTAGTATCTTCCAACGTCTTCCCGGTTGCCGAAGGCCCGTTCTTGCTCCATTTGCCGGATTTGTCTCCCGCTTCCACCTTGAACGAATACGACGTATTCGCCGACAAGCCGGTTACCTCGTACGACGTACCCGATACGGTCGCAATCTCGACGTTGTCTTTATACACCTTGTAGTTCGTTACGCCAATATCGTCCTCCGCTCCCGTCCAAGTCAGCTTCAGCGCGTTTTTGGCGATATAGGATACAAACACCTTGCCATCGGTCCACGTCGGATCCGATGCGTCCGTTCCTTCTTTGGCCGTCTTGAAGCTCCAAATATCGGACAAGCCTTTGCCGGTGTAAGCATCTACCGCTGCCGCATACCATTGGTACTTGGCGCCCGCGTTCAGGTCGCTCCAGGTTACGGAAGCCTGCTCGCCGCTTGTCACTTGCTCCTGTTTCCCGATCGGTTGATCGGAATAGACGTTGATGCCCACGTAATCGGTCGATACGCGTTTCACTTGAGGCGTCAGGTCGACATCCAGCGTGAATTCGTCCTTGCCCGGATCTTCGTCATAGAAATTATAATCGTCCAAATACGGCGAGTACGTCTTCACGTACATCTTGTCATGGGCAATATCGAACTGCAGCAGCTTGATATAACCTTGACCGCCTTCCGGACCGCCCTGGTAATCCGAAAGCATTTGATACACTTTGCGGTCTCCCTTGCCGTCGCCGTCGTCATCGATATCATCGACAAGCAGCTCCGAGTCATGGTAGTGGCCGGACAAGACGGCAAATACGTTTTTGTTCTTCTTGACGACTTCTTCGAAAATCTTATCCGCAATCGGAGCCCGGTTGCCGGATACGAGCAGGAATTCATGGAAGTTCAGAATCGCCTTGCGATTCGGATATTTCGCCAGCACTTCGTTCATCCAGTCGATATCCGAGTCGCGGACTCCCCAACCCATGTATACCATGATGAAATCATTGCCGTTCGAGGATATGAGATCATAATGGCCTCGGTTGTTGTCCAGGGAACCGCCATACGTCGGCTGATCCTTGAACCGATCTTCCCCGAAGTAGTTCCAGTAATAATCATATGCGCCCAGCTGATGATCGACGTCATGGTTGCCCGCAAGCACGCCGTAAGGAATGTTCGCGTCTTCAAGCACTTTCATGTCGGCATCGGCACGCTGCCATTGAATCTCTTTGTCCGCTTCGTCGACGATATCTCCGGTATGGATGACATAATCGATCTTGTTCTTTTCTTTGTTATCCGCGATCCAATGCACGATATCTTCATAGATATACGGATAGCTTTCCGAGTAATACTGCGTGTCGGACATCCAGGCGAAGGAGAAATCGTAGTCCTCCTGCGATTGGGGCAAATCCTGCGACACGGGTTGATCCTGCGATACAGGCAACTCATCCTGCGATGCTGGCAGTTCATCCTGCGATGCCGGCAGCTCGTCCTGTACCATCAATTGAAGCGTATGGTTCTCTTCATAATCTCCGGCCGTTACCCATGCACCTAGTTTGAAGTCTTCCTTACCCGCTACTTTGGAATCTACGCTGTTCCATTTCTTCTCGGCAGGGCTCCATACATACATGCTGACTTTACGCCCTTCAAGCGACTTTCCTTCCCAGCTGAGTTCAATCTGATCGGTCTCCTTCACGGAAGGATCAAGCTGAACCTGGAACCGCTGATAAGGGAACTTATCGGTCGAATCATCGGTCAAATATTGCCCGTCGACAGTGCTGATCTGCGTGTAATCGTCTGCAGTCATCTCTTTTTCCCCTGCAGGGGCGATTTCTTTCGGAGGCTCAACGTCCGCCGAGTTGCGGAAGCCTTGGAAGCCGTCCTTGTTCAACGCATCGTATTTGAAGCCGCGGTAGAAGGTGACGTTCATTTTGTCGTTCGTAGGATCCTTCACCTTTACGGCAAGTTCGGCTTCGTGTTCGATGCCGCCTGCCCCGTCCGCTGGCGATACGAGCTCCGGCTTAAGCGGATTCTCTTCAGGTACGGAGAAGGTCACTTCTTTATGAGCCACGTTGCCGACTTTATCCGTCGCCTCAATTAGGAGCACATGCTCTCCTGCCGCCAAGTCTTTGGAAGAGGTGGCGTAAGGAAGCGTGATCGGCGTTTCATCCAAAAATACGTTTACGTCGTCCATGCCCGCCAAAGCATCCTTCGCTTCCGCGTTGATCGTAAACGGACCGCGGTATTCCTTGCCATCCTCCAGAGTCGTCGTAATGACCGGTGCCGTGTTGTCGATCTTCACATGCGCCGATTTCTCGCCGTACTGGGAATGGCTGACGTTCACGATATGCTCGCCGTCGGACAGCTTGGTCGTATCGAGCGCATAGGCCTTCGATGCAAGCAGTTCTGCCGGAATGACGAAGTTGAAGTCGACGACCGGATTTTTCCCGGCGCTGTCGCCCATAGGAATGACCGTATCGCGGTTCTTGTAGCGTTCGTCGAAGATCTCCGTACCGTCCGCGAATACGAGCCTTACGTTACGCACCGTAAAATCGTCTTTGTTCTCTTCTTTGCGATCATCGAAAGGCGAAGCCTTCGTGCCTGCGCGAATCGAGATGATATTGCTTCCGCCCTTCAAGCGTTCCGATTTGATCGGCACCGTAAGCGTCGTATAGCTGTTGATCGTGTCTTCGAAAATCGACAGGATCTCTTGGCCGACCGTCACGCCGTTCTTGAAGTAATAGTTGACGCCGTTCGCTTCGAAAGCAAAGTAGGCATCTTGCTCGACGGCATTATAAGTTCCGGCCGTCACTTCGTTCTGATCAATCTTCAGATGAAGATCATCCGCCGGCGCATGCTCCGAAGTCGCTTTAATTACCTTCGTGCCTGCAAGCACTTCATCGTCCTTCACGTTCAGACGCAAGTCCGAATGATCGGCGTTGCCATTAATTGTCGTACGGTATTTCTCTGAAGTCACTTCGTTCTGACCGTCGGAAACGACGTAATAGTATTCGATATACTCGCGTCCGATCAGCTCGGGCGAATAGACCGTATAGTGATATAAGGTATCGTCGAAGCTTTCCGTTAGATAACGCTTCGTATATTGCGCATCGAGGTTGCTCTTATAATACAAGGCAACGGACTTCACCAAATTCTCGTCATGCGCTTCCGCCGTGATCAGCAGGTTTTGCGCTTTGTCGATCTCGGGCGTATTCGTCAAGTCTTTATAGGTCGGGCTTGTCGTATCCACCGGCAGTTGGACAGGTACGAGCGGTACCTGAACCGGTTCTACGGAACCCGGAGTCGCAGGATCTACGCCGGCGCTGTATTTGATCATCGTGGTGCTGCCTGCCGGCGCGTATTTATAGAAAATCCCTTTATCCGCAACCGTCTCTGCATCGGTATCGTAATAGACGGCCGAAATTTCCGTTTTCGTGTTCGTGGTGACCACGATACCGCGTTTGCCGCCGTTTGCCATGCCGTCGCTGTACATTTTGACGATGTCGGTGCCTTCCGTCAGATTCGTGTGATAGTTGGCATTGAACTCGGCGACGGTCGATTGCTTGTTTTGGCTGTTGATGACCCAAAACACCATCGTTTTTTTCGAAGGAATCAGGATTTCTTCCGAATCCGTCGGCCAGACGACATCGGCATCGGGTCCCGAATCGGTATAGCGGTACTGCACTTTGTAGTTTTTGAAATTAATCGTTTGATCCGTATTATTGTAGACCTCGACGAACTCATAGCCGTCCGCCGTGCCTACGTTTTTGGAATCCGGAACGATCTCCGTCACGAGCAGCGGAGGTAGCTTCGAGAAATCCACGTTGCCCGTCTCGATGGAGACGTTGTACACGGTGGATTTCACCATATCCTTGCCGTCGTTGGCTTGAATGTAATATTTGAGCTCGTTGTCGGTCAAAGCTTCCTTCGGAATGGTCGCAGTGAACGCATTGTTAGCTCCGGCAACCATCAGTACCGGCGTGTACTCGGCTGCGGCACCGGCTTTATATAACAGAGAAGCCGTTACCGTATCGCCGCTGTCCTCGTCCGCAACGACGGCCTGCACGGTCAAATCATGATCGATGCTGCCGGATGCCGGCGGCGTATGCTCGATAACCGGCAGATGGTTCACCGCCGGAGCCGGCTGCGCCGGAATCAATGGCGCTTCCACCGTGCCGGGCGTAGCCGCAGCGGTACCCGCGCTGTACAAGTGCATTTGATTGGTCCCATCGGTCGGATATTGATAGAAGATCCCTTGATTCAAAACCGTCTGGGCATCGTTCTCGTAGAAGGCTTCGGCGATTTCCTTGCCGGCCTTGGACGCGACAACGATCTTGCGGCTGCCGCCATTGGCCATGCCGCTGCCGCCGTTGATCCGGAATAAATCGGTACGTTCGACAAGGGTCGTATTGTAGTTACTGTTAAAGTCACTTGTCAAAAGGTCTTTATTGGAACCGTTCATAATCCAGAACACGACATTGCTTGACGGCGGAATGATAGCATCGCTCGGAAGCTCCCATGCCACGTCCGGCGTCGTCGAATTCGTATAGCGGTAGAGCAGCTTATAATCTTTCAGAGAGACCGGCTGCGTCGTATTGTTATACAGCTCCACGAACTCGTAAGCATCCGTATTCGTGCCGCTTACTTTCGCGGATTCCGGAACGATCTCCGTGACGAGCAGGGCCGGTACCTTCGAGAAATCCAAGCCGCTTTGCTCGATGGCTGCCGTGTACGTGGAAGACTTCACGCGGTTAACCGCATCTGAGGCTTCAATATAGTATTGCAGCTGCGTTCCGGTCAGGGCCGCTTTGGGAATGACCGCGGAATAAGTCGATCCTTCCGTAACGGTCATCGGTACGGAAGCGAACGCAGGATCCGACGGCTTCTTGTAATAAACCGCCGCCGTCGGCGTATCGTCCGCATCCGTAATCGTCGCGGTGATGACCAGGTCTTCGCTGCTGCTGCCCTGCGTTACCGGCGTATGGGTAATGACAGGCGGTTCGCTGGCAGGCAGATCAGGGAATTGGTAGTGGACGGTTGGAATCTGTCCCGCTGCCAACGTGCCCGGAGTCGGCGCCGACTTGACGGCGAATTTATCCGTTTGCGCGCCGCTTGCCGGCAGCATGTAGTGGTCGCCAAGGCCGGCGCCTACATCCGTAGCTGCAGCATAGCTGGATTTGGAAATTTCCGTGCCTTGACTGTTCTTGATGACTACCGTACGGTCAGCCGAGTTCGAAAAGCCGCTAAAGCCCGCGACTTGGACGACCTGGCTGTCCGGCAGGTTAACATTGTACTTGGTATTAAAATCCGTCAATGCGAAGCTTTTCGGATTGTACCAAAATACCATGACCTGGTCCGGAGCCAGCGATTTCTGACCGAAGGTAAAGGTCGCATCCGGTGTAGATGTCGGATAACGGTAGAGGAACGTATAATCGTTCAAGTTCAGCGTTTTGTTGGAATTGTTATAGACCTCGAAGAACTCAAAATCATCCGTGCCTTCCACATCCGGATGAATTTCCGATACGAACAGCTCCGGCACGGTATTTTCTTCCGCTGCGGTTGCAATGCCTATGGACGAGAACAAGCTCATCAGCATCGTTGCCAACAGGGTGCTGGAGATCCATTTTTTGTATCTCTTGCTGACCATTCAATGAACACTTCCTTCAATTGTTATGTAAGCTGTTAGATCGCGATGACGCGTTCGACCAGCCAATAGAGTCCCATGATTCCGACGAGCGAAGAGGTCCCGTACGTCCACCAGGCCTGACGGCTCTGGGTAGTAAACAGCTTCCGAACCAGCCATAGAACCGGAATAACGATCGCCAAGACGGCCAACTGCCCAATCTCGACCCCGAGGTTAAACGAGAAGAGCGGCAAGGCGATATTGCCTGACATCGTCCCGTGTAAAATCTCGGCAAAGCCGAATCCATGGATCATGCCGAATGAGGCAGTGACCACGATCTGCTTGCTCTCCAGCTTCGGAAACCTCTTGCGAAACATATTCTCGAACGCCACGAACACGATACTGAGCGCAATGAGCGGCTCGACGATAAGCGGGGACAACGATGCGAGATCCAGTGCGGATAACACAAGCGTGATACTATGTCCGACCGTAAAGGCCGAGATCAGCTTCAGCATCTTCCAGCCGCTCGTTCGGGCAGCGAGGATTAAACCGCAGAGGAACAGCAGATGGTCGGCGCCCGACCAGATATGCTCCATTCCCATTTGCGTATATTCCTTCAGCACGCTTGTCCACGAGGACGACGTTACGGGAGAGCTGGGCTGCTGCTCGGAATTGCCGGATTCCGGGGAATCTGCTCCGGCAGCGGATCCGTGATAGCCCTCCATTTGAAGAATATTGTTGGTGCTGTTGATGATTTGGACAATCGACTGCTGACCCATTCTAATGGTCGCAAAACTACGATGATCGGGGTTTGTACCGTCATAAAAGTTATATTGAACCATGTACCGGTCGACTGGCTCCGCAAAATCATAGTTGATGTCGAGCTCGATCATCGGCATTTTAGCCTTCTCCGTATGTTTCGCTGCGAGCAAATTTCCGGTACCCACGTTGCTGTTGCCCGTTACGATCAAGCGATCATGAATTAACGCGGTAAGAACCTCGTTTCCTCCTGTAAGCTCGCTATCCGAGATTTTTCCGTTCCCGTCCTGATCGATCGTCGGAAGAGCTTCGAGCAGCTCCTTCTCCAGCAGGAACAGATTGTATTCCAGGCTTTTGTCCTTCACGGTAATATCCGAAAATCCCGTTGAACTGAAATGAGCCTCGGCCGTGCCCCCGAATAATGCGAAAAACATCCATAAGGCGGCCAGCACGACGCCTGCTTGCACACGAAATCTCACCTTCGTCTCCTTTCCCCTATCCATTGGTTTGATTCTTCTCTATCTCTCTAGCAAAAACGGCACATCCTTAGTGATCATAGTTTTGAATTGTAAGTTGCGTATCAAGAATTAATGAAGAAATTGTTGAGGTTACCACACGTTTCCAGTTACATGGAAGCGATGAGAAACAAGGAAGCGCGAAATTCGCCAACAAAAAAAGAGGCTCCGATTGAATCGGAACCCCTTCTTATTCCTTCTTATTCCCTACTCCCCGTAAACCTCCAGCTCCGACACCTGCGCAGCCGGCCAAGCCGTATTGCCGTCGATCGTTAGCCGCACATACCGCGACGAAAGCCCGCCAAGCGGAATGTCGACCGTATTCGCCTTCGCCGGATCGAACGTGTACGTCCGCTTCGGAATAATAGCCTTGAACGATTCGCCGTCGTCGCTGCCCGCGATCAGGATGGACTGGCCGCGCGTCTCCCAAGCGTCCATCGGCGGAAGCTTGAGCACGACCCGCCCGACCTTCTGCGGACTGCCGAGATCCACGGTCAGCTGCTGCGGAAATTGGTTGCTCAAGCTCTCCCAATACGTGAACGGATCGCCGTCGACGGCCAGGTTCGCGGTCAGCTCCGCGTTCGTGTCCGTGGAAGAATCGGCCTTCTGCTTCAGCGCCAGATTCACGGAAGACTTCGTTTTCTTGAACGGCACGTCCTTCAAGGCGCTTGCTTGATTCGCCGAAGCGAATGCGATATACGCGGTCTGCTTGCCGAGAATGCTCGCGATATAGTCCGCCTGCAGCCAGTCTCCTTGCTCGATCACCGGGATGTCGGCGATCTTCGATCCATCCGCCGTATAAGCCGCAGCGGCCGCATGCTTCCAGCCCTTCATCGTCTTCACCCGCAGCGTCGTATCGGCGCCGAGCGGCTGATAGACGCGAATGTCCCGCTTGCCGCGAACCTCCGCCAGCAGATGCTCGCCGGGATCGAGATCGAAGCCGTTATAACGATTGTAGCTGCCTGCCCGGACCGTGCCGGATTTCGCCGACAGCTCGAAGCCGCCTGCGGACAACGTCGTCCCCTCATCCAAGCTGTACGGCTTCTCCGTATCCCAATTGGCGATGACGGTATGCGTGCCGAATTCCGTGCGCGTCGTCGTGGCGTCGATCGCATCGTAACTGCTTACGCGTGCATCCGCATAATCTGCCAGCACGTACTTCTGGAAGACGCCGATGACGTCGATCCACGGATTGTTGACGCCGGTATACAGATCGCCGCTCAAATTGTAGCCCATGGCCAAGTTCCAGCGGAGCATATCCTTGTTATCCGTCATCGTCTCCGCCGCAAGGTCATGCTGATAGAGCAGCACCTTGTCTCGCAGCAGCATGCCGGCAAGCGGATAATAGTCCGTGTAGCTCGCTGTGTTCTTCCGATAGCCGAGCAGATCCCACAGGTAATTGGTGCCCATGAAGCCGATGCTGTCATCCGCCAGCACATCCGTGCCGTCTTCCGTGTACATCCGGGTATTCAGCGAATCGAAGTAATTGCGCACCCCTTCGAAATAAGCCGACCATGGATCGGTATTCGGAGCTCCTGCCGGATTGGCCGCGAACGGCGCGTTCCGAATGCCCCATTGATCCTCGAAAATCCCGTCCACGCCTGCTTCCAGCAGTCGCTCATGCTCCTTGGCGATGCGGGACGTGACGAACGGATGGTTCATATTCATGACGTAGCCGCTGTGTTCCCCGTAGTCCTCCTTCAGCAAATCGCCGTTCTGCTGCTGCACGATAATATCGGCAAGCGTCACGCCTTCAGGAAGACCCGCGAGCGTCGGCGAATGAACGCCCCACCAGGAGAAATTCGTGTACGGCACGACCTGGTTTCCCTTGGTTTTGGCGTGTTCGATAAAGGATTTGAAATCGTCCATGCTGCCCCATTGCCCGGCCGGCGGTAGGAAATCCGGATAATTCTCGTCATGTCCGCCCGTCTGAAAACCGACCAAATGGACGATGCCGCTGTACGGAAGCTTATCGATAACCGCCGATTCCAGCGAGCTCCAGGTTTCCTTGCCCAGCGCGGCAATATCCAGCTTGTAGAGCGGGAGCTCCGAAGCATGCGCCTTCTCGGCGCCCAGCTTGTCGTCCAAGGAGCGGTACCCGTCGATGCCGTTCAGCGTCCGATAAGAGCCGATGGAGTCGGGATAGTCGCCGCCAACCTCCAGCACGACAGCCGGACTTTGCCAGCGGCCACCCGGTGCCGTCCAAACGCCGTAGTCATGGACGAATGCGCTCTTGCCGGCGTCATCCGTCTGATTCTTGAAGCCCAGCTGCGTCGTCGCGGTCGGCTTGCCGCCAATGTCATAGAGTGCTAGATTGCCGTTCTTCGTCCGCAATGCCGTATACGAGGCGAACATGACGCCCGGATATTGGCCCGCGTACGCATTGCCTTCCGTGAAGAAGGCCGGCTTCAGCTTCACGCCCGGCAGCATCGGGAGCATGCCGTCCACGACATCGTCGGCCGCGAACTTCAACTCATGCGGGAACCGAAAGGATTGCATCGTCTCCTTCGTGCCGTTGACGACGGCCGCCTGCAGCACGATGCGGCTGGTTTTGTCGAAGCTCGCCGTGACATCCACTTGCAGCTGGCCGCCGTAATGGAGCGTGAGCGCGGAACGCTTCGCGTTCCAGCTGTAGCCGAAGGGCGCGTTCTGCGCGCTGTTGACGGAGGATTCATCCTGCAGAATCCCCCACCAGAGCGCCCCTTTCCGGTTGCCCGTCGTCAGTTGCTTGCCGGAAGCTTGCTCTTTCACGTAGGCGATGCCGCCATCCCTGTCCGAGAAGGCGATCTCGTACTTGTCGTTGCCGATGCGCAGCAGCCCGTCTTCCGCTTCGAAATGAATCGCCCGAGACGGAAACAGGGCGCTTCGCATCGCGAACGCCCCGGCCAGCGCCGCCAGTATCAGCGCCGCGAACAAAATCATTCTCGTGTTTCCACGACCCTGTTTCGCCATCGCTTATTGCACTTTAATGTTATTGTAGAACTTCTCTTGCATCTTCTTCGCGGAACCGTCGAGCGCCGCCTTGATGTCGACGTCTTTCTTGGAGAACACGGATTGCACGTTCAGCGTCATCTCCGCATAGTAGTCCTGCGTATTGAATTGCGCTTCCGGCTTGCCGTCGAGCAGACCCATGATTTCTGGGCTGTATTGGTACACGTTGTCGTATTTGTCGTATACGGCTTTTACCTTCTGGCCGTAATCCGAGCTGTCCGTGAAGTATTGGATGACCGGCGGCACGAAGAATTTGCCGTCCGTTTTGCGCTGTTGAATGCTGGCTTCGACGGACTCCAGGCCTTTGTCGGAGAAGTAGTCGAACGTTGCATATCTGAACGCCATTTCCTGCTCTTCTTTGGTCGCGTTCGGGTTGATGACGAGGAAGTCGCCGCCGAGCACGCCCGTATGCTTGCCGCTCGCGTCCGCCTTCGGCATCGGATAGACGAGAATGTCTTCCGGCTTCATGCCGCCTTGGTTCAAGCCTTGGTCGACCGGACCGTCCGGACCCGCGATGACCATCGCCGTTCTGCCTTGCGCCCATGCGCCGACCGCGTCGCCCCAGCCGAGCGCGAAGTCCTTCGGAATCGCGTTCGCTTCCCATGCGAGCTTATGATAGAACTCGAGCGCCTTCACGCCGGCATCGGAGTTGAACGCCGCCGTTACTTTGCCGCCGTCGACCGTTTGGATCTCGCCGCCCGCTTCGAACAGGAAATTCGTCCAGTTCCAGCCGGATTCGTTGCCTTTGCCCATCGGCGCGATGCCGGAGATGCCTTTCTTCACGTCGGCGACCGCTTTGGCCGTATTCAGCATGTCGTCCCACGTCCAGTCGTACGACGGAACCGCTACGCCTTTGTCGTCGAGCATCTTCTTGTTGACGACCGTGCCCGTCACGTAGCCTTGCTGCGCGATGCCGTATACTTTGCCGTCGATGATGAATTGGTTCTGCAGGATCGGGTTCATCTGATCCTTGAATTCGTAGGCGTTGAACAGGTCCGTGATATCGGCCGCCCAGCCCCGCTCCGCCAGGAACTTGCCTTCCGTCGCGTAAGTGTTGAACAGCGTCGGCGCTTCGTTCGCGCCCATCTTGATGCCGATCTCGTTCGGATTGTACTGCCAGTCGCTCTTCACGATCTCGACGTTCGGATATTTCTCGTTGAAGCGTTTGATCTTGTCGTCCTCAAGCGCCCGTTTCTCTACCAAATCCGGCGTCGGATAATAAATGCTGATCGTGATTTTCTTCGTGGACGCATCGTTCGCGGGCGCATCGTTCGTCGCCGCGTTGCCGCCGTTGTCGGCCGTCGCGTTCGTGCCTTCGTTCGTCGTGCCGGCATTGCTCGTATTGCCCCCGTTATTGCTATTGTCGTTGCTGGTGCCGCAGGCGGACAGCATGCCCGTCAACAGGGCCGCGCTTGCCAGTACGAATGACGCTTTGCGAAGCTTTTTCATGTGATTTCCCCTTCTCGCTTAAATTGCCTTACACGCTCATCATAAGGGAGGCGCAGGCAAAGCAGAATGTGCGTATCTATGTCGATCATGTGCAGGTCTACGATGCGGAAAACGGTGTAGAAATGCGCCTGCCGCCGTAGAATCGCGCCTTATCCCTTCACGCCGCCCATGTGAAGCCCGCGGACGATGAACCGTTGGAACAGCAGGAACACGACGATCGGCGGCAGCATGACCATCGTCAGCATCGCGAATTTGACGTTCGTGTCGAGCCTGCGCACGTTGATGACGTAATTGTAGATCGCCGTGGCGAGCGGGCGCGTCTTGTCGGTATGCATGACGAGCGACGGCCAGAACCAGTCGTTCCACGCCGTGGAGAACACGAAGATCGCCAAGGTCGAGAAGATCGGAACCGACAGCGGCAGCGCGATGCCCGCGAAGAGCCGGACGTCGGAGGCGCCGTCGATGCGCCCCGCTTCGAACAGCTCGTGGCTGATGCCGTCGAAGAAGTTCTTCAGCAGGAGCAGGAAGAACGCGTTGGCGCCCGCCGGGAGCCAGAATGCTTGGAACGTGTTGAGCATGCCGAGGTCCTTCAGGTTGACGAAGTTCGGCACGATGTACGTCGTCGGCGGAATGAACAGGGCCGCCAGGAAGAAGAAGTTGATCGCCCTGCCGTACGGAATATTGAGCCGCGACAGGCTGAAGGCGGCCAAGCCGAGCACCGCGACGGTGACGACCATGTTGCCCGCGAAGATGATGAGCGTGTTCCGGAAGAACAGCGGCAGATCGATATAATTCCAGCCTTTCTTGAACGTATCGAACGTCCAGTGCTCCGGCAGGAAATGCGGCGGGAAGGAGTTCACTTCCACGTTGGATTTCAAACTATTGAACAGCGTCACCAGAATGGGATACAGCATCGATGCAACCATCAGGGTAATGACGAGCAGCATGATGCCGTAGACGACCCGGTTCGGCGTCTTCTTCAAATCGTAGCGGGATAGGATGCCGCGGTCAAAGCTCTTCATCTTAGTTCACCTCTCTGCTCGAAAGTCTATGCTGCAGCACCGCAAGTCCGCCAAGTACGAGGAACATCAACACGCCGAGCGAGGAAGCCGCGCCGTAGTCGAGTCTCGTGAAGGCGTATTTGACGATCAGCAGCGCATACGTCAGCGTCGCCTGGTTCGGGCCGCCGTCGAGCATCGCCATCTGGGATTGATAGCCTTGCGAGGTCGCGATGAGCTGTAACACGAACAGCAGCACGATAATGTTGCGGATGAACGGAAGGGTGATGTGACGGATGCGTTTCCATACCCCGGCGCCGTCGATCTCCGCCGCTTCGTACAGATCGCGAGGAATGCTGAGCACGGCCGCCAGATAGATCAGCATCGCCGATCCGAACTGCTGCCACGTCTCCATGAAGACGAGCGAGATCATGGACCAATTCGTATCGGTCATGAAGGAGACCGGGTCCTTGCCGAAGCTCGTGATGGTCGCGTTGATCGGTCCGACCGGGTCGTAAAGCCAGCGCCACAGACCGTACAACACCACGACGGGAATGACGTTCGGCAGGTAAGCCGCCACGCGGACGAACCCTTGGAACCGTCTCAGTTCGGAGATGGCGATCGCGAAGACGATCGGTACCCAGAAGCCCATGATCAGGCACAAGAACATGTAGTACAGCGTGTTCTTGACCGCCGTCCGGACGTCCGGATCGTGGAAGACCGTCTTGTAGTTGTCCACGCCGGCGAACGTGTTGCCTTTGACGAAATCGATGTGATAGAAGCTGTACACGAAGCCTTTGATAATCGGCATCCACAGGAACAACACGAAAATGACGGCCGCGGGCACAAGAAACAAATAGCCCCAAAGATGTTTGCGAAGTCGTGCGGTAATACGCATAGTGTCCCCTCTTTCATGCTCTTTCCCAGAAGAAACGGCTTCCGGCTCTCTCCGCGGGGAGGCGCCTTCGGACGTTCTTCTTGCCTATTCTCATTGTAGAGTCGCAGGCGCGGGCCGAACATGTGCAGATCTATGGGGATGGTAGGCGATATTACTCGTTGTTTTCGCGCTGCCTATTTCTTCAGCTCGGTCGGGCTGACGCCGAAGTATTTTTTGAAAATTTTGCTGAAATGCTCCGGCGACTCGTAGCCGACGCGCTCGGCGATTTCGTAACGGCGCAGGTCGGTATTCAGGATCAGCCTGCGGCTCTCTTCCATTCGCAGCTTGATGACGTACTCCCACAAGTTATGGCCCGTGTCCTTCTTGAACAGGTAGCTGAGGTAGTTCGGGCTGACATGGTTCTTCTGCGCCACCTCGTGCAGCGTGAGCCCTTTCTGGGCGTAATGCGCGTCGATGTACGCCTTCGATTTCTCGACGATCATGTTGTTCTGCGCGGTCATTTCTTCTTCGGTCGGATCCTGCGCGTAACGGCCGTAATTAAAGTCGCCGTAATAAAAGACGCCGAGCTCCTTGTGTTCCTCGTTCCACCGGATCGCCTTGGCCGCCTGCTGCCCGAGCTCGCCGATGAACGCGGCGCCGCGCAAAATCTGGCTGATGCCGACGACGCACGGCAGCCGCAAATAGTTCGAAATGTTCGTATGCAGGCTGCGGCCCAGCATATCGAGCTGATTGATCTTGTTCGTGCCGTTCTCCTCGTAGCGCGCATCGCTCCACTGAATGATGATGCACACCGCATCGTCGCCCGAATAGAACGCGACTGGGCCCCATTCCTGGTCGAGCAGCTCCATGGCGACGTTGAGCGCGGCGTACTGAAGCAGCTCGGACGAAAGGCCCAGCTGCACGCGGAAGACGGAATAATACGGCCCGGACAGATCCGTGCCGAACCGGGTTCTCAGCGCGGCGACGGTCGCGTCCGCGGAAGCGGGATCCGCCGTCAGCTTGTTCAGCCATTCGTTGCGTTCCGCGGACGGCTGCTCTAGGCGGAACTGCTCGCGGAAGCCGGCGAGCGTCTCGTCCTGCGACGGGATGATCTTGTTGACGCTCAGCAGCACGTTGCGCACGGAATCGAGGAATTGGTCGCCGTTCAGCGGTTTGATGAGGTAATCCTTTGCCCCGAGCCGAATGGCGAGCTGGGCGTATTGGAACGTCTCGTGCGCGGAGATGACGATGGCCTGCAGCCACGGCTTGATCATTTTGGCCTGATGCATGAGCTCGATGCCGCTCATCTCGCCCATCTGGATGTCCGTGACGAGCAGGTCGATGTCCTCCATGCGCAAATAATCCATCGCTTCGTAGCCGTTATGCGCCGTGAACAATTGCGATATGGCCAGCCCCGAGGAGCTGAGCAGGCTGCAGAGGCCTTTGCAAATCAACGGTTCGTCGTCGACGACCAGGATGTTGTACATCGTTAGTTCCCCCCTGTTTGAAAATAAATGCCAAGTGAGAATGCATGACCTGCGGTCAGTATGGGTCTCCACTCGCTGTTGTATTTCGAATTTCTCTGATTATATAAGTGAGTAGATGTAGAAATTCGAATACAAAGGCGACCGCTTGAGGTGATTGGTTTGCGTTCCCTGTCGGAGGACAGGGAATACAGCATTCACCGGCTTCGTAAGCATAAGCTTCGTTCCGACTCCATACTGACTCTCCGGTCACTTTCAACATCGAAAGTAATACATTCAATCCTCAAATCATACTTCTCAACGCCAGCCGGTCCCCGCCATCTCAAGAATTCAACGACTCCGCCTCCGGCAGCTCCTGCTCCTGCATGCGCGGCAGGACGATGATCGCGGTCGTGCCGTGCCCTTCGCGCTTCTCGTAGCGGATGCCGTAGCTTTTGCCGAAATGCAGTTGGATCCGCTGGTGCAGGTTGCGGATGCCGTAGCCGATCGACGGATTGCCTTTCTCTTCATTAAGAAGGCGGTGGATCGCGTCGAAATCGACTTTCTTGTAGCCGTTGTCCTCGACGCGGATCATCACTTTGTCGCCGTCCAGCAGGTTGGCCGAGATGAGGATTTCCCCGTCTTCGCCCATGTGGCGCACGCCGTGGATGATGGAATTCTCGATCAGCGGCTGCAGGGTGATTTTGGGAATCAGATTGTTCCGCAGCTCTTCCGGTACGTTCCAGCTGACCGAGAAGGTGTATTCGTAACGCTTCGACTGCAAGCTGATGTACGCTTTGGCATGCTCCATCTCTTCCTCCAGCGCGATCAGCTCGCGGCCGCGGCTCAGGCTGATCTTCATCAGCTTGGACAGCTCCTTGATCATCTCCGCGGATTCCGAATTGCCTTCGAGCGAGCTCTTCCAATAGATGCTCTCGAGCGTATTGTAGAGCAGATGCGGGTTGATCTGCTGGTAGAGCAGCTGCAGCTGCGATTCTTTCTCCTTGATCTCGCTTTGGTACTTATAATGAATGAGCACGTTCAGGCGTCTGGCCATGTCATAGAGTGCCGCGATCAGCTGGCCGACCTCGTCCTTGCGCCCTTTGCCCGGCGTCTCCGGCACGCGCCGGCCCGGCTCGAACGAACGGACGAAATGCGCGAGCCTCGTAAGCGGATTCATGAGCGATTGCCAGAAATAGAGCATGATGATGATCCCGAGCAGGATGTACACGACGGAAATTAACTGGATCACGCGCTTCAGTTCGTTCTGCTGCAGCAGGAGCGATTGCACCGGGATTTTGTAGACGAGCTTCTGCTGCAGCAGATGGTTGTCGTTGATGACATAGATGAATTCCGGCGTGATGATGTTGATCATGCCGTCCTGGTCCGCTTTCTTCGTGGCCGCTTCCGGCGGAAGCTGGAGCGTGGAGCCGATCATGCTCGGCGTCGTCGCGGTAAGCACGCGGTTCTGGCCGTCGGTGAAATAAATTTGTCCGTCCGGCAGCGAGACGCTCCGCAAGGACTCTTCTATTTTTTTGTCCATCTTGGTCGCGACCAGTACGCCGATGACGCCGTAATCGCTAATATTGGACACCGAGCGGATATACGCCAGCGTCGTCTGCGTCGAGAAGCCGATGTTCGTGCGGATCAGCTTCATGTACCCGTCGCCTTTCTTGGCGACCGCCTCGTCGAACCATTCGGGTTTATCTTGATCCTGGAAGAAATACACGCCCGTCTGGGTCATCGGAATCTTGGGCGCGAACGAGTAATAATTGTTGGGATCGTACACGTACAGGCTGTAGTAGACCGCCTCCCCGCCGTTGACGCCGATGGAATAGCCCGCGATAAGCTTGTCGAGCTTCGCGTACTCCTGAACCCGTTCGAACACGGTGTCCTTGGGATTCGGAATCAGCTGCTGCGTGAGCGGATTTTGCACGATCGTCGTCGTAATCTTCGTCACGGTGTCGATATCCCGGCCCAGCAAGGCGATGTTCTGCTTGTTCAGCTCCGCGTACGCATCCGTCACGTGGTTCTTCAGGATTTGCTCGGCCTTCGTGTTGCCATACCACTGCAAGAGCAGGATCGGGCTGACCATGACGACGAAGAGCAAAATAATTTGTTGTTTTACGTTCATCCGCGTAAGCGGATTCGTCATATAGCGTACCATGTCCCCCTGGTCTCCTTTGCTCCCGTACCGCTACCATAACAGACGGCACCCCCGAATCGTATGGCTATTTTTACCGAGATCAGGTGCGGTTCTATCGAGTTGGGCGTACGTTCACGATACCATATGAAGCGTTTGCAGACGATATGGTTTGTTCGGGCAAGCCATCATTTTGTGTACATCCCAATTTCAGGAATTTATACTATGAGCATGGCTATTATTCTCTCTATGAAATGAGGTTTTGTTATGAAAAAGATCACAGTCGCGCTCATCGCACTGCTCTGCGCCTTCAGCTTGTCCCTGCCGGCGACTCAGAAAGCCCAGGCGGCGCAGCCGACGCCCCGGCTTTAGCTGACTATCCCCTCCGTCAGCTCCCCTGCGGCGCTGTACATCGATGGCGCTCCGGTCAAATACACCCGCATCGCGAACAAAGGCAACACCGAGAACATGATCGCGCTGAGAACCGCGGCGAGCGCCTTGAAGCTCGACCTTAGCTGGGTGCCGGCAAGCAAAACGTGGCGTCTCACGAACGACGGCCATGTCATCGTCTTAAAGCAGAATGCCGCAACGGCTGTCGTGGACGGCAAGACGAAGGCGATGTCGATTCCGTTGACGAACGTGAACGGGACGTCGTATGTGCCGCTGCGCTTTATCGTCGAGGCTGGCGGAGGCACGCTCGAGGCGCATGTGGAAGGTATCTATTGGGCGTTATCCGGTCATCAGGAGGAATTGATCGGGTACGTTATGCGAGATCAAGTCGAGGCGCTTAAGCGGATTCTGAAGGACTGGCACGAGCTGACGATTCCCGTAAGCGTCGACGGAACCGTCCCTTACGTCTTCGTGAAAAGCACCGCGATGATTCAAGCTTTCCTGGATGCGGGCTTCCCGATCAATTATCAGGAATCTCCTTACGGAAATATCGTCATGAGGCAATCTCAAGACAGCATGCTGCACGAGGCGGCGATAATGGGTAATGTCGAACTTGCCGATTATCTGCTTGCGCTTGGCGCGGATGCCAATCTGCTGGACGATAACGGCTTCAAGCCGCTCGATGAGGCTTTATTAGGGAAAAGTCTTGCCGAGAAAGGACTAGGCTTCCTCTATGATCTCGAACCGGCTGAGGCGCTGGATCACTATAACAAGACTATCGAGCTGCTTCGTAAATTCACGAAGGCCGATATCTATTTCAAAGACAAGCTCGGACACATTCTCGCCTCCACCGACGATATCGTCCCGGGCTCCGTTCAGATCAGCGAGATCCGTTTTACCGCGGAAGGCGGCTATCAGGTCAGCATGACTTTCAAGGATCCGAAGAAGCTCGAAACCTTGACGAGCGAGCATGTCGGCGAAACGATCTCGGTCTACCTGAATGAGAAGCTTCTCTTGTCGCCGAGCGTCACCGCTCCGATCACGGGCGGGAATTTGGTCATCGGCGGCGCGATCGAGGAAGAGGATGCGAAGGAACTGGCAGCCGCATTCGATCAGGCGCTGTCCAGCTAACCAGACTGGGGATGCCCGTCTTCCTAGTGCCCAGAGCTCACCCGTCCTCTAGCGCAACCTATGCATTTGCCGTATACTATTAAAACATATCATAATGCTGCGGACATGCTCGGGAGGATAAACGTGACAGACCATAAGCCCCGTTATCAGATCATCATCGACTACTATAAGGAGCACATCGCGGCAGGCCTGCTGAAGGCCGGGGATAAGCTGCCGAACGGACCGGAGATCGCGCAGCAATTCGGCGTCAGCGCCATCACGGTCACCCATGCCATGCGACAATTGGAAACATTGGGATACGTGAAACGCATCAAGAAGGCCGGCACGTTCGTAACGGAACCGCTGGCTGGCCCATCGGCTGATTCGGCGCAGGGAGCACAGGCAGAAGGGCTAGGAACTGCACCGGCCGGACAGGCGCAAGACAGCGCATCGGCGGCAGCGGGAGGCGCTCCCCTGCCGATCCCCGTCATCTCGCTCGTCATGCCGTTCAACGAAAGCATCGGCTACGAGATGTTCCGCGGGGTCGAGGAAGAATGCGCGGAGCGGGGCTTCTATGTCACGTTTCACAACTCCAAATACGACGACGCCATCGAGCGCGCCATTATTCAGAAGCTCGCCAAAGACCGCGTGAGCGGCATCATCGTATACCCCGTCTCCAGCTATAAGAACATCGACGTGTTCGGCAGCCTGGCGATCGAAGGCATCCCTTACGCGCTGATCGACCGGAGCGTGGACGGCTTGGATGCGCCGCTCGTTATCTCCGACAATGCGGCTGCGGGCCGAAGTATCGCCTCGCATCTCATCGGGCTCGGACATCGCCGGCTAGCCTTCGTCTGCCCGGTATGGAACGAGGCCGTCTCCATCAGCGACCGCTACAAAGGGTATTGCAGCGCGCTCATCGAAGCAGGCATCGCGCCGAAGCCCGAATGGCTCATTACGCTGGATGCCGGTCAAGGACAAGGGCAGCCCTCGGTTCCCTCCGACGAATCCGGGCAGCGCAGCGAAGCCGAGGATGCCAAGCTGCTGCTGGACAAGCTGCTTGCCGTCGAGCCTGCTCCGACCGCGGCGGTCGTCGTGAACGACTACTCCGCCACTTATCTTCTGAAGGCCGCTTTGCAGCGGGGCATCGACGTTCCCGGCCGCCTGTCCATTACAGGCTTTGACAATCTTACTTTTACGGCGCATTTGGAAGTGCCGCTCACGACGGTCGAGCAGGATTTCCACGGCATCGGACGCGAGGCGGCGAAGCTCGTGCTGGCGCCGGCGGAGGAGCGGGCTGGCGCGAAGATCGTACTGCCCACCAAGCTGGTCGACCGCGAGTCCGCCGGAGCTCCCCATCGGAGCTAGCTGCTAGAACGGCGTAAGCTGCAAGTATACTTCATTCCAATTATCCGCAGAGCCCGCGAGCGAACCGTCTTACTCGCCCAACCGCAAGTCTCCCACATCCCGCAAGCTTCATGCTTGCGGGATGTTTTCATATCCGTTATTTACAGACGCCCGCGATCGGATTATGATTAAAACATATTTTATTATTCCATTCTATCTGAAAAGGGGTCTGCCTCCTCATGTCATCCACACAGCCCAAAGCCGTCATTCACGTCATCTCCCATACCCACTGGGACCGCGAGTGGTATATGCCTTACGAAGCCCATCATGCCAAGCTGATCCAAACGATGGACGAATTGCTGGCCGTCATGGACCGCGATCCGGAGTACCGCAGCTTCTATCTCGACGGGCAGACGATCGTGCTAGACGACTATCTGCAGGTCTATCCCGAGAAACGCGAGAAGCTCGTTCAACTCGTGCAGGAAGGCCGCTTGTCCGCCGGACCTTGGTATATTTTGCAGGATGAATTCCTGACGAGCAGCGAAGCCAATGTGCGCAACCTACAGATCGGCCACCGCGACAGCCGCGCTTTCGGCCCGGTATCGAAGCTCGGCTATTTCCCGGACTCCTTCGGCAACATGGGGCAGGCGGCGCAGCTCATGCAGCAGGCGGGAATCACGACGGCGGTATTCGGACGGGGCGTGAAAGCGACCGGCTTCAACAACAGCGTCTCGGAATCGCCGGATCTGGAGTCGCCTTATTCGGAGATGAATTGGGATTCGCCGGACGGCTCCCGCGTGCTCGGCATTCTGTTCGCCAACTGGTACAACAACGGCATGGAAATCCCCGAGGAGCCGGCCGCGGCCAAAGCCTTCTGGGATAACGCGATCGCGAGTGCTTCCCGGTACGCGTCGACGCGCCATCTGCTCCTCATGAACGGCTGTGACCATCAGCCCGCGCAAGCGAATTTGTCCGCGGCGCTCCGCACCGCGCGGGAGCTCTATCCAGATTACGAATTCATCCATTCGAATTGGGACGATTACGTCAAAGCGGTTCATGCCGATCTGCCGCCGGCGCTCAGCACCATTAAAGGCGAGCTGCGCGGACAGCGCACGGACGGCTGGTTCTCTCTCGTCAATACCGCATCGGCGCGTATCTACATCAAGCAGTTGAACCAACAGAACCAAACGATGCTGGAGAAAATCGCCGAACCGCTCGCCGCGTTCGCGCACGCGCAAGGCCGGCCTTATCCGCACGGTCTGCTGAATTACGCTTGGCGCACGCTGATGCAGAACCACCCGCATGACAGCATCTGCGGCTGCAGCGTCGATGAAGTCTATCACGAGATGAAAACCCGCTTCGAGAAGAGCAAAGGCGTTGCCGCTTCCGTGATCGCGGACAGCATGGCTTTCTTAAGCGGACAGATAGATACCACCGGCTTCGCGGCCATTGGCCATGACAGCGCGCCGTTCGCGGTGTTCAGCACGAGCGGATACGAAGGTGCCGGCGTCGTGACGGTGGAGCTGGAGCTCGGACGGCGGTATTTCAAGCCGGGCGAAGCGCAGGCGGAGACAGCCGCAATCGTCGGACGCGACACGACGGCACACGGTTACCTCGTCGATGCCGACGGCACGCGGATTCCGTTCGTAAGCGCCGATCTCGGCGTTCGGTTCGGCTATGATCTGCCGAACGATAAATTCCGGCAGCCGTATTTTGCCCGCGTCGTGTCCGTTACGTTCGAAGCGTCGGCCGTTCCGGCAATGGGCTACGCTTCGTTCGCCTGGATTCCTTCCGCTGGGGCAGAGAACGGACCGGCAGCCGCTTCGTTCGTTACGGCGACGAACACGCTGGAGAACGAATTCCTGCGCGTAAGCATCCAAACGGACGGCACGCTGACGGTACTCGACAAGTCGAACGGCCAGACGTTCGACGGTCTCGGCTATTATGAGAATGTAGGCGATGTCGGCAACGAATATATTTTCAAGCAGCCAAACGGCGATACGGCCATTACGACGCGCGGTCTCGCGGCCGACATTCGACTCGTCGAGAACGCTCCGCACCGCGCCGTTTACGAAATCACGCATACGCTCGACATTCCGGAAAGCGCCGATGAGCGGCTCCAGTCCGAAATCGCGACGATGGTGCCGTTCCTGGAGCGCCAGGCGCAGCGTTCGAGCAAGCGCGTTCCGCTGACCATCGTGACGCGCGTCGGTCTGAGCCGATCCGAGCGAGGTGTCCGCGTGCATGCGAGCTTCGTCAATCCATCCAAGGATCACCGTCTGCGGGTTATGCTTCCATCCGGCGTATCGGCGGCGAAGCATTATGCGGACTCCATCTTCGAAGTAGCGGAGCGGGCGACGGTTCCGAATCCGGAGTGGGTCAACCCAAGCAACTGCCAGCACCAAAGCGCATTCGTCGACGTGCATGAAGCGGGCCGCGGCCTGACGGTCGGCAACAAGGGGCTTAATGAATACGAGGTGCTGCGCGACGGCAGCGGCACGATCGCCGTTACGATTCTTCGCTCCACGGGCGAGCTGGGCGACTGGGGCGTATTCCCGACGCCGGATGCACAGTGCTTGGGCCATAACGAGGCGGAGTGGATTCTCCTTCCGCATGGCGGCGAAGAAGATCGATTCCGCGCTTATCAAGCGGCGTACGGCTTCCAAGTGCCGTTGCAAGCCGTCCAAACCGGCCTGCATGCCGGTCCGCTTGCGCCACAGCAAAGTCTGCTCAGCTGGAACAGCGCCGGCTCCGGCCTTGCGCTCTCCAGCCTGAAAGTCAACGAAGACCGCGGCGACTTGGTAGCTCGCTGGTATAACCTGTCCGGCGAGCCGAGCGAGCTGCGCGTCGGTGCGAACCGCGATGCCGCGCTGTACGAGAGCAACGTGCTAGAAGAAGACAACGGCGCGCGCATCGGCGAAGGCGGTTCCGCGACCGTTCCGGTGGCCGGCTACAAAATCGTCAGCATCGGCCTGAGCGCCGGCAAGTAAAATGCGAGCAGCACACTCGAATACTCACTGGAATACATGACGAAGAACCCTGAACCCTGGAGATCGCTTACCATAAGCGGTATCCAGGGTTCTTTGTTTTATTTTAACTCGGGGCATGCGCCTGCAAGTTACTTTTGCCGACCGCCCGCATATTTGCGAAATAGCGCATGTCGTGCACTTACGCCTCACCATGTAGTCGAATGGTTCACCCTCTTGCCCCCATTCCTCCTACTTCACCCGCCATGTAGTCGATTGGTTCACCCTCTTGCCCCCATTCCGCCTACTTCACCCACCATGTAGTCGAGTGGTTCACCCTCTTGCCCCCATTCCTCCTACTTCACCC
This sequence comes from Paenibacillus sp. J31P316, assembly GCF_056269105.1. Classification (NCBI taxonomy): domain Bacteria; kingdom Bacillati; phylum Bacillota; class Bacilli; order Caryophanales; family Paenibacillaceae; genus Paenibacillus; species Paenibacillus sp. J31P316. The sequence continues at coordinate 348,554 of NZ_JBWDNI010000003.1, read as the reverse complement.
ACCATGTAGTCGAATGGTTCACCCTCTTGCTCATATTTCCCCTACTTCACCCGCCATGTAGTCCAATGGTTTACCCTCTTGCTCGCATTTCCCCTACTTCACCCGCCATGTAGTCCAATGGTTTACCCTCTTGCTCGCATTTCTCCTACTTCCCCCACCATGTAGTCGAATGATTCACCCTCTTGCCCCCATTCCTCCTACTTCACCCACCATGTAGTCGAATGGTTCACCCTCTTGCCCCCATTTCCCCTACTTCCCCCGCCATGTAGTCGAACCATTCACCCTCTTGCTCGCATTCCCCCTAGTTCACCACCATGTAGTCGAACCATTCACCCTCTTGCCCCCATTCCCCCTACTTCACCCACCATGTAGTCGAATGGTTCACCCTCTTACCCCCATTCCTCCTACTTCACCCACCAAGTAGTCGAATGGTTCACCCTCTTGCTCACATTTCTCCTACATCCCTCACCATGTAGTCGAATGGTTCACCTTCTTGCCCCCATTCCTCCTGCATCCCTCACCATGTAGTCGAATGGTTTACCCTCTTGCTCGCATTTCCCCTACTTCCCCCGCCATGTAGTCGAATGGTTCACCCTCTTGCTCACATTTCTCCTACTTCCCCCACCAAGTAGTCGAATGGTTCACCCTCTTGCTCGCATTTCCCCTACTTCCCCCACCAAGTAGTCGAATGGTTCACCCTCTTGCTCGCATTTCCCCTACTTCCCCCACCAAGTAGTCGAATGGTTCACCCTCTTGCTCACATTTCCCCTACTTCACCCGCCATGTAGTCGAATGGTTCACCCTCTTGCTCGCATCGCACTCTCTTCACCTGCTAGGCAAGCAATGCCGCCAGCTCGTTCGCATGCTTTTCCAAATGCTGAATACATTTAAGTATTCGATAAACAGGAGGACAATGCCATGGCTCAACGGGAGCAGTCGTTCATGCGAGGAACGATTGCCTTATCTGTCGCTGCGTTCATCAACCGTATTCTTGGCTTTATCAGCGGCATGTTCGTCGCTCGCGTGCTTGGAGCGGAAGGGATCGGTCTCTTGATGATGGCGCATCCGCTCGTGCCGCTCGTCATTACGATTACGGAGCTGGGCTTGCCCGTGGCGATCTCGAAGCTGGTCGCCGAAGCCTACGCGCGCGACGAGCGGTTGAAAGTAAGGCGCATCCTGCACGTGTCGCTTGCCGTCACCGGCGTGCTGAGCATCACGCTTACCGCCGTGTCGCTTCTGGGCTCCCACTGGATCGCCTCCATTATGCTGAGCGATCAGCGCGCCTATTATGCCATGCTCGCGATTACGCCAATCGCCCCGATCATCGCCGTCTCCGCCGTGCTGAAGGGGTACTTTCGCGGGATGCAGCAAATGAAAACGATCGCCGCTTCGGACGTGCTCGAGTATTCGGTGCAGATTGCCTGCGTGCTTGCGCTAGTCCATCTGCTCCTGCCTTACGGCATCGCTTATGCGGCTGCCGGCGCGATGGCCGCCTCCGTGATCAGCGAGGCGATCAGCCTGCTGTTCCTCATGACAAGCTACAAGCTTTACGGCGAAAAGCGGGTTCCCGGCGAGACGTGGGCGAGCCACTTGAAGCACGGCAAAAGCACGCTCGCCGAGCTGCTAAAGATCGGTCTGCCGACGACCGGCCAAGGCGTCATTCAATCGCTGTACAGCGCGTTCCAGCCCTTGCTCATCGCGACCAGCCTGGCCATGGCCGGCGTCAGCACGGCACTCGCCACCAAGCAGTTCGGCATGCTCGCCGGCTACGCGTTCCCGCTGCTGTTCATGCCCGGCTTCATTACGCAATCGTTATCCACTGCGCTCGTGCCGGCGATCGGCGAGGCAGCTGCGAACAAGAACGGCCTGCTCATGCACGAGAGGATGAATCAGGCGCTGACGCTGGGGCTGAAGGTCGGCGCGCCGGCGACCGTGATCTTGTTCGTTTGGGCCACTCCCCTCACGACGCTCATCTATAACGCGCCGGAAGCGGGCTTGCTGCTGAAAATCATGGCTCCCCTCTTCCTGATGCATTATTTCGACGCGCCGCTTCATGCGATCTTGCTCGGACTCGGGCGCGCAAGCGCCACGCTGTGGAACTATGTCATCTCCACGGCGTTCAAAGCCGTCGCCATACTGGTCTTCGGCAGCCAATTCGGCATCGTCGGCGTCACGTACGGCATCGGGATCGGTCTTGTCATGCAGACGCTGCTGAACTTCTTCTCGATATCCGGCTCGATCGGCATCTATGTGAACGTTCAGCCGTACATAAAAGTCGGCTTCTGCATGGTGCTGATGGCGTTAGGCGGCCGCGCAAGCCTCGACTTTCTGACTGCCGAAGGACTGCCGCAGCTGTGGAGCGTCGCCCTATCGATCACGGCTGCCTTGCTGCTCTACTTCCTTGCGCTCCTGGCGACGAATACGCTGAAATGGAAGCCATCGCGCCGCGCGAATACCATTCCGTGGTGAACCGGGCTGCGACACCCCCCTATATGGGGCAAACGGCTCCCCAATTCCGCTCCCTGCCCTGCCCTGCCCCAACCCTTCCGAACGCAAAAACCCCGCGCAGCCACCAGGCCGCGCGGGGTTTCCTTTTGCAAGATGCTTATTTGCTCAGCGTTTCCGTCAGGACGGGAACGATTTGCGATTTGCGGGATACGACGCCTTTCAGCACCGCTTTGTTGTCGTCAAGCTTCACGCCGTATGCTTCTTCGACGGCGCCGGCCTTGTTGCCGAGCGCCAGAGCAACGGAATCGTTGTTGAGGATATCCGTGACGACGAATACGAACAGGTCCAGGCCTTTGTCCGCGATGATCGCGTTCAGTGCCGCTTCGACTTCTGCTTGGCGGGAGAGAACGTCGTTCACGTCGACTGCGTTGACTTGCGCGATTTCGACCTTGCTGCTGCCCATCGTGAATTCTTTCGAATCCAGCGAGATCAGCTGCGCGATCGTTTTTTGGCTCAGGTCAGCGCCGGCTTTCAGCATTTCCAGGCCGTACGCGTCGGCGTCTACGCCTGCGATTGCTGCCAGTTCGCGTGCTGCCGCAACGTCTTCAGGCGTGCAGGTCGGCGATTTGAACAGCAGGGAATCGGAGATGATGGCGGAAAGCATCAGGCCTGCGATGCTGCTTTCGATCGCAATGCCGTTTTCTTTATACATTTTGTTCAGGATCGTTGCCGTGCAGCCGACTGGCTCGCAGCGGTAATACAGCGGGTGCGCCGTCTCGAAGTTCGCGATCCGGTGGTGGTCGATAACTTCAAGCACGCGTACTTTATCGATATCGCTCGCGCTTTGTTGGCGCTCGTTGTGATCAACCAAGATGACGGTGCTCGCTTCGTTCGATACCGTCTCTACGAGGCGCGGTGCGGCTACTTTGAATTGATCCAGCGCGTATTGCGTTTCGCCGCTGACTTCGCCGAGACGAATGGCTTCCACTTCTTGGCCGAGCTTTGTCTTGAGGTCTGCGTAAGCAAGAGCCGAGCAGATTGTGTCGGTGTCCGGGTTTTTGTGTCCGAAAATCAATGTTTTTGCCATTTGAATACTCCTTATACCGTTAAATTTTTGGGGCGCCGGCGACATGAAGACCGCCGCCCGATAAATCCCTAAGCGCTATTATACCTGTAAATGCCGCGAATTCCTATTCCATTACAGGTAAAAAACGCGGACAGCCCCTATTTTTCACAAAAAATTACGGAGCTTCTGCCGCCGGAGGCGCGCCTCGATGATCATGCATGCCAAAAGCAAGCAAAAAGCCCGGACAGAACCGCCCCCATGTCAGGCCAATCCATCCAAGGCTTCGATCTTACCGCTATTCAGCTTCGGATAGGACAGTGTTATCTGACTCGTCCGCAAAACTGGCCCAGCAGCCTCCTTCCCGTATATAATGAAGGCAAGTCCATCCAAACGATTATTGAGGAGCGTGTCAACTTGTACGAGCATCTCGTCATTTTCAAATTCAATGCAGCCATCACGCCGGAGCGTGAACAGGAATTGGTGGCTAAGCTGCTGGCTTTCAGAGGACGTATTCCCGGCATCGTCGACATCACGGCAGGCCTGAACGTTACCGAGGAAACGGCTAACATTCACGGCTACTCTCTCGGCCTCCGCGTGACGTTCGAGAGCCAGGAAGCGCTTCGCTCCTACGGTCCTCATCCGCTCCACCAGGACTTCGTCAGCGGACTGTCCGGCATCTTGGAGAACGTAGTGGTCGTCGACTATCCGGTAAACTGATTCCGGGCCCGCACGGCTGCTGGGCGGGAACCCGATCCGTCCCCATAATGGAAAGAATACGAACAGCCCGGCGGCTTCGCCGGGCTGTTCCTGTCTGCTCCGTGGCGGTATAATAGAACGTAAGGAGTGAGATCAGACATGCTATTTATCGACAACGGCAACAACCACGATCCGGCTTGGAATTTGGCGCTCGAGGAATACGTGCTGCGCCACTTGGCAGGCGAGCAGGACTTTCTGCTTTTCTATATTAATGAACCGTCCATCATCATCGGCAAGAACCAGAATACGGCCGAGGAAGTGAACGCGGCATTCGTCGAGGCGAACGGCATTCACGTCGTCCGGCGCTTGTCCGGCGGGGGCGCCGTCTACCATGACCTCGGCAACCTCAATTTCAGCTTCATCACCAAGGATGACGGCAAGTCGTTCCATAACTTCCGCAAATTCACGGAGCCAGTGGTCGAAGCACTGCATAAGCTCGGCGTGGAGGCAGAACTGTCGGGGCGCAACGATCTGCAGGTGGGCGAACGCAAAATTTCCGGCAATGCGCAGTTCGCGTCCAAAGGCGTCATGTTCAGCCATGGCACGCTGCTGTTCAATTCGGAAGTGGATGCGATCGTCTCGGCGCTGAACGTCAACCCGCTCAAGTTCGAATCGAAGGCGACCAAATCCGTTCGAAGCCGGGTCGCCAACATTACGGAATTTCTGAAAGAACCGATGACGATCGGGCAATTCCGGACTTTCATTCTGGCATCGGTCTTCGGCGACGGCGAAGTTGCGGAATACCGGCTAAGCGAGGCCGATTTGGCCGCCGTCGGCAAGCTTGCGGACGAGCGTTACCGGAGCTGGGACTGGAACTACGGCCGGTCGCCGAAATTCAACGTCCGTCAGACGAAGCGGCTGTCCGCCGGCACCTACGACGTTCGGCTGTTCGTGGAAGGCGGCATCATTGCCGAGGCTTCCGTGTTCGGCGATTTCTTCGGTACCGGCGAAGTCTCGGACGTCACGAACAGGCTCACGGGTGTCAAATACGACGCCGCTTCCGTCGCCGAAGCACTCGAGGATATCGATCTGACCGTCTATTTCGGGCCGGTCGACCGCCAGGAATGGCTTTCGCTGTTGTTTTAGACTGAATCGCTAATTAAGACGCATGGGAGTGGAGAGAAGATGAGCCGACCAGAAAACGAAAATGTCACCTCCTTCAAAGCGCTGCAGCTCTGGAGGTCGATTCCGCAGCAGTACCGGGACAAGCTCGTACGCAACGTCTTCTGCGGCAATTGCGGCGGAGCGGTTGAAATCGTGGATTACAGCATCCGGGAAGAGAAATACGCGCTGCTGCTGACCGGAAAGTGCCGGACTTGCGGCAAGCCGGTCGCCCGTGTCGTCGAGAACGAATAGAGCGATCCGCGAATGACGGAGCGATTGGATGAATGAGCGATTGAATGCTTATCCTATGGAGAGCGGTCGGTTTTCTGCTTGCAACAGCAGAGGATCGGCTGCTTTTTTTCTTGCGGACGCTCCCATAGCCGATCATTTTCCGGGAAATACTAAATGACAGAAGCTTTACGCAACTTTATGTTGTCATCCACTCAAATTTGAGTATAATGAACAATGGATATTCAAATTTGAGTATGTCTCAAAAGAAAGGGATGACAATATTGGACGCAAATCGCAGCAACGTCAAGCTGGTCATTGCAGGCCTTATGCTAGGCTTGTTTATAACGGCGCTTGACCAGACGATTGTATCAACTGCCATGGGCACCATCATCAAGCAGCTGGGAGGACTCGATAAATTCATTTGGGTCTATTCCGCCTACATGATCGCGATGGTCGTCTCCACGCCGATCTTCGGCAAATTGTCGGATATGTACGGACGCAAGACGTTCGTCTTGGCCGGTCTCGTGCTGTTCATGCTTGGCTCCGTGCTATGCGGAACGGCACAGAACATGGAGCAGCTCATCATATACCGGGCCATCCAAGGGATCGGCGGCGGAGCCATAATGCCGATCGTATTCACCATTATCTTCGACCTGTTCCCAGCCGAGAAACGAGGCAAAATGATGGGCCTCTTCGGCGCCGTATTCGGCATCTCCAGCGTATTCGGTCCGATTCTAGGTGGACTGATCACGGACAATATCAGCTGGCGCTGGATTTTCTACATTAACGTACCGCTCGGTATTCTGTCGCTGCTGTTCATCGCGAGAGCCTACCATGAGAACAAGAACACCCGCAAGCAGGTCATCGACTGGCTTGGTGCCATCATGCTGACCGGCTTCGTCCTCTTCCTGATGTTCGGCCTGGAGCTCGGCGGCACGGACGGCTGGGCGTGGGGCGCCGTCAAAACGATCTCGCTCTTCGTCGCTTCCGGCTTGTTCCTCATCGCCTTCCTGCTCGTAGAGCGTGCTGTCAAGGATCCGATCATCAAGCTCAGCTTGTTCAAAAATAACGTCGTGACGAGCAGCATGGCCATCAGCCTCCTGTACGGCGCCGTGATGATCTCGACCGCATCGTACATCCCGCTGTTCATCCAAGGCGTCTTCCATAAGACGGCCACGCAGACGAGCACCGTCATGATTCCGATGATGCTCGGCGTCGTGCTCAGCAGCCAAATCGGCGGACGCGTCGTCACCAGGTTCCGCTACCGCGACGTCATGCTCGTATCCGCCATCATGCTCATCGTCGGCACGGCCTTGCTCGGATATGCCATGAACGACGAGTCCAGTCGTCTCGTGATCTCGCTCTATATGATCGTCGTCGGCCTGGGTATCGGCGTGTCGTTCTCGCTATTGAACATTTCCACGCTCAACGCCGTGCCGCCGCAATACAAAGGCACATCGTCGTCCTTGATCACCTTCTTCCGCACGATCGGCTCCGCGCTCGGCATCGCGGTCTTCGGCGCCATTCAGAAGTCCTCGTTCCAAACGAATATCGCAGACATGCCGAACATGAATCCGCAGCTCGCGGAACAGATTAAAGGCGGTCAAGTGCTGCTCGATCCGGAGATGCAGCAGAAAATGGGCCTTCCTGCCGAAATCGTCAACAAGCTGCTCGCCCAGTTCTCGGATTCGGTCATTTCGATCTTCCAATGGGCGGTCATTCTGCCGGTCGTCGCGATCGTCTTCGCGATCTTGCTGGGACGCGCTCGTCTGGAAGTCAGAAAAGCCGGCCAAGGCGCTCCCGGCGCAGCAGCAGGCAAGCCGGGTTCCGATGGCGGCAAGGCAGAACCTTCCATGCAAGGGAGATAACACACGATGTCCATGAGGCTCTTGATTTTAGGGCTGTTAATGGAACGCGAGCGGCATCCTTACGAGATTCGGCAGACGATCAAGCTGCGTAATTGGAATGAATGCTTCAAGCTGCGCGACGGATCGCTGTACTATGCCGTCGACCAGCTGCGGCAGGACGGACTGATCGAAGCAGCGGAAGTCGTCGCGGTTCCCGGCGACAATCGGCCGGACAAAACCATTTACCGCATTACGGACAGCGGCCGCGAAGCGTTCCTCCTGCTGCTGCAGGAGCAGTTCAAATTAACGTCGTACCCGCAGCATCCGTTGTTTCTGGCGATGCCGTTCGTGCGCCACGGCCAAAGCGACAAGATCGAAGTACTGGTGTTGAAGCAGCTGGAAGACTGCGAAGCGCGCATTGCTCGCATGAGAGCCATCCTCGAGCTGAAGGGGGATCTCATCCCCCGCGGCTCCTCGCTCATGATCGAAGGCTTCATTCAATTCGGCGAGACGGAGAAATCCTGGCTCACGCAATTGCTCGCGGAAGCGCGCTCCGGCAAACTGTTCGAGTCGCATCAGATGACGCCGGAGCAGATCGAAGCGTATGTCGTCGGCTTAAAGGAATTCGAGAAATCGTATCCTCCGGATGCGGTGAAGGACGAGAAGGACACTTAATCGGCAAGAAGCCGGTTCGCATGCAAGCGCAGGTTCGCACGCAAGTGCCGGTTCGCACGCAAGACAAAACGCGTTGATCGCGATCCCCCGAAGGGACGCAATCAACGCGTTTTTGCATTCACATTCGTATTCCCATTCGCATTCCATAAGCACAATACGGTTTCATCTTCATCCCCGCGATTTGGCTTATACTTTGGCCTGCGCCTCGGGCACCGAAGGAAGGGCGTTCTTGGAGCGCCTGCGGTCCACCCTCAGCTTGCGCTGAAGGATGCCGAGCGCAATGTCGGCCGCGATCGCGAGCAGCGCCGCGGGAACCGCGCCTGCGAAGAGGCGCAGCGTGTTCCCGTTGTTGATGCCCGCATAGATCTCTCTGCCAAGCCCGCTTCCACCGACCAGCGGGGCGATCGTGGCGACGCCGATCGCGATAACGGCGGAAATGCGCAGCCCCGTCATGATATAGGTCAAGGCGAGCGGGAACCGAATATGGAAGAGAATTTGCATCGCATTCATGCCTACGCCGCGTCCCGCTTCGATATAACTCGGGTTGATCTGCTGCAGCCCGATATACGTGTTCCGCACGATGGGATTCAGCGAATAGAGAAACAAGCCGACGGTTACCGTCGTGGATCCGAGACCCATAAGCAGCAGGAGCAGGACCAGCATCGCTAAGCTCGGGATAACCTGCAAGATATTCATGACGGCCAGAATGACGCGAGCCAGCGCGCGGTGACGCGTGCAGAGCGCGCCCAGCGGAACGCCGACGAGAAATGCAAACCCCACGCCGGTGAGCACCATCATGATATGCTGCACCAAGTAGCCGAACAGCATACCGGAGTTGCGCTGCATGTAAGCGATGAAATCCCAAAACGTTAAATGAGGCTCAACCATTCATGGATCCTCCTTTCCTTCTATTATCGAAGTCACGCTCTTACAATGTCGTTCTTCATTATGCTCGGAGCAGGCCGACCCGCTTCAAATAGGCGAGCGCGACTTCTCGTTCGCTCTTCTTCTCGATGTCGACTTCATAGTTAAGGTCGATCATCGTCTGTTCGTCGATCGTCCCGATCAGCTCCGACACGGCATCCGTCACGCCCGGATACTTCTTGGCGGCATCGTCGCGAATAACCGGCGAAGCGTCATAAGGCGGGAAGAAATGCTTGTCGTCCTTCAAGGTTTTCAGCTGATAGGCTTTAAGTCGCGAGTCGGTGGAGTAAGCAAGCACGATATCGACTTGATCCTGGGCGACCGCTTTATAGACGAGACTCAGTTCCATCGGAAACGTCTTGCCGAACGTCGTGCCATAATACGCGGAGAATGCAGGGTAGCCGTCCGAAGCTCGCTCCAGCCATGACGTATCGACGCCAAGGCGCATGCCCGGCGCATCCGCTTGAATATCGGATATATTCTCGTACCCCTTGGCTTTCGCAAGATCCGCCCGTACCGTAAACGCATAGGTGTTCTCGAACCCCAGCGGGTCCAGCCAATCGAGAGCGTAATATTTCTTGAAACCTGCCTGCGCTTGCGCCAGTACCTGCTTGCGGTCCTTCGTATCCTGAATCGGAAAATGGTTATTGAAGATTTCGCCCGAGTACAGTGTCCCCATCTGAAGGTCGTTTCGTTTGATGGCTTGCAGCACGACCGGGCTCGACGCGAGATCCGGAATGATCTCCACGTTAACGTCCGTCCGATCCTCGATCAGCGCTTTGTACATTTCGGCTAAAATCTTCGTTTCGGTAAAGGTCTGTGCGCCGATCGTGAACGTATTGCCCGTTCCGCATGCACCGAGCATCATCGCCATCGCACACAGGACGAGCAGCGTTATCGTTTGGTTCAGTTTCGCAATCATTCTTCTCCTCCATGTTAGATCGTCATTCTCCTTGCTCCGCCGAACCGCCTGGTCAACCATTTCTCCAGGATGCCAAGCAGCTGATCCACGAGCAATGCGAGCAAAATCGCGCCTAGCGCGCCCGTCACGATCAGCTCCGGCTTGTTGACCGCCATGCCCGATACGATCAGCTGGCCCAGGCCGCCGGCGCCGATCAAGGTCGCCAGCGTCGCCCAGCTGATGATATAGACCATCGTCACCCTGATGCCTGACATGATGTAGGGCAACGACAGCGGCAGCTGTATGAGCAGGATGCGCTGCATCGTTCCGTATCCCATTCCCCTCGCCGAATCGAGCACGTTGCGGTCGACGGATTCGAAGCCGTCATAGGTATTGCGCAGAATCGGCATGATGGCATACAGCAGCAGCGCGACGACCGCCGGCTTGGTGCCGATTCCCATGAGCGGGATAAGCACGGCAAGGAGCGCCAGGCTTGGCACGGTCTGCAGCAGATTGGCGACGAAGAACACGCTGACGTTGATCCATTTCACTCGGTTATACACGAGCGCGATGCCGAGCGGTACCGCGAGGACGGTGCCAAGAAGAATAGCCGTGAGCGACAGGGCCAGATGCTGGCCCAGCGCATGCAGAATGTCGGAGCTGCGTTCCTGCAAGAAAGACCAATAAGCAGCCATTCGTTACACCGCCTCCTCGGAAGTCGGGAGGATCTCGGCCAGATGGCGCACGATGCTGCCTCTCGTGACCAGCCCGACGAGACGATCCTGGTCGTCGATAACGGCCACGTGCGAGAGCTGATTCTGACTCATCATCTCGACCGACTCCGACAGCAAGGAACCGCTGCGAACGAAATAACGGACGGGCTTCATGACGTCGGCCACCGTAATGTTCTCGTCTCCGTAGTGCTCCAGCACGTTATAGATCGACACGATGCCTTTCAGCAGCCGCTGCCGGTCGATGATGAACAGCGTGTCGACCTTGCGCCGTTCCATAATGGTAATGGCTTCTGCCAGTCCCTTGTTGGGATAAGCCGTAACGGGTTGGTTCACCATGACCTCGTTCACGGTCGGGCTGTCATAGAGGTGATCCTCCTGATGCAGTCGTTTCTGTCCGATGAAGGAAGCCACGAATTCATTGGCGGGATACCGCAATATGCGCTCCGGCGTATCGCTTTGCACCACTTCCCCGCTCTTCATGAGGACGATTCGGTCGGCGATCTTAAGCGCCTCGTCCATGTCGTGCGTGACGAAAATAATGGTTTTGTGCAGCTCCTGCTGCAGCCGGACGATCTCGTCCTGCAGCTGCTCGCGGCTGATGGGATCGAGCGCGCTGAACGGCTCGTCCATGAGGATGATATCCGGATCCGCCGCAAAGGCGCGGATGACGCCGATGCGCTGCTGCTGGCCGCCGCTCAGTTCGGACGGATAGCGGTCGCGGTACGTGTCCGGCTCCAGCCCCACGAGCTTCAACAGCTCGTCGACGCGCCGCTCGATGCGGTCGGCCTTCCATTTCTTCAACCGAGGGACGACCCCGACATTCCGTCCGATCGTCATATGGGGGAACAGGCCGATGCTTTGAATGACATACCCGATGTCGCGCCGCAGCTCGACGGCATCGATCTCGCGCGTGTCCCTGCCATTAATCAAGACCGAACCGCTTGTCGGCGTGACGAGATGATTGATCATTTTCATCGTCGTTGATTTCCCGCAGCCGCTTGGGCCGATCAGGACGGTCAGTTCGCCCTGCTTGAATTCCAAATTGATATTTTTCAAAGCTTGATAACCATCGGCGTACACTTTATTGATGTTTTTCATTACAATCATGCAAGTATCCGTCCTTTACAACTTTACTTTTCCGAATAATGGATTTTAATTATTTATTCATCCTGATAAAAGCCCCAATTATTCGGATGAGGCAATAAGCAACCATCTAAATTAACCAGATGCAATGAATTTTAATCATGGAAAATAATGACTTGCATGCTGCAGCTTCGGAATCCTGCCGGGCAGTATCCCTCTCTCAACCGGCTATTCCGGTCCCGCGCGGACCGACAGAGCCCGAACAGTCAAAAGACCACTTGCTTAACAAGTGGCCTTCGCGTTCTACGAGCTGAATTAGCAAATGCAGGGATGCATCCTGTCCTCTCGGCATCCGTCTTCTTTAAAAAACAAAGCCGCCTGACCCCGAGTACTGCTAGGGTCAGGCGGCTTGTTGTTCCTCCCACGATTTGCGATGGAAAAGGGACCGGAGGTCGGTATGAATTCGGAGCAGCGCCAGCGGTCGCCTTTGTAGTCAGATATTAACCTCTACTCACTTACCTAATCAGAAATATCCGAACTACAACAGCGAGTGGAGAATCATACCGACCGAAGGTCTTGCTCTTAATCGCTATTTCTTCACAATATCAGCGACAGCTTTATCAAACTTACCAAGCAGCTCATCTGCTTTAATTCGTTTGCCCATGTAATCCTGCATAGCCGCACCGAATTGCTGCGTGATACCATCCGGGAATCGGTCCCACTGCCATCCTTTGACTTGATCCGGATGCGCCGCCGAGAAGGCCGCGAAGTCTGCGCCGATCTTGCCGATGGCGGCAGGGTCAGCCGGAATGGACGTGATGGACGGAATGAATTTGAAGTCCGTCGCGACGAATTTCTTGCCTGTTTCGGACGTCGCCATCCAGTTGAGGAACGCTTTGGCCGCGTCCGGGTTCTTGGACTTATTGTTCACGACCCAGTTGCTCGGTACGCCCGTGAACACGTCCGGCTTGCCGTCTTCCGTCGGTACCGGCATCAGGCCGAGGTTGAGGTCCGGGTTCACTTCATCCACCATGCCTTGAATCCAGTTGCCGTGCTGGATCATCGCGTATTTGCCTGCGGCGAATTCGGCGACCTGCGTGTTGTAGTCCGTCGTCAGCGCGGCTTTTTGGCCGTTCGCGAACATGATGTCCACGAGGCGAACCCATGCTTTCGTGTGCGCGTCGTCCTTGAACGTCTTCGTGCCGGCTTTCACCGCGTCGATGAAGGCAGCAGGATCAGCCTGCGTCGCGTTCGCGATGTTCAGCGTGTGAATGCCGAGCGACCACCATTCGTTCGTCAGCGCGAAAGGAATAATGCCGGCTTCCTGCAGCTTCTTGCAGTCCGCTTCCAGCTCGTCGAGCGTTTGCGGCAGTTCCGTAATGCCGGCTTTCGCGAATAGATCTTTATTGTACGTAATGCCGTACGCTTCGAGGTTCATCGGCATGCCGAGCAGCTTGCCGTCGCGGGTAATTTGGGCGCGGGCAGCTTCCACCAAATCTTTTGCCCATGGCTCGTTCGACAGATCCACCGCGCGGTCCGCGTAAGGATCGAAGCCGGACCAGCCGGACGACGTAATGATCTCGGGCTCTTCGCCCGCAGCCAGCTCGGCCTTGAGCAGCGCGCTGTAGTCTTCGCCGCCGCCGTGCGTTTCGACTTCCACCTTCACGCCGGTCTCTTTCTCGTATTCTTCCGCCATTTTGGCAAGCGCATTCGAAATTTCGACTTTGAATTGGAATACTTTAATCGTGATGTCTTCTTTCGGCTTGTTTGTATCTGTCGCCGTGTTTGCGTTCGTCGCGGCATTGCCGGCATCGGCTGCGTTGCCGCCTGCCGCGTTATTCGTGTTACCCCCGTTGTTGCTGGAACATCCACTTGCGATCAAAGCGGTCGCAAACGTAAGTGCAAGAATCTTTTTCATGGGTTACCTCCCAAATGAATTGTGACTACATGGATGATTATATTGTGAATGTCTCGTGACAAACACCGAATAAATTGAACTGCAAGGTGTAATATTTTGATTACCGGCACCAATAAGGAATTAATAGTCATTTAGTATTGCAAATTATCCTTTAACCGATCCAGCAGTAATACCTTCGATGATATGTTTTTGCAGGAAAAGGAAGAAAACAATAACCGGCAGCGTGCTAAGCGTAAGCGACGCCATCGCCAAATCCCATTTGCGCAAATATTGACCGAAAAACTTCTGTACCGCCAGCGGAATCGTCGTGAACGCATCGTTGATGACGAGCACCGGGAGCAAATAATCGTTCCAGATCCACAGCACGTTCAGGATGATCACCGTGACGGAGATCGGTTTCAGCAGCGGGAAGACGACGCGCCAGTATAATCCGTAAGGCGTGCATCCGTCAACGACGGCCGCCTCTTCGATCTCGAGCGGGACTGACTTGATGAACCCGTGGAATAGGAACACCGAGAGCGAGATGCCGAATCCGATATAGCAAATGACGATGCCGTACACATGTCCCCGCAGCTCGAACAGCGACGTAATGCGCATCAGCGGCAGCATGACGGATTGGAACGGAATGATCATCGCCGCCACGAAGATCGTGAACAGCAGCTTATTGAACGTCGTCGGCTTCCGCACGAGCCGGTATGCCGTCATGCTCGCCGCTACGACGAGGCAGCCGACGCTAAGCGACGTAATAACGAGGGAATGCATGAAGACGACGGGAAAATCGATCGCGACCCAAGCGCGTTTGAAATTGCCGAAGCCCCAGCTGTCCGGCAGCGACGCCGCGTTCAGGAGAATGGCGCCCAGCTTCTTGAACGAATTGATGATGAGAAAATAAAACGGCATGAGAAACACCAGGCCAAGCAGGAAGCAAAGCAGCTCGAGCCCGAGCAGCAGCGGCGAATAGCGCGGTTTGGTTTCCATCTTAAGCTTCCACCTCTCTCTTCTTCGTCACCCAAACCTGGGTCACGGTAATGAGCGCCACGGCGAAGAAGAAGATCATCGCTTTCGCCGTGCCGAGACCGTAGCGGCTGTTCGTCAGCGCCTCGCGGTAAATGTTAAGGGCGATCGATTCCGAGGAATAACCCGGCCCGCCGCCGGTTAAGGATAGATTCAGATCGAATACGCGGAACGCGTTGGATGTCGTCAAGAACAGACAGATCGTGATCGCCGGCATGATTAGCGGGAACGTAATGCTGCGGAACGTCTGCCATGCCGACGCGCCGTCGATCCGCGCGGCTTCGGACAAGTCCTTCGGCACGCCGATAATGGCGGCGATGTAGATAATCATCATGTAGCCGGAGGTCTGCCAGACGAAGACGCCGACGATGCCCCAGAACCCGGTAGCCGGCGTTCCCAGCCATGGCAGGTTGAACAGATGCCAGCCGGTCGCTTCGCCGATGGCCGCGAAGCCGCGCGTGTAGATGAAGTACCAGATATAGCCGAGCAGCAAGCCGCCGATGACGTTCGGCAGGAAGAAGATGACCCGCAGCACGCTGCGTCCCTTCAAGTTCCGGGTCAGCAGCATGCCGAGCGCCAGCGCCAGCGCGTTCGTGATGATGACGGCGGCGACCGTAAACTTCGCGGTAAATCCGAAGGCCGTCCAAAAGCGGCTATCATCCGTGAAGATGCGCTTCAGATTCGTCATGCCCGTCCATTTGGCATTGTTCAGGTCAAGTCCGTTCCATTCGGTAAACGTATAATAAAAGCCCATGAAAAAAGGTACGGCCACGATTAACAGGAAAATAAGCAGCCCAGGCCCGACGAACACCGTCTGCTGCAGCCATTCACTCCATTTGGTTCTGCTTCTCGTATTATGCACAAAGATGTCCCCTCTCCTTACTCATGGTACTTAGTATAGCCGCGTTCCGCCGTTCCCTTCGACGGAAGATCGTGAACTGCAAGGTGGAATATATTGACCTGCCGATATTGACCTGTCTCCCTTCGGTGACGTATGGTTATAGCTAAAATCCCGCATCCGGCAAAGGAGGCGCGCTGCTTTGTCCGCCCGAAGCCTGTTCAGCAACGCCACGATCCGCAAAAAAATGATGCTGCTCTTCCTGATCGCCACCATCGTGCCCATCGCCGCATCCATCGCGATTTCCTATCACGAGACCCGCTCGTCCATCACGAAAGAAGCGATTACGAAGAATAACCGCCTGCTCTCGCTCGGCAGCGCGAACATCGTGAATTACATGAACAACATCAATCAGAAATCGCTGGCCGTCTACAATTCGATGAACGTGCCGCGGTCGCTCTATTATTTGCTGGAGCACAATCTGGAGGACGAATCGTTCCCGAACGGCATCAGCGACGTCATCGAGAATCGCAATTTGCTCAAGGACCATTTGTACAACATCTATCAGAGCATGAAGGAATTTTATAAAATCCGGCTGTACGTCGCCGCGCAAAATACGAGCTACCTGCTGTGGAACGACGACATTAAAGTCGGGAAGCATGAACCGAATACGATCGCCATGGCGCCCAAAACCTATATCGAACCGACGCACATCAGCCATAACTACGGCTTGCCCATCAAGTCGCCGGTGCAGGAGGAGCCCGTCTTCTCGCTCCACCGCCCGATTTTCCTTGCGCCGAGCGACAAACAGCTCGCGGAGCTGACGATCGACGTGAAGACGAGCGTGCTGAACGATTTGAACAGCCAGCTGTACGATGCCGGCAACGAAAACTTCTACGTGGTCGACCAGAGCGGCGCGGTCATTCTGTCGTCGAAGCCCGATTACGTCGGTCAGCGGCTGGATGACGGATGGTTCCGCTCTGCTGCGGGCGCCGGCACCGAGCAGGGGCATTTCAAATGGGATCAGGGCGGCTTCAAGGGGATGATTTTCTACCAGCAGGTCAACACGCCCTACATGAACTGGTTTCTGATCAAGCAGACGCCGGACAGCCATTTGTACGCCGCGGCCAACGAGACCGCCTGGCTGAACATGTGGGTCGGAGCGGCCTTCCTCGGGGTAGCGGTCATTGCCACGCTGATGATTTCGTATCGGTTCACGAAACCGCTGCTCGCCTTGATCGGCTACGTCAACAAGATCGATTCCGGTAACCTGGGCGTCCAAATCGACATTCAGAGCAACGACGAGATCGGTCTGCTGGCGAAGCGATTCCGTTCGATGATGCAGACGATCAACAACCTGATTCTGAAGGAATATCGGCTCGAGCTCGCCAACAAGACGATTCAGCTGAAGGCGCTGCAGGCGCAGGTCAACCCGCATTTCCTCTACAACGCGCTGCAATCCGTCGGCACCGTTGCGCTCCATCAGGGCAATAAGGAGGTCTATGGCCTGGTGACATCGCTCGGCAAAATGATGCGTTACCAGATGAACATGGCGGATGCCGAGGTTACGCTCAGTCAAGAGCTGGATTACGTGCAGGCGTACCTCGACCTGCAGAAGGAACGGTTCGATAAGTCGCTCGACGTCATCCTAATGATCGACGATCGGACGCGCGATATCCGCATGCCCAAAATGATCGTGCAGCCGCTGGTGGAGAACTTCTTCAAGCACGGCTTCTCGCCGTCGGAGCGGCCTGCCCAGCTCGTCATCGCGAGCTCGCTCGGCGACGAGGGATCGCTGACCATCGTCGTCTCGGATAACGGCATCGGCATGACGGCGCAAGAGATCGCGGCACTGAACGCCGCCATCGAACAGGAAGATCGGCCTGAGGAGGCCGGCGGTTCGGACAGCGGCATCGGGCTGCGGAACATTCTGTCGCGGCTGCGATTGTCGTTCCGGCCGGATGCCTCGCTGAGCGTTCAGCAGCTGCACCCGCACGGATTCTCGGTGACGCTCCATATCCCGCACGCCAAGGAGGAGGAAGAAGCATGAAAGCCTTGATCGTCGACGACGAACGCCATGTCAGGGAGGCGATTTCCCTGCTCGTCAACTGGTCCGAATTCGGGATCGATACCGTTCTGGAGGCCGATAACGGACAAGCCGGCATCGCGCTCATTCAAGCCGAACGGCCGGCGCTCGTGTTCACCGACATGATGATGCCGGTGCTCGGGGGCGATAAACTGATGGCCTGGGCGGCGGAGCATGCGCCGGAGAGCAAGGTTATCGTCGTCAGCGGACATGACAACTTCGACCTCGTCCGAACGGCCGTGCAATACGGGGGCATGGACTATATTCTGAAGCCGATCGATCCTGTCCAGCTGAACGCGGCCGTCGAGCGGGCATTGGACAGTTGGCGTGCCGAGGAACGGCACCGCTCCCGCTCCCGCGGCATCGACATGGAGCTGAATCGGCTGAAGCCCGTGTATGCGGAGCAGCAGTTCGGGGCGCTGCTCAAAGGAACAGGCTCCGCGCAGGAATTCGCAGCCTCGCTTCGCGGCCGGGATGCGGCTGCACCGCTTGCCGCCATCCGGATCGCGGTGCTGGAGCTGGACTCCGCTCCGCCGCTGCTCGCGGCCAAGTTCGGCGCGGACGGCAGCGACCTGCTGGCATTCGCCGTGGCGAACATCGGCAACGAGCTGCTCGGCGAGCATCGCTGCGGACAGGCATTCCGCCACAGCGTCGGCGCCCATCAAGAGATCGTCCTGCTGTTCTGGGACCGGCTGGGCGACGCATGCAGCCTGCTCGTGGAGTTCAACGATGCGCTGCAAGCGGCGTTCAAAGCCCGCTTCGCGTTCGGCGTCGGCCAGCAAGTGCAATTCCCGCAAGGGCTCGCAGCCTCGTACCGGCAGGCTCGGACCGCGCTGCTGCAGCGGAATCTGCTGCACCAGGGCAAGCATGTTCACGTCTTCGATCCCGCGGCCGGCGGAGATAACGGGCCTGCCCTGTTCTTCAGCGCATACGAGGAACGCGTTCGGCTGGCCGTGCAGAGCGGCTCCGACGACGGGATCCGGAAGTCGCTGTTACCCTGGTTCGAGGCACTGGATGCGAGGTCCAGGCTGACGCCGGAGCAGCTGCTTCTATGGCGGCAGGAATTCCGGCTTGCGTCGTCCATCTGGGAAGGCAGCGCGCAGGTCGCGGATACGACGATTCCGTACGCGGAACAGGACGAGGAGACGATTCCCGTCGATACGGAAGGGGGTTTCGATTACGGAGCTTGGAAGGAGACCTTCGTTCGCGAAGCCTGCGAGACGGCGAAGCGGCTGCGGGCGGGCAGCGAGAAAGGCAGCACGATCCGCGACATCGCGGCGCATATCGAGCAGTTCGCGCATGAGGACCTCACGCTGCAGAGCATTTCGGAACGTTTCCACCTGAGCCGCGAATATATTTCCCGCAAGTTCAAGCAGGAACTGAATCAAAATGTCTCCGACTATATCACGACATGTCGGATCAACCGGGCGAAGATGCTGCTGGCCAGTCCGCATCTGAAGATTACTCAAATCGCCGAAATGGCGGGCTTCCAGGACGAGAAATATTTCAGCAAGGTGTTCAAGAAGTGGACCGACCAGACGCCCAGCGAGTATCGCAAACGATTGTATGACGTGGATCAGGCATAAACGCGTTCCGCCATTGGATGCGGCCTTGCGCATATAAACGAAAGGGCAGCCGAATCGAATTTCGATTCGGCTGCCCTTTCAAATTTCAATCGACAGTTACATAGCCCGGTATGCAAAGCCTCGCTTACGCGCTGCAGCCTTCGCATTCGTAATATTGATTGCCTGTC
The DNA here is from genome assembly GCF_056269105.1 of Paenibacillus sp. J31P316. NCBI lineage: Bacteria > Bacillati > Bacillota > Bacilli > Caryophanales > Paenibacillaceae > Paenibacillus > Paenibacillus sp. J31P316. The sequence goes on along the minus strand of NZ_JBWDNI010000003.1, from coordinate 329,176 downwards.
GTTTCTTTCGCTTCAAGCATTGTTCCGATCACGATATCGCTCAATTCCATAAATTCAAAATCGGCTACCTTGGCGTGGACGGCGGCGCGAGCCTCTTCTTCGTTTTTGCCGATCCAGCTGAACGTGGCCTTCTTCCCGGTGGCCGGCACTTCATATTCAAACAGAAAGCGTGTCATCAAAATCGTCTCCTTCCATCTATCGCTATGCATTGCTACTCTACTCCAGTATAGCATAAATAGACCGTTTCTTCTCGCAGTTGGCTCCAAACGAGACGTCTACCTATCGCGCGCGGCGCTCAGGCAAAATGCCTGAGGCCGCTTTCGCCAGTGCAACCTATTTCCAGGTTCTGACGTTGCTGTATATAATAGAGTTACGATTCGAGAGTTTCGTCGCCTCAACCATCCGTTACGCAGGGAGCGTGCGCTTCGATGCTGTTCAACACCTATGTCTTTATTTTCGCCTTCTGGCCTCTTTCCGTCGCCGTGTACTTCCTGCTCAATCGCTTTCGATTCGTGTTCGCCGCCAAATGCTCGCTGACGCTTTCCTCGCTCTTCTTCTATGCCTGGTGGGACATCCGCTATCTGCCGCTGATTCTTGGTTCGATCGCCTTTAACTACCTATTCGGCCGGCTCATTCAGGCCAGGTCGGCGGGAACGGAACGCAGGCGAAGCGGCAAATGGCTGCTCGCAGCCGCCATCGCCGGCAATCTGCTGCTGCTCGGCTATTACAAATACGCCGATTTCTTCCTCGGCAGCCTCACGAATTGGACCGGACATGCCTTCCCGGCGCTGCACCTAATCCTGCCGCTCGGCATCAGCTTCTTCACCTTCACCCAAATCGCCTATCTCGCCGATGCCTACAAGGGCAAAGCGAGCGAATATAATCTCGTCAGCTATATGCTGTTCGTCACGTTCTATCCCCATCTCATCGCCGGGCCGATCCTGCATCACAGCGAAATGATGCCGCAATTCGACCGCCTGCGCAACAAAGTTTGGCAGTGGGGCAACGCATCCCGCGGCGTATACCTGTTCTGCATCGGCTTGTTCAAGAAGGTCGTCATCGCCGATACCTTCGCCGCCGCCGCGAACGACGGCTTTGCGAACGCGACGCATTTCTTCGCAACGTGGACGGCTTCGCTGTCCTACACCTTCCAGCTCTATTACGATTTCAGCGGCTATACCGACATGGCGATCGGCGCGGCGCTCGTCTTTAACATCAAGCTGCCGCAAAACTTCAACTCGCCGTACAAGGCGCTCAGCATCCAGGATTTCTGGCGGCGCTGGCATATGACGCTGAGCCGCTTCCTTCGCGATTATATCTACATACCGCTCGGCGGAAACCGGCGTGGAGAGGCCGTCATGCTGCGCAACCTTGTCGTGACGTTCCTGCTTGGGGGCTTGTGGCACGGCGCGGGCTGGACATTTATCCTATGGGGCTTGATGCACGGCGTCGGACAAGTCATTCATAGGTTCTGGGGGAAGCTCGGCCGACCGCTGCCGCGCTGGCTGGCGTGGTTCGTCACCTTCATGTTCATCAATGTGACGTGGGTCTTCTTCCGGGCCGACAGCTGGGGACAAGCGATGCGCATTCTCAAAGGAATGGCCGGCATGCAGGGGATTTCGCTGGCCGACCTGAAGGTGCTTGCGCCAACGCTGCTGCTGCTCGCGCTGTTCGTGCCAATCGTGCTCGCGTTCAACAATTCATCGCAACTGGGCGCTTCCTTCCGCCCGACCTGGCGCACGGCCGTCGCCGTCGCGTCGCTGTTCGTCTTCTCGCTGCTCTACATTAACCGCATCAGCGAGTTTCTGTATTTCAACTTCTAGAGAGGCTGGTAACCGGACATGCAGGCTCCCATTCCATCGCATCGCCAGCGCCCGAATTCGGCGCGTACCCTCCCCGCCCCTGGCACGGCTGCGACTCCTTCGCCCGGCAGCTCGGGGCAAACACGGATTACGGCCAAGGCCGCCAAGCGAATGCTGGCCTTATCCGCCTTGCTGGCGGTCCTCTTCGCGGCGTTCGCATCGTTGGTCACATACTTGCTCGATCCGCTGCAGTTCTACCATAAGCCATTCGGGTACAAGCCGATTTTCTCGTCGGAGCAGCGTTACCAGAATCCCGGACTGGCGCTCCATTACGACTACGACACGATTATTCTCGGCACGTCGATGACGGAGAATTTCCTGCCCTCCGAGGTGGATAAAGCGCTTGGCGGCAAGACGCTAAAGCTGTCCATCCGCGGGTCGACGGCAGACGAGCAGTACCAAATCGCCCAGCTTGCGATCGGCACCGGCAAAGTGAAGCAGGTGCTGTGGGGACTTGATTATTTTGCGCTCAAAACAGGCGATCAGGAATCGGCCGGCCCCTTCCCCGATTATCTCTATGACCGCAACCGGTGGAACGACTACCGCTATTTGCTGAACTACAGCGTGTACGGGCAATTCTTCAAAGGCCTCTATAAGGAGCTGACCGGTTCGGGCGTCCAAAGCTTGGAGAAGCTGTACAACTGGAACGACAGCGTGCTGTTCGGCAAGAAGCAAGTGCTGGCGCATTATCGGACCGCGGCACAGGAAGAAGCCTACTTCGGCTTGAATGAGGACCCCCTGGATCTAATCAAAGCGAATTTCGATACCGAGGTCCTGTCGCTCGTGAAAGCGCATCCCGAGGTAAAGTTCATCTTCTACTACCCTCCGTATAGCGTGCTGCGCGAAGCGGTGTGGGCATCGACGAACGCAGAGCGGTACCGGAACCAGCTGGAGATGGACGTCTGGATGTTCAAGCAACTGAACGCGCTGCCGAACACCGAGGTGTACAATTTCCAAATGGCCGGCGAATGGACCTATGATCTCGAGCAGTACAAGGATCTCTCCCATCACAATCAAGCGATCAATACGCAAATCATCCATACGATCGGCGAAGGGGATTCGCGTTACCGAATGACGGAGACGAATGCGCAGGCGTTGTCGGATGAGCTGGAAGAACAGGTACGGACGCTGGCGCTGACGGAAGCGGGCGATCCGAAGAGCGTTCAGGTGCTCTCGGGGAAAGCAGAATCCTCCGCGAAAGAAGTCTGGTTCAGCAGCCTGGCCATCCCCGGCGACGGCGAGCTGCTCGTTCCCGCCAAGGAAGCCGCCGCGGCGCTCGGCGCCACGCTCGACTGGAACCAAGCGACGAAGACGCTCGTGATGGCGCACGCAGGCGCACGCGTCACGCTGACGCTGGACCAGACGACGGCCGCTGACAAGAACGGAAGCAAAATCGAGCTGCCCCATCCCGCGAAACTGATCGGCGGTCAAACGCAAGTCCCGCTGCTAAGGCTCGCCTCGGTGCTCGGTTACAAGGTGTCGCAAGAACAACCGAATGCATGGAGCCTGCGCTATACGATAACGGAGCAGGCAGCGAAATAAGGGAAACACGAAGCGGCAGGCAAGAGACCTCCCGAGAGGGATTCTTCTCTTGCCTGCCGCTTGTTTATGCCAGCACCTGTCTGACGCTTGCATTGCCCTCCGCTCAATCCTGCCTTCCGCATGTTCACGAACAGACCCGCTACAGCGAAGACGGGAGCCCATGCAGATACATATTTATGCAATCTTCATGTTGTTGCAGTACATCCATCGTCCTCGCATTCGGCCACGCATAGACACCCGGATAATCGATTTCGCCCTCATGCTTCCGAGCGGGAAAAGCGAGCTTCTCTTCATCGATCGAGAACTCCGCTTGAATACCCGGCTTGTTGCCGCGGGCGTCCAGTCGAATCCACCGTCCCGCGGACGCGACGAATACCGCATTGAGCGCGTGCACGCAGTATCCCGTGTCAGGTGTATCGCCGAGCGTGAGCCGTTGATAACAGAAGCCGGCCAGAATTCCTTTGTTTCTCAGCAGCGCGCACAATAAATTGGACTTCGCGTAGCAGATGCCTTCTTCGAACGCAAGCACTTCCGACGCCGTGCGCGTAATTCGCTTGCTCTGAATATCCCAGGAATGAGCAATCTCGTCGCGGACGAACCTATATGCCCGTTGAACAACTTCATGCTCATCGGCACAGCCTCGGGCAAGTTCCTCCGCCTTTTCAACAATAGCCGGATCGCTGAAATTAACTTCCGCGGATTCGAGCAGGTAATCCTCGATTCGATCACGGAGTTCCATCATCCGCGCGCTGACCCCCTTTTATTGCTTGCATTGGTTATGACTTATTATTCACTATAATGGATAATAATTCAATTTATTGCCGGCTACCCTTTTCTCCCGATATACATGAAATGCTCGGCCAGACTGAGCAGATCCTCGCGTTCGCAAGCTTGCTCGGCCAGGTCCAGCCAAGCGGCAACCACCTCGGGCGGCTGGTGCAAAAGCTCCGGCTCGCGCAAATACAAGAAACTTTCGCAGTTGACGAGATGCAGCTGCTCAAGCTCGAAGGCTTGGAAAAACGGCCGCACGTCCTTGGGCCGGATAAAGAAATTATCCGTGAATCCATGTCCCGCAAAATTCGTATCGTCCAGCATCATCCGAAGCTCCGTCCTCCGCTCTTCGTCCAAGATCAGCGAAGGATTACGAATCAGATAATCCCACGCGAAGGAATAGGAGGAGACGAAAGAAACATAGAGCGTTCCGTTCGGCTTTAATTTCTTCAAGCACTCTTCGATCGTCGTTACCCGGTCCTGCTCCTCTTTCAAGTGATACATCGGACCCATGCACAAGACATGGTCATACCCGCCATCCTCGATGCTCGATAAATCGCGGCCGTCCGCGCGGATACCTTCTAACTGCAGCCCAAGCTCGCCCGCTTTAGTCAAGGCAAAATCAACGTTGTTTTGCGACAGATCCGCCAGCGTTACCCGGCACCCGAGCTCCGAGAGGTAAAGCGCATACTTGCCCGGACCGCAGCCGAGATCCAATACGCGATCATTCGGCTTGATGTACCGGTTCAAATACCGTTTGGTCAGCTCGAACTCGACTTTGTGCCGATCCAGCCGATTCCATTCAACCTCTACAGTCTCATCATAAAATCGTTGCACGGTCTCCAAATCGTCCATATCGACGCTCCTCGGAAAAGGATGAATTGGCTAATCGTACCAAGTCAAAGCAGCGATGTAAATGGTTATTTCGCAAACCTCCCCCGTAACGCAAAAGAACCTCGAAGCTGCTTGCTCCAAGGTTCTTGCCTATTCCGTATATCAACCGTTTAATGCCCGGTTCCAGCTCCCGTGCCTGTTGTAGTTCCTGTAGTTCCGGTTCCTGTCGCCGGCGGATGCGGCGTGCCGTCAAGTCCGACGTACTCGTCGTACGCGTCGAAGATCTTGCGCGCGATCGGAGCTGCGCCGTAGGAACCGAAGCCGCCGTCAGGAACGACGACCGCCACGGCGAGAACCGGGTGCTCCGCGGGTGCGAGCGCGATAAACACGGAGTTCTCGACCTTCTTCCGGTCGCCGACATCCTGCTCGGACGTACCGGTTTTACGCAGGAAATTGTATTTAAAGCCCTCGAAGCCCTGCACGGAAACCTTGCTCATGCCATCATAGATTTCATCCCAGAAATCCTGCGGAAAGGAAACGGTGTTCAGCACCTTCGGCGTAAAGCCTTGCACGACCTTGCCGTCCTGATCGACGATTTTGTTGACGAACTGCGGCTGCATGCGTTTGCCTTGGTTCCCCAGCATCGCCGCGTACTGCGCCAGCTGCAGCGTCGTATACTTGGCTTGCTGGCCGAACGATGCCCGGATAAGCGCCGACTGCGCGCTCGCGCTCTCGGCTTCGTGATAGTAGTCGATAACGCCTTTGCTTTCGCCTAGAAGACCGCTTCCGGTGGAAACCCCAAGGCCGAACTGCTTCACGTAGCTGTCCCAGATATCGACGCCTTTGTTGCCGTACTTCTTATAGAGCGGATTGCCGACCATTTCGGCCATGAACGTATTGGACGAATGCGCGATCGCCGAGGCGGGATCGATCTGGCCGTACGCATGATTCTGCGAGTCATGGATAAATACTTCATGGCCCGATTTGCCGAATCCGAATACGCCTCTATCGTTATAAACCGTATGCGTCGTGAACAGCTTCTCATTCAACCCGATCAACACGGTGAGCGGCTTCTGCGTGGAGCCTAGCGGAACCATGGAAGACGGATGGCGATTGCGCTCCTTCTCGTCCGCGTAAGGCGGGTACGACTGCCGGATCGTGCCATTGGCCTGGAACAAGCTCGTGGCGGCATAATCTTCCGGGCTGATGGAGCCGCCCGACCAAACGTCGGGATCGTAATCCGGCATGCTGGCCATGGCCACGACCTTCCCCGTATTCACTTCCATCGCGACCGCATAGCCGGTGGTGGCGTCCGCGCCGTCCTTCCAGTAGCCGGATGTCGCATGCTTCATGAAATCCAGATGGTCCGTGATCGCCTGCTGCGTCAGCATCTGCACGCGCTTATCGATCGTTAGGTAGAGATTGTCCCCTTTGATCGGCACCGTCGTGGTCGGCGGGCCGATAATCGTCTCCTGCGCGTTGACGGGAAATTCCTTCAGGCCGTTCTTGCCGCGGAGCACGTCCTGGTACATGTATTCTAATCCGTCTATGCCGACATCCTCATCGTCCAGATATTGCAGTTTAGGGTCTTCCACTTCCGCCATATTCTCGTATTTGTTCATCGATTCCCGCACGCCGCGGAATTTCTTGAGGTAGCCGACCAGTTGGACCGCGACGTCGTCCTGATCGTAATTGCGGACGCTCTCCTCGACGATGTCGATGCCCGGGAACGCTTCGCGGTTCTCGGAGAAGTAGGCGATTTCATCCTTGGATAAACCGACTTTGAGCCGTCTTGGGACGGAATACGTATTTTGCACATGGCCGAGGTCCATGCGCTTCTTGATTTCTTTGACCGTCAGCGGCTTCTGCGCCTTCGTGCCGAGTTGGTTGAAAATATCGAACAGCCGCTGCGCGAGCGCGTCCGCATCCTTATCCTTGAACGGCGGCTGGATCGTCAAATACAGCGATTGCGTCGATGTCGAGTACGCCAGCGGAGCGCCGGTAGAGTCCAAAATATTGCCGCGAATCGGCGGGATTTTGACTGACCTCGTGCTGTTGTCGTCGAACTCTTCCTGCAGCGAAGGTCCGTCGACGAACTGCAAGATCGCAAGCCTCACGATCAGAATGCTGAAGAGGAGAAACGTTGCACCGAAAAATATATTCAACCGCAGCGTAAACGCGTTGCGGGATTTGGCCTTGTTTTTGGATTCGTCTTGCGCTTTCATGCCAGCACTCCTTTGAACCGATATGTAATTGACGGCCGACTGCACGTCCCTCGGGCAGTCAACTTCATGTATTTCTAGATCCGCCTGCTCGTTCCTGCCTGGTCAAGGAACAGCCACAATATAGCCAAAATATCCCGCTTTATTAAATTTAGCTCAGCTCATTACCCATTATACCTATAATTGAGACAAGTCGAAATCCATTCGAAATATCGGTCTCCAACTTATGCGGGATTTGCAGCAGTGCATTGTTTAGCCTACTATAAGACGCAATTTTGCAGACGATTGTTTCGCTTCTTTAAAATCCGGAGGGATTGTTCGCTGGAGAAATCAACGAGCGACGGACATAAAAAGGGATGAAGCTGGCATCTGCTCCATCCCTTTTATCGATTCCATTTGCTTTCGTTCCCTTTGTAATCCGACGCTAAACGTGCCTGCTCTCAAGCAGCAGTCCATACAAAAGCTCGCACCATGCCCCGACCGTAACGGCTGCCTTGGCATCGGACTTCTCTGCCTCCGCTCCGGCGCTCGCAGCGCGGAACGCGTCGCTTGCCGCCGGCGTTCCGGCGGACAGAGCGCTGCCTGCCGCCTGCTGCCAGCGGCGAGCCTGCTCCTGCGTTAGGGTCGGATGGCTTCGCCAGTACTCTGCCGGCGACGGTTCCTCCTTCGGCAGGCGCGGCCCCATATCCGCGCCCGCCGGCAGAATGCTTCCGGAAGCCGGCAGCGCCGGGAAACGAACGCCGCCGGGCAGCAGCCGGGCCAGCGCGAGCAGCGCCGAGGCCTGCTCCACCGTGACGGGCGCATCAGGATGGGCTTCGTACGAGCGGAATGCGCCTTTGGCGCCAAAGTACTGAATGGCTTTGCCCGTCAGGACGGAAGCATCGATATCGCGGTAGAACCCGATTAACTGATCGGCCGCCAGCAGCTCGTCCTGAAGTGCATCGATGGAGATATCGCGCGGCGTCCTGCCGCTTCCGATCGCCAGATCCGCAGCCACCCCTGCGGCGAAGCCGAGCTGCATCCAGCACGGCTCCATGCGGATCGTGCCAAGCCCCATATGGGTCGACGATACCGCAACCGGCACGATGAGCCCTTCGACAGCAAGCGGAAGCATGACGCCGTACGGAATTTGGTACACCTCCGTCAGCCAGCCCAGACCGAGGAAGCCCTCGAGCGCAACGTTTTGTCCGGCCGCTTCGCGCTTGCGCGTCGCATGGGAATCGATCGCGTAGGCGCCGACCGCGACGCTGTCCGCATGAATCGGCGTCCGGCCGAAGCCCGGGGCCAGACGAGCGTCGTTCTCCGTAAACCGATACTCGCCGAGAATGCGTCTGCCTTCCCGTACGTACAGCTGCGGAGGAAAGTTGTCCGTATCCGTGAACTCGTCCGCCGCGTAACCCCAGCGCAGCGCGTCCTCCCGGAAAGCCTCCGGAAGCGACTCGTCATGCTGAAGGAACCAGAGCAGCCCTTGGTAATAGTGACGATGACGGTCTCTGACCCGTTGGCGCTCCTCGCGTCCGCCTTCCAGATAGGTTCCGTTTTCCTCCGGCAGATCGCTTGAACACATGCAGTAATGATGGTTATTCGTATCCGTTTTCCCGCCGGGAACAGGCAAAATATTAAGCACGTCGCGAATCGATCGGATCCGGCCTTCCGCCGCATCGACGCTCAAGCTTGCATATTCCTCGCGATTGTAGCTATCCGGCTTGCGGACGGGCGCGCGGTTCTCCGGCACATCGGTCAGGCACAGCCGATAATTGTACGCCTGGACGCGATCGTCTCCTTCGCCAGTGCTTCCTGGAAACACTTCCTTGGAAGGGTCGAAATTCATGTAGAGCACGCCGGCGTATTCCTCGTTCCATTCGTCGCGCGATTCTCTCCCGACCTCGAACGGCACGCCCGCCTTCGCGGCAAGATCCCCTTCGTATGTACCGTCGACGAACACGTCTGCCGTCAGTGTGTGCTCCCCCGTCCAGCTGCCGTCCTCAACCTGGATCCGCACCTCGGTCAGGCGGCTCTCGGACGTGACCGCAGCCAGCAACTCCGCACGGCGAACGACAGTAAGCAGCCTTTCCTTATCCATCATGTCCTCCAGCGTCGCTCGCGCGATCGACGGTTCGAAAAACATGCCGCGGTTGCAGGCGGCCACTTCGGCGGAAGCGATTCCATACGTTTGTTCGTAATGCGTCTCTACGCGGCCTGCGAACTCGCGGTAAATCGCGCCCGAAGCTTCGAACCACTCGATGTCCGTACGGCCCAGACCGCTCGTCATCATGCCGCCGATGTAGGGCGAAGCCTCGAGCAGCAGCGTTCTTCTGCCTCTGCGCGCGGCCGCGATTGCCGATCCTATGCCTCCCGGCGTTGCTCCGTATACAATGATTTCATAACGACGATCCGAATTCATTCCATCGCCTCCTGTACGTTTGCGCCTATTATACATGCAGCAAAACCTGATCACGATGCAGAAAAAATACGATTCCATGCACTTTTGTTCCATTCAATCCTTTGGCCGGACGGCCTGCATGCTATACTGAAGCTAATTGCCCTGACTCCGCCAAACGGACTCGGCCCCCTGCTTATGAACTAAAGGTCTTCTTCGGACCGGATCGGAGCTCGAAACGATGGAATATCCGCTGCAAATCGGCTTTTATCATTATTCGGTCAACAAACCTCGCTTCGTCCTGCCGACCGGGCGGGATGACGAGCATTGGCTGCTGTTCGCGCTCACCCACGGGCATTTCCACTACCGGATCGCCGGTATCGAAGGGACCGCCGTACCCGGCGACGTCATCGTCTGCCCGCCAGGCATCGACGTCGGGCGCGAAGCACTGGCTCCGTTGACGCTGCATTATGCGGGCGTGCGGCTGTCGTCCGAAGAGGCCTCGCTGTTGCAGCCGCGCATGAACGGATCCGGCGATCCGTTTCGCCATGCCATCCGGGACACCGCCCGCCACTATGCCAATTTGCGCCGCATCGCCGCGGTTGCGGACAAGCGCGACAGCATGTCGGCGCTTCGGCTGTGTCATGGCCTGAACGAGCTATGGCTGCAGCTGCAGGAAGAACTGGAGAACCGGATGCAGGAGACCGCTGCGCCGCCCGATTCCGCAATTCAGGCGATCCGTCGGGAGATCGAGGCCTGCGCTTTCGAAAATGCCAGGCTGCAGGACCTGGCCGCCGCCTCGAATATGAACCGGACCGTCATGACCAAGCGGTTCAAATCCGCTTACGGCATCACGCCGCAGCAGCATGTCAACGCGCTCAGGCTGAACAGAGCCAAGCAGCTGCTGATTCATACGAATTACACCCTCGATCATATCGCCGGACTGTGCGGCTATGACAGCGGCTCTTATCTTAGCCGGGTTTTCCACGACACGGAAGGCGCGAGGCCTTCTGAGTACCGCAGGCAGAACCGCTTGTGAAGCTGTGCGGCCATTGCCCCGTGGCAGCTTTTACGAGCAATTTCCCCTATGCGAGAAATGCTATAAAACATATGTAGATGTCTCTGCGTATTTGCATTCTGCGAGCGGAATAAGTGCATATCTGCACTTATTCCCGCGCTTCCGCGTGCTATCGATGAAATAAGTGCGTATCTGCACTTATTTCTGCAAAACAAGCTCATAAGCGCTCAGACACTATAATGAAGTGCATCATTGCAGCTACTGTTCTAGATTCGATCGATTAGCCGGAAATAAATGCATATTTGCACTTATTTCTTCCCCGGGAACGCAAACTTGGCTTGATGGCCATGCTTTCCAGCTGGAGGACTTCGGAGTGGTAATCCGCCCTACGAAGTCATGGAGTTTACCGGAAACGGAAACGGAAACGAAAAAGAGAAACTCGCTTTTGAATACCGCGGTTTCTCTGCATTTTGAAGCCCAGCTCTCGCTTATGCGCGGCTGGGCTTTTGTGCGTGATTTTCATCAAGTGGACGGTTATTGGACAGGCACTCATATGAGGCCTCTCATGAGCAAGCTTCCACGGGCAAGGCTTATCGCGCTACAGCTTGCCGGGATTGAGCAAACCGAGCGGATCATTGGCCAGCTTCCGGCTGCGCATGCGTCCGATCGAGCCGCGTCCGCCGTCTTCCAGCATCCACGTATGCGGATCGAAGATGGCGACGCCGACGGATTTGAAGAAGGCGATGATCTCGTACAGCCGTTCCTCCGTCGAGAAGCGCACGACCGGCAGCGCCGTCGGCACGAGCGATCCGCCGCTCAGCACCCATTCGAAGTGGAACAGCACCTCGTCGCCATAGGCGGATTTGATGTCCCGAAGCTGCTCCAAGTAACGTTCCGGCGAGAAGCCCGCCTGCAGATACGTCCACGACGGATCGGACTTGATCGCCCAGAGCGTCGTATGGTTCCACGTAAAGTCGGAGACGCCGATCGTCTTGCGATACTGCGGCGCCGCGATGACGTGACCGAGCTTGCCGCCGTGCGATTCGGCCAGCTTCGCCGCGATGTCGACCGCATGCTCCGCGATCTCGGTCAGCACGGCGGCTTGGGCCGGCGCAAGCGATTTGGCGAGCGGCTTGAAAAACGAGGGCAAGGGCCATTCCATCGGGCTGATGAGCCGCTTCGGAACGGCACCGTCGCGGGCGAGCGCTTCTCCGTACTGCACCGCGTCCTCGAACGAGGCGAACTGAAAGACGCATTGCGTCCACTCATTGCGAGGCGCCAGCGGGACGGTAACCTCCGTCATGATGCCGGTCGTGCCGTAATTGTGGATGTAATCGTACAGTTCGTCGCCCTTGATGACGAGCCTGCGCGGCGTTTCCTCCAGCGTATAGACGACCGCTTCCAGCACGTTGCCGTCCCACAGGTTACCCCACGTGATGGAGCCGATGCCTCCCGAGCCGCCGCTGACGAAGCCGCCGACCGTCGCCTTCACGTAAGTGCTGGGGTAGATGCGCAGCTCCTGTCCCTGCTCGCGCGCCGTCTTATCCAGCACGCCGAGACGGACGCCGCTTTGGGCGCGGACATAGCCGTCTCCGAACTCGACGATTTGGTCCAGGCCGCTTAAGTCGAGGACGATGCCGCCGTCGAGCGGAACCGCCTGCCCGTAATTGCCCGTTCCGGCGCCGCGCGCCGTGACCGGGATACGCAGCTGATAAGCGAGCGCCAACGCGGCCGCGACGTCCTGCTCGGTTTTCGGGGCGATAATGACATCGGCCTTCTTGTCTTTGAGCCGTTTATCCAACACGGGCGAGTACCAGTAATAGTCCTTCGACAGCTTCTCGACGGAGTCGTCGTCCGTCAGCACGAGCTCGCCGAGCGACTTCAGCATATCAGCCTTCCATGCAAGAGTTTCCATATCGCTCCCGCCTCCTCTTCGTTACCTCTATCTCTGCTTCTTCCTCGTATAACAAGAGTCCATCCCAACGTTCCGGCATCATCCGCGTCCTGTTCAGCCAGCCGCTACTCCGCCGCGACCGGATTGACCAGCGGCGCGAAGCCGCCCAGCCTGCACTCGGCAACATCGCCCGGCTGCAGCGGAACGGAGCCCGGCGTGCCGGTCATAATGACATCTCCCGGCTGCAGCGTCATCATCCCGGAGAAGTACGAGACGATATAAGGAATCGAATAAATCATGCGCGTCACGTCCGTCCGGTAAGCCGACTCGCCGTTCAGAACCGTTTCGACGGTCCATTGCGCGGGATCGGGGCACTCGTCGGGCGTGACGAGATGGGGGCCGAAGCTGAAAAACGTATCGAAGCACTTCGACCGGCCGAGAAAACGCGGATTCCGCGCATGAATGTCTTGAGCGGTCATGTCGAGCGTCGGCGTGAAGCCCGCGATGACGCTCATTGCATCCGCCTCGGATACATGCTTGCACGTCTTGCCGATGACGATGCCGATCTCTGCTTCCGCCGTAACCCGGTGCTCGCCCTTCGGGAGGACGATGGCCTCGCCGGGACCGATCAGCGTCGTCGTCGGCTTCATGAAGCAGATCGGCTCGCCGTCGGGAGGCGTCACCGCCATCTCCGCCGCTTTCTCCGTATAGTTGGCTCCGATGCCCCATATTTTCGGCGGATTCCGCAGCAGCGGCGCGCAGATTGCTCCCCCGAACGGAACGGCTTCGAGCTTCGCCGCTTCCTCCGACCCGCCTTCGCGGTACCAGGCATTCAAGCCGTCCACCTCTTCGTTGCCAAGCAGGCCCGCGATCGTCTCGCTCCATGCGGAGCCGGTCACGGCGTTCAGCATTTCCAGCAGCACGTAACCTTCCGCCGTCACGATGGCTGCCTTTTCGATTCCGTCTATTTTGATGGATGCCAGTTTCATAGGCCGTTCACTCCTCGCTGCCTTGGGTTCCCTGCGCCTCCGCGTCTCATGCTTCGACCCGTTTTCGATCGAGATCCGATAGCTTGAACGTGCACAGTTCCTGCAGCGCCTTGGCGAGGATGCCGGCTACCCGCTCCATGATGATGGCGCCTTTCTCCGCGGTTGCGATCGTCGCGTCCCCGGCGATGCCGCTGGCCGAGATATCCGCCATTCGCCAGGCGAAGCGGATCTTGCCTTCCATGGTTAGAAACTCGTAGCCGGCCATTTCCGGTATTTCCTTGACCGCGAATTGATCCTGCACCCAGTCCGGCTTGATCGCTTTCACAATCGACGTCTCGTAGTCGCCACCGTGAATCCCGTATTCCAGCTCTTCCGGCGCGATCACGTCCTCGGCCCCGCCAAGGCTGCTCGGGCTGAGATAGAACACCGTCATGCCGCTGCGAATCCGAATCTCCCGCGCGACCATGTTCAGCAAATCCGTGTTGCCGCCGTGCGTATTGAACAGCAGCAGCCGGTCGAAGCCGCTCAGCTTCAGGCTCTCGGCAATATCGAGGATGACCCCTTGAAGCGTCGCGGCCGAAAGCGATATCGTGCCGGGCAAGCCCAAATGCTCGTTGCTCTTGCCGTACGGCACCGGCGGCAGCAGCCATACCTGCGCGTCCGCGCTCAGCTTCTCCAGCGCGGCGGTCAGCGTCGCTTCGCCGATCAGCGTATCGGTCAGCACGGGCAGATGCGCGCCGTGCTGCTCTACCGCTCCGATAGGCAGGATGACAAGCGCGTCTTCCTTGGGCAGTTCCTTCACTTGCTTGCTGGTCAGCCGCGGCAGAAAACGCGTCTCCCATGCGGTTCCTTCGTATCGTAAGAACATAGCGCTCATCCTTATCCGTTTAGTTGTGTATGCGGGCATCGCCCGTCGGGCCCGTCGCGCCTGCCGCGCTTGCCGAACCGGCTGCAGCTGCCGTGCTTGCCGAGAGACCTATTCGTGCCGCATTCGGAGCCGCTTCCTTCAGCGGTAAAGCATGCATCGCCGTCACCTGCCCGGACTGCCCGGACTGCCCAACTGGCCCAGCCATAGCCGAGACCAACCGGTCGACCCACCGCAGCAGCGGAACATCCATGCCGGCGCCGGCGATAAAAGAGACCGCGACAGGCGCGCCGTCGACGGTTCCGGCTGGCACCGTGACTTGCGGGAAGCCGCTAAGGCCCGCGATGCACGACAGCTGCATCGTCCGCTTCCGCAGCTGCTCGAGAGCTTCGCCGGTCGTGCCGATCTTCGGCGCGATGCCCGGCATCGTCGGGACGACCAGCAGCCGGTCGCGTCCGAGCAAGCGCTGCAGAGCGGCGCGGATATGCTGCCGATTATGCTGTGCCCGCTCGAAATCGCCGCGTTCCAGCGTCGACGACCAGGCGAAGCGTTCCGCGATACCGGGGCCGAACTGCGGCTGCTCCCGATCGATCCATTCCCCGTGCTCTTGCCAGATCTCGTAGCCTTGAATCGTCCGGAACGTCTCGAACCAAGCATCGAGACCTTCAGCCGCGACCGTGGTCCAATCGGCACTCTCGTTCCCCGCGACTCCTGCTCGGGATAGCCAAGCCATGACCGTCTTCCCGCAGACATCGTCAGTCATGCGCCATGCGTCTTCGGCGAACAGCAGGCGGTCGAAGCCGCCGTGCGTTCCCGGCTGTTCTTCCTCGCCGTCCCTGCCCGTCTCTTTCTGTCCAAGCAGCGCGACGCCCACGTCCAGCAGCGTCCGGCTGTCGGCAGCCATCCAGCCGACCGTATCGAAGCTCGCGGAGAGCGGGATGATGCCGTCCATCGGAATGGCACCGTGCGTCGTCCGGATACCGTATAGACCGCAGTAAGCGGAGGGAATTCGAACAGACCCGCCGGTGTCCGTGCCAAGTCCGAAATCCACCGCGCCCGAAGCCGCGGCGACGGCCGAGCCGCTGGACGAGCCGCCGGGAATGCGATCCTGCGCGCGCGGGTTGACCGGCGTACCGAAGTGATGGTTCTCGCCGTTCAAGCTGAACATCAGTTCGTCGGTGTGCGCGATGCCCCGCAGCTCGGCGCCTTGGCCCAGCAGCAGATCCACGGCGGGGGCGTTGACGGCGGAAGGACCGTGCGTGCGATGCCAATCGGGATTGCCGGCCGTATTCGTCCAGCCCGCGAGACCGAACACGTCCTTGACCGCGAACTTGCGTCCTTGCAGCAAGCCCGTACCGGACGGTTCGATCGTAAAATCCTCTTTCACGTAAGCGCGCCATTGATCGACCATGTCCGATTCCTCCATCCGTCCGTCCGTTGCCGCGATCTAGCGCGGCTGTAAAATACCGTTCAACACTGCCAGGTCCGCATCGTCCAGCGATGCCTCGGGTCCTGCTTTAATCAGATCGGAGAAAGCCTCGTCCGGCACCATCGTCGTCAGCACATACAGACGGCCCCGTCCCGTATTGCGCACCTCGTGGTTATTCCCGGGAGGTACGATGAAGAACGATCCCTGGCGAATCGGCAGCTCTTGATCGCCGACCACCGCCGAGCCTTCCCCCGCCAATACGTAGAAATATTCCACCGCTGCCGAATGCTCGTTCGGCGGCGTCTTGCCGCCCTCGTCGAAAATCTCCACGACGGAGACGAACGGCGCCTGCGTGCCGTCGCACAGCAGCACGAATTTATTGGAGTCGCGCGGCGATATTTTCCGAACCGGACAATCCGCGTAGTGGCCTGCAATCAATCCTGGTATGCTCATCGTAGCTCCACCTTCCCGTAATTGGCTGCCAATGCGCCAAGCACATCGGCCGACTCCGCAACGAAGCCGTAGCATTGCTTGATATTATAGATCGCGCCCTGCGCGCAGTAATCCGGCGAGCTGGTCGCGCAGCAGTCCGACAATAGAATGACGTCGTAGCCTAGACAGCCCGCGTCCTGCAGCGTATGCATCACGCATTGATCCAGATTGACCCCCGCGAAGAGCAGCGTCGTTATGTCCATGTTCCGTAAAATGCTGTCGAGCGGCGTATCCCAAAATCCGCTCATCCGATATTTGTCCACGTGAATGTCGTCTTCCTCCGGCACGAGCACATCCACGAGCGCCGCGCCCCAGCTGCCTTTCTCAAGAACAGCCGAGCCGTTCCCCGGCAAAGGATCGCCGATGCCGACGCTGGCGCCGTCCGGATTGTACACGTGCAGCACCGAAGGGCTGAGATTCAGCCGATCCAGCCGATTACCCCAATTGAGCCAAACGACCGGAACCTCGGCCGCGCGAAGCGCCGGCAGCAGACGGTTAAGCGGATTAACCGGCGACAGCAAAGGAGCCGTATCAACGCCGATGGAATCCAGCCAGCCGCCGGGGCTGCAAAAGTCGTTCTGCATATCGACGACGATGATCGCCGTCCGTTCAAGATCAAGCGTCAAGCGCTGCGGCTGTGCCGCGAACGAGATGGCGGAGGCGGCTTCTGCCTCTCCCTCCGCCGGGGAGGTGCCTGCGCCTGCACTTGCATTCGCGGCCCGCGCCGCTGCGCCCCCGCTCAAATCCACATGCTCACGGGACACGCGCCATGCCCGTTTGCGATTGCCTAGACGATGCATCGGCATCCCTCTTTTCTGATTTGCTTTATTTGTTGAATCGTAATGTTTTGGCGGAGGTGACCGGAGGTCGGTATGGAGTCGGAAAAACGAAGTGGTCGCCTTTGTAGTCGGATATAAACCTTTAAATGTCCTATAAGATCAACATATCCGACTACAACAGCGATTGGAGACCCATCCCGACCGCAGGTCACGCTTTTCCGCCATGCATTTAATGCTTCAACTGGTGCGACACATGCCGCACGTACTCGCCAAATTCCGGCGACGAACGGAAATCATGATCGCGAGGATAAGGCGCCGGGATGTCGATCACGTCGGAGATTTTGCCCGGCCGCGGCGTCATGACGACGACCCGCGTCGAGAGGAAAACAGCTTCGAACACGTTGTGCGTAATGAACAGCACGGTCATGTTCTTGTCCTGCTGCCAGATCTTCAGCAGTTCGTCTTGCAGCGTTTGGCGGGTGATCTCGTCGAGCGCGCCGAAAGGTTCGTCCATGAGCAGCAGCTTCGGCCGGGAGATGAGCGCCCGCGCGATGGAGACGCGCATCTTCATCCCGCCGGACAGCTCGCGGGGCAGCACCTTGAGATAATCCTTCAAGCCGACCAGCTCCAGCACGCGCTCGCCTTCCGCGATGCGCTCCTTCTTGGGCACGCCGCGCAGCTTGAGCGGCAGCGTCACGTTGTCGATCAGCTTCGACCAAGGGAGCAGCGTGTGCTCCTGGAACACGAACGCGATCTCGCTCTGCCTCCGCGCCTCCTTCGGCGTCGTGCCGAGCACGTCGAGCTGGCCGCTCGTTTGGCCCGTCAAGCCGGCGATCATATTGAAGATCGTCGATTTGCCGCAGCCGGATGGACCGACGAAACAGAGAAACTCGCCTTCGCCCGCCGTTAGGTTCGCATGCTGCACGGCGACCGTGCCGTTCGGATACGTCTTGCCGACATCCTGCAGGCGGATCAGCGAGTCCGTCGTGCGATGCACGGCAGGGGCTGCCGATCCGGCGGAAGTTAGAATCGTGGATAGGAAACTCATGTCGGTTGTCCCCTTTACGCGTTATTTGCCTGACCGAAATTCGCTCTTCTTCAATGCCGCTGCCACCTTCGCCACCCGTAAACCCAGTCTGCCCGCCATGATCAGCTCGCGTTCGTCCGGCGTCTTGCCGCTGTCCGGACCGGCCACCGTCGATGCGCCGTACGGCGAGCAGCCAATCGCGTCGGCCGTCAGATATTCCGGGTTCTCCGAGTAAGGAAGCCCGACCATGATCATGCCGAAATGGAACAGAGGCACCATGGACGTCAGCAGGTTCGCTTCATGTCCGGTATGGATCGAGCCGGCGCTCGTCATCAGTCCGGCCGGCTTGCCTTCGAGACCGCCGTCCGCGCACAGCTCGCTCGCGAACTCGAGGAACAGCTTCACCTGCGCCGGCATGGAGCCGAAGTAGGTCGGGAACCCCCAGACGATGCCGTCCGCCCAGCGAAGATCGTCGTTCGTCGCGAGCGGAATCGGCTCTTGAAGCACCTTGGAGGCTTCGTACTTGGCGAAGCGGCCTACGGTCCGGAACTTGCCGGACAGCGCGCTTTCCTCTTGTTTCTTCCGTTTATCGAGATACGGCGTTCGATTGTTCTCCGATTCCATCTCGGGAATCTTGACGACGCGCACCTCGCAGTCCGCCAGGTTCGCGGCGCCCTGCGCGGCGGCCAGCGCCATCTCGTGCACATGGCCGTAGGCGCTGTAATAGACAACGAGCAGGTTGGTCATAACCGGCAGCTCAGCTCCTTCTTCGCTTACGCTTTGGCGGTGGCCGCCGGCGTGCCGAAAGCCAACTTTTCCGCCGCTTCACGCAGCTTGCGGTCCAGCTCCGGAAGCTGGAAGCCGCTGCGTTTGGCCGCCAGCTTCAGCCAGCTGCCTCCGCGGAATACCCAGCGCCGTTCCGGCACCATCGTGAACAGCTCTTCGGGGGTCGAACCGTCGAAGATGACGAAATCGACGTCGTTGCCGATCTCCACGCCGTAGCCTTCGAGGCGAAGGATCGCGGCGGGAATTTCGGTCATCATCCGCAAAATCGTTCGCAGGTCGGCCGGCCTTCCCATATGGGCGGCATAAGCCGTAATCAAGCCGATTTGCAGCAGGTCGCCGCGGCCGAACGGATGAAACGGATCATGAATGTTGTCCGATGCCGTCGCCAGCGTAATGCCGGCTGCCAGCAGCTCCTTCACCCGCGTGACGCCGCGCCGGACCGGGAAGCTGTCGCGTCTGCCCTGCAGATACAGGTTCGCGCCCGGCAGCGTGACCGCGTGCAGCTTGGCTGCCGCCATCTGCTCGATCAGCATGCCGGCATCCATGTCGTTCATCGCGGCGAGCGAGCACAGATGGTCGACCGTCACCCGGCCGGACCAGCCGTAATCGATCGTCCTTCGCGCGATGTGGCTGACCGTCCGCATGTTCGGGTCGTCGCTCTCGTCGGTATGGAAATCCAGCGGCATATCGAACTTCTCCGCCAATACGAACAGCTGATCGATATCGGCTTCCGCCGTCTGGGACATATGGGCCGCGGTGCCGACGCCGGTCACGCCCATGCGCAGCGTTTCTTCGAGAATGTCGAGATCGCCCGGTCCGAACCGGAACATCGGCGCCAGCGGGAACAGCTCTAATTTCACGTAAGGCGCAAGCTCCGCCTGCGCCTCCAGCGCCGCCTCGATCGTTCGCAGCGCGACGTCCGCGCCCCACCGGACATGGTAATCGAGATGCGTGCGAATCGCGGTCGTGCCGAACGATGCCGCCTGCAGGGCGGAGCGGATAATCCGCGCCTTGATCTCTTCCTTGGAGAAGGCGTGCACCGCGTTGGAGTAGTTGTTCACCGCTTCGTCCAGCGTCCCCGAGACGTTGCCGACCTGCGGAAGGGAGAACGCTTTATCGAGATGCATGTGGGCGTCGACAAGACCTGGCAGCAGCACTTTGCCGCCTAGATCGATAACCGTCCCGCCGGCTGCATTCCCCGTCGCTTCATCGATCGGCACTGCTCCCGGCAGACCAGACGATGACGGCTGCGCCGTTATTTCCGTCCAGATGCCGTCGCGGATCGTAAGCGTATAGAGATGAGACTCGTCCCGAAGCGGCAAACTTGCGTTGATCAGCTTCCATTCGTTCGTCATTCACTCGCAGCCCCTTTCGAAAGTGATTGCTGAAACCTGACTCTACGCGACTTGACCGTGCAAAAGCCTATTCTTCCACGACCGGAAGCTCAATCCAGGATTCCGTGCCCGGCCTGCTCTTCACCGCCACCACGGCGATCGTCAAATCGCATTCCTCCGCCCCGTGGGCGCTGTTCATCGGGATGCCGTTCGGATGGCGGATCAGCGTCGGAAACGCGCTCCCCGTCAGCTCCAGGCGAATCGCCGAGCCCGGCGGAAACGTGGCCGCGAGCGGCCGCATCACGATCCGCGCTTGACGCCAGCACCCGCCGTCGCCGCTCCAGCCGATCTCGGTCCGGCCGACGGAGAGAAACTTCGCGCTGCCGTCGGGCAGCAGCATCGTCAGAATCGCGACCAAATCCGTCGGACCTTCCATCGACTGCGCATGCACGTTCACGACCGGCGCGCCAAGCACGCTGAATGCCTTCTCGGCCGGCCTTCCGGTATAGACTAGAATTTCCGTCCGGTCCTGCTGCACGCTGCGATCAGTAGGCGCGTATCCCGCGAGCGTCATCGGGAGCCGCGCATCGTAGACGAATACGTCTGCCGCCGCTTCGGCGTCCAGTTCAGCGGCCGTTTCTACGACGCGACCTCCGCCGAGCGCCCCGTTAGCCGGTTTGCCCGACCCGCCCAGCAGCCATTTGCGGCCGCCGGCATGTTCCGGGTACGTATCCGATGTCTTCCACTCCTTCGACTCGCGGTCGAAGTATCGAACGGCGGGTTCCTCATAGAGGCCGTTATCCCGCTCGCCCTTCAGCCAATAATCGAACCATTGCGCCTGCTTCCGGTGCATGTCGCCGTCCGCGTCAGGACCATGATCGACGCCGCCGGCCTTCCTGCCCCATGGAATATGGATCCACGGTCCGATTTCCAAGCGGTGGAACAGGTCAGGCGACCTTTCCGGCAGCGTTTCCTGCAGCGCCAGATACGATTGAACCGTTCCGTCCAAGAGAAAATCGTACCAGCCGCCGATATGGAACGCCGGAATCGGATTGTCGATGAACGCCGGCAGCCAGTTGAGCGAGAGCCAATAGCTGTCGTATTCGGAATGATCGACCCAGTCGAAGTACGCCGGACAATACTGCACCAGGATAGGGTGGCGTTCGTTCAAAGGCAGATGGCGCAGCATCGCGTCGGGACTGCTCATGATCTGCGTGCACGCCTGCTCCGCTTCGGTATCCCCGGCACGCCGCGCGGAATCCCGAGCCAGCTGGAACGCCCAAATCAGCATGCCGCTGGAGAAGCTGCCCTGCGGATAAGCCCAGCGGTGAATGTCCGCGGCCGTCATGCTCGGAATGATCGTCGCCAAGGACGGCGGATTCAGCGATGCGGCCGCCCATTGCGCGATGCCCTGGTACGAGAAGCCGTACATGCCCACCTTGCCGCTGGAATACGGAAGCTTCGCCGCCCATTCCACCGTGTCGTAACCGTCCTCGGCCTCGTGAACGAAAGGAACGAACTCCCCTTCGGAATCGCCTCTGCCGCGAACGTCCTGCACGATCACCATATACCCCCGCGAAGCGTACCAGACGGGATGCGCGTGGCTGACCGTCGAAGCGATTTTGCGGCCGTAAGGCTGCCGCATGAGGAGGACCGGATATTCCCCGGATTCCTCCGGCAAATAAATATCCGCATATAAATTCACGCCGTCCCGCATCGTGCAGGGAACGTTTCTTTTCACAATCACATCACCGAATCGCATGGGCTTTCCTCCTCTGTCGTGATTCGGCATTCCGGACCGCCGGGCTATTCTCGCCGTCGGTCGTCAGGTCCAATTACCAACCGATCGCCTGGCCGTCGCTCCGCGGGTCCGTGCCGCCAAGACGGAAGCCTTGGCCGTCGATCAGAATCGCATGCGCATGACCGACGACGCCGTCGAAGGCGTCTACCGTCCGAACGATATGTCCCGCTCGGGCGAGCTCGGCGCGCACCCCTTCCGGGACGCGGCTCTCCACCCGCAGCTCCTGCGTCGATTCTCCCCAAGTGCGGCCCCACACCCATCTCGGCGCGCTGACGGCGGCTTGCGGGTCCATGCCGTAATCGGCGATCCGCGTAAGCAGCGCGCATTGCGTCTGCGGCTGGCCTTCTCCGCCCTGCGTCCCGTAAAGCAGATACGGCGCTCCGTCCTTGCACGCCATCGCGGGCATCAGGGTATGGAACGTCCGTTTGCGCGGCTCCAGCGTATTGACATGCTTCGGATCGAGCGAGAAGAACGAACCGCGGTTTTGCAGCAAAATGCCGGTATCCCCGGCCGTAACGCCCGAGCCGAATTCGAAATACAGGCTTTGGATAAACGATACCGCGTTGCCGTCCCCATCCACGACGGCCGCGTAGGCCGTATCGCTTCCGACGGGCTCCGACAACGCCGGGAGCGCCTTGTTCGGATCGATCCGCGCTGCCAGCGCCTTGCAGTATGCCTTATCCAGAAGCCGCTCCACCGGGATAGCGGAGAAATCGGGATCGCTCAACACCGCATTCCGGTCCTGAAAGGCCAGCTTCAGCGCTTCGATCTGCAGATGATAGTAAGCAAATGAACCATGCTCGACCGAGCCCGGGGCTGTTCCGAAGCCGAACCCTTCGATGATCTGCGGTGCCATAATACCGGTAAACCCTTGCGAGTTCGGCGGCACCTGGTAGAGCGTCAGCCCTTTGTACGAACCGCTGAGCGGCGTCTCCCAGCTGCCTTCGTGATCCGCGAAATCATCCTCGTTCAGCACGCCGCCGCGATTCGATAAGTACGAAGCGATGCGCCGGCCTAACTCTCCTTTGTAGAACCCGTCTCTGCCGGTCAGCGCCAGCTGCCGCAGACTCTGCGCCAGCTGGCGCTGGACGAACCGCGAGCCCGCCCGGGGCACGCAGCCGTCAGGCGTATAAATAGCCGAAGTTTCCGGCATGGCATTCAATATCAAGTGTCGCTGAAGCGTGTTCGCGTATTGGTCCCGCGAAAGCGGAAAGCCGTGCTCGGCATAACCGATCGCCGGCTCCAGCACGTCCGCGAGCGTCATCGTTCCATATTCCCGAAGGACGGCGTCCCAACCGTCGACCATGCCGGGCACGGTCACGACGCTTCGCACGCCCCGCTGCGGGATGGCATCCTGGCCTGCGTACAAGGCGCGGTTGGCCCGGTAGCCGGATCTGCCGCTGGCATTGTAGGCGCGAACGGCTCCGTCGGATTTGCTGTGCATGAGCCAGAACGAATCGCCGCCAAGCCCGGTCATATGGGGATAGACGACCGCGAGGCATGCGCTGACCGCAACGGCGGCATCGAATGCGTTGCCGCCGCGCTGCAGGATGCGCGCTCCCGCGGACGAAGCCAGATAGTGCGGGCTGACGACCATCGTTTTCGTTCCTATCATCGGCTGCTGCATCGCCCATGCACCTCCCGGATCCTCGGTCAATTTGGTCTAGCGACGCGCTCCAGCACTTCCATCTTGTACAGCTGAGGCGTCCGCAGCTGCGGCAATACTTCCTTCTCCCCGTGCTCGTCGAACAGCTTCAGCAGCATCTCCCGCATGACGATACCGGGTTTGTCGGCATGCATATGCGTCTCGAGGCGAAGCTTCAGATCGAGCGGAATGTTCGCCTCGGTCGATTCGAGGATGAGCATATCCTCGTCGACGACGGCCCGGTCGAACGCGATGATCGTGGAAGCCGGCACGTCCGCCTCCTTGTCGTTCCGGAAGACGAACTGGATGAGAATGCAGGATTCGTTGTCGATCGGCGTCGCGCAGGTGACGATGGAATGCACCAGTCCCGTCGGATACGTCATGTCCAGCTGCCGCACGAACGGCATGAACCACGTCGCATGGACTTTGCGCACCGTCTCGTCGGAATCGACGTTGATCGCTTTGACGTCCTTGTTTAGCTTGTTGGTTACGCGCACGTCGTAGAACATTTCGAAGCCAAGCTCGTTCGGCGCGATGCGGAATTCCGGCGGGACCGGGTCCTGATTGTTGCCGAACGTATTGTGATGCACGAACGCGATATGCGCCGTATCAAACGAGTTCTCCATGAGCCGGAGCGCAGAGCAATGAATCGTCTCGTGAAACTGATGGATTTGCCGGATCTCCGGATCGCCGTAACGGCTGAAATCGGGAATGCCCGCGAGCGGCTCGTCGAGCGCGATCCAGACGTAGCCGTACTTCTCCTCGCAGCGGTAAGCTTTGATTTTGTACACTTTCGGCGGATCCTCCAGCTCGGATTGCGGGAAGAAGGTGCATTTGCCGTCGCGGTTGAACGTCCAGCCGTGGTAGGGGCAGACGATGCAGCCGTTCCGCGTTTCCCCGAGCGACAGCTTCGCCGTGCGGTGGCAGCAGCGATCGATCGCGGCCGCCGGCTTGCCCTGCTCATCCAGCCAGACGACGACCGGCTCTCCGAACATCGTGATCGACTTCGGTCCTTCGTTCAGGTCCGTGACCGGCATCACCGGATAAAAGTACTTGCGCAGCACCAATTGTTCCGCTTGCAGCATCGTACGACCTCCTCTCGTCTTGGGGACCGTTCTCCATCGGTCGCACCGCTTCCGCGGCGCCCTCCGGGAGAATCAGCCTTCGCGTTTCATTTCGGATTCATGCCACGAGCTGAGCATCCATTTGGCCAGCATATTCACCAGCAGGAAGAATAGAATGCCGAGCAGCGACGCCGACAGGCCGCAGGCGAATAAGTACGGGGTTTTGAGCCGGCCCGCCGCGTACGTGATCGCGTAGCCGAGACCGCCGTTGCCGCCGCCGATGCCGGCGATGTACTCCCCGACGATCGCGCCGATGACGGACAGCGTACAGGAAATTTTGAGACCCGCCACGATATACGGCAGCGCGGCCGGGATGCGCAGGCGCCACATCGTCTGCAGCGGCTTCGCGTTATATAAATAGAAGAGGTTTCGCAGGTTATGTTCCGTCGAATTGAGACCGATCAGCGTATTGGACAGCATCGGGAAGAACCCGATCAAGAAGGCGATAATCACGATGGCTTGAAAGCCGGCGTCGAACCAGATGACGATCAGCGGCGCGATGGCCACGATCGGAATGGTCTGCATGATAATGGCGTACGGATACACGCTTTCTTCGATGACTTTCGAGCTGGCCATCAGAATCGCAAACGAAATGCCGAGCACGATGCTGAGCAGGAAGCCGAAGACGGATTCGAACGCCGTCGTCGACACCGCCGTCCACAGCGCATGACGGTTATCGATCGCCGCCTTGAAGATGTCCGACGGCTTCGGTACGAGGTACGTCGGCGAGTTGAGCAAATGGCAGATCAGCTGCCAGCCACCGATAAACACGATGAATGCCGCAAGTGGCGGCGTCAGCTTCTTGATAAATGCCGCGAGCGGCTTGCGTCCCTTTCTCGAGCGGCCCTCCAACCATCTGGACACCCAGCTCGACCGGTCGCGGGCAGGGTACATTTCGCCTTGCAGCATGCTGTTGTTCACGTCTTCCGCTGCCATAGCCATGCTCCTTTCGTTTTTAAAGTGGTGGTTAAAACCATGACCTGCGGTCAAAATGGGTCTTCAATCGCTGTTGTAGATCCGATTTCTTTTAATTGTAAGTAATTTAGAGGTGGAAATCAGACTACAAAGGCGAACGCTCACGCTTTTCCGACTCCACTTTGACTCTCCGGTCACTTTATTCACCACACTTCAACCTAATAAATCGCGGTCACAGCGGGGGGCCGAAGCCCCCTGCTCCCCCGTTCCAACCGTTGCTTATTTCTTAGGCAAGAACTCCGTCGTGAACGCTTTGCTGATATCTTCGTCCTTCGTCAATACGCCGACATCCTTCAGCTGCTGTTGAACCTCCGTCCAACGCTCCGTCGTCATGACGCCGGTGCCCATCGTCGCCGCGTCGCCGCCGAAGGCGAAGTCCATTTCCTTCTCGGCGCTGAATTTCATCATGTCGAGCGTCATTTCGGGATTCTTCTCCTGGATGGCCGGATTGATCTCGTCGGAGTTCGTCTTGTAGTAGTCCCAGCCTTTCACGGTCGCTTCCACGAACGCTTTGACTTGATCCGGATGTTCCTTGATCATCTTCTCCGTCGTGAAGTACACGCCCGCGTAGATGTTGTAGCCGGAATCCGCGTTCAGCAGGACGTCGAAGTCCACGCCTTCTTGCTGCAATGTATAGGTCTCGGAGGTTACGTAGCCTTGGGTGACCGCGTTCTTGTCGTTGATGAAATTGACGAGCTGTCCGGTATACTTCATCTCTTGCGCTTTATCCAGGCTGAATTTCTTCTTCATGTATTGCCAGAAATTCGCGGTCGCGGCGACGTACACCTTATGGTCGTTGAGATCGCCGAAGCCCGAAATGCCCGAATCTTTATGGTAGAACAGCGCCTGCGGACTCTTCTGGAACGCGGTCGCGATCGCCACGACCGGGATGCCTTCCTGACGGGCCACGAGAATATCGTCTCCGTTCGCCATGCCGAATTCCGCTTTGCCGGATGCGACGAGCTGCGTGGCGGAGATGGAAGGTCCGCCGGGCATGAGCGTCATGTCGAATCCCGCATCCTTGTAGAAGCCTTTGGCCAGCGCCGCGAAGTTGCCGCCGTGTTCCGGCTCGGCGAACCAGTTCAGGATGAGGGTCGCCTTCACCGGATCCTTGACCGCCGTATCCGTCCCGGCATTCGTCGTCGTGCCTTCCGTGTCGGTTCCCGCATTGGCAGCCGCGTTGTTGCCGGCATTCGTGCCGGCATTCGCATTGTTAGCCGCCGCGTTATTGCCGTTGTTCGACGCTTCATTGCTGCCGCACGCGGACAAGGCCGCCATTGCGGTCACCAGACATACCGCCATCGCCGTATTGCGTTTCGAGAAGCTGACCGTACCCTTCGCTGCTTTCATCTTCCTCGTCCCCCTCCAAAATTGCGATCTTCGTGTGGCTCTTTCTATCCTTAGTTTAAGATTTGAGTCATGTTCATGTCTATATACCTCACATATATTTGTGCAGCATACCGAAATAGACGTACATTATTGGTGCAGGTGACAATAAATATTAAGATTTAGCGCTTACATTCCTAAATATATAACATACATGTAACATTAACTTGTAGTGTACTAGCTTTGCTCGATGAATCCGATGAAATCACGCCAACCAGCGAGCCTCCCGGGTGGACGAAGACAATAGACCGATTAGGTTGCCGATTGGATGGGCTCAGAATTCGATTGGGCGGGACCGAGGTTTTCTGATTCATCATTACTGAAACCGATCCAATGCATCGGAATTCGGTGATTGTTGCGTAGTCGTGCCCAGAAGTAAGATGTAGACGTGAACACGACAAGTTTCCACACAAAACCCAAATCAGGAGGCGTTCATAATGACGAGATTGACGGAAGGATTCGATGCTTTCAGGCAGGCTTTCGAAACAGGGGAAACCGGGGATTTTCTTCAAAAGGTCACGGATGACTTTCACTTCTTCGTTCCGCTTCCGCTGGCCGGATGGAATCAAGAACAGCAAGGCAGCGAACGGTTCGAGGAATTGATCCGATTCGAGCGCTCGGTGCTGCAGGTGCGGATGACTCCGCTTGTCGAGCTTGAGGACGAGAAGTGGGGAATGGTGACGTTCCGCGCGGAGGGATTGCTGAATGGCCAGCCTTACCGCAACGAGCTGACGGTTGTTTTCGAATTCAAGGGGAATCGCATCCGAGCTTTCCCAGAATACGTAGGCATGCCGCAGAAAAATTACGAGATTTCGTAGCGTACGGCTTAGATATAACCAAGAGCGCCGTCCCCGCTTGACGGGTCAGATGAATTTCGTTCGTCAGCGTCGAGCAGACATTACAAGAACAAACCGGCAGCACTACGCGCAAGTAGCCTGCCGATTTGCCTGCCATATATCCTCCATCCTTCGAGCGTTCGGCAAGGGCATCCCGAAGTTGCTGCTTCCGCCTCAAGCGCCGCGCTCTTTTTCCCCTGTCTCCGCGGCCAGCAGGCTGCGGAATAGAAAGGCGATTTTAAGCCGTACGAGCACATTCACTTTCTTGAAATCCACGTCGAGGAGTTCGCTTAGTTTCTCGATTCGGTACGTGGCCGTATTGCGGTGGATGAACAGCTTCTTGGCCGTGTCGTTCAGCTGCCCGTCGCAGTCGAGATACGTCTCCAGCGTCTTCAGCATCTCGAGCGCGTAGCCCGGATCCTTGCTCAGCAGGCCGCCAAGCCAGCGCTGGCAGTAAATGCGCATTTTCTCGCGCGATACGGGTTCGAAAATCATCGCCAGGTCAAGCGTATCGTAACGGACGATCCGCTCCTCGACACCCCACTCGCGGGCAAGCCTGAACGTGTTTCTGCATTCCGCGAACGCATCCGCCATCTCTTTCAACTGCTTCTTGCGCGCGCAGACGGCCGCCTTCGGGGCTCTCCGTTCATCCAGGCCTAGCCCCGCCAGGCAGGACTCGAGCGCTTCCCGCAGCAGCTCGCCATCGGCACCTGCCGTCGCAATCGGAACGACGCAGAGCACGCCTTCGTCCATCACGACGTGAATCCCCTTCAGCGCCTGCATCCGCGCATTGCCGAGCATGGAGGCTTTCAAATCATCAAGCCGTTCATTCCGCAGTACGGCGGCGGCAGCAGGCGGAAGATCGACGAGCGCGCAATAATAGCCCGTTTCGAGCCACTCCATCTCCCATCGTTCGGCGTATTCGAGCACGGCTTCCGCAGTGACGCCGTTCTTCAGGAACTGCTTGATCAGCGAGCCGAAATCCTTTTGTACCGATAATTCAAAATAGTCCTCGTATCTATAATTGAGATGATGAGAGATGATTTCAGCTGCCTGCGTATATAGACCTTCCTCGACCGGCGAAAGGAACGGCAAGGAATCGAAGAAGAATGCGAAGCCCGTGCAGGCGTCGCGGTTCATGAGCGGAATGCGCAAGGCTTGCCTGCCCTGATGCTTGAGCCGCGTCTTGAGCGGAGGCCACGGCCATTGATCGGTCAGCCAATCGGCAGGGATGCCGGGCGAGCTGAAGACGACCTGGCCTTTGGCGCCGACGACCGCGATGGGGCAGCCGATCGCTTCCGTGACGGATTCGAACAGCGAAGGGATCGATTCGGCGCGCAGCGCGAAGCGCATGAGCCGGATTTGTTTCTCCAGCGCCCCTTCGAGCTGGTCGGTGCTCCGCTTCATTTCGGCATGGAACAAACCGTTCATCTGATCGGAGAAGGTAAATTGGAACGGGAGCGCAATCAGCGGAAAACCGAGTTCGTCCGCCAGCGCGGTCAGCCGTTCCGGAATCGATTCCCAGAAACGGCCAAGCTTGATCCCAAGCCCGGCGGCGCCGCGATGATGCAGCTTTATGATCAACTCCGACGCTTCCTCCAGATCGTCCTTGATTAGGTAGGCCGTCGTGAACAGCATTTCGCCTTCTTTGATCCAATCCGCGATGTCCGGCGCATCCATCACATTGATCGATTTTACGATGCGATGCTTGCCCGACTCTCCCGCAATCAGCTCGCCTTCCGACAACGGATAGACGGCCAGCGCCTGTTCGACGGTCAAATGCATGCTCGTCGCCTCCTTCCGGGTCCACTCCAAGATGCGCAGCCCATGATGTCATGTTATCTAACATCATATAGCGAATTCGCTAGGATGACAACCACGCAAGACGGATATTTGCCAACTGCATGCCGTTCACGGCAGGATCGTGTGAAGAATTGCGGGCATTTCACTTATAAAGCTGCAGTTCGGCATCATTCTCAACCTACCCTGCTATACGTCCGAGGCCCCACCTAATAAAAACGAGAAAGCTGCCTTGCGGCAGCTTTCTCGTCAGCATGAACCCTCGACCCCGGGAGCAGCCTATCTGTTCGCGATATATCCTGACTTTGCAGTAACCGCAGTTATGAGTTACTCTGTCTCCGCCGCAAAACAGAACACGCGCAGCTCCCACGGCTGAATGCTGGCCGCCTTGATCACGGCCGTTCCGCCTTCAAAGCGAACGCATTCCGCCGGGACAGGCACGAGCTCGCCCGTTGGCGACAGCTCGCTCAGCTTACTCCGCTCACTCGGCTCGCCCGCCGACAGCCGCAGCTCGAATTCGAACGCGCCCGTCTCGTCCAGCGACGCGTTCATCAGCGCCGCGACTCCCCGCTTGCCGTCTTGCGAGACGCGCACGTAAGGCACCGTCTTCAAGGAAGGTGCTACGCGAACCGGCAGCCTGCCTCCCGCTACCCAATCGCAGACGGCTAGCAGCTGCGATTGCTTGGCCGTGAATCCGAGATTTTTCCACGGCATGTAGCCTTGCACCGCGATCCGACCGCCGCGCTCGTTCTCGTACACCGTGAAGGCCGGCCCTTGATTCGCTCCGTTGAAGTCGATCAATTCGGTCAGCGTCCTTGCGCCGTCGCGAACGGGCTTCAGCGTATAAGCCGTGCTTGGCCAAGACGAGATGCGCCCGTCTCTCCGCTCGCCGGCGTAACGGCCGTTCAACGGATCCTGCGTATACTGCTCCATGACCCCGTTCTCGTGCTTGCGCGCGATCTCGACGCCGCACCATTCCCCAAGTCCCCGCTCCCAGAGCAGCTCCAAGCTCCTGCCGTCCATCACGACGCCGGAAGCGAGCATCGCTTCTAGCTCATCCCGCGCATACCCCTGCACCATCTCGCCCTGAAGAATCACGGCGCAAGCCGCGTCTTGCTTGAACGCGAACGGAATGCCCAGCTCGTGAAGCGCGTTGGCCGGATCAGGCGCCAGATACGGCCGTCCGAGCGGCGCTTGCAGCCATGCGCCTTCCTCGGCATCGTGGCGGTAAGCTTGGGCAGGAGACCAGCCGCAATAGAAGCCGGCATTCTCCGTGCCTTCGCACGCTTCCGCGATCGCCGTCCAGAACGCACGGTCGCGCGCGATCCGGTCGAAGTACGGGCGGTAATCGTCGAGCGTGCCCGGTTCTTGCTTGAGCACGTTGTACAAAATGCCGTTGGCACCGTTCAGCAGGCTGGCCGCGCTTTCCGCCGCGAAAAGCCGGACCGATTTGCCCAGCCGCTGATACGGGAAATTCTCGTGCTCATATTGGATGTCCGTCACTTGCGGCGGGTAGGCCGCGACCTGATGGCCGACGTTCAGCAGCTTCGGCAGCATGTCCGCCGGCACCGCGTCCTGATAGAACCCGCCGCCCGGCCTGCCCATGACCGCGTCCAAATCGAGCATCCACCGCTCCGTCGCCAAGTTGTCGACGGACATGTACCCCATCGCTGCCCCCGGATGGACGGCGCGCACGGTTTCTGCGATCAGCTTCAGAAGATCTCCTAATATCTGTTCGCGGAAGTCCAGCCAGCGCTCGCGCAGTCCATTCGCCCCATGCGCGTTCAGCGCCGCCGCAAGAGCGGCGGCATCGTAATTCCCGTTGATCTTGCCGTTGAACTCGCTCACGCATTGCTCGCAGAAGCAGCCGAATTTGACGGGACCGTGCGCGAGCAGCCGGATGTCGTCGTCCACCCACACGTGATCCGGTTCGCCTTGCGCGACGAGCGTGTACTTGTTGCGGATGTACGCGCGGAACGGTTCCGAGCTTGGACAAGCGACGCTCGCGGAGATCGTGCCGTCGTAGTCGACCATCGGCTGGAAGGGCAGCGGAGCCAGCACGTCGCACGCTTCGTTGAAATGCCCGATCGTGGCCAGCACATTGATGCCTACGTTCGCGAATCCCGCGTCCTTGAGCTCGCGGACGCGCCGCTTAAGCACGGCCGCCGCCTCCGCGAATTGGTCAGGCGGATAATAACCGTGATGCCAGTATTCCGTGAACATCGTCAGCTCGTCGATCGCGGAACGATAGGTCTTCAGAAACGCGACGGTGCCGGCGAACGCGTCATCCGTTCGATAGCGGGGAGGCAGCAGGCGAATCGAGATTTTCATGGGCACGCTCCTTTGGAAATGAATGCGCTTTCTTAAATAAAGCGTAGCGCTCGCGCGCCGTTCCTGTCAACAATCGTTTATCGAAATTTCACCCGCCTATTTACAGGAGCTGCTTAGGCGTGGTATATTTCAACACATATCGAAATATCGACTGCAGAAAATAACGGCGAAGAGGCGGTGAGAACCCATGGTCGAGGAGAACGAGGAAATCAAGCAAGCGGTGAAGGTGTACAAAGCGCTCGGAGAACCGACCCGGATCAAAATAGCGATGCTGCTTACGGAAGAGAAGACGCTCTGTTGTTCCGATATTGGAAGCAAGCTCGAATCCGTCGCCGGTTCCACGCTGTCTCACCATCTGAAGCAGCTCACGGACTGCGGACTGCTCTCGCTGCGCAAGGACGGCACGTACATTTATTACAGCGTCAACAAGGAGATCGCGTTGAAATACGCCCCTTATTTGCTGGCGTAGCTTTTTTTTCGTTCATTATTTCGATAAACTTAGAAATATAAAAATAGCTTGTCAAAAGGAGCTGGAGAGAATGTCTACTGCTTGGAAAATATATATGCTTGCCATCGTAAGCTTTCTTGTCGGTACATCGGAATTTATCATTGCGGGTATCTTAGACCAAGTATCGACCGATATCGGCGTCTCGGTGGCCGCCGCCGGTCAATTGATTACGGTATTCTCCCTGGCGTACGGTTTCGGAACGCCGTTTCTAATGGCGGCCGCGTCCCGGGTCGGCCGCAAGCAGCTCATGCTTTACTCGCTGGCGGTGTTCGTCGTCGGCAACGCCGCTGCTTACGTGCTCCCCGGCTTCGGCGCCCTTATCGTTTCCCGCGTCATCGTGGCGCTCAGCAGCGGCGTATTCGTCGTCACGGCGCTGACCGTCGCCTCCAAGCTGGCTCCGCCCGAGAAACAGGGCAGCGCCATCGCGACGCTCGTCATGGGCTTCAGCACCGCGCTCATCGTCGGCGTACCCCTTGGCCGCCTTGCCGCTTCCGTCTACGATTGGAAGGCCGTCTTCGGCGCCATCGCGCTTCTCGGCCTGTTCGCGCTGCTGCTCATCGCGACCGCGATTCCGAAGACGGAAAACGAACAGCCCGTGCCGCTTCGTCAGCAGCTATTGCTCCTTACGAATCCCAAAATCGCCATCGGCCTCGGCATTACGTTCTTCTGGATCGGAGGCTACTCCATCGCCTATACGTATATGTCTCCTTTCTTATTGGACATTACGGGCATGAGCGGCAGCACCGTCAGCATTGCGCTCTTCGCCTTCGGCGTCGCCAGCCTGATCGGCTCTCAGCTTGGCGGATTCAGCACCGACAAGTGGGGCTATCGGCCGACGCTGGTCGGCGGCATGCTCCTGCACGCCGTATGGCTCATCGTCATTTCCTTCGCCGCCCATTCGCCGGCGCTCATGTTTCCGCTGCTCATGCTGTGGTCCTTCTCCGCTTGGTCGTCGGGCCCGACGCAGCAGTACCATCTCATCACGCTGGCTCCCGGGGCTACGAGCATCATGCTCAGCCTGAACAGCTCCGTCCTGCAATTCGCCATGGCAGCCGGAGCCGGCATCGGCGGCGTCATCGTGGAGGGAAGCTCGCTGACCGCCATTACATGGATCGGTGCGGCCGGCGTCGCCGTCGCCGCCGTGATGGCCGCGGGAGCCTTCGGCTATTTCCGCCTCGGAGCAGCCGGCAGACTGGCGCGGAAGGAAGAAGCGCAGCGGAGCGAGGCAAGCGCCTGAGCTGGCGCCCGTCTGTGACCGCGCTCTTCGAGCAGCCTAATTTACAAGCGCATGGAACGTATTGTAAAACGCTTCCCATTTATCTCGGAATGGGCTTTAATGGTAGAGAGGAGCGACGAGCATGGAATGCTTGTCGCGATCATCCTTTCCATTAACGATTCGGAGGGCAGCCTACATGAATGCTGAACGCGTTAACGTAATTAAGCCAGGCTTGTTCGGAGACGGCGCGGCGGCCGATAGCCGCAGAGGCGAATTCGATATCGGCAACGAGATTCTGCTGCACAAGCAGCTCCCCGTCGATTTCGTGTTCATCGGGGACTCCATCACGCATATGTGGGACTTGAACGCCTACTTCGGGAGCGAACGGCTCATCGTCAATCGGGGCATCGGCGGAGATATCACCGCTAACGTGCTTCGCAGGTTCGATGCCGACGTCGTGCAGCTGCAGCCTCGTTACGTCGTCATCAAGATCGGCGTCAACAACTTTTGGGCCTTGGACGACGAAACCGCAAACCGGAAGACGGCCGATCAAATCATCCCTGCCTTGGTCGACGATATCGAACGCATGCTGCTAAAAGCCCGCGACGGAGGCATCGTGCCGATTCTCTGCTCCGTCCTGCCTACGAACCTCCCCGAGCTCCAACAGAACGACGCCCGCAACGCGGCGATCATCGCCGTCAACGAACGTCTGCGCGACTTGGCCATCCGTTATGAGGCCATCTACGTCGATTACCATCCGCACCTGCTGCTAGAAGGCACGCAGCAGCTCCGCGCGGAACTCGCCGACGACGGACTGCATCCCCATGTGCTGGGCTACGACATTATGGCCGACACGCTGCGGACGACGTTGGAACGCCGCGGCATCCGGATTTGACGCTTAACCTTAGTCGCCCTGCTGCCCTGTAACGAATCGGAGGCCA
Organism: Paenibacillus sp. J31P316; assembly: GCF_056269105.1. Classification (NCBI taxonomy): domain Bacteria; kingdom Bacillati; phylum Bacillota; class Bacilli; order Caryophanales; family Paenibacillaceae; genus Paenibacillus; species Paenibacillus sp. J31P316. Next base: position 294,389 of record NZ_JBWDNI010000003.1, on the reverse strand, counting down.
TTCCCAAGCGCTCGAATGAGCTGCTTGGGAATGGCCTCCTGTTTTGTCTTATTGTCCGACTATACTTGTCCGACTATACGGGCTATTGTTCGGCTTTACGGCCGCAGTTCAAACCAATCGAAATCACCGTTCCCGGAGCCGGAGCCGCTGGGAAACACGACATAGAGATCATGGGTGCCGCTAGCGCCGGTCAATGCGGCCGTCGCGACCGTCATGGTCGACCAGCCTCCCGTATCCGGCGTAGGCAGCGTTCCGACCAACGTACGGGTCGGACTGTCCAGACGGACCTCCGCCGTCCCGCTTCCGTAGCCGACGTTCCGCCCGTATCGAGCGGCGAACGTCGCGTATCCCGTCGACATCGGTACATCGTCGTAACGCAGCCAATCCCCTTCGTCCGTCCCTCCGACGGCAGTCGATTGCACGTTGACGCCGTTCATCGCGTCAGCCTGTTCGGCTTCGAGGCGAATGGCGGACAGCTGCGCCGCGCCGTCCACGACGATCCGGTCCATGTCGGGTACGTAGGATGCCGAATTGCTAAAGTGGATCGTGTTGCTGCCGGCCTGCAGATAGACGTTCGCATCAAGTCTGCCTACCGTGTCAAACCCTCCGGTCGGCGGGAAACCGAGCTCGACCGCGGTCCCCCCGTTAACGCTCATTTGCGCCGTTCGCGCATCCGAACTCAAGTAGTCGATATGAACGGCATAAAGGCCGGCCGCGGGCACGTTGATCGCGTTGAATTGCAGCGTTCCGTTGTTGTTGCCGATATAACCGACCTTGCTGCCGCCCGAGCATGCCGTACAAGCGCTCGCGACCGCGGCTCCCGTCCGCGTGTTGGACCCGGATTCGGCTTCATAGGAAGTGCCGGACGGAGCGCCGTCCGTCACGACGATATTGCCTGTCCCGTTATCGAGGACGTTTTGCATCGATATGGAAGAAAACGTCGTATCCGTAATATAAGCACCCGATACGCTCGGAGATATACCGAAACCGTACTTGCTGTTGCTAACCGCATTGCCCTGCCACAGGGAGCCCAGAATCGAAGCGCCTCCCGTAATGCCGTCCTTCACGTTGTTCATGACGAAGCCGGCCGCGTAGCGCGAATCATTGTCGTATCCGTTCTCCGCGCGATCGCCGATGAAAGAAGTGCCGTGCCGGTAGGACTTTCCGCTGAGGTGGTTGCGCTTCACGTTGGCGAAGAAGCTCGGCATCAGCTGTCCGTAGTAAGAGACCGTGTTCTGGTAGATGCCGTACACGTTGATCCCCTGCGTGTTCGTCGCCGTGTTGTCGGCGACGGTCATATCGTACGTGTTGAAGTAGAGCTGGGCGGCTGGACCGTCGTTATCCGTCATCGTGTTCTTCTCCATGACGCCCGCCTGCAGCCTGGAGAGCGAATAACGGCTCGTGCCGTCGGGAACGACGTCCCACGGGCGATCGAGCGTGACGGCGTAATGCTTAGGAGTACCGCCAAGGTCGGATAAGCCGGTAACCGTCCGCAGCTGCCCCATGCCTTTGCCGTCCAGGACGAGCAGCTGCCATTCGTTATTCCCGATGTCGCCCGTCGCGGTGAACGCCTGATTGTAATCGTCGGACACGACCGCGCTCGCGCTGCCGGCCGATACGACGCTGCCGCCGGTCAGGTAGCCCGGCACGTCGAAGGAGAAGGATTCCCCGTCGTTGCCGGGATGATTGTTCATGTTCTTGACCGTATTGTTCGCGATGTACATATGCGTAATATTATAGCCGACCGCCGTGCTCGTGAATTTGCCGGAGAGCGTATCGGTAACGCCGGATACGACATGTCCCGTCAGCGTGTTGCCCGTGAACAGATTGTTCTCGGAGCTGAAGGAGACGATGCCCTGCGCGTAGTCGACTTCATTGTCGCGCATGGTTCCGTAAGCTTTGATATAGTTGGCGAAGAGCGGATTGTTCAGGCTCAGCTTGTTGTTCGCGATCAGCACGGGGCCCGCGGCGAAAATATAAATGCCTTTCCACGATGCGCTGCCGAACGGCACGTCCACGATATTATTGTAAAGAAACAAGTTGCTCGAATTCAGATCCGACATGAGCGGCGGCCATGAATGGCTCGCGTCGGAAGGCGAGTAATCCCCGCCCAAGTTGACGAGGCGAAAATTCAGCGAAGGACTGAGATCCGCCCTGACCGTGATTTTCAGGTTCGCGATGCCCTGATAGCCGTCGCCGGCACCTGTCCCCACGCCTTGTATCGCCACGTATTCCGTGGACGAGGACGAGCTGCTGTTGAATTTGAGAATCGCGCCCGTATTGCTCTGCCCCTTCAGAACGACGCCTTTCTTCAGCTGAATCTTCAGGAAGGCATACGTCCCGTTCGGGAAATAAACGATGCCCCCGCCGGCCGCGGACGCCGCATCGATCGCGCTCTGGATGGCGGCCGTGTCGTCCGTCGTCCCATTGCCCGTCGCGCCGTACGCGGCGACGTTATACGTGCTGCTCCAATTGAAATTCTTCGCCCACGAGACGCCGAGTCCGAGAGCGGTCGCATCCGACGGCGCGGCTTCGACGGGCAGCAGCGTACCCGAACCGTTCTTCGCCAGCCGTACCCATTGATTGCCGATGCCCGCCGAGTTCGCGTTCGTTTCGACATAATAATTGCCTAACGGCAGCGAAGCAGGTACAGTAAATGAAAGCGCGTACGGCGTAACGTCCGACGGCACGACGCTGACCGGGGTCCCGCCGCCGGCAGGCACGAGTCGAACCGACGTGTTCCGGCTGCCGCCGTATTCCGAAGCATCCAGGTTTTTGCCCATCAGCTTCAGGCTCATGCCCGGGTAGGCGCCGGTATCGGAGAGCCACTGCGGATCCGCCTTGTTCAATTCGAGCGCGGCGCTCCACGTGGCGCCATTGTCGTTCGACACCTTGAACGAGTAGACGCCGGCGGCCAGATCGTCGGGCATGGCGAAACGGGCGTATCGGCCGGCGCCGTCTCCCTGCACCGGCGTTACGATCCGGCCGTCGGCCTCGACGAATTTCCCTTGTACGGTGCCCGTCAAACCGTCGCCGAACACGGACAGGATCTCGCCCGGCTTGACGCCGTCCGCGATCTTGAAGATGACGGGCGCCCCTGAAGCATAGGCAGTCGGCAATGACGCCGCGGACGATACAGCGATAAGAACGATAACCAATAACGGAAGCACGACTTTTCGATATGCGGATCTTGCTTGCATGAACATAATGAACCACCCCATCCTATGCATTTGGCATCGCTGCTTTTGGATTCCCGGTCTGCTGCCGCGCCTCCCTCCGCCGGGTCGACTACCCTTCAGCCGCCTTTTACACGATAATCCATAAAGCGCTTTCATCCAACTGATTGTTTCATGTTTTTGCGATTTTACGGCTCCGCGGAACGAATAGACGTGATTTAAGCAGTCTCGTCGGAAAAAGCCCCTGTCTTCCCGATCCGCGATTGCGCTATCATTAATAGCGAACGAACGAGCAGCTATCCGTGCTGCATGGAGGAACGTCAATGATGGCAAAACGCCGCTGGTTTCAACATAGTCATACTAAACTGCTCCTTCTCCTGCTGGCGATTTCGATCCTGCCCATCCTGGTGTTCAGCTTCCTGTCGTACCAGGTGTCCATCACGAATGCCAAACATCAGGCCGGGAATTACAGCAAGCAGCTGCTGAATCAGACGCTGACGACGCAGAACGTCATGTTCGAGCAGATGCAGGCTTTTATCTACGAGCTGCTGCTCAACTCCAATTCCTACCAGGAGACGATCCGGCAAGCTCCGCGCACCTACAAGGTCATGGACTTATACAATTCGCTGCAGCGCAAGAAAGTCGCCAATGAAAACTGGATCAAAAACTTCTACCTCGTGGATATCGAGTCGCAGAAGCTTTATTCCTCCGACAGCGGATCCATCTACGCCTTTGGCGAATTTACCGACCCGCGCTTGCTCGATATGCTGAAGAACGCGGACAAGCCCGTCCTGCTGAACGAATTTTTCAAGCGTACCGCCAGCAACGGGCAGGCTACCCTCTCTTACGTCGTGCATTCGCCGGTAACCAGCGGAGCACCCGGGTATATCGTCATCGACATCGACCTGGCCAAAATCGGCAGCGCGCAGAACGCCGAACAAGGGCAAGGCGGCTACCTGTTCGTGACCAACCGGGACGGGGATCTGCTGACGACCGAGCGGCCCGACATCTACGAGGCGATAGCCGGCGGGAATAACGACGGCAGCTACCTGGACATTACGACGGCCTCCGAGCTGTCCGGATTGAAGTACCACTATGCCATCCCTCAAACGTTCATTACCAAAAATAATCGCATTCTGCTTTGGAGCATTCTGCTGCTCTGTCTGGCATTCAGCCTCTTCGGGGCGCTCGCGGCATGGCTCGGCACGAAGAACATCTATTCGCCGATGGGCAACCTGCTGCGCTATATCCGGCAATTGGTGGGCGATCCTGGCTCGCATGCCGGCAAGTCGATCAACGACTATAATTACCTGGAGCAGCTCTTCACGCGGCTGAACGGGGAGAACAACGCCTATATGAACGCCATCCGTTCCCACAAGACGCTGTTCAAGCAGCGGCAGCTGTCCTATCTCCTCGCCGGCAATACGGCCGAGTTCCGCTCGCTTCAAGTGCCCGATAACGTCAGAATGTCGCTGCCCGGCCCCGATTTCGCCGTCATTCTGCTGGAGGCGGAGGAGAGCGGCGGCCTCGAAGCCAAGTTCTCCAAGCTGGAGCAAGACCTGATGCTCTACGCGATGGAGAATATCGCCGAGGAAATCTTCCGCGAAGCCGGCATCGCCGCCGCATGCCGGACGGATACGAGCCGAATCGTCGTTCTGCTCAGCTTGGCCGGCCAGGTTACGGGCGCAGCCGCGCAAGCCAAACGGTTCGAAGAAGTGTGCAAGCACGCGCAGCTTCAAATGGCCCACTATCTCTCGGTATCGGTCAGCATCGGCATCAGCGAGGTACGGCCCGGATTGGATGCAATCCACTCGTTATACCAACAGGCCATCGTCGCGAATTCTTACAAGGTCTACTTCGGCAAGGGCAGCATTACGAGTTACGGCAGCGTTGCCGCCGCCGGCCGCGGCTCGTATTTCGACGCGAACACGCTGCAGTGGACGGAATACAAAGAACAGCTCAAAATCTACTTGCGCATGAACGACTGGAGCAAAATCGAGGATTTCCTTGACCAGATTATCAAGAAGGTCTCGCATATCGGCATCACGCAGACCGACCTGCACTTTATTTTCCTGCAGTACATGGCCTGCCTGACGGATGCCTGCAACGAGTTCTTCGTTCCGCTCTCGGACGTATTCGGCGAGAATCTTCGCTATAACGACAATGTCAGCCAGATCACCACGATGGAGGACATGGAGACGGAGATGCTCCGGCTGGCGCGCGCCTTGTTCGAGAAGCTCGACAACAAGAAGAGCTATCTGCACCAAGAGCTCATCGACCGGCTGCTCGCGTACATCCAGGACAACATCGACAAGGACATTACGTTGGAGTCCCTCGCCGAGAACGTGCACATGCACCCCACGCATCTGAGCAAAATCTGCAAGACGATTACCGGCATCGGACTCGGCGAGCAGATCGTGCGCATCCGTATCCAGAAGGCCAAGGCGTACCTGCTCGAGACGACGACCAGCATCAACGAGATTTCCCTCCAGGTCGGCTACACGAATCCGCGGGCGTTCTACCGATTGTTCAAGGATCATACCGGCCTGACGCCGGGCGAATTCCGGAAGAAAGAAGCTTTCAAGCGATGGTCCGAACCTTTAAGCGACCGGCAATAGCCGAAACATGGCGAGCTGCTCCCGTAATGCGGAGCGGCTTTTAGTTTGCCTGATCGCATGTTTGCGATCTTCTCTCTGCTCAATCCCGATATTCCTCCCGTCTCGTTCGCCGCCCGACGATTCCGGAGCGGATCGGACAGTCTTGGACGGGCAATTCGACAAAGCGCCGCAATCGGCCCATTGAATCGGAATAAGTCACTATTTCCGAGTTGCATCGCATGCTACGCTTGGTCCATATCACGTTGACTAGAAACGGGGGACGCCTATGGAGCGGACAGACAATCGATTCGCGCAAGCGAATGACGTTCATGCAAGAAAGAAAGATCGATCGGAGAGCAGAAGCAGAAACGCGGGTCTTCTTAAATCGGCGAAGGACATTTTCAAATATTGGCAGCTGACGATCATGATCCTGCCCGTGTTGATCGCCTATCTCGTGTTCAACTATTTCCCGCTGACCTGGCTCGTCATCGCCTTCAAGGAATACAACATCGGCAAAGGCATCTGGGACAGCCCTTGGGTCGGCTGGAAGAACTTCCATATGATCTTCACCTATCCCGACCTGACGAGGCTGATCCGCAACACGGTCGTGCTCAGCCTATTGAACCTCGCGTTCGTGTTTCCGTCGTCCATCGTGTTCGCGCTGCTTCTGAACGAGTTCAAGCACAAGACGTTGAAGAAGTTCGTCCAAACCGTCACCTACCTGCCCTATTTCCTGCCCTGGACCGTCATGGCCGGCTTTATCCTCATGATGTTCTCCATCGACGGCCTGGTCAATAAAGTACTCGCTTCGCTCGGAGCGTCCACGCATAACTTCCTGACGAACAACGACAGCTTCATCGAACTGCTGATCGGTTCGAACATTTGGAAGACCATGGGCTGGAGCTCCATCGTCTACATCGCGGCCATCGCCGGCATTAATCCGTCCTTATACGAGGCGGCCATCATGGACGGGGCGAACCGGTTCCAGCGGATGTTCTCCATCACGCTTCCGAGCATCATGCCCATTATCGGCATTACCTTCATTCTTCAAGTCGGCGGGCTCATGTCCGCGAATCTCGATCAGATCTACAATCTCTACAACCCGCAGGTCTATCAGGTCGCCGACGTCATCGACACGTTCGTGCTCCGCATGGGCGTCACGCAGATGCAATACAGCATCACGACCGCGATGGGCTTGTTCAAGGGCATCGTGGGTCTGATTCTCCTGCTCGTCTCGAATTATATCGTTCGCAAAACGAGCGACTCCGAAAACTCATTATGGTAAGGAGATGATAGAATGGAATTCAAGAAATTAAGCGGGTTCGATGTTCTCAATTACGGTCTCCTGCTTCTGCTTTGCCTCACGATGATCTACCCGTTCGTGCATATTCTCTCCCTCTCCCTCAGCGATCCCGTCGCCGCGGGAAGAGGCGGATTCATGTTCTATCCCCGTGGCATTCAATTCGATGCTTACAAAGGCTTGATGCGGGACGACTTATTCTGGAACAGCTACAAGAATATCGTGGAGGTGACGGCGGTCGGCGTCGTAGGCGGACTGATCCTGATCGCGATGGCCTCCTACGTATTGACCGTTGCTTACTACCCGTTCCGCAAAACGCTGACCATGCTCATCACGCTGACGATGTTCTTCCAGGCCGGCATCATTCCAAGCTACCTGCTGTACAATAACCTCGGCTTCATGAACACGTGGCTTCCGCTCTGGATACCGGGCATTACGTCGGCCTTCTATATGATTATCCTGATCTCCTTCTTCCGCCAGATCCCCGCCGAGATCAAGGAGGCGGCCGTCATCGACGGAGCCGGGGACTTGACCGTCTTCTTCCGCATCCTCATGCCGCTGTCCAAACCGGTGCTCGCCACGATCGGCTTGTTTCTGGCCGTGTCGCATTGGAACGACTGGTACAGCCCGTTTATTTACTTGAACGATTCCAAGCTCTATACGCTGCCCGTCGTCCTGCGCCAGTATATCGTCAATTTGGACATGCAGTCCTTCACCAGCGTCATGCAGAGCTCGAAGCAAAGCCTGATCCCGGAGCAGCTTCGGGCGACCGTCATCCTGGTCTCGATCCTGCCGACATTGATTATCTATCCGTTCGTGCAGCGTTATTTCGTCAAAGGCGTCACGCTTGGCTCCTTGAAGGGCTGATCGCCGGCAATTCCGCGGTTGCAGCCAGTGCTCAAACGCAGTCTGAATGGCCAAATGCCATTTTCCGCGGGCAAACCGTTAATTCAGCATGGATGTGAAGAAATGGACACTATCGTTCCTTCGAACCGCTCTGATACATTGCAGTTGTCAAGACCGATGCAACCAACATTCCACAGGGGGTCACACAATGAAGAAGTTAGTAAAGAAAGCCGCCATCGTCGGATCCGCGGCCGTCCTCAGCGCATCGCTGCTCGCGGGCTGCGGGCAGAACGGCAATTCGTCAGATCCGGAGACGGTCAATTCCGGCGCGAACGCGGCAACGGAAACGGCTGCCGCAACGGATGACAGCAAGGTGTACGATATTAAATGGCACGGGTCGTTCCAGCTTGAGACCGCCCCGGACAGCTATGTGGAGCAAGAGCTCGAGAAGAAATTCAACGTCAAGATCACGATCGTCAATGCCAACATGGATAAGTTGAAGCTGATGGCCGCTTCCAACGATTTGCCCGACGTCATGCGATTGGCCGATCCTGCCGACGTGAATGCGCTCGCGAACACGGGCTCCATCCTGGAGCTGCCGAAGGAGCTGCTTGCCGCCCAGATGCCGCATGTCGTCGACGCGGTCGATGCCACGGATGCGAACCTGTGGAGACTGACGAGCAGCAGCGGCAAGAATTACGCCATTCCGCAATACCTGACGATCGTGCCATGGGACAGTGCCATGACTTGGCGCAAGGACGTGCTGGACGCCGCCGGAATTACGGCCGCTCCGAAGACGATCGCGGAATACGACGAAGCGTTCAAGCAGATCGCCGCGAAGAAGAAGGATATCATCGCCCAGACGAATCCGTCATTAAGCAATCTGTACATGTTCTCGGCTGCCGATATCCAAGCCCCGTTCCTGCAGTTCTCCTGGCTGTTCGGCGCTTACGGCTCCATGCCCGCTTCCTGGCAGCTCGATGCGAACGGCGCGGTCGCCCGCGGCGAAACCTTGCCCGGCACCCGGGAAGCGCTCGCCAAGTTGGCGGAATGGTATAAAGCCGGATACATCGATCCGGCGTTCGTAACCGACAAAGGGCAGCAAGCCGACGCCAAGTACAAGACGGGCAGCATCGTCCTGAAGTCCAAGGGCTTCAGCGAGATCGCTTCCTCCGCGCCGGATGATCTTCAGAAGGCTTTTCCGAAGGTGCAGTACTTGAATACCGCCGCTCCGATCGGCCCTAACGGCGCTTCCGGCATTTGGTCATGGGGCAAACGCCAGAACTTCGTCGCCCTGTCCGCCAAGCTGAAGGACGATCCGGGCAAGGTGGACAAAATCCTGCAAATCATGGATGCCGTCTCGACGGACGAGCAGTTCTACAAAATGACCCAGTGGGGCGAAGAAGGCAAATCCTATTCCGTCGCGAGCGGCGTTCCCGCTCTGACCGCTCCGTACGACAAGGAAACCTCGGCGGAAAGCAGGTCGCTCGGCGCACGCGGCATCTTCGGTCCGTTCGGCGCGCCGGATCTGGTAAACCAGTTCATGGATCCGAACCTGGTCAAGCAATGGAAAGACATGTACGCCGGCAAGCCGGACGTGACGTTCGCGCTGGCGCTGCCGTCCACGCCGACGACCGAGCAGCGCCTCGTCGACAAATGGAACGAGACCTTCATCAAGATCGTCATCGGAGATGCGCCGATTACCGCTTACGACGATTATCTGAAGTGGTTCGACGCGAACGGCGGCAAGCAATTGACGCAGGAAGCGAATGACCTTTATTCCAAGCAATCCTCCAAATAACAGCACGCCTATTGCGGAGTGGCCAAGCGAAAGCCTGGCCTCTCTTCACGTTATGCCTATCCGAGAAAGGAGCGACAAAATGAAATCGATTCGGGCGAATATCCCGTTCCAAAACCCGCCGCAGTGGGCTATGCTGCAGCGCACCCTGTTCCAAGTCATGAACGATGCCATCGACCCCTTGCTCGAACGCTACCTTCGGCCGAACGGCGAGCTGCTGTGGCCGGTCGACGATGCGTATGTCGGCGTGGATGCGCTTGACGACGCGTACGAGAGCTTCTACAATTGGCCCTTGCTCTATATGCTGGGAGGCCATGAGCGGTTCCTTGCGCTGTCCGTCCGGGAATTCGAAGCGATAACCAAACAATTCACCCGCTACGAGACCGGTCACGGCCACCCCATGGTCGTGGACGAATACGAGCAGGGCTACGACTGGTTTCACCAAAGCGAAGGCTACTTGTTCTTCTATCTGCTCTGCATGGCGGATCCGGCGAACGGGCTGTCGATCGAACGCGCGCGGCGCTTCGCGGGCTTCTATATGAACGAGAACGCCAGAGCCGACAACTACGATCCCGAGCTGAACCTCATCAAGAGCGCCTTCAGCGGCAGCATGGGGGAAGCCTCCCGCAACTTCGCGGGTTACCCGTTCCAGCCCTGGTCGTTCGAGGAATGGAAAGTGCACTATAACCTCCCGTTCAGCGATGTCCCCGGCATCGCGCGGGCAGCGGACGTCAAGGATCCGGTCAAGGCGCAGCGCATGGGCGAGACGATGGCCTCGCGCATGTCGCGGGGCGACGTGCCGTCCAACCTCTCCGCCACGACATTGATCGCGAACGCATACCTGCTGACGGGCGATGAGCGCTATCAAGCCTGGGTCGATCGCTACGTCGACGGCTGGGAGGCACGGACGCGGCAGAACGGCGGCATCATCCCGGACAACGTGGGCCTCGGCAATATCGTCGGCGAGACGATGGACGGCAAATGGTACGGCGGCTATTACGGCTGGACATGGCCGCACGGCTGGGAATCCATGGGAGACTCCGTCGCCGTCGCCGCTCAGAACAGGTCGCTGCTGATGCAGGATACGAAACATCTCGGCTTCATTCGGTCGCAGCTTGACATGCTTGCCCAGCGGGGCATGCTCGTCGACGGCGTCATGCACCTGCCGAATAAATTCGGCGATGAAGGCGCGGTCTACTCCCATGAAGCAAACGGCAAGCTGCGGGACGATGCCGGCGGCGTGCTGAGCAGGGACGGCTGGTTCGAGTTCGCCCCGGAATCGTCCAAGCACCCGGCGCTGATCTGGGCGATCTCGCAGCAGTCCGAGGATATGCAGCGTCTGCTGCGGACCCGCAATGAAGAAAAGGCCGACTGGAATCAGGTGCTTCGGCATCGCAATCTGAAGGATCAGGCCGGGCACGAAGCCGCCTGGGTCGCTTACGTGAACGGCGAGTACGACGACTATCCCGAAGAAATCCTCGCCTATAATCTCGGTCAGGTGTACGAGCGCATCCAATTCGTCCGCGAAGACCGGCAGGATCCGGCCACCTATACCGACGCCTATCTGCAGCGCCGCAATCCGCTCTCCGTCGAAGGCCTTGTCCAGTTGACGACCGGCGGCGCCATGCCTGTCTATAACGGCGGTCTCCCCTTCCTTCAAGTACGGTACTTCGACGAAGCGAACGGCCGTCCCGGCCTGCCGCCCGACGTCGGGGCGCTCGTCAAGCGAATCGACTCCGCCGGCATCGACCTCGAATTGGTCAATCTGCATGCCGCGCAAGAACGGAGTTTGACGGTCCAGGCCGGCGGATTCGGCGAGCATCGCTTCGTTCAAGCCGTCTACGAGGCGAGAAGCGAAGATGCAGGCGAACGATCGGAGCAGCGCCTGCCGATCGGAGACCGCTTCCTGCGGATCGCGCTGGAGCCCGGCTGCCGCCTCCTGATCCGCCTCGACATGGAGCGTTTCGTGAACAAGCCGTCTTATTCCGCGTATCCATCCCGGGAGTCCAGCCCATGCTGAGGCTTCGCGGAACCTATCGGGAGGTGGGGAAATGTCTCTAGACGAGCTCCGGTTCAGCGAGGCCGTTAAACGTTACCTGCCTTGGGGCGAACGCGCGCAGCCGCTTCCTTATGGAATCGGCTGCGCATGGCTCGGCAGGTCGGCGGGCGACGGCAATAACGACGGCTTAGCCCGGGAAATCGAGATGCTGCGGACGAGCCACGAGCTCGGCTTCCGGTACTACGATACCTCCGCCGCCTACGGCGACAGCGAGCGGGTCGTCGGGGAATTCGTTCGACGCGTGCCGCGCGAATCGATCTTCCTTGCCACCAAATCCCAGATCGCGAGAGATCTTCCTCCCCGGGAAATCGCGGAGCGTCTTCGCCTGCAAATCTCGAACAGCCTGGAGCGGCTGCAGACGGATTACGTGGATTTATTCCAGCTGCACGATATCGACCGCGGGCAATTCGACGCCATGGCGGCGGGCAACGGCGTGCTCGAGCTATTGGAAGAGGAGCGAAGAAGCGGGAGAATTCGCAGAATCGGCATCGCGACCCGTTCCCATGACGTATTGCGTGCCGGAGCGGAGCTTTCCGTTGCGGATACGATTCTGACCTACTCGGATTACTCCCCTCTGGACCGCAGCGCGTCCGATACCATCGAGGCTGCCCGCGCCCTTGGAGTGGGCGTTATCCACGGGAGCCCGCTGCTCTTCGGTCTGTTGACCGGGAGCGATCCCCGGGATATCCAAATCTCGGCGGCAGACGCGGAGCAGCTCCGGCGGCAGCGGCTGGCCGTGCAATTGTACGAGCTTTGCCAGAGGCACGGCATCTCGCTGCTTGCGGCAGCCTTGCAGTTTCCGATGCGCTATCCGTCGATCGACCTTACGCTCACGGGCCCTTCCGGACCAGGCGAGCTGCACCGGACATGGGAAGCGCTGCATGCCGAAGTTCCTGAGGACTTCTGGGACATAATCGAGGACTGGTACGCGAATCTCGGCTAACATCTGACAGGAGGCGCATGGCATGTATTCGGATTCGAACTCGCAGCAATCGCACGTCGCAACGCGACTGCTCGTCATCGGCCTGGAGTCGCTCGGCAAGTGGTACGCTAAGCCGTATATCGAGGTCGTCGGCATCGTGGATTTGTACGGAGAGCGCGACGCGCTCCCGGAGGAGGACGCTTGCTGGCTGACGCGTTATCCGCAATTCGCCGATATTCGAACGGCCCTCGCGTCGTGCTCGCCGGAGGCAGCGGCGATTACCGTGCCTAACTTCCGCAAAAACACGCTCGACGCCGAACGGCTGGTGCTGGAGAGCGGAATCGATCTGATCGTCAATAAGCTGAGGCTTCGCTCGATGGAGGACGTCGACGCCTTAAGCCGCATGGCGAAGGCAAGCAGCGGGACGTTCTATGTCGGAGAATTCTACCGGCACCTGGCCGATGCAAGGGCTATCAAGCAGCTTCTGCTTGAGGAGGCCGCCGGAGACATTGCGTATGTCGCCTGGAATTGCGTGCTTCCCATGCATGAAGGCGGACAATTGGACTGGATGGCGTCCTACCGGCACGGAGTCTTGGAGGATCTGTCGTATCATCACTTCAGCGTGCTCCACGATTGGCTCGGCTTCCATCCGTCCCGCTTGCAGGCCTGCTCCCGCCGGCTGTCATGGGCGCCTGTCTCTTCCCGTTCGTTCGCTTCCGTGCAGGCAGCCGCGAGCGAAGGCTACGTCCTGCATTACATGACGGCTTGGGGATCCCGGTCGGAGCCGACCGATTTCCTCGGGGATATCCGTCTGGAGGGAACGCGGGGGACGATCGAGCGCCAATGCGGCGTCGTATCATTCATTCCGCACGGAGGCACGAAGCAGCCGGTTGTGCCGCCGGCCGCCGAGTATGACGATCCCTGGGGCATTTACGACCATCTTCATGATGCTGCGCGGGGCCGGATCTCGCAGATCTCCGGGCTTCCTTATACGTTCGAGCGGTTCGAGCCGGTATTGAGGGCGATGTATACTGCCGTGCTCGCCTCGGAGGAAATGGATGGCGGATCTTGCGACTGACAATACGACAGCGGTGCGCATAGCCAGCTTCCAAAGCGATATTCTTGCAACGGTGAAAAAAGAATAAATCATAAAGAAGGTGCCGAGACCAGCTCGGCACCTTCTTCATGCTTTATTGCGTATCCCCTGACTTAGACTTAGAAGCTATTCTACCGTCAGGCGCTTCTAGGCGCCTGGAGAGCGCGCCGTTCGCGCCGATCCGGACTTAATCGATCGCGAGGCCAAGCCCCTTCTTCAATTCATGAATGATAGCCGTGCCCGCGCTTTGAGGCGTGTACAAGTTATTGACGTAAGCGACCGCCAGCCGTTGATCCGGATCGGCGAAACCGATGGATCCCCCGTAGCCGCCATGGCCGAACGCGGAGGCGCGTCCGCCCATGATGGAGCCCGGCGAGCCGATCTGGTAGCCAAGCGCTTTGAACTGCGGCTCTTGGCCAGGTAGATCCTGGAGCGTTGCCGCCAGCCTGATGCGGGATTCCGGCAGCAGCCGGATGCCGTCCGCGCCGTCCGGCAGGAGCGCCGCGTAATGCTTGGCGATCGCCCTCGCCGACATGATGCCGTTGCTGGCCGGGACGCAAGCGCGCCTCGCATCCGAACGGTTCATCCAATCGGCGAGCGGGGTGACCCAAGCCGGGATCGCCTGCAGTCCGGTCGCCGGGAACGCGGCCGGATCGAATCCCGGTTCCTCCAGATAGGCGACCCGTGCTTCGGCCTCATCCGGAATGCCGACGAACAGCTCATCCTGAATGCCGAGCGGATCGCATAGATCCTCCTTCAGAATGTCCGCGAAAGACCGTCCGTCCAGCCGTCTGGCAATCTCTCCGACGATCCAGCCGAATGTAATCGCATGGTATTCCATACGCTCTCCCGGCGGCCATTGGGGAACGAGCTTGGCCGTCTCCGCGGCCATCCGATCCCAATCCACGACCTCGGCAAGCCCTATACCGTCCGGCATATGCGGAATGCCGGTCGTATGGCTGAGCGCATGGCGAATCGTCGCCTGCTCTTTCCCGTTCACGCCGAACTCCGGCCACACCTCGCTGATCCGCAGGTCGTAATCGGTCCCTTGCCGCTCCATCACATGATGGAGGACCGTCGAGGCGATGCCTTTGGTCGTGGAGAATACGGGGAAGAGCGTCCTGCTGTCCACCGCTTGTCCCGTGCGTCGGTCCGCGATGCCGGCGGAAGCGTCCACGATTAAATCACCCTCATAATAGGCGGCGAGCTGGACGCCCCGTTCCCTGCCCTCGTCGACCGTTCGTTCGAGAAACGCTTGCATGTGCTGCTGGATTTCTTTCATTGGCTAAGAGCTCCTCTTCAGCATGATATGAACCGCTTGACCTGTTCATCATATCATCCGGTTTGGAAACGCTACAATGCCCTATCAGCCGGAAAAAAGGCCGGTCAGATCAAAAGTTTGATCCGATCGGCCTTCGTTATGAAGCATGCATCGCTCTCATACAAACGATTTATAATATCCCCGCATCCCCTGCATAGTGGATCGACAGCTCGCGGAGCACAGGCGCTCTCTCCCCGTTGTGCGCCGTCACTTCCACGATGACGCCGGCGGCTTTGATCGCCGGTAGGCGGATGATTGCCTTATGTCCGATATTCCTGCCTTCGTAGACGGCGACCGGCTGATGCGTCTTGGCCGTCAAGATCGAGACGCGGAATCCGAGAACATGCTCGCCTTCCGTCAGATCCTCTTGAATGACGACATGGTCGAGCAAATGGGATTCCTGCGCGTCATATCGCCATACCGGCCCTTCCTGCCTGCATGCCGCAAGCGTCGCGATCGGCTGGTCGAAGCGTCGGCGAATCTCCTCGCCGAAAGCCTCCAGATGCGCCGTATCCTTCACCGGCAGCAGCCCTTCGCGATTCGGTCCGATATTGAGCAGCAGATTGGTGCCGCGGCCCACGGACAGATAATAGAGACCCATCAGCTCGTCGACGCTCTTGACCATGTGCTCGTCTTGATCGCTGTAGAACCAGGTGCTGCCGTTCGCCCGCATCTGCACGTCGCATTCCGCCGGCAGCCACAGCCGGCTGCCGAGCGCTTCCTTCTCCTTGGTGAAGATGGAGAAATCGGTCGCATCGGCCACGTTCCAGCAAGGAACGGGCGCGATGCCGTCTTCATTGCCGATCCAGCGGAAATCGGGATCGCCCATATTGAAGATGAGGATGCCCGGCTGCAGCCGCCGGATCGTGCCGATGATCCGATCCCAGTCGTACGTATGGTTCTCGGAGCCGCAGCCGTCGAACCATAGAATGTCGATCTCGCCGTAATTGCCGAGCAGCTCCGTAATCTGGTTCACGAAATAATCGTCGTACGCCTTGGCATCCTGCGTGTAGAAATCGGCCGAGCCGTCGTAAGGCGAATAATAGAGCCCCGCCTTCACGCCGTACTTGCGGCAGGCGTCGACGTATTCGCGCACGACGTCGCCTTTGCCGTCCTTCCACGGGGACGCTTCGACCGTGAAGCGGCTGTACTTGGACGGCCAGTTGGAGAAGCCGTCATGATGCTTCGCCGTCAGGACCGCATATTCCATCCCGGCCTCCTTGGCCGTTCGGATCCACTGCTCGCAGTCGAGCCCGGTCGGATTGAAAGCGGCGGGCGTCATCGGCCGCTCGTCGAAATCGGCATACCCTTCATAGAACGTCCGCAAGCCGAAATGCAGAAACAAGCCGAACTCCCAATTCTGATAAGCCAGCTGCTTGGCCGTAGGAACAATGTGCGCATTCATCTCCGTTTGCATGCTTTGCCCGCCTTCCCCTAGATCCGAATTTGGTTATGCTTCCTGCCACAGCGTGCGGAGATTATCCATCGCGATCCGCGACGCCGTCTTGCACTCTTCCATGCCTTCGAATTCGACCGTGATGTTCCCGTCGTATCCGGAACCTTTGATCAGCTTGATGATGCGCCGAATCGGAATTTCGCCATGGCCGACGATCGCGCCGCGCAGATAGTTGCCGTTGCTGGTGCGGAACCAGTCTCCTCCGCCCGGCGGCTCGTCGAACGGCCGGAAGTAGAAATCCTTGAAATGAACCAACGAGGCATAAGGCAGGTTCTTCATGACGCCGATGACCGGATTCTCGTCCACGCACATGAAATTGCCGATGTCGAGCGTCGTCTTGAAATTCGGACGATCCACCGCGTGGAGCACCCGCTGAACGCGATCGCTCGCCTGAACGCTGAAGCCGTGATTCTCGATCGTCGTCGTGATGCCGTATTGCGCCGCATAATCGGCAACGATTCGGCTGCCCTTGACGATGAGCGGCAAGCTTTCCTCGAACCAGGCAATCGTCATCTGTTCCTTCTCGATCGTAAACGCCGTCACGTCGTGGCGCATATGCGTCATGCCGAGTCTGTGCACGAGATCGACATGCGTTTTCATGCGGGCCATCTCCGCTTCGAAGGATTCCTCGTCCGGCTGCACGAAATTCGCCGGCATGGAATAGTTCGACAGCGCGATGCCGGCGGCTTTCGCATGCTCGCGCACGGCGTCGGCCAGCTCCGGATTATCGACGAGCGTGAAGCCGTACGGCACGATTTCCATATGCTCGCCGCCGTTCTCGGCGATCCAGTCAATGGCATCCAATACTGTCATTTCCCCGGACTTGAGCGCCCCCAGCAAACTGTATGTGCTTAAACCGATTTTCATCGCGATTACCGCCCTTCCATTCCTGAAAATATGATTATGCCAAATGGATCGATTTGATCTCGAACGGCTTGAACGCGAGCGCCACCATTCCTTCCGGGCTAACGCTGCAAGCTTCCAATTCGTCCTCCAGCAAATTGACGACGGACGCCCTGCGCGCGGTCGGCGGCAGCTGGAATTGAACTTGGTCGCGGCTGCCCGTCGATTCGTAGAAACGAAGAATGATGCCTTCGCCGCTTTCCGCCGGCTTGACCGTGTCCAATATAACCGTGCGGCTGTTCAGCTGCAGAAGGGTATACGTCGACGGCAAGCTCTTGCCGGAGCCGCGACCGTCCCCGCTTCCAGCCGGAACTTGGATCGCGATTGCCGGATGGTTCAATTCCGCCGCCCTGCGCACGACTTCGGCATTCCGCCAATCCCGTTCATGCGGGTACAACGAATAGGTGAATTCATGCTCGCCTTGATCCGCTGTGGCATCCGGCCATTTCGGCGCGCGCAGCAGCGACAGACGCAGGACGCCGTCCTTGATGTCGTAGCCGTACTTGCAGTCGTTCATGAGGCTGACGCCGTAGCCGCCTTCCGATATATCCGCCCAACGATGCCCGCACACCTCGTACTGCGCCTGATCCCAGCTCGTATTGCGGTGCGTCGGACGCTCCAACGCTCCGAACGGGATCTCGTATGCGGCCTTGGTCGACACGATATCGATCGGGAAGGCCGCTTTCAACAATTTATGGCTCTCATGCCACGACACGCGCGTTTTGAAATCCACCCGTTTCTGATGCGGGTAGAGGATCAAATCCTGCGTGATGCGCGACTTGCCCAGCTGCCACTCGAACCGGAGGATGTCGGCCGCCTCGCCGGACTGCACGACCCGCTTCCCGATCAGCTCCGCCTGGCCTGCCGGCTGCCGCTCGTATTTCGGATCGATGTCCCAAGCATCCCAGTACGTCGGCTTGTCATGGAAGAACTGCAGCTCGTTCGCCTTGGCGCCCGGCGGCAGAAGCTCGCGCTGCGCCGCCTTGTCCAGCCAGCGGACGATCTCGCCGCGCGCATTGAATTCCAGCCGGTAGTGCGCCGTCTCCCATGCGTCGAGTTCGCTTGCATCCACGCTTACTACGTGTTGCTGCGGCTCCCGTTGCTGCAGCGCCTCCTGCGTGGCCGGCTCCCTGAGCCAAATCGTCTTGTAGCCGAAAGCCGGAATCGCCGGAACGGTCACCAGCAAGCTGCCTTCCGATGCGCCGGATGCACTTGCTCCACCGACTTTGTCCGCCCCGACAGCCCCGTCAGCCTCACTCGCTACGCCCGGTTCATTCGCTACGCCCGGTTCATTCGCCAGCCAGTCGCACGGCAGCCGGAAGCCCGCTTCGTCATAAGCGCACAAACCCGCAAGCTCGTCCCCGCCTTCGATGACGACGGTCTCGTCCCGTTCCCAGCCGAGACTGTTGAACACGACATACGGCGTTCCTTCGCCCGAAGCATCCACCGCTCCGGCCAACGCGAGCATCGATGCCGTCAATTCCTGTCCGCCGAGGGCGAATACGTCCTCGTACTCCGCTGCCGACGTCTCGTACGTCTCCGTAATGGCCGTGCCCGGAATAATGTCATGGAATTGATTCAGCAGCATCAGCTTCCAGCCGCGGTTCATCGCATCGGCATTGACCTCGGCTCCCGTATAAGCGCGGGCCAGCGAAGCCCAAATCTCCGCTTCGCGATACAGCACCTCCGCCTTGCGGTTGCTCCGCTTGTTGCGGCCATGCGTCGTCAAGGTGCCGCGATGCAGCTCCAGATACAGATCGCCGTGCCAGTCTGGCAGCGTCTCCGCGACCTGGCCGACCTGGTCGAAGAACGCGCCGGCCGTGCTGAAGCTGCCCGCCGGCAGCCCCGGCATAAGCGGGCTGCGCTGCACGAATTCCACCATGTCTCGCGTAACGCCGCCTCCGCCGTCGCCGTGTCCGTACAGCAGCATCAGCTCGTTCAGCTTGTCCTGCTGCCGGTATTCCCGCCAATGCTCGTCCATGTTCTTCGGACGCGTATGCTCGTTCAATCCATGATTCAAGTACGAGACGATCGACGTGCCGTCGATGCCGACCCAGTTGAACAGCTCATGCGGGAATTTGTTCGTATCGTTCCAGTCCAGCTTGGTCGTCATGAAATAATCGACGCCCGCCAGCTTCAAGAGCTGCGGAAGCGACGCGCAATAGCCGAACGTATCGGGCAGCCATTCGATCGCCGAGCTCTTGCCGAACTCGTCCCGGTAGAAATGCTGGCCGTGAAGCATTTGGCGGACGAGCGACTCGCCGCTCGGAATGTTCAGATCCGGCTCCACCCACATGCCGCCGACAAGCTCCCATCGCCCTTCGGCGACCGCCTTCTTGATCTTGGCGTACAGCGCGGGATCATGCTCCTTCACGAACGCGTACAGCAGCGGCTGGCTCTGGGAATAGACGAAATCCGGATATTCCTCCATCAGCGACGTCATCGTGGAGAAGGTCCGGCTCACCTTGCGCACGGTCTCGCGCACCGGCCACAGCCAGGCGATGTCGATGTGCGATTGGCCCACCATATGCATCTTGCCTTGGTTCGGAGCCGGAGGGAATTCCGAAGCGATCCGATCGGCGAGACGACGCTCGACCGCGGTCACCCGTTCGCCGTTCAGCCATTCTTCCTCCGTCCATGCCTCGCATTCGTTCATCGTCTCGTACAGGGCGTCCAGCAGCCGACGGCGATTGCCGTCCTGCTCGGGCAGCAGCTGCATCGTCTCGTGCACGGTCTTCAAGCTGTAGCGCAATTGCCGCACAGGCTTGTTGAAGCGCACGAGCTTCACCTCGAACCGCGTCACCGGCGGATTGACCGGCGCCTGATCGTTCAGCGGATCGACCGGCTCCGGGATCGGATCGAACAATTCGAACTCCAGCAGCGGATCAAGGCCGACGCCTTCCAGGTACAACGGCACGACGTCATGATTACGGTCGATGCCTTGATACGACGCGCCGTTCACCCGAAGCAGGCCCTCTCCGCCGCCGCTGACGGTCAAGCCTGCCGTACCCGGCGCCCAGTGACGCGGAATCGCAATCCGTTTGGTCAGAAAATACGTGATCCCGTGCTCCCCGTCCAGCTGAACATCCTCCTGGAAGCTCCCCTCGCCGCCGGGCAGCGTCACGTATTCTCCCGGCAAGCCGTAGCGGGTTTTCTTGATATGCCAATTGCGCAGCGGCTGCGTCTCCGCCCACTGACGCTCCGATAAACCGCGAATAAAACGATGAATGCGATGCATGCCTTACCCCTCTTTCCGCACAGTCAACGCTGCGCCGATACCCTCTGCCGAGCTGCCGCCGACCGTGACGATAAATTCGCCCGGTTCCACCGCTTGCTTCAGCTGGGCGTTCCACATTTGCAGATGTTCCTTGTCGATCGTAAACTGAACGGGCTTCGTCTCTCCCGGCGCCAGCGTGACGCGCGCGAACCCCTTCAGCTCCTTGGCCGGCCTCGTCACCGAGCTGACGAGGTCGGACACGTACAGTTGAACGACCTCGGTCCCATGGACTTCGCCGGTATTCGTCACGTTGACCGTCACGACGGCTTCCCCGTCCGGCGCGATCTCTTCAGGGTATACGGTCAGATCGCCGTAAGCAAAGGTCGTGTAGCTGAGACCGTAGCCGAACGGATAACGCGGCTTCGCATCCATCTCGAGATACTTCTTCGAACCGCTTCGTTTCCCGTTATAGCGGACCGGCAGCTGCCCGACGTCCTTCGGCACGGATATCGTCAGCCTGCCGGAAGGATTGACGTCCCCGAACAAAATGTCCGCCAGCGCCGATCCCCCTTCCTGCCCCGGGTACCACGCTTCGATAATGGCGTCGGCATGTTCGTCGATCCAAGGCTCGACGATCGGACGGCCGTTGATATAGACGACGATCAGCCGTTTGCCGAGCCTATGAATGGCTTGCGCCAGCTCCAGCTGGACGCCCATCAGATGCAGGCCGGCGCGGTCAATTCCTTCACCGCAATCCATATCGCTCCAGGATAACCCCGTTACGACGGACGCGCCCGTCCGCAAGTCGATCGTCCCTTCGCCGAAATCCCTGGCGCTGGAACCGCCGAGCGCGAGCACGACGACATCCGCCTGCTCGGCGCAGGACAGCGCGGAAGCGAAGCCTTCGCGCGAATCGCCCTGAATTCTGCAGCCGGGCGCATAGCGTACGCGGTCGCCCGCTTCCTCGCCGAGCGCGGCCTTGATTCCGTCCAGCAAGGTAACGATCGCCTCCCGCGGCTGCGGCGACGTATAATCGCCGAGCTGGTTGTAGGCGTGATCGGCGTTCGGGCCGATCACGGCGATTTTACCCGCGGTCTCCTTGGCGAGCGGCAGCGCGGCTCCCTCGTTCTTCAGCAAGATGATGCCTTGACGGGCGAGCTCGCGGGCCAGTTCCTTATGCTCCTGACTGCCAATAATACGCGCGGCCTCCGCCGGATCGACGTACGGATTGTCGAACAGGCCGAGCTTGAACTTCGCCTCCAGGATCCGCTGAACCGCCCGGTCCAGGTCGGATTCGTCGAGCAGGCCGTTCTGAAGCGCCCCGAGCAGATGGGCGGCAAACATCTCGCCGGACATCTCCATGTCGATTCCCGCCTTCACGGACATCGCCGACGCATCCTCGCCGTCCTTCGCCACGTCATGACCCCAGGCCAGCATATTAACCGCGCCGCAGTCGGTGATGACGAAGCCGTCGAAGCCCCACTCCCGTCTCAGCACCCCGTTCAGCAATTCGTCGTTCGTCGTGCAAGGAACGCCGTCGATCTCGTTGTAGGCCGGCATGATGGACATCGCGCCGGCTTCCACGCCCTTCCGGAATGGCAACAGATCGATCTCGTGCAGCTCGCGCCGCCCCATATGGACGGGGCCGGCATTGCGTCCGCCTTCCGAGTGGCCGTAGCCGACGAAATGCTTCAGCGTCGCGATCACGCTGCCTTCGCCGTCCAGCCGTTCTCCCTGCAAGCCCTGCACGGCGGCGGCGGCCAGCTCGCCGATCATGTACGGATCCTCGCCGAAGCACTCTTCGGTTCTGCCCCAGCGCGGATCGCGAACGACGTCGAGCACCGGCGAATACGTCGCCGCTCCGCCTTGGCTGCGGGTTTCCAGCCCCACCGCCCGGCACATCTCGCGGTACAGCTCTACGTTCCAGGCGCTGCCGATCAGAAGCGGCACCGGGAACACCGTCGCGCCGATCGCCATATGGCCGTGCGAGCATTCCTCGCCGAACAGGATCGGAATGCCAAGCCGGGATTGCTCGATCGCGTAACGCTGAATGGCATTGATCGCGTGCGCGCCCTCTTCCGGGGACAGCCCGTTCTCGAGCGTCACTTCCGTCCACGGGTCCGCCCGCAGGGTGCCGTACAGGGAACCGATGCCGCCGGCTTTGATTTGTTCCCGAAATCCGGCATCCAGCTCGATCGTGCCGTCCTCCTGCTTATGGTATGTTTTCCATCCGAAGGGCTGCGACATCTGGCCGATCTTTTCCTCCGCCGTCATGAGCGCCAGCAGATCGGCTGCCCGTTCGGCGGCCGTGAGCGCGCTGTCTTTGTAACGCATCCGTCGATTTCCCCTTCCTGCTCCTGGACAAGCAGAGGGAAGTATACCCGAAGGAATACTTCCCGTGCGCTTGCGCTGTTTTGTTTTTCTCTATTATATAGAAGTTTGATTCGATATAAAAATTCGAATCGATAGACTTGGTTAACCGGGCTTGATTTACTTTTTCTCGATCGCCGATTGATAGATTTGGACATACTGCGGCAGGTTCAGGCCATCGAACCCTTTCACGTAGGAATCCCAATCCTTGTCGAGGTTTTTATCGCCGATGATGAACTGCGCCATGTTGGATTGCACGTAATCCTTGATGGACGTCGCCAATTGCGCCATCGTATCCGTATCTTCCGGACGCACGAACGCGCTGGACGGATACGATTCCTTCGGCGCATACGGCGCATACGCGCTGGTTGCATCCGCAAGGCGTTTCTCGTAGCCCGCGCCGGTGAGCGGATCCTGCGCCGTCGCGAACAGGTCGCGAAAGTCCTTCGACAGATCCTTCGGTCCAAGCAGCGACCAGCTGTCGTTGCGAACGACGTTCGGGTCGGCCTTCTCAAGATTGGCAAAGCTGTACTTGGCGGGCTTGCCATCGATGTTCAGCTCGTCCGCGTTCGCCTTCTTCCAGCCGATGCCTTCTTTCACGCCGTATTCGCTGAACAGCGCGCCTTCTTCCGTGAACGCGTAGTCGGCGATTTTGATTGCCGCGATTTGCTGCGCTTCGCTTGCTTTGTTCGTGATGGCCATCGCGAATTCGCCGAAGCCTTGCGACATGCCCGCAAGCTGAACGCCGTCCGGCCCTTTAAGCGGCGGTACGATGACCCAGTGCTTGCTGCGCGTTTTCGTATCGTCGTACGTATCGACCAGGTAGCTGAGCAGCGCCGTCGTGATGGAGCCGACGACCTCGTCGCCCTCGCGGTTGCCGAGCTGGCCGACCGCTTGGTCGTTTTGCGTGAACGATGCTTTGTCGATCAGGCCTTCGCTGTACAGCTTGTGCATGTAAGCCAAGCCTTCTTTCCACTCCGGCTTGTTCGCGGCAAAATCGATTTTGCCGTCGGTTACGGTCAAATACTTATCGTTATCGTTATAAATAAAGGCATTCATCAGGAACGAATCCACGTTGCCGTTCCATACGTATTTGTTCGGCGCGCCGGTCATCGGGATTTCGTCCGCTTTGCCATTGCCGTTAGGGTCTTTCGTCTTGAACGCTTTCAGTACGTTGTAGAGCTCGTCCGTCGTCGTCGGCACGGCCAGTCCGACCTTGTCGAGCCATTCCTTGTTCATCCAATATTTCTGCGAGAACGTGCAATGGTAACATTCATTGAAGCGCGGAATGCCGTAGATGTTGCCGTCCGGCGCCGTCATCGCTTCTTTCAAGTACGGCTTCTTGTCCATCATGGCTTTCAAATTCGGCGCGTATTTATCGATCAGATCGTTAAGCGGCACGAGCACGCCTTGTTTGCCGTAGGTCATCAAGTCCGAGTTCGTGAACTTGCCTTCCAAGAACACTTCCGGATAGTCGCCGCTCGCGAGCAGCAGCTGTCTGCGGTCGACGAGCGCATCGGTAGGCGCCAGATCCCACTTGATCTTTACGTTGAATTTCTGTTCGATGTATTTCGTGTAATCGTTATCTTCAAGCGGAGCCTTGCCTTGCGGAGCAAAGAATCCGAGATTGACCGGCTTGGCATCAGCCGCATCGGAAGCCTCGCCGTTCGAACCGGCTGAACCCGCATTGCTTGTATTTGCATTATTTCCCGAGCTTCCGCAAGCGGAAAGAACGATACTGCTGATCATTACAATCATGAGCGAAACCCAAATGGACTTTTTCAATGTTCGTCTCCTCCTTGAATCGTATCCTTCGCTTTCCTGCCCGCTAGCGGACAGTCCCCCTGCTTATTGCGCCATGAATGCATTGCCGTAACGTCCGCATCACCTCCACTAATAATTAACGATTCGCGGGCAATCCGCAAATCAGCCCTTCAAGGAACCGATCATGACGCCTTTGACGAAATGCTTCTGCACGAACGGATACATGATAAGCACCGGTATGCAGGCAACGACGATGAGGGCGTACTTCAGCACCTGCTCGAAGCCTTGGTCCCGCAGCGACTGCGCGGTGTTCGCCAGCATTTCCGGATCGGCCGCGTTCAGGATGAGCATGTTGCGAAGCACGTATTGAAGCGGAAACAGATGCTCGGACCGCAGATAGATCAGGGCATCGAAGTACGCGTTCCAGTGTCCGACCGCATACATCAGGGTCATAACGGCGAGGATCGGCTTCGACAGCGGCAGCACGATGCTCCATAGATAGCGAGTATCTCGGCAGCCGTCAATCTGGGAAGCCTCTTGCAGCTCCAGCGGAATGGAAGACATGAAGAACGTTCTGGCGATGATCACCTGGAAGATGGAGAATGCTCCGGGGAGCCACAGCGCCCAGCGCGTATCGAGCATGTGCAGGTTCTTGACCAATAGATACGTCGGGATAAGACCGCCGCTGAAAAACAACGTTACCATCATGAGAATCATGATGTACTTGCGGCCGGGCATCCCCCGCTGCGACAGCGGGAAGGCCATCAGCACGGTGAAGAGGACGTTGATCAGCGTGCCTACGACCGTATAGATGACGCTGTTATAGAAGCCCATCATTAACTGGGAGCTCTTGAAGATCGACTGATAGGCTTTCAACGAGAACTCGACCGGGTACAGCCACACTTGACCGGACACGACGGCGCTCGGCGAGCTGAGGGACGAGCTGAGAATATAAAGCAGCGGGTAAAGCACCGTTAGCGTCAACAGGCCGAGCAAGGCATAGATGAAGACGAGCAGCATGCGGTCGCCGAACGGTTCTCTGATGGTTTGTTTGGTCAACATGGACGGCCGCCTTTCTACCACAAGCTGTTTTGTGAAACTCTACGGGATATCGCGTTTACGGTGACGAGCAGGATCAGGTTGATGACGGAGTTGAACAACCCGACCGCGGAAGAGAAGCTGAAGTTGGCGCCGAGGAGGCCGACCTTATAGACGTAGGTGGAAATAACCTCCGACGTGCTCACGTTCAGCGAATTTTGCATCAGGTAGATTTTTTCAAAGCCGACGCCCATGACGTTGCCCAAGCTCAGAATCAGCATCGTGATCGTAATCGGAAGCAGCGACGGCAGATCGATATGAATGATTTTCTTGAACCTGGACGCTCCGTCCATGCGAGCCGCTTCATATAACGAAGGATCGACGCTAGACAACGCGGCGATATAAATGATGGATGCATAGCCCATTTCCTGCCATACCCCGGACCATACGTAAATGGACTTGAACAATTTGGGCTCGCCCATGAAATTCGTCGACGACCATCCCAGATAGGAGAACAGCTTGTCCACGACGCCGACATGCGGCGAAAGCATCAAGATGGTGATCGACACCATCACGACGGTCGATATAAAATGCGGCGCGTACGTGATCATCTGTACCGAGCGTTTGAAGAAGCCCATCCGGATTTCGTTCAGCGCCAGCGCCAGCAGAATCGGAACCGGGAATCCCGCGAGAAGCGAGTACAGGCTGATCAGCAATGTATTCTTGATGAGCAGCGGGAAATTCGGCGATTGAAACAATGCATTGAAGTGTTTAAAGCCCACCCACGGGCTGCCTAAAATCCCTTTGATAATATTGAAGTCTTTGAACGCGATGATGACGCCGAACATCGGAATGTATTGAAATATCAGCAGGTAAAGCACCGGAAGAAGGACGAGGAGATACAGTTCCCAGCTCCGTCTCATTTTGATCCATGTTTGCACCATCCGCATTTCTCCTTCTTTCAGATTGAATCGTCGTTGATTCTTCGGCCGGCTTCCCTGAGCGGCTCGGATTAATAGCTCGATTCTAGCCCGTTAGCGCCAGGAGCGGCAATTCGTAAGATTCGGCGATCACGCATTTTTCTCCGAGGGCGCATTTACGCGATCTTTACATGGGAGAATCCTGCGTACTCCCCGTTTTTCTACGCTGCGCGCTTTTCGCGGAATGTGTGGAGTATGTGGAATGTGTGGAATGTGTGGAACCTGTGGAGTGCTTGGAACATGGTGAAATGCGTGCAAACGAAAAAGAACCTTCAAGTCCGCCGCCACCGGCAGACTCAAGGTTCTTCGCATTATCGATCGGCTTGCTGCTTGCGATAATCGCTCGGCGACATGCCCGCAACGTTCTTAAAGGCCCGGTTAAAAGAGTTGTAGTTGAAATAGCCGACCTCCGTGCTGATTTCCTGTAGCGACTTGACGGTCGACAGCAGCAGCTGCTTGGCCTTGTCCATCCGCAGCCCGATCAGGAAATCCACGAAGTTGCCGCCGAATTCCTCCTTAAACAGCTTGCTGATGTTCTTGGCATGGATCGAAAACTTGTCGCTGAGATGGTCGAGCGACAGCTCCGGATTCGGATAGTTCTCTTCGATGTAAGCCCGGATATCGCCGATCACGGCCCGCGTCCCCTGGGAATCCTTCAACGTCTGCAGTTTGCCCGTCGCCGCCTCGAATACCTGCGTGCAGCCCTGCTTCAATTCAGCTAACGTCTCCCAGTTCGCCCAAAGCTCGCGAAGCTCCGCATCGGCATCCTTCCACACGTTGCGATAGTCCTTGGACAGCTCGAGGAAAACACGGTTCAGCTGCTGATGAAGAAACTGCATGAAGCTCTCGATTTCCTTGCGCGACGAGACCGAATCCGTAATTTGGCCGAACAGCTCGTCCAAATGCTTCTTCCAGCCGTCCTCTGCCAGCCGGATCGACTGCGACAGCGCATGAATCGTCCCGAAATAATCATGCGCATGATACTTGGATCCTTCCATTGCCTTCGAATCCAGCAGTCTGCCGGTGCCGAGCACCGCCTTATAGTGCAGCATATTGCGCGCGATTTCATGCGAACGCCGAATTTCCTCGAGACTTTCCGCCATGCCGTGAACGCCGATCGTGACGGTGAAGCTCAAGTTGCCGTGCACCCACTCCAAAACCTGCTCGCCGATTTGCGCGCTGAGCAAGCTGCCGTCCGCTTCATCGGGCACCCATACGATAGCGGACAGCTTGCGGTCCGCAACCCATTCGGCCCATACCGAAGCGCCGCTGAGCGAGGCAATCTCCTGCGTAACGCTCGCGACGACGAATTTCAAAATCGATTGATCCTGATGATGGTAGGCCGCGGTGAATTGCGAATAGCGATCGATCTCGAGCTCGAGCATGAACGCCTTCGTTCCCGCCGGATTCACGTGGAACGCGAGCAAATCCGTCTGCCATTCCGTCTCGCGAACCGGAGCGCTGCCTTCGACGGCCTCTTGAAACCGATGCTTCTTCTGCAAAATAATCGTTTCGTTGTCCTTCTGCCTCGTTCTCGTCGTCTCTTCCATCAGCTGCTCCAGCGCGCCTTGGATAAAACCGAACTCATTGCTTCCGAACGGATTGATCTCGGGCTTCACCAGGGCGCTTGTCCGAATGAGGGAGACGAGCTGACTGATCGGCTTGTAATTGCGGCGCGTGACATGAACGACCCAGAGGACGCCGAGCAGCACGACGGCCAGGGCGATGACGACCCATACGCTGTAGAAATCGAGCGCGATCCGGGACAAGCTTCCGCTCGCCGGCCCGCTCTCCACGAGCCAGCCCGTGTAAGGAGAGACGTAACTGGACAAGACGCTTCGTTTCCCGTTGTCGACGCCGTTGTCATCCATCAGGATGCCGCCCACTCTGTCGCTGATCCGAATGAACGTAAGCGCCGGATTGTACATGGGCGTTATCGCGTTCTTCAGCTTCGACAAGCTGACATTCACGACGATATACCCTTTTTTCGCCTTCGTTAATTGCGGGTAGCCCTGCACCAGCGATATCACATCCGCCGGCTCGGACGCTTGATAAGGCTTAAAGCTTCGCTTGCCCGACCATTTGCCCGGCTGCGCCTTCTGATTCATGAAAGGCAGGATAAAGGGCTGATCCAGAAAATCCGACTGCAGGCCCGCCCCGTCGCCTAGCACGAAGTTATCCTTCAGTCGGATGAAATAGACGGAATCGATGATCGAATAGTTGAGCTTCCAATCGTCGATCAGTTTATTGCCTTGAATATTGCCGTACACGTCGTCGCTGTCCGTGCCGAAGAACCGCTTCAACTCCGCGGAAGACAGCGTATCGCGTAAAATTTGGTAATCCAGCGTCTTCAAGGAATTGTCCGTAAACCGGACGGCTTGTTCCGCGAGAAACTCGTTCGCTTTGATCGCTTGCTTGCGATTCTGTTCGCTCAGCGATTGGAAGAACACGACGAATAAGATCGTCACCACCACGACAAACACGGGAAGATAGGATAATAGCAATTTGCGGAACCAGCTGCTGTTCATGTTATCCCCCTTATCCTCGCTCGTATTTGGCGGTGAAAGTTGCTAAAAATATTATTTTACACGATATGCTAGTGCAATTCTACCGCTGCGTCCGCGCTTGCCTCAGCCTCGTTATCAGGCTCGAATGCGGAATACGTGCGCAATCGGCGCATCCCCGCCTAACTGGCTAGCCGGAAGCCGCAGCGTAAGTCCGGTGTCGTCCTGCATGTACGAGACCGCTTCGTCCGTGCCGACGAGCTCGACGCCGGCCACCGCTTCGGTATAAGGAATCGTAATAGACTCCGATACTTGCGCATCCTCGCTAGCATACAGATAGGTGCAATACACGATGTCGCCTTTGCGCGTGAAGGCGCACCTGCTCGTGTAATACGGTGCGCAAATACGCGTGCCGTACACCGCTTCCCCATACACCTTCATCCAAGCGCCAAGGTCTTTCATGCTTCTGACGGCGCCCTTCGGCAATCGGCCGTCCGGCTGCGGTCCGACGTTCAGCGCCAGATTGCCGCCCTTCGCGACGACTTCCATCAGGATATGAACCAACTGGCGGGCGGATTTGTATTTGTCCTCGAATCCGAACGAGAACGAGGTTCCGATCGTAATGCAGCTCTCCCAAGGCACGTTCAGCGGACGATCCGGAATCGACTGCTCCGGCGTGACGTAGTTCTCGTACGCGCCGCCCACGGTGCGATCGGCCGACAGCAGCCATGGCTGCGTTTCGCGCGCGCGTTCCACCAGCTCGCCAAGTCGAATATCCTGACTGACTCTGCCGCCCTCTCTTACCCAGCCGGCATCCAGCCACAAAATATCGATGCGGCCGTAACGCGTCATCAGCTCCATGATCTGCTCATGCGTGAACGAGACGAATTTCTCCCACAGCCACGGATGCTCCTGCGGGTCGTAGGATGGTCCGCGCCACATGTGACGGCCTCGTTCCATGCCCGGTGCCCAGTAGGACTGCGTGTGCCAATCCGCCTTGGAGAAATACGCGGCGATGGCAAGCCCCTTGTCGCGGAACGAGTCGAATACCTGCTTGCACACATCGGCATACCGGTGCGCATGGAACGGCGTGTCGCTGCCGGTGATGCGGTAATCCGTCGTATGCGTATCCCACATGCAGAAGCCGTCATGGTGCTTCGTCGTGAAGATCAAATATTTAAATCCGCCGTCCGCAGCCGCCTCCGCCCATTTCTCCGGCTCGAACCGGATCGGATTGAACGTTTTGTTGAGCGCGAAATATTCCCGTTTCATTTCTTCATAATCATTCGTCCAGTCCACGTCGTTTCTGGCCCAATCGCCGTCTTCGTCGCTCAGCGTCCAAGATTCGACCATGCCGATCTGCGAATAAGGGCCCCAGTGCATCATCAGGCCCAGCTTCTGGTCCTTGAACCATTCCAGCCGCTCCAGCGTCACCGGATTGTCCGGCTTCACCCATTCCGATTCGCTGCTGTAATTATGCACGCCATTTTCGACTTCTTCGATTACGTTCTCGCTCATTGTTCGTTCCTCCTGGTAGGGCGGCAGTTGCGCCGCTGCTCGCGTGTTGGGGTGTGGTCATTCATAAGGCTGGTCGAGAATCGGGCGATCCGTGAAAACAACCGCCGCTTCCCGCGTATGATGGAGCTCGAAAATAACGATTTCGTTGTCGCCCTGCCGAAGAAGCGGCGCGGGCACGTACAACGTTCGCTGCGGTCCCTTGTTCCAGTAACGGCCGAGATTGAACCCGTTGATGTAGACGACGCCTTTCGTCCAGCCCTGCATATCCAGAAACGTATCCGCGCAAGAGGCGGTCCGGAAAGTTCCTTTATAGAAGCGAGGTTCTTCCTTGACGGCGGGAAGGTCGCAGGCATATCGCAGCTGCGACAACTCCTCCAGCGGCAGCGGCCGGATCTCCCAATCGAAGAGAAACTGGAACCCGAGACGGACGCCCTCCGTGATGCCTTTCGCATCCTTCAGATAGGGGCCGTAGTTGATCCTCCCCATATTCTCGACGAGGATATCCAGTCTCGCGCCTTGGGCCGGAATAATAATCGGCAAGGACTGCATCGTTTGCGCCCGTTCGATGACGCCTTGATACTCGCCGTCGACGAAGACCAGCGCCCTATCCCGCACCTCCTGCACGAACAGCCGCTCTTCCGGCCGCGGCCCGGAAACCCGAGTCGTGTACAGGATATAGCCGTAATTCTGTCCGAGCTTCTCCATCGGAATCGGCGTAATCGACTGGACCGGTGCGGACAAAACATTCAATTGCTCGAACAAGGCTGCCTGCTCCGGCAGCTCGACCCGGCCGTAAGCTTGTCGAGCCGCGGCAGGCGGAAGCCGCATCGGTTCAATGTCCGCATAGCGGGCTATCACTTCGCGTACCGCGTCATACTTGTCCGTCGGTTCGCCTGTCTCGTCCAGCAGCGCGTCATAATCATAGCTGGTGACCGTCGGCTCGTAGAGATTCGGCTCCTGGCAGTTCGCGCCGCTCGAGAAACCGAAGTTCGTGCCGCCGTGGAACATGTAGAAGTTGACCGAAGCGCCGGCCGACAGCATCTCCTCCAAGACAGCCGCGACATCTGCCGCGCTGCGCGCGTGATGCGGCTTGCGCCAATGGTCGAACCAGCCGTTCCAATACTCCATGCACATGAGCGGCGCGTTCGGCTGGTATTCCTTCAGCTTGTCGAACGAAGAAGACGGACTCGAGCCGAAGTTGACCGTCGCGAGCACGCCGGGAACGGACCCGCCCTGCAGCAGCGCGTCGGTCGGCCCGTCGGAGGTGAACAGCTGTACGTCGATGCCGCGCGCGAGCAAAGACTGCCGCAGATAGTCGAGGTAGCGCGCGTCATTGCCGTAGCTGCCGTATTCGTTCTCGATCTGCACGGCGATAATCGGCCCGCCGTTCGTGCAGAGCAGCGGCTTCAGCCGCGGGAGCAGCTCGTCGTAGTAGGCATCGACTTTTCGCAGGAATGCCGGGTGGCTGCATCTCAGCTGCATATCGGAATCGGCTAGCAGCCACGCGGGCAGCCCGCCGAATTCAAACTCCGCGCATATATACGGGCTCGGACGAACGATGACATGCAAGCCGAGACTGCCCGCCAGCGCGATATAGGCGCATACGTCGGCCATGCCGTCGAAGCGGAACTCGCCTTCCCGCGGCTCGTGGACGTTCCAGGCCACGTACGTTTCGACGGTATTCAAGCCGCATGCCTTCAGCTTCAGCAGCCGATCCCGCCATTGTTCGGGGACGATGCGAAAATAATGCATGGCGCCGGAGAGCAGCCGAATCGGCTCACCATCATAAACGAAGGCGCTTCCTTCTATTGAAAAAACACCCATTCTCGCACTCCTTCCATAAGTCTTATGAGACTTAGGATAAATGCGGTATCGGGCGCGCTCAACGGGATTTATTCGGCTGGTTCTCCTTTTTCCATCGAAGCTCTGGCACTCTACTATTTTCGCAGCAGCCATTCCGGCGAAAATAGAGAAGTCCGCGGGACAAATTGCGTGGCCGCGGGCTTGGCTGCCTGCGTGCTGGCCGTCCCTCCTACCTCCCACTCGGCGATTCCTTGCGCAGCCTGCTTAATCGAGTTAACCACCCTCCCGCCGTCTGCCTGGTTGAATTAGCTTCTCCTTCTCAGCCGCCAAAACAAAAAAACGCCGAATCCCCCGCTCCGAAGCATGCTGCAAAGTCCAAGTCAAAGGACCGCGAAGCATGCTCGGAACGGGAATTTCGCCGTTCACCATTATTCTCTCTATCGATAAAAATGAATCTCTTGCTATCTTCAATCAATGAAATGAATCTCTAGCTATCTATGAACGAAGCTGGTCCTGCCTCGCGAGCGCCTCGCGGACGGCCGCCAGCCGAACAGGGTCCAAAGGGGCCGTCTGCGCGCCGTTCCGACGTACGCCCGAGCCGAAATGCACGGCGCGTACCCCCGTCGTATTCACGAATCCAGCCAAGGACGCCGGCGTAAGGCCGCTCCCCGCCATGATTTCGATCGTCGTGCCGCTGCTCAGCCGCACCAGCCGGGCGATTTCCTCCGCCGCGTCCAACACGCTCGGCTTGCCGCCGGAGGTCAGAATCGTACGGATCTGCGGATAACGCGCCAGCGTCTCGAACGCTTCTTCCAGATGCCTGGCTTCGTCGAACGCCCGGTGAAAGGTAACAGGGATATCGTTCGCCGCATCCAGCAGCCGCTTCAGCTTCTCCTCGTCGACCGTCCGTTCGGGCGTCAGCGTCCCGAGCACGAACGCGCCTGCTCCGGCCTTCCCCAGCGCGGACATATCGCGGAGCATTTGCCCCATGTCCGCCTTCGAGTACATGAACGAGCTGCTGTGAGGGCGAATCATGACATGTACGGGAATGGTGCATTCCGCCGTCGTTTCTTCAATAAATGTCAATGCGGGCGTAAGCCCGCCTTCTTCGATGACCGATACGAACTCGATCCGGTCCGCGCCGTTCGCGGCCGCGACCCGGGCATCCTCGGGCGTCAGCGCGATAACTTCTAGCAGCATGCACAAGCTCCTTTGGCTGTATAGTAAAATCCGTCTATCCATTACTATACTATATTCCCTTCATGGCTTCCTGCCCGCGACGCGTATTGCGCCCGGTATTCGACGGGCGTAATCCCCTCCAAGTTCTTGAACGTGCGAATGAACGAGTTGCGGTTCGTAAAGCCGACCGCCGCCCAGATATCCTGCACGTAGAGATCGGTCGTAGCCAGCAGTTCCTTCGCCTTCCGAATGCGGAGCTCCTGCAAATACGGCTGGAACGGCTGCCCCAGCTCCTTCTTGAGCAAGCGCGACATATAGTTGGCCGACGTATTGAACTTATCGGCAAGCAGCTCGAGATGGAGATCTTCGGCGTAATGCTCGTCGATGTAAGACTTGAACGAAGCGGGCTCGCCTCCTTCCTCTCCGACGGCGTCGATCGCATCCATGATTTGCTCGTAATACGCGGCGATGAACGCCTTCAACAGCTCGCTCGAAGCGGCGTGCTCGGATAGAATCATCCGAACGTATTCGCGGTAGGTCGATTCCGGCAGCATTTTCTCCTTCTGCTTCAACACCTGGATGCCGATGACGTACAAGTTCATGTACAGCTCCTTGACCGCCAAATGGTTGCAGCCGAGCGAGTCGTGCGCGCGCAGAATAGCGTCCAGCATGCCCGATACCTCCGTCCGCTTGGAAGCGAGCAGCAGATTATGCAGCTTCTTCTCCTCGAATGGCGCAAGCCCTCCCTTGGCGTTCGTCTCCTCCTCTTCCCGATAGTAATGAATGCGGCGATCCGATTGCGGACCGAGACGCCATAGCGCCTTCATCGCCTCCAAATACGACAGCTGCAGCCCCTCGTAGCCGGCATGGACCCCTCCGATGCCGATATAGGCGTCCCGTACGAAGCCCTCTATCGGCCAATTGGCCTGCAGCGCTTCGAATTGCAGCGCGAAAATGTCTTGCGGCGCATCCTCCGGGAGATTGACGATCAGACAGAGGACATCCGGCTCCATCTCGATCAGAATGGCCGTGCTTCGGGACGTCAGCAAGGCGCGCATCGCCTGGAGCATGGAACCGTGCGCGGCATGCTGCTCTTCCGGCGTATAGACGTCGAAGTATGCCTTGTCGAACTTCACCCGAATCAGCGCGGCCGCAAATCCGCGATGCGGCAGCGCGATGCCGCTTTTCTCGAGCAGCGAACGCCCTTCCGTTTCGTTCGGCGCCCGGTTATGCCGAAGCATGCGGACGAACCAGCGCTCGACGGCCAGCGGAGCGACGACGGACAACCGGTCGCTGAGCGCGCCCATGTCGTCGAGCATCCGATGGATTTCCCGGTTAAGGAACTTGTATTCGTTGGTACGCGGAGCCGGCCCGTCCGTCAGCTTCGACATCATGGCGTGGATCGGCGCGTATAGGCTCCGGCTGAACGCCATCGACAACGCGAGCGACAAGGCGAAGGCGAGGAGGGACATCAGCGCCCCCCAATCTTTGACGGCTTTCATGCTGGTGCTGACGTCGGATTTCGGTACGAAGGCGAGCATATCCAGGTTTTTGAACAGAAACGTCGTGTTCTGCTGAAAAGCCGCGACCGGGCGGCCGCCCACTTCCAGCTTCGTCCTCGGTTCCTCGGAACCCTGGATCTGTCTGGCGGCGAGCGCCCAGTCCGCTTCATCGGACTTGCCCGCGGCGGTGGAGGCGATCAGCTTCCCGTCGTCCCCGACGACGAGCAGCTCGCTGTTCGGCGTCAGCTTGGATTCGTTCATCCGCTTGATGAGCGGGTCCAGCTTCAGATTAATGACGTAGATGTCGCTCGAGCGGTACTCGGCGATCGCCGTTTGGACGACGGGCAGGATATACGCGCCGCTGCGGGTGATTTTGGATGGCGGCAGAATTTGGAACGGCGTATGAGGCGCCGAGTAGCCGGACCAGAACGCGAGCGGATAACCGTCGAGCGCGCCGAAGGAGCCGTAATAGTCGGTGGCTGCATAGGTGCCGGCATTGCTGATGATCAGATTATTTTGCCGCTTGTAAATGTAGACGCTGTCGATGTAATCGTTCATGAGGCGAATGCGATTCAGGGAACGGATCGTCTGGGATACGAGCGCATAGCTCGGCGGGTCGTCCGAACGAAAATCGGATGCGAACAGTTGGATGACGTCCGGGTCAAGGGAGAGCAGATAGTTGGAATTATAGATGCCGAGAAAGACGTTGTTGAGGTCCGATGCGATGGAAGTGAGCGATTTATTGTAGTTGAGCTCGAGCTCATGCTCGAAATAGCGGAGATTGACCCGATACGCGACGTAATTGACGAGCTGAATGAGCAGCGATACGGCCAGGAAGAACAGGAAGAACCGATAGAGAAGACTTCGGAAGCCCCCGTTCATGAAATCGCGGAGCTTGCTGCCGGTGCGCATTCTTCCACCTCCCCTTAACGAAGTTATGGTGATCACCATTATAGAGATACTCGGAGATTTGCGTCAACTATAAGTAAAATAAACTGACACATAATTAAGAATTTGAGACATGAGTCATATTTTTATCCCTATTTCCTCAAATTGGTGTAACATTTTATAACACAACTATCAAATTGGGTGTTTTCGATACGGTTGCCGGCATGTTGAGATAGAGGCAGGCAATAACGAAAGGAGGCGCGAAGCCCATGGGTTCGAATTCGGCGGTCGAGGTCGAGCCGAGCGAGAGCGGCGGCAGTTCGTTGATCGCAACCAATAAAGAAGCGCGAAAAGGAGCGCGCAAAACGGGGATCGGCTATTATTTCAGATTGAACATGTACTATTACGCTTTACTGGCCTTGCCGCTTCTCTACTTCGCCGTCTTCCGCTACGGTCCGATTCTGGGCAACGTCATCGCCTTCCGCAAGATGGCGCCGGGCGGATCGGCGTTCGGGACGGAGTGGGTCGGGCTTCATTATTTCAACCTGTTCTGGCACGACTCGAACTTTTGGCTCGCATTCAAGAACACGTGGCTGCTGGCCGCCTTTCACTTGGCGATTACGTTCCCGGTCACGCTGGCTTTCGCCCTGCTCGTGAACGAAATCGGCCGGGCCCGCCTCCGCAACCTGCTGCAGACGATCGCCTGCTTCCCGAATTTCGTCTCCGTCGTCGCCGTCATCGGGCTCATGAAGGAGCTGCTCTCGCCGACGAACGGCATCGTGAACGATGGACTGGCGAAGCTGTTCGGCGCCGCGCCGGTCTTCTTCATGAACGAGCCCGGCTGGTTCCGGACGCTCTTCATCTCCTCGGATATCTGGCAGTACACCGGCTGGAGCGCGATCATCTATTTGGCCGTGCTGTCCGCGGTCGACCCCCAGCTGTACGAAGCGGCCGAGATCGACGGCGCGAACCGGTGGCAGCAGACGCTTCACGTGACCTTGCCGCAGATCATGCCGACGGTATCCGTGGTGTTCGTCCTCTCGTTCGGGCAGCTGTTCAGCCTCGGATACGAGAAGGTGCTCCTCATGATGACGCCGAGCAATTCCCAGACGAGCGACATCATCGACACGTTCGTCTACCGGATGGGCCTTCAGGGCAACAACTACGGCTACGCGGCGGCGGTCGGGCTGTTCGGCGGATTGGTCAGCCTCGCGCTGGTCATCGTCTCGAACCGGGTGTCCCGACGATTGACCGGATATTCGCTCTACTAACTACCGTCAAGTAACTACCGCCAAGGAGGTGACCGCGCATGTCCTACCGCCAATCGGCGGGCTACCGGCTGTTCGCCGCATGCAACGCGCTCGTCATGATCGCCGTCGCCGCGGCCATCCTGCTGCCGTTTCTGCATCTGCTGGCCGTATCGATCAGCGATTCCGCTGCCGTCGTAGGCGGGCGAGTCGGCTTTTGGCCGATCGGTTGGGAGCCGCGCTCATACGTCAAGGTCTTCCATCATCCCGCGATTACGCAAGGGTTTCTGAATGCCTTCACGCAAACCGCGGTCGGCACGTTCATCGGCGTGTTCATGCTGACGATCTGCGCTTACCCGCTGTCCAAGCCGATCAAGGGCCGCCGGTACATCGTCTGGTTCATCATGGCGACGATGTTCTTCAGCGGCGGGCTCATCCCGACTTATACGGTCGTGCGCGGACTCGGAATGATCGACTCCATCTGGGCGATCGTCATCCCGTTCTGCATCATGCCGTACTACCTGATGATCATGATCAGCTTCTTCCGGTCGTTTCCCGAGAGCCTAGAGGAATCGGCGATGATGGACGGCATGAATCCCGTTCAGATCTTGTTCCGGATCGTGCTTCCGCTCTCCAAAGCCTTGCTCGCCACCATGTGCTTGTTCTTGGCGGTCTATTATTGGAACAACTGGTTCAACGCCCTTATCTATCTGAACAGTTCGGACAAATACCCCGTGATGCTCATTGCCCGCAACATCGTCGCGGGCGCCGAGCTCGCATCCAACCAGTCGCTCGGCATCGGAGCCGAGGACAGCACGTCCTCCGCTTCGCTCAAGGCAGCCGTCATCATGGCGACGACCTTCCCGGTCGCGGCGTTGATCCCGTTCGTACAGAAGCATTTTCAGAAAGGCGTCATGATCGGCGCCATAAAAGGATAATGGAGGAGAGAACCCTATGAGAACAAGTTTGCGCACGATCGCTTTGCTCGCCCTATGCGCCGTCCCCCTGTCCGCGTGCTCCGGCAACGGCAATAACGCCGATAGCGGCAACGAGGCTTCGTCCCCTTCATCCGAAGGCAGCGCGCCGGCCAATGCGGCGGCGGACGGCCCGGTCACGGTCAGCATGCTGTATAACGACAATCCGTCCTACCCGTTCAACAAGGACTGGCCGGTGCTGGCCAAAATGCAGGAAGCGACGAACGTGAAGCTGGATATCCAGGCCGTCCCTTCTTCCGATTACGAGAGCAAGGCTCGCATCGTGCTCGGCTCCGGCTCCATTCCGGATCTCGTGACGACGGTCAGCCAATCGCTGCTCATGGAATACGCGCCGAGCGGCGTCCTGCTGCCGATCAGCGACTACATGGATAAGCTGCCCCACCTGAAAGCGAAGATCGAACAGTACGGCATCGAGGACGAGCTCGACAACTGGAAGCCGAAGGACGGCAAGCTGTACATCCTGCCGTTCATGAACGAAGCCGCGCTCTATAACCGGGCGCCGCTCGTAAGGACCGATCTGCTCGACAAATACGGGCTCAAACCGCCGACCACCGTCGACGAGCTTTACACGACGCTCAAGGCGCTCAAGGAGAAGGATCCGTCCGGTTATCCCCTCGCCAATACCGACGCGGACTCGCTCATGGGCATCTTCGGCGCCGCATGGGGCATCGAGCCGAGCTATAACGGCTTCATGTACGACGACAAATCGGGCAAGTTCGTCTATTCCTACACGTCGGACGCGTACAAGAGCTATCTGCAGTTCCTGAACAAGCTCGTTACGGAGAAGCTGGCCGATCCCGAGATTTTCACCTCCAGCCTCGATCAATGGAAACAGAAGCTGGCCAGCGGCAAGAGCTCCTTCTCCTTCTACTGGATCAGCGAGCTCGGCCAACTGAACGAGGACGGCAAGAAGAACGTCAGCCCGGACTTCAATCTCGCGCCGCTCCCTCCGATCGCCGGACCCGGCGGGGCCAAAGCCTACGCGGCCAACCGCATCTATCACGGCACGGTCATTCCGGCCAGCGCCGCGAAGAAACCGTACTTCGACCAATTGCTCGCCTATGTGGATTGGCTTTACAGCGACGAGGGCAACGAACTGATGACATGGGGCATCGAAGGCGACACCTTCACGAAGACCGGCGGCCAGGACGTGTTCACGGACAAGGTGACGAGCGCGCCGAGCCTGCAGAAGACGCTGTGGGAAGTCGGAGCCTCCAACAACAACTACACGATGCTTTTCCCGTACCAATGGTTCACGAAGGTGCTGAACGCCAAGGAAGTGGAGACGTTGACGAAGGAAGCGGAGGAGAAGGACTGGTTCCCCGCCGTCGCCAAGGTGCCGAAAATCACCCCGGACCAGATGGAAGAAGAGAACCTGGCCGCGACGGGCGTGAAGGACTATTTCAAAATGATGGAAGAGCAGTTCGTCTACGGCAAAGCGTCCCTCGACAAGGATTGGGACGGCTATGTGAAAAATATCAACGCCAAGGGCGTCGACAAGCTGCTGAAGCTCTATAACGATACGCTTCAATAAGGAAAGCGACGAGGAGGCGCGGCATGAAATTAGGCATCGACATGCATCACGGATTCCTGACCGGTCCGGCCACGGTCGAACAGGGACTGGAATTGGCGAAAGCCGAAGGCTACGAGGGCGTCTACTACAAATCGGCGCTGGCGCTCTCCCCCGGCCTCGACCGCGGCGAGTTGGACGCTGCGGCGCAGTGCGCGGCGGACCTGGGGCTGTACATTGACCTCGGCATCGGCCGGGTCAATCCATATAATACGAACGAAGTTCCGGAAGTATGGCTCCTCGGCGGCGGCGATTACAAGCTGGCGATGGAGCGGCTGATCGCCGCCAGCGCGCGAATCGGCGCCCGCGAGTTGATCGGCGTGACGGCGGGGTGGAAGGGGCAATTCAGCGGCTACCACGTGTACGACCGCTTCCGCACCGACGTCGCTTGGAGCGAGCAGCTTCGCGCGACCGGCGCGTTTCTGGGCTCGCTGGCCCCGGCCTTGCGGGACGCGGGCGTCCGCATCAATCTGGAAACGCACGAGGAGATCACGTCCTACGAAATCGTCCGGCTCATCGAAGACGTCGGCGACGACGTCGTCGGCGTGGCGCTGGACACGGCGAATGTCGTGGCACGCGGCGAAGACCCGGTCCTCGCGGCGAAGCGGGTCGCTCCATATGTACACCAGATGCATGCCAAGGACTGCATCGTGTACTTCTCCGAGCAGGGCGTCGTCCGGCAGGTCAAGCCGGCCGGCCACGGCTTCGTCGATTTCGCGGCGATTCTCGGGGAGATCGCGCGCTACGAGCCGAACCTGCATCTGCAGATCGAAGATCATAAGGGCTTGATGCACTGCGACCTGTTCGAGGAACCCTGGCGCCGCCATCATCCCGACTTGGCGCTGGACGACGTCGCCGAGCTCGTCCGCCACGCGCAGCGGTGCGAACGCCGGATCGCGGCCGGGGAAATCCCGCCGCCTGCCCTTTACGAGCAGCCGGAATACCGGCTGCAGCGCGACGAACGGCTGACGCAGGCGCGGGGACATCTGTACGGCGTCATGACGGCACTCGGCTTGCGGGACGGAGCTTCGATTCCGGCTCCCGCCAACTATCAGGCTTAAAGGAGAGAGACGACTATGGCAGAACTTACGACTGAACCCATCCGGGTACTCGTCATCGGGGCGCATCCCGACGAGCCGGATATCTATGCGGGCGGAACGGCGGCCCTGTTCGCCGCCATGGGACATGAGGTTAAATTCCTGTCCATGACAGACGGCTGCGGCGGCCATTACGAGATGAACGGCGAGGAGCTGTCGGACCGCCGGACCGAAGAGGCGCACGAAGCCGCCAGACGGCTGGGCATCGCGGAATACGAGGTGCTGCGCGCGACGCATGACGGCGAGATGTTCCCGAGCGTCGAGAACCGGCTGGAGGTCATTCGGCAGATCCGCCGCTGGAAGGCGGATATCGTCATCGCGTTCCATCCGGAAGGCGGCAAGCATACCGACAACCGGTACGCGGGCAGAGTCGTCGCCGACGCCGCTTCGTTCGCGGGCAACGTGAAGAACGTGGCCCCGGACGTGCCGATCATCGGCAAGTCCCCGCTCTTCCTGCTGATGCCGGATTATTCGATGCGCAGCCGCTACTCGGCCGACATCGTCGTCGATATCGGGGGTGAAGCGCTGGAGAAAAAGCTTCTGGCGTGCGACGCCCATGCTTCGCAATTCTACGAGTACACGCCGTGGTGCCAGGGACGGCTTGAGCAAGTTCCCGAGACATGGGACGCGCAGCGGGAATTTTTGCTGGATGGCTGGGCCTCTTTCTTCGACGCCTCGGAGGAAATGCGCGAAGCGCTCGTCCGCTGGTACGGCGAGGAGCACGCCGCTTCCGTCCGCTATGCGGAGCCCTTCGAAATCGCGGACTACGGTCCTCGGCCGTCCGAAGAAGAGCTGCGCCGGCTGCTTCCGATGCTGAGGAAGGGGTGAGCGCGATGAGCGGGACGAATGGGAATGAACAGCTTAGCGTGCTCATGATCTGCGCCCATCCGGACGAGCCGGAGATGTACGCGGGCGGGCTTGCCGCCCTGTACGCCGAGCAAGGCCACCGGGTGAAATTTTTGTCTTTAACGAACGGGGACAGCGGGCACTTCGCGCTGTCCAAGCCGGAGATCGCTTCGAAACGGCGGCTGGAGGCGGACGAAGCGACGCTCCGGCTCGGCATCGCCGACTATGCCATATTGGAAACGTCGGACGGCGAGCTGGAGGCGACTTTGGCGATGCGCAAAGAGGTCGTTCGGCAGATTCGCGCCTTCGGGCCGGACGTCATCGTGACCTTCCACCCCGACGGCTGCGTCAGTCCCGACAATCGTTATACGGGCAAGCTCGTCAGCGATGCCGTGCCTTACGCGGGGTTGCCGGGCTTCCTGCCCGAGACCCCCTGCACGAAGAAGCGAATGCTCGTCCTGCATATGCCGGACATGTCCATGCAATCGGCCTACCGTCCGGATGTCGCCATCGATATCGGCAGCGTCATGGAGAAGAAGCTGCTCGCGTGCGACGCCCACGCAACGACGTTCTACGAGCTTATTCCTTGGTTCAAAGGCACGCTGGGCGAGGTGCCGGCGGACTGGCAGGGACGGAGGCGATACTTGCTGGAAGGCTGGCCGTGCCTTGGCAGGTCCGACAAAATGCAGCCTGCCCTCGAAGCGCGGTACGGAACCGGCCGCGCCGGCGAGATCCGCTATGCGGAAGCGTTCGAGATCGCCCGTTACGGCTTCCAGCCGAGCGCGGTCGACCTGAAGCGTTACCTTCCCGTTACATGAGGATGCGCATCGGCGTGCTGGGCTGCTGGAATCCCTATCACGCAGCCGACTATCTCCGCGAAATTCGGGAGCTCGGCGGACTGGCCGTATGCGCTGCGCTCTGGGACCCCGACGAAGCGCGCGGCCGCGCGTTCGCGGCTCATGCCGGCGTGTCGTTCGAACCGGATATCGAAACTTTGCTTGCCCTCGTCGACGCCGTCGTCGTTCCTGCCTCTCCCGACGGGACGCCGGTACTCGCGATAATCGCCGCT
Source organism: Paenibacillus sp. J31P316 (assembly GCF_056269105.1). Taxonomy (NCBI): domain Bacteria; kingdom Bacillati; phylum Bacillota; class Bacilli; order Caryophanales; family Paenibacillaceae; genus Paenibacillus; species Paenibacillus sp. J31P316. Next base: position 251,328 of record NZ_JBWDNI010000003.1, on the reverse strand, counting down.
TCCCGGGCCGGGAAGCCCATTCTGGCCGATCATCTCTATGCCGCCACGCTTCGCGAGGCACGGTCGGTCAGCTGGGAAATTCTCCGGACAGGCGTGCCGTTCGCGATGGATTTGCCGCTTGCGGACTGGCCCTTGAATCAGGCAGCGGCCCTAGCGGCGATGCCGGGCGGATGGCTGGGAGACATCACCGCCCTGCGCATCCGCAATGCCCACGCCGGGGCGCTCCGCCCCGGCGCGCTCCCCGATCGTTTTCTGGAAGGCCCGTATGGCGTCGAAGCCGACTTGGGTGCCCATGGCCTCTACTTGATGAGCCGGCTGCTCGGCAAGCCCGCCTCCGTGATCTCCGCGGCAACGAGCTATGCCGGCCATGCCGCTCCCGATAATACGGCCAGCGTCTTTACGTTCGCCTCCGGCGCGGTTGCCGTGCTGGAAGCCAGCAATGTCGCCCGCCACTCCCCGTTCGCCATCGAAATATACGGCACGCGGGGATGCTTCCTCGGACGAGCAAACGACGGCAGGCACCGAAGGCTGCTTCGGCGCTCCGACGCGATCGCCGGCGGATATCGCGAAGACGGCTCGGAGATCGACCCGCGCCTGCTGTGGGAAGGGATCGAGGATGACGGCGAACCCGTAACCCGCCGATGGCTGCGGTCGCTGTCCGGCGAAGGCGACGCGCTGCCGGGACTTACGCAGGGCGAGTCCATCTCCGAAATGTTGGACGCGGTCGAATTATCGCTGGAAACCGGCACCCGCATTGCGTTAAAGGCGCCGGCCCGACTCGAAGATCATGCCGCGCAAAGCTAGAACGATCCGACGGAGGCGGGAAGGCACGTTCTTCTAGCAGCGCTGCTATGGCAAAAGTAAATTCTCCGCATCACTCCGGCCGTTCCGCGGAGAAAGCGCAGGCGTTCCAGCCTGAACAGCAAACAGCCTGCAGTGCAGCACTGCAGGCTGTTTGTCGTACCTTGTTAATTTGCGTCATAACCATACGTCATTCATGAACGAACCACGCTGCCCGGCTTGGCATCCCATCCATCGTCAGCTCTCGCTCAGCTTGACCTCGAACACCCTTGCCGAATTCATCGCAGGCAGCCGCACGGACAAGGTGCCCGCTTCCGCGTTCCAGCGGCAATCGCCCGCATGTTCGCGCGGATAGCTCATCGACGCGGTTGCTTGTCTGCCGCGCCAAGCGGGCAGCGGAATCTCACACGTCTCGTCGGCGCTTTCGAATCGCCAGGCAACCAAGAAGATCCGCTCACCGTCCGCGAGGCCGAAGCTGGTCCAGCGGCTGTCGAGGCTCGGCGTTCCCGTCGGCCAGATCGGCAGCGAGACCGGAATCCGATCGCGGATCGATTTGTAATACGCGATGCCTTCGCGGACGAGCGCCGTCATCTCCGGCGCCAGCGCTTCGAGCTCGCCGCTCTGATGGACCCGCAGCAGAAGCGCGCTTGCCATGTTCATGATGACCGCTTCCTCGTCGCTCTTCCGGCTCGGGTACGACCAGACGGCGAGCTGCTCGGGCGTAACGGCCGAAGCGCTCGCCGCCGCAATGACGGCGTTCTTGCGGTACTCGGCCTGATCGCTGGCGGAATAGATGCTGTGCCGCTCCAGCAGGGAATAGTCGCAGCGCATCCCGCCGCTGCTGCAGTTCTCGATGACGAGCGACGGATACTTGGCGAAGATTCCGTCCAGCCAGCTCAAGTACGCTCGGTTATGTTCGAGCAGACCGTCGCCAGGACTGTCCGCGCCGATATCCGTGCCGACGCCGGCGTTAATGTTGTAGTCCATTTTGATATAGCCGACCCCGTACTGCCCGACGAGCCGATCCACGACTTCGGTGACGTAATCGATGACCTCGGGATTCCGATAGTCGAGCTGATAGCGGCTGTGGGCGATGATGCGTCTGCCGTTCCGGCAGAAGAACCAGTCGTCCGGCACCCGCTTCGCGGTCTCGCTGTTAATGCCCATCACCTCGAGCTCCAGCCATAGACCGGGCACCATCCCGCGGGCGCGGATATAGTCCATGACCGCCCGGATGCCGTTCGGGAAACGCTTGGCGGACGGCTGCCAGTCCCCGACCTCGAACCACCAGTTGCCGTCCGAGTACCAGCCGCAGTCGACGACATAATATTCGCACCCGACGGCCGCCGCGGCATCGATGCATGGAAGCAGCGTATCTTCTTGCGGATCGCCGCTGATCCCGTTCATGTAGTTGTTGTAGATGACGGGAAGCCGCAGGTTGTCCTCGTTCGGCCTGCGGATCGCCCGCCGGTAGTTCGTCAGCTCGCCGACCGCGGCGTCGAAGCCCGGCGCGCTGCCGATTGCCGCCTTCACGGAGACGAACGTTTCGCCCGGACCTAATTGCTTGAGCCAGTGGCTCTCCGTCCACGTCGGGCCGCTCAGGTGCAGGTACAGCTGGTCGTTGACGTTGCCGATCTCCCAGTGCCAGGAACCGTGATGCTCGATTTGCCAAATCAAGCCCATGCCGGATTCGTCGTTGTGCAGATAACCCATCGGCAAATGCTCGGCGGTCGACCACGTTCCCGTCGAAGTCAGCGAGATGCGCTTCATCATATAATCGTTGACGTTCTGGAAGCCCAGCTCCGGCAGCGAATTCGTCCGCCACTGCGCTTCGCCGCACCAGGTGCTGTGCGGAATCGAGAGGCGCAGCTTTCGCTCCCACGGCGCCAGCCCCTCCTTGCCAAGCCCGGTGAGCGCGAACGACGTGACGTACTCGAGCGGGATCGGCGCATGCGAGTCATTGCGAAGCTCCGTCCACGAACGAACGACCGACACGCCGTCGTAGAACTGCAAATGCATCGTCGCCCGCAAGCCCGTGCGCGCTTCCCCCAGCTCGATCGCCAGCTTCCGCCCCTGTTCGTTGCGCGTATCCGCATGCGAGAGATACTTCATCCGTTCTCCCGGATTCGATCCCGTATGCTTCGGTCCGTGATGGTCGCCTTGATTCTCGCCCGTCGCATGGACCTCCATCGCTCTGAACCGCCACTTGTAAGACGCGTTCACATCCTCCGCGTGATAGGGCAGGCGGGAAAAATGCATCAAGCGCAGCTCGTCGTAATCGCCCACCTCGTAGACGATATGAAGGTTGTTTTCCAGCACTTCAATGGTTCTCATCGTACCGTCACTCCTCGATCTTCGGCCTGTTCTTATCAGCAGTGTAGCACTGAAACGGTCGTCCCGTAATCGCTTTCAGGCATCATGGCCGAAAATCGAAAAAACCTGTCTTAAAATTGTGGCGGCTACGATACAAAAGGCTCCCGGCATCTTTTACTCCGGTTAATTAACCAAATTTCATGTCGGTCAGGACACCTCAAGCTTACACGGACACTAAAGACCGTTAGCGTCCATATTTCGGAATTTTGGCTTTCTAACGGAAATTTTTGACCATAAGGATGCGGAAGCTCAGATAAAACCGTGAAATGCTCTTCTAATGGTCATCCATGTCCGCTTCATACATGGAATGGGCAAGATGTTCTTTCTAACGGTCAAAAATGACCATTTGATGCGACCCAGCGGCAGAGCCCGTCAGCCGTTCGATCTCCCGAGCCGCCGCTTCGCCTTCCGGTTCATTGCGGTCGTCAAGCACGACGTTCGCGCCTTCGAAAGCGCATTTCAGCGCGAAGCCTTTTCCGATGCACCCGGCAGCTCCCGTAATGACGATCGTTTTGCCGGCCATCCTCTGCCCCATGCCATTCACTCCTTCGTCTTGGCTGCCCATTCCGCTAGCTTTGATTTCAGAAACGCGGCGGATTGCCGCATCTCGTCCAAACCGTTGATGCCGTCTTCGATGGAAATCCATCGGTGGAACCCGATCTCGCGCAAGTTCGCGAAGATCGCGTCATAATCGTTCAGTCCTTCGCCGATGACGCCATGCGCCAGCGCTTCCGAATAGCCTTGCAGCGAATACTCGCGCAGATCATCCAGCGTGTAGCCCGGCTTCAAGTACCGGTCGCTCGCGTGCATCGTCAAGATGCGGTCCTTCACGCGCTCCATCACGGCGAGCGGATCTTCCCCCGCGAGCAGCGCGTTCGACGGATCGAAATTCACGCCGAACCATGGAGAGTCGATCTCCCCGATGATGGCGAGGAAGAGCTCCGACGACTGCGCGAACTCCGGGTAGATCCAATAGCCGTCCTTGTAATGGTTCTCCATGACCAAGTGGACGCCGCGCTCCTCCGCATACGGAAGCAGCCGGCGAATGCCGGCGACCGTCCAGGCGATGCCGTCTTCCCTTGCCAGGCCTGGACGATTTTGCCCCGATAAGACGCGAACGCTGCGAAAATCCGCAGGGCCTAGCAGCGCCATAATGTCGATCATGCGCTTCATTCGCTCGACTTCAAGCTCTCGCTCTTTCGCGTCCGGGTTCGTGAAGTCGGGCGACGAGCACATCATCGGAATGGCGAGACCGCGGTCTTCCGCGGCCGCCTTCACGCTGCTCAGGTACGCGTCGTCGCTTGCCTTCAGAAAGGTCGGATACAACTCGAGGCCATCCACGCCGAGCGCGGCGGCCATCTCGATCCAATCGAATACCGTAATCGTGCCGTTCGTCAATTCATCCATGAGCCCCTTCGGGAAAACGGCCACCCGCGCGTCTTGCAGGTTAGGTCGCGGCATTGTTCTTCACCTTCGCCACGAGCTGCTCCAAGATTCGCTTCAGCTCGTCGCGATCCTTGCTGGGACGGAATTCCTGGCGGTCGATGACGAGCGGGGCGCCGACGACGACGAGCGGAGCGCCGAGCTTCGGCATCTCCGCGGCCTGCTCGACGGACAGCCCGCCAACGGCTTGAACGGGAATGGAGACTGCTCGCACGACCGCGTCCAAGTGATCGTAAGGACTCCGGGCCGGATCCTCTCCCCGCTCGTCGAAGGACGTATGGACAAGAATATAATCGACGCCGTTCTGCTCCAGCATCCGGGCGCATGCAACCGGATCCGGGGCGGCCATGATGTCCCCCATTACCTGAATGCCGTAATCGCGGGCCGCCCTGACGACGGCGCGAATCGTGGCCGGGTGGGCGACGCCCATGACGACGACATGCGTCGCGCCTGCCTTCGCCATCATTTCCGCTTCCAGGTAACCGCCGTCCATCGTCTTCAGATCGGCGACGATCGGATGATTCGGGAACGCCTTGCGAAGCGCGACGACGGCATGCAGTCCTTCACCCAGCAGCAGCGGAGTGCCCGCTTCAATCCAGTCGATGCCTGCTTCCACGGCGATCGCCGCCATGTCGAGCGCTTCTTCAATGGTCGTCAAATCCAACGAAATTTGCACGATTGGCTCCATTCGAATTTCTCCTCCTCGTTCTCTTCTACGCGTCAGGCAGAATGATCGATTTTGCATGCTGCAAGGCATCCATGTCGTCGAAAGCCCGCTTCCAATCCCCGATTCCGTAGCTGCGCGCCATCGGCAGCGGATCGATCAAGCCGCTGCCCATCAGAGTCAGCACTTTCTCCCACATCGGATAGTTATGGCTGAAGGAGCCTTGAAGCCGCGCCGCCTTCTGAATGAGCGGGTCCAGCGAAAATCCGACCGGAGCCGGCCCCCAGCCGATCTTCGTAATCTGCCCGCCCGGCCGAATCGCGTCGATGCTCTGACGCAGCGTCGCGCTTACGCCGACGGCATCCAGGATCACGTCGGGGCCGAAGCCGTCGCCGTACGCCAGCAGCTCCTCCACCACGTTCTGCTTCTCGGCCACGATCGCGCAGTCCGCGCCGAATTGCTTCGCGACTTCCATCCGGTTCGCGTCCCGCTCCGTCCCGATAATCGTCAGCCTCGCAGGGCTGAAGAGCTTGGCGATCTGCACGCACAGCAGGCCGATCGGTCCCGGGCCGAATACCGCGACATAGTCGCCGGGCCGGATTAGGGAATGATGGGCCACGGCATTGTAAGCGACGCAGCAAGGCTCCGTCAGCGCCGCGCGCTCGAAGCTCACGTTGTCCGGAATCCGGTGAACGATCGCCTCTCTCGTCCTGACGTACTCCGCCATGGCGCCGTTCTCCAGCACGCCGAAGCCGCGCCGCGTCGGGCATAGATTATATTGTCCGGTGCGGCAATACAGGCACGTCTCGCAGATGTATGCCGGCGTTTCGCTGACGACCCGGTCGCCGGCCTTGAATTGCTTGACCTCGGCGCCGACCGCCGCCACGATGCCCGAGAATTCATGCCCGAGCGTAACCGGGCGCATGACCGGAAACCCCTGGATGTCGTGATACATATGCAAGTCGCTGCCGCATACGCCCGCCGCCTTTACTTGAATGAGCACTTCCCTTGGCGCGAGTTCCGATGGGATCGGGACGTCCCGCACCTCGACGCTTCCGCTGCCGGACGAATAATTGACCACAGCTTTCATTGGCGCTCTCCTTCTCGACTAGAATGGGATTCCGGATTCGTTTCACAGAGAATTAAGAAAGCGTTTACATTCATAGGGGCCGTAAGGGCTGTTTGCCATTTTATTGTAACGGATGAAGTGGGTTCTTAACAGCAGGTAATCGTCTTGAGAGTCTCTGTATTTTCCTTCTTCATTGTACAGAAACAGACGGCAAGAAAGTATGCAGGAGGTTTTGTTTTTTGTAGCTTTATTTGTGCTTGATACGGGACGCTCTTACGCAAAAAGGCACGATCATGAGCGGATCCCATATGGAACCGCCGCTGATCATGCCATCATCTAATCGCTGAAAGCCGCGCTGCATCCGAACCCTCTGCGGCCTCTATCTGCAGCTTGCTTTCGAACAATTTCGCCACTCCCGTCAAGCAAGCTCCCTAACCCTTCACGGCGCCCGCCGTTATCCCCGACACGATCTTCTTGTTGAAGATGATGAACAGCACCAGCGGAGGGATGGTAATCAGCAGAATATTCGTGTAGAGCAAATTGTACTGCGAGATGAATTGGCTCATGAAGTTGTAGAGCGTGAGCTGCACCGTCGCGTTCTTGGAGCCCGGGAAGAAGTAGAGCGGATTGGTGAAATCGTTGAAGATCGCGACCGACGAAGTGACGATGATCGTCGCGTTCACGGGCTTCAGCAATGGGAAAATGATTTGGAAAAACAACCGGAGCCCGCCGCATCCGTCGACTACGGAAGCTTCGTCGATCTCTCTCGGAATCGCCCCCATGAAGCCGCGGTACAGCAGCACGCCGAACGGGAACGCCAGGGCGACCTCGACCATGATGAGGCCAAGCATCGTTTTGAACAGATGCAGCTTCTCCAGCACCCAGATCGTAGGAACGATCGCGGGAGGAATGATCAATCCCGCCAGCACGAAGAAGCTGATCCAAGGCGTAAACCGATCGGAGCGCCTCTGCATGACGAAGCCGGCCATGGCGCACACGAGCAGCAGAACGGCGATCGACAAGACGGTCAGCGTCGCGCTGTTGACGAAGGCGTGAATCAGCATGTGATCCCGGGTCTGGATCACTTCCTTGACGTTGCTCCACAGCCGGTTCGTGGCCGGCCACGCCATGCTGCGCAAGGAAGCGCCTTTCTCGTCCTTCATGGCATTGACCACGACGAAATAGAGCGGAATCCAGAATATAACGACCGAAGCGAGCACCGCTCCGGCTTCTACGCCGAACAGACGGATGCGGCGAATCATAGGTCCACCTCTCTTCGGTTCAGATAGAGCGACAGCGGGAAGGCGAGCACGGAGACGAATAAGAACAGGATGACGTTCCCCGCCGTAGCCAGTCCATAAAAGCCGGCCTGATATTGCTTATAGATGATGGAAGCGATGACGTCCGTCGCGAAGCCGGGTCCTCCGCCGGTCATCGGCCAGAGGATGTCGAAGCTGCGCAAGCCGCCGATGAACGCGAGAATGATGACCGTATTCGTAGCCGAGCGGCTAAGCGGAAGGATGATGTTCCAGAACTTATGCCAGGATCCGCCTCCATCGATCTGCAGGGCCTCGTAGTATTCCTCCGGTATGGACATGATGCCCGCGATATAGATGACCGTGGCGAAGCCGACGCCTTTCCAGACGTCCACGAAGGCAACGGACAACAAGGCATAGCGCGTATCCCCCAGCCAATCCGGCCCCGATATGCCGAGCGAAGCCAGCGTGGTATTAATCAGGCCTTCCGTCGGATGCATCAGCGTGCTGAAGGCGATCCCGACGGCGATCGTGCTCACCAAGGTAGGGAAGAAGACGACGGATCTCAAGTAGTTTTTGGTTTTGATTTTCGACGTGAGGAAGACGCCCAGCAGCAGCCCGAATACGACCTTGAGGCCGCAGGTAACGACCGCATAGACGAAGGTGTTCTTGAAACCGATATTAAGCGACGATTCCTGGAAGAACGTCTTGAAGTTCTCGAGGCCGGTATAGGTCCAATCCTGCAGCGTCCAACGGGTCATGCTGAAGAAGAAGGACATGAACGTCGGCAGTATAAAGATGATCAGGTAGATGATCGCCGCAGGCAGCAGGAAGTAATAGGAGTAGGTTCTTTTCCAAACCTTGTTCATTGCGATCCCCCTTGTAGGAATTGATCCCTAGTCTGAAGTGATTGCGGTTGACGCTGGCAATCACCCCTATAAACGTCAAAAGGACAGCATCGCGATGTCCTTTTGACGTTATTGGCATTTCAGCTTATCAGCCTACCAACCTATCAACCTACCAACCGGCGAGTCCAAGCTGCTGCGCTTGCTTCTCGACATCCTTGTCGTAATCGGCTGCGGCGTCCGCGGCCTTCTTATGGCCCGAGCCCACTTCGACCGTGATCTGCGGGAGGTTAGGCCCTTTGACCGGAGAGACGAATTCGAGCGCCGGCGCCGTATTGCCGGAATCGAAGTAAGGAAGCATGTCTTTGACGACCTGAGGCACGTCGTCCGGAATTGCCGCGCCCTTGATGACGTATGGTCCGGTCGGTTTGGATACCGTGCCGACCACGGCCATTCCTTCAGGGGAAGCGATGAAGGATACGAATTTCTTCGCCTCGTCCAGATGCTGTCCGTTCTTGTAAATGTAAGCCGCGGCCGGCATCCATACGGTCAGTCCGTTCTTATCCGCGCTGTCGCCGGGCTGAGCGAAGAATCCGATATCGTTGATGTTATCGGGATTGTTCTGCGCGATCGTCGGAATGACGAAGGTGAGCATCGGATATTGCGCTCCCTTGCCTTCGGCCAGCATCTTAAGTCCCGCATCCAGGTTAGCCGCCAAGTAATCCTTGTTCATGTAACCGGCCGTTTCTTGCAGCTTCTCGAAGCCTCGCAGCGCAACGGGCGTCGTCGCATACTTCGCTTTATTCGCCGTGTAGTCACCCGCAAAGCCCGGAGCTTCGGCTTGAATGTTATAGTAATCGGCCAGCATGATTAACTGCGACGTCCACGAGTCCTTGTAGGTTCCGATAATGGCGGTAATGCCCGCTTCCTTGATCTTCTTCGTGTTCGCCATCAATTCGTCCCACGTCTTCGGCACGCTAAGCCCGAGCTGCGCGTAGATCTTCTTGTTATAGAACCAGCCGCCGCCCATCGACGAGTTCGTCGGAGCGCCGTATTGTTTGCCGTTCATCGTTACGGTCTGCTTGAAGGAGTCGATCACGTCGGCCTCCCATGGTTCGCCGGACACATCGAGGATATTCTGTTCCGGATTAAGCGCTTGCATAAGCGAGCCTGCGTTGTAGAAGAAGACATCGTTCATATCGCCGGTCGATAGACGAGTCTTCACGAAGTTGTCGCCTTCGCTGCCGGCCGGACGAGTTTCCGTCTCGATGGTGATGTTCGGGTTCTTCGCTTGGAAGGCATCGACCAACGCTTTGGCTACGTTAACCGTATCCTGCTGGTTATCGATCAACAGCGTGAGCTTGACCTTGTCCTGCGGTTTGTTGGAATCGTTCGTCGACGGCGCATTCGCGTCCGCGTTCGAGTTCGCGTTCGATGCATCATTCGTAGCTGGGGTATTATCGGAAGACGAAGTATTCGCGGAAGATGAAGCATTGCCGTTATCGTTCGAACTGCCGCAGCCGGCCAGCAAGCCTCCAAACAACAGTACGCTCGACAGGATAGCCACGTATTTTCTCTTATTTCCCGTGCTTGCATTCGTCATGAACAGTCTCCCCCTATAGGATAATCGATCGTTGATAGAGGGCCCGGGTACCCATATCCTCATTATAAGTTCAGCTCTCTGGTCTGTTTAGTAGGTCATTTCATTGTTCGGCGTCCGTTTTTTTTAGATCGGGTCCCGATAATGCCCCGGGGTGGTCCCTGTCCATTTCTTGAATACCTCCGAGAAATGCCGATACGTATGGTAGCCCACGCGCTCGCTTACCTCGTTCACCTTCAAGCCCTTGCGAAGCAGCATTTTGGCCAGTTCCATACGGTAGCGGGTCAGAAATTTGATATAGGTCTCGCCTGTCTCTTCCTTGAACAACACGCTCAAGTAAGCCGCGTTCATCCCCACGTGATCGGCCACTTCCTGCAGCGAAAGGTCGCGGTTCACATGCTGGACGATATACGTGCGCGCCCGGCCGACCGCGGAGGTCTTCGGCACATGCCGGTCATCCAAAGCCTGGTCATCCAGATGCGCTTTCTCGAGCAGCTCCCTCTGACTCTCTTCCCACTTGCGCCGAATTTCCATCGTCTCGCGCCGACTGCCGATTCTGTCCACTGCCTTGCGCAAGGACCGCTCCACGCTCACGTCCGTAATCGGCTTCTCCAAATAATCGGTCACGCCGAGCTGGAGCGCCTCCTTCACGTATTCGAATTCGTTGAAGCCGCTGAATACGATGCAGCAGGTGTCCTCGGCTTCGCGCATGATCTCCCGAATCAGCTGCAGGCCGTCCATGCCGGGCATCCGGATATCGGTCAGCACGATATCGGGTCTCTCTTGCCTGAAGATCTCCAGTGCGGTAATGCCGTCGCCGGCCGTGCCTACCAGCTCGACCTCCAGGCCGGTCCAATCGATAAGCGTACGCAGCGCCTCGATCACGATATACTCATCGTCGAACACGACAGCTTTAAGCATCGCTTACGCCTCCTCGCGATAGGGTTTGAATTTGACTTCCACCTTGGTGCCGACGCCCGCTTCGCTTGTCATCCGGAAGACGCTGGTCTCCCCGTAATAGAGCTCGATGCGGTCCTTCACGTTCGTAAGTCCGTACCCTTTGTCGATCACCGACATATCGACGATGCCTACCCCGTCATCCTCGACGACGAACACGAGATAATCGCCTTCTTTTCTCCCCGTTACCTCGATCTTCCCCGCGCCAAGCTTAGGCTCGAGGCCGTGATAGATCGCATTCTCCACGAGAGGCTGCACGATCAGCTTCAATATCTCCATGCCCATGATCGATTCGTCGATATCCGCATGATAGGTGAAGCGATTGTTATACCGAATGTTCTGGATCGTCATATAATGATCGATGTGCTGCAGCTCCTTATAGACGGGAATCGTCTCTTTGCCCTTATTCAGGCTGAGCTTGAAGCTCTCGGACAACGAAAGCGCCATCTGGGCGGCCTCCTGATTCTTCTGCAGGCGGGCCATCCAATAAATCGAATCCAGCGTGTTATATAGAAAATGGGGCTTGATCTGCGCCTGGAGCGCGCGCAGCTCGGCTTCCCTCTCCTTCAGCTCCGAATGGACGAGCCTCGCGGACAGCTCCTCGTTCTCCGACGAGATCCGCTTGAACGTCTCGCCGATCGTACCCACTTCGTCCTGCGGAAATTTGCCGCCGAACTCCCGCACGCCTTTGTTCCAATCGACCATCATTTTCTTGATCTGAATGAGCGGCTTCGTGATCGTGCCCGAGATGATGACCGAGAGCAGCAGCGCCACCAGCGCGATCAAGGAACCGATCAAGGTCGTCGCCGTGCCGATCCGATTCGACTGCTTCAGCAGCTCCTTCTTCTTCATCAGGTGGAGCAGCGTCCAGCCCGTCGTCTGGTTCCGATACTCGCTGACGAGGTACCCTTGCTCGCGCAGCTTGTTCTCCGCGCCGGTCAAGCTGCCCGCCATCTTCGGCAAATCGAGCGGCTTCTCCTCGGGATAAACCACCTTAAGCGCATCCTGCGAGGAATCCACCGCCATGAACAGTCCGTTATTATGACTCTCGCTGAATACGCTGCCGAACATCGTCTTCGATAGATTCACGATCAGCAGGCCGATCGTTCGGCCGTTCGGATCGCCGGAATCGCGGAACAGCTTGACCGTCGAGAACGTATTGGGCGCGTCGCCGAGCACGTTATAGTCGAAGAACACCACTCTGCCTTTGGCGTCGACGGCGCGCTTGTACCAGTCCGTCGCTTCGATGTCCCGCTTCTTGGTCGGCGTCTCGTAGACGCCCGCGTCGTCGGATTTGCCGAGACAATAGGTTTGGTAATAGAGATCCAGCACGCACAGCGAGTTGACATAACGCGAATCGTACGAGTCGCTGTTGATGACCCACTGCAGCCGGCTGCTGGTGGTGGCGTTCATCTCGCTCTGCTGCACGCTCGTATTGATCTCGCTATCCCGCAGGTCATTCCGAATCTCGTCGTTCAAGACGATCGAGCGATTCAAGCTAATGATGTTGCGGAACAACAAATCGGCCACTTCGCTGGACGTCTCCAAATGGTCGATGTTCGTCTGCGAAATGGTACGCGTCAGCGTATCCTTGGCGATGTTGAAGGAAATATATCCGAGGAGAAACAGCGGAGGCACGGCCAGCAGGATCATGGCGGCCATGAACCGGCTTCGGACTTTGCGGAATCGGAACGGGGATAACAGCCTTGATGTCCATCTCATGAGTCCAACGACCGCCTTCTGTAGAGTATCGGTCTGACCTTGGAGGTCGCGCCGCGTTCGCGCTTAATTACACCATCGTAACGAATCGGAAAAGCGGCGGATAGTCCGAGTTTCATAGAATCGATGTCCGAGATGATTGGATACGGCTTCGTCGCTAAGTATCGCACCCGAAATACTAGTAAGCGCTTGCAAATCTATTTGCTGTTAATCTATTAGCCGCTAATAGATTGTACCTCCAATAGTGTAATGGAGGAGGAATAATTTCGGCAAGCCGCAGCCCGGCCGTTCGCAAACTAAAAAACCTTGACGGCCCAGAATGCTGGCCATCAAGGTTCGATGCGGTGGAAAGAGCTATAGATTCATGGCCCGAAACTCGATCAAGTGCCTGCCTTCAATCTCGGCTGGAATCCGGCTTACCGGATTGCCGTCGCATGTCATCGCGAACTCCGTACCCCAGCCATGGATCACGATATCGAATTCGGCCTTCCGATAACGAAGCTTCTCTACGCGAAGATCGCGCAGCGTCTCGGGAACGGCCGGAGCGAAACTCACGCCTTGCTCTCCGTACTCCAATCCCAATACGCCCAAGAAAAAGTAGGATATAAACCCGGCGGCATGCCACAATTGCCCCGGCCAGCGCCAAGCCTTCCCGGTCTTGTAATCGATCGCTTCATAGAAAGTCTTATTCATTACGCTGCTTCGCGTCTGCTGCGCAATGAACGTCATCAACAGATCGAGCCGCCCTTCCCGCCCCGCGGCTGCCGCCATGCCGCTCGTCCATACGACCCAAGCGGAATTGCAGAAGTGGTTGGTCTCCGGGCGATAAGGAAAGACGTTGACCCCGAACTCGTTCATCGCCACCTCGGGCAGCCGATTCAGAATGCTCCGCCGCTGCTCCCCGGTGGCGACGCCGAAGCGCGGCCACAGCGCGAGCTCCTGCCCGGCGGATTCCCAGTAGCCGTTCCGGTAGCTTTCGCTGCCGATCGGACCGCTCGTGAAATAGCCTTCCTCCTTCTTCCAATACTGGCTTTGAATATTCCGAAGAAGAAGCGCTCCCCTGTCTGCCCAATCCTTGACTTGCCATTCCGGCTCGCCCATATGGAATCCCATGCGGGACATCGCGCGGAATGCCTCCATGAAATACAATTCGGTTGCAAGGGCGAAACCGCCGCATTCGGGCTCCGGAAAAGCATCGTTGGAGGTCGATTGGTCGGCCGGAATCAAGCCCTGCTCCGGGTCGAAGCTCTCTTCAAGCTTGGCGATCCTTGCTCTGAGACTCTGCCAGGTCTCCTGAATCAACGACAGATCGCCCGTTGCCAAATAATAATCCCAGATGCCGACGATGGGCATCGCCGTGCCGTCGACGCCGTTATCGAAGCCGCCGCTCGTCGTAAAGAGCAGCGATCGTCTAGCGCCTTCCGGGTCCAACAGGTTCCCCATGCGAATGGCGACATGCGCGGTATCTCTGACCCATACGCCGAAGCCGTCGCCGGGGCCTTGGAATTGCCCGGCGGTCCACATGCCTTCCTCGCCGGGACGGGCAAACTCTTGCGAGCCGCATCGGTAGAACACGTCGGCTGCCAGGCGGTACGCCGCGTCGATCGTCGCATGGCCCGTGCGGATATCGGGCAGCTCCGCGATTCCCGCTTTCGGATGCCACACATTGCCGCGATCGATGACGCGCGTCATGTCGCTCCACTCGGTTCGACGCCAAATAAATTCTTCGATCGCGCGGGTTGGGGAAAGAATCGTATCGCGATCAGGAACGTAAGCAGGCGGCTCCCCATAGACAATGTCTTCGATGCGATTGTTATAGATCGTGTAGCTATCCGAACGGTAGATGATCGTATCGTCCTTGACCGCTTCATTAATCAGCAGCTCTTCATCCTCAGTCGGCCATATGCCGCGAAGGCCGAATACCTCGACCGAAGCCGCTCGTGCTTTCCCTTCCCGGCAAGACAATCGAATTTTCCACTGATCATATTGCGGGTCTACAGGCAGGCTTATGGCAACCTCGCCGTCGCAGGCGAAAAGCTCCAAGGATACTCGATCCAGCAGCAGCTGAAGCTTCAGCGTTCCGCTTCCTTGCGTCAATGGAGCGATTACGCCGCCGCATTGGATCGTTTGCCGCCCCATGTCCACTGCGATGTCGATCCCGTAGAGACCGACTTCTATCTGACTATCCGCATCCGTCTCGAGCTCCAGCAGCACTTCCAACAAGTCCGAATAGATATCATCCGGCTCGTCTGCTGCCGGCAGAATACGAATGCCCGGCCATTCGTCCGGACCGATTCGGAAACGCAGGCTCTCCTCGAAGCTTCGCGCGGCATCGATTTCGATGTCCGACCAGCTTCTCTGCCAGACGCGCAGGTTTTGCAGCTCTTGGACCGGCGCAGCCTGAAGCTTGATTCCGCTCTCCGTCTGCCGTAATTTCAACTCCACGGGAACGAGCAGCCGTTGATTGGACGGGATCTGCGGATCATGTTTTCCTTGGGTCGAACCGATAAGCAAACAGCGGTTATCGTCAGTCTTATGCGTCCATAATTCGGAATGGCTTCCATGCCACAACGCGGCGCGATCGCTCTCGGCTACGAAAAGCTGCTCCTCCATAGATCCGATCGAATACGAATGATCCTCATGAAAGCAAAGCCATTTCGTTTGTTCCTTATCGCCTTCGACCGACAGCTGCGTGAAACGGGACGCGAACTCCCTTTCGTTATTCCCGGTTGGCGTCTGCCTTCCATTGCCATGGCCATTACCATCGCTGTCGCCATCGTCTTCCGCTTCGCGCCAGTGGACCAAATCGCTGCTGATCGCATGGCCGATCCGCTTATCCGATGCTTGATTCTCGTAGCAATGACGTTCATACCGCAGATGCCAACGTCCATGCTCGCGATAGAAATCGATCGGTTCGCCGATCCAGCCCTTTCGCGTCGTAAAGTGGAACTGCGATCGTACCCGGTCCAATTCCGCTGCAGCCGTTCTCGGTTCTGTTTCCATGTCGCACCCCTCGGATGATGGATTATCTTCCCCAGCAATTCCCTGCTATGAAATATCACTAGTATACTATCACAATTCGGATAGACAAGCCGATCGAAATACGTTCCGAAACAGCAAAAAATCCCCAAACCCGTCAAGCGTCTGGGGATGCGCGCTTACTGTGAAGTACGTCTGTCGTGAAGTGCGTATAAGGTGAAGCCTGGTTCCTGCTTAACCGATTGCCGTTAAATCAGCTAGAATCGCATCGAACTGTGCGACCGTCATATTGGACATCGGGTTTTCGAAAACCTGCCGCAAGCTCAGCTTCTTAATGAAGAGCAGGGACGGACCGGCAAACGCTTGCGGAATATGGTTCTGCAGCACGCCGGCTGCCGCTTCGTCGCTCAACAGCTCTTCGAGCTTCGTCTCGGCATTGTAGCGATTGCGGAAAATATCCCCGTTCTCATAGGCGAAACGGTAGAGGCCGGAACCGATATCGAGCTTCGCGCCCTCTGCCGTATCGGAGACGGAGACGATCCCTTGGGCCGTTCCGATCGGCTGACCGCCCTCCGTTAGACTCGCGATCGTCGCTCCGCGCAAGATCACCTCCGCCGTGCAATTGTCCGGAATCCGCACCGTGACTTCAATCTGCTTCCCGTTCTCGATGCTCCAGCCTGCTTCGATCCGCCCATACATCGATTGATGTGAAGTCCGCGCATACGTCAGCTTGTTCATGCCGAACATCGGCTCGATCCGGATGCGCTTGAAGGCCGGCACGGCCGCATCCATATCGAGACCGGCCACCTTCCGGTACATCCAATCGCCGATCGCTCCGTATGCGTAATGGTTGAACGAATTCATATCGTCGCTCCAGAATGAACCGTCGTCCTTGATGCTGTCCCAGTGTTCCCATATGGTCGTCGCGCCTTTGGACACGGAATACAGCCAACCCGGATAGCTGGTCTGCAGCAGCAGCTTCACGGCCGTATCGTGATAGCCGTTCTGCGATAGCGCGAAGCACAGATACGGCGTGCCGACGAAGCCGGTCGTCAGATGGTAGCCGTTCTCGGCGATCAGCTCGTTCAGCTCCCGGGCCACCCGGCCGCGAACATGCTCTTCCGCAAGATCGAACATCAGCACGAGCACGTGAGCGGTTTGCGTCGGTGCCGTGATTCGGCCGTTCGGCGATATGAATTCGTCGCGGAATGCCTGCACGACCCGTCGGTGAAGCTCGCCATAGCTTTGAGCCTCTTCCATCCTGCCGAGCGCTAGCGCGGCGTCCCTCACGATGCGCGCGGAATAGGCGTAATACGCCGTTGCCACGAGTTCTCTCGGCGTCGCTCCGATATAGCTGTTCTCCTTGGCATCCAGTCCGAGCCAATCGCCGAAATGAAAGCCCGTGTTCCACAAATATTCGTTCTCGCCTTGCGCGCGGATGAACGCCACCCATGCTTTCATGCTCTCGAATTGCTCGGCCAGCAATCGCCGGTCCCCGTAATATTGATAGACCGTCCAAGGACAAATGACGGCCGCATCGCTCCAGGCAGCCGAGTTCGCGCCGCCGATGACGTCCGGAACGACGAACGGCACGCCGCCGTCCGCATGCTGCTCCGCCTTCAAGTCGCGCAGCCATTTGGTAAAGAACGGCGCCCCTTGGTAGTTGAACAAAGCCGTGCTGATGAACACCTGCGCGTCGCCGGTCCAGCCGAGTCTCTCGTCGCGCTGCGGGCAGTCGGTAGGCACATCGAGGAAATTGCCCCGCTGTCCCCACTTGATGTTCGCTTGCAGCCGGTTCACCATCTCGTCCGAGCACTCGAACGCTCCGGCCGGCGCCATGTCGGAATGCATCACTTCCCCGACGAAAGCATCGAGCGGCAGCCCGTTCTCGGCGCCGGGATAACCCTCTACCTTGACGTAGCGGAAGCCCATGAACGAGAAATGCGGCGCATAACTCTCTGTCCCTTCTCCTCTAGCCGTGTACGCGACCCGCTGTTTGGCGGAACGAAGATTGCCGAAATAGATGTTCCCGTCCTGACCGAGCACCTCCGCATGACTCAGCACGATAGTGGTTCCGGCAGGCGCGGTAAGGGAGAATCGCATGCGGCCGACCATGTTCTGCCCCAGGTCGAGCACATGATCGCCGGCCGGCGTAACGAAGCTTGCAATCGGGCGGATCGTCTCGGTCACCCGCGTCGGCCAATTTTCCTGCGCCACCAGAATATCCATTGGCAGGTCGAGCGTTTCGGCTCGCTTCCAATCGTCCTCGGCGAACTCCGGTCCATTCCAACCGGCTAGCTCCAATCTCGCATCGTAAGTCTCGCCATGATAAATCGTGGCATACAGAATCGGCCCCGTCTCCGCTTTCCAGCTCTCATCGGTCGCAAGGACGGTTTCCGAGCCGTCTTGGAAAGTGATATGAAGCTGAACTAGCGCCGCGCGATGCTCCCCGTATCGAAAGTTCTTCCCTTCGAAGCCCAGGCCGCTCTTGTACCAGCCGTCGCCGAGCTGGACGCCGATGGCATTGCTCCCCTGCCGCAGCAGCGCCGTCACGTCATACGTCTGATATTGAAGCCGGCTCGAATAACTGGTCCAGCCTGGAGCGAGCGCATCCTCCGATACGGTCTCTTCATTCACATACAGCTCGTAGACGCCGGCGGCCGTCGCATAGATACGCGCCGAGGCGACTTCCTTATGCAAGTCGAAGCCTTTGCGCAGCAGGAATGACGCTTCCGACTGCGGATCGATCTCGCGCGTATCCGGCGTAATCCAGCAGGCCGTCCACTCCCGGCTGTCGAGCAGGCCCGTCTCGAACCAGGACGTCCCGCTCCATTCGGATTGCTCGCCGGCTTGGTTCCATGCCTGCACTTGATAGAAATACCGGGTACGAGATGCCAGCTTCGGTCCGTCATAGGACAGCTGAATCGAATCCTCCGACTCCACCCGTCCGGTATCCCAGAGCGGCGAGGCGAAATCCCCGTCGCTGCCGGCAACCCGGATCCGATAGGCGCTCTGCAGCGTTCCGCGGCGGTCCGATTCGATTCTCCAGCTGAACCGCGGGCGCTCCGCTCCGATGCCCAGCGCTTCGGCCCGGTACTCGCATGTCGCGTCTTTCACCATGAACAGTGCCACGAATGACAGCCTCCTTTTTGGTTGACCGGGTCAGCTCGTTAACGACAAGAGAAATTTCCGCATATTCCGATAGGCGTCGTCCCAGCCCATCTTGGCAAAGAAACGAAGTCCGTCCAGTCCCTTGAAATAGCTAGCGCCGATCATTCGTTCGTCGAAGTCCGGTATGTAAATGCCCATTCGCTCGTTGTGCTCCCTGTAGGCTTGCACGACATCCAATTCTCCGGACATGATTTTCAAGGTGGCCACATCGACGAGAAAGTCGCCATAGGCGCAATTGCCGTCAATAATGCCGGTGATTTGCTTGCCGTTCGATAGAATATTCCAAGGGGAAACGTCGCCATGGATAAAATGCCGGTGCGGTTCATTGAAGGCCGAATAGGCCAACAGCCGCTCGCGGCACTCCGCTGCCACATCCTTCTCCAAGCCGGGAATATCGTACCACCCTTCCCAGAAGCCGGTCTGCTCTTCGGCAAAGAATGCGGCGACATAGGCCCTCCATGTCGGATAGGTGCCCATGCCGTCGGGCTTGATCCAGCCATAGCCGCCGGAATCCCCCACATCGATACGGTTCATCGCAGTCAGCATGCCGATCAGCTCCGGAAGCTGGTCGGCTTGCTCCGAGGCGGTGCAGTCAACCAGATTATGACCGGGTATCTTCTCCAGGATCGAATACGCCAGGCTGCCTGACTTGCCTTGCCCCAAGCATCTCGGGAACGGAATGCCGTGCTTTCGGAGCAGCTGCGAGACGAACGCTTCCGTCTCGTACGCATGCTCCATATCGCTGAATTTAATGATGTATCCCTTGCCTTGCAGGCTGAAAGCGAATACGCTGCTTAAATTCCCGCCGTTCACGGGCGCGATCGCCGTCGCGCCTTCTCCGAGATGACGGCTGATCGCGCTTTCGATTTCGGCGGCTGCGATCGGCGGTTTCACATGCGCGGTCATGGGCTGTTTCCTCCTTCAGTAGCTCTCGCAAGTCAATCGAGCTTAAGCGGTTCATTGCCCCGAGCGGTCGGCGTAAGCGTCGCGGGACGCTTTGATTTCTTCGTAATGAGGTCCCTTAACTTCATGATCGGTACCTCGAAGTAGCGATGGACGACGAAGGTAAATGCAATCAACACGATGAGCGCGAACAGGAGCAGATACATGCTGTGGGCGACGCTTGCGGTCGTATTTTCCTTGCTGAACCAGACGAACAGATTCCAATGGAACAGGTAGTAGCCGTAGCTCTGGGCACTGACGAACCCGATGAAGCCGCGCAAATGCGGAAGCCGTTCCATGCGCGGAAGATGCGTTTCGGTGACCGCGATCAGCAGGGCGATCAACAAGGATACCACGCTGAACAGCAGCGTCCGGTCGAACCAGGAATGATCCATCGTTTGCTCCGCTATCCCCGTATACACCAAGTACCCGCTGAAATAAGCCAGTCCGAAGACGGCGATCAGCAAGGACCATTTGCCGGTCAGGTATTTCCGATAAAATGCCGCATGGTACGTCTTGACCCCTGCCAGCAGGACGCCGAATACCAAGCTGTCGAGACGCAGCGGGATTTGCTTGCGAACCCCGTAATCCCACAGCGGCTGGTTGTTGTGGACTTCGAGCATTCTCAGAATGGGGAAGAGAAGAACAAGAAGCGCCGAGATCGCGAAGAAGGCAGCCGGTTTATTGCGGAACTTGCCCGCCAGCAGCAGCGGAACCGGAATCAGCAGGTAGAACCATTCCTCGATCGATAGGCTCCATGAGATCGGCAGGAAGGACAGATGCCCCTCGTCGAAATTTTGCAGGAAGACCAGATTCGTCAAATTCATATGGTGGTTGAAGAACAAGTAGGTCGTCACGACCGCGAGCAAATATAACGGCAAGGTTCGAAACCAACGACGGACATAGAAAGTGCCGAGCCGGGACAAGGACCCGCGCTCCACGACCTCCTGCAGCAAGATCCGGCCGATCAGAAAGCCGCTCAGGACGAAAAACAATTCGACGCCCAAGTAACCGGTCACGTAATTGAGCGGATTGAAATCATGATACGACATGAAGAAGAAGCCGAGCCCATGGCAGAACAAGACGAGCAGAATGGCGCTGCTCCGGATGAGATCCAATCCGGCATTACGTTCCATGACCTCACGCTCCTTCAATCCGGCAGCTGAATGACATTGATGGATCGGCGCCGCAGCTGCTGCACGTATTCGGCAGGCGTATGCGCGTCCGTGATGAGATGATCGATGCGGTCCCAACCCGTAATCGTCGTAAACGCCTGCGTATTGAATTTGCTGTAATCGGCCAGCAGGTACACATGCTCCGCCATCCCGACCATCTTCCGTTTCACCCTGGCCTGCAGCTCATTCGATTCGGAGATCCCCCGCTCCATATGGACGCCTTTGCAGGAAATAAACGCTTTGTCCACGTAATACTCTTCCAGCGACTGCTCCGCCAAAGGACCGACGAAGGAGAGCGAGTTCGGAACGAGCGTGCCGCCCGTGCTGATGACGATGACGTTCTTCTTCTCGCTGAGCACGAACGCGACCTTCAGCGAATTCGTCACCACCGTCAGCGGGATGTCGGGCAGCTGCGAGGCCAGATGCCAAGCCGTCGTGCTTGCATCCAGCACGATACGCTCGTTGGGTTCGACGCACGCTGCGGCTTCCGTGGATATATACTGTTTCTCCGCGACGTGAACCGTCTCTCGGAGCAAGTAGGGGGTTTCCGTCTGCGGCCCGATCCGGATCGCGCCGCCATAGCTGCGAAGCAGACGGCCTTCGCCTTCCAGCCGGTCCAGATCGCGGCGTATCGTTTCCTCCGTCACCTTGCACAATTGACTAAGCTCGGCAACGCGGATACTTCCTTTCTCGTTGACCATCCTTAGAATGTACTGGTACCTTTCCGCGACGAGCATGATCTTCCCCCCTGCCTAGGCTTGATTCCTTGCGGCTTATCAGTCCGAGGGAACCGCCCTCTTCGCTAATGCGATCGATACCAGGAACAATACCAGCGCGCAGATGCCCTCGGCAGCAGCCAAGAGCCAGGCTTCCGTCAGGTTCTTCTTCTCGTCAATGGCGAACACGATCAGCTCACACCCGAACAACACCGCCAGCTGAATGGCGAACAGCTTCGTGAACGACGGCCACAGCTTCCCTGCAAGGGCCCGCATTTTCAAAAAATGCTGACAATAATAGACGAACGCGAGCCAGACGATGCCAAGCACGATAAACGTTCCGTATTCAACGGCCTGCCATGCATACGGATCCACCCCATAATAGGAAAGCAGATCGATGACGACCCCTCGTATCGCCAGCCAGTCGAAGATGCCGACGAACGAGAGAATGACGGTCAGCGCGACGGATAGAAATCCGGCAACGGCTGCTCTTCTATGCTCCTGCAGCAATGGATCCATCATGCACCTCTTCACTCCACTCTTGGGCAGCTTGCCGAAGATTGCGCAGCATGAACTGACGCGTCTCTTCGTTCTCGACGAGATTGGTTTTCTTCACGTAGGCCGATAACCGGCGGAGCTTCCTCAAGTAACTGCGGGCAGCCGTCCGCCGTGCGCTGCGGAGCGCCCGGTCATCGCCCTTCTCATAGAGCCGAATCATCTTCTTCGCATGCTTCAGCGACCAGCGCTCCGGAATCATGCCGGTTGACGTGATGTGCTCGAGATCGCGGTGCTTCTCTCCGAAGATCTTGTCGAGCATGAATCGCATGTACCAGATGGAAGCGACCATGATCAGTCCCAAGCAAATCAAGAAAATAAGCAGGATCAAGGCAATGGCCGTCATTGGGCAACCGCTCCTTGCAGCTGAAGTTCGCCTGCGAAATGGCAGGCCGAATAATGCCCTTCGCCGACCTGCTTCCATTCGGGCGCCTGACTCTTGCAGATGTCCTGCGCATACGGACAGCGCGGATGGAAATAGCAGCCGGAAGGCGGATTGGCCGGATTGGCGACCTCGCCCGCCAGAATGATCCGGTTCGATTTCTTGCGCGGATCGGGCACCGGCTTCGCGGACAACAACGCTTCCGTATACGGATGCTGAGGATTGCGGAACAATTCCTTCGTCGCTGCCGTCTCGACCATCTTGCCGACGTACATCACGCCAACCCGGTTGGAGATGTGCTGGATCACGCCAAGGTCATGCGAGATAAACAGATAGCTGAGATGCAGTTTCTCCTGCAAATCCTGCAGCAGATTAATAATCTGGGCCTGAACGGATACGTCGAGCGCCGACACCGCTTCGTCGCAGACGATGAATTTCGGATTCGTCGCCAGCGCCCTTGCGATCCCGATGCGCTGACGCTGCCCGCCGCTGAACGCATGCGGATACCTCTCGAGGTGCCGGCTGTTCAAGCCGACCATCTCCATCAGCTCCTTGACGCGCTCCTTGATCTCGTCCCCCCGGGCCAATCCGTTGCAGATCAGCGGCTCCGCGATAATATTGAGCACCGTCATCCGCGGGTTGAGCGAGGAATACGGATCTTGGAAGATCAGCTGCATATCTCGGCGGATGGCCCGCAGCTCATGGTTGTTCAGCTTCAAGACGTCCTTGACCTGACCTTGACGGTCCTGGAATAACGCGGTTCCCGAGGTCGGCTCGATCGCCCGCAGGACGCAGCGTCCGAGCGTCGTCTTGCCGCAGCCCGATTCCCCGACCAGGCCGAGCGTCTCGCCGGGCCGGATCTGAATATGGACATCGTCGACGGCTCTAACGAAGCCGACGGTTTTCTTCATGAAGCCCTGCTTGATCGGAAAATACTTCTTCATCGAACGGACGTCCAATACGAACTCCTGTTGCGTCATGGCTCAGCCTCCGCTTCAGATTTAGACCTCATCCACCAGTAAACAGCGGACGGAATGACCCTGCGCCACCTCGACGAGCGGCACGTCCTCGACATTGCACACGCCGTCCTGCGCCAGCTTGCAGCGCGTATAAAAGCCGCAGCCCTTCGGCAAATTCATCGGAAACGGCACCGTTCCCTCGATCGATTCGAGCCGCTTGCTCTCCCGCATTACCGAAGGGATGGAATTGAGGAGCGCCTTCGTATACGGATGCTTCGGATGATGGAACAGCGTATCGACGTCGGTATATTCGACGACCTTTCCCAGATACATCACGGCCACGTCGTCGGACATCTCCGCGATGACGCCGAGATCATGCGTAATGAAGATGACGGACGTATCATGACTCGATTTCAAGTCGTTAATCAGCTGCAGCACCTGGGCTTGCACCGTCACGTCGAGCGCCGTCGTCGGTTCGTCGGCAATGAGAATGGACGGGCTGCAGGAGAGCGCCATGGCAATCATCGCCCGTTGGCGCATGCCGCCGGAGAGCTGATGCGGATACTCGCTCATCCGCTGTTCCGGATTGGACATCCCGACCTTCTTCAGGATTTCGACGCCGATCCGGAAGGCCTCGTCCCGATCGTCCGTCGTATGAAGCAGGATCGCTTCCGTAATTTGATTGCCGATGGTGTGAATCGGGGAGAACGCCTTCATCGGCTCCTGGAAGATCATCGCGATCTCGGCGCCGCGAATATCCCGAATCTCTTTGCCGCGGGCATCGAGCTTGGCAAGATCGACGACCTCGTACGTGCCGTCCTTCTTCTTGCGGGTCAGCCGAATTTCGCCATGCACCTCGCCCGGCTTCGGAACGATGCGCAGCAGCGCCTGCGAAGTCACGCTTTTGCCGCAGCCGCTCTCGCCGACGATGCCCAGCGTTTTGCCGCGTTTGATGCGCAGGTCGACGCCGTCGACGGCTTTCAGAAGACCTTCATCCAATCGGAACTGCACCTTGACGTCCTTCATTTCCAATATGACGTTCTCCTGCTGCGACACGGGAACTCCCCCTAAAAGTTTTGTCGTATATTTTGCCGGAATCTAGCGAAATAGGAGCAAAACTACTCGTAAGCAGACGCTTATTTATAAGGATCTGCCGCATCCCGAAGCCCGTCTCCGAGAAAGTTGAACATGAGCACGGTCAGCATGATGAAGGCAGCCGGCCAAAGCAGCCACGGATGATGCGCGAGCGTCTCCAGGTTCTGCGCATCCTGCAGCAATACGCCCCACGAAACCGCGGGCGCTTGCAGCCCGATGCCAAGGAAGCTCAAGGATGTTTCGCCTAGAATGGTGGCGGGAATCGACAGCGTGACGTTAACGATGATGTAGCTCGCAAAGGAAGGAAGCAGATGCTTCCGAATGATGCGCAAGTCGCCGGCCCCCGCGAGCCGTGCCGCCATCGTGAAATCTTCCTCGCGCAGCGATAGAATCTTGCCGCGCACGACGCGGGCGAGTCCGGTCCAGCCGATGATCGAGAAGATGATGATCAGGCCGAAATACATTTGGGTCGCCGACCACTCTCGCGGCACCGCCGCCGAGAGCGCCATCCACAGCGGAATCGTCGGGATACAAATCAGAAAATCGATGATCCGTTGAATGATGGTGTCGGAGACGCCGCCAAGGTAGCCGGAAACGCCGCCCAGCAGCAGCCCGATAAACAGCGTCAGCACGATCCCTACGAGACCGAACGATAAGGAGATGCGTCCGCCATAGATAATGCGCGAGAACAAATCATGCCCGAGCTGGTCCGTCCCCATCAGAAACAGGGCGCCGTCCGGATTGTTCACGCCGAACAGATGGATGCTCGAAGGGATGAATCCCCACATCTTGTAGGGCTCGCCTTTCGCGAAGAACTGAATGGGATATTTCTTCGTCTTGTCTTCGCTGAAGGTTCGCAGGAACGTTTCCTCGTCGATCTTTTCCTTCATGCCATAGACGAACGGGCGAAGCTGAAACCCCGTCTCCGCATCCACGAAATGGATTTTCTGCGGAGGCGCATTCTTGTATGCCGTGAAGCGCGTAGCGGAGAGATTAGGTGAAACGAATTCGCTGAACAACGCGATTAAGTACATGAGAATGAGAACGACCGCCGAAATAACGGCCAACTTATGCTTTTTGAACTTCCACCACATCAGCTGCCATTGCGAGGCGACTTCCATGCTCGGTTGATCGGTCTTCTTCTTCCGCCTTGCGCGCGTGCCGCGCAGTTGATTGATGACCGTCGTGATCCCGCTCATTCACCGACACCTCCGAAGCGGATTCGCGGATCGATCGCCGCGAGCAGAATATCCGACAGCAGCGTGCCGAGCACGGTGATGACGCTGGTCACCAGGATAAAGCTGCCGCACAAATACATATCCTGCGTCATCAGCGCCTTGAGCAGCATCGGCCCGGTCGTCTGAAGGTTAAGCACGATCGAGACGATCACCTCGCCCGATATCAGCGCCGGCAGCGTCCACCCGATCGTGCTGATAAGCGGGTTGATCGCCATCCGAACGGGATACTTGAAGAGCAGCCTGCCTTCCGATACCCCCTTTGCCCTGGCGGTAATGACGTATTGCTTCGATAATTCGTCGAGCAGCATGCCCCGCGTGATCCGGATGAGCGAGGCCGCCGATGCCATCCCGATGACGATGACGGGCAGGATCATCCGGGGCAGCATATCCAGCACCTTCGCCATGCTCCACGGCGCATCGACGTACTCCGGAGAGAACAGCCCCGTGATCGATACCCCGGTCTCGATGAATATGAAATAGACGAGCACGAGCGCGATCAGAAATCCCGGGACCGCCACGCCGATGAACCCGATAAACGTAAACACGTAATCCAGAATCGAATATTGGTGCGTGGCCGAATAAATGCCGATCGGAATCGCGACGAGCCATACGAAGATCAGCGAAATCAGCGAGATCGCCACCGTCAGCCCGAGCCGCGGCCAGATCACGTCGGCAACCGGCATATTGAACTGGAAGGAACGGCCCATATTGCCGTGCAGCACCATATCTTTGATCCAATAGACGTACTGGACGATCATCGATTTATCCAAGCCGTATTCCTGCTTCAAATTCAAGATGGCGCTCTCCGACACGTCATTGCCCGACAGCTTAAGCTGCTGGATATAGTTGGTCAGAAAGTCGCCCGGGGGCAGCTGAATGATGACGAACACGATAATGCTGATCGCGACCAGCAGCGGGATAAGCTGCAGCAAGCGATAGGAGATATAATTAAGCATGCGGTTCCCTCCCGTTCAAGGTGGATCAAGGTGAAACAGTTGTCGCCGTCCAGGTAGCGGCGCAAACGAACTCGGGAGCCCAGCCGCCCGGAGTTCGGCGGCTGGGCCCTGCGAGTTGCCGAATAGCTGGCTCCCTTATTTCTTGAAGAAGAATTGCTCGCCGCTGAAGTCCGTTCCGATCGCGAAGCTGCTGTCCGTCGGGATGTTTTGCAGCTTGTCGTTCACGATCAGCGGCTGTTTCACTTCGCTTAGCGGGATGATGTAGTACACGTTGTCTTTCATCATTTGCTTCACTTCTTCGATGAGGCGCTTGGCGTCATCCGGCTTGGAAGCCATCGCTTCATCGATCTTCGCATACAGCTTCTTCACGTCTTCAGGCGGTTCTTTGCCGGTCTTGCCGGAGCTCGAATGCCACTGATCCCATACCGGCCCCCATTGGCCTTGTCCCCAGTCGCCCATGTACCAGAGCGGCGTGTGCGTCCAGATGACGGTTGCCTGCAGATCGTTCGCGGTTTGGCGTTGACCCCACAGCGTTTGGTCGATCGTTTTCATCGTCACGTTCAGGCCGAGCGCTCTCCACATTTCCGAGATCAGCTGCGTGTACGGCACGATGTCCGGCGCTTGCGCGCCGACTTCGAACGGGATGGTGAATACTTTGCCGTCCGGACCCAGCCGTTTGCCGTCGGCATTCTTCTTCATGCCCATGTCGTCGAGCAGCTGGTTGGCTTGATCCAGGTCGAACGTCGGGTCTTCGATGCTGCCCGGCTGCGCGAAGCCGTAATAGATCGTGTCGATCAGCTCTTGGCGGTCGATGGCCATGTTGAGCGCTTTGCGGAAGCGGACATCCTGGACCACCTTCTGCCAAGTCGGATTATCGTACGTCAGATTGAGGAAAATGTCGGTCGGCGTAACGTGCATATTGTTCAGCACGGCCTTGTAGCCGTTCTTCTCGTTCTCTTTGTACAGCGGCATCTTCACGAGGGCTGCCGATTCGCGCGAGAAGTCGACTTCCCCGGCGATCGTCTTGAGGCTGACCATCTCGATGTCGTTCACGAGCGTGCTTTCGATTTTGTCGATGTAAGGCAGCTGGTTGCCTGCCGTATCGACCTTGAAGTAGTACGGGTTGCGTTCGTACGTCGTCACGCTCTGCGTGGCTTTCGTAATGACCCATGGATAAAGCACCGGGAAGCCGATCGCTTCCGAATGGTTCAATTTCCAGTTCGTAATGTCTTTGAAGTTGAACAGATTGACCCACTCGCCTTTTTTGAATCCGGCATCCTTGATCGCGGGTTCAAGCTGTTCAAGC
Organism: Paenibacillus sp. J31P316; assembly: GCF_056269105.1. Taxonomy (NCBI): domain Bacteria; kingdom Bacillati; phylum Bacillota; class Bacilli; order Caryophanales; family Paenibacillaceae; genus Paenibacillus; species Paenibacillus sp. J31P316. Next base: position 223,127 of record NZ_JBWDNI010000003.1, on the reverse strand, counting down.
GGCGTATATTTCGTGTGGAATTGCTTCAGGAAGTGAGCGGGCTTGAGGAGCTCCGTATAGCCGCGCCAGCCTTGAATGGCCAAGCGAATCAAGAGACCGCCGTACGGCCGATCGAACGTCAGCTTGAAGTTATAGTCGTCCATGATTTCCAGCTTCATGGGCGCGCCTTCCGCCACGCCGCCGGAACGAAGATACAGCGGGAAGATCGGCGTCAGCTCCGGATTCATGAGCACGTCCTCGACCGTGAACCGGATATCCTCCGTCGTCACGGGCTCGCCGTCGGACCATTTCAGTCCTTTGCGCATTTGGAACGAAATCGATTTCTGGTCGTCGCTGAGCAAATAATCCTTCAGTACGTTGCCGGTAATTTTCTCGCCGAGGATACTTGGCGTATTCAGGAGCGGTTCGTTATCCATGACGAATACGTCCGCATCCCAGTTCGCTACGGATGTCACCGTGCGGAGCGTTCCGCCGTAGGAGCCGATCTCGTACTTCAGCTGATTCTCGTCCATCTCGTTGGTAATCTTGTAATCGGCGGGCACGCGGTCTTTCACATCCGGCAGGTTCTTGCCGTCCAAGGCAGCAGACTGATGAAATTCGCTGATCTGCCCATCCGACGTGTTCGTGGCGGCGTTGTTCGAATTGTCGTTCTTCGCCGGTTCGTTTGCATCGTTCTTGGATGTGTTCGCATTGTTCGATGAAGAGGAATCAGACTTGTTTCCCGCGTTCGACGAAGGCGATTTCGAATTGGAATTCGATCCGTCATCGCACCCGGTTAGAGCGGCAGTCAAAATGAGAGCGGTTACAAGAACTGTTACCAGAAACCTTCTCCTTACCTTCATGCACAACCCTCCAACATTTTTGTTTGTTTGTCTTTGAGTTTTTTGGACTCACCATCATTATTATGTGGGATGCCAAACAATTCAACAGCACGGAGGCAACAAGCAAAGATCGTCTACTCGGTGACACGATCAGCGAACTTTCGACCGCAAGCAAACAAAAAAAGTCCCAAATGGGACTTTTCGACAGGGCAATGCGCGATCTTTATTCAGCGGTTCATCTTCTCGATGCCTGTTCTCTGAGCTGCTGCGGCGTTAACCCGTAGTATTGCTTAAACAGCCTGTAAAATTGCGATTTGTCGGGATAACCGACATTCTTGCCGATCGTAACGACGCATTCGCCGGATTCGAGCAGCAGGCGCTTCGCTTCGCGCAGACGCACTTCCTGCACGTATTCGGTAAACGTATAGCCGCAGCATGCTTTGAACGTCTTGCTGATGTATTGCGGCGAATAATAGCTTTCTTTGGCCAAATCCTGGAGCGTGATCGGCGAGGCGTAATGCTTCTCGATATAGGACAGCAGCTTGGGCAGCAGGTCTTGAAAATCGATGGCCGCTTCCTGCTGGAAGTTATCCTGCATCCTGCGAAAGGCGGATGCCAGCAGCAGCATCGCGTATCCGCAAAGCATGGCGCAATAGCCGATTTTCTTGGATGCGTATTCGTCATACATCGATTCCAGGAGCTCCTCCAGCTCCAGGATCGATCGGCCTTGAAACCGGATGTGGTGGAAGGAGCGCTGCAAGGCTTGTTGGAATTCTTGGAACAGCCGCTGCGAGAAGAAGCCTTGGTTCGGTTCGAACGAGGTGAAGTGATCGTTCAATAAATCAGGCCGAATCAAAATATTCATGTACTGCATATCTTGCCCCGCATAGAAGGAATGCCGGTCCCCCACATTCATCCACAATAAATCGCCGCGCCTGACATTGTAGCTTTGATCGTTGATACGGTGAATTCCGGAGCCGTGGAGGATGTAGACAAGCTCGACAAAATTGTGGGTATGTTCCGGCTCATGCTCGTGATTGGCTATTTTCTTCAGCGCTACTTTCTCATCTTGCTGTATGCAATCAGCTGCCTTGAAGATATGCACCTCATCACCCTCCAACATCATGAGAATAGGTTGCCTTACGTCCCGCGCTTTTTTTGAAAGCGTTTTCTTTATAATCTATATTAAGCTTCTGCAAAATAAAACATGTTCCTTCTTTTTTTAATATGGAATATTTTTGCATATTGGCGATACGATTTTCCTGCAATACTCGACAGACCGTCAATTATTTGCGCGGCGTAATTTCGTCAAATTCCGCAAATCCATTTACACCGTTCGCCGCGCTGTCGAATGAAGCAGCGCTCAATATCAGCACAAAAAAACGGCCCCTGATCATATCAGGGGCCAGCTCAGAATCTCGATTCGTTCGTTCAGCGAGTAACCGCTTCTTATTTCGATTCGTTCAAGCGGCTTACCAAGGCAGTTGATTGTCCATGAAATAGAACTGGCCGGACGGGCCGTCCGCGGGCAGCGTTGCCAGCATCACGCTTGTCTTGCTGCCTTCCGTTACTTCGATTTCGGCATGTTTGCCGCCGATCTCGGTTCTCACCCAGCCCGGATGAGCGGAGTTGACTTTAATCGCCGTGTCCTTCAGTTCGTGCGCAAGATGATTCGTGAACAAATTCAATGCCGTTTTGGATGCGTCGTAAGCGAGCAGCTTCACGTCATAGATCTGAGCTTCGGGATTGCTATGCAGCGTAAGGGATCCCAGCACGCTGGACAGATTAACGATTCGGCCTGCAGGCGCTTTGCGAATCAATGGCAGCAGCAGCTGCGTCAGTTCGACAAGCGTAAAGAAATTCGCTTCGAAGGTTTCGCGCAGAACTTCCGGCGAAACGGTGCTGGTGTTGTTCATTGGCATCAGATGCTCGACTTCTTTTTGCACGCCGGCATTGTTAATCAAGATATCGAGCTTTCCGTACCGTTGGTCAAAATGGTCGTACGCGGCTTGACGGTCTTCAGCGCGCAGCACGTCGAATTTGATGCTCTCCGCACGAATGCCTTCTGCCTGAAGGGCCTCCGCCGCAGCCTTTCCTTTCGCCGCATCCCGTGCGCCGATGACGACTTGAGCGCCGAGCTTGCCTAGATCGCGTGCGGTTTCAAGGCCGATACCGCGGTTCCCCCCTGTAATGAAAGCGACTTGCCCTTCGAGATTCCCGTTAACGGTTGTCATTATAAATTGCTCCCTCGCTGTTTATTTGGATAGAATAAAGGCTGACCGATCGAACATGCTTCACTTGAACGGCGGACCGCCGGCTGTCCGCCATCTTTTCAAGTCAGTCTCGATCGGTATCGATTTATGCGATCTCTTATTGAGAACGACCGTTCTAATTGGCCGCAAACACATCATAACCTATTGGGAACGATCAGTAAAGAATTATTTTTGCCGTTGCGGCGAATTATTTACCGATTGTTCTCAATATGTTAAGATCGAACCGAGGGGGCTAGAGAATGGCTAGAACCAAGGAATTCGAAGAAGATGCCGTGCTGTTGAAGGCCATGCGACTGTTCTGGGAGCAGGGTTACGAGAAAACCTCGATCAATGATCTTGTCGAACATATGGGCATTCATCGCAGAAGCTTGTACGATACATTCGGCGATAAGCATAAGCTGTATCTATTGGCCATTAATCGCTACGGAAATTTGGCCAACAGCCGGCTGGATCCGGGCATTCGCGACGCCACCGCCAAACAGGCCATCGATTTTATATTCGACTTTGTCATTCAGGGTATGGGCGATGATAGCCCTGCGGGCTGCATGCTGGTGAATATGGCAGTCGAGCTGGCCTCCCGGGATTCCGAGGCCGGAACGATAGTAAGCGAAGGCTTCGCCGAATGGGAACAGCTCATCGCGGACGTCGTGCGCAAGGGACAGCAGACCGGCGAGTTCACGACCGAGCGCAGCGCGGAGGATCTCGCGGAAAGCCTTCATAACAGCTTGCTCGGTCTTCGGGTGCATACCCGTAGTATGGCCGACAAAGAAAAGCTTTATCGCATAGCCGATATCGCAAAGGGAATATTAGAACCATAATCCGCTCAGTTGCGGACATACGTAGAAACCCGCGTCAGGGACGCGGGTTTCTCTTTCGTTTCGCTCTTATAGAGGCTATTCTCGGCTCAAACATGCGAGTACTTGGAAAATTTCTGTTTGTACCTCTTCTCGATTCCGAGCGAAATCATATGGAACCCGAGAATGTACGCGATATAAGTGAGCAGCGGAATGAACAGCTCCCACCGGTACATATACAAATTGCTGCGCGCTTGCCCGATCAGTCCGCTCCATTCGTTCGTGCGGCTCACATAGATCGGCGGGTCTATCGGGTCGAAGTACACCAACGTACCGCCGACGAAGATATTGAAGATCGCCAGCTGTCCGAACAAGCCGAGAATCAATACGATCTCTTGAACGAACAAGATGAGGAAGCTTTCCAGCATATGCGGCAGCAGATGAGTCCGGATAATCGTCCACCGGCTTGCCCCGATCGACTTGGCGGCGAGCACGAATTGCTTCTCGCGGAGCACCATCGTTTTCTCCTTCACCGTGGACGCGACGGTCGGAATTCCGACCAGCCCCAGCACGACGGCTAGGATAAGCGTCATCGTAAACGGGGAGGCCGAAGGGTTCATGGAAATGCCGATCATGATCATCCATGCGACGATGAAGATCGGGATGCCGTTCAACATATTCCAGATCGGTAGGCGATCGGCCTTAGAGATCTTGCCTTTGCCAAGATAACCAATCAGCATCCCCAGCACGCCGCCAACCAGAATGCGGGTCACGGCAATCGACAGAGAGGCGATAATCGTATATTTCGCTCCGGCGAGCAGCTTCGCCATCAGATCGAGGCCGAATCTGTCCGTTCCGAACGGATGGCTGGCGCTCGGCGGAAACGGCGGAGCCAGAAGCGTTTTCTTGCCGTCCTCGTCAACCTGATACACCACGGCGGCATGCTCGCTTAGATCGTGAGGAGCTATATGGCGGCCGAAGAAGGATGCTGATATGATCAGAAGCGTAATAATCAGGCCGGCCAACAATGTTTTATTCATCGTGCGAACACCTTCTCCCAGCCGACAATCAAGGCTCGCAATACGGAAAACACAAAGACGTAGAGCAGCAGCAGCGTGAAGATTCCGTTCACGACCAGGTTGTATTGGTAACCTTCATTGGCATAAGCGTTGGAGAATACCAGCGCCGTCACCCCGTTCAGGTTATATAGATATTCGAAGATGAACAGATTTCCGAACAGGATCCCCATGAATTTATGCAAATCCGCTTTGACGAAGGGCAATACGTTAGGCAGCGCATGGAAGAAGACAATATAGCGTTTCCCCAGCCCCCGTGCTTTCGCGGAACCGATATAGTCCTCGGTCAGCGCATGATTCATGTGCAGGGCAACGTTTCGAATCATGTAGACGGCAGGAATGATGACGGTCGATAGTAACGGAAGCGCGATCGCCGGTTCATCCATGGTGATGCTTGCCACTCGAAAGAGGACAAATCCGGTTTCCGACGCTACGAAGACGATAAGAAACTGCAGCAGCAGGACGATGACAAAATCCGGGAGCACGCTCGTCAATTCCAGAAGACGCTTGAGCCATTGCGCGCGCGATACCGCAAAGTAGATGCCAAGCAACATGCCGAGCGTCATGCCGATCACGGCACCGACCGTCATATAGGAAACCGTGATTGCAAAGCTGCTTCCGATTTGCTCCATGAACGATAATTCCTTCTGGCCGGACAGATAGCGAAAGGCATCGCCGTTCGCGAAACCTTCTATATATCGTTCGAGGCTTGTCATCCCGTCGGACCAATGAAATTGAAGCGAGCCGTCCGCATAACTTTGCTTCATAACTGCTGGAATCATGGCAAAGACAAGTACGAACACCAGCATGCCCAGCATCATTAAGGTGTACTTCGTTATTTTTGTCATGCGAGGCGATTTCCTTCCTATGCGCTGAATTCATCCCCGGTAAAAGCAACGAGCGACAGAATGAACAGCAAGGAAACGAAAACGAATATCCCCATGCAAACATAAGAGGATATTTTCTGCGAGCGCGGCGATACCGTCACGCCCCAACTGATCAGGAATGCCCAGAGCCCATTGCTGAAATGGAAAACTGCCGACAATACGCCGATTACATAGAGGATGAAGTACGCCGGATTCGTGGAAATTTGATGCATCGTCGAGCCAAGCTCCTCATGCGTAATCGCACCCAAGTAAATTTGAAGACGCGTATTGAAAAAATGCCAGAAAACGAAAATAAACGTAACCACGCCCGTCATGCGCTGCAAAATAAACGCCCAGTTGCGACCGTACGTGTATTGACCGGCGTTCATATTCGACCGGTAGGCCATGTAAAGTCCATAAATACCGTGGAACAAGATCGGCAGGTAGATTCCGATAATCTCAAGCAAGGGCTTAAGCGGCAGACTGTTAATGAAATGAACGTAGGTGGCGAACCCTTCCGGTCCGCGTTCAAACGCTTGAAAGTTGATCGATACGTGCACAAGAATAAAACCCCCGAGAGGAATGACGCCGAGTAGCGAGTGCAGTTTGCGCCAATAGTAGGCATTTCCTTTCATAGCATGCTGCTCCTTTCTAAGATGACTTCCAGTTCTTTGAACCAAACCCGTTCTGAATTCATGATTGTTGGCTCTTCTTTTTTCAAAGTCAAATATAAAACGATTAACGACGCCAATGTGTGACAAGATGTTTATGGCAAAAAAAAGAACCCGGCTCCGGGTTCTTCGTTGTAAATACGATTAATTGCGTTCGAGATCGCTCGCAGTAGGTCGATAGCCTAACTTATGTTCGCGAGGAAATAACAACCGGCTAATTAGCTCAAACCTGCTTTCGTCAATCCATAGGCTACGTCAGCCGAACCCGGCACGCTCTTGAAGCCGATACTAATGCGATTCCAAGCATTGATGGTCACGATCGAGAACGTCAGGTCCGAAATTTCTTTCTCCGACAATTGTTCGCGAACCTGCGTGTACACCTCGTCAGGGACGCCATGCTCAGGCAGCTTCGTCAGAACCTCGGTCCAAGCCAGCGCCGCGCGTTCACGCGGACTAAACAGCGACGATTCCCGCCAAATCGAGAGGTGATAAATGCGGAGCTCGCGCTCGCCATGGATCTTGGCCTCCTTGACATGCATGTCCAGGCAGAATCCGCAGCCGTTTATTTGCGAAGCCCGGATATGAACCAGATCGATGATGCTATTCTCAATCGCGCTATCCTTCTCGGCGCCGCTAAGATCCAGGAGCTTTTTGACAAATTCCGGCGATTGCTGCATGTAGTTCACTCGTAGTGTCATTCGTATATTCCTCTCGATTCTGTTGGATTCGATTTTTTTCAGCCTCTGCGCTTTCGGACTTTGCCGCTATTTAGGGCATTTGAACGATTACCTCATTAGAGCCAAAAACCCGATGGTTGATATTATGGGCAAAGCGGGTTTCGACTATGCTGATTTGGATAGTTGTACCCCTCACTGATGTCACACATTTATGCCGCCTGTCGTTATATGACTGTCCAAGCAGCCGCGGCAGGGATTCGGAACAAGTTTGTAACTGAACGAACCATAGACTCTTCTATCGCAACGACAAATTTATCATCAACCCATTATGGTCAAAAGGACGTGTTATTTTATGTTAGGCAAATTGAAAACCCTATTCACCGGATCTTCCGTTACTTCCCATACGACAGGACAAAAGGTATTGTACATTACCGCGCATCCGGGCACGGACGAGAACTCCTTTAGCCTTGCGGTAGGCAAAGAGTTCTTGGACGCTTACAACGAAGCGAACCCGAACGATCAAGTATTTCATATCGACCTATTCCAAGCCGAAATCCCTTACCTGGACAACGAGATATTCGGCGCCTGGGACAAACTGAAATCGGGTGCGTCATTGGATCAACTATCCGCTTCCGAGCAAGCCAAGGTCGGCCGCCTGGGCGAACTGGTCGACCAGTTTCTGGAGGCTGACAAATACGTCTTCGTTAACCCGGTTTGGAACTTCTCTTATCCGCCGGTATTGAAAGCTTATATCGATGCGGTCTTCGTAGCGGGCAAAACATTCTCATACACGGTTGACGGCCCGGTCGGTCTGCTCGGCAGCAAGAAAGCATTCCACATCCAAGCCAGCGGAAGCGTACTGTCCGAAGGCGGATACGCTCCCTTCGAGATGGCTCACCGGCACCTTGACGCCGCATTGAAATTCTTGGGCGTTCCAAGCTTCGAAGCCGTATACGTCGAAGGCATGGCTGCCCAATCCGACAAAGCGCAAGAAATCAAAGCCGGCGCGATCGCGAAAGCTCGCGAAGCCGCGAAACGCTTCTAAGTTTAATCAGCGAGAAGCACCCCCTGAAGAGTCTAGGGGGTGCTTTTTATACCGTTTGGATATAGCTTCAACTTCGCCGCTGGGCCAGGTCGTTGTCGATGCCCGCAATGCAAAAAAGGCCGCGATTTACGCGACCTTACAAGGAATGCTATCCTTGTCACCCGGCTCAAGTCAATCAGGTTGTTTGCCTAATGCCGCGTCAAGCGTCCAGATTCCGTCTTGAAACCGACGTTTATGCGGTCCCATCCGTTGACGGAAACGATCAGGAAGCTCAGATCCGAGATCTCTTGTTCGGACAACTGCCCGCTAACAAGGTCATATACGTCGTCAGGCACGCCTTGGTCGGGCAGATGGGTCAATATTTCGGTCCAGGTCAGAACGGCACGTTCCCGCGGCGTAAACAGCGTCGATTCCCGCCAAGCGGCAATCTGACTGAGGCGAGACTCGCTCTCGCCATGAATCGCAGCTTGCTGAACATGCCTATCCAGGCAAAAATCGCAGGCATTCAATTGAGAAACCCGGATCGAAACGAGATCCAAAATAGGCTCTTCGATCGTGCTTTCACTCAAGGCATTGGTGAAGGCTAAAAACTTTTTGAAGAGAGCAGGCGATTGCTGCGCGAAATTCACACGTTGAGTCATCACTGTGCCTCACTTTCCTGAATTCATTTCATGGGATTACCCGCTGTCTCCATATAACGACGCTGCAATCCGATCTGTGACAAACAGAATGCTTCAAAAGAATACTTCAAAAAAAAGTACGCCCCTCACAATTCGTTGTGGTGGCGTACTTATCATATAAACGTATTATTCCCAGCAGCAGAAAGCTTATGCCCGCGCGGCTGCGGCCTGCTTCGCGATGCGAAGCGCCATGAGCGCCGCGAGAAGGCAGATGAACCCGGCCGTCACGAATACCGTCGAATACGTGCCGGTCCATTCCCGAACCAGCCCGGCCCCGTAGGCAGCCGTCGACGCGCCGATCTGATGGAAGACGACGACCCAGCCGAACACCATGGCCGCCCGATCCTTGCCGAACGCTTGCGCCGCGAGCTTGACCGTCGGCGGCACGGTCGCGATCCAATCCAAACCGTAGAAGACGGAGAAGACGACGAGCATCGTCGGCGTCGCATCGAACGCATACGGCAGGAACAGCAGCGACAACCCGCGCAAGCCGTAGTACCAGAAGAGCAGCTTGCGCGCGTCGAACCGGTCCGTGAACCAGCCCGACATGGTCGTGCCGACCAGGTCGAAGATGCCCATGAACGCGAGCAGTCCGGCCGCCGTCACCTCCTGGATGCCATGGTCGCCGCAGGCGGCGATCAGATGCGTGCCGATCAGACCGTTCGTGGAGAATCCGCAAAAGAAGAACGTGCCGGCCAGAAGCCAGAACGTGCCGCTCTTCACGGCATCGCGGAGCGTGAGCAGCGGCGTCAGGAAGATGCTGCCCCGGAAAGGCTCCGGCTTCGACGGCGCGTTCTCCCCGTATGCGGCGGCGCCGACGTCGTAAGGGTGATTCCGCATGAAGATGGCAACGACGACAAGCAGCGCAAGCACGACGGCGGCAGACACGTAAGCGGCGTGCCGCCAGCCTTCATGCACCGTGATGCGCGCAAGAATCGGCAGGAACAGCAGCTGCCCGGTCGCGGCGCTGGCAGTCAGCATGCCGACGACCAAGCCTCTGCGCTTCACGAACCAGCGGCTAGCGACGGTCACGCCGAGCACGTTCGCCATCATGCCCGTCGCCAGACCGGAGACGATCCCCCAGAGCAGCTGGTACTGCCACAAACTCGTCATCTGCGGCGTCAGCACCAGAGAGGCAGCCAGCACGGCCAGCGAGATCACCATCATCCTGCGGATGCCGAACTTCGCCAGCAGCGCCGCGGAGAAAGGGCCGACCAGCCCGTATAGGAAGATGCCGACAGAGATGACGCCGGATATGCTGCTTCTATCCCAACCGAACTCCGTTTCGAACGGCACCATTAGAATGCTCGACATCGACCGGATGCCGGCGGTTACAAGCAATGCAAGAAAAGCTACGAACACGACAATCCAGCCATAATAAAACCGGGATGCCGAAGGAACGGATGAATTCATGGTTGTACACCTGCCTCGTTTTGGATTTGCGATTTCCGTGAATAAAGAAACATCGCATTTCTTTGTATTTTGTATGTACAACTAATATAAAACCGAGACATTGTCTTTGTCAATAGTCAGTATCGGCGTGGCGATTCGATGGCTTGAGACGTCGGCGGTAAAGAGCTGCCGACTATCTGGCGACACAGCAAACCCGGCATTGTCACGCAACGCCGGGCATGGTTATCGGTCAGAATGACGTCCCTGGTCAGTGTTCTTCGAGCATCGCGCTCGTCTTCACGATCTCGGCGGAGAGCAGCGTCGCGGCCGCTTGGCCGATCAGCTCCTCATACGCCGCTTTGAAAGATTTGGAAGCGTCGCGGATTTGCTTCTCCAGCGCCAATCCCTTCTCGGTCGGGTACACGAGCACCGTCTTCCCTTGCACTTTCCGTTCCACAAGCTTCTTCGTTTCCAATTTATCGATAAACCGCGTCAGCGTCGACGGCGTAATATACAGCTTCTCCGCGAGCAGCTTCTGCGTGATACCCGGCGAGCCGTTCACGATTCGGATCAAATAGCCGTACATCGGCGAGAGGCCCGTCTGGGCGAAATGCTCTTCCGCCAGCTTCGTGACGGCGCGGCTCAGCCGGTTGGCGTTGAAGAACAGGCAATTTCGAAGGAACGACTCGTCGGCCTGCCCGTCCGGAGCGTCTATGATCGGATTGTCCATCATGCTTCCCCCTTTGTTCGTTCGGTGTACATACAACTATAACTCAGGTATAACCCAAAGCAGGCAGGATGTCAAACGATGCACGCCAGTCCCGATACCCTCGCACGTGAACAAAATTGCTATTTCCCGCTGCACAAGCCGCAAGATCGGCTGGCTCCGCCGCCTTATACTTGAGCAGTAATCTCAACGTGAATGGAGGCGTATGGATCATGACAACCGCAGCAGCGTTTCAATTAACGGAAGAGTTGATCGAGCAATTTTACAGAGAGGGATACTTCTACGCGCCGGGTTTTCTTCGCCCGGAAACGGTGGAAGCGCTCAACAAGGAGAACGAGAAGTTTGCGAGCGAGTCGGGGGACGGCCAATGGAGAAGCAGAGGAGTCAGCCTCGAAGACGATCAAGTCGCGTATCCCGACACGATCGCCATGCTGACCGATCCACGCATCGTCGCCATGCTGGAGCGCATACTCGGAGACAAGGTGCGGCTATGGCTCGGCATGTTCGCCGTCGTAGCCCCGCACGGCACCGGCCTCGAATGGCATCAGGACAATCAGTATACGCATGTGCTGGGCCATATGCTGAACGGCTTTATCGCCCTCGATCCCATCAACGAGCGCAACGCCGGCCTGTGGCTGGCGCCGGGCTCTCACCTTCTCGGCCGGCAGCCCAATCTGAACGGGCCGGAACATGCGCATAGGCGCGCCGCAGAACCGGCGAACGCCATACCTTGCCGGCCGATGTCTCCGGGCGATGCCGTCTTCTTCCACCGGGAGACGCTTCATCATAGCAAGCGCAACCATACCGACCAACCGCGCCGCGCCTTTGCTTTCCAGGCGGGGGCGGCCAGTTGTCGCTACGCGAAGAGCGGGAAGCTGATCGAAGACCGGCCGATGCTATCCGGCCTGCAATCCTAGCCATTCCGTTCCGTATGGCTGGCTTCCGATCCGTCACACGATGCTTGCACCAGCACGTCACGCAGCCTTAGTGTTTGCGGAATTGACGCGGCGTGATGCCGTAGAACGTTTTGAACCGGTTATTGAAGTAGCTCGAGGAGCCGAAACCGCAGTCGAGCGCAATCCGTACGATGGGGTCGTCCGTCATTCGGAGCCTGTGGCTGGCATGCTGCAGACGCAGCCGGATCAGGAAGTCATGCGGCGTAACCCCCGTCAATTCCTTGAATTTTCCGTAAAAGCGAGTCTTCCCGCAGCCGGACAGCCGTATCGCTTCTTCCATATCGACCGCCTCTGTTCCGCATGCGATCATATAGTCGACCGAACGAATGATGTCGGCGGCATCCATGCTGTATCCGAGCCTCGGCGCCTCGCGTTCTTCGTAGAATCGATGCAGCTGAACGAGAATCTGAAGCAGCACCGTGAATTGCTGCAGCTCCCAAGCCGGCTGCCGCGTATTTTCTTCTCCCACAAGCGTCTGCGCCAGCCGTCCGATCGCCTGCGCTTGCGGCGAATCGGCCGGAATAAGCGGCGGCACGTCCATGCGGTAGAACGGCAAAAGCAGCTTGCTGCCTCCCGGCAATTGGGCGGCGACGGACGGCGAGAATAGCAGCATGATCCAGCGTGCTGGCTTGTCCCCTTCCGCGATCAGGTTCCAATGCGGCTCGAAAGGACGAAACAAGAACACGTCTCCGGGAGCGGCGTCATAAGTGCCGCCGAGCAGCGTGCAGCGAATGCTGTTCTCCAGCGGAATGTTGATTTCCAGCGCGTCATGGGTATGCAGCTCGTGCTCCGTCAGCGACGCAACCTTCTCCTCGACCGTAAAGCCGTGTTCAAGTCGGATATCCGTATAATTCATCTCGTCCCGCCTTTGGTCAGAGCGCCTCGCGATTCTTGACCGGCACAGCGCGTTGGCTTGTCGCTCAAGGAATTAGCCGCCCGTCTGCTCTATATCGTCAAAATAAGGATGTATGGTTTCGTCTTCCTTTGTTAAATCTACCATTTAAAGATAAATCGCAGCAATATTTATAACAGCGACAAAAAAAAAGGACCTATCCCGACAACCGCTAGCGCTTGTCGGAATAGATCTCGATTTCAGTTTCTTGCGAATGAACAGCTTCTTCCGCTATGAAGAGATCGTTCAATGAACTTAGCGAGCCATCCTTTTCGACCTGGAAGACATCGAGCTTCTCGCCGACAAAACTCATTTCGATACAACAATTCCAACAGAAATATTGATGAGGACCGATCTTTCCGATATCGATCGAGTTGCAATTGATACATTTCATTGCGATACCTCCTTTACTGGCCGTTCGGCCGTACTACTAGAGTTACCATATTAGGCCAGCTATAAACGAATCTACGTAAATATTGCTAGAGTTTTAGACGATAACGAAAAAGCCAGTCCGATCATGGTTAGATCAGACTGGCTTTCGTATTTGTTTACTACAGGACGTAACGGTAATGCCTGCCTGGTCCTGTCTGGTTGCTAGCCGCTTCAGCGCTTGAGCAAGTTGATATGATCGAGATTCGTGCTGCTGTTGAAAATAAAATTGAGTCTGAATTTGCCGCGGTTATAGGTGATTTTTTGCTGCACCAAGGACCCGTTCCGAATGGTGACCGATGCGGAAGGCTTTCCCCAATGTCCGGTCAGCATCCGCTTTGTGATCCCGCCGATATTCGTTTGCCGCTCGATATCGGTTCCGAAGTAGCGAATTTCCCGCATTTTATTAAGCTTGTATGCAATGGCATAACCGGGATGACCCATCTCCGAATGATAGAAATCAAATCCGTCCGCGTCCGACCTCGGCGAGCCCGGTTTACCGACCTTGCCAAGGACATCCTGACGGGTGCTGATCCCGATCTTCAGCCCGCTCACCGAGCCGGGAAATTGGCCGACCAATGCAGGTTTGTAGAAGCTGTTCAACGTCTTCAGAGCCATCGCCGCGTCATCCGTATTCGCTTGCCGTAATTGCGAAGCCGCTTTTTGGGTGTCCGCATGGGCGATGGCGCCCGATGCAAAGATAAGACTGAAGAGCGTTACGCCAAGTGCAGCTTTGGAAACTCGGTTCATCATGACAAATCCCTCCGGGGTACGATTTTCAGTTGTTTTTCTCCGATATCTTACCCCGATGCCTGATGCGATAACCGCAGGCCCGACCACCGGTCGTTGCCTTTCGTAGACACAATGAGTTTCAACGTTTGTTCATCCCGTTTACGCTTTCAAGCGGAACGACGCGGTAAGCGCATCCGGCCTCCGCCATCCATTCCGTCGTACCGTCTTCATTCGACCGGATGGAAACGGGCTGCTTATCCGATTCGACCCGAACGGCGCAGCGTGCGTCAAGAACGCATCGGCCGCTCTGCGTCGCCAATATTTCCGCCTCTTCCAATGCGCCGTTTGCCCATCTGATCCGGACCATAAAGCCGCCCCTTGCGCGAAGGCCGCGCACTTCGCCTTCCTGCCAGCCCGACGGGAGCGCCGGCAGCAGATGAAGCTCGCCCGCATGACTCTGCAGAAGCATCTCCGAGACGCCGGCCGCGCCGCCGAAATTGCCGTCGATCTGGAAAGGCGGATGATTATCCATGAGATTCGGAAGCGTGGAATGGGTCAGAAGAGCTTGCAGGTTCTCGTAAGCCTTCTCTCCGTCCTCCAATCTCGCCCAGAAATTGACGATCCACGCGCGGCTCCATCCGGTATGTCCGCCTCCGTTCGCGAGCCGCCGTTCCAAGGTCACTCTCGAAGCTTGGCTCCATTCCGGCGTTCCCTTTACGGTGAACCTCGTTCCGGGGTGAAGGGCAAAGAGATGGGAGACATGGCGATGTCCAGGCTCCGCTTCCTCGTATTCTTCCATCCACTCGAGTAGTTGACCTTCCTTGCCGATGGCGGGCTCGGGCAATCGCATCCGAAGGCTCTCCCACCGCACCCGTTCGGAGATGTCTTCATCTAGCAGTCGGCTTGCTTCCATGCAAGCCGAGAACAGCTCATACAGAATTTGGCTGTCCATGGAAGGACCCATGCAAAGCGTTCCCGACTCCCCGTTCGGAAGACGATACGTATTCTCGGGCGAGACGGAAGGCGACGTGACCAGCTTCCCGTCCTCCGTCTCGACGAGAAAGTCTTCGAAGAATTCAGCCGCTTCCCGCATGATCGGGTAAGCGTATCTGAGGAACCCGATGTCTCCGCCGTAGCCATAATGCTCCCACAAGTGCAGACAGAACCAGGCCGCGCCCATCTGCCAATACGTGGCGGGCGGGTAAATATCCTGCGGGGCCGTATCTGCCCAGATATCCGTGTTGTGATGCGCGACGAATCCCTTGCATCCGTACATGACCCGGGCGGTATGCCGACCCGGCTCCCGCATGCGGTCGAGCAGGTCGAACAAGGGCAGATGGCACTCCTGCAATCCGAGCGGTTCGGCCGGCCAGTAATTCATCTGGATATTAATATTGATCGTATATTTGCTGTCCCAGGGAGGGAGCATATGCTGATTCCATATCCCTTGCAGGTTAGCCGGCAGGGACCCCGGCCTGCTGCAGGAAAGCATCAGATAACGTCCGAATTGCACATAGAGAGCGATCAACGCGTCATCGCGCTCTCCCTGCGCAATCCGGCTTAACCGGCGGTCTGTCGGCAAAAGATCGATTTCGGCCGCCAGTTCCCTTCTGCCCAGACGAATGGAGAACCGTGCCATGAACGGCTCGAAGTCGTTCAGATGGCGTTCCCGCAGCAATTCATACTTCATTTTGCCCGCCGCTGCCAAGGTGGACAGACACCAAGCCT
Source organism: Paenibacillus sp. J31P316 (assembly GCF_056269105.1). Classification (NCBI taxonomy): domain Bacteria; kingdom Bacillati; phylum Bacillota; class Bacilli; order Caryophanales; family Paenibacillaceae; genus Paenibacillus; species Paenibacillus sp. J31P316. The sequence continues at coordinate 207,368 of NZ_JBWDNI010000003.1, read as the reverse complement.
CCGGATCCTCTTCCCGGAAAGTCGTCGCTGCCGTCAGCAGCAGGGTAACGGAATCCGCGCCTCTAACGACCAAGTGTTCGCCGACGATCCGGGTTTCTCCGCCGGTCGTTTCCGCCCGCAAGGCGGCGCGGAAAGACAGGCCTCCCGCTCCGCCGCATTCGCCTCGCATGACGAGCGTCGACTCGGACGCTCTAACGGTTTCCTCCATATATCGGTTGTCGCCTCTGGCCAACCGGATCGTGAGGTCCAGGCCGCCCGGCTCTTCGGAATCGAAGCGAAGCGCCATGACCCGATCGGGGAAACTGACGAACATTTCCCTCGTATATCGGATTCCGTCCGCCTCGTAATCCACCGTCGCCATGCCCCGGTCCAGGTCCAATGCCCTGCGATAATTCGCAATTTCTCCATGATGGCCGAAAGAGATAAACAAGTCTCCCAGCGGCATGTAATGACGCTGGGTATCCGGTATGCCGGACAGCGCCATGACGGACAGCTCATGCGCTTCCTTGAGCCGGCCTTCCCGCAAGAAGGCTCTGATTCTCTCCAGATTGCCCAGCGCATCGGGATTATTGCGGTCTCTCCGACCGCCGTACCAAACGCTGTCTTCGTTGAGCGCGATCCGTTCGGCGACGGGATTCCCGAAAATCATGCCGCCCAGAAATCCGTTCCCGACGGGCAGCGCTTCGTCCCATATGCGTGCCGGGTTCTCGTACCAAATTCTGTTCTTCATCCTTCACCCCCTACTCGTTAGCGAAGACTTTCCGTTTTCTTTCCGCCACGGGAACGGCAACGGCTGCGCACGCGTGCATGCTTTCAATCGCGGCAAACCCGATTTCGTTGACCTTCGCGAATTGATCGCCCGCGCAATGGGGCAGCGGCCCGCCATCCAAATGGCTGGCGATTTGATCATAAGCTACCGTGAATACGCTGGCCGGTTCGGGCAATTCGAGCGGCTCGATGTCCATCGGTTTCCCCTCTCGGTCAAGCAGTACCGTCGGTATGTACATGCCGACGCGAAGCATGCCCTGGTCCCCGAACACTTCGGCATACATGTCGCCGTGCGGTCCGCGCGCCCCGACCTGAATGCCTGCGGCGCCGCTCGTGAACCGGATGAACATGTGGTCGAGCTTCGGTTCCGGCTCGTAACCCGCCGGAGCCTCGCCGCCGGTATCTCCCCGGGCTATGACTTGTTCGGGGCCGTAACCAGCAAACTGGCAGATCAAATCCGTCGTATGGCTGGCGTACGAAAGGACGTAATGCCCGCAGTATCCGACCACCGTTTTCACATTGCCTACCAGACCCTGCCCGACAAGCTGCTGCAGCTTCAGAATATGGGGATTCCAATGCCTCGAATAGGAAACGACGATTGATATTCCTTTGTTGGCCGCCGCCTCGCGCATAACGTCCATTTCTTCCAAGGAACAGGAAGGCGGTTTTTCCAAAAAAATGACCATGGGTCCCGCTTCTATGGCTTCCATGACCACGTTGAAATGATAAGGTCCGCGCACGCATACCGCCACGATATCCAACTCTTCCTGGGCGAGCATTGCCGCGCTGCCGTCATAGTATCGCAATTCGGGAAAAGCATCCCCCCAGACGTTCCGGAACTTCTCCCGCGCGGTTTCCGACAACTCGGCGGCCGCGGTCAGCTTCACTTTGCCGCTGAGCCGGATGCCGCCGACGTGGCAATACGGATGTGGACGATCCGGCGTTTCATACATCGCTGCAATGGCTCCTAAACCGATGATCCCGACTTTATACATGGCGTTTCTCCTCTCTTGGTTCAACCCGGACGATTCAGTCCGTTACGTCTCCCGTCGCCGCCCACTCGGCGCCGCGGATCAGGCAGTTCTGAAAGCCTTCATTTTCGAAAGCCAGCATCCGATACCCCAAATACCCGGCGTTGAAATCATCCGGCCAGACATGTCCAAGCAGCAGATGGAAGATGCGTCCTTTGCCGTAAGTCAGAACGATCATCACCGGCTCATGCTTGCCCGTTCCGCCCTTATCCGGATCGGAATAAGCGGCGGCGAGCACCTCATATTCGCAGCCCGGCACCGGAATCGTGCCATGATATAGTTCGTCGATCGTGCTAAAATCGGCCAGCTGCCGCGTGATCCTATGGTGACGGTCTACGATTTCCACCTGGAATTCGTGGAAATCGTAGTGACCGGATATTCCCTCCCGAAAGCTTAACCCCAACATTCGCTGGTATGCCGGCCATTCGGCAAAAGCGTTGTTCGCCGCATGCAATACGACGAGTCCTGTCCCTTCCTTCACGGCATGCTCGAAACGAGCCTGCGCCTTCTCCTCCCAAGCGGCTCCGTTGTAGTCCGTAAAAATCAACGAATAGGATGACAATGCCTCATCCCGGGATAAGAACTCCGATACCTCTTCCGAAATATCGACTTCGAACTTGCCGGTGCTCTCCAGCAATCGTTTGCAAAACGGGCTGGACCTCGTCCAGTCATGGTTGTTCGCGCCGCTCAGCAGCAACGTTCTGATCGTAGGCAATCGACTCTCTCCTCGCTTCAGGAACTCTCTCGTAATCAGGTAAAGAGGCGGAAGCAACGGAACGGCTTCGTTCCCCGCGCTCCCGCCTCTCCGTTACGTTAAGGCGCGGTCCAAACTTCGGCTTCCACGTAATGGTTAGAGGTATTCGCGGTGCTGCCGTTGCTCCACAATCGGACGTATCTTGCATTTACCGTGCCGAACGAGATGCTCTTGCCCGCTGCCGATTCGGCATACTCCGCATCCGAACCCGTGCCCTGACCCGCGGAATTATTCGCATCGTTGTTGAATATCGTCGTCACGCCGCTTGCGAAGGTCGACGAATTGGACAGCTGGACGATGACGTCGTGATAGCTTCTCGAATCGCCGAAGTAGTGCCACAAGTTGACTTTATTGACGTTGTAGCTTGCGCCAAGGTCGATTACCGCCCATGCGAGACCGTTATTGGGGTAGCTGTCCGCAAAGTTGTTCGTATTCTTGTCGCCGTCCGTCAAGCGCGCGATATTGCCGAACGCGGCGGACGTCGAAGCCGACTTGTTCAACGCGACGTTGGCGGACGCTGCCGGCGCGGTCCAGACTTCGGCTTCCACGTAGTGGTTAGAGGTATTCGCGGTGCTGCCGTTGGTCCATAATCGGACGTATCTTGCATTCACCGCATTGAACGCGATGCTCTTGCCCGCCGCCGATTCGGCATACTCCGCATCCGCCCCCGTACCCTGACCTGCGGAATTATTCGCATCGTTGTTGAATACCGTCGTCACGCCGCTTGCGAAGGTCGGCGAATTGGACAGCTGGACGATGACGTCGTGGTAGCTTCTCGAATCGCCGAAGTAATGCCACAGGTTGACTTTATTCACGTTGTAGCTCGCTCCGAGATCGATCACCACGTTGGCGAGACCGGCATTGGGATAGCTGTCCGCGAAGTTGTTCGCATTCTTGTCGCCGTCCGTCAACCGCGCCGTATTTTGAAACGCGACGGACGTCGCAGCCGATTTGTTCAACGCGACATTCGTAGAACCCGACGAAGGGTTCGTCACCGTAACGGAGACCGCTTTCCTCGCCGCTCTGCCCGCGTTATCCCAAACCAATAGGGCGACCGTGTACGTTCCGGCTTTTTGATAGGTATAAGATACGCCGATCGTACCTGTCGTCGACACGGGAAGTCCCTCGCCGAAATCCCATAGCGATTTGGCGATGCTGCCGTTATCGGTGGACGTATTCGTGAACGAGATCGATTGACCGAGCTGAACGGAAACCGCGCTGCTCGTGAAATTCGCGGTCGGCTTGGCGTTGCCGGCGTATCCTCTGGAAGTCAATTGCGTGTTCGTGCCATTGCCCGACACCGTATTCGCGCTCCATTCCATGTTGCTCATGCTCGGGTCCAAGTTAATCGAAGCGCTGGCGTTGTTTTGAACGACGTTGTTGACGAAGCTGTAATTTTCCATGCCCGTGCCCGTAAATTCGATGCCGTATGCGCCGTTGCGCGAGATGGTATTGCCGTCGAGCGTAACGTTCCTCGCGTACCCGTTCGTTCGGAAGCCTCTGCCGTCGTCGTTCGTATACCGCGCTTCCGGATCGTTCGCAAGCGTGTCCGAGAACGAGTTGTTATAGAAGTAATAGTTCATCAGATCGTGACCGCCCGTGTTGCCTTGGAGCTGCACGCCCCATTGTTTATTGTTGAGGGTCGTATTGTTCGCGATATAGACGTAGCCATCCGGAATCGCATTGGTCGCGGACTCCGCAATGGAGAATCCGTCCTGCGTACCGTCCTTGATCTGATTGTCCGTCACGACGATATAAGCCGGTTTGATCAGTTCGATTCCCGGACTCCAAGGCTTCGCCGTGCTGTAGATCGTATTGCCCCGAATGCTTACGTAGCTCGTCGAATCGAGACTGATCCAATGGTCGACTTGGTTCCCTTCCACGAGGCTGTTGTTGCAGCCGCCGAACAGCTCGATGCCGAGTCCGACGTCTTTCCCGTTCGCTTGCGCATACTCGTAGGAAGTTCCGCTTCCGGTTATCGTATTGCCGCTGATCACCGCGTTCGTCCCGCCGCTGCATAACACGCCTCCGCGACCTGTGTTGGATATGTTGTTTCCGATCACTTTCGTGCCGGACGAAGGGGTCTCGAAGCGAATCCCCGCTCCCCACACGTCGCCGGTCGGATTGAAGCTGGATTTGGTTCCCATGTTGGTAATCGTGTTATATTCGATTCTGGTATTGTTCGCGGACGATAGAACGCCGTGCGGTCCCCATCCGTTCAGATGGTCGGTTCCGTCCAAATTCTGAATCGTATTGTCATGAATGTAATGCCCGGATCCGCCGGCCAGCGTCATCCCTTGAATCGCATGCGTGTTGTGGTTTCCGTCGAACTTCATATTCGATATTTCCACATTGGCGAGATTAGTCAGATTGACCATGGGGACCGACCCTGTCTGGCCGGTAAACAGGATGGTCGTAGCGGCTTGACCCGCCCCTTTCAGAACGATTCCGGATATCGGGGTGATCGAAGTCGTAATGTTGTAGGTTCCGGCCGGGAAATAGACGGTGTCTCCGGCTGAGGCGGCGTTAATGGCGGTTTGGATCGCCGCGGAATCGAATCCGCTCACATTTATTTGTGCCGCGTGAGCCTTGCCCGGCGGCGAGAACGTGAATACCAGACTTGCGGCCAAGAGTAAACTCATGATTTTCCCGAATGAAGCTCTCATGTTCACCTCTCCTTTTCGTTCGTTTCCGTTCCTTCCGTTTCCAAATCTCCTTTCGTTCCCGACTTCATTTTCACCTCCGTGACGTTGGTATTCGCTATAAGAAACGGGAGACCGAATTCGGAACGTCAGCCGGAACAACGACGATCCTAACGCAGCCTCCCGTCTTACGCCGTTATTTCTTTCCTTTGCCCTTCAGCCAAGCATCCAGCTGTTTTTGCCGTTCTTGCAGCACTTTTTCGAAGCCGGCTTTCTTCATCGCATCGATCATCTTGGGAAGGTAGACGGCCGGATCGACGGCGCCTGTCTTCGCCGCGCTGTCGTATTCTTTGTAAACGGCATCCAAGTTGGCCATTTCCGTTTTGACCGAAGAAGGGTCGAAGTTAAAGCCGAAAATGTCCGGAACGAAAGCCGTGTTGTTCAACTCGATCGTCTTTTGCCACGTATCTTCCGGCTGCCCTTCTTTCACGTAGCCAATCGTCACGTTGCCCATCGCCCATGCCACGTCGGGCGAATAACCGCCGTTCTTATTGATCACGATCGTATTCGGTCCCTTTTTGTCGTAATGCTTGCCTTCGATCCCGTAAGACATCAGATTGAACAATTGCGGGTCCGTATTCATCAGATTGAGGAACATCATGGCTCTTTCCGGATTTTTGGATGTCTTGCTGATAAACGTCATCGTAGGTTGAACCCCTGAAAATTCCGGTTTCGTCAAAGGAACGAATACCACCTCGTGACCGCCGTTATGGTTGAACACGTTGGCTTCTCCGCCGGGTTGCAGCGTCCAATCGATATAGGAAACGACTTTACCCGTTTTCAACGTTTCGTCGAAGTTCGCGGTGGCCACGTCTTTGGGGATATATCCTTTCTTGTACCAGTCGTAAAGCATTTGGGTATGCGTCATATACTCGGGCGTAGACTCCATTTGAATCAACGCGTAGGTCGGATCGCCCTTCTTGTAGTACGTATCTTGTATTCCCTCATATCCGTTCGCCGTGGCGATGAAAGAATTGGCTTGCGAGAAGTAAGGGATCGCATCCGGTTCGTTTTTCTTGATCACATCCAGAAACGGTTCCAAGTCCTTGAACGACTTAATCGTGCTGACATCGAAATTATACTTGTCGAGGTATTCCTTCTGGATAACGAAACCGGAAGCTTTGGCGGCAACCTGGTAGTTCGGAATCGCCATCAGTTTACCCTTGGACGTCTTGGAGCCCTCGATGGCGGAATCGGGCAAGCTTTTCATGAACTCGGGAGCATACGTGGGAAGCAGGTCTTGGAGATCCTGGAAAGCTCCCTTCTCCGCATTGTTTTCGTAGTTGAACATCCAGTTGGACGTCCAGCCGATATCGAAGTTCTCGCCCGAGGAAACGATGGTATTCAGCTTCTGTTCGTAGTCGCCGAACACGATCGGCATCATTTTGATCGTTGCGTTGATTTTGGGCTTCAAGTATTGATTGACGGCTTCTTCCACGGACTCGTAATCCTTCTGCAGTTCTCCCTGCGGGAAATAATAGGTCAATTCCACGGGGGGCAGTTCATCGGTCTTTGCCGCCGTTTCATCGGTTGCTCCGGATGGCGCATTCGATGTTTGTTCGGATGCCGCGGGGGAATCGTTCTTCGAATTACAAGCGCTTACGATAAGCGTTAAGAGAAGGAATACCATCCCTAATGATTGACGACCAACCTTTTTCGTTTTCATTTTCAGTTGACCTCCCGGTTCGAATATAAGCCATTGCTTATTAAATTAAATACCTGCAGGGCCCTTGCAGATATTAATTCCGTCACTCAGTCTTTCAGTCTTTCAGCCTTTCAGGGAACCGACCGTTAAACCTCTGATAAAATATTTCTGAAAGAACGGAAAGACGAACAACATCGGTCCCGCTGCCATAACGGTCATGGCCATTCTTGCGGATAAGTTGGGAAATTTGGAGGTGTCGATCGAGATGCCGCTCATAAACTGCGAATTCGTGCTCAGAAAATTGATCGTGTTCATCATCCGGGTCAACAGGAGCTGGATCGGGACCAGTCCCTCTTTGTTGATGTACAACAATGCCGAGAACCAAGAATTCCAATAGTTAAAGGCGATGAATAGCCCCAGGGTTGCGAGCGCCGGCTTCGACAAAGGCAAAATCATCCGGAAGAAAATCCGCCATTCGCTCGCGCCGTCCACTTTCGCCGACTCGATCAGTTCGCGGGGGATTTCGCAAATGAACCCTTTCATGATCAGGATATAAAAGGGAGTCAGCATGCCCGGTAAAATAAGCGCCCAGACCGTATCTTTCAAATGAAGATATTGCGTAACCAGAATGTAGGAGGGGACAAGTCCGCCGCTGAACAACATGGTGAAAAACACATAGAAGGTCGTGCCGCGAACATAGCGGTAGTCCTTGCGGGAAACCACGTAAGCCGTAAGCGAGGTCAAAAAGAGACTGCCGAGCGTTCCCAGTATCGTCGTCTCTATGGTGACCCAGTAGGCCCGAATCAGAATCCACGGCGATTTGAAAATATAATAATAGGCGTCCAAGCTGAACTTGGCCGGAATCAACCGGTACCCATTCTGGATCAAAGCGTGCTCTTGCGTAACGGAAATCGCGATAACCAGCAAGAAAGGCAACAGCATCGACAGGAATACGACAATGAACACGAGATGAATGAAGACGTTCGCAACGGATATTTTTTTAGCGGTCTGCGTCATAGGAGTACCTACCATAAGGAATTTTCCGGATTCAATCTTTTTGCCAAGGCGTTCGCCAACAAGACCAGAACGAATCCAACCGTAGACTGGAACAGTCCGACGGCGGATGCCATTCCCACGTCGCCAATCTTGGTGAGCGCGCGGTAAACATAGGTATCGATGATATCCGTTGTCGGGAACGTCATCCCTGAATCGTTCGGGATGAAATAGTGCAGTCCGAAGTCTCCCGAGATCAAGCTTCCGACGGAAAGGATGAGCAGGATGGAAATAATCGGCATGATCAGCGGTATCGTGATTTTCCTTGCCATTTGCCACCTTGTCGCCCCGTCTATTCGGGCTGCTTCGTAATAATCGGGACTGATCGCGATAATGCCGGCAAAATAAACGAGCGTGCTGAAACCGATGTTTTTCCATAAGCTTACGATATTTAAAATGTACGGCCACGGACCCGTTTCTAAATACCAGTTATGAGCCGGTACTCCGAAAGCGGCGAGCAGCGTGTTCAACAAGCCGTTTTTCAAATCCAGCAGCGTGAACACGATATAGTAGACAACGACCCAGGATAGAAAATAGGGCAAAAACAAGGCCGTTTGGTAAACCTTTACCGCTCTTCTCGAGATTTCATTGAGCATAACGGCGAAGGTCAAAGCGAACGTCGTCGTGAAGAACAAGTAACCAAGCTGATATAACACCGTATTTCGGGTAATTCGGTACGCATAATCGGAAACGAAAAAGAATTCGAAGTTCTTGAATCCGATCCATTCGCTCCCCCATATCCCTTTATCATAATGAAAGTCTTTGAACGCTAGCATGATCCCCAACATGGGGAGGTAGGCAAAAACGAAGATGTACGCGAGTCCCGGCAAACTCAAGGTAAATAACTCGTAATTCTTTTTGAACAGGCTCCATTCGCTTACGGTTTTTTTCCATATTCCCAATTCTTTTCACCTCTTCTCCTTGTTGTTGGACGGCTGACTCCATTGTCACCAAATTCCATCCTTAAGCCTAGTGCAAAATCTCGTTAAAATTATTCAAACCGCGTGCACTTCTCGTGTTTTTCTTTGATTTGTCGGTACCTGCGCGATAAAAAAAAGGCCGCCCAACGGTGATGCCGCCGGACAACCTGATTCAGTCTTCCTTCATTCTATTTGTTTATGAAGCGATTTTTTTAGGCGGTAGTCGCCCGGCGTGGAACCGGACTTTTTTTTGAATAGCTTGAAGAAATAACTTTGATTGACGAAACCGACTTTTTCCATGATCTCCGCAACGGTATGCATCTCGTTCTCCAGCATTTCTTTGGCGAGGTCCAATCGAACCTCGTTGATATAATCGGCGACGGATATCATTTCGCTTTTCTTGAACATTCTGCCGACATAGTCCGCGGACAACTTGATCATCCCGGCAATGGATTGCAAGCTCAAGTTGCTATCGGCGTAATTCTGCCGGACGATTTCTTTGATCGTTTGGATGAGGATCTCGTTGCGTACCCCCGAACCGTCCATTTTCTGTTGGCTGATTTCCTTCAGGCTTTGCAGAATCAGTTGATGCATTTCGGCTAACGATTCCGTTTCCAATAGGCCCAGGCTTAACGAATTCATGTCGATTTCGATGGGTTGGACGCGGTTGTCGTTCATGTTCTGGATCGTTTGCCGGATCAATATCGTAATTTGCATGATTTCCGTCATGATTTGATCGTAGGGGTAGCCGGACAGATGCTGCATAAGCTTGTCCAACGAAGCTCCGACGCGTTCCGAATCGCCGGAATTTATGCCTTCGACGATTTTCCTTTCCAGCTCCGGCGGCAGTTGCCTAGGGGTATTCCGGACGTTGTCCTCCACCATCTCCGGCGTTATCAACGCTTGCCTTCCAAAGACAAGCTTGTACAGGAGCGCTTGCTGGGTTCTGTGGTATTGATCCGATATGTCGGAGTATCGGGTGAATGCGTGGCTCAGAGCCGCGCTGATCGTAATTTTATAATACGGGGTTATCGTATCTTGGATTTGCTTCAGCAGATCCAGCAGGTTATCTTGTTCCACTCCTTGATCGGAGCTCACTAGGAATGCCAAATGATCCGATTTCATCTCGGCTCCCGTGCAACGGTATCTTTTATTCATGAACTCCTCCGCGATATTCAGAATCGCGAAATGGAACACCTTGATGTCGTTCGATTGCAGCATCCGGCTCATTTTTCCGATGCCGTCGATCGCGATGACCAGCATGCGGTAGGAGCCCTGCTCGCTTATGTTCAATCCGTTTCGTTTAATCGTATCCGTAAACTGCTCCCGGTCGTAGCCCGTGCTTTCGATAAGCATTTTCCTGAAATAATACATCTGCACGATATCCCGATGATCCGTCTGGAATCTTTTCACTTCGTGCAGGTTTTCCATGACTTCTTTATAAGTATCGGATAAGAAGGACAGCTCGTCTTTGGCGGCGTTATCGTTAGTGGAATAGGTCCCCTTTTTCACCTGGCTGAATAACCGGTCCACCGGCTTATACAAACTCCGGGACACGATGAAAGAAGCGATGGCGGTCATGAATAAGAAGATGGCGGTCGTCATCAAGGACAATTTCTTGATTTGACGGGTGTTGTGAATCAAGGAGTCGTATGATTGCAAGCTTACGGCGTACCAGCCGGGAATGACGGTGCCGGAATAGGAGACGATCTGTTTCTCGCCCTCGATCTCATGTATGAAATACCCTTTGGAACTGTTTTGTTTGGCGTGTTCGGCAATGACCGCCCGCAGCTGCTCCGAATCCGGGCCCGGTTTATTGTTCGAACTCAGCAAGCTGCCTTCTTTGTTCATCAGAAAAATCGTGCTTTCTTGTTTGGCGGCGAAGTCGTTGATTAGCTTGATGTTGTTAAACAACCATTCCGGTTTTATGTTAATGATCAGCGCGCTTTCGTTGGGCGAGTACGACCCTAGACTGTCATACATGATGTAGGAGAATAAATCGATTTTGGGACTCGTATCGGAGAGTTTCATCGGGATGAGCTTCATTTTTTGTATGTTTTCGTTTTGCAAATAATGAAGCAGACGTTGGGAAGGTTCGCTCGCCTGGCTTCTGAACTTGGCGTTCCCTCCCGAGAAGAGCTGGTTCATGTGACCGTTATACACCACGATCGAGTCCAGGAACGAGCTCGATCTTACGATGGTGTCGAGCTTATTCAGCTTCTTCACCAAGTCCATCACCTGCACGTCTTCGTTGGTGATCAAAGGGGTTATCTCTGCATCCCAAAATAAGAAGGTGATCATGTTCTTGGCGATTTCATCCATGTAGGAAATATTGTAGTTGATTTGCGCAAGGGTAGCCTCGTGGTATTCCTTTTGCATTTTAACGACCGAATTCGTGGACAGATAGTATAAAGAAACGGTAGAACCGATCAACACGCAAACGGTTATGACGGTAATTGAAATGAGGATGCGCAACAAATATTTTTTCGATTTAAAAGATTGATAGATTTTCATCCGCTATATCTCCCGAATTTTCCATTGTACGATTATCTTCTCAAAATTCTCTCCTTTTGAATACTGTCTTTTTCCGTTATAAGTATGGTCTATGGTTGTCTTTCGTCATGAATCCAGCTTGCTTCCACTCCAGGCCACGATAGACGTCCCCTTCGCCGATTTCAGTTTTCACGCAAAAAAAAAGCGCACCTTAACGGTACGCTTTCATGGCCTTGAACAGTTCCTTCATCGACGGCTTCTTGCCGTACATGAGCACGCCCGCGCGGTAGATCTTCGCGGACAGCCAGCCGGAGGCGAGAATCGACGCGACCAGAATCAGAATCGACAGCCATACTTGCCACAGCGGCGGGTCGGACAGTCCGAGCCGGACGACCATCGCGTAAGGCGAGAAGAACGGGATGAACGACGACACCTTCATCAGCATGGAGCCCGGGCTGTTCAGGCCGCCGAACATGCAGATATAGAAGCCCGCGAGCGACAGCATCGTGATCGGCAGCACCGCCTGGCCAAGATCCTCCGTTCGGCTGACGATGGAGCCGACGGCCGCGAACAACGTCGCGAAGAGGAAGAAGCCGGTCAGGAAGAACACGATCGCGTAGACAAGCAGGACGGGATCGATCTGGTTCAGCGAGATGCCGAACTCGCTCAGCTTGTCGGCGTTCTGCGGCAGCGTCATGTTGATGACGATGACGATGATGTAGACGGCCAGCTGCGTCAGCACGACGAGGAACATGCCGAGAATCTTGCCGAACATCGCCTTGAGCGGCGCGACGCTCGTGATGAGAATTTCCATGACGCGCGAGCTCTTCTCCGCCGTGATCTCGCTTGCGATCATTTGGCCGCTGATCATGATGGCCATGAACAGCATGAAGATAATGACGTACACCGTCGCCATATCCATCCCTTGCTGCTCTTTCGTCTTGCCTTCGCCGCCGATGGAACCGGCGCCTGCGGCGGTGGAGATTTGGACGGTATTAAGCTCGATCGGCTTCGTCAGCAGCGCCTTCAGTTCCTTGCTGAGACCGCCGCCGTTAATGACCGCATCCATCTTGACCGCCTGCAGCGATGTCTCCAAGGATTGCGACACCTTCGATTCCATCAAGCTCTCCGATTTGTACGTGACGGAAGGGAAGCCGCTTTCCGAATCGGGCGCGAACTCGAGATAACCGTCAATGACATCGTCTGACACCGCTTGTTTCAACGCCTTCTCGTTCGCATCGGCCGAGCCGGCATCCGCGATCGGCACGAGCTTCAGCTCCGGCTTATCCTGCGCGTCGTAATACTTGTTCAGCATATCCGCTATGCGCGTAGGCGTGAACAACTGCGACGATGTTTTATCCGCCGTGCTGTCCAGATAACCTACGACCGTCGCCTTGCCTTCGCCGCTGAATTGCGAGATGATATACGGCAAATTGATGCCGATGCTCATGATGACCGCGATGATGAGCGTCGTCACGAGAAACGCTTTGCCCCGCAGCTTGTTCTTCGCCGTGAAGCCGACAACCGTCCAGAACCCGTTATTCATGCTTCTCACCTACCGTCTTAATAAAGATTTCGTTAAGCGTCGGTTCCATGATTTCGAAGCGCCGCACATCCGTCTGCGTCATCGCCGTCTCCAGGATCGGCCTGCCCGCAGCTTCGTCCGAGATCAACAGCTCGTAGCCGTACTCGTGCCTGTTCACGCTAAGGACGCCCCCGATCGCTTCCAAACCGTTCACTTCGCCGCCCGTAGCCAGAATGATCCGCTCCCGCGGAAACTGCTGCTTGATCGCTTTCAGGTTACCCTGCAGCACCGGGTTGGATCGGTGCAAAATCGTGATGTTGCGGCACAGCTCCTCGACATGCTCCATCCGGTGCGTCGAGAACAGAATGCTCGATCCGGCGTCCCGGAGCTCCTTGACCGTCGACTTGAGCAGCTCGACGTTGACAGGGTCCAGTCCGCTGAACGCTTCGTCCATAATAACGATGCGCGGACTATGGATGACGGCCGCAATGAATTGGATTTTCTGCTGATTCCCCTTGGAAAGCTCCTCGACCCGCTTGCCGTAATATTCCGGCACGCCGAACCGGTCCAGCCAGCGCTTCAGGTTCTGGTCCGCGTCCTTGCGGGACATGCCGCGCAGCTGAGCGAGGTATAAGATCTGGTCGCTCACCTTTACCTTGGGATAGAGGCCGCGCTCCTCCGGCAAGTAGCCGAGCCCCTGCAGCTGTTCCTTGCTATACGCTTTGCCGTTATATAAGATCCGCCCGGAATCCGGGTAAATGAGGCCGAGTACCATCCGCATCGTCGTCGTCTTGCCTGCGCCGTTCGCCCCGAGCAATCCGTAAATTTCTCCGGGGGCAACGTCGAAGCTGATGCCGTTCACGGCGGTTTTGTCGCCGTATTGCTTGACTACCTGTTCCAGCGATAAAGCATTCATACTCATAAAACTCCTCTCGCTTGTTCGGTTAGCTGCACGAGGATCTCGTCCAGCTCCAGCTTCTGCCTGTTGATCACGGTTACGCCTTCGGCGTCCAGCCACTGTTCGGCCTCGAAAGCCTGATCCGTCACGACCTTATAGACCGTGCCGCCGGACGTCTCGCCGCTGCGATAGCCCGGCATCCTCTGCCAATCAAGATCGCGGCCGCCGGCATCGACGTACATCGTCTGCCACGACGCCAGCAGCGCATCCTTCTCGTAGATTCCCAACATCTTGCCCTGCACGATGAAAACGATATAGTCCGCGAGCCGCCGAACCTCCTCCACGATGTGCGAAGCCATGATGATCGTCCTGTCGCCCCGCTCCATATAACGGTGAAGCACGTCGATCATCGTCTTCCAGGCAATCGGATCAAGGCCCGACGAGGGCTCATCCAGCAGCAGCAGCTCCGGTTGATGCGCCAGCGCGAGGGACAGGTCGTACTTGCGCCGCATCCCCTTGGACATTCGGCCGAGCTTCAAGCCCGGGTTGATCTCGAAGCGCCGCAGCAGCTCCCGGTATACGGCCTCGTTCCAGCTTGGATACCATTGCCGCACGAACGCTGCCTTCGCCTCCCCGCTCAGCCGGTCATCGAGGTCGATCGCTTCTTCAGGTACATACCCGATGCGCCTCTTCTGCGAAGCGTTATCCCGCTCGCCGACTTGTTCCCCCAGCAGATGCAGGCTGCCCTCATCCGGCTTCGCCAGCCCAAGCATCAGGCGGAACAGCGAGCTTTTCCCGGAGCCGTTCGGCCCGACGATAGCCGTCACGCAGCCCTTGGGGATGGCCAGCTCCACGGGTCCCAGCTCGAAATGCGCCCTGCGCTGCAGCAAGCCTGCGATTTCCACCGCGATTTCCGTCATGTCGTTCCCCCTCCTTCGCCTTGCCCGGTTCCTTGCTCCGTATCCGCATGCTCCGTATCGCCAGCCGAGGGCCGCATTCGCAGCAACGCCTCTCGAAGCATATCGACCAGCTCGTCATCGGTATAATGCACACGCAGTCCAGCCTCGGCCGCGGCCTCGATCGCCGCCACGACGGCGCTTCGCCGCTGATTGTCCCGCCGCTGTCCGTCGACTTGGGCGACGAAAGTCCCCGTTCCCTGCCGTGTTCGGAGCAGCCCTTCATTCTCCAAGTCCTGATAAACCCGTCTGATCGTAATGACGCTGCACTTGGTTTGCTGCGCCAGCTCGCGGATGGAGGGCAGCAGCGTCCCTTCGGGCAGCTGTCCGCTGACGATAAGCGCGCGGAGCTGCACTTCTATCTGGTGGTAAAGCGGCTCCGCGCTTTGTTCATTGAGTTGTATTGGTATCCACACCGCTCCACCTTCTCTCGAGAATAACTAGCTCCATTGCCGCTATTGCAGCAGGCTGCGCTTCGCAAGCCGCTTGCGGATCGCAAGCCCGATCAGCGCCGTGACCGCCGCGCCGAGCAGAATCGTAACTGCAGGCCATACGAAGGCGTGGCGTTGTGCCGCCTCGATCGTCCGGAACAACAAGTTCGTATCCGTTGCCCAAAGAAGAACCTGCAGCAAGGCGTACAGCAGCATGTAGCCGATGCAGACCAAGAAATACGCTTTCCCCCGAAACGTCTGCTCGAAGAATACGTACGTAGCTCCGGCCATCAGCGCATAGCCGTACCAAGTCAGCGCATAGACGATGTAGGCTCCGGGCGTCAGCAGTTCGCGTATGGCGCCCAGCACGGCATACTGCATGCTGAAATAGTAGAGCGAAACGATCGTCAGCACGATAACATGCTGCAGCATGCGCGAGAGAATGATCGCATTCCAGCTGATCGGCAGCGTGCGCCAATACGCCAGTCTGCGGGTGTACGGATCCCGGCTCCAGTAACGGAACATGCTGCGGTTCATCACGAAGCTCATCATCGGCAGGATGGTGAGATAGAGGAAATCCCCGATCCACCCGTAGCTGGAATCGGCACCTCGGTCCAACATCTCGTCGAACATCGGCATGATGAGCAGGCACATATAGGTGAAAAAAGCCATCGTCGTGAGCAGGCCGACCCAAGACTGGCGCCCCTCGAACCGAAGCAGCGCCATCGCTCCCTGCCAGCTAGTCATCTGTCCTCTCCTCCTGGTTTATATACTGTATATATTCATATACACAGTATAAACACCGCAAGATTGAAATGTCAAGAGTTGGAATTGTAGTTTATTGTAAAAAAAATAACCGCCCCGCTATCATCAGCGATGACGGCAAGGCGGTCTCAATAATTTTCGGCGTGGATATGTCGAACGAGCAGATTCAGCTACCCGGACAACCATTCACTCATCGCTTATTTGCGGCTCAATGCCCGTTCATTCCCGACCAAGGATTGCCAGAACGCCAGCCGCTGATAATACTCCTTCTGCCAGTCCGAGCCGTACCAGCCGTACTGCGTCCGCAGAATCGCGTCGACCTCCGGATCGTCGTAACCCTCGGTACGGAATAGGTTGCGCTGCAGTTCCACCGCGTTCAGGCGGATTTTGAAGACGTAGCGCGTACGATCCGTCTTGTTCGGCTGCGCGCAATGCCAGATATCCTGATGCATGAAGGCGATCGTGCCCGCCTTGGCTGCCAGGTGCCGCTGGCCGTCGAAGTTTTTGTAGCGCGAAATGCCCCAATAGCTTACCCGCCGCAGATGCGAGCCCGGCAGCACGAGGGTAGGTCCCATCTCGACCGGCGTATCGTGGGCGAAATAAAACGCCTGAATATCGAAGTGATGCGGGTTCGGGTTCATGACGCCGGAATCCACGTGCCAGTTCTGCGATTTGCTGTTATTGGCTCTGACCGTATGCAGATACGAATGATCGTACGTATAATTGCGGCCGATCAAGCTCTCGATGGCGCCTCTGACCTGAGGAAGATCGAATACGCGGCGAAGCGCTTCGGAATTGTTCCAGAAGTCGTACCCCTGCGGCTGAACCGTCAGCTCGTCATGATAGACGGCCTCGTTCAGCTCCTGCGGGACCAGATTCTCGAGCACGAGCAGGCCGTCGCTGCAGAAACGCGCCATTTGCCTAACATCGAGCAGATCGGAACGTGATACGGAGCCTGCGTTACTCATGGACCTCCACCTCCCTCTCCAGCATATACTCGAATGGCAGATGGCCGGTATCGTTCTCGCGGCCATGCACGAAGAACGGCAATGGAGGCGCCTGCAGCACCCGCCAGCCATCCCTCATCGCATCGAGAACGGAGGCATAGGGCGGCTGCTCGGAATCGCCCGTTTCCATCTGGTGATCCGCATCGGAAGCGCCGTCGTACAGCGCCCAGGCGATCGTCTTGGAGCTTAGCTCCGGACTTGTCAAACAGAGAAACAGCACCTGCTGTCGTTTCATCGTCATTCCTCCTATACCGTCGTTTGGGCGACCCGCTGCCGTTCCCGCGCTCTCGGCCCCACATCCGTCAGATCGATCGGCTCGAAGCCGAGCGCGAAGGCCGGCGAATCGGCGGCCAGCGTGAAGTCGCCCGCATGCGGATTCTTCAGCCGGGGATCGGCGAACAGCGAATGCAGGTCGTACCCGAGCGCCTGCATGTCGGCTATCGTGCGCGGATCGAGCAGCATGAACGTCGCGTCCTCGTCGAATTTCTGATTGCCGCTCTGCGGCTCGCTGCCGGAGACGTCCCAGAACAGGTTCAAGTCGCTGTAAAAGCCCTTCTTATCGAATTGTCCGGCATAACCGGCGACGAACAGCGGCTGCCCGTCGCTCACCACGATGTTCTTCTCGAAGGTCAGCGACTTATGGTTCTCGGCGCGGCTGAGCGAAGCCTGGCCCTCACGGCCGAACGCGAATATGTTGTTGCGGACCGTGTTCTCCCGCCCGTAATGCTGATGGAAGACCTGGCTGCTGGTACGGTAGCAGACATTATGCTCGATGATGATATGCGAGCTGCCTTCGTCGGGATAGATCGCCCATCCGCCGTAATTGCATTTCTCGATATCGTGAATCAGGTTGCCGCGAATGACGGTGCCCGGCTGAACGCCAAGCGTGTAGATGCCGCCCATATCGCTGAGCAGGCCGTGGCCGAGATCATGGATATGGTTCTTCTCGATCCGGTTGTTCTTCGAAATGTTGGCCGCATACCCCCAAACCCAGCCGCAAGAGATGCCCGTGTAATACAGGTCATGGATATGATTGTGCGAGAAGGCGTTATCGAACGCATGCACGGAGAGAATGCCGCAGGCGCTGTGGAAGATGCGTCCGCCCGCATGAATATGGTTGTCCGTGACCCGATTGCCGCCGGTGCGGCGAAGAACGGGACCCTCGGCATCGGCGCCGTCCAGCTTGACGCCTCCCGCCCCCATGTCCGCGATCGTATTGCCGACGATGCGATTGGACGCGCAGCCGTCCGAGAGCTCGATGCCGTACCAACCGATATGTTCGATGCGGCAATTCTCGATGGCGCAGTACCGGGCGCCGCGCAGCTGGAGCACGCCGGGAATGTTGAACGCCGCCTGCGGCGCTGCCGCAAAATCGATGCCGGGCCGCTCGAAGCGTTCACCGCCTCCTTGCGGCTGTACCCAGTCCGTGTGAGCGAAGGTCAGCCCTCGGAAGCCGAGAAATTCCACGTATTTCTCCTCATCCGGCTTTCCTTCGAGCTTCAACAGCTGATAGGCGGAGCCAGCAATCGCTTCCGTATTGCTGATCGACTCGCCCGGCAGCGGAATATAATACACTTTGCCTGCGGCGCCGTCGAGGTACCACTGCCCCGGTTCGGTCAATGCTTCGAATACGTTTTCCACGTAATATTTGGCGAAGCGTTTGGCGACATCGTCCTTCAGCACGAACATGCTCTTGCGGTTCGACTTCACGAGCCGGGTCGCGGGGTCGAACGAAGCGATCGGCATCCGCTCCTCGATCCAATAATGAACGGCCACGACGTCCACGTCGTTCAGATTGCGCCAAGAATGAATATCGCCCGGCGCGCTGACGAAGGCATCCGCTCCCTCGAACAGATCGCTGGTCATCCCTTTGGCATGATGCTGCGTGCCCGGCACGTCCTCCATCCAATAGAAGCCCTGCTTCGGCAGGCGCGTCCGCGGACGGCGCTCTCCGTTCACGAACAGCTGCCTGAAATTACGGCTGCCCGCCGATGCCGCTGGCACGTCCGCCACCCACATCTTCCGCTCGCCGATCTGCTCCTCCCGCCAGCCGCCGATCCGTTCGCCGCCGTCGATAACGGGCTGCTCGCCCGGATAAGCGGCATAGGTAACCGGCGCCGAGTCCTCCGGCGTGAAGACGATCGGCCCTGCCTGCGGATAGCTCCCTCCGCGCAAATAAACGGTTACCGCCCCGGCAAGCTCGGCCGCCCGCTTGTGCTGCCGGATGGCGTCGCGCGCGCCGGCAATCGTCGCGAACGGTCCGTCCGTGTGATCCGCGTTCGGGTCCGCCAGCCTTCCGCTCCAGGCGTCATTGCCCTCCGGCGAGATATAGAGTTCGTTGATCGACATATGAACTGCTCCTTCCTTGCTTGTGTATTTGGTTCTTGTTTTTAGCTTGTGTTTTTCACATTTTTGTTTTTTACATTTTTGTTTTTCACATTTTTGTTTTCGGCTTTTGTTTGGCCTTAGACGAAAAGCTTGCGATAGGCTCCAGCGCCCTGCATTAAACCCGCAGAAACGCCTGCCGATCCAACGCTTCCCAGTCGTACGTCTCTCCGATGCCGGGCAGGCTCGGAGGCGCGATATATCCTTCCGCGTCCACTTCATGGGAGAATGAAGCAGGCTCATGGTAGACGAGGATTTCATACGCGGTATTGTTCGGAATCGCGCAGGCGAGATGCAGATTCGGCAGCCCGCCGCCGTGAATTTCCGCTTTCATCCCGAACGCGTCCGCCAGATGCGCGACCCGCAGCGCGCCGGTGATGCCGCCTTTGTAATGCACGCTCGTGCGGATCAGGTCCGCCGCGCCTTGAATGATGAAATCCGCGGCGTTGTAATGGCATCCGTCCGACGTCTCGGCCGCAAGCACAGGGATCGTAAGTTCCCTGCACAGCAAGCTGTAATTGCGGATATTGAACTCGCGCATCGGTTCTTCATACCAGAGGAAGCCCGCTTCCTCCAGCTGCTTGCCGAGCCAGATCGAGTCCTGCAGGTTGAAGCCCGCCGATCCGTCGTACATCAGCGCTACTCCGTCGCCGACATGCTTCCGCAGCGCCTTGGCCAGCTTCGCATCCTCGCGGATATCGCCCCAGGCATGCAGCTTGATCGCCCGGTAGCCCCGTTCCATACAGGCATCGGCAATTCGCAGGTACTGCTCGATCGATTCGTACGTAACCGTGCTCGCGTAGGCGGGCACCTTGTCAGAATTTCCGCCAAGTAGCTGATAGAGCGGCATCCCGGCCT
The DNA here is from genome assembly GCF_056269105.1 of Paenibacillus sp. J31P316. Taxonomy (NCBI): domain Bacteria; kingdom Bacillati; phylum Bacillota; class Bacilli; order Caryophanales; family Paenibacillaceae; genus Paenibacillus; species Paenibacillus sp. J31P316. Next base: position 187,177 of record NZ_JBWDNI010000003.1, on the reverse strand, counting down.
TCTTGGCCGTAATGTCCCACAACGCCGTGTCGACGGCGCCCAGCATGTAGAGCGGAAATTCCTCGATCCGGTCCAGCTCCCACATCAGCTCCCACAGCTCTTCCTTCAGCAGCGGGTCCTTGCCGACGATCGCCGGCTTGATCCGGCGCCCGATCAGATCGATCGCGATCGCCCCGCGCGCCACGCTGGCGACGCCTTCGATGCCTTCGTCGGTCAGCACGCGCAGCACCGTATGCTCCGTCTCCGTCCCGGATCCGGGAAGCCCCTTCCGCCAAACGAACGGATAAGGCACCTGCCTGCGGACGGCGTAAGCCTTCACATCGGTTATTCTCATGCCTCGTTCCTCCTCTCCGCATGGACGATTAAGCCTTGATCGATCCGGAAGTCAGCCCTTCGATAAAATAGCGCATGCCGAGCATGAACATCAGCAGCAGCGGAATGGACGCGAACACATACCCGGAGGTTATGATGCCGAGATCCGGACGCGAAATCTTCCCGACCGCGTTGCCGGCATCCGGCGCGTAATTGGCCAGCGCCATCGATATCGTCTGCAGATTGGGCGCGCTGATCATCAGCATCGGCCAGATCAAATCGTTGTAGATCGCCAGGAAGTTCATGATGGCGATCGTGATCAGAATCGGCCGGGCCAGCGGCAGCGCGATCGCCCAGACGCAGCGGAATTCGGTCGCTCCTTCTACCCGCGCGGCCTCGAACATCTCTTCCGGCTGCGAGGTGAAGAAGGTGCGCAGCAGGAAGATCGCGAACAGCTGCCCGCCGCCGATGTAGAACACGGACAAGCCGTTCAGGCTGTTCTTCAGGTGCAGCCAGTCCGCCAGCACGAAATTCGGCGTCAGCAGCAGAACGCCCGGCACCGTCATCAGCATGACGATGATCCAGAACATCAGATTGCGGCCGACGAACTGAAGCCGGGCGAACGCGTAGCCGCTCAGCGTGGAGAAGATCATGATGCCGACGATCGAGAGGACGCACAGATAGAGCGTTCGCCAGATCGGCTCCATCAGATCGACGAGCGCGAACGAATAGTTATCGAATTTCGGCGGCCACGGCAGTCCCCAGAAATCCCCGTAGATCATCAGGCTGTCGCGCAGCGACATGGACAGCATCATGATGATGGGCACGAAGGACAGGATCAGCAGCAGCCCCAGCATCGCGTAGCTGACGACGGCGCTCGGATTGATTTTCCATTTCATCCGGTCAGGCTCCTTCCTGTTTGGATACGCGCAGGTTCATGATGGAACCGGCCAAGATGAAGATGGCCAAGACGAAGCCGATGGCCGATGCATAGCCGAAATTCGCATTGGAAATCTGGTTGTACATTTGCAGCCCCGGCACGTAGGTCGCCGTTCCCGGGCCTCCCCGCGTGAAGAGATAAATATTGGCGAAGCCTTGGATGCTCCCGATGAAGGTGAAGAACATAATCAACCGGATCTGCGGCCGGATCATCGGCACGTCGATCCTCCAGAAGCGCGTCCACACCCCGATGCCGTCAATGGAAGCGGAGTCGTAAATATCCCGGCTGATGCCGATCAAGCCGCCGAAGTAGATGAGGAAGGCGAAGATGCTGATGAACGGGAAGCCCGCCAGGATGACGCTCCAGATCGCGATGCTCTCTTCTCCCAGCCAAGCATGCTGCCAGCCGTCAAGCCCGATGACGCCGAAGAACTGGTTGATGAGGCCGGATTCCGGATCGTACATCATGCGCCACAGCAGAATGCCGACGACGCCGGGCACGATGCTCGGAACGACGTACGCGGTGCGGAACAAGTATTTCATCGACCTGCTCCGCAGCCAGAAGATCAGCTCCGCGACGAGAAGCGGCATCGTGAGTTCCTTGATGATCGACGTAATCAGAATGAGAAACATGTTCCAGATGCCGACCCAGAAGAAGTGATCCGACCACAGCGCGACGAAGTTGTCGAAGCCGATGACCTTCAGCGGCTCCTTCAGGTTGAAATTCGTGAAGGAGTAGAATACGGCCATCAGCGTCGGGGCGATGTTGAAGATCAGGATCAGGATGATCGACGGCAGCAGCAAAGCATACGCCGTCCGTGATCTGCGGATGCGTCTGGCGAACCGTATGCTCCGCAAGCGCCAGCTCTCGATCGACCGGACGAGCGCGATGAATGCCGTAATCGCAAGCAGGGCGCTGACGACGAGCAGACCGATCAGCAGGTACGTCTGCCGCTTCGCATCCAGCGCATCCGTTACCGACAGCGATAACGTCGTGCCTTTGTCCGTCAACAGGAGCAGGTCGTCTCCGGAAGCGCGGATCAGGCTGTTCGCCGCGCCGGCTCCGGGATTGGCGCTGTAGAGCACGTAACCGTTCTCGTCCAGCAGGTACAGCTTGCCGTCCTTATCGCCGGCGAGGATGCGGCCGCCGTCCGCCGCGCCGATCATCGTAATCGGATAACTCGATACATGGTTGATCCACTGCGTCTTGCCCTTCGTCGATACGAGCGACACATTGCCTCTGCTGTCGCCTGCAAGCAGCTCCTGCTTGTCATTCAGCCCCAGCTGGGTCAGCGGCTGCAGCAAATTCGTCCGCCACTGCTCCTCCCCGGCCGCGTTCAGGAAGCCGACTCTCGAATCGGCCGTCCCGAAGTACACGCCGTCCTTCGCGGCAGCGATCGCATTCACGTCGAAGCCGATCTTCGTCTTGTACCGGCTCTGACCGGCTTCATCGAAGATCCCGACATAGAACTTGTCGGTATACTGCCCGATGCCGTAGGTCACCGCGATCTGGCCGTTCTCGGAAGAGTCGAGGCCGACGACCCTTCCGTTGACCGAGAAGCTTGCGCGCTCGGCCAACGTCAGATCGTAGACGTAGACTTTTCTCTCGTTCGTGCCGACATAGATGCTGCGGTGGTCAACCGACAGCGCTAGATCGGATACCGAGCCTTCCAGCTTCTGCTCACGCGCGGCCTGACCGGCCTGAAGCAGGAGCAGCCGGCTGTCTCCGGTGATCGCCGCGGTCGTGTTCTCGTCGATGCCGATCGCTTTGATCACCCGACTGCCGCCGAGCGAATCCGTAACCAGGTACGCTTTGCCGGAAGAGGCAAAGAAGAAGAAATAGAGCAGGTTGGCCAATAGGAGCAAAATCACTGCGACGACGACGACCCGTACGCTTCGCTTGGCGGACATCGCCGCGCCTCGTTCCCGTAAGATGTTCGGCATACGATCCTCCTGACTGAATCCGCTTCGCGTGCGTTATTGCCCCGGCGCGCGTTCCGGATGATCGATATCTTCCATGGTCAGTCCCGCGGCTTTAATGATTTGAGCAAAGTTTTTCGTCCAGGATTCCTGCAGCTTCTTGCCGAACTCCTCAGGCGTGATTTTGCCTTCGAGCGCTTCCTTATACAGATTCATGTTGGCTTTGGCAATGTCGGGCACGCCGTTCGAGAGCGGGTTGTTGATCGGAATTTCCGCGTTGCCCATCATTTTGACTTCGCCGAACATCTCTTGAATGTCCGGCGGCACCGCGACGTCCTTCACCATGACGGGACCGCCCGGCGTAAACTTCTTCGCTTGGACCATGCCGTCGACCCACGGCTGATAGCCCGGCTGGGACAGCCAGAACATGACGAAGTCCAGCACCATGTCCGTCTGATCTTGGTTCTTCTCGATAATGCTCACGTATTCGCCGGTGGCGGATTCGACGCTGCGCACGGGTCCTTGCACGAGATCGCCGGTCATCGGCGGATTCTCGAAGGTACCCCAGTTGAACGGCTTCAGCGAGGAGGTATCGGTAATCTTGAGCTCTTTCAGACGGGCCGGATCGTTCAGGTTTGCCATATCGTTCTTCAGCGTCGGCAGGCTCCACGTACCGTCGATGATCATCGCGGCCTTCTGCTGCAGGAACAGCGGATAGTCGTCCGTGCTGACGAAGAAGTCCTTCTGGGCGTATTTCGGGAACACTTTGGCCATGTTCGTGACCAGCTGCGTCATTTCCGGCGTGTCGAAACGAATCTTGCCGTCGCGGATCGCCTGCAAGTAGCGCGCCTGGTTATAGTTGTATTTCAAGTCGATATACTTATCGTTCGGATCCGCTTCGAATTTGCCGTCCAGTTCATCGTCGTAGTTGTAGTCGCCGGCTTGCGCGCGGACGATGTCGTGATAGCCCCGCGTAAACTGATCCATGTAGATCTCGATGACCCACTGCGGCACTTTCCAAACGAAGTTCGAGGCGATCGGAATGATGCCGGCTTCTTGAATCTTCGCGGATACGCTCGCCAGCTCATCCCAGTTGCTCGGCGGCTGCAGTCCGAGCTTGTCGAAGATATCCTTGTTGTAGAACCACATAATGTGGACCGATTGCGTCGGAAGCATGAAGCGCTCGCCCTTCGCGTTCTTCGAGATGAAGAAGTTGAAGTCCAGGTCGTCATCCCATTTGTGGCCGGTGTACGGATTGGTCTGATACCGGTATTTATCGAAATTGAGATACTTGCCGTACGTCGGGACGTAGTTGCCCGCCACGATATCGGGTCTTGGCGTACCGGCGGCCAGCATCGTTCCGAGCACGGTCGGGTAATCGCCGGCGTTGCTGCCCTTAGGCTCCCAGACCAGCTTCACGTCAGGCTGGACCTTCTTGTAAGCTGCCGCGAGCGATTCGAATGCCTGCTTCCCGCCGGTATCGTCCGCGTTGCCGTTCAGCGAGATGACGATCTCGCCCTTGTATTGTTTATGTTCGCCCGCAGCGGCATTGCCAGTTCCGGTATTCGTGCTTGCTTCGTTCGTGGCTGCCGCATAGGAATTGCCGGTATTATCCGTGCTGCCCCCGTTATTTCCGTTCGATGCAGCAGGCTCGTTGTTCGATGGTTTGACCGGACCTTGCGAATTGCTGCAGGCTGCCAGAAACGTTGCCATAATAAAGCTCACGACCACGAGCATCATGCTGATTCTCTTCATGCTTAACACTCCTTTTAATTGGCTAGTAAGCGTAACCATTTCCAATTGTGAAGTTAGCGAAGCATAATCCCGCAAAGCAGCGTGTCAAGAAAGCTCTATGTTGAGATGAATAGGAAGCCAAGGTAATGGCATCACCTCCGGTAATGATGGACTAGCGGACCGGTTCGTCAGAGCGGTTTAAACGATCGATGTTATGCGTACATGCGGCGAGTTAGGAAGTTGAACGGGCTTGGAGGCGTTATTGGCGCAGGTCGAATCGTGGTGAGATCGGGAGAATGAGCTGCACGCCGAGCGGATATGGCGTAAGCGATGTGCAATTGTGCAAAGCGCAAGATGCCGGGAGCAAGCGGAGAGCGCTGCTCTCACGCTTCTCCGCCTTTGCTGTCGACCCAGCTTAGCAAGTTATGTTTGGAATAGTTCAGATGGCGCTCGATCGCTTCCCTCGCCTGCTGCCAATCCCGCTCCAGCAAGCCAAGCACGATGGCGCGATGCTGGGCATGCGACTCGATATATTGCGCCGGCGTCGGATTGTCCCCGATCGTCAACGACCGGAAAGCCATAAGTCCTTGGTACGTCTCGACGAGCTTAATATTCTCGCTCGCCTTCAGATACTCGGCATGAAACTGGTTGTCGTAGTGACCGCATTGCTCCAGCGTGATGCCCGGCAATTGCACCTCCGCCAGGAAGAACGCCGTCAAGGCATCGAGACCGGCCGTCACTTCCTCGAAGCGTGCCTCGGTAAATTGCCTGTAGCGCTCCAGCACCCACAAATCGATCATCAGGCGGCACTCGATCACCTGCTCGACATAGCTGCGGTCGATGCCGACGACGAAGGTGCCGACCTTCGAAATCGTCTTGACCAGCCCCTCCGATTCAAGCCGGTTAAGCGCTTCGCGAATCGGGGTAATGCTGACGCCGAGCTCCTTAGCCAAGGTCGGAATCGAGATTTTCTCGTTGGAGCGGAACTTGCGGCGCAGAATGAGCTGCTTGAGCGTACCGTACACTTGCTCGAATAAATTCGAGGTTTGGATTTTGGGCAGATCCATGCTCCATCACGCCTCTTCGGTTGATGACCCGGCTTTTTCTTGTTATGTCATATATATATGATAAAAGACGATGGGTCAACCCCATAAATAATGCGCTTACAAAGTCACATCCAAAGACCTAATCGCCGCATGAAGAATGGGAGGAATGATGTCAAACACGCTCGTAATATAAGATGCGCGGCAGCCTTCTATATCCCCTTCAAGTAAACGTTAAAAAACCTCACGCCATCACATTGGGAATAATTAACAACAAATTCCATATGATTACCCCTTAAAAGATCATAGGATTACCCGTTAAAATCGGAGGATCGCCTTATTTAAGCGCTTACATTTCCCATGTTATTCTTGTTGAGGTAGGACATTTACTATTCTTCAAGGGGGATAAGAAATTGAAAAAATGGACGATTATGCTTACGACCGTTACGGCAGCAGCAGTTGTGTTGACAGGCTGCGGCAGCAGCAACAATGGCGGGGACGCTTCCAACAACGGCGCGAACAACAGCAGCGGAAATTCATCCAACAATACCTCGACGAAGAATTCGGACACCAAGAGCGGTGACAAAGTAACGATCCGTACCAGCATAACCGACGGCGAACTGTCCAAGGAGCAAATCGCCGAATTCGAGAAAGAGCATCCGAACATCCATGTTGTCATTGAAACGATCGACTCCACGAAGCTGGCCGCGCAGCTAGCCACGGGCGACGCGCCCGATGTCATTCGCATAAGCGGCGTACAAGAACTTCCTAACTATGTCATCAAGGGCATTGCGGCCGATCTGACGGATCGCATCAACACGAGCACCGTGTTCAAAGCGGACGATCTGCTTCCGATCACGAACGTGTACCGCTTCGACGGCAAGACGGTCGGCACCGGCCCGATCTACGGCTTGCCGAAAGACTGGTCCAACGACTATGCCATTTTCTATAACAAGAAGGCCTTCGACGCCGCCGGCGTTCCGCTGCCGGATTCGACGAAACCGCTTACAGTTCCGGAATTAATCGAATTGTCCAAGAAGCTGACGATCAAGGAAGGCAATAAAGTCAAACAGTACGGCATGGGCAACCACGACATGGGCAAGGTCGAACCGTTTTACGACACCATGCTTCAATACCTGCTCAGCGCGGGCGTGGACATCAACAACGATGACTTCAGCAAGATGGATTTCGACAAACCGGAAGTCAGAGACTACATCAACATGTGGGTGGATGCCGTGAAGAGCAACATCGGCCCGAACTCCGTCAACAACGACCAAACGGACAGCGGCGACCTGTTCTTCAAGAACCAAGCTGCTTTGATGGTCATGGGGTACTGGTACAGCGGCGTTATTCGCGGCGACGAACGCGCGAAATCGCATCTGGAGGATTTCGGCATGCTGCCTACGCCGATGGCGCCGAACGGCACGCGCGTAGCGCCTACGGGCAGCGCGACCGGCGCGATCATCAACAAGGCTTCGAAGCATCCTGACGAAGCGTGGACGTTCTTCGAATGGTATTTCGGCGGCAAGCCGGCAGACGACCGCGCGAAATCAGGCTGGGGGCTGCCGATTTTCCAAAGCAAAATGGCTCTCCTGCCTAGCGAAACCGTATTCGACAAGCAAGTCAACGCGGTGCTGCAAGACGAACAGAACTACACGAGCCAATACCTGAAAGTCAATCCTTATCTCTCGAGCGGCGGCGGTTCGATCTTCAACAAATACGTGAACCCGCTGTTCTTCGGCAAATCGAGTTTGGACGATGCCATCAAAGGCATGACCAAAGACGCTAACAGCGCCATCGAAGAAGCGATGGCCGCAGCCGGTCAGTAAGCCATAAGCGAAGGTAAGCGGGGAGGGTTCCAAATGGAACTCTCCCCTTTCGTCATGAAGAAGCGAAATGAAAACAGAAAAACCATGGGGCTATCATCGCGTGATTCGATGATTAGCCCCATGGTTTCTTATTTTGTTGGCGTACCAGGCAGATCCTTAGGTCGTTCCTCGCGCATGCCCCCGCGCGAATCTCTCGACCATTCCGTACGGCTGCCCCAGTTCTGACCCGCGGGGCTTTCCGTGCGGCTTTCCCGGCTTTGATTCCAAGGTCGTTCCATCTCGCTTCCCCCGCCTGGTTTGTCAGGCCGGTCCGCGTGTCGATCCGCCCACCATTCCCCGTTCCGATCATCCCGATCCTCAGGCCGCTCCCGTTCCCCGCGCCGTTCCTCCTGCTGCCTCAGCACGGCAAGAAGAATCTCCTGCTCCCGCATCTGCGCCGCCATGTCGGCGTAAATATCGCTTAGCTGGGGCGGCGAAACCCCGCGCTCGAACTCGCCTGGAAAACGTCCCGGCTGCCGATTTCCGCCCGACTGGCCGGGCTGCCGTTTGCCGCGAGACCTGCTTCCCCAGCGTTTACCACGCCTCATGGGTCGAATCGCCGCCGCTTCGCGTTTCAGGACGAAACGCAGCAGCAGCGCCGAGACCAGCATGACCGTCCCGGATTTCCAGGAGGATGTAAAGCCGAGCACGAGCAGCGCAAACCCGATAGCCGGATAAATAAACAGCAGCAGAAACAGCTCGATTGCGGATTTGGCCAGGAAGGACTTGAAGACTCCCATGCGCAACACCCCTGCACCTGTTGTTACTCATCTATATGCGTTCAGGGGTTATCCCTATTTTGACGAATATTTGCAGCGAAGGGGAGATCATTGGGATTGTTAATTTGATGCGGGGAAACGTAAAGTAAACCATATAGAGGAGTTGAAAGGCAGGCTGGCAATGTCCGAACTACAGGTCACGGAAATGAAATACGAGGATGAGGACGAAATACTGAGCTGGAGATACGATGAACCTTATCAGTTCTACAACAATGAGTCTACGCCTGAATTGATTCTTGAAATGCTAAACAACCCTTACCATGCCGTGCGCAATACGGACCATCAGATTGTAGGCTACTTCTGCGCAGGGAGCTCGGCACAAGTGCCAAACGATGTTTACGGCTATTCCGAGTCTTTTCTCGATATCGGAATCGGAATGAAACCTGTGCTAACGGGCAAAGGCTTTGGAGCGGATTTTTTCGCCTTTGTTCTCTGCGCCGTTAACCAGAAGTATGGAACGATCCCCTTGCGATTAACAGTCGCCGCTTTTAACCAAAGAGCTAGACGACTCTATCAAAAATTCGGGTTCGTTGAAGCTGCTGCATTCCGTAAAGGGTTAACTGAATTTATCGTCATGGAGCGCATCAGCTAATCTTCGCAACTGCAGCAGCTCGGCAAAGATAGCCCCCCGATGTACTAATTCTTGGTGCGTGCCGTGCTCGGATACGTTCCCTCGATCCATGACATAGATCTCGTCCGCGTTCATGACCGTGGACAGCCGATGCGCAATAACGACACCTTTCATCCATGCAAGCTGGAGATAGGACGATTATAGCGGCGGGCGGAAACAGAGAAAACAGACTATGCTGCGCAAAAGAGGACTTATTCGTACTTCGTGCGCGATGAACGATCCAATTAGTAGAATAGGTGCGCTCGTGAGCTGGCGCCGCCAATAAAAAAAGAACCGAACCCTCGTTATCGACAACGAGGAGATCCAGTTCTTCTTCATAAGCATTCGCATCGTACAACCGCTAAATCGCAAAGCCGTCCTGATTAGCGCTAACCGCGCGCCGTCCCAGTACGCGATTCAGAATGCTGCTCTCGTAATGCGTAAATCCAGTGTCCTTCTCGCGCGGCCTTGCCAGCGCAATGGAAATATCCTGAGAGATGGTTCCGTTCTCCACCAACACGACGCGGTCGGCAAGCGCCACGGCTTCGCTCACGTCATGGGTGACGAGTACGGCGGTAAACCTCCGCTCCAGCCATAACCGTTCAATGAGCTGCTGCATCTCGATGCGGGTAAGCGCATCGAGCGCGCCAAGCGGTTCGTCGAACAGCAGAAGGCTCGGATTGCTGACGAGCGCCCGGGCCAGCGCAACTCTCTGCCGCTGTCCGCCCGACAGAACGGAGGGCCACTCTTTCGCCCGGTCGGCAAGGCCAACGAGCTCCAACGCTTCTAACGCTTTGGAACGGTCGCCGCCTTCCACGCCGATCCGAACGTTATCCAGCACGGTTTTCCAAGGGAGCAGCCGGGCGTCCTGGAACATGACCCGCACGTCGGAGCGCAATCCGGCCGAGGCAGCTCCGCCAATGGACACCGCTCCTTGCGATGCTTGCTCCAATCCCGCCAGCAGGCGAAGCAGCGTGCTCTTGCCGCAGCCGCTTCTCCCGACGACCGCCAGAAACTGGCCGGCCGGAATCGACAGCTCCAGATCGCGAAGCACGGTCAGGTCGCCGAATCGCACGACCGCATCCCGCACCTCTACTTGCAGCCCCCGGGTAGAAGCTTCCCCTGGAGCATCTGCTTGCTGCACATGAATTATTTCGCTCGCCGATAATGCGGATGCCATTTCAGCCAACTCCTCTCCAGAAGCTTCGCCATCCAGTCGGACAGCTTGCCGAGCAGCGCATAGATAACAATACTGAGCACGACAACGTCCATTTGGAAGAACTCACGCGCATTCATCGCCATATATCCGATCCCGCTGTTGGCAGAGATCGTCTCCGAGACAATCAGCGTAATCCACATAATGCCGAGCGCAAAGCGCAAGCCGACCAAGATGGACGGAAGCGCGCCGGGATAAATAATCGTACGAAATAGCGAAAAACCCCGCAAGCCGTAAGTACGTCCCATCTCGATCAAGCCCGGATCCACGGATCGAATCCCGTGCAGCGTGTTGATATAGATCGGGAACGCCACGCCGAGCGCGACAAGAAATATTTTGCCTTCCTCGCCGATGCCGAACCATGCAATGATCAGCGGAATGAGCGACAGATGCGGAATCGTCCGAATCATCTGGATGGACGAGTCGGTCAGCTTCTCCGATAACGGCAGCAGGCCGTTCAGAATCGCCAGAACGAAGCCGATGCCTCCCCCGATCACGAAGCCGATGAGCGCCCGCCTCGTGCTGTCGCCGATATAAACGAACAGATCGCCATTGCGAATCAACTTGATCCCGGCTTCCAAGACGGATGCCGGCGTAGGCAGAATGCGCTGCGAGATCCACCCCATGCTGCCGAACCACTGCCAGAACGCCACGACCAGGATCGGAATCAACCACTCGAGTCCGATAGATAACGCTCCAGTTTTCCAGTTACGTGCTGCTGGACTCTTCATTACGTCTCCTCCTATCTGGCAGATGCCCGTTCCGCCGGTTTAATCGCATTGGCGATAAGCTCCCCGAACGGACTCGTCGATGTCGGACCGCCCGCCGGCTGAACCGTCGTAAGCGGAAGCAGCGGGAAGACGAGCTCGGCGAATTGATAGGCCTCTTCCAAATGCGGGTAACCGGATAAAATAAACGTATCGATTCCGAGCGCCGCGTACTCCTTCATCAGTCCGGCCACTTCGGTCGGATTGCCTACAAGCGCTGTTCCTGCACCGCCTCGAACCAGGCCGACGCCCGCCCACAGGTTCGGATAAATTTCCAGCTGGCTCCGGTCGCCGCCATTCAGACGCGACATCCGCTGCTGTCCTTCCGAGTCGTAGCGCGCGAACACTTTCCGGGCTGCCGCGATGGCATCCTCATCCACTTTGCTGATCAGGCGATCCGCTTCTCTCCATGCTTCTTCGGAGGTTTCGCGGACGATCACGTGCAGACGAATGCCGAAACGCACCTCCCTGCCTTGCTCGGCCGCCAAGCGGCGAACCTGTTCGATCTTCTTGGCGACCTCCTGCGGCGGCTCGCCCCAAGTCAGATAGACGTCGATATGGTCTGCGGCGACCTGTTGGCCCGCGGGGGATGATCCCCCGAAATAGAGCGGCGGATAAGGCTTCTGCACGGGAGGATAGAGCACCTTGCCGCCCTTTACCTTCAAATGTTTTCCTTCATAATCGACCGTCTCTCCGCTAAGCTCTCTGCGCCAAATATCCAGAAATTCGCTGGTCAGGTCATAACGCTCGTCATGCTCAAGGAATACGCCTTCGCTCGCAAGCTCCACCGGATCTCCGCCGGTGACGACATTGATGAGCAGCCGCCCATTCGATAAGCGGTCGAACGTCGATGACATTCTTGCCGCGAGCGACGGGGACATCAGCCCCGGACGCAGCGCGACCAGAAATTTCAGACGTTCCGTTACCGGAATGAGCGAAGAAGCCGCCACCCATGCATCCTCGCAAGAAGTCCCCGTCGGCAGCAGCACGCCGCCGTAACCAAGCCGGTCTGCCGCCTGTGCGATTTGCTGCATGTATTTCGCATCGACAACCCGCGCTCCTTCTGCGCTTCCCAAGTAACGTCCATCGCCATGCGTCGGAATAAACCAGAATACTTCCATTGTCAAACACGCTCCTATGTCGAGTAGTTGGTTGTTTTCGTTCATTACTTCGTTCATTACTTCGTTCGTTGTTTTCGTTCGTTATTTTAACGTGGCATCCTTCACTTGAATCTCTTTCGGAATCAGCTTCAGGCCGAAGAACGTATCCGCGATTTTCTGCTGGGCTTCGATAATGGAATCATCGATCGGGTGCAAGCCATAGCCTCTGCGGCCCGCTGCAAGCTCAAGGGACGGAACGTCGATGCCAAGCTGCGGGGATAGAAGCGCCGCTACTTCCTTCTGGTTGGCGGACGACCATTCATCGATTTTGTTCAGCTCTTCCTTGAAAATATCGATAACGGGTCCATTCGCCTCGGCAAACTTGCGGGAAGCAAGATAATACTCGATGTTGGAAACAAGCCCTTCGCCGTCGGTCAGCAGCTTGCCGCCGGTCGCGGTTTGCGCGGCAGCCAAGAACGGATCCCAGATGACCCATGCATCCACGGTGCCATTCTCGAAGGCTACCCTTGCGTCGCCGGGCGGCAGGAAGACGGTCGTAATGTCGTTATAATCAACGCCTGCTTTCTCCAGCGCTTTGACAAGCAAGTAGTGAACGTTCGAGCCTTTGTTGAGCGCAACCTTCTTTCCCTTCAGATCGGCGATCGAAGCGATCGACGAACCCTTGGGCACGATAATGCCTTCGCTGTTCGGGCTTTCGGGTTCATGAGCGAGATAGACGAGCGGAGCGTCAGCCGCTTGCGCGAAGATCGGCGGGGCTTCGCCTGTATGGCCGATGTCGATGCTGCCGACGTTCAACGCTTCCAGCAGTTGCGGTCCGCCGGGAAATTCGGTCCATGTAATTTTGTAGCCTTCCGATTCCAAACGTTTATCAAGCGTGCCTTTTGCTTTGAGAATGTTGACCGTACCGTATTTTTGGTAGCCGATGCGAATTTCTTTGCCGCCGCCGGAGGCACCCGAAGAAGTATTGGAGGAGGAAGTATTGGCATCATTCGAATCGTTCGAGCCGCAGGCGGTCACGATCAGCGCCATGCTGAGTAAAGCGATGACTAACAAGGATAATGGCCGGAAAGCAGATATTCGTTTATTCATTTGTACACCCCTCGTTTTTTTTATGAATTCAACGGCTTGATTATTGAACTACACGGGATAATTGAACATAACAAAAACCGGAAGTCTCCCAATGCTAAGCTCCCTTGAGGGAGAATCAGTCCAGGAAACTTCCGGTGGTCCGGTAAGTTCGTTGCCATCTTATGGATTTATCATATATATATTATTCCGATGTGTCAACTATGAATTAAATAAAATTTTCTATCGATGTTAAACCGACGAGAAGATATAAAGAAAAGAGCCGCCCGGGGGCAGCTCCTGTCATTTCAATGCGTCCAGCGATCGTTATTGTTCAGCTCCCGAACGGCCGGTCCCGAACATCCGTTCATGCAGAAAGTCGACCAGGTGCAAAGCTTCCATCTTCCCGCTCATGCCATGCTTCTCGATGCCGTTCTTCATCTGCAGCAGACAGCCGGGATTGCTCGTCAGCAAATAATGGGCGTCGGTGCGCTTGACATGCTCCATCTTATGATCGAGAATCTGTCCCGCCATCTGCGGCTGGGTCAGATTGTAGATCCCTGCCGAACCGCAGCAGCGATCCGCTTCCACAAGCTCGACGAATTCCGCGTTCGCCACGCTGCGCATCAGCTTGCGCGGCGCTTCGGACGAGCGCATCACGTTGCGCAGATGGCAGGAATCCTGGTACGTGATGCGGACCTTCTCGTCCGATGCGAAGCCGAGGCCTCCGCTGCACGAACCGCCGCAGCCGCCGGCTGCCGCGTCGTGAGCATGTTGCCCCTGCGCCTTCGCTGGGACAGAGGTGCCGCCAGTACCGTTTCCTGCACCGCCGCTGCCTACCATAGAGCCTGCTCCCGCAGCGACGGCAGCCTTTGCCGCCGATTGCAGCCGGCCGTGCTCGACGAGCAGCTTGCTGACGTCGATCGTCCGCGTCGCGAACCAAGCCGCGTCCTGCTTCCACTGCGAATCGTCATGCAGCAGATGATCGTATTCCACGAGCAGCGCGCCGCAGCCGCCCGCGTTGGAGGCGATCCAATCGACGCCGGCTGCCTTGAATGCCCCGATGTTGCCCTTGGCCAGCGCTTTCGCGCCGTCCTGCTCGCCGCTGTGCGCATGCAGCGCGCCGCAGCAGTTCTGCGTTTCCGGAATGACGACATCGAAGCCCGCTTCGTTCAGCAGCTCGACGGTATGCTTGTTCGTCTCCGTGAACAATACATCCATGATGCAGCCGCGGAACAAGCCGACCGTCGCGATCCGCTCGCCTTTCGCCGGGTGGAAGGCGCCGATTTGCTCCACGACGCCCTTGTACGACGCGTCCGGCAGAATCGCTTCCATCTCCCGCATATGCGGCGGGAACATCTTCATCAGGCCGGCGCCGCGCACGAGCTTGCGAAGGCCGGTCTTCTGGTACATTTGCAGCGCGCCGCCGAGCAGGCGCATTCGGTTCTGGTGCGGGAACAAGCCTTCGAAAGCGGTTTTCCTGGCCGCCTTCACCCACCAGCGATGCGTCGTCGTATGCTTCTCGACGGAGTCGCGCGCCTGCTCCAGCAGTTGGCCGTACTTCACGTCCGCCGGACAGGCCGGTTCGCAGGCGCGGCAGCCGAGGCAATGGTTCATCTGCGTCTCGAATGCCTCGTCCGGATCCATCAGGCCGTCGGCGACCGCCTTCATGAGGGCGATCCGGCCGCGAGGCGATTCGGCTTCGATGCCGGTCTCGCGGAAGGTCGGACAGGCCGGCAGGCAGAAGCCGCAGCGCATGCAGTTCGTCAGCTGATCGTAATCGAGCGCGCTCTTCAGCGTCGTCGCGAGCTCGCTGCAGCCGCTATCCGGGGCGCTCGGGAGTAAATCGCTTAACGTTTTAGCCACGGTGCAGCACCACCCTTTTGCGCGCCGACTTGGCGAACATTTTGCCCGGATTCAGAATATTGTTCGGGTCGAACGAATGCTTGATCGCCTTCATCACTTCAATGCCTGCCGCTCCGACCTTCCATTCCAGGTACGGCGCCTTCACGAGGCCGACGCCGTGCTCGCCGGTAATCGTGCCGCCGAGGGCGATCGCGGCTTCGAAGATCTCCGCGAACGCTTCTTCGACGCGGTGAATCTCGTTCGCGTCGCGGGCATCCGTCGTCGCGGTCGGATGCAGATTGCCGTCGCCTGCATGGCCGAACGTGCAGATCGTCACGCCGTGTCGTTTGGCGATGTCGTTGATCGCAAGCACCATATCGGCGATCTTGGAACGCGGAACCGTCGCATCCTCCAGAATCGTCGTCGGGCGCAGCCGCGCCAAGGCCGTGAACGCGCTCCGGCGCGCCGTCAGCAGCTTTAGCGCTTCCGCCTCGTCGGCGGCGATGCTGACGCGCTCCGCATTCTCGCTGCGGCAGATTTCGGCGATGCGCTCAATATCGCGATCCACCATTTCGGCATCGCCGTCCTGCTCGATCAGCAGGATGGCATCCATATCGAGCGGCAGACCCAGCTTCGCAAAATCATCCACGACGCGGATCGTCGGATTGTCCAGAAACTCCAGCGTCGCCGGAATGATCCGATTCTCGATGATTTTGGACACGGTGCGCGCGGCTCCGTAGAGATCCTTGTACATCGCCAGCATCGTCTTCTTCGTCTTCGGCGGCGGGATCAGCTTCAGCGTCGCTTCCGTAATGACGGCCAGCGTGCCCTCGGAACCGACGAGCAGCTTCGTCAGGTCGTAGCCTGCAACGTCCTTCATGAGCTTGCCGCCGGTACGGATGATCTCGCCGTTCGCCAGCACCGCTTCCAAGCCGATCACGTAGTCCTTCGTCGTGCCGTATTTCAAGCCGCGCAGGCCGCCGGAACACTCGGCAATGTTGCCGCCGATCGTCGAGATCGCCATGCTGCTCGGATCCGGCGGATAGAACAGCCCCAGTCCCTCCACGTGGGTGATAAACGCTTTCGTATTCAAACCCGGCTGCACGGTAGCCGTCAGGTTCTCGAGATCCACTTCCAGAATGCGGTTCATGCGATGCATCACCATCACGACGCCGCCCTGGACGGGCACCGTTCCGCCGCACAGGTTCGTACCGGATCCGCGGCTCACGACGGGCACGCGATATGCTTGCAGCACTTTGATGATTTCGGACACTTGGGCCGTATCCTCGGGATAGACGACGCCTTCCGGAAGCGATTGCAGCATCGGGGTCCCGTCGTATGAATGCGTAATGAGCGATTCAGGATCATCTTTGAACCATTGGGCGCCGACGATGGCGCGCAGCTTGGCTGCGACTGCTTCTTGCAGCATGGAGAACTCCCCTTTATGAGTAGATAAGGATTCGATAAACCAGTACGGATAGAGATAAATCGATGCGGATAGATCAGGTCGTCTGATGACTTTGCTTTGGAAGTAGTATATCATAAGATGAAAGATGCTGAACACTATAAATATTACGTTGATCCCATAGGAGGCTCCCGCCCATGAACACGAACGAAAGGCCGCTCAAAAGCAATGAGTGGGTTGCCCAACAGCTTCACCAGCAGCTAACGTCCGGCGAGCTCTCGCCCGGAGACAAGCTGCCCTCCGTCGTCGATCTTGCCGCGGAATACGGAGTCGGCCGCTCCACGATCCGCGAGGCGCTGAGCGCGCTCAAGGCGAAGGGACTGCTTGATATCCG
Organism: Paenibacillus sp. J31P316; assembly: GCF_056269105.1. Lineage (NCBI taxonomy): Bacteria > Bacillati > Bacillota > Bacilli > Caryophanales > Paenibacillaceae > Paenibacillus > Paenibacillus sp. J31P316. The sequence goes on along the minus strand of NZ_JBWDNI010000003.1, from coordinate 170,159 downwards.
CCAAGGCGGAGGCACGTACGTGAAGGCGCCGCCCGAAGCATCGCAGGCCTTAACCCGGGAAGCGTGGCTCGACCGCGCCGACTCGCTGCTGCAGCTGCTCGATGTTCGCAAAGTACTCGAAACCGGCTGCGCCGCTCTGGCCGCGAAACACCGCAGCGATGCCGATCTTGAAGCGCTGCAGGCGACGCTGCGGCAAATGGAGGAGCGGCTTGACGACGACGGCTTCGGCGAGCAGGCCGACGTGCTGCTGCACGAGCAGATCGCGCGCGCGACGCAGAATCCCATGCTGATGGAGCTGATGAAGTCGCTGTCCGAGCGCTTGCACGAGAGCATGCGCGACACGCGCTCGCTCTGGTTCTACGCCGAGCATCAGTCCGCCAGCCGGCTCCTGGAGGAGCATCGCTCCATCGTGGCCGCGATCGAGGTGCGCGATGAGGCGCTAGCTTCTTCCCGCATGGGACAGCATTTGGCCAAAGTCGAGCATGTGCTGCGCGAGAAAACCGGCATCCTCTAACGAGAATGCCGGCAGGGTTGCCGGGTTGTCTTCGGACATCCCGGCTATTTGTATAGGGTATGAGAGCGTACCGTTCTTGCTTCTAGTCCTCGATAATAACAGGCATCCGCTCAATATTCGGATCGGTGAAAATATCGAATTCATCCCGGCTCGTGCTCGAAAACTCCGAGACGATGGCGCCATTCTCGCCGGCTTGGAACCAGTGCTTCGTGCCCGGCGGGATCGTGTATTGCTGACCGGGATGCAGCTCGATCTCATGGAAGACCGTATAATACGCTTCGCTGCCTGCCGGCACCTCCACTTGAATCGTCCCGCTGTTCTCGCCTTCGACATAGAGATAGACGACGCCATGGCGGCAGCGGAAGGTCTCCATTTTACCGGGATCATCGCCGACGGGCGGATGCAGATGCTCCGGACACGTTTGGTTCGGGAACAAAACAAGCTCCTTCGCGCAATAGCGATCCGTGTTGATGTACGTTACCAGCTCCAGCCCCTGGCTCTCCAAATTGCCCAATCCGAAGCCGGCGACCTCGATCGTTTCCCGCTCTTCCGGCGATAGAAGGATACCGATCTGATCAAACATCTCCGCCGCCCGTTTCTGAGCCGCTTTCACTTCGCTGCGTTTCATGCCGGTCACCTTCCCTTATGTTATTCCATCGCAAATCCTGCGTCATTATATATTGTCCGGTCCGCTCCCGTCCATAGGCCTTCCGGTCCTTCCGTCCAGCCTGGCAAAGCCAGCCTCATGCCGCGTCTGCTCCACCCTGCCCCGATACGAGCTTGCACGGCTTCCCAGGACGGCACGCCGCTGGTCGCATCCGCCTGTTCCACGTTGCAGGCACCGACGGCGACAGCGCCGATCAACGCCGCTTCGGGATTCAAGCCTTTCAGCAAGCCGGCCAGGAAGCCTGCAATCGTGCAATCTCCGGCCCCCGTCGTTCCCGCGACGTCCACGGCAAAACACGGCGCCAGCAGCTCGCGGTTCAGCCATGCTTCCGCCGAGGCCGGCGATCCTTTACCGAGATCGGCCATACGGTCTACCGCATCCGTCGTACGGAGGTAGAGGCCATGTTCGCCAAGCTTGAGTACGACGATCGGGACGCCCATGTCCAGCAGCTCGCCTGCCAGTTCGCGCAGCAGCGGACCTTCCGCGAAGGGCAGCAAATCGCTTCCGTGCTCCGCAGCCAGCTCTTCATACAAATCACGCTTCAGCATGTACAGGATTTCCTCAAAGCTTGGCAAGAATACATCGACAAAAGGGAGCGCTTTCACAAAAATCGCGCGCCAATCGGCTTGGCCTGCCGACGTAGACGGATCCGGCTTCGCCAAATCAAGCGATACCGTCAATCCCTGTCCTTTGGCCTGCGACAGCAGTTTAGCTAATTCCTCGCCGCCGTTCTCGTACATTTTCCGCATGAGCGGCGGATAGCCGAAGTGGAACAATCGCGCGCCCGCCAGCTGTTCCGCCTGCAGGTCGGCCGCAGCGAACGTGTCATTCGCGCCCGTGCAATGCAGGAAGATCCGGTCGATATTCGGCGGATTAATGACGATCGTATACGAAGTATACTCTCCGGGCGCCACAATCATACCGTCCGCCAATTCATCGCCATAACTGCGAAGCACGCTGCCGATCGCGCTCCCGAATAGATCGTCGCCGATCTTCCCCATCAGCTTGGTGCTCATGCCGAGACGGTGAAGCGCCAGTCCCGTATTGGATACCGCGCCGCCCGTCGCGATGCGCGCAGCACCGATATCGACAAGCTTGCCCGGCACGAGCAGCGCGCCCATGCCGTCCTTCATTTCTTGTATCGTCGGAATGACGTCGAGGCAAATATGACCCGCCACGACGATGTCCACGCCCGTGCGCGCAACGCTCACGCTTAGTCCCTCCAGTCGATCGCTACGTTAGTTCCGGTACGCTGGGATTCCAGCGCAGCCGTGAATACGCGATGGCTTCCGCCTGCTTCTTCCGGCGTCGCGCACCGGAATGGCTGCGTCATGCCGTCCGTTCCGTGCGCCAATTCGTCGCAGAAGGCAGCCCACATTTGCAGAATGGAATCCGAGAAGCCGAATTCGAAGATTCCGCCCGTAATCGTGCCGTAGGCCGATTTGTAAGGCACATCCACCGTATGCCAAGCCTGCTGCTTGCCTGGGGAATACGGCAGCGACGAGACTTGCTTCGGATTCTTGGTACTGAATTCTGCCGACATGTCCGTACCTTGAATACGGATGAACCATGTGTTGGCATGGCCCGGCGCGATCCGTTTGGTGGACAGCACCATCGGAAACTGTTGATCCGCCGTCTCGACCTCGCAGGCCAGTATCGCGTTATCCCACGTTTCGCAAGGCACGCTGCCTCCTTTGCCGTCGGGACGCTCCGATACGATCTTGCTTAACAGCGCACGGACGCTGCTCGGTTTCCAGCCGAAACGCATCGGCAAATGCAGTACGTGCATGCCGAGATCGCCCATGCAGCCGTATTCGCCATTCGTTGCGATCCGCCGCTTCCAGTTGATCGGCTTCGTCGGATCCAGGTCGCTGGAATGCCAGAAACCGGCCTCGACCTCGATGATGCGGCCGAATTTGCCTTCGTTCACCCACTGAATGATCTGATGCGCGCCGGGGTAAAAAGGAAACTCCGAGGAACAGCGCACGATCACGCCCGGATTCGCCTCCAGTGCCGCTTGAATGCGCGCGTTCGCTTCCGCATCGATGCCGAACGGCTTCTCGCCTAGCAAATGTTTGCCGGCTTCGATGATATCCGCATAGATCTGCGCGTGCAGATTATGCGGCACCGCGCAGTAGATCGCTTCAACCTCGCCGTCCGCAAGCAGCTCCTTGTAATCGGCGTACGAACGCTCCACGCTAGGCACCTGCCGCTTGAACCATTCCGTCGCCGCCGGGTTCGCGTCGCATACGGCCACGATGCGCGGCTCGAAATCGACGCCCTCCAGATGCAGCCATCTAGCAGCGGCGCTGGCGAATTCCTTACCCATCAATCCGCAGCCGATAACACCGAAATTAATGATGCGCTTGCTCATATTAGCGCGCCTCCTGTCCGCTCAGGATCGCGAGCGCCTGCTCGGCGGACGCGCCATGGTGCACGATTGCCATCAAGGCGTTCGTCATGCCTGCCGGGTTCGGGTGTTGAATGACGTTGCGGCCGTATACGATGCCGGAAGCTCCCTGGTTCATCAGTTCTACCGTACGATTCGCGATTTCTTCGTCGCTTGCGCGGCCGCCGCCGCGCACGAGCACCGGAATGCCGGATGCGATTTCGATGACGCGATGATAGTGGGAGACGTCATCGCTGGGATCGGCTTTGATGACATCCGCGCCAAGCTCGACGCCTTGACGGACGAGCGGCATGATTTTGTTGATATCTCCGTCGACCATATAGCCGCCCTTCGCTTCGTTAGGCAGCATGACGAGCGGCTCGACCATCAGCGGCATGCCGTATTTCTCGCACTCGCTCTTCAGCAGCGAAATGTTGCGCACGCATTGATGATGCAGCTCCGGCTGGTTCGGCAGCAGCAGCAGATTGACGCAAACGGCGACCGCATCAAGCGATACGGCTTTTTCGATCGCTCGATCGATCAGCTCACTGAACAGAAAACGCGGCAGCTCCGTTCCATAGATATTCGCCGCATCCGTACGCAGCACGAGACCCGGCTTCTTCTTGCCCGGCACGTCCTGGACCCATTTCGCCTGCCCGATGCTAAGCTGAATGCAGTCCGGATTCGCGTCGACGATCGTTTGCACCGCCTGCTTCATATTCTCGATACCGGACAAGAACGACACCTCATTAAAGAAGCCGTGGTCCACCGCCACGTCGAAACACTTTCCCTGCTCGCTGAACATGCGGTTTAGCCTTGGTTTGACTGACATCCGTATTCATTCCCCTCTGTTCTGTTAGAACAAATAATGTTCGTTTATAACATTATACTAACGCAGACTATGGGTTATGTCTACACTTATGTTCGAATCAAACATTCACGCTCGCAATAAGCAGCTCCAACCCGCTCTCCTTGCATGCCGCTAAGAGCTGTTCCTCCGGCAAACGGCTGCTTATGACGCGCTGAACGTCCGCGATACCGGCGAACGAGAACAGCTCCTTCGCTCCGAACTTCGTATGGTCCGCGACGACAATGACTTCCGAGGCCTGCGCGATCGCCATCCGTTTGATCTCCGCCTCGTACATGTTGGAGTTACAGAAGCCGTGCTTCGCCGTAAGTCCTGTCGTCCCGAGGAATATGCGGTCGAATGCCATATTGCCGATCGTCTCGAGCGTTCCCGGACCAACCAGCGTTGACGTAGCTTCAAGTGCCATCCCGCCCGTCACGACTGTCGTGATCCGCTTCTCCAAGAGCTCCATCGCGATGTTAAGGGCATTCGTCACGACCGTGATGTTCATGTCGGCCTTCAAATGACGAGCTACTTGGAGCGTCGTCGTGCCCCCGTCGATGAAGATCGCGTCATTCTCCTGCACGAGCGCGGCTGCCGCTCTCCCGATGGCTTGCTTTTCTTCCGCCATGACGCCAGTTCGTTCTCCGATCGCAATATCCTTGGAAGCCAGAATCGCGCCGCCGAAGGTACGTTTCACGCAGCCGGCAAGCTCCAGCTTCTCCAGGTCGCGCCTGATCGTCATTTCCGTTACGCCGAACATCTCCTTCAATCCGGCTACCTTCACTTCGCCGCTGCTTTCCAACAAGCCGAGCAGCTGCTGCTGACGTTCATTTAAACTCATTTCTTTAACCCTCCTGTCCATTGCTCCCGACCGATAACTTCAAATCATAGTGGACCGACTCGCCCGGCTCCAGCATACGAAGCGTTCCTCGCTGACGCTCGGCATCCATGCCTTCCACGCAGCAATTGGACGGCTCGATGCCTAAGGCATGCACGCCTGCTCCCGGCATTTTCCATTGAACCAGCCGAGGCAGCGACGTTGTATCCCAATTCAGCTTCACCGAGATGGGTGCCGTCATACCGGCAGCAAGCGGAAATCGCGGCTGATGAATGACAACCTCCGCGCGTCCTTCTGCACGCTGCGGCAGCTCGTGGTAATATACCCGCTCTTGGTATCCGGCCGTAGGAGCGTCCCACTGATTGTAGCCATCAAGCGGAGTCTCCGCTTCCCTCGCCTTGACTGCACCGCCGGGAAAATGGAGCTGCGTGTTTTCCGTCATCAACGGATAACCGAAGTTAAAATGATACAGCATCATATGCGGACAAGCTTGAAACCCTGCATTCTCGACGACATCGTGAATCCATATCGCATTCTCGCCCAACCGGCTCCGAATTTCTCGCCGCAGCCGCAGATGCCCACCAAAGATCGACGTCTCTTCGATTACGCCCCGAACGCGTAACTCCAGTTCGTCGCCTTCCCAGGAGCTTTCCGCGCTTACCTGTCTCGCCGGCGTATGATGCGCCCGTCCGTGAAAGCTGTACGTCGTACCGTCAACCGTGCTTGGAGAACCCACGTGAATCAAGCCGCAGCTCATGAATAAACCTCCGGATGCCGTACGCAGCCAGCCAGCGCCTTGATCATCATAGTAGGCCGGATGCACATCCCCATTACCCGACTGCCATGTCAGAGAAGAGCCGGAGAACGAAGCCAGCGAGATGTCCAAGCCCTTATCCGGCGTGACCTCATAGGATAGACCAGCACCGGTCCGTACCGCAATGACGGCGGCTCCAGCTTCATTGCCTTCGGCATGCCGCAACCGCCTGATCCCGCCAAGCTGCTCGATTCGCCCAACGCGCGCTTCGATTTCCCTTCTCGTAAACTGCCGTCCATGAAGCTGCATCGTTCACCCTCCCACTGTTTAAAACAAACAATGAATGTTCTTATCTAACATTCATTGTACAAAAAAGCGGCAAACCTCACAAGGAGATTTACCGCTTAGGGGTGATTGGTTTGTGTTCCATGACGGAGGTCATGGAATACAGCATTCGCCTTAGGAGTGATTGGTTTGGATTCCCGAACTGGGAATCCAGCATTCACCCAGGTGATTGGCTTACGTTCACTGACGACAGTCAGGGAATGTAGCATTCACCTTAGGGGTGATTGGTTTGCGTAGGATGATTGGTTTGCGTTTCCGTCGCGAGACGGAAATGCAGCATTCATCCAGCTTCTTCGACTAAGTCAGGGAGTTCAGCATTCGCCTGTCTCTTAGCTTCCGCCAAACAACACGTCTAACACCGGCTTCGTATGACCGCCCGGATACATCAGATAAAGCAGGACATACACGATGACGCCCGTAATCGCCGTGAAAAACCACACGAGTGATGTCACGCGGCCCCACTTGCGATGCTTCGAGAAACTTTGACGGAACCCTAGCGTCAGCGTTGTGATGCCGAATACCGCGCCTGATGTTGCGAGAACGATATGGAAGAAGAGAAACGTCAGATAATACGGTTTCATTTCATCCGAACCGCCCCAGTCGGTATTGCCGACGAAGATGGTGCGGGACATGTAGATGATGAAGAACAGCAGCGCGGCTACTGCTCCCGCCAGCATGACTTTCTTATGCGCTTCCAGCTTCCGCTTGATTGCCAGGTTCCAGCCGATTGCGACCAGTATCGCGCTAATGACGATGAAGGAGGTACTGATCGTCGGTAAAATATCGTACTTTGACAAGATTCATCCCGTCCATTTCTACACAAAGTTCATTCTATCGTTAAACCGCCGAAGCGCTTCAGCTCCAAGCGCCGTTATCCGGAATCTCGTCATCCTTCGAATCTCCATGCTCTTTCTTATACCACTGGAAGAAGACATAAGCAAGAATGCAGCCGTACATGACTTCTTGTACCAGCTTCATCACAATGCCGCCGAGCTGCTGATCTTCTGCCGGCGCCATCAAATTAAAGAAGGTCGGCCCCGTGAATTTCGTGAGCAGCTGGCTTGCGTCTGCGCCGCCGATGCAATAACCCATCGCCTTCGCCCAAACCTCAGGGTCGCTGTAGGTGGCATACATGGAAGTACTAGAGAAGATAATAAGCGCGCACGCAGGCGTAAGCAGCATGCCGTTCGCGAATATATAAGCCATCTTGCGGAGATCCGTAAGACGGTTCCATTCCGGCACCGGACAAGCTATCTGCCACCACATCATCAATGAAGTGACAAGCAATACCAAATAGAAGAGTCGATGAATCGTAAAATGAAGCATGATATAATCATGCACGACCGGAACGTGATACATCGAGAACAGCATATTGAAGAGCACGAGGGTCAAGATCGGATGCATGGCCCAATTCAGCTTGGACCAGTAAGGAGCTCGAAACATGCTGCGCCATAGATAAGCGGGAATGCCCAGCAGCAGCAGCGGCGGCGCAATCAAATACGCCAGGGACATGTTAACCATATGAAACGTAAACATCATATGTCCGAGCAGTTGAAGCGGCCCGCCCATTGCCATATACAACAGCGCCATGCCCGAAACAAACAATGTCTTCTGCAGGCCGGTTACTTTCGGCTCCTGCGGCGCATGCTTTTCCTTCCAAGGTCCAGCTAAATAGAAATAGAGTATGACTAACGCTGTCATCAAGAAGAAAAACCATGGGCTCCACAACTGATCAAAGCTGAAATATTGCAATCCAAGCATGAAGTTGGTACCCCTTTCCAAGGTGACACTCATTTACAACAAAAGAGGGGGCCGGCAAGGACCTCCCCCTCTTCAATTTAAGACCGTATTACCACCAAGCCCAGTACTCGGCCATGATGACAATCGTGAATACGACGAACACGCCCATGAGAATACCGATAATCGGGTACAGATGACCGCGATCCTTCATATGCATCCAGAAGCCCATTTGGATAAAGACTTGGACGCACGCCATGAGTACCAAGAAGATGTAGATGAACGTAGTATTGATTTCACCTGCTGCAACCATCGAGAATGCGATGATTGTCAGCAGGATGGACATGATGAACCCAATGATATGCTTCTTAGGACCTTCGTGCTTATGGTGTTTAGCTTGCTCTTCGACTGAGGAATGTTGACTCGACATTGATTAGCCCACCTTTCCCATCAAGTACACGACGGTGAAGATGAATACCCACACGACGTCGATAAAGTGCCAGTAAATACCGGCTACATATATCTTCGGAGCAGTTGTGACGTTCAAGCCTTTTTTCATGACTTGCGCGATCAGAATGCCGATCCAGAGAATCCCGAACAATACGTGGGCGCCATGGAAGCCGACCAGTGTATAGAAGGATGTACTGAATGCGCTTGTGGAGAACTTATGCCCTTCGTCCACGTAAGTCGCGAATTCGACGATCTCGAGTCCAAGGAATCCCAAACCGAGCAAAACGGTCACGATCAGCCAAACGATCATCGACTTCACTTTGTTCGTGTGCATCGATTGAATCGCGAACACGCTGGTCAAGGAAGACGTCAACAGGATAAACGTTGCCCAAGCGGTTGTCGATAACTCGAACAATTCTTGAGCGGTTGGATTGCCGTCACCTACTTGATGACGAAGCGCCAGGAACGCGGAGAAGAGCGTTCCGAACAATACGGTTTCCGCACCAAGGAACAACCAGAAACCAAGAACCTTATTGCGGCCTTCAAGCGTAGCCTTCTCAGGCTCGTGCGGCAGTTGGCCGTCTACGTGTGAATGTGCGCTCATGCTTTTACCCCCTTATCTCCAGTGATTTCATCCACTTCGATATGGAAGCCATGATCGTCATACACCGAACGCAAGAACATGCAGAACAGTGTAATCGCCAAGCCAAGAATCGCTACGATGTGATTGTTGAACAAGAAAGCTTTGAAGCCATCGCCGTATTCGCCTTTGCCGTACATGAAGCCGAGACCCGAGATAAACAGGCCGACTGCCATAAAGAATGGCAGAATCGAAGGCGAAGGCATGTGAATCGAACCAAGCGGTTCAGCAGGCAGCATTTCCTTCTTGCCTTCCATTTTTTCTTTCCAGAAGGCATCGTATCCGCGAACGAGCGGCGTTTGAGCAAAGTTGTATTCCGGCGCAGGGGACGGAATCGTCCATTCCAGCGTACGGCCATCTTCCCAAGGGTCGTTGGCTGCATCGCGCGGTTTGAACGCTGTAATGACGATGTTCAGCAAGAACACGATTGTACCGACGCCCATCAAGAAAGCGCCGACCGTACTGATCATGTTCAGGTTATTGAAGCCGAGGCCGTCCAGATACGTCCATACGCGGCGCGGCATCCCCATCAGACCAAGGAAATGCTGCACGAAGAACGTGAGGTGGAAGCCAAGGAAGAATGTCCAGAAGCAAAGCTTGCCAAGACCTTCGTTCAGCATGCGTCCGAACATTTTCGGCCACCAATAGTATAGGCCCGAGAACAATCCTAGAATCAAGCCGCCCACGATAACATAATGGAAATGGGCAACGACGAAGTACGAATCGTGATACTGGAAGTCGGCAGGAGCCGCTGCAAGCATAACCCCTGTAACGCCGCCCATTACGAATGTAGGAACGAAGCCTACAGCGAACAGGTTAGCGGTCGTGAAGCGAATGGAACCGCCCCACATCGTGAACAACCAGTTGAAGATTTTGATACCGGTCGGTACGGCGATCAGCATCGTCGCAATGGAGAACAATGCATTCGCTACAGGCCCGAGGCCTGTCGTAAACATGTGATGCGCCCATACCATGAAGCCTAGGAAGCCGATCAGCACGGTTGCGAATACCATCGAGCTGTAACCGAACAGCCGTTTGCGCGAGAACGTACTGATAACCTCGGAGATGACACCGAATGCCGGCAGGATAAGGATATACACTTCGGGATGTCCGAAAATCCAGAAGATGTGTTCCCATAGCACTGCGTTACCGCCGTTGGTCGGTTCAAAGAAGTTCCCGCCGAAGAGGCGGTCGAACATCATCGCTACCAGGCCGACTGTCAGCGCCGGGAAAGCGAACAAGATCAAAGCAGAAGTGATAAACGCTGTCCATGTAAACATCGGCATACGCATGAAGCTCATGCCCGGAGCGCGCATATTGATGATCGTAACCAAGAAGTTGATCCCGCCGACCAGTGTACCGATACCGGCGATTTGAAGACCGATGACGTAGTAGTCGACGCCATGTCCGCCGCTGAATGTCGGCGTCGCTAACGGCGCATATGACGTCCAGCCTGCATCAGGCGCCCCGCCTGCGAACCAGCTGACATTCAGCAGGACGCCGCCTGCGAAGAATGTCCAGAAGCCGATGGCATTAACGAACGGAAACGCTACGTCGCGCGCGCCGATCTGCAAAGGCACGATCGCATTCATTAAGGCGAATATGATCGGCATGGCCGCGAGGAAGATCATCGTCGTACCATGCATCGTCAGCAATTCGTTATAAGTATGTGCTGCTACGAAGTCGTTAAGCGGCTTCCATAGCTGAATCCGGATTAGGAGCGCTTCCAGTCCGCCTACCAGGAAGAAGAATCCGCCTGATATCAAATACAGAATGCCGATCTTTTTATGGTCAACGGTCGTCAGCCAGTCCATAAGACCGCTATACCGCTTAACCGCATGTGCGTGAGCCAAAGTAGGTACCTCCTTCATTCCGTAGGTGTTTAATAGTCGAGTTTCAATCCTGCCAAGTACTTCGCGATGGCATCGATTTGTTGATCCGTGAGGTCTACCTTAGGCATCAGCGTACCCGGTTTTACGGCTTGCGGATCTTTAATCCAAGTTTTGAGGTTATCTTCGACCGAACCTTCGTTGTCGTATTCAGGTTGATCCGTATTGATCAACTTTCCGCCAACGGATTCTCGGCTGCCGATACCGGTCAAATTCGGATAAAGCTGAACGCCTTTATCGCCGATTGCGTGGCAAGTCAGACATTGCTTGTTAAGTACTGTTGCGATTTCCTGGTCTTCAGGAAGGGCAACCGGATTTTTCATCGCTGCAACCCAACGATCGAAGGAAGCTTTGTCCACGACTTTTACTTTAAAGTCCATCAGGGAGTGGGAAGGTCCGCAGAGCTCCGCGCACTTACCGAGGAATACGCCGGTATGATCGGCTTTGAAGTACATTCTGTTCACGTTGCCGCCTGGGTTCGTATCTACTTTACCTGCCAGGGACGGAATCCAGAAGGAGTGAAGGACGTCTGCCGTCTTCGCTTCCACGGAAATGATCGTGCCTTCTGGGATCAGCAGCTCTTGTGCAGTCTTAACACCCAGATTCGGATATTCGAATTCCCACCAGTACTGGTGAGCCGTTACGTTGATTTGCACGGCATTCGGATCTTTCGTGTAATCCTTCGCAAGTCCGAATACGGAATTGACCGTCGGGATACCGACGATAATCAGGAGGATAATTGGAATGACCGTCCAAATAATCTCCAGCTTGTGGTTGCCTTCCACTTGAACCGGGATCGACTTGTCACCCGGACGGCGGCGATAGCGAATAATTACATATCCTGCGATTACAAATACGATCAGAACGACGACAACCATGATCGTGATCGTAAGTTTCATTAGTCCGAACTGTTCTTCGGCTACCGGTCCTTGCGGTCTCAGCGTCGACAGGTCAGCTCGTCCGCAAGCTGACAGCAGCAACACCATTCCGGCGAGAAGCGGCAATAGCCGTTTTAGAACGTGCCACCGATTCATCATCAATCAACCCCACTTTTTACGTTTTGACAGCAGCCGTAGACAGTGAAAAAAGCGGCTCTGCTGCTTGCAATTCCTAGATGTTTAGACAACTTCCGCAATCTAATCACTTTAATAAATATAAAGTTGAAGGTGCTATTTGTCAATGTTCCCAAGGATGTTCACAAAATGTTCTCATCCCAGTAAAATCAACGGATTTTCTCGTTTTTTAGCTTGCCAATCGACTGGCGTGAAGCTCCATGTCTATCCTACATTGTGTGCATAAACCATGGTTCTTTATGTATCGAATCGCCATGCATATTTGATCTTCCTCCGCCCATTCTAAGGGTAAGCTGACGAAAGGAGCGACCTTATGATAAAGCAAGCACGTATTCTTACTTTGCTTACCGCTGTAACGCTAAGCTTGGTCGTCATGAGCGGCTGCAATTACGAGCGTTACGTTCAAAACAGCACATACGATTACGGCAGCAAAAACAAAGGCGATCCAAAAATGCTGGGCAGCCGTATGTACGGCACCGTAAGCGGATTGCCGGGCCAGCATGACAACGCCTGGTTCGAATACAGTTCCCTCATTTCCAACGATGTCTCGAGCATTAACGGCGTGGCCGGAGCGCTCGTCATGCTGACGGACAAAAACGCATACGTCGGCATTACGACGGACTGGACGGCGACCGGAACGATGAAGTCGGGCGGCCGCGCGACCCGCGAGCAGGACAACTCCGGGTCGACGCAGGGCGTATACAACAACGATACCGGCAGTCCGTACTGGAATAACCAGCGAATCGCAACACCCTACAATTCATATTTTACCATCAATGACCATAATCAAATCTCCAGCGAGCTGAAGCAAACGATCGCGGTTCATGTCCGCAAGCTGGCGCCTTCCGTCCAAGAGGTGCACATCTCCGCGAACAAGGAATTCAACAATCACTTGATTCAGTACGCGCAGGAAGCTTGGGCAGGGCATTCGCTTATGCCTTGGCTGCCTTCCTTCAACAAGCTGGTGAAACATCAGTTCGTCGGCGGCAATGATGTTCCTGCTCCGCTCGACGTTCAGCAAGGACAAGCCGCAGCGCACAAATAACCGCTCAATCCCTCAGCCGGGGCGTCATTGGACGCTCCGGCTTTCGCCTGTTCTCCTATATAAATGAAGAAAAAAAATAATTTGCCTAAATCTGCTAGTTACGATATGATATTTCTCGCTCTCTCTCTGCGCCATTTCACCTGCAACGCAAGCAATACGGCTTTGCCGCAAGCTTACATTGACGGAGGTGACCCATGTTATTCCTCACTTTGGCGCGCAAGACCTATCGCCGCAATTTGCAGTATCGCGGCGCCCATATGGTACACAACCTTGCGAGCGCCATCTTCGGTTTCATCTACGTCTCCATCTGGGTTGGCATCGGACAAAGCCAATCGCTCGGAACGTACGGATTGAACGGCATGATCAGTTACGTCGCCTTCAATCAAGTCAGTCTTTGGGTCGTCTCCTTCCTCACCAACGGCCTCGGCATCGAACAATCCGTTCGAACGGGCCAAATCGCCACGGATCTTATGCGTCCGGTACATTTCTTCTATCAGTTGATGTGCCGCGAATGGGGTCAGATCACTTACCAGCTGCTGTACAAAAGCATCCCGATCTACGCGCTGTACCTGTTGCTCCTCCCGCTTCACGTCCCTTCCTCGTTGATCACCTTTCTATGGACCGCTGTTGCTCTTGCGCTCGCCGCATACATTTCCATCTGCATCAACTTCCTGATTGGCGCCGCCGCGCTCTGGACGACGGAGTCGCGTTGGCTGTACTGGGTGAACTACGCCTTCAGTATGCTGCTTTCCGGCTTTCTCATTCCCGTCGAATGGCTGCCGGGCTGGCTTCGCGTGCTCAGCCACGCCTCTTTTTACCCGTTTCTTCATTATATACCGTCAAAATTATATCTCGGTCTCGAGGATGCTTCTAGCTTGCTGGGATCAGCCGGCTGGTGCGCCTTATTGACGGGAGTCTGCCTGTTCGTAACGAGCAGGATGCGCCGCAAGGTGGAGGTGCATGGCGGATGAAGGAACAACTGCGCATGTATAAGCTGCTTGCGGCGGCAAGTCTACGCAGCCGGATGCAGTATAAGTTCAATTTCTGGTTCTCCACGATCATGGCGGCCATCATCAATGTCGTCGAGTTCGCGATGCTTGCCGTCATCCTGGCCAAGTTCGGCCATATCAAAGGGTGGAGCCTGGAGGAAGCCGGCTACTTGTACGCCGTGCTCACGCTGTCGAAGGCGATTTACCGAACGCTCGCTTCGGACGTTCACCATCTGGAGCATTATTTGGTCAGCGGGGATCTCGACAATCTGCTGCTACGGCCGATTCCGATTCTGCTCGGCCTCATGTCTCAAAACGTCTCGTTTCGCATCGGTGAAGTCCTTCAAGGCTTGACGGTACTGATCCTCTGCATGCGGGAGCTGTTTCAGCATGGCCAAATCACGTGGACGGCGATCCCGTATACCTTGGTAATCGTGTTATCGGGCGCCCTATTGCTGTTTGCCATCGGCTTGCTGACTGCATCCGTCGGCTTCTGGCTTACCCGCATCGAAGAGCTGCAGACCATTACCGAAGACGCGGCCCGAACGGCCGTGCAATACCCGGTGTCGATCTACCCGAAATGGATGCAAGGCATGCTGCTGACGGCCATCCCTGTTGCTTTTGCCAACTATGTGCCTTCCCTGTACCTGCTTCGGGGCGAAGGCGGGATCGGACTGCTGCTCGCATCTCCTGTCGTGGCCGCCTGCCTGTTCGGTGCCGGACTGCTGCTGTGGAGACGGGGATTAATGCGCTATCAAAGCACGGGGACTTAGAGAAAAGGTTGAAAAGAATGACCTACGGTCAATTCAGCTTACCCATTCCCTATCGGAAGGAGTGAACCATCCGGCATGATCCAGGTTCAACACTTATCGAAGCAATTCCGCACGGCGGCTGCGAAGGAGGGCGCCTTCAAAGGCGTCCGCATGCTGTTCTCCCGCGATGTCCGCATCAAGAACGCCGTGGCGGATATCAACTTCACCATCGCTCCGGGCGAGTTCGTCGGCTATATCGGACCGAATGGCGCCGGCAAATCGACCACGATCAAAATGCTTTCCGGCATCCTTCACCCGACGTCCGGCCGCGTCACCATCGATGGATTGAGTCCTCATCACGACCGGAGGCGCGTCGCGAGGAAGCTAGGCGTGCTCTTCGGTCAGCGAACCCAGCTGTGGTGGGATTTGCCCGTTCGCGATTCATTCGATATCCTTGCAGCCATGTACGGCATCGAAGCCGGCACGAAGAAGCGGCGGCTTGCCGAGCTCGCCGAGCTGCTGGAGCTGGAACCGTTCATGGACACGCCGGCCCGCAAGCTCTCGCTCGGACAGCGCATGCGCTCCGATCTTGCGGCAGCACTGCTGCATGATCCGGAGATTCTCTTCCTCGACGAACCGACCATCGGGCTCGACGTTACGGCAAAGCGGAGCATCCGCCATTTTCTCAAGTCCATTAACAAGAATCTCGGCAAAACGGTTCTGCTGACGACGCATGACATGGACGATATCGAACAGCTCTGCAGCCGGGTGATCGTCATCAACGACGGCAAGCTGGGCTTCGACGGCAGCATTGACGATCTTCGCCGGCGCATTGGCCTGCCTACCCTCATCCGCATTACCTATAAATTCCCGATCGCCGATTCAGCCAGGCATTCGATCGCGCATTCGAATTTCAACGGGCTTCAATTAAGCTGCGGCGAGGACGAACGAATCTTGACGGCCGCCTGCAACCGGGAGCAATTAAGCGCGATGGACGCCCTGCGCATTCTGGAGCAGTATGGGGAGATCGAGGACGTGCATATGGAAGAGCCGGATTTCGAAGAAATCGTCCATCGGATTTATTAACCTTCATTGGGGCAAACTTCCTTCAACGCAAAGTGCGTTGGGGGACTGCCCATTGCGGACTATGAGCTTGACATTGGGTTCGAATTGATATATCTTTAAATTAAGATATTGAATATTAAACAATTTTAACTGTAGCCTATGCTGCCTTTGGATACCTACTCTCGAATGAGGTGAAGACATTGACGACATCGAATAGAACCAATGAGCTTCAACTGTTTATTACCCTTTCCCGCGCGCATCAATGGGTCACGGCGCATGTTCATCAGGACATACGCAGCCGCGGTCTCAACCCGACCGAATTCGCTGTTCTTGAGCTTCTGTATCATAAAGGCGAACAGCCGCTTCAACAGATCGGCGAGAAAATATTGATGACGAGCGGAAACATTACGTACGTGATCGACAAGCTCGCGGACAAAGGCTTGGCGAAGCGCAAAGCCTGCCCGACGGACCGGAGAGTTACGTTTGCCGAGATTACGGAGCAAGGAAAAGCTTTTCTGGATGAAGCCTTCCCGCCCCACGCGGAAGCGATCTCGCAAGCGGTCAGCGGCCTAACGCCGGAGGAGCAAGCACAAGCCGTGCAGCTGCTGAAGAAGCTCGGCATTGCCGCCCAGCAAAGTTTTACGTAGTATCGGAGGAGATTCGCATTAGCATGTCGCTTGGCTTATTGATCATTCGTCTAGCTGTTGGATTGACGCTCACGGGACATGGCACCCAGAAGCTGTTTGGCTGGTTCGGCGGATACGGACTGAAAGGAACAGGCAGTTGGATGAGTTCCATCGGCCTGAAGCCGGGCATTACGTTCGCATTGCTGGCAGGATCGGCCGAACTGGCCGGCGGCCTGCTATTCTCTCTCGGCCACTGGCTGTACATCGCCGCCGCATTGATCGTCCTGACGATGCTCGGCGCCATCGCATCCATTCACTTCAGATTCGGCTTCTGGGTGAGACAGAACGGCATGGAATACAACATCATCATGATCGCGGTCTCCGTCGGCCTGGCGCTTGTCGGCGCTGGAGACTATAAATTATAACACTTCAACATATGGGAGGAATTCATATGCAAACACTCGTGTACGGACCAACGCTGCAAGCAACCGGCGCCTTTGACGGCGGTAAAATCACGGAGCAAAAGCCGATCGGCTTCTCCGGCGAAGGCGCTGTCGTGAAACGGGTCAGCACCTTGTTCTACTGGGCATGGGCGCATGCGAAACAAGACGGCTATATTCCGCTCCATCCTCATCAGGCTTTCGAAATCATGACTTACGTCGTGGCGGGTAAAGCCGAGCATGGGGATACGCTGGGCACGAAAAGCAGCATCGGCGCAGGCGGCGTGCAATTGATGCAGACCGGCTCCGGCGTCAGCCACGAAGAGCGCTTCGTCGGTCCGGATATGGAAGGCTTCCAAATATGGTTCGAGCCCTCCGTCCAAGAGGCGCTGCTAACGCAACCGACCTACAACCAATACGAGCATGAAGCGTTTCCCTTGGAGCAAGGCAGCGGTTATACCAAGAAAACTGTCATTGGCGAAGGCTCGCCGATTCATATCGTAGCCGATGCCCGCATGTGGGACGTGGAGGTCGAGCCGGGCGCTGCGTATTCGCATCCCGTGGAGGAAGGCCGTTCCCTCACCGCGCTCGCGATCCGCGGCGACGGTTCCTGGTCCTATGCTGGCCAGCCGGAGAATCGTACGGCATTCAAGCATAAGGATTTCGTGCTCGTTCGTGCGGAAAGATCCGATCATGCCGTCATTACCGCCGACGCTGAGACGACGCTCCGCCTGATTCTGATCGACGTGCCGACATCGGTCGACTATCCGCTGTATCCGAAACGTTAATACCGCTATCGTCATAACGGTTATATCGCGCATCGAATCGAGTGCTTTCGTAATCATAACTTTAGGGTGTTCAGATTCTTCAGGCGCTCAATGCGCGAATAATAAAGGCTCCGTGCCAAGGCTTCTTCTATTGAAGAAAGCCGAGTGCACGGAGCCTTTTTAAGTTGACCATTTAGTGCGCTGCTGCCGGACGTTCTTTCGCTTTGTCCGCTTCAAGCGCGTTGCGGGTAGACGCTTCGCGGTCCGCGGTCAGCTCTTCGATCGTCTTCGTCTTCAGACGGGCCGCGCCTTGGTAGTTCTCGCGGGTCGGCACGAGCGGTCCTGCGGCGAGACGCTTCTCGGCAGCTTCGGCGGAAGCCGTGTATTGCGGCAGCCATTTCGCTTGCGCGACGAGCATTTCGTCGACCATTTGCCAAATTTCTTTCGGATTGCACACCGCGCCTACGAGCGGATCCATCATCATCGCTTGGCGAAGCAGCTTGTCATCGCCATGAACGGCAGCTTCCACGGCAAGGCGCTGCACGGAAATGCTGACATTGCATACCGCCGCGCAGCCGAGCGGCAGATCGCCGACAACCGGCATGTTGATGCCGTTACGGTCGACATAGCCCGGCGCTTCGATGATGGCATCGTCCGGCAGATTGGTAATAACGCCGTTGTTTACGACATTGAAGTGGCCGCGGTAGACGCGTCCCGTTTCTAAACCTTCAATAATATAGGAGCCGTGCTCTTCGCCGCGATTCTCTGCGGAATACACGTACGGATCGGCTTTCATCCAGTTCGGGAAGTCGGTCTCGAACCAATTGCGGCCTTCCGTGCAGACGCGCAGGTAACCGCCGGTTTCGCCGTTGATCCAGACGCCCATGTCGATCCAGTCCTTGATTTCGTCCGCGCGTTTGCGGTACCAAGGCACGTACTCGCTCAGATGTCCATTGGACTCCGTGGAGTAATAGCCGAAGCGGCGCATCATGTCGATGCGGACCTTCTCCGTCTGCACGAAGTCCGGCACGCTCTCGAACGCTTCCAGCAAATCGCCCGTACGGTCGACGCCGTCCGTCTTGACGGAAACGTACCAGGTCTGGTGATTGATGCCGGCGCAGATGATATCGACTTCCTCTTTCTTCTTGCCGAGGGCGCGCGCGATTTGGTGATGTCCGCCTTGGACGCCGTGGCAAAGGCCGATCGTGCGAACGCCGCCGTACTTGTTGCAGGCCCACGTCAGCATGGCCATCGGGTTCGCGTAGTTGAGCAGCAGCGCATTCGGCTCCGCGACTTCGCGGATATCTTTGCAAATTTCGAGCATGGCCGCGATGCCGCGCTGGCCGTACATGATCCCGCCCGCGCACAGCGTATCGCCGACGCATTGGTCGACGCCATATTTGAGCGGAATGTCGACGTCATGCTGGAACGCTTCCAGACCGCCGATGCGCACGACGCAGAACACATAGCGCGCGTCCTTCAGCGCCTCGCGGCGATCCGTCGTCGATTGGATCTCGATGGACAAGCCGTTCTCGCGGATGTCGCGCTGAACGAGCTGCGTAACCATGTCGAGATTATGTTGATTGATGTCAGTAAACGCAACTTCGATATTGTTGAACTCCGGCACGGCAAGCAAATCGCGCAGCAGCGTACGCGAGAATCCGATACTGCCCGCTCCGACAAAAGCCACTTTAAAAGACATGAAAAAGCCTCCTATTCGCCAATTGGGGAATGTATTGCATTACCCTCATTGTAGCAGGCGAGATAAGAAGGCGTTTCCAAATTTGCAACAGGTTTGTTTAAGTAATGTCAACTATTTCAACCTGGTTCTCTTGTAGGAACTGAATGGACGCGGTCGATTTGCGATAAGCGGCAGGCGACATGCCCGTCGCCTTCTTGAACATCATGCTGAAATATTGGCGGCTGTTGAGCCCGATGTAATCGGCCACCTCGATAATCGGCACGTCCGTTCGGGCAAGCAGCATCTTGGCTCTCTCAATGCGAAGCTCGGCCAAATACTCCGTAATCGACATGTTCATATTCGCTTTGAAGATGCGCTGCAGGTACACCGGATGCAGGTTCACGGCCGCGGCGACATCCTTCGCTTGAATATCGCTGTCGTAATGTTGGTGCAGATATTCGGCTGCCGTACGGACATAGCGATGAATTTGGCGCTCCGCGCTGTTCTTCGCGTCTTCCGCCGCGAGCCGCGCGACGCGGACGAGCAGCTGGGAAATGAGCAGATTCGTCATATTTTCCCTGCCTGCCCCCGAACCGCCAATATCCAGCTCCAGCACGAGCGTCTTCAGAATATGATGCACATCCGCGGAGTCCCGCAGCACGAGCGTATCCAACCTGCTTTCCAGCAGCATGGAGAAGGCGGCGTCGCTCTCCGCCAGCTGACCGAAGGACGGGAAAATACCTTCGCAGGGCTTGAAGGTGAACTCGACGTTGAGCATCCGGCATGGACTGCCCTTCTCGACGCTAAGCTTATGCGTCACGCCGGCATCCAACATGATGAGATCTCCCTTGCGCATCGCAATAAGATCGCCTTTCGTCTCGACCGTGCACGTGCCGGAGATCACATACATGAATTCCGTGGAATCATGCATATGGAAGCCCATATGGAAATCATCCCACTGCTTGTAGTAGTAGGCGACGATTTTGGGCCGGTAATTCCCCTCCGATCGCCACTTCGCATCATAGAAGCTTCCGCCCGTCATCACATTCCCTACCCTTCGGTGGCGCTGCTTCGGCTTCTCGCCGACCTGCGCTTCAGCAGCGCGAACAAAGCGCTGACGATAACCCCCGCAATGACGCCGATCGCAAGGTCATGCGTAATGATGACCGCGCCGACCGTCACGACCATGACGATCGTCTCGCTGACGGGAACCTCGCGTACCTTGAAAATCGATTTCCAATCGAAGATCGCCGCGCAAACCATCAGCATGATGCCAACCAATGCGGCCATCGGCACGAGCGACAGCAAATCTCCCAGCGCGACGACGAGCAGCAATAAGAACAAGGCAGCGACGAGCGTCGACAATCGATTCCGTCCGCCCATCCGCACGTTGAGCACCGATTCCGCGACGAGCGCGCAGCCCGCCATGCCGCCGAAGAAGCCCGCGACGAAATTCGCAATGCCTTGGCCGCGCATTTCGCGGTTCTTGTCCGTGCGCTCCCCGGTCGTCTCGTCCAGCAAGTTTTGCGTCAGCATCGTCTCCGTAAAGCCGACCACGGCCAGCGATAACGAGTAAGGCAAAATAATCAGCAGCGTCTCCCAGGAGAACGGAACGTCCGGCAGCAGGAACGATGGCAACGATACGTCGATCGCCGCAATATCGCCGATTTGGCTGACGCCGTGAATCCCGAACGCCCAGACGGCGAACGTCAGCAGAATGACGGCCGCGAGCGGCGACGGGATGGCTTTGAAATACCGCGGCAGGACATAGATGATGACAAGCGCCACGGCCGCGAGCGCGTACATGGTCCAGGAAGCATGCTTGAAATAGCGCAGCTGCGACAGGAAGATCATAATCGCCAGCGCGTTAACGAACCCCGTCAGCACCGGCTGCGGCACATAATTCACCAGCTTGCCCAGCTTGAAGACGCCCATTAGATATTGAATGAGTCCGGTCAAAATCGTTGCCGCGAATAAATAATGAATGCCATGCTCTTTCACGAGAGTCAGCATCAGCACGGCCATCGAGCCCGCTGCCGCCGAGATCATGCCGGGCCTTCCGCCGAGAAACGTAATCACCAGCAAAATGCAGATGGATGCGTAAATGCCAACCGTCGGCGGAACGCCGGCCATAAACGAGAATGCCAAAGAATCCGGAATGAGCGCGAGCGTCGCCGTAATGCCCGCGAGCACGTTTAATTTCACGTTAGTCGTCCATTGATTGCGCCAAGAACTGTTCAAGCCGTCACCTCTAACCGTTGGAATGAAATAAGGCGCGCCGGGAGACCCGGCGCGCAGCTTGCCTCTATGGGTTAGCATAACCTCGTGACGGAAGCTGGTCAACGCACAAATATATAGCATCGTTACCCGCTGTGCACGTCCGCCCGGCGGAAGTACACGGCAATGAATAGCAGCGGTACAACGCACGCGATCGCCAACGTCGTATACCCTATAGCGGCGGAATTATGATCCGGCGACATATTCGTCGCCAAATTCAGCGTCGCGCTCCACGGATAGTACATGATGTACTTGGACTGCATGATCGTCATCTCCGAGATGACGGCGAAGATGCCAAGGCCCATCGCCGGGATATAACTCCGCCACAGCAGCGCGACCGCCGCCGATACCGGCGCCAGCGCGTATTGCAGCAGAAGCAGCAGCCCGAAGCTGCCGGCTTCCTTGCCGAGCATCGTCATCGTGAACGCATCCGCGGCGCCGTGGAAGAAGAAGCCCGTGCCGAGCGAAAGCAGGAACGACAGCAATAGAACGGCCGTGAGTACCGGCAAGGCGATTACGAACTTAGCCGTCAGCACGCTCAACCTCGAATGCGGACCGGTCAACATATTGTTAACGGTACGTTCCTGGAACTCTCGCGCGAACAGATAACCAATGAGGAGCGAAAATAAGGCCGGGCACATCAACATCGCTTGAATTTGCAAATTCGTCTCGAAATAATTCGTCCACTTGAACGGTTCGTCATTACTCGCGCCATTCAGCGTAATAACGAACACGAGCAGCGCGGGCAGCAGCGCTCCGAGCAAGACCAGCCACAGCATCCGCGATCTCCGCCATTTCAACCATTCGCAAGCGATCAAATCAGCCACGAGCGGCACCTCCTTCCACCAATCGCACGAAGTAATCTTCGAGCGAATCCTTCATGGCGACGAGGCTGCTCACTTCGATGCCTTGGCGTACGAGCAAACGGTTCATTTCCCCCGGTTGCTGATCGTCATCGTAAATGCGAAGCCATCCGTCGTCTTCCATCCGACAGTCCCGAATGCCGAGCTGATCGCGCAGCAGATCCTGCGACTTGGCGAAATCGTCGACCTGCAGGCCGATGTATTGCCGGTTCTTATGCTTCAGCTCGCTCATCGTCGTCTCCTCCAGCATAACGCCGCGGTGGATGATGCCGACCTTCGTCGCCAGCTGTTCCACTTCGCTAAGAATATGGCTGGAGACGAGAATCGTAATCTTCCGCTTCTGCGCCAGCTCCTGAATGAGCAGCCGGATTTCCTTGATGCCCATGGGATCGAGTCCGTTCGTCGGCTCGTCCAGAATGAGCAGCTCCGGTCCGTGCAGAATCGCGCGCGCAATGCCCAGACGCTGCTTCATGCCGAGCGAGAAATTGGAAGCCTTGCGGTTCCTTGCTTCCCATAACCCCGTCGTGTGCAGCGATTCCTCCAGCGTTCGCTTATCCTTGATGCCCATCAAGCGTCGATGCAGATCCAAATTCTCGATCGCCGTCAGATTCGGATAGAAGCCCGGATACTCGATTACCGAGCCAACCTTCCGCAGCACGGCGTTGCTTCCTTTCCCCACTTCTTCCCCGAACAGCTTCACCGTGCCCGATGACGGTCTGATGAGGCCCATCATCATCCGGATCGTCGTCGTTTTGCCCGCGCCGTTCTGTCCCAGGAAGCCGTATATATCTCCTTGTTTCAGTTGCATGTCGACCCCGTCGACGGCCTTGACGCCCTTGTAATGTTTGCATAAGCCCTTCACTTGCAGAATCTCCTGTCCCATCTTCGTCTAACGCTCCCTCTCTCATTGCTGTCAAGTCATATCCTTCCGCCCGAACGCCCGGCAGCCAAGCGCAAGCAGTACGGCCAAATATACGAACGTGTACGCCATAAAGACCGGGCTCGGCGCATTCAATGGCGTGAACGGCCCCAGCTGGTTCAACAAATCGCCCAGCAGCGGAAGATCCAGCCCCCCGATGATCTCGTACGTCATCCGGGAAAACAACGCGTTCGATGGAATCAGCAGCGACATGCCCATCGAGAAGCTGCTCAGCGTGTCGTTGCCGCCGTGCATATTGTACAGTCCTTCCGCGAAGCCGCAAAATAAGCTGAGCCCGTAGAGCGAAGCGCAGGCGACGCCGTTCGCCAGCATCGGCAGATACACGGAGCCAAGCAGCGAGATCGCCAGCAGCAGCAGCGGCCCCCATACGAACAGCAGCCAAGCCTTCAATGCGCTTCCCCAAAGCAGCGGCAAGTCGGCTGCAAGATGAACGGAAAACAGGATGGCCGCGTACACGACCGAGCTGTACAGAAACAACCAGAAGGCCATGCCGAAATATTTGCCCAAATAGAGCTTCCACCGCGGTATGGGCCGCGCCAGCACAGCGAGCATCAATCCGTTCTCGGATTCGCCCGAGATCGTCCCCATCGTGGCGAAGAAGACGACGAACGCGACGATCATGCCCGCGAACATCAGTCCGAGCGTGATTGCCGAAACGCCAGCAATGAGCGATTGAAACGGAATCCGAAGGATGCCTTCCGGATGGACCGTCATTTTGCTCAGCACGTAATTGAACAGGACGAGGTAGAACAGCGTCAATACGGACGCGATTAACACGATCTTCTTGCGAAGCAGCTCTTTCCCCGCGAAAACGATCCACATCATGCGCGCGCTCCTCCTTCCCGTACGTCATTGCCGGCGGAGTCGGCAGAGCTCGAGCTGGACATAGACAGGAACCATTGTTCCAAGCTGTCCTGCACCGGCTTGACCTCGTACAGCGTTACGCCCTCTTCCATCAGCAGTCGGTTCAGATGGCCGATCTGTTCCCGGTTATGCGCCGATACGCGCAGGAGCGCGGAGCCGTCCGTTTCCTGCCGAACGATGTCGATCGCCATGCCGGGGAGCAGGCTGCCGGCTATTCCCGCCTCCAGCTCCGGCTGCCAGCCGCCGACCGCGATTTCCCAGCTCTTGCCGATATGCAGCAGCTCGCGCATGGAGCCGACGGCGCGCAGCCGCCCAAGATGGAGGAAAGCGACGTCGTCGCAAACCGCCTCGACATCCTCAAGCAGATGGGTGTTCAGGAAGACGGTCTTGCCTGCCGATCGCAGTTGTTCCAGCAGCTGTCTCACCTCGTAGCGTCCGATCGGATCGAGCGCGGACGACGGCTCGTCGAGAATGATAAACGTCGGGTCCATCAGGAGCGCGCAGGCCAGACCGAGCCGCTGCTGCATGCCCTTGGAATAGTGACGGATGCGGTCGGCGCCGCGGTTGTTGAGACCCGTCATCCGCAGCACCTCCCGGATGCGCGAGGCCATGCGCGAAGAGCGGATCTCGCCCAGCTTCATTCCGCTTAGTCCCGCATGATAACGAAGCACTTCTTCGCCCGTAAGCCAATCCTGGAATCGGAATAGCTCGGGCAGGTACCCGAGCTCTCTCCGCGACTCCGGATCGCCGATCGGCCTGCCGAGCAGCGTGCCGCTGCCGGCGTCGGGACGCAGCAGACCGAGCACCATTTTGACGAAGGTGCTCTTGCCTGCTCCGTTCGGACCGAGGAGGCCGAAGATGCGGCCTTCTTGTATTTCCAGGGAAATATCGATGCAGCCAACGCCGGAAGCGTATGTCCTCGTCAGCCCTTGCGTTTGCAGAATCATCACTTCATCAATCCTTCGGCTTCCTTCATAATGTCGTTCTCGGACGGATAATCCGCGAGCGAGCCGCTGAGCAGGTACATCCAATCGTTTTGCAGCCAAATCAACGTCCGCTCATTGGCCGAAGCATTCAGAATGGCGTCATTGCCGCCGATGCGCAGCGTCCGCGTGCTCTCGTCCGACATGGACGGCACCGGGAGCGTGCTCCGCCAGTCGCCGATCGCGGCCAGCTTGGCGCGTAGCGTATCCGGCAGAATCGGCAGATCAAGAATCGCCTGGCGGACCTGCTCCACGTCCACGTCACCCGGAACGTCCAGCGCCGGAGCCGGCAGCTGCATGAGCCGCTTATAGGACCCTCCGTCCTTCGCGTGCGTTACCATCGTAAAGCTGTTCGGCACGGACAGCTTGATTGGCGTATTGTCGATGGACGCCGGCAACTCCGTCTTGCCGCCCAGCATCGTGATCAGCTTATTGATTTCCTTCGGATGCAGCTTAAAGGTAAGCTCCTGCAGCGGCATATATTCAATCGCTTTGTCATCCGCTCCTGGCAGCAGCTTCAACTGACGGCCCGCCAGCTGCGCTGCTTCCGCGGCGCCAATCGTGCGGTTCGTGCCTTTGCCGCTCTGTTGAATTTCGCCGTACAGCCGCAGGTCAAGCTGGCGCGTCCCGACCGTTCCGTCCTCCAGCGCCTGGCGGAAACCGTTGAAGTCCGCCTCGCTTAACGATATCGCCTCGAAATGCTGGACCCGGAACGTGTTCAGCATATTCGCCATGACGTCCTGTCCCCAAGACGTAAACAGCATCACGCCGGCCAATGCGGCCGCGGCGACTCCGGAGATCCATCTTCTCGTGCGCCGGCTTTGCTTGCGAGCGCGTCCAGGGGCAGCGACGGCGGACGCGGATTGGGATACGGGCGTGGATGCTAGCTTAGACGATTCAGATAGAGAAGCGATCGCGGATGCCCCCGCTTCGGACGGGAACGTGTCGCTGCCTTCTAATGAAGCGATGGCCGAAGGCTTGGTCTCTTCTTGAACAGGTTTTCCTATCACCTGATCATGCGCTGGTTGGACGAATGGCGCGGCCAACGCTCTTTCTTTCGCCTGGATCCGGCGTTTCGCCCATACCTCCGGCACGTCCTCATCCTTCACGGTTCGAAACAACCGGTTCAATGCCTCTTCGATCTGTTCGTCCGTCACGTCGTAATCGGGATTCGTTTGATCGGCGCTCAGATGCTTCGGATCCTTCGTGCTCATGATTCCATGACCTCCTCCATCAGCAAATTTTTCTTGAATCGAGACGAGGCGCGCATCAGCAAAGTCCCGACGATTTTGGGATTTACTTGCAGCGCTTCGGCGATTTCGGCATGGCTATAACCTTTTTCCTTCATTAATAGTGCTTGGCGGTCGCGCTCGGACAGCTTGTTCAACACCTGGCGCACGACGTCCCGTTCCCAGTTCTGAATGACGGCCGTTTCATTGGACGGATGCGCCTGCTCCTCGGACATCGCCTGATGAAGCTGCTTCTCCGCCAGATTGGAGTCGCGCCCCGACTTGCGGTAATGATCATATACGATACGGGTCAGCACGCGGTGCAGCCAAGGACCGACGCGCTCCAGGTCCTCCGGCGGATTACGGTACAGCCGCAAAAACACTTCCTGCGTCAAATCCTCGGCAGCGGCGCGATCCCCGATCAACAGGGCGATTTTGCGAAGCACCGACGGGTAATGCTCCCGAAACAGCGCTTGAAACATGGCCGGCCTTTCCTCTAGCGGCATACGACTATCGCCTCCTTCATGAGTTAAGACGATGCATGTAGTTGAAATATAGCATACCCCGCGTAACAATTTCTGGATGCCGATCAGCAAACACAAAAAAACAGCCCGGCAGGTCTCACCCTGCCGAGCCGTTCTTCTCGCTGCCCAAGCGCGCCTAATCTTGCGCGTTTATTGCGATTAGCCTTGCTCCGATGCTTTGAACGCATCCAGTTGTTTTTGGATTTCGACTTTGACTTTGTCGAAGCCCGCGGATTTCAGTTTATCGCGGAGCGCTTGAACCGCCTTCTCCGGATCCCCGGCTTTGCCGTACAGGATAGCCGGCATTTGTTCGCCGACGACTTGGGAGATGGCCGTCATTTCCGGATCGACGCTCGTTTTGTCGAAAACGAATTTGCCGTACGGGAACGGTTTCTTGATTTGGTCGTATTTCTCGTAGATCGTGCCGATGCCGCTCCAGTCGGTATCCGCAGGAATTTCGTTCTTGTCGACGCGGCCGCCCCAGAAGTCGGTGTAGAAACCGTCTTTGGCTTCGTCGTAAGCAGCAGGACGCGTACGCACGCCGTCTTTGATTTCGTATTGCACGCCTTCGAGGCCGTAGTTGATGAGCTGGTACAGCTCTTTGTCCTGGCGAATCAGGTCATAAACCATGAGCGCGCGTTCTGGATGCTTGCTGTGTGCTCCGATCGACGTGCCGCCGTGCGAAATCGGCATGGAGATCAGATTGCCGCGCGTATCGGAGTAGGAGAACATTTGAAGCTCGGAGCCCGGTTGTTGTTTATCCATATCGACGCGAAGGCCTTTGAACGTTTGCGTATGATGCGCATCTGCGCCCGTTTGGCCGGCCTTCAGCTCCGTGCGCGTGTCGCCCTTGTAGTTCAGGACGTCTTCGCGCCAGTAGCCTTTGTCTGCCCATTCCTTCATCAGCTTGGCGAAATCGACGAACTTGTCGTTGAAGATCGGGCTGTCGACCGTATAGCGCTCGTCGTAAGATTTCGCCGTAAAGACGCCTGCATAGCCGGTGCCGATCGGCAGATCGATATTATCGGTATACGCTGCCGTGAAGCCCGCGTAGAGCGTGCCGTTCGTACCGTTCGTATCCCAAGGAACGACGTCTTTCTTATTGTCCTTAACGCCTTGGAAGTACTTGCCGAGCGTTTCGAAATCCGTGATCGGCTGCGTGATGCCGAATTCTTTCGCCCAGTCGCCGCGATAGTAGATGCCGTGGTTGACCCATTGCGTGTAGTGGTCTTCCGGAATCAGCACGATATCATCCTTGAATTTGCTTTGGTCCCAGTCCTCCTGCGGAATTTCCGCAAACGTCTGCGGCGCGTATTTCTCCAGCATATCGTTAAGCGGCAGGAACGCTCCGCGCTGCGCATTGCCCCATGTATCCAGCCAGTCGGTGCCGATCGTGATCAAATCAAGCGGTTCGCCGGATGCGAGCAGCAGGTTGTATTTCGTCTGCCAGTCCGCCCACTCCACCCATTTGAACTGAAGCTCGGCATTGACCTTCTCCTTCAGAATGGCATTCACCTTCTCCATGACTTTCTCGAGCTGTCCGTTCTTCGGCTTATCGCCGAGCACGACGTAACTGATCGTCTCGAATTTGCTCGTGTCGATGCCGCCGGCATCGCCTTTATTGCCAGCCGCGGCGCCGTTGTTGCCTTTGTTGCCGCTATTACCGGCATCGCTCGATCCGTTAGCCGATCCTCCGTTGTCGTTGTTGTTGCCACATGCCGCCAAGCTGCCGGCAAGCGCGAGCGTCAGCGCAATTCCTGTGAGCTTCTTTACATGTCCCATTCTTTTTAGCCTCCCCAATGATTGGAATATCGCTTTCTTGCACCGCCCGTTAACGGCTGACGTTCCGGAGCGGATATGGATAAGGGCCGTGCCAAGACTGGCGCTTCCCTGCGGCCATCGCTGCGCATGCTTACCCTTTTACTGCTCCTACGGTAATCCCTTGTATGAAGTAACGCTGCACGAACGGATAGAACAGAATAACCGGTCCCGTCGCCACGATGGCCGTGGCCATTTTCATCGATTCCAACGGCACGTCGCGAAGCGGAACGTTGGAGGACGCGGACGAATTCTTGATAAAATCCGCGCTTGTAATGACGCCGTATAGAAACAGCTGGAGAGGCCGGTATTTCATATCCGCTGACAGGAACAGCATTGCGTTATACCATTCGTTCCAATAGCCGAGTGCGATGAACAGGCCGATCGTGGCCAGCGCAGGGGTCGCCATCGGAAGAATGAGCCGCACGAAGATCGTGAAGTCGCCCGCGCCGTCGATCTTGGCCGATTCCGTGATCGCATGCGGGATGGACTTCGTGAAGCTTTTCATCATAATGATGAGGAACGGACTCATGAGACCCGGCAGCAACACGGCCAAATAATTATCGCCCAAGCCCAGATATTGCTTGACGAGCAGGTAAAACGGAACCAATCCGCCGGAAAACAGCGTCGTGAAATAGATGAAGAACGATATTCCGTTGCGCTGTTGGAAGTCAGGCCGTTGCAGCGCGTATCCCGTCATCGCGACCAAGAACAGGCCGACCGCCGTGCCGACGACGGTAATGCCGATCGTGACCACGTAAGAACCTACGATCAGACCCGGATTCTCGAATACGATTTTGTAGGAGAAGGTAGAGAATACCCGCGGCCATAGATTGAAGCCGTGCTTGACGATCTCGCTCTCCTTCGTGAAGGACGTGCCTAGCACGAGCAAGAACGGAATCAGGCAGCAGAATGAGAACAGACCGATGAAAGCGTAACCAAAACCTCTGACGAACAGTGATGTCGCGTCGTTTCGTATGCTTTTGCGAACAACTTCACCTTGCATGGGGCTTCCTCCCTCCTAGAACAATGAGTTATCCGGCGATGCCTTCTTCACGAGCCAGTTGGCCGTAATGACGACGATGAAGCCGAATACGGACTGGTACAGACTGACGGCGCTGCCCATGGAAAAGTTGAAATTGTTGAACATCGAGCGGAAGACATACGTTTCGATAATGTCCGTCGTCGAGTACAGCACGGTGTTGTTCGCTCCGACCAAGTTGTAGATCAGGCCGAAATTGCCGCGAAGCACGCCGCCGAGCGAGAAGAGCAGCAGAATGATGAACGTCGGCTTCAGCCATGGCAGCACGATATAACGGATACGCTGCAGCGCGTTGGCCCCGTCGATCTCGGACGCTTCGACGACCTCGGAATCGAGCCCCATGATCGCGGCGAAGTAGACGATCGAGCCGTACCCGGTGGATTGCCAGAGGAACGTAATGATGATGATGAACGGCCACACGTGCGGATTCGAATACGTTTTGACCGGATCCATGCCCAGCGATCCGAGGATCCCGTTCAAGAGGCCGTAATCGTAGCTGAGGATGTTGTAGGCGATCAGGCCGACGATGACGAACGAGATGAAGAAGGGCAGAAACATGACCGTTTGGGCCACCTTCTTGAACCATTTCTTGCGCAGCTCGTTCAATAGAATGGCCACGAAGATTTGCAGGCAGTTGCCGAGGATGATAAAGGCGAGATTGTACGCGATCGTATTGAATGTCAGCCGCCACAGATCCCCCGTCATCACGAGGAATCGGAAGTTATCCCACCCGACGAACGCGCTTTTGAAAATCCCGTCCGTGTAGTTGTATCGAATGAATGCCAGGTACAGGCCCGGCATGGGCAGATAAGCGAAAATCGCGAAAAACAGTATGGCTGGCGCGCACATAAGCATCAGCGTCCGATTATTCCAAAACCGCTTCCAGCCGGCTCTTTCCGCCTTCGGGCGGGGGGTGGCTGCCGCCACCCTTGCCTGCGTCATCGATTTCATGATGTTACCCCTCCCTTGTATTACGCTTCATTTGCTCGTCGACGGGAATGAAGATCAATCTGTCCAGCCGGGAAGCCTCTCCGGCTTCCACCGCTTCCAGAAGAATCGTTAATTCGTTGCCGCCTTCCCGCATCCAAGCGCCCGGCAAGTAGAACGAACGCTGATCGCCGCCGCTCAGAACCGGCCTCGATGCACCGCCTTCCAGCCACAGCCGTCCGACGATGGTACCATTGCATGCTGCCGTCAATTTGATCCCGCTGCCCTCTGCTTGAACTCGCCAGCCGCCCGGTATGTCGCGCGCTTCGTTCGGCAATGTACCGTAGAGCCATGCGACGCTTCCAGGTTCCAAGCTGATCGGCAGTTCGGATTCCCCAGCCTCCGGCTTGTGCTGCTGCGCATTCGCCAGCAGTCCGTCTTCGTCGCAAGCCGACAGCTGCCAATCCCGCGCGCCGTTTCCTTCATAGAGCGTGACTTCGCCCGCCGGCAAGCCCAGCACCCTTTGGAGAAAGACGGTGATCTGCGCCTCTTCGCCCGGCCGCACATGGGCGGAAATATCGACGAACGGATCGAATGGATGCACATCGCCTGCATACGCGCCGTTCACGTACACCTGAGCCAGCGCTTGAATGCCTTTGAAATGAAGCGTGAACGAATCCGCCGTCCCGCTGGCGGTGAACCGTCTGCGGTAATATTCGTAAGCCGGATGATCCGGAGAGAGCCAGCCGCCGAAGCTGACGGATGCCCAGTCGCCGTTGTCGCATTCGCTATCCAACAGCCTGGCATCGACGACGCCGGAATGGACCCGCAGCACATGCCAATTGGAGGTCAATCGCTGCCTGCTCGTTACGGCCGTAATCCCTCGGAGCCCTTTCATGCTGTTCAGCCGAAGGGCCGGTAGACGCGGATCGTCGAAATTGGTATGCCCCCACATTTCGATCCGCGCGGTGAGTTCGCTGCCGCTGCCGATGCCGGCGCTTGGCAAATATCGGCTGCCCCCGCCAGGCGTGCATGTTCCGATGTAAGCGGAATCGGCGTACAGCGAGAGCGCATCGCTGCCCTGATGAACGAGGAGCCCTTGGACATTCGCGTCTGCCGGCGCGCCGTTGACCGACTTATACCAGGCGAAGCCGCGATAGATGCCGTTCTCCTCCAGAAATTCCGCCTTGTTCATCCGAATCGCGGGCTCCGCGGACATCGTCTCGGCCGGATTTAGGTGTGCCGCAGTCCAGTCGACGTTCAGCTCGCGCGGCTGCGTATCGTATTCGATGCCCGGCTCGAACGCGAGTCTGCCGTCCTCCTCGATCCCCTTCAGCAGCAGCGCGTCTTCGCGGGCTAATCCGACCACGGTCAGTTGTCGGCCATCTGCCAGCTCGATTCGGCATGTAGCCATTCGGCCCGATTCGGCTTGGAAGGCCAGTACAAGCTCGCCAGACTCGGCTTGCTGTCGTACCGTCATGCCTTCCGATGCGGCGAACGATGCCGCCTGCCCCAGCGCCAGCGCGATTTCGCCTGCCGTCTCTGCGTGAAATACCATCACGTTCTGGCTGGCGGTTTGCCGTACATCCGACAGCTCGGCAGTCGCGTAGAGAAGGGTTCCTTCCAGCCCCCAGCCGTTCAGCGGTACGCCTATCGGAAGGATGATGCATTGTTTGGGAACACTCTGCAGCTGCGATGCTTGCGGGATGACTCTTTCTTCGTTCTCGCGAAGCTTCAGGTGAACCGACTCTGCCGCCTCGCCTACATTCGCGAGGAAGAGCAGGCTGCCTCCACCCGGAAGCTGCAGCTGGCGCTCCAGCAAGGTGCCGCCTTCCTGTTGTCCGCCTTCGATGCTTGCGGCATTGGAAGCCGGCTCGGATTTCGCTTCCGCCAGCGCGCCGCCGTAAGCGGTAATCACTCGGCGCATCAGCCGGCCTTCGTACGCTTCCTTGCGCACATGGCCTTCCGGCGAGATCATGCCGTGGAAATCGTAGTCCGACGTCATGAATGCAAGCGGATCGCCCCAGTTGTTCGTGCCGTTCGTAAAGCCGAAATTCGTGCCTGAGACTTGCAGGTACGGACCGATCAGCTTGGCGCCGCAAGAGAGCAGGCGCCGAAGCAGGAAGTGCGAACGGTTCGTCTCCGTCACCATCAGCGGGATATTCATGCCGGTCAGCCGCTGTTCGTAGGAAGCTGCTTTCGCCTCGAATGCAGGGTCGCGGTCATTCGGGTAGAAGTTGCAAGTCGGCACGACGCCGTCCACCAACCCGGATGCTTCATACAGTCCGCCTTGGCCGGCGCATGCGATGAGCGGCACTTCGATTCCGCCGCCGAGCGCCATGTCGCGAAGACCTGCGATGTATGCTGCCGGATCGGGGCAGTCGTAGAAGTCGAGCTCGTTCTCGAGCTGCACGCAGATGACGGTGCCCCCGCGGCTCAGCTCATACTTGGCGAGCATCGGAATGATGCGGTCATACCACTTCTTGACGGCGCCCATGTAAGCTGGGTCCGCACTGCGAATCACCATGTCCTGCTTAGCGAATAAGTAAGCGGGAAGCCCGCCTCCGTCCCATTCGGAGCAGATATAAGGACCGGGTCTCGCAACGACCCAGAGGCCGGCTTCCTTCGCCAGCTGCAGAAACGCCTCGGCGTCGCGTTCGCCGGTGAAATCCCAGCTTCCTTCCTCGCGTTCGTGGTAGTTCCAAGGAAAATAAACGTCGATGGCGTTGTAACCGAAGGCTTTGACCTGCTCGATACGTTCGCGCCATTGGGCACGGGGGATGCGGAAGTAGAAGAGAGAAGCGCAGAGAATGATTTCGGCCTGCCCGTCGATTCGAAGCGATGAAGCGCTCAGCTGCAGCGATGCGTCGCTTTTCGTTTCCATGTTCATGAGTGGCATCCTCCAAACGGTGATTTGTAAGCGGATTCATGAAACCCGTTTCATAAACTGCAAAAATAAAATACACGACTGCATGCGGGATGATTAGACGAGGTTCGTGAACTTCTCCATTCCGGTAATGAGCGTGTATTTCACTGTGCAGCAGCTTGTGGGCATACTGGATATGTGATTATGTAGCGCTATGAATGAAACCCATTTCATAACAGTTTAAAAATGTAACCCCGCCATCAGGGTTGCCTTGATTTGAAGTTTACTCGGAAAATGATAGCGCTGTCAATATGGATTTTTAGAAAATTTTTTCAGCCTGTTTTCTCTCCCGGCGGCGACGTGCTTTCCCGAATGATCAGCTCCGGCTGCAGCGTCGTCAGCAGCTGCACGTCATCGGATTTGGAGATCAGGCCATGCAGAACGCGGGCTGCCGTCCGCCCAAGCTCTAGACAGCGCAGCGACATTGTCGTTAATTCGGGAATGACGCTTGCGCCAAGCGGAACGCCGTCGACGCCGGTAATGGACACGTCGCGCGGGACCTGAAGCCCGGCATTGACCGAGGCCTTGATCGCTCCGATTCCGACCAGGTCATTCGCGCAGACGACAGCCGTCGGCCGAATATCCATATCCAGCAGACGTCCCATCATGTTTTTGCCCCGCTGGACGGAGAAACCGCCGTGGTCGATCCATTCTTCGCGAACGGACAAGCCCGCCCGTTCCATGGCCATGCGGAATCCTTCGAGGCGCTGCACGGTGTTGGACATCTGCGGGTAGCCGCCGATAAACGCGATATCGCGATGCCCGAGCCCGATCAAATGCTCGGTCACCATTCTTCCGCCGGCTTCCTCGTCGATCACGACCCGGTGAAAATCGTCGCCGGGCATGTTCCCGTTGATGAGCACGAGCGGAACGCGTTTGTTGATCTCCATGACTTCCTTGGCCATTTCCTTGCTGCAATGAAGCAGGTCGATCCGGCCTCCTAGCAGGATGATGCCGTCCACTTGCTTCTCGATCAGGATGTTCAAGTATTGCGTTTCGCGCTTGTACTGCTCTTTTTTGTCCAAATTGGACGATCCCGTGTCGCAGAGAAAGAACGTATACCCCTGCTTGCGTGCCTCCTGCTCCAGGCCGGCGAGCACTTCAGGGAAGAATGGATTGGTGATATCGGGCAAAATGATCCCGATCATACCCGTCACTTTCTTGATCAGGCTGCGCGCCAGGGCATTCGGTTGAAATTGATACTTGTTGATCAGGCTCTGGATGCGTTCGCGAGTGGATGCTTTGACCGGGGCTGTGTTGTTCAGAACGCGGGAGACCGTAGCGACAGAAACTTTCGCTTCTTTGGCGATGTCGTACACAGTAACCGATTTCATCATGAGCTTCTCCCTCTAGGCTTCATTTGGCATCGCAACTGCCCTGGTGGACAGTTTTTCATAAGCATAGCAGAGAGTTTTCGCTATTGTAAATGACTGTTCTGGCCAATGACAAAAAGGCCGTGCCGGGAGCATTCCGCTCCATTCGACACAGCCTGTCCCGCGACTACGACACTAATCTACAAAATCCGCACGGCACTGCAGCTTCGGAACGCCGCTTCTGCCTCGCCGCCGCGCGATAAATCCGGTCCTCCGTCCGAGGACTCGTTGCCGATGTCGGCCGCGACAATGATGCCTCCCTGCGCGATCGCTTCCCTGCACTTATCGACATCGCCGCTCGGTATGCCGAGGTCTGAGAGCGCGCTGTTCGTGCTGGTGTCGTCGTCCAAGAAAGCCGTGGCCGCGATGAAGGACGTGCCCGGGAAGGCCATTCCGCTCGTAAAACCGCCCGACATCCCAAGTCCAGGCGTGACTGCGACGGGCGCGAGGATACGGGGATCGCCCAAACCATGCTCGTCGTATGCGGCGCGTGTTTCCTGCAAATCTTCCAGCTCGTCCGCGTGGACGTCCGTCTCCGACTCGATCCGGCGGGATTCGTCCCGGTTCTTCGCTATCACCTTCAGCTCCGTAGGGGTGAAGCCGGCGCTTTCCAAAGCTTGGACAGCCTGAATCGCATCGTTCTGCGTATCGAATATCGCGATTTTATAGCTCATCTTCTTCGCCTCCAATTATGATCGGATATGGATGGTATACCCTGTTTAGCGAGGATTCAATCGGATCGATGCGAATCTGCGGGAGCTTGTGTGGGTAGACGGAGAAGGTTACGTATAGTGTAAAAAGGTGATATGGCGGCAGGCTGTAAAAAGCTCAGTCAGAGGATCTTTCAGCATTGCTGGGCTCCTAAAGCGTATGTACGATATCGTTGTTCCACTTGCCGCAAACAGCAGTTGGCGTTCGACTAATCGATGCAGAATCCGCCTGGCGTACTGGTCGGAGGTTCTCAAATGAACGGCCAGCTCGGAAGGCGAAAACGGCCGAAACAGACGCCTGGCGTAGCGGATCGACTCGGCTTCCAACGGACTCGGTTGCATCTGTACATCCGTTGCAATAATTCCAATCATCCAATGCCAAGGAACGATTTCGCCAGCACAAATCTTTAAATCGACACACATCCAGATCGCGCGCATGAGGTCCATAACCTTGAATTTCGAAACCAGCCTTAACACCGCCTCCAGGCATATAAGCCAAGTCCACATAACGATAGCCGTTGGTGCAATCGCGCACCTTTCCTCGCATTAAAGCTTCCGCACGTAAGAAAGCCGCTTCGACAAGTCCAGGCAACGAACCCGGTGTGACTAGTCAAAACGGCGTGTGCTTCACGACCTATGTTATAGTGATTTAATAACGAACTATCATGCAGCCGCAAGCATCGCATAGCATGATATGTGACATATTGAACAGTCGAAGGAATCGGTCGAAGGAATCGATAGTTATTCGTCGCCTTATGGGGATATTGAGCTAAACACCATGCATCCAGGGCTGCCCCGGCTGCCCAAAACGCCTGTCGCTCCGTCCGAACCACGGTGCCGCCACGACGCATTTGGAACTTCCACCCATTTGCCCATTCCATGTTTCACATGCTTCAAGCGGGGGTAATTCTTCACATAACAAGATGACACTAAGTATACAGGAGCGTCGTTGCGATGAAGCAAAATGATAAATTATTCGTACGTACAGAGAACCAAGCAGGAAAATGCATCGTGTATATCGGGGGCGAGCTGGATCTGGAATCCGCCGTGCAGATGAGAGCGGTCATGTCTCCGCTCATCGAATTAACCGATCGTGAGCTCGTGCTGAATTTGCGCGAACTGCGTTACGTGGACAGCACCGGCATCGGTATTTTGGTCTCCGTGCTGAAAGCGCGCCATGCCAAGGAGGCGCCTTTCTCCGTTGAAGCCGTACCGCCGCACATTCGCAAGCTGTTCGACATGACGGGCATTACGCCGTTTCTTCTTAAACAAGCCTAATTCGCCGTTCGGGGCGAGCAGAAGAAAGGATAGAGATGAATGATGAACTTAACGGAGGACGTTATAACGCTGCAGGTGCCTGCGTCTGCGGAATATATTGATTTGGTGCGGCTTACCCTCTACGGGCTGTCCGTAAAAATGGGCTTCTCTTATGAAGAAATCGAAGATATGAAGGTTGCCGTCTCGGAAGCCTGCAACAACGCGGTGCTCTACGCCTACGGCGATCTGAACACGGGCGAGGCCGCTCAAGCGCCGACGCCTCCGCCGCGGATCGAGGTTCGCTTCGTGAAGAGAGACGATGCGCTCTCCATCGTCGTGAAGGATGACGGACGAAGCTTCGATGCGGCCGTTGCTGCCCGCAAGGCGGCTCCGGTCAACGGAAAGTCGATCGACGAGCTGCAAGCCGGCGGTCTCGGACTTTATCTGATGCAAGCATTGATGGACGACGTCGAGGTAAACAGCGACATGGGGACGGAAGTGGTCTTGACGAAGCGTCTGGTAAAAAGCGGTGAAATGTGATGAGCACGCAGCCGGCCAAGCAACCACCCATTACCGGCGCCGACCTCATTATCGCTTATCAGGACAGTCCCGACAATGAGATCGCAGAACAGCTGATTAAGCATTATGAGCCTATGGTTCGTATGGCTGCCGGTAAAATTTCGCGTAATCGACCCGATTTGTATGAGGATCTCATGCAGGTCGGCCAAATCGCCCTGCTCCGTCTGTTCAGTCAATTCGACAGTTCCTTGGGCGTTCAATTCGAGCCTTATGCCATGAAGAGCATCATCGGGCATATGAAAAACTATTTGCGCGACAAGTCCTGGTACGTTCAGGTCCCGCGCCGGATTAAAGAAAAAGGCATCGCGGTGCAGCAAGCCATCGACGAATTGACCGTCAGGCTTGAGCGATCGCCGAGGGTCGAGGAAATCGCCGCTCAGATGGCGCTTTCCGTCGAGGAAACGACCGAGATCCTCGCCGGCCGCGATCTGTACCACTATGTGTCGCTAGACACGCCGATTTCCGAAGAGGACAATGCCACGTCCCTCGGCGATCTGCTGGGCTCTCCCGGCGATGATTTCGACGACGTCGACCGGCGGCTGGATTTGCAGGCGGCGATGTCGCAGCTCAAGCCGCAGGAGCAGCAGGTGCTGCTGCTGGCCTACTCGGAGGGGTTGCCGCAGCGCCATATCGCCGACCAGCTTGGGATTTCCCAGATGAGCATTTCGCGTATTCAGCGGCGAGCCATTGATAAGCTGAAGGTGCTGCTCAGCGAGCAAGAGGAAGTCTAAATCCTGAGAGGCACGCCGACCCGGTTATAACGACCGGCTTCGCGCGTGCTTTTTTTGATTCGCGGAGCAAGCATACGAGGAATTTGGAACAATTTCCCGCTCGCGAGTTGTACTATCTGCCAAATTCGCGTTATGATGGTACTAACGACTTTCGCGTACGTACGGACAAGCAGGAGGCTTCCAATACATGATGCATCGGTTGCTGCAATTTCCTTCGGAATGGGAATGGCATATGCTGCACGCCAAACGACCGGATGTCTCCGGTTTAAGCCGCAGCCGGAAAGCCGCCCGCAATGCCGCGGCGAATCCGAACGAGGACGACGTCAGCTTTCCAGCCGCGGCCAAGCTTGATGTCAAGCAGACCCCTCCTGAATTTGCCGCCTGGCTTCAGGAAGTGGAGGGCTGCGCGCACAATCAGATCATCGTTTCCGAGCTTCCAGGCGGTCACTCGATTTTGCAGGGAACACTGATGTTCCAAGTATCGGATGACGAGAACGACGTCCACCCGCTTCATTTTCGGGTCACGAAGGACAAGCTCGTCACGTATCAAAGCGATCTGCGCCTCTCTCTGCGGCTTCAGCTCGATCCGTGGCAGGATAAGCTGAACCGCTGCCATTCGGCGCCGGAGGCATTGTTCGTTATCCTGAGCAGCATCTTGGAGACGTTCCATACCGGCCTGGATCGATTCGAGACCCGGTTAGGCGAGCTCGAGCTGAACATGAGCCGTCATAACAAGACGGGACTGATGAACGAGATCTTCAAGCGGCGCTACGAGCTGCTTCACTGGAGCCATCTGTTTATTCCGATCAAGGAGATCCAAGGCGCGGCCAAGGAAGCGTTCATGGACGAGCTGTCGGACCTGGAGGAATTCAAGCGGATGGAGCTGCGGCTGGATCGGGTCCAAGGCCTGCTCAGCCATTATGCGATGGAAATCGACACGCTGCTCATGATGGACGACGCCATCTCGAACTTCCGGGGCAACGATATCATGAAGACGTTGACGATCTTCACCGCCCTGTTCATGCCGGCAACCGTCATCGGCGCCGTATGGGGAATGAATTTCAACCGTATCCCGTGGGCCGGCGAACGCTGGGGCTTCGCGACGGTCAGCTCCATCATCGTCGTCACGACGCTGCTTATTTACTGGTGGCTATGGCATAAAGGCTGGACGGGCGACTTGCTGAACGGCCGCTCCAAAGGCGATATCGTCAGCACGTCGCGGGTGAAGTCGGCCGAATCGGAACGGTCCGATACGAGCTCCGCCGACACGCCGGCACTTCCGAGCCGCCGAGCGTCCTATCGCACGCCATCCACCGTATCCATGGTGCAGAAGAGAAATCCGTCCGAAGGTACAGCAGCGGCCGAGTCCGGCGATGCTCCGCTTCCCTCGCGCTCCAGCCGCAATCATATCCCAACCGAATAAGAAAGGGAGCTCTCCGTAGGTGCCGGTTCAGACCGCCCAGAGATGCTCCCTTTTGTATTTATTTGATATCCACCACGACGATGCAGCGGTCATCGGACGCTAAGTCCTCCCGCTGTTCGCCGCTGAACAGCGCATCCTCGAGCGACTTGACCGGCGTCTTGCTGCAGAACGGCCGAAGCAGCTCCGCCAAGCTCGCTTCCCTGTCCGCCTCGTAATCGCTGCCGACCAAATCGTACATGCCGTCCGTAAACAGCATGATGCGGTCCCCGGGTGATATCTCGATCACATGCTTCTCCAGCGTCATCTCGCTGAACAAACCGATCGCCACCCCGCCCACCTTGAAATTCTCGACATGACCGTCGCTTCGAACGAGCAGTCCCGGCGGATGTCCCGCGTTGACGTATTCCAGCACGCCTTTGTTCAAATCAACGACCATGTACAAGCCCGTGAAATAATACTGGATAAGCTGGTCCGCAAATTGAAGCTGATGCGAGCGCCGGTTCAGCTCCTTGACGACGCGCTTGGGCTCCACCTGCTTCGTCATCGCCTCCTTCAGCACGGAAGCGATGAACATGCTGGCGAGCGACGAGCTGATCCCGTGCCCCATGGCATCGATAACGGCGATTCCGTATCGGTTATCGTCAATCCGGTGCCAAGCGTACAAATCGCCGGACAGCTCCTCCGACGGCCGGTAGATGGCGTCGATCGCCATGCCCTCGTCGTCAACCGGCTGCGGAAGCGCCGCATACTGAACCTCTCGGGCCAGCTGCAGCTCCTCTCTTACCCGCCGGTCGCGCTCCTTGTGCCAGTCCTTCTGTTCCTTCAGGCGCAGCGCGACCCGAATGCGCGCAAGCAGCTCGATCCGATTGATCGGCTTCGTCACGTAGTCGATCGCGCCGGCATCCAGCGCCTCCGCCAGCTTCTTGGAGTCGCCGATCGCCGTCACCATGATGATCGGGATGTCCCTCAGCCGAGGCGACTCTTGAATGCGCGCGCATACCGTAATTCCGTCTACGCCGGGCATCATCATGTCGAGCAGAATCAAATCGACCCCGTGGTCGTCGCCTCCCGGCATGCCCTCGGGCTCGTGACCGCTTGCGTCCAAGCCAAGCTGAGCGAACAGCTCCATGCCGCTTGCGGCCGTCAGCATATCCGCATAACCCGCGCGCTTCAAAATCTCTTTCACGACGGTTATGTTCATCGGATTATCGTCGACGACGGCAATGCGCATATGCCATCTCTTACCCGCTCCGTCCAATGCCGTTAATTTATTCATGCCAGCTGGTTCTCCTATTTTCCATGATTTTCAGCCTTACCGTCTTTCCGCCGCTCATCGCAAGACTACTTCTCCTTAGTTACCCGGATTCCTCTCCGTTGAATCGCGGTTCGGCCTATTGAAGGGGCAGATGCCTAAAGCACAGTGGCCCAGCGGCTCATACAATGGGTGTATGAGAGGGGGAACAGCCATGAACAACGGCAGCGCGATGGACCTGCGAACAGCGATCTTCCTGGCGGCCGTCTGCAGTCAAACCTACGTGCAGTACGATAACGGCGGATTGTTCCTGATACCGGAAACTTACCGGCTGGTCGGACCGTTCAGCGCCGCCTCCTATGCCGGCGACCAAGAGCTGTTCGGCTTCGTGCTGGAGTCCGAGCGCGGCATTATTCTCGCTTTCCGCGGCACCAGCTCGCCGACGGACTGGATAACCGATATGATTGCACAGCAGACGACTTTCAAGCCGGTCGGCAAAAGCTGCCTCACGCACCGCGGCTTCACCGATGTCTATATGTCGGCGCGCGACGCGATCTTCCGACTGCTCGACCAGGCGTCTGCGGATAAGCCGCTGTTCGTGACCGGCCACAGCCTTGGAGGCGCGCTCGCCACGCTCGCTTCGCTCGATATCGCGATCAATCGCAAGCCGGCCAACCTCATCACCTATACCTTCGGCGCGCCCCGCGTCGGCGATCCGTCCTTCGTCCGCAGCTACAACGCGGCCGTGCCCATCAACTTCCGCGTGCAGAACGAATACGATGTCGTGCCTCATCTGCCGCCGCTCGTCTATAACTCGCCCAAGACGGACAAAAGCTATTATTACCTCCACGTCAAAGAAGAAGTGAAGCGGAGCTTCCGAAATGGATCCGTAGGCAGCAATCACGTGATCAGCAGCTATTTCGCCGACTTGGCCAAGGACGCGCCCGGCTTTACGGCTGCGATCTGCTCGGGACCGCCGGGATGGTGCCCGCTCCGATAAGCACGGCCCGCCTTCGCCTTCAGGCGGGGAAACCGGCGAGCCCAGCCGATTCAGCTGCACGCGGATTACAGGCGGCAAGCCGTTTCGGCCTGGCATTGCTCCTAGCAGCTATGGGAGACGCAGCAGCGCGTCGATCCGATTGCGCTCCGCTTTGGGCAGTCCGCCGAAGACCAGGGCATAGGAATGATCGATCATGTCGTAGATCTCCTCCAGCGGCAGCGTGCCGTCGACCGTAACGGTATTCCAATGCTTCTTGTTCAGGTGATAGCCCGGCCTCACCGCTTCATGCTGCTCGCGCAGATTTTCGGCGATGCCAGGATCGCATTTGAGCGATACCTCGTTGTCCGCGATAAGCGCGAACATCTTGCCGCCGACTTTCATGACGAGCGGCTCCGGCCCGAACGGATAATCCTTCTCTGCGCATTTCAAGGACAAGCAGTGGTCGATAATGGGTTTCATCGCTGCTTCCAGCCTCCTCCTACACCCTCGTATAGTTGGCGAAGGCGGCAGCTTGTCCATAATACGCGCCGTCTTCGTCAATCAAGTTCCATACGACCGCTTCTTCGATACGGAACCTGCGGCCGCTCGCGGCAACTCGAATGCCGCTGTAGTCGTCAATATAGCCTTTCGCCGCTACCGCTTCGAGGAAACGCTGCCGTTCCGCTTGTATGAGCGGTTCAGCCGTATGCCTCGACTCCATGGACGTAAATGCAGGCCAATCCATCTCCCACAGCCCAAGCGCGGTCCGGTTGCCATAATTGAGCACGGGCGACTGCTCCGTGCCATGGGATAACACGGCGATCGGCGCTTCGAACAGCTGCTCCGCTGCCGGCTTGTCCGCATTGGTCTCCAGCAGCGGCTTCCCGAGCAGTCTCCGGTAGCTGCTAAGCAGAATGGCCGCGTGACGTTCTTCCGTTCCTATTCCAGTTAAGTGCCGTAATTGCATCATTCGTTCTCCTCCGATCATTAAAAAAACCGAAGGCGAATAACCACCTTCAGTTTCGAAAATGAAGAAAGGCTCCGTTTCCGGCATCCTTGCCTTCTATTTGTGTGGGAAGAAGCTTCATCGCCGATGAACGGCGGCGGCGCTTCTTCTTGTCCGTCGTTTGCGTTACACGCCCATTTTCTTGCGCTGGTTGTTGACCTTCTTCGTATTCTGGCTCTTCATCGCTTGTTGGTTGCCGCCTGGACCGAATTTTTGCTTGCCGCCGTTCGCCTGTTCAAGCTTCTTCTGCGCGAGCTTCTGCTTGACGGCATCGGCTAGGGATACCTTCTTCGGCTGTTCCAGCTCTTGCTCCTGCGATTCCGGCGTCGTTTGGTTTTCT
The DNA here is from genome assembly GCF_056269105.1 of Paenibacillus sp. J31P316. Classification (NCBI taxonomy): domain Bacteria; kingdom Bacillati; phylum Bacillota; class Bacilli; order Caryophanales; family Paenibacillaceae; genus Paenibacillus; species Paenibacillus sp. J31P316. The sequence continues at coordinate 126,605 of NZ_JBWDNI010000003.1, read as the reverse complement.
GACATTGAGATCACCTCGCCCTGTTTGTACTACTCGTATTGTAGCGCTTTTTCGCCAGGCTTTCCAGTAGCCATGCGCGCATTCGCGCAAGTTCTTTCCACCGGTTGCCGGTTCCTTACGACTCGCTTGTTCCTTCCTTATGACTCGGCGCAAACGCCATCGTCTAGCAGTGCTTATTCCCGCAGCGCCTCGTTCAGCTTCGTGGACCTGAGCTCCCGCGGTTCCCCGCGCAGCAAACCGCGCAGCCGGACGAGCTCCCGCTGCAGACGCAGCTTGTCGCCGCGCAGCTCCTCGATCTCCGCGAGCGCGGCCGCCAGCTGCTCCGCAAGCGTCGGATTCGGCTCGTTCATCGCCGACCACTCCTTTCCTTATACCCGCTTCGTTCCATGTTTGTATCATACCACTAGCCGATGCGGCAGTGAAAGGACGCGTGACCGCCTTCCCTCTGCCAGACCTCCGTTACCCAAACCTCGGTTGCCCAGTCGTTCTTGCGGGTAATAATAAAAGCGTCCGGCAGCATAGAGGCGCCGGTGCGGCGTCCCCGTACAGCCGGACGATAGACGTTCGTTATTTCACGCTCACGGGCACGGTTTGCGTCGTGACGAGTGTGTTCTTGCCGTCGTATGCCTTGACGACAACATCGATCTTCTTGCCTTTGTAGGGCGCGAAGTCGATCTGCGCCGTCCACGGCAGCGAAGTCGTCGTCGCGACCGTCTTCCCGCCGATCTGATACACGACCTTGGATAGCGTCGGCGACCATGTCTTCACGTGAGCGGAGACACGCTGCACGGAAGCGGATACCGGCGAAGCGGCGCTGGCCGGCTTGTAGGCGATCGGCGATTCGTCACCGACATTGCTCAGATAGAATGGATTAACGATCGCTTGCTTGTAAGCGGCAAGCAGCTTCGCGTTCGCGGACAGCATGTAATATTTGATCCGCGCGGAGGCGTCATGGTTGCTGTCGAACCAGAAGACGGCTTTCACCTTCGGATAGAGCATCGGCAGGGTGGCGTAAAATTCTTTCATTTTGTACACGGCCCAGTCCGTCTTGTCCTGCTTCTTCTCCGGATACATGTAAGCGACGCCGCCTTCGGAGATGAACACCGGCTTGCGCGCGGCATACAGCTTGTAAATGTTGTCGAACTTCTCGAGATGGCTGGAGCGGTCCTCGCCCTGCTGCAGCGGATCGAGCGTCGGATTGAAGATGGAATACAAGCTCACGCCTACCCAATCCACCGCGTCGTCGCCGGGATAATACGATTGAATCGTGTTCTCCGGCAGGCGGTCCGGCGCCCAGACCATGGCCGCGTTGGTCGGCGCTTCCTGATGGATCACCTTCGCGACGATCCTGAATTTATCGATGTAGTTCTTCGGATTCGCTTCATGCCAAGGCACCCAGTCGCCGTTCATTTCGTTGGCGAAACGGACGAACGTCTTCACGCCCGAAGCTTCGATGTCGCGGGCGAGCTGGCGCAAGTATTCGTTGTCCTGAACCTCGCCGAGTCCCTTCAGCGGCTGGATGCCGAGCTCGATCGCCGTGCCTGCCTCGCGCGCATGATCGATGTGGCTCTGAATGCTGGACAACGGCTTCCCGTAAGTGAAATATTCCAAATACGCGGCATGCTTCTTCTCCGTCAGCACCGGGAACTGTTCCGTGTAGAACGGCTTCGCGGTGCTCGGGTTATGAACGGCGGGATCCTGCTCCGCGTACGCGCCGAGCAGCGCGCCGTTCTTGGGTTCGAATTTGGCGCCATGCGCGTAGCTGCTGCCGACGGCCGAGGCCGTCGTCTCCACGAACAGGCTGGCATGGCTCCGGAGCATGTCCGCGCGGCGCTTCGCCGCGATGCTGATCTGGGTTTGTCCGGCCAAGCCGGAATATTTGGCTTCCATATCCCAGCCGGCGACGGCATCGTCGTATTTCTTCAGCTTCGCGTAATCGTCGCCGATCCGGCGATACATGCCCGCCGCGTTGCCGTATTCCTTCTTGGCCGCGAATTCGGGTGCGATCTGCTTATACTTGGCGATTGCTTCCGCATATTTGCCTTGCTTCTCGAGCATCTGCGCCTGTTTGTAAATGCCCCATACGTCCATGGCTTGCACGTCATGCGTAGACGCTGTCGTCCATGCGATGACCGTCGCGGCCAGCAGCAGCATGAGCTTCACGCCAAACTTCATCGTTCTTCGTTTCGTCTTCATTTCGTCCTTGAACCCCTATCTATGATGAATTCCAATAGATTCCATATTACACCAGTTATCAAGGAAGATGAAAGACATTTTTTGACACTTTTCGACTTAAAAAGACTGCAAACTGAGATTTGGAAGCTGCGGCGCGTTGTACAAGTGCAACAATTCTATCTATAATATTCGTATAAATAGGTACACGAAAGCTGCACGGAGCTGAAACATCGTACCCGCTCAAGATGACGGGAATTATTGCGTCAGCATACCATCGCTACAGCAAGGCCGAGCAGCAAATGAGGAGGCAAGAAACGCTTGAAAAAATCTGTCGTCATACCGGTCGTCGTTCTCGGCATCGCGCTCGGTGCCGCCGCCATTATATGGACTCAAACCACGTACATTCAAGATACGTTCGGCAATTCGGCAGCTTCGAATTCCGGCAGCAGTCACACCGTCACAGGCGTTAAGGCAACTTCGCCCGGGACAAGCAATAACGCTTCGTCCCAGACGAACTCGGGCAGCAACGCTTCGTCCGGTACGAATTCCGGCAGCAACGCAGCGGATGGCACGGCCACGGCCGGAGCGCAAACGGAATTCCAGCAATTCATGCACGACAGCGCCGCATCGCGCACGACCATCCAGAAGAACGGCATCTCTTATGTCACGAATGCAACCAGTCCGCTCGTGCTCGTCAACAAGAAGCGCGAATTGGATCCCGATTATGTTCCTGACGATCTAATCAAAGCGCCGGTTGAGTTCTCCTTCTCCGGCGACAGCCCGAAGCAGGAGATGCGCAAGGTCGCCGCGGAAGCGCTCGGCAAGTTGTTCGAAGGCGCCGATAAAGACGGCATCGAGCTGAAAGCCGTATCCGGTTATCGCTCCTACCCGTCGCAAAAGTCGATCTTCAACGCCTACGCGAAAGCGCACGGCGAGGAAGAAGCGAACACGTTCAGCGCGCATCCCGGCCAAAGCGAGCATCAGACAGGCCTGGCCATGGACGTCTCCAGCGCGAGCGTACAATACGGACTCGAAGAGAGCTACGGCCAAACCAAGGAAGGTAAGTGGCTGGAAGCCCACGCTGCCGATTACGGCTTCATCATCCGGTACGAGAAGGGCAAGGAGACCGAGACCGGCTACATGTACGAGCCGTGGCATGTCCGCTATGTCGGCGTCTTCGTCGCCAAGGACATTAAGAAGCTCGGCCTGACGCTGGAAGCTTATTTGGCCCGTTTCTAGTCTTATCACCATGGGGCTCTCCCTAAAAACCAAAAACAACTGCTTGCCGCAATAAGAGGAGGCTGCCCCGATGCCATACGGCACTGGGGCAGCCTCCTTTCTTGTTACACGCTCTCGTTACGCGTTTCTCATCGAATGATCCTCTTATTCCGCCTTGCTGGTCTCGATCCAGTGGACGCGGCTCGACTGCAGGCCGGTCAGTACCGACTCTGCCGACGAATATTCCGATTGCAGCTTACTGACGATGGTTCTGACTTGAAGGAGCGCATCCAGCGTCTGGTCCTGGGCGCTGTTGATCCGTTTCTGAACGACCCAATCCGTAATCAGGCCGTCAAACCAATAATCGCCGAATTTCAGCATGCTGCTGATATCGACATGAATATCGACGTTCCTCTCCAGGTCAGCCAGCTCGTCGCGGAAGGTTCGCATCATATGGTTCACGCTGCTGATGGACCGTTTGGCATCGTCCACATGCTCGTGCTTCATATGGGTGCTGATCATGCCTCCGCCGCCCCACAGGTCCCAATTGCCCCAGTTCTCCGCTTTCTCCAAGCTGTTCGAGGCATCCTCCAGCGAGAGCAGCACGCTCCGGCCGGCCGACAAGGCTTCGCGGATCTCCTTGGCCAGAAGCGACTTGTCGGCGATCGCCGTATCCATCGCGGCCAGCTCGTTCGCGTAGGCCGACGAATGCCGCAGCAGCTCTTCTTTCTCCCGCAGCAGCCGCTCGTAATCCCGGTCTGCGCCGCCGCAGGCCGTAAGCTCGTCGCCAAGGCTGATGACCTCGGCCTTCATCCGCTCCTCCGCGTCCTTCGCTTCCTGGAGCTGGAGCGCGGCTGCAAGCGCCTGCTGCCGTTCCAGATCCAACTGCTCATCCTTGCTTCGCAGCAGCGTATGGAACAAATTCGCCAGCGACATCCGGGTTAATTTGTCCACGTCCTCCTGCTCGGACCGCAGCTTCAGCTCCAGCTCGAAGATACGCCGTTCGTTCTCGCGAATCCGGCTGCGCAGCTGTTCCTGTCGGCGCTGTGCCCGTTCCATTCTATGCTTGCGCTCCTTCGCTTCCGCCAAGCGGTCTAATCCGGTATCCGCCACTACGATCGCCATCCTTCCAAGGGTTGTAACCTGGTTATACGCAAGCCGCGCATCAAGGATGCGGTTGTCAGCAAAAAAAGACCATTTTCCCGGCATTATCCGGGTACAATGGTCCTTTTGCAATGCAAGCCGCAGCTTGTCGCGCGCTATGCTCAGTCTTCCAGCTTACGGAACAGATCTCTGAACACGCCGTCCCGATGAACATAATCGACGATGCGGATGAAGTGGCGCGTATTGTCGATGCTGAAGCGAAAGTCCTCCGAGAGCAGCGGACTGTGGATGAGCGTGCTCGGCGTCCATTCCGGATTGATCAGGTAAGCGATCGTCGAGATATCCCAGATCACGCGGGAATAGCCGAAATGGTCCTTGCTGCAGTCTCTGAACGTCTCGTACAAATAGTGGCCGATGGAACCCTTATCCTTCACGAACTTCTCCACCTCCGCCAGCGTCGTGTGCAGATGCGAAGTCACGCCCATGCATGGTATGAGGACGAGCGGCACGCCGCTGTTCAAAATGACGCGGGAAGCATGAAGATCCTGATGCAGGTTGAACTCGCTCGTATCCCGCCAATGCAGGGCATGTCCGCCCAGCCATACGACCACGATCCGCTCGATGATGCTCGGTTCCATCAGAATCGCGGACGCGACGTTCGTAATGGCGCCGATCGCCACGACGTAGAGCGGATCGTCCTCGGACGAGGCCATCGCCCGTTCCACGAGATCCCGCGCGGCCGCGCTCTCCACCGGCGTTTCTGCTCCTGGCAGGTAGCTGTCCGAGCCGCGGTGGATCGGAATTCCGGCCATCTCCGGAAGATGGCCGGCGATTTTGAGCAGCTCGTTATAGCTCTTCTCCATGCCGTCCTTCGGACCGGACGACAAGTCGTTATAGAACGGCGCGGCATAGAACGCTTCGACCGTTACGCTCTCCGGCGATTTCATGGCATAGACGACGGCGAATTGGTCGTCGATTTCGTTGAAGGTGTCCGTGTCCAGCACCATGCGGACGCTGCGCTTCGGATGCGCAAGACGCTGCAGCATTTGTTGATCCGAAAGGACCGGGAATTGTACCATATTCATTCTCATCCTCCCAAAGGGTTGAAGCTGATTGGTAAGCTTGTGTCTGTGCTGGTTTAAGCTTGTCTCGAGGCACAAAATCTTTTATGATTTGGTTATCTCGCAAGCAGACAACGACTTGATTCATGCTCATTTTACACTTGATGCTAGTTGGTTTGTATTATCATATGGCTGAAAGTTTGCATGATTTGGCTATGATCCCAGAGAGGAGACGTGAGCGGATGCAGGCGCAGATGGATTTTCTGTTTCAATCCGTTCGGCCGGCCAATTCTTATATGCCGATGCATGCGCATACCTGCTACGAGCTGGTCTACTACGGTTCGGGAAGCGGTACGACGCATATTCTGGACGCTCGGCACGCCTACAAACCGGGCACTTATGCGATCCTGGCTGCAGGCACCCTGCACGACGAGCGTCGGCAGACGGATACGGATGTCGTGTGCGTCGGTTTTCGTTTGACAGGCTCGGAGATGCAGCTCCGGGAAGGGTTGTATGAGGAAGAATCGGACAGGCCTCTTCAGCAGCTGCTCCATGGCATGCTGGCCGAAATGCAGGAGCAACGGCCGTACTATCCCGAAAAATTAAATTACCTGCTCAGCATGATCGTAATCGAGCATCAGCGGAAGGCACACGTAAGCGCATTCAAAGAATCGACCGATCATTTGCATTATGTGCGGGCGTATATCGACGAGAATTACAATCAGAAGATTACCGTGGAGGAATTAGCGGAGATGGTGGGGTACAGCTATCATCATTTCAGGCATTTGTTCAAGAAGAAATTCGGACGGTCGCCGATCGCTTACCTGCTGACTAAACGCATTCAGCGCGCAAGCCATCTGCTGCTTCACAGCACGCTCACCGTTACCGCCATCGCGGAGGAATGCGGCTTCTCGAGCGACGCGCAGTTCAGCACCTTGTTCAAGCGGGAGCAGGGCGAGCCGCCCCGCTTGTTCCGGCAGAAGCGCCATTAATCGAATACCGGCGGCCCGGCCTTCACCATAAACGGCTGTCCATTGGCGTAATAATGGGTTTCCCGGTATACCTTGAAGGCAACCTCGACCTCCGCAATGCCCGTAAGCAGCAGATGATTGGTGATGGCGTTCGCCACGCCGTCTTGAACGTCTCTCGGACGGTCGAACCAAGCTACCTCGACAAACGGAAAAGTCGGAACGATTGCTCCGTCCGAAATCGAAGTCGTGGCGATGCAATCGATGGTGAAATTATCTCTGCTGCAGCGGCAAATTTCCGCCAGTTCGTCGATGAGCGCTTTGCTGACTTTCATGACTTCCGTGATGTTGACGCCTCGCATCGTAAGTTGGGGCATACGGCTGAACACTCCTTCTTAATCGTACTCGCGATACTGTTCTTCCTCCGCGATCTGCTGCAGGTCTTGGCCGTTAATGACGATAATCGCATAATCCGGGACCGATTCGGCATGCCTTCGCGCAAGCTCCAGCAGAAACCGCGGCGATCCCTCCTGCTCTTCGTCGTAAATAAGCAGCAGTCCATCCGTGTTGTCCAGCAGAAACCGATCGCGCCCCTTGAACTGCCAAGGTCCTGCGTATTTCTGATGGGACACGCTGTTCACGTAATCCGCGCCGGCAAGGATGGTGCCGTAAACCGTCTTCTTCTGCTCGCTCCAATTCTCTTCCTGCTCCAGGAACGGCGTAATGACCGCCAAGCGCAACGAACCATATTCAGCTCTAAGCTCCAGCGCGACTTCTGCAGCCCACAGCTCAACACCCCATTGACCGCTCACGATAACCCATTCCAGTCCCTCTTCGACCATCGACCCAAGCCGCTGCTTGAGTGCTTTCTTGATAATGGACACGCCTGGATGCTTGTCGGAGAAAATGCCGAGCTCGGAAGCTTTGTATCCGGTAACCAGAACCTGTTTCATTGCCTCATGCTCCTTGTTTGCGCTTCTATATAAGCGTAGCACAAATAAATAGCGCCGGACAACCTTGCCCCGAAGGGCAGGCGTCCGGCGTCCGATTCCCGGCGCCACTCCGTGAAACATCGCGTCTACACGCGGAAACCCGGGAGTGCCCGGATAGCCGTCATCACCGCCTTTAGGATTCCATGCCCTTTGGGTAATGCTCCTTCGGCTCCCGAATGACGGATCCGCCGTCCAGGCGGACGTAGGTCGCGAAATCCCGCGCGTCCCGTTCCAGCTTGATGACGCGCGCCCCGCGCGGAAACCCTTCGCGGCCGTAGGTTTGGAACCCTGTCGCCCGGCCGTAGCACAGACGAATGTCGTGCAGGGCGCCCCAATAATCGTTCACGTGGTCATGTCCGCAGAACGTGCCGACGACGTCGCCCATCTCCAGCATGGCGGAGAACAGACCGGAATTGACCGGCGCGCAGGCGACGCCTTCGTGCTTGCTGCCGAAGCAGAGCTCTTTCTTCCAAACCTGCTTGTACTCGGGCAGCGGAATATGGAAGAAGGCCAGCGACGGCAGCGGAACCCCGCCGTTCGCAGCCGCGATGGCCGCCGACTGCGCGGTGTACCAGGCGATCTGGTCACGCTGAATCCATTGATAGCCGATGATGTGCGGCAGATCGGAATAGCTGCCGCTGTCGAACAGATAGAGCGCGTTCACCGGCTCGCCGCTCTCGGGATCGCGCACGAAAAGCACGGCATTGCCTTCGCCGCTTAATTACGCCGTTCCCGCTTCCGCTACGCAGCAGCGATGCTCCAACTGCACGTCCATCAGCTCGCCCCGCGTGACGAGATGCTCCGTATCGTGATTGCCGAATACCGCCGCCCACGGAATGCCTCGGCTGTCGACGGCACGGACGGCTTCCCGGAACGACTGGCGCGGATCCTCGCAATTCTTGCTGTAAATCACGTCTCCCGTGAACAAGACGAGATCAGGCGTTTCCGCTTCCAGCACCCGCTCCATGAGAATACGGGTCAATTGGTCATCCGGTTCTCCGTTCTGCCAGTGAAGATCCGTAAACTGGACGATCGTGAACGTGCCGTCCCCGCGGTAGCACAAAGATTTCTCCATCGTTTGAACCGCTCCCTCCGCCGGTATGGCAACCTTTATTCGCTTACTACGCATACTATTCTTACCCTATAACGACTCCGCGCCGGCTTCGAGCCCGTACACGCCGTCGATGGCTGCCAGCGCGACGATGACATCCTCGAAACGTCTGGACGGCCCTAGCTTGAGCTGCAGCCGGACGATCAGCATCTCGGCGCGATCCGAAATTTCCGCCTCTTCGTTCTCGACGATCATCTTATTGATCCCGACGCCGAACCGGTGCAGCTCCGTCACGACCTGACTCAAGCTCGACGACTCCTTGTTGACGCGCAGCACCAAATCCCGCTTCCGCTTCGCCCGCGAGAACTTCTTCTCCAGCTTGTTCAGCACGAACAGGCTGACGACCACGAGCAGCGTAAGCACGGCGGCGCCGTAATAGAAGCCCGCTCCCGCCGTCAAACCGATGGCGGCGACGACCCACAGGGAAGCTGCCGTCGTCAGTCCCGATACGGTGAGGCCCGTGCGAAGAATGGTGCCAGCACCCAGAAAGCCGATGCCGCTGATAACCTGCGCCGCGAGACGCGCCGGATCGAGACGGACGTTGGGATCCGAAGAGAATTCCGAGAATCCGTACATCGATAACAGCACGATCGCGGCGGAGCCCAGGCAGACGAGAATATGCGTCCGAAAGCCCGCTGAATGCCCGCCGAGCTCGCGCTCCAAACCGATAAGTCCGCCAAGCACAAGCGCAAGGACCAGGCGGAGCGTTAATTCCCAATAGCTGATCTGCCAAATACTCGGATCATAAACTTGCGGTACTGTCGTTGCCATGCTGCCTCATTCCTTCTCCATGATCGGCCGGGAGCCGGACTGCCTCCGCATTCGCCCTTTGTGTTATCTATACGCGCGAAGCGCCGGCCATGCATCCGGGATTCAAAAAAATAATGAATACTTAAGGCGCGGCGAATAACGGACGGACGGCATTCCCGCTTATTCCAAGAACGGCAGCCGGACGGCCTCAGCACCTATTTACCGCAACGCTTGGGCTTCGAACCAATCGTAGCCCAGGCCGACCTGCTCCGGGCGGTGCGCATCGGAGCCATACACAAGCGCGATGCCTCGTTCCTTGCAGGCGGCAAAGAACCATTCCGGCACGTAAGGCTTGCCGCAGGTAGCCACGCGAAGCCCTGCCGTGTTGACATCGATACCGACGCCGCTCTTCGCGAGCTTCGGCAGCATCCCCTCCAGGCGCCGCTTGATCTGCGCCTCGTCGATCGGCGGCAGCTTGAGCGCGAACTTCTCGATCAGGTTGATATGCCCGATTCGCTTGCGCATCGGCAGTCCCGACGCCCATTCGATCGCGGCTTCCACGTGATTATAGTATTCGTCGACGACCTTCTCCATCGTGCCGTAGTAGGCCAGCAGGTTCTCCGCGAAATCCTCCGCCGTGAAATCGATGCAGCGCATGCCGCCTCGGCCCGGCAAATAATGCACGGAATAGACGACGTCCTCCAGCCGATCGCCGTACTGCTCCAGAATCGCTTCCGTATAAGAAAGCGCGCCCGGCAGCACGTCCATCTCCAGCCCCGTCGCGATCTCGATTCGGCCTTCATACTTTTGTTTAATGGTGGTTACGTAATCCAGATAAAGCGGCAGTTCATCTTGCGGCATGGCCAGCTCGGCCATCAACTTCTCGTCCGGCACCCATTCGGCCGGGAGCGGCGGGTGCTCGCTGATCGTATAACGCTGGAATCCCAGCTCGATCGCGCGGTCGATGTAAGCCTCCGACTCCGCTTGGCTGCCGTGATAACAAAACTTCGTATGCGTATGTCCGTCCCATTTAAGCAAAGTCGGCATGTTCCCCTCCGGTTCTCCCCTGCCAGTCGCTCGGCTGCAGGCGGAATTGGCGTATTTGTTCCAAGTATACCATCCCGGCGGGGCTGTTCAACTCCTGTCTATTTATTCCGTATAACATCTTTTAACGCGTATAATTTCTGCTATAATGAATTCTGTTCAATACGGATATTCTAAAAGCAATCCTAGACATTGTTTCCTTATGTGGAGAGAAGAGAGGTTCCATCCATGATTAGCCGATTTAAACGCTTGTTAATTGGGCGGCCGATGAAAAGCGCCGAACTGGAAGGAGAGAAGCTAAGCAAGCTGAAGGCGCTTGCCGTGCTGTCTTCCGATGCCCTGTCGTCGGTTGCTTACGGCACCGAGCAAATCCTGCTCGTGCTGGTCGCTGCCGGATTCGCCGCGGTCTGGTATTCCATTCCGATTTCGATCGCCGTCTTGGGCCTGCTATTAATTCTTATCCTATCTTACCGCCAGACGATTTACGCGTATCCCAAGGGCGGCGGCGCCTACATCGTCGCCAAAGACAACCTGGGCGTCTCGACGGGTCTGCTGGCAGGCGGCTCGCTGCTCGTCGACTACATCCTGACCGTCGCCGTAAGCTCCTCGGCCGGAACGGATGCCATTACGTCGGCCTTCCCGTCCCTTCACGACCATCGGGTGCTCATCGCGCTCATCATGATCGTCTTCCTGACCGTCATGAACCTGCGGGGGATCGGGGAATCCGCATCCGTGCTCGCCTACCCCGTCTATCTGTTCGTCGGGGCCGTGTTCCTGCTCATCATCGCAGGCGTCATCAAGGTGATCATCCACGGGCCGAGCGGCAACATTCCCGAGCTTGGGACGGCCGTCTCGAATATCAGCTTGTTCATGCTATTGAAAGCTTTCAGTTCCGGCTGCTCCGCGCTCACCGGCGTCGAGGCCGTCTCCAATGCCATTCCGAACTTCAAGAAGCCAGCGGAACGCAATGCGGCGCTGACCCTCGTCATGATGGGCGTCATTCTCGGCGCGATGTTCATCGGGATCAGCTTGCTCGCTTATTGGAACGGCATTGCGCCGAATCCGACCGAAACCGTCGTCTCTCAGATTGCCGACGCCACATTTGGCCGCGGCTTCCTGTACTACGCCATTCAGGGCATTACGGCACTGATCTTGTTTCTAGCCGCGAACACCGCCTATTCCGCGTTCCCGCTGCTCGCCTTCATGCTGGCTAAGGACAAATACATGCCGCATGCCTTCATGGTGCGCGGCGATCGGCTCGGCTTCTCGAACGGCATTATTTTTCTCGGCGTCTTCTCGGCGCTGCTCGTCATCCTGTTCCACGGGGACACGGAAAATCTCATCCCGCTCTATGCGGTCGGGGTATTCATCCCGTTCACGCTCTCGCAGCTGGGCATGATGCTGCGTTGGCTGCGCCTGAAGCCGGCGAATTGGATGTTCGGCTTCGTCGTCAATACGATCGGGATGCTGACGACGCTGATCATCACGCTGATCTTTATTTTCACGAAATTCTCGCAGATCTGGATGGTCTTCATCTTCCTGCCGATCGTCATCTTCATCTTCTTCAAGATTAACCGGCATTACATGAACACCGCGGAAGAGCTCCGGATCAACATCGACAAGGAGAAGCCCGCGATCAAGGGCAGCACCATCGTCGTGCCTGTCGCCGGCATTACGAAGGTCGTGTTGCATTCCATCAGCTATGCCAAATCGCTGACGGACAACGTCGTCGCCGTCTACGTCGGATTCGACGAGGAAGAAATCGAGCGGCTCGAGAAGAAATGGGAAGAATGGAACCCCGGCGTTCGCCTGATCGTCCTGCGTTCCAGCTACCGCAGCATCATCCGGCCGATCGTCCGCTTCATCGAGACGGTGGAATGGAAGCAGCAGGAGACGGACCACATCACGGTGCTCATCCCGCAATTCATCACGAAGCACTGGTGGCATAACATTCTGCACAACCAATCCAGTCTGCTGCTCCGTGCGTATCTGTTCAATCAGAAGGACGTCGTCGTGGCGACGGTGCCTTATCACTTGATGCGATAGTCGTCTTGCGCCATGGAAAATCATAGATGCCAGAAAGAGCACTCCCGCCGGGAGTGCTCTTTCTCATTTTGCGCCGCTATGTCTTATGTTTCGCTTATGTAACAGGCTGCCACGCTCCTGAGCTCAGAACCATGCTGATCCAGCCACGCATCGCGCGTCATGAACTGCTGCAGGATGTAGCCGAATGGCTGCTCCACGTTCTCGCCGGCATAGTGCTGTCCAATATAAAAATAGAGCACCGCGATATGATAGGCCTGCGTCAGCGACCGAAGCTGGTCCAGTTCCGAATCGGTATGCTTGTGCTTGCGATAGCCCGCATAGCCTTTCATGAACGCTTCCGCCATTGCCATGGACCCCTCGCTTAGTTGCAGAACATGATTGAGCGAGATGGCGAACTCCATTATCCCGGCATCCAATGAAGCCAAGTCAAAGTCGAGCACGCCGCCGATGCGGTTATCCACGGCCAGCAGGTTGAATATCAAGAGGTCGTGATGAACGAACTGTCGAGGCAGTCGACGCAGCTGCTCCATCTTGGCATCCAGGACGGATACCGCGTGATTGAAGAATGCAACGGCTTCCGGGGCTATCGGAAACGGCGGCTTCGCTAGAAACCGTTCAGCTGCGCTTTGGTTCGCCAAGGGGTGCAGGTCCGCCCAATCCAGGAAGGAAACGCCTGCGCCTTGTTGTTCGGACACGCTGAAGCTGCCCAGCTGTTGCGCGACTTCTCCTACGACGCGTCCGTAGGCTTCATTTTGATCAAGATCGGCAAGCACGGGAACCTTCCCTTCCAGGAAAGTCGTCATCGCGCCAAGCGTGCCGTCCGGTAATTCTATGTAATTGCCGCCGTCAAGCGTGCGCAGAAATACGGGCACATCGACCGATAAGCCGCTTGCGTGCAGATAAGAGGTCATCCCATGCTCGAGCGCCAAGAGCGCGGCGGATTTGGTATGGCGGTTATAGAGGCGTACGACGTATCGCTGTTCGTCTATCGACACGATGCGGGTGGTATTGGTCAGGCCGAACGGAACGTCATCCATGCGATAGACCGGATTGTCAAAATAGCTGCCTAGCACGGCTTCGATATTAGCATGCATCGCAAGTCTCTCCTCTCTCTTAAACTCAGACCGCTTAGTCGCCTTACCCGGACCGTCGCCGATTCGATCAACAATGTTGAACGGGTAAGTGTCCGCACGCGCTTATTTGGGGATACAAGGAAGATAGGATCCAACGAGGAAGTTACCGAAAAGAGAGATGATCATGGAAGCCATCACGTTCAGAGCCTTTGCCGTCGCAAACGAAATCGATCTCAACAAGATCGCCATTTATTGCGGAATACCGAAGAAGTTCACTTGGGAAGAACCGTTGATTTTGAAGGATGACATCCTAGCCTCCATTTTTCACCACGACACAGGCGGATCGCAGCAGGTGCTTGTCTTTTCATTCGGCAGCGTCGTGTTCGTCAATCAGGCCAAGCAAGACGAGATCAATGACATGCTGCATTTCCTCAGGCGCTTCGAGCCGGACATCGAGATTCAGCATGCGAGCCGCTACACGGACGATTACAGCCTGCACCAGGAAGCGAAGGAGCAGCTCGAATGGACCGACGAATTCGTCATCGTCCCGGAGTTCGAGCCGTTTTATCCGGAATTGATCGCCACGGTGCTCGCGAAGTCCGTCGCGCTCGAGAAGATCGAGGAGCAGCTCGGGAAGATTCACGACAAGCTCGAGTATATGATCGACCGGCTGGAGAAAGGGAAGCTGCGCATCGGCAACAAGGAGTTGGCGAGGACGACCGCAACCATCGTGCGGCACGAATATAACACCCTCGGATCGATCATGATTCTCGATAAGCCCGATATTACGTGGACCAACGGCAATGCGGGCATGTTTTACGACAAAATGCTGGAATTCTTCGAACTGAACGATCGGCATACCATCATGAGAAGCAAGACGGAAGTGCTCTATCACATCATGGAAGGATTCTCGACGATCAGCCACTCGATCCGAGGGTTGTTCGTCGAGTGGATCGTCGTGATCCTCATCGTGATTGAAGTGGTGCTGTCGCTCCTGCAAGTTGCGGGCTGGTTGCCTTGATTGGCAGTGCCGGCGGGAGGCGCCGGGCAAACAAGACTTCACATCGGTCTGCTTAAACGTTGCGCGTCCATCACCCGGACCCTATGCCCGGTCTCCTCATGCATCACGTATGGCTCCTTTACATGATCGATGAACAAGATCCCGTTCAGATGATCGATCTCATGCTGCATGCAAATCGCGAGAAAGCCCTCGGCTTCCAAAATGACCGTTTCGCCGGCACGGGTCAACGTGCTGACTTTGACCGCCTGTGCCCGCGTCACCTGTCCCCGATAACCGGGATAGGACAAGCAGGCCTCTGCCCCTGTCTGTTCGCCGGACGACTCGACGATGACCGGATTGATGAGCTCGATCAACCCGGCCCCGACATCCATGACGACAGCTCGGCGCAAAATGCCGATCTGGGGCGCCGCAAGCCCTGCCCTTCCTTCGGCGGCGTATAACGTTTCGGCCATATCGTCCAGCAGCTTAATGATTCTCGGATTGATTTCCTCAATCGGTTTGGCGATTTTGCGCAGGATCGGATCGCCGAATGGGAGGATGATTTTCTCCGCCATTCCTATACTCCCCCTCTGTGTATGTTTAAGCGCCTCTCGTATGCGTCGGCGTATGCACCCATAAGTCGCTTGGCGTGCACGCAAGGGCCGTGCATAACGCATCCATCGTCTCGGCCTTGACCTGCTTCGGCGGCGCGTTCAGCAGCGCGCTGATCGACGGCGCGGACAGCTCGTAGCCGGCCTTTTCCTTGAGCAGCCGGGCCAATGCGGCACCGGACCAAATCTCTCGTTCCGCCATGATTTGACGCAGCATCCATGCCAGCATGTCGGACCTCCTCTTCGGACAAGATATTAGGCATTGCTTAATAAGTTTAGGTATTACCTAAGATAACATAGCTGCAAAAATGAAGCAACGGTCACGTTACATCAGCGCTCTATTTCCGTATAATGAGACTTATATGGGTAGACGGGAGTGAATCGCATGGACAGGAAACAAGTCTTTACAGGTTCGCCTTGGGAACCGTTGGTCGGCTATTGCCGCGCCATCCGCGTGGGGAACAGAATCGAAGTAGCAGGCACGACGGCGATGAAGGACGGCGAGGTCGTCGGCGTCGGCGATCCGTACGCGCAGACCAAGTTCGCGCTGCAAACGATCGAGAAGGCGCTCCGGGAGCTTGGCGCGGACATGTCCCATGTGGTGCGCACGCGCATGTTCGTGACGGACATTTCCAAGTGGGAAGAGATCGGGCGCGCGCACGGGGAGTTCTTCCGGGACATTCAGCCCGTGGCGACGATGGTGGAGGTTAAGGCGCTGATCGACCCGCTGCTGCTGGTGGAGATCGAGGCGGAGGCTGTGGCGGAGTCCTTTATTTAATGTTGTAGTTGTTTGTTTGTTTGTTAACTGTCGGATGGCAAGGACTTGATATCACTTCTTAGCAGATAACCTTTCAGTGGAACAAAGTTGAAGAAGCCGAAGACGAAACGAGGACTTCCCGGCATGCAAAAAATCGCCGGAGCCCTTGGGCTGCACGGCGATTGATAATTCGGTTGCAAACGATCTACTGTGGATCTCCGACGCTCAGCTCGTGGCGGCATCCGCCAGCGTCTTGATGTAGAGCAGCTTGCCCTCGCCAGGATAATAGTAATCCGGCAGATGGCACATGAAGATAAAGCCGTTGCGTTCGAACATCTTGCGCGCGCTCGCGTATTCCGGCAAATCGCAGGTGAACGTCTCGATATACCGTCCGAGCTGCGACGAACAATAGGTAAACATGGCGTCGATCAGTTGCCAGCCAAGTTTGCGGTGACGGTAGTCGCGATGAACGCCGAAGTAGTCAAGGCGGTAGCCGCCGCTCCGGTGCTCGTTCTCGACGAAGACGATGGCGGAGATCACCGCGCCGTTCTCTTCCGTGTACCAGCAATTCACGTGGCTCTCCTGCAAGCTGCGCATGGGAAGCCATCTCAGCTGTTCCGTCTCGCCCGGCGTGAACCGTTGATCGTCGAAGCAAGCGTCGCCGAGCAGAAAGTCGGATACCCTCCCCGCCTCCGTTCCGCTCTTCACCGTCTTGATGTCCAACCGAACAACATCTTGCTCCAAGGAACTCGACTTCATGGCCAGCCCTCCCCCTACTAAGAAATCTTAAGCGCGTTGTTCCACTCTTCGGAGACGCCTTCTTGGAAATACCGGTCGCATTCGAAGAAGTACAGCTTCGCGGCCAAATCGTAACGGTTTCTCTTTACCACGGATACGAATACTTCCCGGGCATCGTAGAATCGTCCGCTCCGGAACAACTCCACCGCCCGCTCGAACGACTGCTTCGTCTCTTGCTTCAGCCTGCGAATATGCTCCGGATCCCCTTCGAACACGTCGTATAGCTCGATTGTCGAGCTCTCTTCCGCCAACTGGAAAGAGCCAAGCTTGCGATAAGCGCCTTGCAGGGGCATCTTGAGCGAACGAATGGAATTCTCGGACAATAAGACGTTCACGCCAAGCTTGGCCGACAGCTTCTCGAGTTCCAACGTCAATTCCACGTCCGTGGATACGACGCTGCCCTCCAAGCGCTGTTCCTCGCCGATGATGCCGATCATGACATCGGCCGTGTGAACCGCGACGCCGATGTTAATCGGTTCATAGCCTGAATGCTGGCGATGAACGTTGTACGTCTCCAGCGTCGCTCGCAGCTTCATCGCCGCCTTGAGCGCCTCCTCGGGTTCATTCGGGAACATCGCGAGCATCCCCGGGCCGAGGTAGCGACTCGTAAAACCGCCATATTCGCGTATGGCCGGGCCGAATTCCTTAAGGAAGGAATTAATGAATCGGAAGTTCTCGTCCGTGGAGAGCGTCTTGGAGAATTCCGAGAAGCTGCGCGTATTGCATACCAGCATCGTCATCCTTCGATTGGTTTGCTCCCCGAGGCTAATCTGCGTCATGTTCTTTTTGCCGAGCACCTTCAGGAATTGTTGCGGAACGAATCGGAAATACGCATTGCTAAGCTTCGTCATCTCCTGGATATACTGGCGAATCGAGCTTGCCATCATGTTGAACCGTTCGCCTAATTCCTCGACCTCGTCCCGCGTGCGGATCTGAACTTTAACGTCCCATTCCCCGCTGGCAATCAGGTTCACGCTGCGTCTCAACTTATTAATGGAAGATACGAGGTAGATCGTCATAAGGGTGATGACGATCAGGAGCACGCCTCCGATCAACGCGATGATTTTCAAGACCTTAATGACGAGCGCTGACGTGCTTTTGCTGATTCCGGTCATGTCTTTGCCCGTCTCGTAGATGCCGATAATGTCGCCTTTGGAATTATAGAGCGGTCCGAGCGCGTACATCCACTGGCCCGTCGAGTCCTCCCATTCGCCGGACACGACCTTGCCCTCTTTCAAGACGGGCAAGTTATCTTCGCTGATCGGGAACGGTTGGTACATCGTAACGCTATCGTCGTCGTCCATGAGGATATACAACTGACCGTCCACATAGCGATAGATCGTGTTGTACAAGCCGTCGCGACTCTCCCCGTCCTGCGAGAACACCCCGTTAAGCCGTTGCTTAATCGTCAGATAATCCTCGCTCATGAAGTCTTTGGGAGAGTTCAGCTTCTCCAGGTTGTCTCCGTTCACGAGGTATTTGCCGTTGCCGGCCAGCAGCTTCAACTGACTCTGCGTGTTCTTCTTGATCTCGCTGGAGAAGGAAGTATAAACCGAGTAGGACAACCCTCCCATGAACAAGAGGACAACCGGAATGATGATCGCTAATTGCTTCATTAGCAGGAACAGTCTCCGGCGCAGAAGCTGCACGTATACGAAACGAAGCAGCATCGGCAGCAGGATGCACATCGCCGCAATCAGCGCCCAATAACCAAGCTTCAGCCATATCGCCAGCTTCGGATAATGATAGCCGGTCTTATAGGAGAGAACCTCCCCTTTTAAAGTCAGCTGAATCAACTGATCGCCCGTAGCGACCGTAATCATCGTATCCGATGCGTAAATGCTCGTGAAGTCCGACCACTCCACCTTATCGGACACGCCCGCCAAGCGATCGAACAGCAGCACGGACTCCGCAGGCGCTTCCGGCTTGAGAAGGTTCATCCGCTTGACCGCGGCATCGTGATAATCGATAAAATAGACATAATCCCCGACGGTTCCGATGCTGACCGGAAAATTCAGCAGCAAATCCGCGGTCTGCGGATAAATCTTAACGGCATTCCCCTCGTTCACTTCGAACAACCGCCCGCGCTTGGTCGTATAGAAGAAGCGCTTCTCGTCATTGCCGGTCAATTCGTTCAAGTAGCGATTCTCCGACATCTCGACGGTGCGGAGAAGCTCGGGTTCTTGGCGCGCATCCGCGGATTCGGTCGTCGCAAGCTTCAACAGCGATGCAGCATGCGTTTCCTTGCGGAAGAAGTAAAGCGCGCCGTCTTTGACCGAGAGCGATTGAATGTTGCCGACCCGCAGCAGGTTGTCCGATGCCTGATAATTCACGGAATAGATCGTGCTCTTCTTCTTCCCGTCCGAGGAGATCTTGACGATCCGCTCGCCGAACACATGCAAGCCGAACGAATCCAGTATCGTCACCAGCGCATAAGCATTGCCATCATCGTCCGCCGTAACGCTGCTGAACAGCTTAATCGCATTCGGAGTCGAATCCAGATCGCTCGTAACGGAATACAAGAGTTTACCGGATGAATCGACTTTCCGTATCACTTTCTTTGAATCGG
The DNA here is from genome assembly GCF_056269105.1 of Paenibacillus sp. J31P316. Classification (NCBI taxonomy): domain Bacteria; kingdom Bacillati; phylum Bacillota; class Bacilli; order Caryophanales; family Paenibacillaceae; genus Paenibacillus; species Paenibacillus sp. J31P316. Next base: position 107,328 of record NZ_JBWDNI010000003.1, on the reverse strand, counting down.
TGATCGTATAGATCGCTCCGTCCCGATCCGTCGTCACGCGGGAGATATTCGTATAGCCGGCTTCGTTCTTGAACGGGTTCAAGGTCCAATAGTCGCGGAACATCCCAAGCGAGACCGCTACGGCGACAACGGCCAGAAGCAACACTGTAAATTTTACCTTCAAGACGACCCGTCCTTCCCAATTATCGGGGATATCCTAAGCACCTGCTGATCCGCATCGCGCCAAACGGCTTCTAAACCAAATGCATCATATAAGAAGGATAAGGGTACATAGGTGATGTTGCCTTGCGTGAATAACGCTTCGGAAAGCGGATATTCCTGCTCGTTATTGGTCATTCGCAGCTGCTTGGGATAGATAACGATGATATTCGACGCTCGCGCGAGTTGAATGCGGTCCCCGGTCTTGTCCGACGTGACTTGATAACCGAGCTCACCCGCGATTAACCTCAGGGGGACTCCGACTTCCCCGTTCTTAATCGGGTAGGAAATCTTCTGCTTCGCTAGCAGCGGCGTCAGAAAGGGGGATAGCTCGCTCATCCATTCGCCGTTCAGCGCGGGGAGCGGTCCTCGTTTCAGTTCCGCCAGCAGAGCGGAGACTTTCATGGGAGAAGCATTGGCGGCAGCGTAACTTGCTAGAATGGATTGCGTATAGGCTTCCTTCGCAGCCGTCGCAGTTAGGCTGGCTTGCTTGGAACTCTCTTCTTGTTTCAGTAACAGGAGGGAATCCGCCAAGCCCGACTTGAGCATCCAAGCCGTCGATTCGACAGCGTCCTTCGCTTTCTTCTGACTTAGCAGCGCTTGTTGCAGCGATGCTGCCAGCTTGGCATCCGCTTGAACAGCAGTCGCTTGCCGGGTTCCGGCCAAGGCACCCGCGTTCCATGGATAGTCGCTCGACAGCTTCGCGAATGCGGCATCCATTAGCTGCTTCGCCGTCTGGAGCTGACGGTTTGCCTCCGTCTTGCTATCCGTCCAGGTTTGAAGCTCTTCCGCGGAGACCAGGCCGAATTGACGCCGTACCTCGACCGATTTGCCCTCGCTAGCGATCGCGGTCACATAGTCGGTCCATATGCCAACCCTCTGCGATGCATATATATAGGTAGCGAACAATTCGCTGCCGGCTTGTGCCGGAGCTTCCGGCGCTTTATCCGCTTCGACGATCGTCCCTCCCAAGAACAGGCACATCGCCAAAACGATTATTTTCCGATAGACGCTCATTGCGGTTCCCCTGCTCTCCGATCATTTGCCAGTTTCATCCTCTAGTTCCTATACTACTATAAATCCCGGGTTTTGTGTTTATCGCCTCGCATTTATTGAAGAATCCTGATAGATTTAGTAGAATAAAGTTAATTAATGTCACGTTTAAGGAGCCCTTATGGGACAATTTGTTTGCGCGGGCGCCAGCCTGCAATGCAGCTTCGGATTGGCGCCCGGTACGTTGATGGTGCTGCCCGCCAACCGGGTCGTCCAATCGTTGCCTTACGCTAACATCATGGATAACAAGCCGATGGTGAATATTCTTCCGTTCGGGATGTGCCAATCGCTCGCTAATCCGACGGTCGCTTCCGCGACGGCCGCGGCACTGAGCGTGCTGACTCCGATGCCCTGCATTCCCGTCACCGCGGCGCCTTGGGCCCCCGGGTCGCCGACCGTCATGGTCGGAACCTTTCCCGCGCTTAATAATTCTTCCAAGTGCATGTGCAATTGGGGCGGCGTCATCCAGATTGTTAACCCGGGTCAAGTAACGGTTCAAGTTCCCTGAAGGAGTCGAAATTCTTGATTGAGAAACTCATAAAACCTTACGTTACCCCGGTTATCAAGAGAATCGTGGCGCCGCTCAAGCGGCTTAAGAATTGGCCGAAGCTTCTCGCCAAATTTCTGAAGAAATTCATTAAGTCCATACTCGGGCAGAAGGAGATTACGAAGGAAAGTTACTGGAGATTCGGCAATACGTACGTCTCCAAGAAACTGATCGTCATCGTTGTCCTGCTTATCCTCATCCTCTACTTCTTCCTCTTCATCCGGCCGCCGAAGTTTATCAACAAGATGTTTCACCGCACGCCGTCGATCACGGCAGCTGCGGATGGACAAGCAGGTACCTACTCCGGCGATGCCAAGGTTAAAGACGCGAGCGGCAACCTCTTATTCGAAGGCAAGCTGGCCGACGGACTCTACGACGGCGAAGGCAAGCTCTACTGGGAGAACGGCGTCCTTAAGGAACAAGGCACGTTCGCGGCCGGCATGTTAACCGATGGCAGCCGCTACGATGAAGATGGCCGGTTGGTTTACTCGGGTCTACTCGCCGACAATGTTTACCAGGGGCAGGGCAGGCTCTATTATCCGAACGGCAACGTCTCGTATCAGGGCGAGTTCATGACCGGCAGCCCGAACGGGGCGGGAAGCAGTTACTCCGAATCGGGAACGCTGCTGTACGAAGGCGGCTATGCGAACGGCGCGTATAACGGCGATGGAACGACCTATGACGCCACCGGCGCGATGGTCTATCAGGGCGGGTTCCTGGCGGGCAAATACGACGGAACGGGCAAGAAGCTCTTCCCTAGCGGGGTGGTGCAATATAGCGGAGCGTTCGTCAGCGGCAAACCCTCCGGCGCGGGCTCCGAATTTTTCGAGAGCGGTAACGTCAAGTACGAAGGAGCCTTCTTGGCCGGGCTCTATAGCGGAAGCGGAACGCTGTACGCGTCGAATGGCACGACCATCTATACGGGCGGCTTCCTTAACGGCAGCTATCAAGGCGAAGGCGAGCTCTACGGAGATTCCGGATTGCTGGTCTACAAAGGAACATTCGTCAGCGGCAAGTACCACGGGCAAGGGCAGCAGTTTAACGCGCAAGGCGTGTTGGAATATCAAGGCTCCTACTTGAACGGCAAGCTGAATGGCCTCGGAACGTGGTATAAAGACGATGGCAGCGCGACCTACACGGGCTACTTCCGGAACGGGGAATTGAATTCTGCCGCCTTCCTCGGATTGACCGCCGTCCGTTTGGAGGCGTTGCTCGGCAAATCGACCAGCGTCGAAGTGTTGAATGATCCCGTCGCGGATGTCGAGGATGTCGCGGATGTTGCTTCTCTCGCGGTTACCACGAGCGCTGATGCGGGATCGGCCGATGATCCGAACGCGGTGGACGCGGTGGACGCTTCCGGAGCGTTGCCGGGCGAAGCGGATGCATCGCCGGAAGAAACGCCTTCGCTCCAAGTGAACTACCCGGAGATGAAGCTGTCGTTTATCGTCGAGATGGATCCATCCGGCTCCGGGGATGTCGCCGTGCAAGAGGTACAAATCGGTAACGGCCCCGTTCTCGAGCGAATGTATCAAGAGTTGTCCGCCCAGGCCAATGCCGAGCAATCGACCACCGTCCTGGTCGAGCTTAATACGTCCTCGACCTTCATTCGGGACGGGCTCATCTATCGATTCGACACGAATAAGAAAGACAAGAAGCCGACTAGCGGCACGATCGTCTCCAAGTAGAAAGGGTAAGAACTAATACGGCCTAATACGGCCACGACCGACATGTCATACGGGGAGCTCCTCCCTGCATGACATGTCTTTTTTCAATACGACGGCATTTGGATTTAGAGTACCCTAGGCTCGGTCGGTCGGGCACTCGCCCCCTCGGCCGGCATCGAACTGTTGCCGCTTAGGGATGGCAAAAAGGACGGTGGAAGATTTCTCTACCGTCCTTTTGCCTATATGACGTTCTCTAGGAAGTCAAGGAGATCGATTACCTAGCGGTTGTCAGCGTCGCTATTTGCAGAAAAATGGGGTACGAAAAATTTTAACGGTTGTGGCAGAGCTTATTTGGAGCAAAGTACCGATTCTCACAGAAAATTCTCCGAATACGCTCGCTGGCAACCGCCAGCGTAATAAAATGGTCATTTCTAGTGAAATAGCCACGGTGACAACCGTTACAAAAATTGCAAGCGGCCATTCGAAGTGGACCAGTCACTCTACTTCGCATTGCAAACGAAATTGCGTCTCGGTTTATTTTCAAGACTGTCCGCATTGGCGAGAAAAGTCCTGCTGGGTCCGCGAGAATTGCAGCGATCTGCGTATGCGGTTGTAATCGTCAAACACGGATTATTGGACTGACCGTCTTTATGATGTCCTTTTATTGGTACGGCTCTGACGGTTACTCTGCCGCCGTTAAGCCCGCGCCGCGGCCTCCTGCCGGCCCCCGCGTATGCTCCTGAACCGCGGCGCCGTTGCCCTGCAGCCGCAAAGCCCTCGCTGCCGTTAAGCCCGCGCCGCCGCGGCCTCTTGCCGGCCCCGCGCATGCTCCTGGGACGCGCCGCCGTCCGTCTCCGCCGGAAGGTCCGTCGTCCGCAACGCCCACCAACGTATGCGCAAGCGCGTGCGCTCCGTCTTGCCGTGTATTTTTATGCCAATGCGGAAAGTGCCCTTCTTCGGATAGTATACCAATGCGATGGTCACCTTCGGGAGTTCGGAAGCATGCTCGCTCTTGCCGAAGACCGCTTGATCGCCGTAATAAACCGCATCGCTGCGATTCCAAATCTCGGGCACGATAACCGCGCTCTCGTCCCGCTCGTCGGACAAGCCTGCCGTGATGTAGACCGGTCCGCCGCCGAAGCCGTGCTTGATCTCCTCGGAATAGAAGCTTCTCTCGCGTCTTTGGTACCACTTCTTCGGCGGAGGAATAATGGAGATCTCGGCGACTCCGGACATTGCTTGCTCTTCCTTCTCGCGCTCCTCTTTGGCGCCCTCGAACAACCTGAACTCTTCTTCAAGATCCGGGAATGCTCCCGCCGCTTGAAGGGCGACGACCGGACTTGGCTCGGCGATAACCGGAGCTGCTTCCGATGGCCTGGCGATGCTTCCTTGGGCCAACAGAATCTTATAGAGCATCGTCGCGTTCATCACGTAATCCTGCAACGGCAGCGGATCAACGCTGTCTATCACATAGGTAGCGCCCATCTGAAGCAGATTGATCTTGGCCAAGTGCACGCAAGGGTCCGACGGCGATTCCAACGCCCGATCAAGCGATCTTGCATAGAAGGAGCGAATCATGCGCTTCTCCGCGGCTTCTTCGCTGATCTCGATCGTTTGATGAATGCGCGACAGCTCGTGGATCAGCTTGTCCCCCACGACCAGGCGCGCGGTGCCGGGCTTCGCGCTTATCGAACGAACCGCCCGGACCTCTCCCGGCTCCATGGGAAGCGCCCGAACCCGAATCGAACGGTTGTAGACCGTCTGTTCCCCATCCGTCGGCTCGGTGAAACGAATCTTGCCGTCCTGCAGCGATTCGGCTGGTTCGAAGCCGTTCCATTCCGGCTCGTATTCGAATGCGATATGCGAGGTTTGCAGGTTCTTCTCGATCGTAATCCGCAGGTCGAATACTTGTCCCGGCTCCAAGTAACGCGGAACCGTCTGGAGCACTCTGACTTGCGAGTCCCCGTAACAGATCGCCGTGTCTTCGATCAGATGGTCGTACTCCTGCATGCTCGGCGCCGGAGATTGCTCGCTTATGAAGAGCCGATAGCTCTCCAGAATGCGATTATGCTCGCTGATATCGCCGTCGCGTCCCCCCGCTCCCGCAACCGTATGGACCGGTTCTTTGCCTTTCTCGTCGTAGGCAATGCAGAGATAGACGTTCTTGGCGTACTCGTTGTTCGTGAACCCGTCCAATTGGGACAGCTTGATCGTAACCGGAGACGGAACGATGATCTCGCGCCCCAATTGATCCAGCGCGGCTCCCGTCTCGATCGAGATCGACTTGTCGTCGACGGCCACGACCTGCAAGCCGGACACGACCCCGCTTCCGTGCAACAGGCGATTCGTGAGCCTCCGCTTATCGGAAGCATACGTTTGCTCCGACATGAAATCCCGCACGGTCAGCAACTTGCCGTAGAAGTAACGGTTCCTCTCAAATGGAATATACCGTGATCTATTCATCCTTAATCCCCTCTCCCTTCCTTATTCCAAACGAGAATCCAAGCCGAGCTTCGTATGTTGATCCATGCGGTTATCTTGTCCCAAGTCGATCGTAATGGTGTGATGAGGCATGGACGACTTGCCGTCCAACGTCAGCAGCGTCGGCTCGGACAAAACGGTATTCATGCCTAGATAAGAGTGAAGATCCATATAGACCCACGGCTGAAGCACGACCAGCTTGCACGTTGCGAACGCGGGCTTGAAGGCGTCTATCAGATGCAGCAAGGATACCCGCTTCATCTCCGTATCGGCTTGCTCCGACTTGACCAGAACGTTAAACACGTGTGGGTCGGCCGCGTACAACCGCTCCGCGACTTCCCCCATCTCCGGGTTCTCCTTAAGCGGCTTCACTTGCTCGTACTCCAGAATAATCGGTTTCTCGCCGGTATAGATGGAGATCAGCAGTTCCATCGCCGTCTTCGTGCCGCGCAAATTATAGAGAACGTGAGCGTGCTTCAGAAGCTGCCTCAGCTGCTCCTCCGTCCAATAATCTTCGCCTTCGATGCCCAGCCAACCGAGCAGCCAGCGCAACGAACGGCCGTCCGCGCCCTCGGCGTCGAACACCCGCGTGACTTGCGACACCCGCCGGTCCGTCTCGTCCATGATCGTCTGGAATAAACTAAGATAGCGGGCGAGGAAGTCCCTGCTGGGCTCATGACGCTGATAGATCGCAGGTAAGTATTCCAGGTACGTGCTTCTTGGAAAATGAACCTCCAGGCTGTGCACGACGGGCGCATGGCTCTCCGAGCCGATCAACTCCAGATACACCCAGAGGTAACGCCCCTTGAGCTTGAAGAGCAACGCATCCTGCGGGTCGGCTAACGGCTTGGACCATAACCCGGACAACGCGTTCAGCTTCGTCTCCATCAAAATATCCGGATCCGCGATATAGGCATCAAGGTCCACTTTCTCCCGCCCCAGCACGACCTCTTTGCTATCCGAAGCGTAACAGCGGACGATAATCTGCGTATCGATCTCTTGGCTGCTGCCCATGACGATCTTGTGCCACTCGGTCTCTTCCCAGCCGCTGTCGAGCCCGTCGCTGAGCCAGATCCCCAGCCTTCTGTTTAATGCTCCCCAGACCGCCGTCTCCGAGACGGAACGAATGACGTGAATGCAGCGATTCCCCGAATCCAGCAGGAACAACGCGTCCTTGCCGAAGAATAGCCGATCCCCGTCTTCGTTCCCCGCATAACCTCGCTCGACGATGCCGCCGTCCGGATGAAAACGAACGAGCGTAGGAGCGCCCGCATTCGTCTCGCCATCCAACAAGCCCCATAGGAGACCTTGACCGTCGCCGCAGATGGAAACGAGCTTGCCCGCTTCTTCGGGAATCCGAGCGTAGGAAGCGCTGTTCTCCTGCAGTTGCAGCCGAATGAGCGCATTCGTTTCTTTATCCAATAGCCATCCTTGACGGCCGTCGCCGATCGCGATCTCGAAGCGTCCCTTCGGAATCGAAGACAAATCCAGGCCTTCCTCTATGGGAAGCAGAATGGAACCGATGGCATCCCCGGAGCCGTTATAGCGAAGAAGGCGGACCTCGCTACGGCCGCTTAGGTTGGCCAGCACCAGGAAGCCGCCCGCCCCGTCCGCCGTAATAAGCGCCCCGTAGAACGACTCTTGGTTCCAATCCGCCCGGGACCATCTGATTTGGGAGTTCTCGATCGAGACCGCTTGGATCGTCGTCGCGATATCCGGCAGCATGACGATGACGGAATCGCGGGTTGCGGTGAACAGCGACGAATGGCCGGACTGGGATTTGTCCGTCTGCGCGATTCGTTCGATATAGTGGCTGGATAGATCCGTTCGCCAGATGACGCCATTGCCGTCGAGCAGGAACCAACGCCCTTCGCCGTCCGCTTCGGCTTCGGCGATCGGAGGCGCCAACTCGGGATACAGAAGCGGATGCCTGCGAGCATGCCGGTACACATATTCCCTCTCGATCGTAATGCCGTCCTTGACCGCTGCCAGTTGACTGCCGGTGCCGCGCCTCCAGTCGGGAGGCTGCCGGAATGAGAAAAACTTAGGTTCGCTCAACGCTAGCGTTCCTCCTGTCAGAATGACGTAACATATTCGATTTCGTGATCGCCGGATACGACCAGACCATTCGGCGGAATGCGAATGTCGCCGCCTTCCTCGCGATGGACGCCCTTGCCGTCCGCCATGAGCCACACGTCCTGTATGTAACGAATGCCCGGAACTTTATGGATCAATTCGTAAATTTCGCTTTTGTAAATCGGCTTGCCGAACTCCCAGCCATGAAGCGAATCTTTGCCGTAGGGCTGCAGCCACTCGGACAGCATCGCCTTCACCTCATGCTCTCTTCCTTCATAGCGAGGCTCGACGACGATGACCGCCCTGACCGTGACCTTGACGTACTCCGGCGGGATAATATGCAGCTTGGTGGTGAGCAACCGGTACGGCTCGAGATGACGGCGCACGGTCTCCATGATGCCTTCCGTCGGCTTCGGCCAGCTCCGGATGCTGTAAGGTACGACCACGATCGAGATATCGCTGAAGGACCGCTCCGCCGGAAAATTCGTCAGGGACGTTTTATAACCGGGAATCGCCTTCGTCCTGGCGATCCGCAGACCGGGGATTTCCTTCACCCGCGCCTCCAGATCCTCGGCCGTAACGCCGCACTTCGGCTCCAGAATGGCAAACCTGGCGCGCTGCATCGCTTCCTTCAGCGTCTCGGGCTCCGCTCCGCCGTAAGCGGGATACAAGTTCGTCACCTGCACGGTTAAGTCTTCGTCGATTTCGTTGATGGCCACGGCCTTGATGTTGCCGTCCTCTCCGACGCCGCTTCGGTAACCCGTAATCCGTATATTCGGAACGGCCGACGAAGGAGGAACCGCTCCGTATACCCCGTCCGAGAATCGAACGACGCCCTCCTCTTCGTCGATCACGAAGTCGAAGCTTCCGGAATGGGATTCATCGAAGTCCTGTACCCTTCGCCAATCCTGCCAGACGATCTCCGAGCCTCCGTCCCGGCTCCAGCCCACTTGCAAGCCGAATTGATCGGGAAGCATCGGAAGGATCGGCAGCGAGTAGGTTTGCCCGGAAATGCCGGTGCCGCTTCCCAAGTACATCCGGTCGCCGAACTCGGAGGCCGTTGCGACGGCCCGAATACCGCGCTCTTCGTTCGGCAAGACGACTTGCTCGTCGAAAACGAGAGAAGCTTGCCCGTCCCCGCGCTGAACCGCGAAGGACGCCTCGCTCACGTCGATCCATCCGCCGTCCTTCCGCCGGAATTGAACGGACACATGCCCTCTATGGAACAAAGCATGCGCTAATGGAAGCGGTTGACGGGCGGCCGACGATCCGTCGAAGCTCTCCGAGACGATTAACGTCCGACCTTGCTTCACGAACACTTCGTTCCACATCAACCGTTGGATGCAGGGCGGGTCGCTGTATTCCCCGGCAACCAATTGCGCCTTGATGCGATGGACGCTGCCGGCCCCGAGCGGAATCTCGAACAGGATCGGACCGCTCTGGTGGAACCCGTACGATTCGTCACGCTCCATAGCGATCGGCTTCCAACTGCCGGCCGTTTCGCCGCCTTCGTCCCAATACTGCCACTCCACTCGGCCGGATGGCGTAAAATGCCGATACCTGGCGGGGATGCGGTGATTCGGGTCCTGATTGTTCAATTGGAACCATAGCGATAGCGGCGCCGCTTCGGGCAAAGACGCCGTGAATTCGATGACCATGCTCGATCCGACCTTGGCTTTCAAACCAAAGGGGTAGAACGGGGCGTTGCCGGATTCGAAGTCGTCCGTTACTTCCGTCGTGCCTTCTTCGGTATGTACGTATATCCGTCTCGACGTATCCGGCAGTATCGTGAGCGGCCGAACGGTCTCGAACGGAAGCTCTCCTACCCGAAGCAACGTTCCATAGGGCAAGCGAAGCTGCTTGAGCGCCTTGGAGAAGCTGACCGAGGTTGTCGCCGGGGCGCGGTCTCTGGGGGCCTCCCCTAACAGCTTCAAATATTTGCGTTCGTGGCTGGCCGTCACCCGGTCGAGCTGGAATTGCTGCATCTCGATATGCCAGGCGAGCAATTCCAGGAGCGTGATTCCGGGATCATGCTCGTTCTCGTCCGTCCAAGCCGGATAGATGGCGGGAATCAAATCGCGCGCTTCGCGCAACAAGTCGCGGAAGGTACGATCGTCTAGATTAGGCAAAGGCAACATGCGGCTTCCCCCTTATTTCTTCACTTCGACCGAGATGCGGTGCTCTCCCGGGACGAAGATGCCATGCGGAATTTCCGAGATCCGGTCCGCGTTCCATTCCGCGCGTTCCCCGTTCTCTACCTTGTAGATCTCCAAGGCGAGCTGGGGAATATGCATGACGGGCCCCACGGACTTGAGCAACGCATAGAACATGGAATGATGAATGATTCTTCCGATTTCCCACCCATGGCCGTCGGCGTTCCCCGTGATCGGATCCAGGAACCCGTCCAGCTTGCGCATGATCTCCCGTTCTACCGGGACGACGTCATCCATACTATTGACCCATACGGTCGCTTGAATGCCGATCTGCAGCAAGGCGGGCTCGATGATTTGCAGGTTGCTTGGAAACGCGATGCTCGAAGCCGCCTTAGCCATCAAGCTGGCTTCGACCGTTCGCTTCAGCTCTTGGAAATGCGCGCCGCTTCCCACGCCCGACTTGGGATAAACGACGATGGACACGGCTCCCGGCTCCCTTGCGAGCTTAGCGTTCATGTTCGGAAGGCATTTCACCTTGGCCACGTTCGGATGAGCTTCCCGCGTCAGCCATTCGAAGTCCTCCGCCGTCACCGCGCGGTTGCGGTGATTGAACAGCTTCGGTCCGCGAATGGTCGCTTCTTCCACCGTCCCCAGGTCGCAGCCTCCCGCCGCCGCGAACGGATTCCAAACGCGATCCACGTAGGCGATGGCATCCTGCAGAACGCTGATCGAGCCTGCCGGAACGTTTCCGCGCTTGCCCCCTCCGGTCGCATAGGTGACGCGTACGGAATCATCTCCGAGATGGGGCGGCTTCTTCCCTTCCTTGCCGTTTCCGAAGCTGATGCTGCCCGTCGCGCGGTCGATGCGATAATGCCGATCCTTCGGACCGGATCGCAGGAATTGATCGACGGCGCGATAACGGACCCATACGCGCAACAGCTCCTTCTCCGAATCCCGCACCACGTCGACGAGACCGTCTTCCCGCTCTAGCGCTTCCAGTTCATCCTTCGAAATGTCGCCGGTCTCGTCCACCCAGACTTCCTCGGATAAGACCGGCTTCTCCGCCAAAACGTAACGCTCGACGACCTGCTCTTCGAAAGTATCGTGCTCTTCGACGCGTTGAGGCAGCTCGCCCCGAATCGTCTCTTGCTGGATGGCAAGCGCGGTGTTCAACGCCATGTTTAGCGCCCGCGGCACGTTCTTCTCTTCCGACGGCTTGTCGTAACGGCCGTCCCGGTTAATGGCCCGGATCCAATACCGGCTCATTCCGAAGAACTCGCCGATCGCATAATCGCGAGGACCGACGAACTGCAGGTCTCCGCTTCGAGTAAACCCGTTCGTGTCGTCGGCAGTAGGCAGCGGCGCCCAGCTGGACGATGACCCCTTCTTCTTCAAATACTCCCATTCAATGAACGGAATATCGTCTTCCGCGACCCGCCGCTCGATCAGCTGCAGGTAGAGATGAATCGGCCCGCGTTCCGGAGGCGCGTCGAAAGCGAACCAGACGGCCGGATAACGTCCTTCGAGCGCGATAAACGGCCGGAAGACATCGCTTCCCAGCTGCGCCTCGCCGGTTCGTTCCTTGATCGCCATGTTGTTTTGTATGAACAGTTGCTGCGGGGAACGCTCCGGCTGCTCGTATCCGAACCGCATCTTCAAGTTGGAGACGACCGGTGAATAATAGATCGCTTTGGGCGAGTAAGCGTTCAGGATTTGAACGATGCGTCCGCGAATCCAATAATTCTCCTCCGCGTTCACGGAGATCGGCGCGAGATTCTCCGGGACGACGAACGTCATCTCCTTCGCTTGCCGCCCTTCCCAAGGCACGCTGAACAGCTTCTGGGCACTCGCTTCGATCGGCAGCATCACCCAAGCGGAGCCGTTCCAATATTCCCACTGGATCGTGGCTACCGTGACCGGATCATAGCTCTCCGTCTTCTCCATCTCGTGCCGCTTCATGATAGGCTTCCAGTTGATCTGAACGGGCTGGTCCGGAATGAGCTTATGCTGGAGAATCTCCGCGTCGAACAGCAGCGTTACGGTCGCCCCTCGCTTGGAGAGCACTTCTTCGCTGGATAGGTAGAAGAGTCCGAATAGGGCGAAGAAATCCCCGAACGGCAAACAGCCTTCCTCGTCGCTTAACTGAACGTCATTGAAGTACAGGCGGTCCGGACGAATGCCGTCTTCCTTGCTGGGGGAAGCGTATTCGCTCTTCATGCGCAGCCGATCCAACTGGACCTTGCTTAGGGCAATGGAGCCCGATTGCTCTTCCATTGAAGCGGCGCGGCAGCGAATCCAACGGCCGGACACGCCGTTGTAATCGTACGGATCAATCGGCTGATGCGAAAGCTTGATCAGGCGAATGGTCGCTCCCGACCCATACGTGCGATTGAATTCGACCCATTGACCGCCGCTATAATATTCCCACCGCACCTTGCCAGGATCGGTGAGCAGCTGCACGGACTCGTCGACGGCCTGCTCGTTGCGGGAATGGAAGACGGTCAATTCCAGCAAAGCGGGGTTACGGAGCAGGAAGAGATAGTCGTGCCTCAGATACATGGCATGCTCTTGCAGGTTGTCGCCTTCGGGGCCGAACAGCGCCGTCCCGCGCCCCTCGCCATGAAGCCGCTCCATGGAGCCGTCTTGCATGAGATGAACGATGCGATCAAGGCGCGGACTTACCGCCAACGCGTCCGTAATCCGAGCCGACGTCAGCAGGATCGGAGAAGCCGTCTCGAATAGAATCGGCCTGTCCTCGCCTGGGACGGAAGCCGCTAATTGGACCCCGCGATCGATATACACCGGCTCCGGCGTCCCTTCCGTCAATTGGAACGTAATCTGCGCTAGCGCCGGCTTCGCCTGGGCCAGCTCCACGTGGAAGCGATTAAGGAAGGCCAGGAAGCTTTTGCCCGGCACCTGGTTCAGCCTCTCGATGTTCCCCGAAAGCAAATGCGCGAATAGAAGGGAGAGCGCCGTCCCCGGGTCGGGATCTTCCGGGCGAAATCTCCACTCCGGCGTATAATGAGGCGCCAATCGTTTCAATTGTTCGATCAGCTGTTCCCGATTGCGTGTATCGATCGTCGGAGGATTGGATAACGGCCCCCTGCCCGAGCTTAAGTTGGTCATTCGACTCTCTCCGATGGCAATTAATTTGATCCCTCGTACAGATAGAAAGGATATACCTGGTTAAACAAGTTGTTCGTCGTTCTGACTTCGTACTTCACGTGAAGCAGCAGCTTCGATTCGTCTTTGGCATCCCTCTCCGCCAGCACTTCGATCTCGTGCACGCGCGGTTCCCACATCCGAATCGCTTCTTCCACCTCGGCTTCGACCAATCGCAGCGTCGTATCGTCATTGGTCTCGAATAAATAACGGTCGATTCCGCAGCCGAAATCCGGGCGCATCAGACGTTCGCCTTTGGACGTCCAGATGATGGTCCGAATGGCCTCCGCGATGTTGTCCTCGTGCTCGCTCTGCTTGATGCGCCCCGTCGCCTCGTCGACCTCGATCGGGAATTTCCAACCTCGGCCCAAAAATTCCTTCGACATGGTGTCCTCCTTAACGAACCTACCGGACCAAGATCAATTGATTTTGACCATGGAGCCTTTCAACGTCAGCATGCCGTCCGTCTTAATATTGAGCGCGGCTCCTGCCTTCAAGTCCATCGTAGCGCTCGCCTCGACGGTGATTTGAGTCGATTTCAGCTTCAGGCTCTTGAGGCTGCTGATCTCGATATCGCCTTTGTTGTTGATGGTAATCTTCGTCTCGCCGCTCTCGACTTTAATCTCGTTGCTGGAGCCGCCCTTGATCGTAATCACGTTCAGCCCGTTCGATTCCTTCAGGGTAATCGTGTCCGACTTGTCCAACACTTCGAGCGAATGCCCCTTCTTGGTCTTCACCGTGATCTTGCCGTCGCCGTCCGTGTCGTCGAAGCTGAACTCGTGGCCGGCCCTGGAAGCGATCTTCCGTATATTATTCTTGTCGTCCTTGCCCGCGGGCGGTAGACTCTTGTTGTTCCACATGCTGCCGATGACGATCGGGTATCGGAGATCGCCCATTTGGAAGGCAACGACCACTTCGTCCCCGACCTCGGGAACGAAGAGCGTCCCCCGATCCTTGCCGGCCATCATCGTCGCCACGCGCGCCCAGCCCGTCGTCTTCTGCTCGTCGAATACGGGGATGGTCAATTTCACGCGGCCGTACTTCTCCGGATCCTTGTTGTCCGTCACGATTCCGATATAGACGCCGTTCACGAGCCCCAGCATCATATCGTTCATTTTGTTAAAAGAATCAAACATCTCATTCATCGCTACACCGCGTTTCCTTCGACCTGGAATTGAGTAATATAGCCGGACTCGTCGATCGTATGCGTCGCGCTGACGATATAATAGGGCTGATTCAAACGGCTTCCCAGCCCCTCCAGCTGGATGAACCGCCCCGCTCGGATCTCGGGCAGCCCGATGCATTCCCCGTCGCCGGTAACCAGCTTCATCGCGCGCTCTTCCATCGCCGCATCCGCTTTGATCTGGGCATCCTGCTTATCCACCGTGTTCACGTAGAGATTCTCTTCGAACGCGTTGCTCAGCAGCGCGTTCAGCACGTCCGAACCCGTCTTCGTATTGGTTCCGATCTTGTTGATCGCGCCTGACGTACCGACGTTTACTTTGCCTTCCTTTGCATCCCAGCTTCGGACCACGACCTTGGATACCTGTTCGGCGATATTCATCTCGACGTTGAACTGGATCAGCGTCTTCCCCCAGGAGAGCGTCATCAGCGGGGACTTATTCTTGTTCTTCTCGCGAAAATAAAGCGTCTTGCCGACGATAAAGAACTCGTAGTTCATCGTCTGGGCCAGCTCATGAAGGAAATGATAGTCGTTATCCGGCTTCTTGACGAACGTCGGGCACTTCACCTTCGTCTCGTCGATCACGAAGCTCACCGCTCCGTATTCCGCCCCGATCTGCTTCACGATATCCGAGATTTTCAAATCGACGTAGCTTCTAACCCCGCGGCCTCTCATCATCTTGAATGACAGGTCCATGCCCGTAATCGATAATTGCGGGGTACCGTCCCTCGGGAAGACGACGTTGATCGCCGTGACGTATCCGAAGAAGACGGGCGTCAGCCGGTCCGTGTAGCCAAGTTGAACTTCCAGCGTACTGCCGAGCTTCACGTTCTTATTGATCCACTCGAAATCCCGTTTAACGAGATCGTAAGCGTTATTGATCGTAAAACGAACGACATCCGACTTGTCGGCAACGGTCGTCTCGACGGAGATGTCCGTGAGCGCCATGCCCTCCCGGCCCAGGTCCGCGCTGTCCACCAGCACCTTATAGGCAGGCGCGATAAAACTCCGGTACTTCTGCTCCAGATCATCGAACGTATAAGTGTCGGTTCCTAGTTTAATGGTAGACATCGCCGTTCCTTCTCACCTCATCCGTACAATCGTGGAATCTTGATCACGGACCCCGGCTCCAGCTGCTTCAGATTCACGATCCCGTTGGCGCGGGCGATCTCTCGCCACAAGCCCGGATCCTCGTATTCTTCGGCCGCGATCTGCCATAGCTGATCGCCTTGCTTGATCGTCCGTTGCTTCGTCCGGTCCGCGGATTGGCGCGGAATGTTCTTGTATTGCTCCTTGACGCTCTGAACCTCGCGGAAAGTAACCGCCAGGGTAGCCCGGACCGGAATGCCGGAATCGAGAAACATCGTGTATTTCTGCGCTACCTTCTCGACGACGCCCTTGAATTGCAAGGAGCCCCACACGAATTTGCAGAGCGGCGGCGCATGGAGATCCTTGTCCACGTCCAGCAAGCCGACGATCTTCATCGTATGCTTGCGGACATCCGTCTGCGCTTCGTAAGAATCGAAGAAGAGATCCATCGTCAGCGTCGTCGCTTCGCCGCTGACGAAATGCGGGATCGGCTGGGAGAGCCCGGGAATCGTCTTCCACGAGTACTGGTTGGAAGAATCGAGCTCATATTCGCTTGGATTGAACAAGACGTCCACGCGGTCGGTAACGGGGCCGCGATGAACGAGAATCATAGCTTTCTTAAGTGCCAACCTTCTTCACCTCCGGGAATTAGATTCCTTTGCGCTGCCGCTCCTGCCGCATTCGCTTCGAGAACTCTTTATACATTTGGTCGGCTAGCCGGTTCACGTCCAGCTTCGGCTTCGCCAACTCTTCCTTCGCCAGGTTCAAATCCTGCTCGATCGTCTTGATCGCAACCTCCAAGGAACGAATCACCGGCTCTTCGTGCACGTGCCGGACGGACGCCTTGACGGGAACGTCCATGGTAACGGGCGACGGATTCACCGCTTGGCGAGACGCCGAGGAGGCCGATTGAACGGACGGTGTTCTGGCAGACGAGACGATAAGGGACGGGTGGCTTGCCGCCATGCCGTCCTCCGCGATTCTCGCGGGAGCTCCTGCATGCGCGCCCGAACGGTTACGGCCGGAAACCGTCGGTACGAGTTCGTCGTTCCTCCGGCTCGAAGAAGGCATGCCGGCGATCTGCCTAGCCGCCAGGAGTCCCTCGGACGGCTGCTTGTTGATTCTGTTCGACATTTGTCCGCTCGGCATCTCCGCTTGCTTACGGGACGCGTTGGTCAGCCTGATCGATTGCGTATTCGAAATCCGATGTGCGCTTGCTTGTCGAGCTAGCCCCGCCATTCGCGTGGCAGCTTGCTGACCTAGCCGCAAATGGACGTTCGTCGTCTCCGTGCGCGTTGTCTGGTGCTGCGTCGTGCGATTCTCCACGATGCGGCGTTCCGTTGCATGGCTCCGGGCGACGTGGATCACGGTCGCGGCGCGACTTTGTTCCGCGCTTCGCTGCGCTGCCTGCAGCACAGGCGCAGGCCGTGTCGCGTCGGCAGGTTGCCGCCCGTTCGATTCCGACGCATTCGACTTGTCATGCTCCTGATTCTGCCGGGTTCCGTCGCCCGATGCTGCGGAAACTCTCCGAACTTGACGATGCTCTTGCGGTGCAGGCCGAACGATCGGCCGAGCCAAAGGGTTGTTGGCGTTGCTCATGACGTTTCTGATGAAGTTACTGGTAACGTTGCTGATGATGTTATTGGTAGCATTGTTGATGATGTTATTGGTAGCGTTGTTGATGATATTATTGGTAGCGTTGTTAATGATGTTTCCGGCAGCATTGCTGATGTTACTGGCGATGTTGCTGATGATGTTTCCGGCGGCGTTGTTGATCTTGCTGAGATTGTTGATATTGTTGTTGATATTATTGTTGTTGTTACTGAGATGACTAACGACCTGATTGGCTTGGTTGTCGTTGGTAACGCGATTGATTGGGCGGACTGGAACGGCGTTATCTCGATTGGCATTTGTTGCGGTAATTCTGTTGGTATCCCTTGCGATATTTCCATTGCTTTCTCTGTTCGTATCTCTGCCGGTGTTTCCGTCGGTATCTCTCTGGGTATCACTACCGGCCATTTTATTGGTCATTGTACTCGCGAAGGTATGGTTAACGAAATAATTGCTTACGTTATTCACGCTGTTGACTTGACGAATGGTGGTCATCTTATTCGCGCTTACTCGTTGGACCACGTTTATCGGATCGGAACGTCTGCCGAGTCGATCCTGTTGGATAGGACTCGCTTGAACGATAAGCTTCTCATTGGCACCGACATGGGCCATGGCTATCGTCCGTTCAGGGCTCGCATGGTCGGGTTGGCTTGGAAGCCTAGGTGCCCGGATGGGCTGTACGGCCATGCTCGCCGACACGTTTCCGCCGGTTTGGCGGCTTATGTCGATGGCCTTAACGCTTGGCAAGGCGTTATCGTTGCCTCGCCTCAAGACAGGATTACCGTGAATCATGCCATTGCTGCGGGAACCGCTGCGATTCCCGACTAGACGAGAGACGCTTGCACGCGTCAGCCATTCGTTCTTCACCGCGTTCCGAACAACGATCGTTGGCTGTTGGAGGCGATGCTCGTACATCCGTTGTTCCTGTCGCAAATGCCGCACGAGCCTCTCCGTTAGATAGGCGCGATTCTCGGCTTGTACATGAACAATCTCACCGCTCTCGTTCCTATCCCGCGTTCCGGCGCGACGAATATCCCGAACAGCCTCTGGCCCCGCATCCGATTCTATCGCCCGAAGGCTGGCTGGCTGTCTCTTCTGCCGAGCAAGCGTTTCTCCTGGCCGCTGGATCGTACTCCCTGACCTGTCTGGTTGAGCTGTTTCGCTCGGCTTTACGGCCGCACCGTTAACGGCGTCGTTGAAGGCTCTATTTTCTCGAATCTCGCGAACGAACCTCTCCGTTACTCGCCAAGAAGCCGAAGCGTTCCTGAGTTGAATGCTCGGGCTGCTCCGATGCAGAATAGCACGATTGATAAATTCGTTAGGCCTTTGGCTTGGCTGAAGCCCCAGTGCCGATTGTACCGCTACCGGCAGCAAGCGCTGGATCAAAGCTTGCACGGGATGGGAGTCCGACACGCCCCGATTGACGGATCGACGAGAAGTCTTGTCGGCCTTGCCGATTAATTCGGCAGCCTTCTCCAACTTACCGGATGACGCAGGCTTGTTGCTGCCGTATTGCGCCGTATCGCGCATATCCGAAATCCATTGCCTCATCTCTTCTACCTCGGCTCTTCTTTGCAGCATGGTTTGCTGCAACGACGGGAGCTGTCGATGAACGATAGCGAGACCGGAAAGCGTTCTATATTCAGGGGAGCTCAGCGGTTGTGCCTCGGGCTGGCTCCGCCATGTTTGCATTCGAATCGATTGGTTCATTCGTTGAAGCGTAACGGCGATTTCACGTTGGGCAAGGAATGCCCTCGGCAACGATGACGAATAGAACGCTACTGTATATTTGCTGCGCAGCTTGCCGTCGCGGAAGATGGGCAACCATCTGCCGGTGGACCGATCTCGAACCTGCGAGGGGCTAGTCGTGTCTCCGGCCCTCTGAAGGCGAGGATCCTGCGCCGAATTCCCTAATGCGCGACGCTCGTCAAGCGGATCCGCTTGCCGCAGTCGCTTATCGATTTCGAGCTCGACTTGCTGTTCGATCCGACGTTCGACTTGCTGCTCGACCTGGCGTTCGACTTGCTGTTCGATCTGGCGTTCGACTTGCTGCTCGACCTGACGTTCGACTTGCTGTTCGACCTGGCGTTCGACTTGCTGTTCGATCCGACGTTCGACTTGCTGCTCGATCCGACGTTCGACTTGCTGCTCGATCCGACGTTCGACTTGCTGCTCGACCTGACGTTCGACTTGCTGTTCGACCTGGCGTCCGACTTGCTGCTCGACCTGACGTTCGATTTGCTGCTCGACTTCCCGCTCGGCGTGATTGTTTACGCTATGCTTCCCTTGACGTTCTGCTTGACGATCGACGTCTCGAACCTGCCGTTCCGGCAGCCCGGCTTGCCGTTTCGAATCCGGTTGCGCCTTCTTCTCCGTTTCCGATTTCGGGTTTTCCCGTATATCTCGCGATATCCCGGCATCCGAACGGCTTTTTTCGGTTGGCGCTGACCGCTCCGACTGGCGATCGACATGATGTTCCAAGGGCGGATCCGACCGAAGCTCGGCACGATGTACAATCTGACTATCGATTTGACGCTCAATCTGGCGTTCGATCCGGCGCTCCATAGACTTCTCTGCAGAAAGCAGCCCCGTTCGATCCACCGACCGATCCGTAGAACGCTCCGTTAGCCGCTCCATACGGTCATTCTTGACCTGCGCCGACCTGGTTTCCGTTTGACGCTCGCCTCTCGTCGTTCGCTCCGGCGCGACGATCTCCCTGATCTCTCTTAGGATTTGGCGCTCGGTAATCCGATTCTCAGCCATCATCCGCTGTTCGATCGTTTGCTTCACGTTAAGGCTGTACATCTGCAGCATGGATCGAATTTGCCGAATGTGCACGTCGACATGAAGAGGCGCGGCCGCGAAAGAGCCGGGCCTGCTCTCCGTTCGATGCACCATCATGCCCGGGCGGTTCGAGGACTGTCCGATGGACCAACCGAACTTACCTATCACCTTGTTAGCAAAATTCGCATCGGAAAGCCGAATGGACCGCATCCTCAACTCCCCCTCTCCATCTACCTAGCCTTAAAGCCGTTATGCGTGAGTTCGACGTATTCGACCGCGATCTCGCTGCTGGATGCCCTCAAGTCCGCCCCGCTCCACTTGGTCGGATATGCATCGTAGAAATTCCAACGGCGAAACTCTTGATCCTTCTCGTTATAGAGTATGATCGACCCGCTCTTACGCTGGATTACGCCTCTCATCACGTCCGAGTACCAGCTCCAAAGCTCATTGGTCGTAGTCATCCCGCGTTTGAGAACCAATGGCTCCAGCCTGACCCTGCCCGGCAGCCGGTGCGTATATTGGTTAAGCCCGCCTTCGGCCACTTCCTGAAGCTCGAGCTCCGAATTCAACCCGCTCACCTCGGAGAATCCGGCGACCAGCATTCCGTCCAATTCCACCATGAAGCGATACGCTCCAACGACGTATGCCCTCGCTTGATCCGATTTATTAGCCACTGCCTATCACCTCTTCTTGAACACGTCGAACGGATTGTTCTTCGCGGCAGGCTCGTCATTCGTCTTCCGGTTGATTCTTGAAATTTCCTCGCACCACTTGCGCCGTTCCTTATGCTCCATATTCATGATCTCGTCATGCGTCCAATGGAAGTAGTAAGCTATGAAACCCGTCTCCTCGTAAAGCTTCTCTTCCGGGTACAGGCTTAAGCCCCTTCCATCTCGGACAAAAAAGAAATATCGACCTCGTGCTCATGGTCGCATTTCGGACACATGGCCTTTACCGTGAGCCTCTCCGTCTCGTTGACCTCGCGGTACAGATTCTGCAGGAAAGCGAGATCCGCCGTGAACAGCTTCTCGATCGTTTTCGTATCGACCGCGCGCAGATCGCCCAGCTTCGTTACGACGCGGGCCAGCAGAATGATCGTCAAATAACCGGGATTTTGCTGAACGCGCTGATCCCTCATCGGAAGAATTTCATCGGCCGCGGTCGCGAGGCGCATCGTGCCCCTGCGGTGGAGATTGCCGTTCTCGTCCACGTACCCTCTTGGCAATTCGAATTCGTATTCGGTCTTGAAAGACATCATGCCCCTCCTTAAATATTCGTGATCGGTCATTTCCCGCCGCTCATTGTTTAACTTTTCCAGACGGGATTAGAATAACAACTGAGGAACAACAAAATTGACTGTTGTTCCTCAGCATCAAGCGATTATTATTGTGTTCTCAGCATGCCTTCATGCGCCAGCTCGAGCAGCTCGATCGCCACTTCGGATGCCGTCGCGTTGAAGTCCGGAGCCGTGTACTTCGTCGGCCACGCCTCCATGATTTGCCACGTAGCAACATCTTCGCCTTCTTCGTCGATCGCGATAATCGTGACCGTCTTGCGCTCGATCGCGCCCTCGACGATGCACTCTTGAATCCATTCGAACAAATCCATGGCTTCCGTCGCTCCCCATTTCAAGGAGATGTTGCCGTACTTCGCCAGGCCGGGAAGCTTGCGGGGCGTAATCGTATCGGTGCCCTCCCGGTACTCGATTACATCGAGGGAAGCATCGAAGCCGGAGACTTCGCTGAAACCGGCCTGCTCAATCCCTTCTACTTCTACACGAAATCGAAACTTGCGATATGGATCATTGCGTTCGCCTGCCATCGTTTAATCTTCCTCTCCTGTCACAATTAGAATAAGGGTTATGCTATGAGGCCATTATTGCTCGTTGGTCTTCTGAGTAATGCGGAAGATGACGAATTCCGCCGGCTTGACCGGCGCGATGCCGATCACGCAGATCAGACGGCCGTTGTCGATATCGTCTTGGGTCATCGTGTTCGCGCTAATATCGATGAAGAAGGCTTCCGACGGAGACGAACCTACCAATGCGCCGCCGCGCCATACGCGCGTCAGGAACGCGTCGATCGTGCGCTGCACGCGAGCCCACAGACGCTCGTCGTTCGGTTCGAAGACGACCCAATTCGTGCCCGATTTGATCGATTCTTCTACGAAGATGAACAAGCGGCGAATGTTGATGTACTTCCACAACGCATTGGAAGAGGTCGTTCTTGCTCCCCAGATGCGAATGCCTTGTCCGGAGAAACTTCTGATTAGGTTTACGCCTTTTGGGTTAAGAATATCTTGTTCGCCCTTATTGTACTGAACGTCGAGTCCGGTTACGCCGCGCACCACTTCGTTGGCAGGCGCTTTCTCCACGCCACGAGTATTGTCGCTGCGCGCGTAGACGCCCGCGACCGTGCCGGACGGAGGAACGAAGATGTTGCGTTTCTCCAGCGGATCGAACACTTGAAGCCATGGGTTATACATAGCGGCATAGCTGGAATCGAAGATATCGCGGTGAGTGAGCACGTCGGAAACCTTCGTCTTCTCTCTCGGAATATCGAGAATAGCAAAACGGCTGCCCAAGTTCTCGCAATGCGCGACGAGCGACAGTTGTACGTTAGGCTCGGTTACGCCCGGGATGGACATAATGCTGACTTGATCGTTATCGACGAACGCTTGAATGCCCGTGCGTTTGCCCGGTCCGTTGTCTTCGCCGATATAATCCGAAGCGCTGATGCCGCCTTGCGTGCCGTCGGAGCCGCCGGAGAGGGCGATCGCGTACTTGCTGCCTTCGGCGAACAATGCGGCGATGCTCGCATCCTTGGCTGCTGCGATGGTCAGTAATGCCGATCTCGAAGTCACCTTGTCGACATAACTTGCCGCGTTGGCGTTGAACGAGCAGTTCTCGTACAGTTCCGACTCGTCGCCGTAAGCGACATACAAGGAGAAGTCGCTGGCCGCGAGCACTTTAACCGGAAGCAAGCCGTTGTCGACGACGTCCGCGCCAAGGTCGTCGGCTAATTCAATGACGTTGTCTTTAATGAGCGCGATGGTCGTGCTCGTCCGCTTCTCGCCGTCCGTGAAGGTAACAGAGTCGCCCTCATGGAAACCGGAAGCGTTCTTGACGCGATACTTGCCGGCGCCAATAACTTCGAAGATTTGCGTCTTGACCTTGCTCGAAGGCTCGATGAACACTTCCACCGCGTTGCCCCATGCGCCGGGATTCTTCGCCGTTATCGCGAAGAGATCGTCCTCGCTCGCAGCCACGGCAGCATCCGAGGGAGTAGCGCGCATGATGTAAGCGCGCGAA
This sequence comes from Paenibacillus sp. J31P316, assembly GCF_056269105.1. Taxonomy (NCBI): domain Bacteria; kingdom Bacillati; phylum Bacillota; class Bacilli; order Caryophanales; family Paenibacillaceae; genus Paenibacillus; species Paenibacillus sp. J31P316. Next base: position 84,017 of record NZ_JBWDNI010000003.1, on the reverse strand, counting down.
CCGCCGTTGACGAAGAACTGTTCGACCGCATACGCCAAGAACCGGTAGGCGCCGAATTGGTTCTCCGATAGATATCCGCCGTAGTTCCTCTTGAAGTCGTTCATGCCCGTGACCAGCACCGGCAGCCCTTCAACGGGACCGCGTTCGGCCATGCCGATGAACCCCGCCGTGCTGGAGCTTACGCCGGAGAGGGGTTGCCCCGCGCTGTCGAATTCTTCTACATAAACGCCTGGTGATAGATACTCAGCCATTTTGATTACCCGATATTCCAAGCAGCAACAGTTCCTGTTAACCTGCGAGTATATCGGTTCCTCCCTTCGGATTGTAAATATGCAAGACCCATTCGGTAATCGAATCAGTCGCTGCTACGCGATTCATTGCTTTTGATTCAGCTTGACATGGCGCTCGCGTACGCGGCCCACCGGCTTCAAGCGATTCGAATCCACATAGATCGGTCCGACCCGGTAGTTAAGCGAAAGCTTGTACGGAACGTCGGGGAACAGGCTGATCGCCACGTCCAGAGGAATCTCTTCCTTGGCGATGCGGAAGGCGCCGTCCGAGCCCGCAAGAGCCCCTACCAAATCGTCGCCCCTCAAGGTGTTATGATCATGAAGCGTCTGCAAGGTCCTTCCGATGATGCGATGCTCGTCGATGGCCCTCGTCAGCACATCGGAAGCGGAATGCGCGGTAATCAAGTAAGACAGGTCCAGCGCGATCGAAGGATAACGGAGCGTTCCTCCTTGATCGATGAGCTCGTTGCTTCGAAAATCGGGGTTTTCCGTAATCTGATATAAGTACAGACTAAGATTCATATCGCCTTTGTCATGCGGATGGGCAAGCCCCACTCCGTCCGGATGCGCGATCAGCTCCGGCACCAGAGCTTCCCGCAGCACCTTGACCAAGGATAAACCTATGTCTGAGATTACCGTGTAGTCAGCCATCGTTCTCACCCCTTCCAATAGTCGGCGTAAACGCCTAAACGGTCTTTTAACAACACTTTTCCCGTTTTCTTGTACTCTTGGACGACTCCTCCGATGATTTGCTTCATCGAGACCGGCACGCCTTCCCTTGCCGCCAGGAACGCCGCCGTGACGACGATGTTCTTGATCGGACCGCCGGCCAGCTCGAGCGTCTGGGAGAGAAAGGCGTAATCGATCTCCGCGACCGGCAGTTGCTTGGGAAACGTAGCGCGCCACAGTTGTTCTCGCTGGGTCGCGTCGGGGAACGGGTATTTGATGATGAAAGGGATCCGCCTCGTGAAAGCATCGTCCAGATTCTGCGCGAAGTTCGTCGCCATGATCGTCAGGCCGTCGTATTCTTCCATCTTCTGAAGGAGGTACGCGGTCTCCATGTTGGCATGCTTATCGTGGGAATCCTTCACCTCGGAACGCTTCCCGAACAGCGCATCCGCTTCGTCGAAGAACAGAATGGCTCCGCTAAGCTTGGCTTGATCGAAAATGTCGCTTAAATTCTTCTCCGTCTCGCCGATGTACTTGCTGACCACTCTGGACAGATCGACGCGATAGAGCTCCGAGTCCATCTCCTTGGCAAGGACCATCGCCGACATCGTCTTGCCCGTTCCCGGGGGTCCCGTGAAGAGCATGCCGATGCCTTTGCCGTATGGCAGCTTTCCTTCGAATCCCCACTCGTGGAGCACCTGATGACGGTACTTCACTCTGTCGCAGGCCTGGCGGAGCAATTGCTCCGTGTCGGGCGGAAGGATGAGATCCTCCCAGCCGAATCTCGGTTCCAGCTTCACCGCCTTCTCCTTCAGCCCATGGCTGATCAGCTGGTATGCCGCCCGATGCAGCAACGGCGAGGCTTGGCCGTCGGAGCTGTCCCCCTTGCCCGGCGACCGCCATTCGGCGGACTTGCGCACGTCGTCGATCGTGGCCGCGATCTTTCCCGGGGTGAACTGAAACTTCCCCGCTAACGTTCCCGCCGCTTCCGACGATAAACGCATGTCGGGCTTCGCCAACGATTGCCACAGTCGCTTGCGTTCGCCGATGTCGGGCGTGCCGAGCGGGATGTGAATCGCAACCATATGTACGGGGGCTGCGACGGGCTTGACCTCTTCCTCGCTGAAGAGGAAGAGAAGCTGCTTGGAGGCGTCAAGCCGTTCCATCAAACGTTCCAATCGCCTGTCTTCGGTCGTTCTTTCCGATCGAGGACGTTGTAAGATATGCAAATGATCGAAAGCCGGAATCGCTTCCGACAGTTTGGCTTCAAGCAGCAATCGATCAATAGCTTCGATAAAAGGCCGTTCTTCTTCCGGGGCGTCCCGCAGATCCCACTCCAAGAGCGACTGCCCGAGCGCCGCGCAAGCTTGCCGCGCAAGATACGTTTTGCCGCTCCCCGAGGGCCCGTGAATCATTAGCGCCGCAGCGGTTTCCCGCCCTCTTCTGTGCAGAACGTAGTCGTTCACGCGCTTCTGGAGTTCCTCATGAATCAATATCGGCGGCAGTGAGTTTTCGGATGAGGAAAATAACCGAACGCGAGCCAGCGGCCCGTTCTCCCTCCACGCCATGCCGAGGAGATAATGGACCATGCGATCCTTGAGCCGAACCGTCCGCGAGAGCAAGGACGAAGCAGGAGCTTGGGCGCGGTCGTCCTTCGCGTCGAAGAAATCGTCGAAGAAGGGGGAGCCTTGGGTCATCAGTTGGAGGATCGTTCTGCGTTCTGCCGCGTTATCTCCGCATAAGCGAAGCATAAGATCAATGGACAAGTACGGGCTGACGTAATCCCCCTGCAGATAAGCGTAAACCTTGTCGTAAGGTCGTCCGGCATGGGGAGCGATCGCCGCGATCAGGCAACGGGACTCAAGTTCGCCCAAGCCGAATCGCCTCCGAAGGGAGACGAGCGGCAGCCGAGTGCCCTGTCGTTCCGTCGCTTGCAGTCTGGCTTCCAGACGGGCTTCGACGGCTTGAAGCCGTTCGGCCTGCTCGTAGGCGTAAACGAATCCGTTGTTATCGTCGCCAAGGAAAGATTTGGCTTCCGACGCATTGACGAACAAGCCGGGGAACTCGTTGAACGACAGCTCCGATTGCGGAGCCGCATTCATATGTAAGGCTTCCGATTCCAAGCGGATATCCAGTCGCTTCAGCTCATCGGAAAGATGCTCCGAAGGGTCCTTGTACGCCCTCTGTATATCCGTCATTCGGTCACTCCTTAAGCGCTGCCGGTTCCGAATTTATGCAAAAAATGGTTAACATCCTAATAATCACATGATATCCGCCAAAGATCAACTAAATCCGAGTAATTTCGAGATTAAATTCTACGATTCGACATGATGCAGCGCCATGATCGCGATGTCGTCCGATTGCGGATGCTTCTCGGCGAACCGAGCGACCGCGTTCACCAACGCTTCCGTCAATTCGATCGGGGATCGGCTTGCATGGAACCCCAGCTCTTCGCGCAGCCTTTCCATGGAGAACCACTCCCCTCTGTCGTTCTCCGCTTCGGTAATTCCGTCCGTGTACAGCAAGAGCGTTTCGCCCTCCGCAAGCGTGGCTTCATTATCCCCGTAGAGCAAGTCTCCGAAGATTCCGATGGGCGGATGCTTCGAGGTCTCGAGCTCCCTAACCCCGCCGGCCGACAGAATCAGCGGCGTGCAATGCCCTCCGTCGCAGTACGTCATCGCCCCCGTCCGGGTATCCAGAATCGCGAGGAAGATGGTCGCGAACATCGTGGACTCTTCCGTGCTGACCTCGCGATTAATCGCCATCAAGATCGCCGCGGGCGATAAGCCCGTCGTCGCCTTGGCCCGAATCCAGATCATCAAGCCCGACATGAACAACGCAGCGGGCATCCCTTTGTCGGAGACGTCGCCCAGGCAGATCAGCAGCTTGTCGTTGCCGATTTCCATGAAATGATAGAAATCGCCGCCTACCTCCCTCGCCGGAATCAAGCGCGCGTGCAGATCGGTCTTGCCGGAGCGAAGCGATTCGCCCGGCAGGAAGCTCATCTGAATGTCCCTGGCGATCTTTAACTCGCTCTCCATCCTCTCCTTGGCGGCCGTCGTCACGCGCAGGTTCTCGATCGATTGCTCGAGCGCCTCGTAGAGAAGCATGTTTTCCAGCGCGATAGCGGTCGGGGAAGCGATCATCTCCAATAGGCGAAGGTCTTGCTTGTTAAAGGCGCTCCTTCCGCGCTTGTTGATGACCTGCAGCACCCCGAGCGTTTTGCCGCCGGACCGGACAGGCACGCACAGCATGTTGCGCGTCGGAATCTTCACCTTCAGCGCGACTTTGTTCGACCAACGGGCATCGTTCGCGGCGTCGGCGATGAGCACGGATTGGCCCGATCCGGCCACCCAACCGGCAATGCCTTCTCCGGCCTTCAACCTGATCTCCTTCACCTCGTCCGTCTTATCGCCGGTCGCCACTTCGAAGTAGAGCTCGCCCGTCTTCTGGTCGACGAGGATAATGGACGATCCCTCCGCCGACATCTCGCGGGAAGCGGTCTCCATGATGATTCCCAGCAGGTCCTTCCGCTTGATCGTGGCGTTAAGCTGAAGGCCGATATTGAATAGTTTGGTCGTTCTAAGCTGCTCCTTGCGGACGATGCGCAGAATTCCGGCAACTAGCAGCAGGACCGCCAACGCAACCCAGAAGGAGATAACGAATGCCATTGCATGCCCCTCGTCTTTCTCGTTTAGGATACGAACGCAAGCGCTTCCTCTTCTGCGGCGAACAGGGAGAAGATCGTGGAGAAGCCGGATATGCGGAAGATCTCGTTCACGTTGTCGTTCAGGCCGAACAGGGCGAGCTTGCCTCCGGCCGCTTTCGTTTTCTTCACGGCCAGCAACATGACGCGAAGCCCCGCGCTGCTGATATAATCAAGCAGGCTAAGATCGAAGACGAACCTCGAGCCGCCTTCGTCCGCAAGCTGAAGGAATCGTTCCTCCAGCTCCTGCATCGTCGTGCCGTCCAGCCGGCCGCTTATCCTCACCGTCCGAATTTGATTTTGCGTATCGACCGTTACGTTCATCGTCCTTCGCTCCCCATGCCTTATTGCTTATTCTTGATTCCCGATTCCTTATTGCTTATGCCTTATTGCTTATTCCTCCGCGCGGTTACCCGCATGGCGAATACGTTGCCGTCATCCGTTCTTGCGTATGAACATTCATCCATCTTTGCCCTGATCAGGTGGATGCCCAATCCCCCGATCGGGCGTTCTTCCGCTTCCAGCCCCAAATCCGGCTTCTCTCTCTCCAGCGGATTGAAAAACCCGGCCCCGTCGCGGAAGACGAATACGATCTCGTCCGCTTCTTCCAAACGCAGTTCTACGTCGATCGGGGGAGCGTCGCTTGGATCGATTCCGCCTTCTTCATAGCCGTGAACGACAATATTCGTAAACCATTCCTCGCAGACGAGCTGCAGATCCAACCGCAATTCGTTCGTCAGCGACTGCGCTTCGCAGAACGAATGGACGAGCTTGTTCAGCTTCGTCCATTCGTTCATCGAGGGCGTCAGCCGAACGCTTACCTGCCGCATGCCGTCGCCCCCTTGTTTGCTATCCGAGCTTAAGCACCAAATCCTCCATCATTCGCAAACGATGGCCGATCGAACGAAGCAGCCCGACGCCGACATCCGGGTACACCCGCACGAGCTTCGCCACTTCCCTTCCCTCGATCTCCAGCGCGCGAGCTTCGTCCAGGATTACCTGCGCGGACACATGCGACGGGCGATCGTCGAACAAGCCCGCTTCCCCGATCGATTCCTTCGCCCCGATGATGCCGATCGTGCCGAACGTTCCGCCTTCGTTCCGTCCGCCGATCTCGACGTGACCGTCCACGAGCACGTACATGGACGACGCCCGCTCGCCCTGCTTCATCAGGAAATCCCCTTCCGGAAAGACCCGTTCATGAGCGATGCTGGCGATACGGCCCAGCTCTTCGATCGAGATATCTTGGAATAGCGGCACTTGCTTCAGGAAAACGATTTTGTCGAGCGCGCTCAAATATTCCCAGTTGTTCACCAATGCGGTCGCCCCTTCCGCTGCGCCGGATTTGATCGCGATGGCCTGCAGCCACGGATCGGTAATCGCTTCGTCCAAATGTAACGCCTCTTCCGACAGTTGCGAGCCGGAACCGCCGCGGCCCTTCACGGGCTGGCCCCTTCTCTGATAAAAGGCGAGCAGCGCGGCCGCCAGCTTCGCATTGCCGAGTCCTTCGGACAGAATCTCCAGTCCGTTGTCGCGTACCTCTTCGTCTTCGCCTTCGAGTGCCTTCCGTAATTGGGGAATCGAACGCTCGTCGCCGAAGCGGAGCATGACCGTCCAAATCGTATCCAGCAGCGACAGCGTTAACTCGTCGCTTCTCATCCGGGCGAGCTCCGTCCATTCCGCGTGCCCTGCTTCCCTGATACGGTCGACATAGGCTCGAATGGCTCGCAGCTCGCGCAGCTTCTGAATGCAAGAAGGCACGACCGTCTTGTGAATGTCCGTCTCCAAGCCGACCGCGATAATTGCGGTTACGGCCGCTCGCCACACCTCGTCGTTATACGAAGCGATGAATCGGTTATAGACGGGCATGCCGGCCGTTCCGATCTCGATGAACGCCTCCTCGATCGTCGCGCACAGCTCCACGTCGGCTCCGATCAAGAGTTCCCCCAGGTTGTTGGCCGTCTCTTCGTCGCCGATTCGGCCAAGCGTGCGAACCGCCATATTCCTGACGAAGGGAGTCGGTTCAAGCATGCACATCATGACATCGAAGTAGTGTTCCTTCAGCTGACGCTCCCCAATGATTTGGCAGGCCAGCACCGTCGAAGAATTCCGCTCCTCGAGCCAAGCCCGCAGTTCCCGCGCAAGGCTCTCCGACTGCGCCATCACGCGAAGCGCTTCGGCCTGGACGGTCCGGCTTCCGTCGTGCCTGGCTTGCCGGGTCCACCGTTCCCGCTCGCCGCTCCACGAAGGCGACGCGAATAGCTTGCGGTACGCGATCGCCCGCACGTCCTCGTCCCCGTCCCGAATGAAAGGCTCCAATCGTTCCAGCTTGATTTTGCTCCAGCTCCCCGGGGGAATAGCGGCCAGCGCCTCCGCTCTCGACCGACCGCCGCGCCGCTCCGCGTACTGCAGCAACTCTTCGGTGGCGGCCGCATCCGGATTGCCGGCGAATAACTGAATCGTCAGCTGCTGCACCGTTTCGTTCGGATGGCGCAATTGTTCGAGCAAGGTCCGCTTCACGCGGTCGTTCTTCATCGATTCGATAAACTCGTTCATGAAATCTTTGACGGACGCGGAGCCGATCTGGATATAACGAACGAGCTCCTTAATGTAGAGATGCCGATTCGCCCAAGCCAGCAGGAGCAAGAAGGCGGCCATGATCGTGCCGATGATCGCTTGCCAAGTCATCTCCACGCCCAGGACGGAATGCAGCATCGCGGCTCCCGACCCGATCAGAACGCCCGCCGAAGCCGCGATTCCTTGCGCGATATAGCGGAAGCCGTCCCGGTGCTTGAGGGGGAGCATTTTGAAGAAAAATTGATAACTGGGCTCGGCAAAATAATAGAGCAGCAAATAGGACAAGCAATAGCCTACGGAGACGGCCGCAAGCGCGTACGGCGTTCCGATGAACAAGCTCACGAGACCGAAACTGCCGAGGAACGCGATCGCGATCGCGAACACGGTGTTGCTCGCGCCGAGCAAATCGATCAGCCTGGACGCGAAGAGCTGCAGCAGGAATGCCGCGCAGAACAGCACGATGACCATGAGCCCATAGAACGAAGTAAGTTCGGCCTCGTCGGTATAAACCGCCTGCGCCGAAGTGAAGTACTGATATTCGATGAGAAAATAAGCGGCCGGCATCAGCGTCATGATTCCGATTACCGTCATGAGGAACGGCGAGCGCAGCGCTTGCTTGAGATAGAAGGACGAGCCCTGCCTCTCCCCTTGCTCTTCTTCCTCTTCCTTCTCGTTCTTGAAGGTCAGCGGAATCAAGTATTGCTTGATCGCCTTCATGAAGTTCGGCAATCCCGCCAACAAGAACAACGTCGCCAGTATGTATAACAGTTCCGGGCCGATCGCGGGCGCCATCAAGTTGGACAAGAGTCCGGCAGCGATACCTCCCAAGATGGCGGACAGCACGAACACGGGCATGACGCGCTTGGCCTGCTGCGTCGGGCACAGATCGAACGCCGTGCTCCACATGAGCAGCGTCTGCTGCCGAATAACGAAGTTGGAGCCTAGGAACAAGATGACATAGAAGCCCAGCCAAGACAGATCGAACAGGCGATAAACGAGCAGTCCTCCCCCGTTGACCGCGCCTATGGCGATAAACGCGACATACATGACGATCATAAACCGGGGTTTCGGCAACTTTTGGGACAAGTAGGAGAAGGCCCAACCCTCAAGCGGCATCAGCACCGCTTCCGCGAGGTACATCATGGGCAAATATTGCGTGCCTACGCGGCTATTGAAGAGCGCCATGAAAGACGTATAGTTTACCATCTCCGACAAGCCTGCCAAGAAGAAGACGGTGCCCATGATCCATACCTTCTGCCGATCCTCGTATCTGAGATTAAACAGCGATTGGAGCTTCGCTAACACATGCGCTTCCACCTTATCTAGCAAATCGTTCATGCACGCTTCAATCATACTACATATCAATTGCAAAATAATCCAAAATTCGTTCTCCTTCCACTTTTTTCTTGGTTATTCGCGCGTTTTTCCCGCAAGCTCATGTATAATGGATTCCATATATGGGTATCGAGGGGGATATTGCCGTGTTCCAGAGCTTGTTCAGAAGTTCGAAGAGCCCGAAGCCGCCGCAGGGCAATCAGACGCAAGGGGGGCCTGTCTCAAGCACTGTCGGCAACCAGCAGGCCAGCCAGCAAGCGCCGCAGACGGCCGGGCAAGCGCCGCTGCAGGCACAGAAGTCCCCGGAGGAGCAGCGCAAGGAGGACCTGGCGACCTACAGAGACCAACATTCGCCGATGATTGCCTCCCAGCTCTATCAATTCCTGCTGTCCGGCGCGAAGCAACAGACCGAACAGTATCTCCTCACGAACAAGGAAGCGCTGGCCTTGCGCGACTCGGTCCGTCAGGCGGCGACCGACAAGGTCAAGAACAACATCGAAGCGGACGTCGGCGCGACGGCGGACGAGAAGGCGGATGCCAAGAAGTACGCCGAGGAGAACGTCAAGAAGGCGAAGATCGTCGAGGATTCGCTGACCCGGCTCTCCTACGACACGGTTCGAGCCGCCATCGGCGCCGACAACAAGACGATGCTGGAGCAGAAAGCCAAGGAAGGTTATGATTCCGTCTTGCCCAAGCTGAAGACTCCGCTCGCCAAGCAGCAGGACGAGGCCAAGAAGCAGGCGATACGGACCGGCCAGACCGCGGCGGACGGCAAGCTGAGCGAGCTCGTCACGCAGATCAAGAAGGACCTGGCTCTGCGAATCAAGAACGATGCTTCCTTCCTCAGCGGCAGCGTGGACGTCAAAGATGCCGGCATGAAAGACTTGAAGGATCGGCACGATTCGAATGACGCGCTCGTCGCCGAAAACGTGATCGAATCGATTTATACGAACAAGCTGTTCGATCCGATCAAGCTCGCCGTCGTCATGAAGCTCGGGTATGAACGGGGGTTCTTCAGCACGACTTCCGACGAGACCAAGGCTTTCGTGAAGAAGCTGGCTACCGCCGCGAACGAACAAGCCCGGGCAGACATCGAGGGCCAATTGGATACGGACACGAACACGGCGGGCAAGTCCGAACTCGGCAAGAAGTATTACGGGATGCTGGCCAAGGTACAGGCGACCTCCCTCACGAAAGGCTCCGTCAACGCCGTCGTCGACAAGAGCGCGATCGATATCGCGAAGCATGTGCTGCCGGAAGCCGCGACGAAGGGCGCGCTTAAAACATCCGCGCAATCGTCCGCCTTCGAGGTTGCGAGGGGCAATCCGGGCGATGCGGATAAGATCGCCGCCGCCGCCAAGAAAGGCGCGCAGATCAAGGCGATCGAGCTGCTGAAAGTCAAGCAGACGGAAGCGGTCGCGGCCGCCCGGGCGATTACGAAAGGCAAGAAGGGCGATGCGAGCGTCCAGGCGGACACCGTCAAGCAGGGCGAGATCGCGAGCGGGGTCAAGTCGCAAGTCGCCGCGGACAAGGTCGGGGAGAAGTCCATCAAGCAAGCCGTCGAAGCGGATACGCTGAACGGCGGCTTCTCGAAGGTGGGCAAGGTGATCGATCTTGCCGTTCCGAACAACGGCGATTCCAGCTCTTTCGAATTCGAGCTGAAGATTCCGGTCGACCAATCGGGAAGCGTCTACGTCCTGTTCGGCTTGGCCGCGGAGGCGGAGCGCGAGGAGAGCGACCTGACGGTCAACGCCTCGATTACGTTCGGGGCGGGCTTCCAGACGTTCGGCCTGGACGCCAACTTCCGCGCCGGCCTGTTCATGGAGAGCCAAGCCAAGAACTCCGTCGGCGTCATGAAGCTGCTCTCGTACGGCATGTACCGGGAAATGCGCAACATCGCGCCCCGGGCGGCGGAGTACTTCTGGGGCCAAGGCGGCAAGTCCGGCATGGAGAAGACCGAGGAAGCCGAGCTGTGGGCTGCGATGATCGAACAGACGCACATGAAGGAAGGCAACTACGTCGACGTCGGCCTCATGGCCAAGCTTCAAGCCGATATCAACGCCGGCGTGGCCAAGATGGGCGGCGAATTGGGTTACAAGCGCCTGCATCATTACGACCAAGAGACGATCGAAGACCGCGTAGCGGAACATAATACCAAGGCCGGCAAGACGGCACCGGTCGGCAAGACCGGCTTCGGCGACAATACCGACGTCGCCTCCCTGAAGGACAAAGCGTCGGCGCTCGGCTTCAAATCGAATAAACGCGTTTGGGAAGCCGGCGCCACGACCGAGGTCAAGCTTGGCAACACGAGCGTGGCCTTCGGACTCGAAGGCTCGCTCGCCTTCGTGAACGGCAAGATGCGCAGCCTGTCCATCGAGGCCTCGGGTTCCATTCCGTTCGCTTACGGCGAGGATGTCTCCGAATGGGCGAACATCGCCTCCAAGTGGGTCACGCCGATCGTCGGCGGAGCCAAGAACGTGGCCGGCCTGCTCCAAAGCAAGATGAGGGGCGACGAAGAAGGCGTCAAGAAAGGGATGGGCGGCGTCCTCGACACCGGTTCGGACGTCATGTTCACCCTCCCTCAATTCGACGCCGTCGGCAAGGGCCTCGTGGAGAAGATCAAAGGGGACGAGACGATCAACGATACGGTCAAGGGCTGGATAACCGGCAAGCCGACCACGAGCGCCACCGAGAAGGTAAACAAGATTTTGCTGTCCAGTTCCCTGGATCTCTCGCTCTCGTTCGATAAGGAATGGACCAAGACCGGCACGCCCAAGGAATGGGAAATTTCGCTTGGAGCCGCCGAGACGAAGACGTTCGAAGTGGATGCGGAGATCGCCAAAGTGTCCGTCGAGAAATCCAAGAGTTTGGGCAAGCTGGGCTTCGGCACGAACGAAAACGGCGAATTGGAATTCAAGGGCGGGTTCCTTGGTTTCGAGACGTAAGCACGCGTCCTAAGCGTGCGAGATGCGTAATCAAGTAAGCGGTTATGCGCCATATGCGTGTAAATCGTACGAGGCTTGATTTGCATGTCCCGGGTTGGTGTCAGGTTGTTTGAATTTCGGATGTACAAGCCGTTGGCTGTTTTCGCTTTAATTTTCCCTTTGTTTTTGCTGGATTTTTGCTTTGTTTTTGCTTTCGCCTTTCAACCCGGCTTCTTGGGTTAGAAGCCGCGGATGCGTATACGCTGTCTATATCCACGGCAGTAATAAAACCGCCAACCATACTTGTGCGGCATCTCTAACGCTCGTGACAGTGGCTATTTCGCTCCAATCGCCTCGTTATAAAATCTTACGATCGCTAGCGTGGTTAGTTGACTTTTTTCAGGCGAAATGGGTCGTTAGACGGCAGATAAGCACTGTGGCGAGCGTTAGAAAATGAAAAGTGGTTAAAACAGGGAAATAACGTGTCTGGCGATCGTTAGCGCTCCCCTCAGGGCGAGGCGTATGGCGCGTTCGTTTAGCCAGTTGTTACGAACGGAAACTTTATAGCCGATTCTATACATAGAATGAAAGAACAAGGAGATCTGCCCGACATGGCCATTCAACGATCCAGCGTAAAGACGCAACTGCCTCTCCTGTTCCGTACCTTGGACGGAGCTTCCCTACCTGCAGCCATCGTTCGTATCGAGTTGCACTACGACGATTCGGGTTCCGCGGCCGGATTCTGCGAGATGCTTCTGGAAGTCGACGGCGAGACGTGCGCGGCCATCGTGGCGCAGGAATGGTTTCATTGCTTCGGCAGCGTCAGGTTGAATCAGGCGACCTTCGAGCCGGATCGGCCAGCCGAGCTGCTCGTCGCCTTGCGTCCGGCCATCGTCCGCGGGCTCATCTCGCAAGGGATGGATGCGGAGGACGTTCTCGATGCTTTGATGCCGTCCGGCGAATCGGAGAAGTCCTCCCTCTCCGTTCAATTGAAGCAGACGGAGAGCTGGCTCGCGCTCGAACTGAAGCAATCGGTTCAACAGCCCGAGGAAGGCGATGAGAGCGGACGGTTGACCATCAGCCTGCGAACGAATTGGCGCGAGACGACCGCCCGCGATCCGGTCCGCGCCACTCCCCTCTATGCGCAAATGCAACGCTACCTGGAAGCCAAGGCGCTTATCGCGGAACCGATCAACAGCGAGCTCATGCGGCTGCGTTTCTACACGGACGAAGCCGAATGGGGCAGCGTCATTCAAGTGGAAGAGGCGGCGCGCACGATCATCCTTTACTCCGTCTTCCCGACTGCGATTCCCTCCGCCCTGCGCGAGGAAACCGCATTGGCCTTCATTGGCGAGAATTACGGGAGCACGTCTGGCAGCTACGAGATGGACATCGAAGACGGCGAGCTGCGCTACCGAACGACGATTGCCCTGGGCGCCGGACAGGATCTGGACGTCGGCCTCGCCGCCGCGGCGTTGTCCGATCACCTCGAAGTCATGAAGCGCTTCGTGCCGGTTGTCTCGGAAGTTATCGAGCGTAGCGGCCTGTGAACCCTATATGAGCGCAAAGAAACCGAGACGTCTTGCCTTAAGACGTCTCGGTTTCTTCAGAGTGCAGAGAAACCCACGTTTTTTCAAAACGACGGGTTTCTTTTTTAGTTTCCTCTTGAAACGTAGGGCTATCTTCTTCATGTTCTGTACGGCGGCGGTCATCAACGCTTGTTCCATCACGTGTAAAAGCTGCCGAGACTTTCTCGATAGCCTAAAAAGCTTGCCCAAACAGGGCAAGCTTTTCGCTTCCGATCGACACGATCGCCGTCGATTTACTTTATTCCCCTGCTGCCTCGCCGAAGTCCGTCCCCGCCGCCGGCAGCTCTATCCACTGATACGGCTGCTGCGCCGCCAATCGCCCGTACTCGATAATCGTCATGATCGCGATCGTCTCCGCCGGATCCACCGGAGATTCGCCGGTTTCGAAGAACGTCAGCATCGTCCCGATAAACGCTTGAAAATAACCGGAATTCGCCTTCAGATTCACGGCGGTCCCCGACTCATATTGTACCGTCATGCTGAACGGGCAATCCCCGCCGAAATGACGGATTTCCGCCTGCCTGCCGTCCACGAACCCGATCAGCAGCGCGGGCGAAGACGGACTGCCGATGTACATCACGCGGCTGGCTTCGCAGCCCATGAGCGCTACGATCGGCTCGATTTGATGAATCGCGTAAGTGTCGTACATTCCAGGTCCCATGCTGCTTATGACCGCTATCCCTTGTTTCGAGGCTTCGGCATATGCCGATGCATAACGAAGCGCGGAGCTGGAAAAGAGCGGCGTCCCGTGTATGCGCGCGGTCTCGAACAACGAGAGCGCCGTATTCCGGTCAGGCGCGAACGTTTTGTCCACGTACGTCGGCTTGCCCGAACGCAGCGGAAGCAGCGACAGCTCCTCGTGAAACTCCGGATGATCGGGCGACAACACGACCAGATAATCGCTCATCGCCACGACTTCCGCTATGGAAGCCAGCAGCCGGATGCCTTTCCTCTCGCACCAGGCGGCGTTCGTCTGCCCGCCGATCTTATCGATTTTGCCGTACGCATAGGCCACCTTCATCTCGCCGTTCAACGCCTGCTCGATCCACGCCGGATAGTGTTCGGCATGCCACTCGTCCAAATAATAATCGATGAACCCGATTGTTCTCATGTCCGCTCCTCGCATCCGTCGTTAGAACCGGATTTCCTCTCCCGTCGCGGCAGACTCGTAAATGCCGCAAAGCATTTTCATCATTTCGACGCCGTCCTCGACCGGGCTTAATGTCGGCTTGCTGCCGCTGCACACCTCGATAAAGTGATTGATTTCGTCCTGAAACCCAGCCGCGAAATCAAAAGAGAGGTTATTGATCTGCGGAGTCATGTTGAGAATGGTATCGTATTTCTCCGTGATGAAGGTCAGCGACGGCTCCAGCTCCACGCCGCCCTTCTCCCCGTACAGCTTGACCGTCAGCTCGTCCTCCTTCGCGTGAAGCGTGAAGCTGACATCGACATAGAGCGAAGCCCCGTTCTCGAAGCGGATGAGCGCATTGGCCATGTCCTCCACGGTATTCTGCCCCGCGTCGTAGTCGGATGACTTGTAGTAGGCCAGGTTCTGCACGTTCGCCCGGTTGCCCAGCTTCTTGTACGTATTGCCGCTGATCGACTTCACCTTGGGCCTGCCCATCAAATACCAGCATAGGTCGATGACGTGAACGCCGACGTCGATCAGCGGCCCGCCGCCGGAGCGCTCTTGATCGGAGAACCAGCCTCCAGGGTTCCCGAGCTTACGAATACAGGACGCCTTGGCATAATAGATCTCGCCGAACTCGCCGTGGTCCGCCATTTCCTTGACGATCCTCGTATTGGCGCTGTACCGCCGAACAAAGCCGACCTGCAGGATTTTGCCGCTGTGCCGCACGGCCTGCTCCACTTGGAGCGCCTCTTCGACCGTCCGGCACAACGGCTTCTCGCACAGCACGTGCTTGCCCGCATTCAGAGCCGCGATGCTGATCTCCGCATGGCTGTTGTTCCACGTGCAGATGCTGATCGCATCGATATCGGGATTCGCGAGCAGTTCGAGATAGTCCGTATAGACATGCGCGATGGCATACTTGTCGGCCTTGGCCTGCGCTCGATTCTCGTTCAAATCGCAGATGGCATAGAGCTCGGCGTTCGGATTCTTCAGGTAAGATCTCAGATGGCTTTCCGAGATCGAGCCCGCTCCGATAACGCCAATGCGAATGGTGTTCGTCATAGTAGACACTCCCTGCTTATGGTTAGTCGTGAAGCTCAGACCGGACGCGACTCCGGCCATGCGAGATCGATACCTTCTTGAACCAGCAGCTTCTGGAAGGCAAGCAGCTGCTCCTGACGATTGCGGATCTCCCGCGGTTTGATGCCATGCAGCAAGCAGTAGCCAGCCAGATAGCCGGCCGCTTCGCCGATGTTCCATTCAACGGGATGCAGCCGATAACAGCCGTTCGTGATATGGGTGACCCCGATGTTCTTGCCTGCAGGCAAGAGATTGTTGACGCGGACAGGGATCAGGCTCCCTAGCGGAATTTGGAACGGCAGGCTGGAAATATCGATGTAATGGCGCAGCCCCGTGCTCGGATGAAGATCGATCCTATAGCACCCGATGCCGACGGAATCCGTGAACGGCTCCGCCTCTTCCGTTCCGCGGCATTCCGTGCTCAGATGCTGCTCCAGTACCGTGAACTCGGCCTTGATCCGGCGAGATTCGCGAATGTAAGGAGCCATGGCAAGCCCATCCGACGTGCCGACGACGTCCTTCCGCAGGCGCAGGCCGGGATAGCCCTGCTTGCCGTCAGGCCGGGGAGCCTCCGTCTGCATCCAATACAACAGCGACAGACTCAGCTGCTTGGCCCCTGCGAGGTGGCGCGCCTTCTCTTCCTCGCTCACGTCGATCACGGATCCGAGCCAGTAGTCGTTCTGCTGCCAATTCACCAGCGAGATATCGCCCCGATACGTGCCGGGGGCAAAATTGCTCTTGTCGACGATCCTCCGATAACCCATCAGCGACATCCAGTCTTTGCCCGGAAACAACTCGAATTGAACCGGCTCCAAAGTTGCCGGTTTCACTCCCGTCCAGCTCAGCAGTCGATCCGGCCAGAAGTCCGCCTTGTAATCGCGCCAGAACGCATACTGCGCGGGCTTGTCGATCGTATGGTTCTCCCCTTCGAGATAATCCATGGCGAAGCAATACGTAAACGCCTGCATGTCCATCGGCTGCGGATCGCCTTCCAGCGCGTGGGGCTCTCCGGTTTGGCGCTGCGACTCCGAGCCGGTGACATACTCGACGCCGGCGAGCGGCAGGACGTCGCCGCATTCCGTCGCATCCAGGAAGTACGGGGCCGTCAGTTCCACGCGATCCGGCTGATCCAGTCCCCGCACCGTGACCGACACGACGTTGTCCCCTTCGGTGCGTGCCGACTCAACCTGATGCCGGGTCAGAATCGTCAGCCGGCCGCTGTGGATATAAGGCGCCATCATATGGTGAAGCACGGCTAGCGCGGTTCGAGGTTCATGGCAGATGCGGCTTACCCAGCCGTTGCCCGGATTCAACAACACGTTCGCTCTGGCTTCGGTCGTCAACGGAAAATAGTCCCGGTAGTACTGCCGCACGCCTTCGCGAAATCGGCGATAGCTCCGCGTGCAGCCGAACTGCTCGATCCACGGGTGTTCGTCGGGAGGCACCGCTTGACTCGTCAGCTGGCCGCCGATCCAGGGCGTTTCTTCGGTCATGATGACGGTCAGGCCCATCTTGGCAGCCGCCAGCGCCGCCGCGCATCCGCCGGTCCCGCCGCCGATAATGACCAGATCGGCATGCATCTCCTTGCTCATCGGGCAAGCCTCCTCGGTTCCGTTATTTCTCCTGGTTCGTGAAATAGATGACTTGCGGGCCGGCCGCCCCGCCTGTGAGGCTCAATTCGGACTTGTACGTGCCGCCGTTCGGATTCAGCTTGAAGTTGGTAATGTTCCATGCGTTCTCGTACGTCAGGTATCCGGATTGGAAAATGTTTTTGTTCCATTTGACCACATAGTGTCCGTATCCGCCCGACGGATTCAAGAATAGGCCGACCTGTCTTGGGTGATGGAAGCTGTTGACGATTTCGGTATTCAAGCGATACATCACGCCGTAGTTGCCGTTGTTGATGACGGGCTTGTTGCCGTCCACCGCATCCCAACCGTCCTCGTATTCGCCGGGCATCGCGTCGCTCCACTGGCCGTATGCCGCGGAATCGATGCGCAAGTAGGCGTTGCCGACGGAGGTATCGTATTGAATCGTGCCGGTCCGGTCGAAATGAGGGAACGTCCCCCGCGTATGCGAATCTTCCGGAAGCACCGCGACCTGCTCCGGATGCTCCGGCTTCGCATCATAGCTTAATACGGTCGCCGTGACTTGCGCCGGATGATTTCCTTTGACGGTCGTCGCTTCGAACTGAACGATGCCGCTGTTCGTAATGTTATTGTCCGTCGGCGCGTCGACGTAGTAGCTTTCGCCCGGGGCCAGCTTCGCGGCCAGCGTGCGCTTACTCTCGGACGCGATGAAATCGGCGAGCGCGGATTGCCCGGCGACGTCGACGTATACGTTCGTTCCGACGCCGTTGCCCTCGAGATACAACGCGACCGTGTCCGCGGAGGTGTTCGTGATCGCGACGCCCACCGTCAACGTTTGCGGCGCCTCGTTCTGATGATGCCAGAACACGCGAAACTCGCCTTCGGCCGTGTCTCGGTAGAATGCGCCTGCAGCGGCGAACGTTTCGGGAGAGTCGCTGAGCAGCAGCTTGCCGCCTACGCCCGTCAGCTGCGGCTTCTCGAGGTGAACGGCGGGTTGAAGGGAGGCGACCGGAACCGTCGCCGGCGTCGGCGCCGCTGCCGCGAAAGCCGTAGTTGCGCCAACCAATCCAAGCGATACTGCCAATGCGATTTTACGTTTCATCATAACCACTCCTCATTTTCTCGATTGTGGGGATCACGAGCCGTCGTCAAATCATCCTTTGACCGCGCCGACCATGCCGTTGATGAACTGTTTCTGCAGCACAAGGAAAATCAGGATGATCGGGATGACGGAGATGATCGTCCCGGCCGCAATGTACGGGAAGTTATAGGATAAGTTTCCCTGTAAATATTGCAGTGCCGCGGCGAGCGGATACTTCTCCTTGTCGTCCAGGATGATAATCGGCCAGATCATGCTGTTCCAGAAAGCCATGAAGTCGAAGATGACGACCGTCGCGATCGCGGGACGGACCATCGGCACCATGATGTTCCAGAATATCCGAAACTCGCCCGCCCCGTCGATCCGGCCGGAATATTCCATATCGTTCGGAATGGTAATGAACGCCTGCCGGAGCAGGAAAATGTTGAATACGCTGACCGCCGACGGGAGGACGATGCCGAGGATCGTGTTATACAGATGCAGCTTCTGAATGATGATGAAGTTGACGATCATCCCGGCCGCGTTCGGCAGGATCATCGTGCTCACGATGGCATAGAAGACGAAATTCCGTGCCGGGAACGCGATGCGCGCGAGCGGATACGCCGTCATCGTGCAGATGATCACGTTCAGCAGGACGCCCATCCCGGTCATCAGCACCGTGTTCTTGATATACGTCCAGAGCGGCATGATGTGGAACACGTCGCTGAAGTTCTTGAAATTGAGGGGCCACGGAATGAGCTGCGGCGGGAACTTATAGACGTTCGCGTTCACCTTCAGGGAGGTGGACAGCAGCCATAGGAATGGGCCCAGGCACAGGAGGGCCGTCAAGACCAGCAGCGCGTACAGGATGGTCGCGGATGCGATTCTCCGCAGTGAGACAGGCTTACTCATAGTAGGTCAGCCCTCCCTTTCGGGTGTACCGGAACATGAACAAGGAGAACACCAGAATGATCAGCGCGACGACAAGCCCGATGGCGGCCGCATAGCCGAAATCGAAATCCTGGAACGCCACTTTGTACGTGTACACGCTCGCCACCAGCGTCGAATTGATCGGATCGCCCTTGGGACCGTGCATGACGAAGATCTCGTCGAAGACGCGAATCGCGCCCATGACCGAAAGCAGCGAGCATAGCAGCACGAAAGGCATCAGCAGCGGGATCGTGATCAGGCGAATGACCTGCATGCGGTTAGCTCCGTCGATTCTCGCCGCTTCCTGCAGCTCGCTCGGAATGGACTGGAGACCGGCCAAATAGATCATCATGTAATAGCCGAGCCCTTTCCAAATCGTCACCAGCATGACGCCTGCCAAGGCATACTTCGGCTCCACCATGAACGCGATATCGTGATGGGTGAGTCCGATGCTTCGCAGAATATAGTTGAGGATCCCCTGTTCCTCGTACATCCATTTCCAAGCAATCGCCGCCGCTACCATGGACGTGACGACCGGGATGAAGAAGGCGACCCGGAACAAGCCGACGAATCTCAGCTTCGTATTGACCAGCACCGCCATCAAGATCGCAAGGATCTGGATAATCGGAACGACGATGACATAGATCAGCGAGTTCTTCAGGGCAACGTAGAAATCCGGATCATGGAACGCGCGCTGAAAATTCTTCATCCCGATCCATTTCGTCGTATCGAGGGCGGAGTAGTTGGTGAACGCGAGAGGAAGGCCGTATATGATCGGGTAAAAGGTGAACACGAGCAGCAGCAGGACGCCGGGAGCGATCATCAGATAAGCGAAACGGGCCCGGCTCCTCTGCTGTTTGGACCATTTTGCAGCCAACACGATATCCCCCTTCCCCTGGATAGCGGGGAGAAAGACGCTCACTCCCCGCAAGTCGACTTAGCCTTCCGCATTGACGGCATCCAATTGCTTCTGCATCTCCGCTTCGGCCGTCTTCAGCATCTCCTCCGGCGACTGCTGGCCGAGCATCATCTTCGTCCAGCCTTTCCAGAGTGGATCCAGCACCTTCGATTCGTCCTTGATGCCGAGCGTAAAGTCCTTCGCCTGGCCGACCATCGAGGCCGCGATGATCTTCGCTTTGGATTCCGGATCGTCGCCGCCTTGGGTGAAGAACGGATCGGCTGCGGCTTTCTTCGTGGACGGCAAAATATTAACCACTTTGCAGAACTCGAGCTGCGATTCGTCGTTCGTGATGTAATTGGCGAAATCGATCGCTTCTTTATGGTTTTTGCTCATCGTCGGCACGACGACGTCCATCAAGCTGGCTTGATAGTTGCCGCCTTCCTTCTTCGCCGGCATTTTGGCTACGAGCGTGTTGTCGAATACATCCTTGGCGTTCGTCTTGACGCGGTTCAAGAAATTCGCGCCCGTCGTCAGCGTCGCGATCTGTCCGCCTTGGTATTTGTCGGTCGCGTAATTGGCATCGGCGCCGACGCTGTCCTTCGGTATGACGCCCTCGTCATACAAGGCCTTGTTCCATTTCGCCCACGCCAGCGCTTCGGGCGTGTTGAGGATGATCGTCTTCTTGTCTTCGCTGATCATCGGCACGCCGGAGAAATACAGGTCGGCAGGCGGATTGGAGACGAGCGTGAAGCCGTACTTGCCGGTTTTCTCCTTGATCTGAACGGCCTGCTGCTTCAGCTCATCCAGCGTGACGGGCGGTTTGTTCGGGTCGAGGCCCGCTTCTTCGTAAATTTTCTTGTTGTACATGAAGACGGATAAGCCGAAGTACCAAGGAAAGGCATACGCGCTTTCGCCGAGTTTGGTGGAATTGTAGAGGTCGGGGAAATAGATGGAACGCTGCTCGTCCGTCGCCTCCTTGTTCAGATCGACAAGGGCGTTCTTCGCCGCGAGCGTCAGCGCCATGCCGGTATTGAGGTTGACGACATCGGGAGAATTGCCGCCGGCAATGGAAGTCAGCAGCTTGTTCTCCATCGAGCCGTAGGGCAAGTCGGTCCATTTCACCGTAATGCCCGGGTGCTCGTCCTGATACTTCTCGATGCGGCCGTTAATGTAATCGTCGAAGTTCGGGCTGAGCGAAATGGTCCAGAAATTCAAGGTGATGTCCTTCTTCGGCGTATCGTCCGCCGTGCCCGCCGAGTTCGTTCCCTCCGCGTTAGTGCCCGCTGCGTTCTTGCCGTTCGCGTTCTTGCCCGCCGAGTTCCCATCTGGTTTATTCGCATTCGACGCAGACGCGTTTCCGTCGTCCGAGTTCCCGTTGCCGCATGCCGACAACATCGCGAATGCCATGCTCCCCGCCAATGCGATGGAAGCCAACCGTCTCGCATTTCCCATATCGTCCCCTCTTCCTCTTCAAGAGTTCGTTGCTTAAGGTGATCTTACCTGAATGAAGATGGGCTGTATTTAACCATTCATGCTCTAAAGTTGTGCCATTGTTTAGATGATGGGAAGGGCATGACCTGCGGTCGATATGGGTCTCCAATCGCTGTTGTAGTTCAGATTTCCTCGAATTTTTAAGTGAGTAGCGGTAGAAATCTGACTACAAAGGCGAACGCTCACGCTTTTCCGACTCCATATCGACACTCCGGTCACTCCCAAAACATTGAACACAGCTCACTCTTTGACATACAGACGAATGTACTCGGTAGGCGACAAGCCGACCGCCTTCTTGAACGCGCGGCTGAACGAGTGAATGGACTGATACTGCATGGTCGAGGCGATCTCCGTGATGCTGCACGTCTGGGATTTCATCAGCTCGATCATTTTCTGCAACCGTTTCTGCGAATAGAAATTGCGCAGGCTGATGCCCGTCTCCTCGGTAAACAAATGCGAGAGATACGAATAGCTGTACCCGAGCACCCTGGAGACCTCCGCCAGATCCTGCATGGTCAGCATGTTGTTGTCGATGTAGCTGATCGCGTTGTAGACGATTTCCTTCGCTCCGCCATTGCCTTGGTCGTAGTGGTACGTGCTGTCCCAGTCGGAGAAGAAATTGCGGTACATGAGCACGATCAATTGGTTCAAATACGTCTGCGTCATCATCTGGGAATAATGCGACATGTTGCGGAATTCCTTCAGCGCGCTCAAGAACGTGTGCTGCATGTCCAGACGGTCCCGCGTCAGCGGGTTGTCGCGCTTGTCCATCATTTTCTGAATGTGGATGAACGGACTCTCGTAGCTCTCGCGGTAATCGTCGTCCGGCTGCAGGTTGAAGAGGAAGCCCACGTAGAAATACCGGAACGGCTCCTTGTCGTCGGCGCCTCCCGTATGCACCTCGCCGGGGATATTGATGTACAGATCCCCCGCTTCCACTTCGCTTCGCTTGCCGTTGGTCGAGAACCATCCCTTCCCCGACATGATGTAGGTGATCTCATAACAGACCTGCGTATGCTCCTGCAGAATATACCCGGAATCGCAGCTTAAATCGCCGATCTGATAGAGGGTGAACAGCTCGTACTGCTTCGGATTCAGGAAGTACAGGTTATCAAAATGAAATCGTTTACGGTCATGCGCCAAAATAAAACCTCCTGTGCATGGGATAAACGAGGATTCCCCGGCGTGCGGCATCGGACCCGTCCGGGACCTCGTTCTCTGCTAAAGATGCTTCATTCGGGGCTTGGCCCTCGGAATGAATTCATTAAAGCACAAAAAACCCCAACCGGGACACTTTTTTCCAAGTGTCTGGGTTGGGGTCGTGCCGCGGTGCTATTCTCCGCCTAATCAAAGAACGCAGCGCATCCGAAGATGCCCTGCGTTCTAATCGGTTACCCTTGCAAAATACCGTCGATCAACGTCAGCTCTTCGCTAGTAAATTCAAGCGCAGACAGCGCGCCCACGGCATCCTCGATCTGGCTGACCTTGCTCGCGCCGATGAGGGCGGACGTGACGCGGCCGCCGCGGAGTACCCAAGCGAGCGCCATCTGCGACATTTTCTGGCCGCGGGACTTCGCCAGCTCGTCCAGCTTGCGGACCTTGGCAAGACGCTCTTCCGTCACCTGCTCCGGTCTCATGAAGACCGAAGGGCCTGCTGCGCGCGAATCCGGCGCGATGCCGTTCAAGTAGCGGTCCGTCAGCATGCCTCCGGAAAGCGGCGAGAAGGCGATGGATCCGATTCCCTCTTCGTCCAGCACGTCCTGCAGACCGTCCTCGATCCAGCGGTTCATCATCGAATAGCTCGGCTGGTGGATGAGGCACGGCGTGCCGAGCGACTTCAGAATCCGCGACGCTTCGCGGGTCTGCTCCGCCGAGTAGTTGGACAGGCCGACGTACAGCGCCTTGCCCTGACGGACGATCAGATCGAGCGCGCTCATCGTTTCTTCCAGCGGCGTGTTCGGGTCCGGACGGTGGTGGTAGTAAATATCGACGTAGTCGAGGCCCATCCGTTTCAGGCTCTGGTTCAGGCTCGCGACGAGGTTCTTCTTGGAGCCCCATTCGCCGTAAGGACCCGGCCACATGTAGTATCCGGCCTTTGTCGAAATAATGAGCTCGTCCCGGTACGGCGCGAGATCCTGCTTCAGCAGCGTGCCGAAGTTCTCTTCCGCGGAGCCCGGCGGCGGTCCGTAGTTGTTCGCAAGGTCGAAATGGGTAATGCCCAGGTCGAACGCCCTTCTTGCCATTACGCGCTGATTCTCCAGCACGTTGATGCCGCCGAAGTTATGCCACAGCCCGAGCGAGATCGCCGGAAGCCGAAGCCCGCTCTTTCCGGAACGATTGTATGTCATTTTGTCGTATCGTTCTTGTTCTGCTATATAAGTCATCGCTGCATCCTCCTCGTCATTTCACACTTCCCATCTTACTGGAAGGCAAAAGATGAGCCAATGTCAGCAAGGCTGATTGTTATGTCACAAAGTCAGGCTTTATGCCGACCGGTATGAAGCGCTTCGGGGAGGCGCCCTTCACTTTTTTGAACATTTTCGAGAACAGCAGCGCATCCTGATACCCTACCGAACGCGCCACTTCGCCCACGGTATAAGCACCGCTCTCCAGCAGCTCGCATGCCTTGTCCATCCGATAGTGCAGCAAATACTGCTGCGGCGGCATGCCCAGCGCTTCCTTGAACAGGACGGAGAAATATTTGCGATCCAAGCCGATGTGGGCGGCGAGCTGGCCGACGGATATATTTTCGCAGAAGTGGGTCTGGATAAAGGCGATGCTGCGGTGCACATAGCCGTCTTGCTTGCGGGCAGCGGGCGTGGCCGACGAGGCAGGCGCCGCTTCCGTCAACGCGAACATGAACTCGTACAGCAGCGCGGTGAGCCGCAGGCCCGCCGCCCCTCCATGGGACACCGCTTCGTTAAGCGCGTCGTAGAGGCCCGGCATCGTCCGCAGATCCATCGGGAATACCGGATGCTCCGGAGACAGGCTTGTCCCGGCCAAAATCTCGCGCAGCTGCGCGCCTTGAAACGCAACCCATGAATAGGTCCAAGGCTCGTCCGCGTCCGCCTCGTAGTGCGTCACGACCTGCGGGTAGACGATGAATCCCTCGCCCGCCGAAAGCCGATACGTATAGTCGCCGACGGTCACCTGTCCGAACCCGTCATGGATAAAATGCACCTTGTAGACCTCTCGGATGCCTGGACCGACAGAATGGCCGGGAGCGCAGCTTTCCTTGCCCCAGTAGAGCAGCTGCAAATCCGAACTCCCGCTGTAGGGCCGATCAGGATTGAAAATCGAAGTTCCCATGCCGATTGCCGGCCTCCTCTCTGCTCGCTGCTAGCGTCTCTATCTGCTAGCAATCATAGCACAGTTAAGCCGGAAAAGTCTGCGAGCCAAGGCAGCGGAGAGCCGCCGCCCCGGCTTTGCGCAGAGCATGCTGCTAGTTTGCGAGCAGGTCCATGAAGCGATGAACGGCCATCGTTTCCAGCTCCTGCGGATTGCCGCACAGCTGAACCAGCCGCTGCACCCGCTCGCTCTTGTAATGCGTCGCCAGGTTCGCCTCGAATTTCTGAAGCAGCAGCGGAATGCCTTCCTCGCGCCTGCGCCGATGACCGATAGGATATTCCGTGACTTCCTGCTCCGTCATGCTGCCGTCGCGGAAGAAGACCTGCACGCCATTCGCGATGGACCGCTTATCCGGATCGAAGTAATCGCGCGAGAACTGGGCGTTCTCCGTCACCTTCATCAGTCCGCGCAGCCTGTCGATGCGGGGGTCCGCCGCGGCATTCTCCTCGTAATGATCTGCCGTTAGATTGCCGTGAAGCAGCCCGACCGCGGTCATGTACTGGAGGCAGTGATCGCGGTCGGCCGGATTGTGCAGCGGACCGGTCTTGTCGATGATGCGGATCGCCGACTCATGCGTCGAGATGACGATTCGGGCAATATCGTCCAGCCTGCCCGACACCAGCGGGTGGAGCCGGACGGCGCTTTCGACGGCGGTTTGCGCGTGAAATTCGGCCGGATAGGCGACTTTGAACAGGACATTCTCCATGACATAGGAGCCGAAAGGCCGTTCGACGGCGACGGGATTGCCTCGGAACAGCGCGTCGCTGAAGCCCCAGCCTTTGGCCGTGACCGCCGACGGATAGCCCATTTCGCCGCGCAGCGTAAGGAATGACAGCTGGATAGCGCGGCCGGCGGCGTCGCCGGCCGCCCAGGATTTGCGAGAGCCCGTGTTAGGCGCGTGCCGGTAGACGCGCAGCGGATGTCCGTCGAGCCAGGCATGCGAGAGCGCGCTGACGATATCGTCCTTCGTGCCTCCGAGCAGACCGGCAGCGACGGCCGTCGACGCAACCTTGACGAGAATGACATGATCCAGCCCGACGCGGTTGAAGCTGTTGCCGAGCGCCAGCACGCCCTGAATCTCATGCGCCTTGATCATGGCCGTCAACACGTCTCGCATCGTGAGCGGCTGTTTGCCGGCGGCGTCATTCCGCCTGCTGACATAGTCGGCCGCGGACAGGATCGCACCGAGGTTATCGGACGGATGTCCCCACTCCGCCGCCAGCCACGTATCGTTGAAATCCAGCCAGCGAATCATGCACCCGATGTTGAACGCCGCCGTCACGGGGTCGAGCTCGTAAGACGTTCCGGGAATTCGGACGCCTCCGGGCAGCTCCGCTCCGGGAACGACGGGCCCGAGCAGCTTCGTGCAGGCCGGGTATTTCAAAGCCAGAATGCCGCAGCCCAGCGTATCCATCAAACAATAGCGGGCCGTCTCGTACGCCGTCTCGCTCCGGATGCGGTAATTCGCCGCGTAATCGGCGATATCGACGAGCAGTTGATCCGGCTCGGGTCTTACGTTCGGTTCATGCGCTTGCGACACGCTCCATCACCTCGCTCTCGTGAGTCGTTCTAACGCCTGGCATGCAGCTCCAGCCATGGCTGCCGATCCGGTCCATCGTAGGCGGCCGACGGCCGGATAATGCGATTGTTGCGCCGCTGCTCCATGATATGGGCGGTCCAGCCGGCCAGCCTTGCGATGACGAAGATCGGCGTGAACATGGCGGTCGGAATGCCCATGAAGTGATAAGCTGTCGCGCTGTAGAAATCGAGATTCGGGAATAGGGCCTTCTCCTCCCGCATGACGGCTTCGACCGCCTCCGATACCGGGTACAAGTACCCCTCCTCCGACCAGTACGACAGCGTCTCGGACCATTTCTTGATAATGTCGGAGCGCGGATCGGACACGCTGTACACCCGATGGCCGAAGCCCATAATCAGCTGCTTCTCCGACAGTCTGGCGCGCGTAGCCTCCGCCGCTTCCTCCGGCGTCCCGAACCGCTCGATCAGCTCCATGACGGCTTCGTTCGCGCCGCCGTGCAGGTTGCCGCGAAGCGTGCCGATGCCCGTCGCGATGCAGGCGTGAAAATTCGACAGCGTGGACGCGGTGACGCGGGCGGCAAAGGTGGAAGCATTGAACTCGTGCTCCGCGTACAGCGTGAGCGAGATATCGAACACGCGCCGATGCCGGATGGCGGCGTGTTTGCCGTGAAGTATATAGAGGAAGTGGCCGGCGACGGTGTAGTCCTCGTCGGCTGCTTCCTCTGCGGGGCCCGCGGACTGCGGGCTGCCCGGCGAGGAGCTGCGGGCCGTGGAGCTGCTGCTTGGCGCAGAGCCGCCGGTGGGGCTGCTGGCAGAATTGCTGGCAGCTCCGCCGTGGGCTGGCTGAGCAGCGCCAGCCGAGAGACCGCCCGGACCTGAACCGCTGCCGGCTGTCTCGGCTTCCTCGCCCGCCCCGGCACCATTGGCGCCACTATGGGACAGCGGCCCGTTATCCGCGGCCCGGCCAGCGGTTGAACCGGACGCGAGCGCATTGGACGCATCCTCCTCCGGGCCGCCGAATTCGGGCACGCCGTCATCCGTATCCGCCGTGAATATCGGCCGCTGATCGTCGGCGGTTTGAACCGCTAACTGCCCGCTTCCATTGCTGCCAGTGCCTTCGTCCTTGCTTCCCCGCCGGTGATGATGGTACCAATGCAGCAGCATCGGGCCCGTCAGCGCGATGAGCCGGTCCGCCAGATCGGCTGCCGGCCGCTCCGGCGTTTCCGGCTCCAGCGTCCCGAGCGCGACGCAGCCGGCCTGCAGCACCTCCATGGGATGCGCGTCCGCCGGCAGCAGCTCCAAGATCCGCTGCAGCGCTGCCGGCAGCCGGCTTGCGGCCTCCAGCTTGCGCCGGTAATCCGTCAGCTCGTCGACATTCGGAAGCTTGCCGCGTACGAGCAGGTACGCCGTTTCCTCGAAGCTGCCGTGCTCCGCTAAATCTTCGATCGCATAGCCGCGGTACGTCAGCCCGCAGCCGTCTTTTCCCACCGTGCTGATCGCCGTCGTGCCTGCCTCGACGCCGGCCAGCCCCCCGGGCTTTTTCACCGCCATCCTTCATCCCTCCTCCGGCTTCCTCCCTGAATCGAACAGCGCATCCAGCTTGCGCTCGTACGCGTAGTAATCCAAATACCCGTACAAATCCTCCCTCGTCTGCATGAGATGGACGGCGTCCGCCTGCGTCCCCTTCTCCCGGATCGTCCGATACGCCTGCAGCGCGGCCGCATTCATCGCCCGGAACGCCGACAGCGGATACAGCGCCATTGCCACGCCGGCTCCACCCAGCTCCTCCACGGTAAAAAGCGGCGTGCGGCCGAACTCCGTCACGTTCGCGAGCACCGGGACCTTCACCCGATCGGCGAACGTCCGGTACTCCTCGAGCGTTGTCGCCGCCTCCAGGAAGATCATATCCGCCCCCGCGTCCACATAAGCCAGCGCGCGCGTAACCGCGCCTTCCATGCCTTCCGAGGCCAGCGCATCCGTCCGGGCCATCAGCACGAAATCCGCGTCGTGCCTGGCGTCCGCCGCGCTGGCGATCCGGTCCGCCATCTCGCCCGGCGGCACGATCGCCTTGTTCGGCCGGTGGCCGCAGCGCTTCGCGGCCACCTGGTCCTCGATATGGATGCCCGCAGCGCCCGCGCGGATCATCTCCCGCACCGTTCGGGCGATGTTGAACGCAGACCCGAAGCCCGTATCGACGTCCACCAGGATGGGCAGATCAACCGCGCCCGCGATGCGCCGCACGTCTTCCGTGACGTCGTTCAGCGTCGTGATGCCAAGGTCCGGCAGCCCGAAGGATGCGTTCGCCACGCCGGCGCCGGAGACGTATAAGGCGCGAAAGCCGGTCGCCTGCGCCAGCATCGCGGCGTAAGCATTGACGGCACCCGCGATCTGCAGCGGCTTCTCCTGCCGGAGCGCTTCCCTGAAGCGCCAGCCGGGGGAGGCCCGATTGCTGCTGCCGCTTCGAGGCATGCCCGCAGCAGTGGCGTTGGTGCTGATAGAGCTGCCGCTGCCGGCCCCGCTCCCGCTAGTGCCGCCGGTACCGCTAGCGCGTTCTGCACCGCGAACAGCCCAACTTTCGCGCTTGCCTTCCGTACTGCCCGCGGCCTCGCTGCCATGAGTTCCTGCCGAATCACTCCCAGCCCTGCTGCCACGTACACCTTCAGCGCTGCCGCCGTCGCTTGAGCCGATCATGCCTTTATCGCTATCGCTACTGCTTCCTTCGCCACCAAACCCACTCCCGCTGTCAGCGCCGCAGCGATATCCGTTCATGCCGCCTCCGTCCATGGAATTCCCTCCTTTCCCCACTATGCCGCTACCCTTTCAGCAGCTCGCCCGAGATAACAATGCGGTGAATCTCGTTGGTCCCTTCGTAAATCTGCGTCACCTTCGCATCTCGGAACAGCCGCTCCGCCGCATGCTCCTCCGTCAGCCCTTCCGGACCGCACCACTGCAGCGCCCGCGTCGCGACGCGAACGGCTGTGTCGCTGGCGAACATTTTCGCCATGGACGCCTCCTTCGTGCAGGGACGCCCGCGCTGCAGCAGCTCCGCCGCGCGGTAGACGAGCAGCGCGGCGGCCTCCGTCGCGGCTGCCATGTCCAGCAGCTCCGCATCCGCCCTTGCCCGCTGGCGCCGCGACACCTGCGGCAGCTCGCGCTCCGCCAGCGCCAGCGCTGCGCGCGCGATGCCGAGCGCCTGCGCGCCGATGCCGATGCGGCCGCCGCTCAGCGCCGATTTGGCAATGCGGAAGCCCTGCCCTTCCGCGCCGAGCCGCTGCGACGCCGGAACTCTTGCTTCTTCCAATATGAGCTCGCAGGTGTTAGAGCCGCGAAGTCCCATTTTTTTCTCCTTGCGGCCCACCGTGAAGCCAGGGGTGTCTTTGCTCACCAGAAAAGCCGTGATGCCTCCGCCGCCACCTCCATTGCAGCTATTGCTGCCACTGCCGCCCCCTGTCTGAGTCTGCTGCGCATCATCCTGCACGACCGCGAACAATACGTACTGGTCCGCCTCGCCGGCGTTCGTGATGAACACTTTGGTGCCCGACAGCACGTAGCCGTCATCCCTGCGCAGGGCAACCGTCCGGATGGCCGAGGCATCCGAGCCGGCATGCGGTTCCGTCAGCGCGAAAGCGCCAAGCCAGGCGCCCGAGGCTAATAGCGGCAAGCAGCGATTTCGCTGCTCGGCCGTGCCATGGTAGACGATCGGCAGCGTGCCGACCGACGTATGCACCGCCAGGATCACCCCCGCCGCCGCGCTCACTCGCGAGACCTCCTCGATTGCCAGCATGTAGGAAACCATGTCGCAGCCGCTTCCGCCCCATTCGGACGCGATCGGCAGGCCGAGCAAGCCATGTTGCCCCATTTTCGTCACCAGCTCGCGCGGAAAAGCATCGTTTTCTTCCATTCCCTGAACCGCCTGCGCCACTTCGGTCGCTGCGAACGCCCTTACACGCGCCCGCAGCGCCTCCTGCTCTTCCGTAAACCGAAACCTCATCGGGAGTTCAGCTCCCCTCCGCATCGCCATAGACGTGGAACCCTCGACCGCTCTTGCGCCCGAGCCAGCCTGCGTGGACGTAGCTTCGCAGCAAGGGACACGGCCTGTATTTGGAATCGCCGAATCCCTCGTGCAGCGTCTCCATGACGGCCAGGCACGTATCCAGCCCGATCAGATCAGCTAATGCAAGCGGCCCCATCGGATGATTCATGCCCAGCTTCATGATGCCGTCTACGGTTTCCGCCGTCGCCACGCCTTCGTACACCGTATAGATGGCCTCGTTGATCATCGGCATCAACACCCGATTGCTCACGAAGCCCGGAAAATCCCGCACCTCCAGTGCCGTCTTCCCCATCCTCGCCACGAGCGCCGCCGCCTCGGCGTACGTCTCGTCGCTCGTTCGCAGCCCGCGAATGATTTCGACCAGCTTCATGACCGGCACGGGGTTCATAAAATGCATGCCGATCACCCGTTCCGGCCGCCGGGTCACCGCCGCCAGCTCCGTCAAGGACAGCGAAGACGTGTTGCTCGCCAGGATGGTCCGTCTCCCGCAGATCCCGTCCAGCGTGGCGAAAATCTTTTTCTTCACCGCCATGTTCTCCGTCGCCGCTTCGATGACCAGCTCGACTTCGGCCGCCGCGCTCAAATTGCCGCAGGGGACGATGCGCGCGAGCGCCATCGCCGCCTCTTCCGGAGACAGGCGGCCTTTGGCCGCGCCGGATGCCAGCGCATTGCCGATCGCCTCGAGCGCCGCCGAGACGCGCGCATCGTCGGTATCGTGCAGCAGCACCCGGCAGCCCGCAAGTGCCGCGACCTGCGTGATGCCCCTGCCCATCTGCCCCGCTCCGACGACGGATACGTTCTGAATCGTCACCATGCCAGCTCCTTCCTGGGAATTGCTCCTGCATGAACATGAAATTCAGCGAGCATCGGGCAGCAGTATGCGCGTCTTCTTTACCGCCGCTTCTTCCCGCTAGCCCTCGACCTTTATCAGCAGCGCATCTCCCTGACCGCCGCCGCTGCAGATTGCGGCAATGCCGAGTCCACCGCCGCGCCGCCGCAGACCGTTGATCAGCGTACCGACGATCCGCGCCCCGCTCGCCCCGACGGGATGCCCGAGCGCGATGGCACCGCCGTGTACGTTCACCTTGTCGGCATCCCAGCCCAATAGCTTGCCGCACGCAAGTACGACGGCGGCAAACGCTTCGTTCAGCTCGATGCGGTCGATCGCTTGCAGCTGCAGTCCCTTCCGTTGAAGCAGCTTCTGCACGGCCAGCGCCGGCGCGATCGGGTACAGATGCGGCTCCACGCTGACCGCCGCATGCCCGATAATCGTCGCAAGCGGCGCGCATCCTTCGCGCAGCGCAATTGCTTTCGAGGCGACGATTACCGCCGCGGCGCCGTCGTTCACCCCCGGCGCGTTGCCCGCCGTAATCGTGCCTCTGCCCGTTCCCGTGCCTGTGCTGCCTGGCGTGCCTGCGTCCGACGTGCCAGTGACGCTAGCCGTGAATATCGGCCGCAGCGCCGCAAGCTTCTCCAAGCTGGTGTCGCCGCGCGGCGGCTCGTCGGTATCGACGGCGAAGACATGGCTCGCGGCAGGCGTCCCGTCCTCGAGCGGAACCGGAACGATCTCCGTCTCGAAAATACGGTGCAAAATGCCCTGCACAGCCCGCTCGTGGCTGCGCAGCGCCCACTCGTCCTGCTCCTTGCGGGAGATGCCGTATTCAGCCGCGAGGCTGTCGGCGTAATCGCCCATATGCCCGCCCCCTGAAGCGCAGCGCAGTCCGTCGCACAGCAGCAGATCCGCTGCGGCGCCATCGCCCATGCGGCGGCCGAAGCGGTAGTCCCGCAGGGCATGAGGCACGCTGCTCATGCTTTCCATGCCGCCGGCAGCGATAATCTCCGCATCTCCCGCCGCAATGATCTGTGCAGCCATGGTGATGCTGCGCAAACCGGAGGCGCAGACCTTGTTCACTGTCTCCGCAGGGACCTGAGCGCCAAAACCGGCATGCAAGGCCGCCTGACGCGCCGGATTTTGCCCGGCTCCTGCCTGAATCGCCATGCCCATGATTACTTCGTCGATCGATGAGGAAACCAATCCGCTCCGCCTCAGCGCGCCTTGCAGCGCAATGCCGCCAAGCTCCGCCGCCGTTCTCCCCTTCAGAGCGCCGCCGAATTTGCCGAAAGGCGTGCGCGCGCTGCCGATGATGACCGTTTCAGACACGTTCTTTTCCCTTCCCCGCCCGCCGCTGCGGCAGCATGAGATCTGGCCCGTCGAGCCCTTTGAACATTTGCACCGCCTTCGCATCCCGCATGTACCGTTCGACGGGATATTCCTTCATGTAGCCGTAGCCGCCGTAGACCTGCACGGCCTGAATGCTGCCCGACATCGCGGCGTCGGCGGCATAACGAAGCGCCAGCCCCGCCGCTCCTTCATCCGGAAGCCCGGCATCCGCGCGCCATGCGGCCTGATGCACGAGCAGCTGCGCGGCATCCGCGCCGGTATCCAGATCCGCGAGGATGCTTGCGATCGCCTGATGCTTCGCGATCGGCCTGCCGAACTGCGTCCGTGTCCTCGCGTAGCCAAGTGCCGCATCCGCGGCTCCCCGCGCAATGCCTGCGGCGATGGCCGCCAATCCGCAGCGCACGCCTGCCGCGGCTCCGCGCGCAAGCAGGCTTCCCTGTCCTTCGCGGCCGAGGCGGCAGCCCTCCGGAACGCGGCAGCTTTTGAACGTCAGATGCGCCATGCCCGCGGCGCGCAGACCCAGCTTCTTCGTCACGGGCTGGATGTCGAGCCCGGGACAATCTTTGCCGACGATGAAGGCGCTGTACCGTTTACGGCCGCTGCTTATTCGCTCTTGCCCGCTCGTCTCCGCGTATACGACGAAGAGATCCGCCTGCGAGCCGCCCAGTACGTATTTCTGCTGCCCTTCCAGCACGTAATCTGGACCGTCCCGCTTTGCCGTCAGTCCTACCCTCAGCCGTGAAGCGCTGCCAGCCGCTCCCGGCAATACGCCGCTGCCAAGCATGCTTCCCGAAAGCAGCGGTTCTCTGTACCGCCGAATCGCCTCTTCGCCTCCGTGCCGCATGAGCGGCCAAGCGGCCAAATAAACATGGGCCCATAACGCCGCGGCAAGCGAGGCGTTCGCCCTGGACAGCTCCTGCAGCACCAGCGCGAAGCCGGCGAAGCCGCCGCCCGCTCCGCCATCCTCCTCCGGCCACGGCAGCGCCGTAAAGCCCAGCTCTGCCAGCTCGCCGAACGACTCCTTGTCGAACGTTTCCGACTCGTCTAACGGTCCGGCCCGGCGCGCGGCCTCCTGGTCCGCATACCGCGCCGCCATGTCCCGGATCATCGATTGTTCCTCCGAAAGCCCGAATTCCATGCGCATAACGCCCCCTTCCCGAAACAGACAGAGCGCCCCATGCCTACAACCGCTTATTACATCGTATTTTCCCGTACGGCGATTCATGATAGAGTGAAGGCAATACGAAACCTGTCCTTCCCAAAAAAAGGAGCTGATCCCGTTGACCTGCGCCAACGATATCGATGACCAAGCCGCGAACGATAGCCTTCGAGAGAGCTATCGCTCCGCATATCAAGCCGTCAAGCTCGGCGAAGCCGAACGGCTGCGCGAGCTTCTGGCTGAGCATCCCGGGCTCGCGAATGCCCGCTCGGTCCAAGGCCGCACGCTGCTGCATCAGCTGTGCGATTGGCCGGGGCACTATCCGCGCCAGCTCGAGACAGGGAAGGTGCTGATTGCAGCCGGTGCCGACGTCAACGCCCGGGCAATCGACCCCGAGCAGGGGGAAACTGGCCTGCAGTGGGCGGCCAGCAATGACGACGCCGGCATGGCGGAGTTCCTGATTGATGCCGGTTCCCCCGTCGACGGACTGAACGACGACAGGAGACCGCTCGCCCAGTCGATTTGGTACGGCTGCCACAAGGTCAGAGACCTGCTGCTGCAGCGCGGAGCCGCGCTGGACCTGGAGCTGGCCGTGGCCGTGGGACGCGTCGACCTGCTCCCCTCGTTCTTCGGCGCGGACGGGGAGCTGCTTCCAAGCGCCGGACGCCATCGCGAACCGGTGAACGTTCCGATTCCGGGCGGCGCCAAGCCGGAGGAGCTGCTGCAGCAAGCGCTCATCTATGCCGCCATCGGCGGCAGTCCGGCATGCGCCGCCTATCTGCTGGATCGCGGCGCCGACGTGAACGGCGTCCCCTCCGGCTTCGACCGGACCGGCGCGGCGGCGCTTCACTGGGCAGCGGCCGGCGACAATCCGGAGCTGACGGCCATGCTCCTCCGCCGCGGCGCGGATCTCTCGCTGAAGGATGCCCGACACGGCGGCACGCCGCTCGGCTGGGCCGAGCATTTCGGACGGCAGGCAAACGAAGCGCTCCTGCGCCAAGCCGCCTCCGAGAAGTAGCGGGCTGGGTACCTAGCTCGGCCAATGCTCGCAACAAAAAGATCCCGCGCCGCCGTAATCGGCCAACGCGGGATCTTTACATTTTCTTCTCGCCCTCCTAACGCTCCGCTAACGGCCCGATAACAATGCCGCGTTAAGCTGAAAGCAGCAAAATGAAGCGGTTGGGAGGTTCATCGACGACTATGAAAAAGTTGCGCAAATTGAAATCTAAGCTGCTCACCTGGCGAAACGCCTGGCAGTCGCGGAACGAAAGCATGCCGCAGGCGGCATAGGCTTCATCTTCGGAGAAGTCAAACGGGCGGACGCGCTCATCGCCGCCCGTTTCCCCGCTAAGACCAAGGCGCCGCGGTGTCGGTTCGCTAACGAACCAGACGAACGTTATTGGCCTCGAATGTCAGGTTTAAAAAACCGCAATGAACCTCATAAGCTTTAATGCCCCAAATGCATGCTCCCCGTCTCCGCGGTTTTCTGCCAAATAACGATACGGAGTTTCGTTAGGTTGGAGAAGCGGCCGTTTTCGGCGCAATAAGGATAGTAGGTTTCATTAGCGTGTTCGGATTAGCGCCCCGTTTCCGGCACACGTGAGTGATCTTGCCGACTACGTTCGCTCGTACGGATGGCATCTCCATACATGCAGCAAAGACCGCAATCCCATTGGGACTGCGGTCTTTGCATTAGCGAATCCAAAGTTCCATTTCATCGGTCCCAGGCTTTCGCTTCCGGACTTCAAGCTAACCTGCTTCCGTTCGTTCACTTCGTCGGCGCCGGAATGCCCATGGCTTCCCATTCCTGCTTGGACGGGCCGTACATGCCCGCAACAGGCAAGCCGGCTTGCCGCATCAGAACCGTGAGTTGTCCGCGGTGGTGGATCTCGTGCTTCACGAACGAGTACAACGTAAAACCATTTGCCCACTGCATGCCAAACATGTTGTTGACCTCCAGTAGTTTATCATCGCTCCATGCTGCCGCTGCGTCCAAAAGCGATGCTGTCGTCGTGCGGTACGCATCCGCGATGGCGGCAGCCGATTGCGGCGGCTCCGCGGATGCCGACGGCGCTTGAAATTTCAATCCGATGCGCTGCAGCATGCCTGCCTCGTCATGCACGAGGTGCCAAGCCAAGTAACCCAGCGTGCGGTAGCCCGGTGCGATCGGCTGCTTGAGCGATTCGTCCGTCAAGGCATCCAGCAGCTTTTGCGTCGAGTCCGACTCATTACGGTACTCGTCGATAAACGTTTTCACACTTGTAAACATCATGGTTCGCCTCCAATAGTTCTAATAGGCCGCTCTTGTTTCTACTATACCCCATCTCCCCTGACAACAGCCTGTCAGTGAAGCGCGAACATTCATGAACGTTCCTTCTCCCGCCGTTTCATGCGCCGCTCGGCAAGCTCCGGATGACGGGCAAACAGCGCTTCGTACTTGGCTTTCGCCTCCGTCCGTCTTCCTCTCAACGATTCCAGGTCGGCAATCAACAAATCCGCCTTCCAGTCCGCGATCGCTTCATCCGCCGAGACCGCTCCCCTATAGGTGCGAAAGGCGGACTTTGCTTCTTCTGCGCGCTGCTGCGCCTGACGCAGCGTCTCCGCAGCAAGCGCAGCTTGAGCCTGGGCGAGATGATACAACGCATCCGGAAAGTCCGGCTGCACTTCCAGCGCCTTGCGGCATACGAGCTCCGCTTCGCGGAACGCCTGCTCGGACATATAGATTTTGTGCAGCAGCTGGTAGATTTGCAGCCGCCGGCCGAAGCCCGGCGTAGACTCGGAGGCCGCCTCCGCCTTCAGCAGCGCTTCCTTCGCGGCACCGCGTTCCCCGGCTGCGAGGGATTCGCGCGCGAAATAAAGCAGCCATCCGGGATTGCCCGGCTCCGCTTCGGCCATGATCGCGAGCAGTCGCAGATTGCGCGCAACCTTGCCTTTCTCCGCCATACGCTCCGGCTCATAGCCGTCGTGATGCACGCGAATGCGCACATTGCGGCGCAGAATCGCTTCGTCGTACATGTCCCGGCCCTCGATGACGACCTGCTCATGCACCCGGCCGTAATAACGCAAGGCCCGGCGCATCGGAAATAGACGCGGCATGCCGAAGTCCGTCATTTGCTTGCCCGACACGCGATTGACCTGGCTGATATTCAGCACGATATGCTCGTGCACTCGGTGGAAGATACCTGCCGTCTCCCGGACCGCCCTCGCATCCTCCGGAAACAGCCATTCGTCAGCATCCACCCAAAGCACCCAGTCGCTCTGAATATGCGGCAGCGCGGCATTCCGTTTGCCCGCGAAATCATCATTCAGCGCGACGCCTTGCAATATCTTGACGTTCGGATAACGCGCTGCGATCTCGATCGTGCCGTCCGTCGAGTTGGAATCGACGATGATGATTTCGTCCACTGCATCGACGAGGCTCTCGATGCAGCGCCCGATGCAGCGGGCTTCATTGCGCGTCAGTATAACCGCTGCAACCTTAACGGCATGCGGCGGCGCAAGCAGCCGCATTATATCCGCTCGCTCCGGCCCTGCCGATCGCGAAGCCAGCATCCGTTCCACGGCTGGCATCCATTGCGCCTGCGGATCCAGCAGCGCAGCTCGATCGAAAGCGCCGCGTGCCGCTGCAGCATAACCGCCGTGCAGCAGCGCTTCGCCCAGATAGACCCAGCTCTGCGGAGCGAGCGGTTCGGCCTGTATGCCCGCGACGGCGAGCTGCTCGGCTTCGTCATATCTGCCAGCACGCAGCGCTTCCCGGACGGCCTCATGTTGGTCTAACTTCGTCATGCCATTGCCTCCTTCTTGCATGTATGTCCTTCCGCGCGGACAGCAAGAAAGGCCAGCTTCCGCAAGCTGGCCTTTCCCTTGCCAGTCCCAAACCGGGCCTGCTTTCCCGTCTATGCCGGCCCCATGCGGCGATTGACATAGACGTAGATCGTCTTCGGTTGATTCGTGCCGTCCGACAGGGTCAATTCAAGCAGTTCCTCGCCGAACTTCGGAATTTGGGGATATTGCTCATTCGGTTTTGCCAAGAATTTAAGCTCTCCGTCTTCAATCTTTACATCTACGAGCGAGCTGTCCGAGGTCGGCGGGACTAACGTCAATGTCCCGGATGTGTCTAAGCCTTCCAAGTAAGTGGACAGATCGGATATTTGAAGCGAGCTTTCCCAGATGTCATCGGTAAAATCAACCTCAACGTCATAAACATAAACATGAACTTCGTAACTGTCGCTTCCTTCAGGATGACCGTCGGATACGTCGATCGTCACGATCCCGCTTCCGCTTTTCGTCCCGCTGATCGTTACGATGCCGTCCGTTTTATTGGGGTCGACGTCAAACTTCGACGGATCGTCCGCTGTGGCCGTCAGCGATTCGAGTTCATCTTCCTCGTCATCCCGTATTTGCAACGCTACCGGTTCGTTACCCTTCTGAATGAAGATCGACCTCGGCTCTCCGTATTGACCGGACCACGGGTAAGGCGCGCTGTTGCGGCGAAGCTTGATATCGTATTCCGCCGTTGCGCCTTCGCTGTTCGTCGCTTCTACCGTCACTGTCGTCAGCCCGCTGAAATAACCGTTTGTCGTTCGCAATGTCATGGACGGATCCGTGAACGGATCCTCGCTCAGCTCGTCACCGAAAATATCCCGATTGTAATTCAGCAATTTATACGTCGCCGCTCCCGGGAATATCTCGCTCAAATCGACGGTCGCGAACAAGCCTTCCTCTTCCGCTTCAGCATCCCCAACCAGATATTGCGTACCAATATCCTCGGCGGCAAACTTAACCTCCACCCGGAAATCGTCCGAAATCGTCAAGCCATGCTCATCCGAAGCGCTGACTGAGACCGTGAAGCTAGAATCAGGCGTAAGCTCGAGATTCATCTTCGTTCCGTTAAACGTAGGCTCAGTCGGTACTCCTGTCACGAAAGCGCCGAATGTATAATTGCCATTAAAATACTCCGATAAGTCAAACGTTGCACTGGACCTGGCGTTAGAATACGTCACGTTCTCCAGATCGTCCGCATATTCAGGCGAAATCGTAATCGTCTGCGGCACCCAGCTCTCGCCGCCGTCGTCGCTGGCCATGACAGTCAGTTCCGTCAAGCTGGAGGAGCCCGTCGTCTTAAGGTGCAGATCCTCCATATTTTCCCCATCTTGCGTGACATCGAATGAGTATTCCGGGTCAATCGTATATTTGTACCTCATGTCATCGTCATCAACATCTTCGAACATCTGCGACAGGTCGATATCCGCCGATTGTCCATATCGGATAGAGAACGTATTCTCGATGCCTATCGTATGCATAATCAGTTCATCGTCCACCGGATTCACCGTAATCGTTACCGTTCCCTCGGTTCGATTCATTCCGTCATCTACGTAATAGGTAAACGAATCCGTTCCGTAATAGTTCTCATTTGGCGTATACGTGAACGCCCCATTTGAATCGATATCGACTTCTCCATGTTCCGAATTTCCGCTTTTCCCGAAAAACAACTCGTTGCCGTCCTCATCTTCACCGATCAATTGGCCGCTTTTCGCATTATCCTCATCGGTCACGATTGTCATGCCCTCTGTAGTCGGAGGATGATTCTCCGGCTCCGGCGCCCACTCGGCCTCCAAATGGAACGTCTTCGTCGCCGTAACCTCGCCGCCATCCGACGCCTCGACCACGAAGTCCATGCTGCCGCTGCCGCGCGCATGCAGCTCCAACGTGGATCCTTCGACGATTTTCCCGTAGGCGAACGTTCCGCTCGAAGCCGAGTTCTCGTTGCCTGCTATAATGTCGTACTCCAGCAGATCCCCGTCTTCGTCGCTAAAGTAATCGCTCAGCTCCACCGATGCCGTATCCGCTTCGCCGTCCAGCAGCAGATGCACTTCCTGCGTCTCCCGATCCGTTTCCGGCGCATGATTCACCGCCGGCATCGAGCTCGTTACGGCTGCCTGCAGCAGACGGCGGGCATCTTCCGCCGTCGTGAAGCGTTCGGGATGCGCTTTATAGTAGCGGATAACGTCGCCAACACTCGCGGTGCCCGTGCTGTTCAGGTCGGTATTCGGCTTAACGGTCAGCGTGAATCTCTCATGGACGACCGTTTCGCTCTCCAGCTCCCGTACCTGCAGATCCACCTTCGTCACACCGGTTTTATTCAGCCCGATGCGCAGGCTCTTGCCCATCTCGCCGTCATCGACTACGTTCACATCCGCCACAGGCGCATTCTGCACGACGACGCCGACATACTCAAGCTCGTCCGCATTCGCAAAGACCTCATCCAAATCGATCGTAAAGCTGTTGCCCGCGATCAGCGCGGCGCTGTACTCGTTCGCCAGCAGTCCGTCGATACTCGAATGCGGCACCTCTTCGGTATAGGCGCTCGCCATAATCGGAACGGCAATTGCCAGCGGAGCGGCCGCGGCCGCTGCTCCGATCAACCGGACTGCCTTGCGCATCGACTTCTGCCGTTTCTTGCTCTGTTTCTTGGCCATGTACGACTTCTTCCCCCTTAACGATGACACTAGGAATCTATGAAACGCCTGCCTTGCGAAGCGTTCGCAAGCAACGCTGCCCAACCGGCAAAATCTGCCTTATTCTACCGATTACTATACCACGCGCAGATTCAATAGAGAACGAGAATTAGAGAAAAATGTCAAAATATGACGAAGAGGCCGCCTCTTAACGAGGCGACCTCTCTTGCGCATGCATCCGCATTCCGGGGATGCTCAGCTATGTCTGGCGGCAACCGCCGCCTTGCCATGGTTTCTTGTCTTGAACAGCAAAGCTGCGAGCAGCAGCGCGCTGCCGTTGATGACGAATATCCAGCGTATCGGCATCCAGCCGCCCAGCAGTCCGCCGATGATCGGTCCGGCCATCGTCGCGATTTGGGAGGAAGACTGATTCAGACTGAACGCCCGCCCCCGGAAGTCCGATTCCGTCGTCTGCACGATCATGGCGTTAATGGACGGATTCACCGCGGCGAAGAACAATCCGTAGCCGAATCGAAGGATGCCGAAACCGATATAATTGGTCGTCAGCACCTGGAGCATATTCCCGATCCCGCCGCCGATCAGACCGATGAACAACACCTTCTCGTAGCCGATTTTCCGGCCGATCTTCCCCCAACGAGGCGCCATGATGACAGTAGCGACGCCGACCGCCGAGAAGACGATGCCGGAGCTAAGCGACGCGGTGTCCTTGGAGACGCCCATCCGCAGCACATACACCGTGATGAGCGGTTCGAGAATCATGACGGAGAACGTGCTGATGGCCACCATGATCAGCAGAATCGTAAAGCTGCGATTCGATAGCGCATGCTTCAGGTCATCCAGCACATGCGAGCGCGCCGCCTTGCGATTGAAATTCTGCTCCTTCACGAGGAACACGGCGACGAGGGCGGAGACGAGCACGATCGCGCTGGAGAACAGGAACGCCTCGCGGTTGCCGATATAATGACTGACCAGGCCGCCGACGAGTGGCCCGAGAATGCTGCCCGTCGCCCCTGCCGTCGACATGATGCCAAGCGCATAACCCGTTTTCTCCTCCGGCGTATTCGTCGCAACCAAGGCGATGGAGGCAGGTACGAAGCCGGCCAGCAGCCCCTGGAAGATCCGAATGATCAGGAACCAATACGGATCATGAACAAAATAATTAATGAGATAAAGGGCAGCCAAGCTGAAGCCCGAACGGATGAGCATCGGCTTCCGTCCGTACTTGTCGGCAAGCGATCCCCAATAGGGCGAGATCAGCGCACTGGCAAGGAAGGTAATGCCGAAGGCGATGCCCGACCATGCCTCCAAATGATGCTCCACGCCGAGCTCCGTATTGAGGAAGATCGGCAGAAACGGGATGGAGATGGAATAGGCCATGCTGCAGAAAAAAACGCCCGTCCAAAGTACGATCAGATTGCGTTCCCACGAAAATTTCATTGCTTAGAGCCACGTCCTTTCGCCATAAGAAGAAGCTGCCTGCCGTTCGTCGGCTCGCGCAGCTTCTTCCCTCATCAATCCCGGATCGCTGCGATGACGAATCATCGGAAACGTCCGAGAATGCAAGAGAGAATTCCTTTGTGCTGAGTGCGGCTTATCAGATGAAAGTCGCCGGGTCTTCGTTACATGTCGACAGCCTGCCGGTTGTCAGAGCGGGATAGGTTTACCGGTTGTCTACCTTCTCCGGATACAGGTCATGATTCATGAGGCGAAATTGCGCCATTTCTTCGAATTTCGTTCCCGGACGGCCCCAGTTCGTGTAAGGGTCGATCGAGATGCCTCCGCGCGGCGTGAATTTGCCCCACACCTCGATGTAGCGAGGCTCCATCAAGGCGATCAGGTCGTTCATGATGATATTCATGCAGTCTTCATGGAAGTCGCCGTGATTGCGGAAGCTGAACAGGTACAGCT
Source organism: Paenibacillus sp. J31P316 (assembly GCF_056269105.1). Taxonomy (NCBI): domain Bacteria; kingdom Bacillati; phylum Bacillota; class Bacilli; order Caryophanales; family Paenibacillaceae; genus Paenibacillus; species Paenibacillus sp. J31P316. The sequence goes on along the minus strand of NZ_JBWDNI010000003.1, from coordinate 42,057 downwards.
TCAGCGACTTGCTTTCGACCATTTTGACATCCGGGATGTACGAGATGTAGAGGGACGCAAAGTCCGGTTGCCCCGTGATCGGGCAGAGACTCGTAAACTCCGGCGTGTTGAATTTGACGAAATAGTCCCGGCCGACATGCTTGTTCTCGAACGTTTCCAGCACTTCCGGGCTGTAGTTAAACGAATACTGCGTGCCTTGATTGCCCAAGTGGGAGATGCCGCCCTCTTGCAATTCTTCCTTCGATCTTCCTGCCATGATTGAAAACACTCCTTGTCTTTAACCTCTGCGAGGGTTACGCTTGTTCTAGTAGCTTACACCCATACGCGCTTTCAATTCAACCTCTGTAAGGAGATGACCCGATTATGATCACCCGTCCAGACGCAACCGAATTTGCAGGCCACTTCGGAACGTACATCAGCTTGGTACAAGCAGAAGATGCCCTGACCCCGTTAGAAAACAACCGCGAACAATTGCAATCGCTCTTCTCCGGACTAACGGACGAACAAGCCCTCTTCCGGTACGCGCCGGACAAATGGAGCCTCAAAGAGGTGCTTGGCCACTTGGCCGACACGGAGCGGATCATGAGCTACCGCATGCTGCGCATTGCCCGCGGGGATACCACGCCATTGCCGGGGTTCGAGCAGGACGATTACATCGCGAACGCGAATTTCGACGCCTGCTCCCTCCGACAACTGCTGGATGACTGCGAAGCCGTCCGTTCCGCGACGATCAGCCTCATCGCCACGGTCTCGCCCGACGCTTGGCTGCGCAAGGGAACCGCAAGCAATACGACGATGTCCGCCCGCGCGTTCGCCTATGTCATCGCCGGCCACGAGCTGCATCACTTGAACGTGATCCGCGAACGTTATTTGCAATCGTGATCTAAAATAACCGAGGAGCTGCCCCCGTGTCATGAACATGACCGGGGGCAGCTCCTTCTCGTATGGTTTGAAATTCGCTTGGCCCGCGCATAGCCTTACCTTGACGACGCGCAGCTGTTTATGGCTGTCAATTATTGAATCAGTATCCTTCGCCCTTGCCACCGTTTACGATCGCGACGCCGGCGCTCGCGCCGATTCGCGTCGCGCCGGCCGCGATAAGCGCGAGGGCGCTTTCCAGATCGCGAACGCCGCCGGACGCTTTGACGCCCATATTAGGTCCGACCGTCTTGCGCATCAAGGCGATATCCTTCACGGTCGCGCCGCCGGGACCGAAGCCCGTGGACGTCTTCACGTAATCGGCGCCTGCGCGCTTGCAGATCTCGCATGCCGTTACCTTCTCTTCGTCTGTCAGCAGACCGACTTCGAGAATAACCTTCAGCACAGCGCGACCTTGGCATGCTTCCGCCACGTTCCGCACGTCTTTCTCCACCACGTCGAGACGTCCCGATTTCAAGGCGCCCACGTTCAGCACCATATCGATTTCGGTAGCCCCGCTTGCGAGCGCGTCTCTCGTTTCCGCTACCTTGATGAACGTGCTGTTCGCGCCGAGCGGGAATCCGATCACGGTCGTGATGCCGACTCCCGTGCCGTCCAGCTGCTCCTTCGCTTCTCCGACCCAGTATGGATTGACGCATACGGTTGCGAATCCATGCTCCTTGGCTTCGGAGCATAATTTCACAATGTCCGTGAACGTCGACTCCGGCTTCAACGCTGTATGATCAAAGTACGCAGCCAAGGCTGCTCCTGCCAGTTCCTTATCCATTCCAATCTTTCCTTTCTATCTCTAAAGTTATGGACGCTCCATCAGATACTTCGCCGAGAACTGGTCCGTAATCAGCACGTTCGTGTATCGTCCGCGCAGCGCCCCATAGATGCCGTCCACCTTCCGAATGCCGCCCGCCACCAGGATGGACTGTTCCTTCTTCTTCAGGTCGTTCAAGTCGATGCCGATCGTACGTTGATCGAGCTCCTGCGAACAGATCGTGCCGTTGATATTGAAATAGCGGGAGCAGATGTCTCCCGCCCCTTTCTCATAGATCAGCTTCAGCTCTGCCTCGTTGAAATAGTTTGCCTTGATCAGGACCGAATCTTCCGTAGGGGCTCCGACCGTCACCATCGCAATATTCGCCTTCTTGCCCAGCTCCAATATATTGCGGATATGACGGTCGGTCTCGATCGTCTTCTTCACGATTGGATGGTCAACGATTGCCGGCAGGGGGATGAAGTACGGGATGGTATGAAAGGCCTTGCCGAATAAGCTGATGATCTCGCTGGCGTAGGTGCTCGTCTCCGAATGGCTGACGCCGCCGTTCAGCTGCACGACCTTGACATCCTTCACATGCTTATCCTGCAGGTTCAGCGCGACCTCGTACAGCGTCGTTCCCCACGTCGCTGCCACGATATCGCCATCCTTGATGATATTGTCCAAGTACTTGGCCGCCGCAACGCCGAGATACTTCCTGACGACGACGTCCGTATAGTTCGGTACATTGACAATAACGACTTTCTTGAGCCCAAATTTACGTTCGATTTTGCCGGCAAGCAGATCGTTGTTCTCGAGCGGGTCGATGATGCTGATGACCACGTACCCTTCTTCCTTTGCCTGCTGAATGAAACGGCTGACTGTCGGCCTGGACACGCCGAGCTGCTTGGCGATTTCCTGTTGGCTGTAGTCCAACTGGTAATACATACGAACGGCGTCAAGCATTTTGCCTCGTTTGTCGTCTGTGCGTTCGTCATACATTGGTTCTCAACACTCCCCTATCCCATGCAATCGTTAACGTTTTCCGGAATCGAATACCTCCCCTGCCGCTTTCGGCGCCTGCGAGCTCTTGGAGAAAATTACGAGCGCGATCAGCGTAATCACGTATGGAAACAGTTTAAGGATGATCGGAGGAATATCCTGCAGCGCGGGAATGACCTGCGATACGTTGGCGACCGTGCTGGCGAAGCCGAAGAACAGCGTCGCTGCCAGGATGCCGAGCGGCCGCCATTGTCCGAAAATAAGCGCCGCCAAGGACAGGAAGCCAAGTCCGGCAACCGTGCCCGTGAACTCACCGGCAATCGTGACTAGCAGAATCGCGCCGCCGAGCGAGGCGAATGCACCGGAAATCATAACCCCAATATAACGCATTCTGCGAACGTTGACACCTGCCGCTTCCGCTGCTTGCGGATATTCGCCGCAGGCGCGCAATCGAAGGCCGAACGGCGTCTTTTTCAGGATAAACGCGCTTATCAGCACGACGGCCAGAATGAGCCATGTCGTCCAGTAGGTCTTCGTGAACAGCAGCGGCCCGATGACCGGTATATCGGATAACCAAGGAACATCGAAGGACTGGAAACCGTTCGTTAGGCGAATGTTCCCGCTGCCCGTAATGTTCCGGGACAAGAACACCGTAATGGCGCCTGCGATCATATTGATCGCGGTTCCGCTGATGACCTGGTTCGCGCTCAAGTGGACGCTCGCGAATGCATGCAGCAAGGAGAAGAGGACCCCTGCCGCCAACGCAAGCAGCAAGCCGACCCAGATAGCGGCTACGGTATGCGTCGGCCATGCCTCCTGCAGCTTGCTGATCGCGAGCGCGCCGATGAAGGATCCCATGACCATCAGCCCTTCCAGGCCGATATTGACGACGCCGCTTCGCTCGCTGAACAGTCCGCCCAGGGCGGTGATCAGAAGCGGAATGGTGAACATGATCGCGTACGGGAAAATTTGCTCGATTGTCGTCCACATAGGTTATGCGTTCTCCTTTCCGCTGACCGGTCCGCCTGTGCCTGCGCCCGCGGCCGCCCTCCGGCGGTTCATGATACGGGTGATCAGTCTGTCCATCAGCACGCTGGTCGCCGCGAAATAAATAATGATCGCAATGATGGAATCCGCGATTTCCGGGGGAATGTCCGTCATGGCGTTCATGAAGCCCCGTCCCGAGTACAACAGGCCGAAGAACAACGCGGAGATCAATACGCCAATCGGCGAGTTCGCTCCGAGCAGAGCCACGGCAATGCCGTCATACCCTTGCGTCGGCAGAACGCCGATCTGGATGTTGGCGCCATTGCCCGCAAATTGCGCCATCCCGCCGAGGCCGGCGAGCGCGCCGGAGATCAGCATCGAGGTGATGATGCTCCGGTTTACCTTGATGCCCGCGTATTCCGCGGAATGGCGGTTGTAACCGACCGCTTTGAGCTCATATCCGAGCGTCGTCTTATTGATGATGAACGCGATGACGATCACGACGATAACCGCGACGTAAATTCCCATGTTGAGGTAAGATCCGCCGAACATGTCGGAGAGGAACGCCGACTTGAGCGTTGCTTTGTCCGGAAGAAGACGGGATTCCGTCTCCACGGATTCTGCTTTGAGGTACGCCGGCACTGCGTAATAGATCGTCCAATAGGCGATCCAGTTCATCATGATCGTGGATACGACCTCGTGAACGTTGAACCGGGCTTTCAACAGCCCCGGGATGAACGCCCACACGGCGCCTCCAAGAATAGCCGCCACGATCATCATGAGCAGCAGCAGCGGCCTGGACGTGTCGATGTTCAAGCCGATCACCGTGGCGCAGAAGCCGCCGAACAGCATTTGGCCAGCGGCACCGATGTTGAAGAGACCCGTTCGGAAAGCGAACGCTACCGATAGTCCCGTGAAGACCAGCGGCGTTCCCGTCGCCAGCGTATCGCCGAGGCGCTGGGAGTTTTTGAGGCCCCCTTGGAACAGGAATTTATAGCCTTCGAACGGATCATGCCCCGTAGCCGCCATCAGGATGCCGCCGCCAATCAAGCCGAACAGCACGGCACACAGGGATATGACGAGGTTTCTCATTGTTCTCCCCCTCTGCCTACGCCGGCCATCATGAGGCCGATCTCTTGTTCGTTCGTCTCGTCCGCGTTGACGACGCCGATCAATTCGCCATTATTCACGACCGCGATGCGGTCGGAAACGTTAATGACCTCGTCGAGCTCAAGCGAGATCAGCAGGACCGCTTTGCCGTTGTCCCGGTGCTCGATGAGCCGCTTATGGATGTATTCGATGGAGCCGACGTCGAGGCCGCGCGTAGGCTGAACGGCAATAAGCAGCGAAGGATTGAGCTCGATTTCGCGCCCGATGATCGCCTTCTGCTGATTGCCGCCGGACAACGAACGGGTCACCGACAACGGTCCGCGGCCTGATCGCACGTCGAAGCTGCTCAGGATCGCGCTTGCGTATTTGCGAATAGCCTGCCGATTCAGAATGCCGCGTTTGGAGAACGGCTCCCGATTATACACTTCGAGAATCATGTTATCCTCCAGCGTGTAGTCCAGCACGAGTCCGCGCTTCTGCCGATCCTCGGGAATGTGCGCGATCCCTTTGTCGATCCGCGAACGAATGGAATCCCGGGTAATGTCTTGTCCATCCAGGAGAATGCTGCCGCTTTCCGCTTTGCGCAGGCCGGTAATAGCTTCGACCAGCTCCGTCTGCCCATTGCCTTCCACGCCGGAGATGCCCACGATTTCCCCCGCGCGCACGTCGAGCGAGAAGTTCTTCAAGCCGGCAACGTTCTTGGTGTTCTTGACGGTCAGATCGCTCAGCTGCAAAATCACTTCGCCCGGCTTGCTGCTTTCCTTCGTCACCGTGAACGTGACATCCCGCCCGACCATCATTTCGGCCATCTTGGCCTCGCTCGTCGTCTTGACGTCGACCGTGCCGATCGTCTTGCCGCGGCGAATGACGGTGCAGCGGTCGGCCGCCGCTTTGATTTCCTTCAGCTTATGGGTAATAATGATGATCGATTTGCCCTCTTTGACCAAATTAAGCATGATCTTGATCAGTTCTTCGATTTCCTTCGGCGTCAAGACGGCCGACGGCTCGTCGAGAATGAGCACTTCGGCGTTGCGGTACAGCATCTTCAAAATCTCGACCCGCTGCTGCATGCCGACCGAGATGTCCTCGATCTTCGCATTCGGATCGACATTCAGCCCGTAATGTTGGGACAGCTCCTTGATCCTGCGCGCGGCGCCTTGAAGGTTAAGCATGCCCCACGACGTAAGTTCGTTGCCCAATATGATATTTTCAGTAACGGTAAAATTGCTGACCAGCTTGAAATGCTGATGGACCATGCCGATGCCATAGTTGTTCGCGACATTGGGATTCGCGATTTTCACCGGAGTCCCGTTGATTTGAATGCTTCCCTGATCCGGCTGGTACATGCCGAACAAAATGCTCATGAGCGTGGATTTGCCGGCTCCGTTCTCGCCGAGAAGCGCGTGAATCTCGCCTCTCCGAAGCTGCAGCGTAATGTCGTCGTTGGCTACGACGCCCGGAAACTCTTTGCGAATATTGAGCATTTCCACTACAAAATCCATACGTTACGGCCCCTTTTCGCCTTTTTCGCATCATGCTTTACGTACACGATCGATAGATAGTAACCAAAAAGAGACGGAGCCTCCGTCTCTTCGTGGATATGACATGCTTATGGCAATCGTTTACTTGATCAGGTCGCCTTTTTCAGCAGCAACTTTCACGTCGCCGCTTTTCAGCTTCGCGATCGCTTCGGTTACCTTCGTCATCGTGTCTTCCGTCAGGTTCGGATTCTCCGCCGGAATGCCTACGCCGTCGTTCTTAATGTCGAACGTCAACGTTTTGCCGCCCGGGAAGGTGCCTTCTTTCAGTGCTTTTACCATATCGAAGGAAGCCTCGTCGACTTTCTTCATTGCCGATGTCAAGATAACGGATTTGTCGCCTTCGTACACGCCGTCTTTGTATTGGTCGCCGTCGACGCCGATGATCCATGCCGTTTTGCCGGCTTTCGCACGGCTCTTCGCTTCGTTGATCGCGCCTACGCCTACGCCGCCTGCCGCCGTGAAGATAACGTTCACGCCGCGGTCGTACATTTGCGCCGCGAGTTGTCCGCCTGCCGCCGAGTTGTCGAAGCTGCCTTGGTAGACAACGTTCTCTTTCTTAATGCTGATCTTGGTGCCGAAGTTGTCGTTCGCGTATTTCACGCCTTGCTGGAAGCCCCAGTTGTACTTCTGAACCGGCGGAATTTCCATGCCGCCGATGAAGCCGGCTTCGCCCTCTTTCAGTTGAACCGCAGTCGCTACGCCGGCAAGGAAGCCCGACTCATGCTCCGCGAAGAAGATCGATACCGTGTTCGTGCCGACTTTAGGCGTCGGGTCGTCAGCCGTATGCGGCGAGCCGTCGATCAGGACGAAGTTTGCGTCTTTGTATTTATCTTGCGAGGCATAGATGGCCGTTTCGAATTTGAAGCCCGGAACGACGATCATTTTGTAACCCGCATCGTACAGGTTGCCGATTTCTTTCATGTAGTCGGCTTCTGTCGTACCGGCCGGTTTCAGATATTTGCTTGCTACGCCGAGTTCTTTCGTCGCGCGCTCCAAGCCTTCCCATGTACCTTGGTTGAAGGATTTGTCATCAATCGTGCCAGAGTCCGTTACCATGCCCGCTTTAAATGATGGTTTCTCCCCGCCGTTGTTCGCACCGCCGTTGTTGCTGCCTGTATCTGTGTTGTTGCCGCCGTTATTTTTGCTGCCGCACGCAGCCAATGCCAACACCAGCATGCAGATGACAAGCAAGCTTAAACTCTTCTTCATGATTGAAACGCCTCATTTCTTAAAATTAAGTAGTGTACTGCCGCCCCTGACCTGAACATTTGTAAAGATCCCTATTTAACATTTGTTTGGATATGTATCAAATATACGGGGATTTAGCTATTTTGTAAACAGCTTTTGTTAAAAAGAACGTGAACTTTTGGAGATCGATGTTAATTTAAGTGACACAATGTTCACATATACTCTTTTACGTTGATAGTATTCCCGAAAGGATGGAATTCTTCCAAATTTCTGCCGACTTTTTCGCTCCACGCACACAACGGCTCGTCCATGGTTAAATGAAAGCATGAATCTTATGGCCGCATTAATCGTAGCAGAAGCTCAAGAGAACTTATGGCAGCACGCTGCTGCAACGACCTTCTCCCCCGCTCCCACCGACGAGCAGCAGAAATACATCCGTTTCAGGAATAATTTACCCTTTTGGTCAACTCCGCAAACGAAACCTCCTCCGATTGGTACGCTTTTACGTCCGAATCGCGCGTATTCTGATCTACCAAGGGACGCTAGCCAGCATGGCGAGCGTCTGAATAGATCCTCTTCATGTCAGCTTGACACCGGAATCTGCCAACCGCATGTGAGGCATCTATTTATGATTACAATAGGCATTCGCTGTGCCTAAGCCGGGTACCGGGGCATACGTTTACTAGAGCTTCCATTCTCTGCTTCCTAAGGAGTGCTCCTTCATGTTCATGCCTAATCCAGGTCAATCCCAAGGCAATACGCAGCTGCAGCAAAAGGCGATGTATCTCGTCGGCAGTCCTGTCGGCATAGCCTTAAAAAACGGCCAAGGCGTATCCGGCAAGCTATGCGCCGTACAGGGCGGCGAAGTATACGTCCTGCAGTACATGTACGCTTCGCAGTTCGCTACCTTTCATTATCCATTTAATCAGATCAACGATATCTATCCTTATCCGAATTGCTGAACGAACGAGCAGCCTGACGGCGCTGGCAGATGCCGGCGCTTTTCTTGTTGCGGAGCACGCGTCGCGCGGCTGCTTGCATCCGGAAACAAACAAGAGAGGCCTCTCGGCCTCCCTCATGTTCAACCATCGTCTATTGAAGCGACCCTGCGATCAGGTTGGCGAAGAATTCGCCGCCGCTTCGTTTCAAGTGAACCCCGTCTTTGCCGAAGAAATCCAAATGGTCCTTGCTTTCGGCATACCAGTCGATCAGCTTCGTGTTCGGTATGGTTGCGGCAGCATCGGCCAGCATGTCATTGACGGTATCCTGCCACTTGCGCGGCACGCGCGTATTCACGAAGTAAACGGTCCGATCCGGGCCAATGGCCTCCATCAGCTGATCGAGTTGCTTCTCGGTGAACGATCCGTTCGTACCCAGCTCGATGACGACCGTCTTGCCCAGCTGGTTCTTTTTCTTCAGATCCGCGACAACATCGTCCGCCTGCGCAAATTGCCTGCCGACCTTGCCGTCTACGACGATACCTTTCATGAGTTCCTCCAGGAAAGGCTTCGCATCCAGAATGACAGAATCGCCAATTACGGTGACCCCGTCGGCGGCAATTGCCGGCGGAATGACAGGCTGGTCGTCGCCGCCGTTATTGACGGGTGGCGTGGAATCTCCGTTCGACCCGGAATCACCAGGTTTACCGGCTGAGCCATCCGTTCCAGCAGCGTCTTTGCTGCCGTCTCCGTCCTTCGAGCCCGAACCCGCGTTTCCCGCTCCATGAGAACCGCCATCTGCGGATCCGCCCGCGCTGCCGGAATCGATAGGCTTGCCGGCATTGTCTTTTCCGCCATCCGCAGCTTCATTCGGCGTAGTCGCGGCTCCGTCATCGGAGCCCGGCTTCTCGCTGCCCGTGCCGCCGGAGTCCATGCCGCCCGCATTCGCGCCCGAAGATTCATCCGTTGCATTGCCTCCGCTACCGCCGGCTTGATGCGTCGCTCCTGAACCGCCATCCGCGATCGTTCCTTGCGTTCCTGAATCCACGGTGCCCTCGTCCCCGCTGCCGGATGCGCCGGCGTTGACCGTTTGGCCTTCTTCCGTCTGCGTTTTGCCATCGTCCCCTTGCACCAAGTTGTTCTGATTGGAACAGGATACGCTCGCGATAACGAGCGCGCAGATGCCGGCCAGCATCACGCCGCGTCTTCGTCGTCCGGTCCGGGGTCCCCGGCTGCCGGTCAACAGCCAGCTGCGCAGCTTGCCGAGCGCGCCGTGGCGGATCGGCTCCTCCACGTAGCGCCAGGACAATTCCGCGAGCGCCATGGAAGCCAGCACTTGCAGCAGCGCCCGCAGCGGATGGAACTCGTCGACCTGCGCGGCCGGCGTCGTCAGGGCAATTACCGGATAATGGTACAAATAAATGCCATATGAGCGTGCGCCCAGCCATTGCAGCGGCTTGCAGCCGATCGCGCGGGCCAGCCGGCTTGCCGGATGAGCCATCGCGGCGACGACCGCGGCTGCCGCAAAGGACAGTACCACCATGCCGCCACGGTACAAGAACGAATCATATTCGCCGACCATCGCGATCATCAGTGCCACGATGAGCAAACCGCCTGTTCCTACGGCATCCACTGCCATCCTGCTGCGGCGCGATATCGATGCGTTCAGCTTCCAGCTCGGCCAGGCGACCGCTAATGCAGCCCCGATGAGCAGACCGAACGCCCGCGTATCCGTTCCGTAATAAACACGGCTAGGATCCAGCCCGGGTACATAGATCAATGCCATCGCGCCTGCGGATACGGCCGCGCCGGCCAACATCCACAGGATCAGCCTGCCGCGCCGCTTCACGCCGCGAATGAGCAGCAGCAGCGCCATCGGCCATACGAGATAGAATTGCTCTTCGACCGCAAGCGACCACAGATGCCCAAGCGGCGAAGGCGGTCCGAAGCTTTCGAAATAAGAGACATCGTGAAAGATAAGACGCCAGTTGCTATAGTAGAGCAGCGCCGAGACGATCTCCCCCTTCATGGAGGCGAGCCGCTGCGAATCGGTAATCAGCAGCCACGCCGTAACGAGGGCGAGCATAATCATCATCGCCGGGAGCAGCCGGCGTGCGCGGCGGATCCAAAAGTCCCGCAGATCGAGCCGTCCTGATTTGGCATACTGCTTAAGTAAAATGTCCGTAATGAGGTATCCGGAAAGGACGAAGAATATACCGACACCTAGCAAACCGCCCGGCACCCAAGAGAGGTTAAGATGATACGCAATGACTGCTAGAACGGCGATCGCCCGCAATCCGTCGAGTCCTGGCATATACCGGCTGCTTCCAATAGGTTTTGGCATAAAGCATTCTCCTTCCAGAAGGGGAAATGACCCCTCTTGCTGTCTCAATTACCGCTGATTTCGGCTACATGGACGATTATAAAACGTCCCCTAATTAATGTCGTTACAGAAGAGTTACAACTCGGTGTTAATTTAGCGAAGCTGTCCAACTTTCCTACTAGCCGCCGCTTGGCGAAGCCGACAAAAAAAGAAGGAAAGGCCCTGTGGCCCTTCCTTCTCGATTCGCAGAGAAGCCCACGTTAAACTTAACGATGGATTTCTCTTTTTTATGCCACGCCAGCAAATAAAAAACATCTGCCCCAGAGCAGCGTTTCGGCAGCGGTAAAACTACGTCTCGGCAGCCTTGCCACTTGCGCTGCCAGGGCATTCGGCCCTATAAGTGTAGAGCAAGGGGATGTAGTGCATGGGGTGCACTTCTTGCGCGAAGTGCAACTCTTGCTCCGAATTCGCTGCTCTCCCGCTAATGTAGTGCACCCCGTGCAACTTTTGCGTGAAATTCGCGGCGTTTCCGAACGGTGAAAATCATCCGAATCGGAGTACGTCGAGCGCCACGCGGAAGTCGGCGGTTCCGCCCTCCGCATGACCGCCCACGGTCACCTTCACCGTATGGACGCCAGGGGCTAGGCCCGCCGCTTCGAACCATACCGCCGAACGGTTGCGATCCGCCCCTTGCGCCGCGAGGCCGTTCGCCTCCACTGCCAGCGCACCGTCCAGCTCGATAACCGCGACGGCGCCGTCAAGCTCGCCGCACAGCTGAAGCCACGTCCCGCCGAACGTGACCGAGAACGAGTCCCCTATCGTCGCGCTCCAGGTAAAATCGTCGTTGTAGCAGCCGGCAATCCCGCGCTCGCGCCGCCAGGACCCCACATAATCGATCGCCGGATTGGAGTCGTTTACCCGGTTCTCGATCCGTTCCGGATGAACGCCCGTCTTGACCGCCCGGATCGCATCCAGGAACATCGTACCCTCCTGCTTCGTCGGCATGATGCCGGGCCCGCCTTCGTCCAGCTCGTTCCAGGCATAGATGGCCATCACCGGCGGCGAGCAGGTATGCTGCGGATTCGCATGCAGCCAATCCCGCATTTCGCTTAAATGCTCGAACCACTCGGCGTACGTCGGATACTCGAACGAGAACCCGTAGTAGCTGGCCCCGACCGTTTTCGTCCACGCGTCGTTATGGCGCGGGCTCGGATCGATGACAGCGCTCACGCCCGGGACGATCGCAAGCCCGTGCTCGGGCTTGCGTTTATCGCGGTCATGGCGCGCCAGCTCCGCGAAGCTGTAATGCCCTTGACCTTTGTGGGACGCCGGCCCGTAATCCGACACGCCGTCGAACCCGAAGCGCCCCGCGGAATCGTAATCGTTGCGCATGTCGACCAAGTACGGCGCTCCCAGCCCGGCCTGCCTGCAGGCATCGGCTAGATAGGCCAGCTCCTCCGCCCAAGACGCCCCGAAGCCCCGTTCCTCGTGATCGAGAAATTCCGTGTCCATCCAGAACACGAGGGGACGGTTGCCGTCCACGAGCACGTACTGAGGGTCTTGCATGAGCGACAGGAATTCCGGAACGTTCCGCTCGCGCCATCCTCTGCGCTCTTGCTGCTGCCGTCCCGCCACCCAGCCCGTCTGCAGGACAAGCGCGAATTGCAGCAGCCCGTGTTTGGCAGAAGCCAGGTAGTCCTTGAGCGGGTTGTTCAGCTTCCGAATGCCTTCGTGCGCATCGTCGTCGGGGTACCAGACGAACGCCCAGAAATCGAGCATGCCGTCCGCCGCAGCCTGAATCTGCTTGTCGACGCGCTCCGCATGATCCGGCACTTCCGAATCAAACCAGCCGTCGATCGGCTCCCTGCTGCCGTATTGCGCATATAGCGAGGGATCCACGAACCCCGGGTACGAAGCGTTGGTCGGAAACCAGGCGTCCCACCGGATGGCGCCCGCGAGAAAAGTTCCAGTCGTCTCGTTCACTTGCAAGTCCCTCCATTGTTCCTGATGTCATTAGTTCCTTGAGACTTCATGGGCCATTTGTATCTGATGTCTTTGCCCGTTAATCTCCTTTAGCCATCCTACGTCATATGCTGCTTCATTTATTAAGTCGCGTACAGCTCGAATTCGTAAATCAACGGGATATCGATGCCCGACGTAAAATAAATTCTCGCCTTCGTCCCCGTCACCGCCGTGAACGTATGGGTGCTCGGCGACGCCACGCTGCCCATTGAAGTGCCCGTGTACGCGGTCGCCCACGACGTGCCGTTCCAGTACTCGATGCGGTAGCCCGTCGTCCGGCTGCCGTATTCCGACAGGACGGCCCGGCTGAACGTCGTGCTGGCGCCGAAATTCACTTCCACCCAGCTGCCGTTCACCGTCGCGCCGCCGGCCGTCTGCCAGACGGTCGTATAGTCGCCGTCGAACGCCTGCGCCGCCGTGCGGGTCGCATCCCAGTTGGACGAGCTGCTGTACGTCTTGCAGCGCGTCAGGTTCGCGCCGCCGCAGCCCGAGTTGTAAATCTCGAATTCGTACAGAATCGGCGTGCTCGTGCCGCCCGTATAGTAAATCCGCGCCTTGCTGCCCGTGACCGGCGTGAACGTATGCGTGCTCGGAGATGCCACGCTGCCGATCGACGTGCCGGTGTAGGCCGTGGTCCATGCGGAGCCGTTCCAATATTCGATGCGGAACCCGCTCGTGCGGCTGCCGTATTCCGAGAGCACCACTTTGTCGAAGGTCGTATTGGCGCCGAAATTCACTTCCAGCCATTGTCCGCTATACGATCCCGGCGCGGACTGCCAATTCGTCGACGAATTGCCGTCGAACGCTTGGTCCGCCGTCTGCGAACCGTCCCATTGCGAGGAAGAGCTGTACGTATGGCATAGGGCCAAATTCGTTCCCGGCGTGCAGCTGCCGCTGACGCTCGTGTAAGCGACCGTCGGCGACCAGCTGACCGTATCCGCCGTCGCATTGCCGCTGCCCCCGTTGTTCACTTCGAAGCGAATGACGTCGCCTGTGCTGACGGCAACGGCGTCCAAGTTCGCCGAATGGCCGGATTGGTTGTTGAAGGCGATCGTCTGCGGCGTTCCGGAAGCCGGCCAGATCACGCTGCCGTTCTTCGTAATCCGCGCCTTCACGCCGTCCCCGCCGGAAATGTCGCTCTTCAGCACGCGTCCGCGGAGGCTGATCGTGCCCGTGCTCGGCGCCGTCCATGCTTTGGCCGCCCAGTTGCTGGACGTCGCGTTCGGAAGCAGGTTGAACCGCGATACGTTGCCGCCCGAGGTGCCCCACCAATCATTGACGGAATCGTAGCCGAGCGCGCCGTAGCTGCTGCCGTTATACAGCTGGTAAGACCAGCAGGCGCTTCCCGTCGTGCAGGAGCTGCCGCCCGTGTTGGCCGTGCCGCTGTACTGCTTCCCTCCATTGTAGAGATTGCTTGCGGAAGAAATGCTGATATTATTGGTCTGCGTGAAGCCCGCAAAGCTGCCCGTCGTCAGGCCCGAGCCCGGCTCGTAATAGAGATTGTCGCTGATCGTGCCCGTCGGGTTGCTGGAGCTGTTGATCGTCTTCATCGCGTAACCGTGATTGGAATCGAACGTATTGCCGGCTACCGTGTTGTTGGTGTTATGGTCGAGCGCCGGATTTCTCGGCGGATTGCCGCCGCCTAATTGCAGGAATTCCATTCCGGGACCGTTCGTATTCGAAATATAATTACCGTAGTAGTACGTGTTGTTCGTATATCCTTCCATGTCGATCATCGTCTCGTCCGGCGAACCGGTGGCGGGCACGTTGTTCAGCACGTTGTTGATAAAGCCGTAATTGTCGGTTTTCCAGACGAAAATGCCCGTCGTGCCCTGCGGCAGAGCTACATAGCCGATGCTGTCCATCCGGGAGTCCATCATGATGAAGTCGGTCGTGTTGCGGACGCCCATCGGCCCTTTGGCATGGTGAATGTTCAGATTCTTGAGCCGCACGTTCAGAAATGCGTTCTTCGTCTCCTCGCTGCTCGACGTCACTTGGTCGATAATGGTAATCGGCGCGGTCGTGTAGGCGATCTCCGAATTCGAAATGACGATATCCCGGCTCACCCATTGGCTCGTCGTCGGGTACGGCGCCGCGTTCGCGTCGATCAGAATGCCCGTCGAATAATAGACGCCGTCCGGCGTGGTCGGGCTGGCGTTTACTACATTGTCGATGTTATGGATGTAGAGGTTATCGAAACGCAGCCCCTCGTGCCCGAGCGTGGAATAGCTGACCCGAATGCCGTCGCCGGCGTTCGCGACCTCCAGATTGCGCACGTTCCAATAGGAGGGGTCGTACATGTACACCGTTCGATCATTTGCGCTGCCGCTGCGCTGAATCTTCGGCTTGCTGCCGCTGCCGTACGCATCCAGAGTAATCCAGGACCCGCTCGTGCCGGACCCGTGCAGCTGCAGCACTTGGTTCCACACCGCGCCCCGAGCGAGCAGAATCTGATCGCCAGGCTGGAACGTCGCCGCGTTGACCGGCGTGAAATCGCACCACGGCGCCGCGCTGGACGTGCCCGCTCCAGCATTGCTGCAGCCGGAGCCGCTCTGGTTGTTGACGTAATACGTCGTGTTGTTCGCGTGCGCGATCCCGCCCGCGCCCGTCAATCCGATTCCCTCTCCGGCGCCGAGCAGCAGCGCCAAGCCTGCCGCGCTTGCGGACAGCTTCTTCCAAAATCGGTTCATAACTGAAGTCCCCTCTCGTTTCGATAATGAGCTGACTCCATCATTGTAACCGCTTTCTTATTTCGGTGTTTGAAGGATACGCGACTAAAAAGTTGTAATTATCGACGCCCTGCAGGCTCATTCTGCACCGCTGTCTCTCTTCCCTCCGCTTGCGCCGCGCTGGACGGACAGCCGATAATTTCGCGGCGAGAGTCCTTCGATTTTTTTGAACAAATTGCTGAAATAGTGAATGTCCGCATACCCGACCCGCGCCGAAATCTCGTGAATCGGAAAATTCCCTTCGAGCAGCAGCGCCTTTGCCCGCTCCATGCGAACCGCGGTCAGGAATTCCAGCGGCGTCCGGCCGGTAGCTCCCTTGAATAAAGCACGAAAATAGGACGGCGACATGCCGGCGTCGTCTGCCAGCCGCCTCAAATCCACCTGCTCGTCATAACGCTGCTCCATATAGTTCATCGCGAAAGCGATTTTGCCGCCATGCGCGTGTTCCTTCGAAATACCGGCATTGTTCACGACCGAGGCCGTCATCCGGGCAAGGATCAGCAGCAGGAACGCGCGCAGCTCCATCTCGTAGCCGAAATGCTTCGACCTGTACGCCGCCAGCATCCGCTGAAACCACTCATGCAGCACGATCGTATCGCCAGCCTGCATGACGAACGGAAACTGCACCTCCCGGAACTCCGGCGCCGGCCGCCCCGCCAATTCCTCGTCGTACGGCACTTCGTCGATCTCGCCATACAGCAGTACGTAGACGTCGTCCGCGGAGAAATCCAGCTTTTCCCCCATATAAACGAGATCGAAATGGACCGCGAAATACGAGAATTCTTCCCCCTTCGGCACATGGCACGAATGCTGCACGTTCGGCGGCATGAAATGCACGTCCCCGCTGCGGAGCGTATATTCCTTCTCGCCGATCCGGTACGCGCACTTGCCCTTCTTCACGAAAATGATCTCATGATCGTAGATCACGCGGGGCTGTATCTTGTAATCGTCATAGCCATGATAATCCTGAACGAATCGGACGTACGGCGCGATGGTACGAAAATCGATCTTCACGGGCATTCTCCTCCGCGGGGTCTGATTGATCTTCATTGTAATGGAATTGCCGCCGATAGTGGATAATTAATTGAGGTGACTCATTGGATATCCATTATAGACGAATCTTCGAATCTTCCAATGCTGCCGCAGCGCGCAAAAAAGGCCTTCAGCATGAATAGCCGAAGACCTTTACCGCCGACGTTCGTTGCTTGCCGCGTCTGCAGCGAACAGAACATCGTCCTATCCGCCGTGCCGAACTTCCGTCGAATCAGTTGAAATAATCCGCCACGCCGCGCGCGATCGCCGCGGCTGCGCTCTTCTGGTACCCCGACCCGCGGACGATCGATTCGTCCTTGGCGTTGGAGAGGAAGCCTAGCTCTACCAACGCGGCTACCGTGCTATTTTCCCGAAGCACGTACAGATCGCCGAAGGAGAGGCCGTTGCTGCGAAGACCGATGCCGGACTTGCCCAGCTCCGCTTCGATCGCATTCGCAAGCGGCTTGTCCTTCTTCTCGGAATAGAAGAACGTCAGCGTGCCGCTGGTTTTCTTCTCCGAGGAGTTGTAATGGATGCTGACGAACGCATCCGCGCGGTTGGATTCGCTGATGCGCACCCGCTCCGACAGCTCCGGCTTCACGTCCGTCGTCCGCGTCATGATCACCTTCGCGCCCAGCCGAGTCAGCTCCTGCTTCACGTACTGCGCGGTGCTAAGCGTCAGCTCCTTCTCCTGCGTCTCGTACGTCGTTCCGATCATGCCCGGATCGCTGCCGCCATGGCCGGCATCGACGACGATCAGCTTGCCTCTAATGCCTTTGCCGGACGAATGCGTCTGCTGCGGCGCGCCTTGACCGACGTACTCCTTGGCCACCCAGCCCGTCGAGCCGTCCGACGTACGGATCTTCAGCCAATCGCTTTGGCTGCCCGCGACGGTAACCTGCTCCCCCTGCTTCAAGGAACCGATCACCGAGTAGCCTGTCCCAGGTCCGGAACGAATGCGCAGGGAATCCGCGGTTACGGTCGCGGTAGAACCCGGGCTCGAGCTTGCCTTGCCGCCGACGCTGGACGAGGATGAACTTGCCGTTTGGCCGCTGCTGTCCGTCCGATGCAGCAGGTATCCGGCCGCGTAGCCGGAAATCCTGGATCCTTTGATCTGTACCCAGCCGTCGTCGTCTTCCTCCGTGACGGTTACTACGGCCCCCGACTTCAGCTGCCCGACGACGGAAGCCTGCAGAGAAGGCTCGCTTCGGACATTCAAGGCGGTGGCCGTGACTTTCGCTTGATAAGGGAGCTTGGTTACGGCCGAAGCGTCATGAGTACGCAAGCCGAAACCGCCGACGATGACAACAAGAATAAGTGCCAGACAACCAATCCATTTAATTCGCATAGAATCTCCTTCCAGGCTATTGAAAAGGTAGAATACCATTATAGCAGGCGCTGGAAAAATTCAACATCGGTAAAATAGAACATTCTTCCACGATTCGATTACGTCATCCGGGCCTGCAATTTAGGTGCCATGTACTATATCGGCCAAGGGCTTCGGGATTATAAGGATAGGGCTCTGTCCTTAGGAAACAAAAAAACCGGCATTCCCTCAAGAATACCGGCAGCAAGGAGCGCCAAGCCTCCGCTTATAGCTTCCTGCCGAACAGGACGACAAAATTGCCGGACTTATAGACGCAGTCCGCATCCGAGAAGCCGGCCCGCGCAAGCCATTCCAGCTGCTCGCCGAGTCCCGACATGCGGTCGATCTTGGTCCGTTCGTACGCGGCATCCAGCTCCGCGCGCGTCAGTCCGCTCGCTTCGATCTTACGCTTCCAGTCTTCCTTATAGAGCGCATCGATGAACGGCGTATGCCCAAGCACCTGATCGGCATTGATGAAGATTCCGCCCGGCTTCAAATTGTCGTAGGCATTCCGATATACAGCCTGCTTGCCCTCGTCCGTAAGATGATGAATCGACAAGCCCGATACAATCAAATCGCAAGCCTGCTCCGCGGTATACGACGTATAATCCTCGCGCACGTATTCAATGCCTGTCCGTCCGGCAAACCGTTCCTTCGCGACGGCCAGCATGTTATCCGACAGGTCGATCAGCGTCAGCCGAGCCTCGGGGTGCTTCCGCAGAAGCAGGGAGGACAGCAAGCCCGTACCCGCTCCAAGATCGAGTATTCGGGGCCGAGATTCCCGCGTCTCCGCCAGCGCAACGGCGGTACCGTAGAAATCGTCAAAGCAAGGAATCAATTTGCGGCGCTGCTCATCGTAGCCGCCGGCCGCGCCGTCGAACGTCGCGCGCACGTGGTTCATATTATCCATAACGTCCACCTCCAAGATTATAACCATCATAATCCGATGAGCGGCGCGCGTGAAATACGAAGTACCTATATCCGTCATTGGTTTGGCCTATGCCTCGGCTGCCACTGCCGGTTATGCAATTACGCAAGTTCTCCCGCGAACGCTTCAAGCGTTTCCAGCGTTTGCACCATATGCTCGATCAGCCCGGGCAGATCGTCCATCTGCTCCTCGTTGATTTTGCGGTTGAAATGCACTTCGATCTCGTTCTGATAGGACGGGACCGCCCCTTCGCCATACAGATAGCTGATCATTTGCGTAGGCGGCATGTCCGTCTGCCAAAGTTCGGTCAACTGCTGTTCTACGTAAGCGCATGTTGCTTCTACCTCTTCCACGGGCATATAGAAACGGAGTCTGACCGCGCAGCCCGGCGATGCCCCCTCCTGTTCCAATAGTTCGGCAGCCAAATCCTTCAGCGACGCCTCCAGCCGAATCTCGGCGGTAATGCCGCTGCCCTTCGCCAGTGTAAACTGCAGCGCGAACACCCGTCCCATGACGGCCATCTCCAGCCGGTCGATGCGATTCGTAATGACGACGCGGGCATCCAAATTGTCCAAGTCGTAAACGTAATTCTCGACGGCCACCTTCAGGTTATCGAATATCGTAGGATCGAACATGCGAACCAGCTCCTTCGTTGTCGGCCAACTAAAGCCTGTCTCCCATAAACTTACGCCAGGCAAACGAAAAACCCTTCCGCTATCGCGAAAGGGTTCGGAATTATGTTCTTGGAGTGCGCCGTCGATCAAGGCACGAACTGCTGCACGATGCGGACGACCTTCCCGTTCTTGATCGTCAGATGATACGGATATGCGCTCACGTCGAGAACGGCATTGTTCCGGTAGATCGCATTGAACTTCGCCAAGGAGATCGATTGGTTCCACTCCGTCGTCGCATCCACCAGGCTGCCCGTACGGTCGTAGATCTGCATGACGACGCCGGCTTGCGGATCCACCTCGAGCGTCTCCAGCTTCTCGTCATCGTTCACGATATAATAACCGTCCGGCGCGCCGTCGAGACCGGAATCCGACTCGCGCTTCAGGAATTCCTCGTCTGCCGCTTTGCCTTCGAACCACTCGATCGGGTCCGCCTGCAGCGTTTCGTGACCGTTCTTCACGTCGATGCCATGGATGAACACCGTAATGGTATCCGGCGTTTGCTTGACTGGCGTGTACTCGTTATCAACAGCCGACACCGTTGAAATGCAAGCCGAAACACCTAGAATGGTCAGCGCGATTGCCAGTACATGCCTCTTCATAACAAACACCATCTCCTCGCATCTGGACGCAGCGTCATCTTCCGTTCCGCATCCGTCTCTATGTCTACTATACCCCATTTAAGAGACTTTGATAGCCGACTTGAGTCTGGTTTTTGTTAAAGTTTAGCTTAAGCCTGCAGCCTTGCGAAACGCATGCGTCGGCGTCCCCTTCACGCCCGGCCGGCAGACGAAAATTCCGCCTGCATGCGGCTGCTCTTCCAACTGTTCCAGCGTTAGGCCGATGCGGGCCGTCGTGATGAACAAGACATCCAGCTCTTCCCCGCCGAACACGCAGGATGTCGCTTTTGCCGCCGGCACGTACACGGCATCCAGCTTCTCGCCGGTTCGCGGATTCCAGCGGGATACCTGCCAGCCGCCCCAATGCGCGATCCACAGCATGCCCTCGGCATCGATCGTCATGCCGTCCGGTGCGCCTTCCTCGCCGGCGAAATCGATGATGATCCGCGGAGAAGCGATGCTTCCGGAAGCCGCGTCGTAATCGAATGCGGTTACGGTCCCTTTCATGGAGTCGATATAGTACATTTCGGACTCGTCCGCATTCCACGCAATGCCGTTGGAGACGCCGACGTTCTCATGCGTTTTGCGGCAGCTCAGATCGTTGTCCAGCACATACAAGGCACCGGCGACGTTCACTTCCGCGTCCTCCATCGTACCGGACCAGAATCGGCCCGCAGCGTCGCATTTGCCGTCGTTAAACCGATTGGCCGGCTTATCCGCCTCCGGGTCCGCCACGCCGGTCAGCTCGCCGGTCCGGCAGTCGTAGCGCTCGAACCCGTCGCGCGTCGTGAGATAGACGATTTCGCCGTTCTCCGCATCGCTTACGACGGCGCCGACGGTTTTACCGATCGGGAACTGCTCGTTGCGGCCGGATGCCACGTCCAGCCTGCCGAAGGACAAGCCTTGAATGTCCACCCAATACAGCTTGCGCTGCTCCGCATGCCAGTGCGGGCCTTCCGCCAATATCGCTTTCGCATCCAGCAGCAGCTCCGCCACATGCGCGAACTGCTTCGCGATTTCTTGCGTCATCGTTCCATCGCTCCTCTATTTGACCGTCTCGCGCTTCTCCCAGCCCTGCTTGAACAGCGGCAGCCAGTTGCCCACCTGGTACGGATGCTTGTCGATCTCCGCCAAATTCAGCTCAACGCCGAGGCCCGGGCCATCCGGCGGCAGCACGTAGCCGTTCTGTACCTTAAGCGGCGGCATCAGCACCTGCTCTTCCCAAGGCTCGTTGAACTCGTCGAATATTTCATGAAGGTAAAAGTTCGGCGTCGCCATGTTCAAATGGCTGCAAACGACGGAGCAGACCGGACCTTGCGCGCTGTGCGGCGCCGTGACGCCGTTATGCGCATGGACCATGCCGCATACCTGCTTCGATGCCGCGATGCCGAGGAACTGCGGCTCCAGCTGGATGATATGAACTGCGTCATGACGCAGCAGCTCCGCAAACTGCTCGCGGGAGTAATAGTCTTCGCCGCAAGCGACCGGTACCGGACTGCGTCTAGCCACCTCCACCATGGAGGTGATGAGATGAGGCGGGACAGGCGCTTCGAACCAGGTCGGCTCGTATTTCAGCATGGCGTCCGCGAATTGCAGCGCGGTCGATACGCTGAAGCGGTTATGCCCTTCGATGAGAATGTCGACGTCGGGACCGACCGCTTCCCTGACCGCTGCGATATTCTCCACCGCCGCCGCAAAATCCTGCCGGCTCACCGTGCGCCAAGCCGCGCCGAACGGATCGAATTTGAGCGCCGTATATCCTTTGGCCGCCACGATCTTGGCTTTCTCGAAGAAGTTCTCCGGCGTGTTCGGTCCGCGGTACCAGCCGTTGGCGTATGCGCGCAGCTTATCGTGGCATTGACCGCCCAACAGCTTATACAGCGGCTGGTTCGTCACCTTGCCCATGATGTCCCAGCAAGCGGTTTCAATTGCCGCCAGCGCGGAGCCTTGAATTTGCCCGCCGTCCGAATAGACGTCGCGGAACAGCTTCAGGCTGATCGTCTCGACATCGAACGGATCGCGGCCGATGACGAGATGCTTCAGCTCATGAATGGCAGCCTCGACCGTCTTGGCGAAGCCGTTCAATGTTCCCTCGCCAAGCCCGGTTACGCCCTCGTCCGTGTCCACGAGCACGAACAGCCAGTTCTTCCATGGGTTCCCCAAAATATACGTGCGAATATCGGTAATCTTCATCCTTGTTCTCCCCTTGCCCCAAAGTGAACTGCTAGCTTCAACGTAGCACAGCGGTGAGGGGGGGACAAGATGTATGACTTGTATACATGAGGCGATTGGTTTGCGTTCCATGACGGATGTCATGGAATGCAGCATTCATCTACATCGGGAGCATAGGCTTGACGAATGGTTTGCGTTCTCCGGCGGAGGCCGGAGAATGCAGCATTCGCCAGCTTCGGGAGCATATTGGTTTGCGTTCAGGCGATTGGTTTGCGTTTCCGTCGCGAGACGGGAATGCAGCATTCATCTACATCGGGAGCATTGGCTTGGCGATTGGTTTGCGTTCAGGCGATTGGTTTGCGTTTCCGTCGCTAGACGGGAATGCAGCATTCGCCAGCTTCGGGAGCATTGGCTTGGCGATTGGTTTGCGTTCTTCGGCGGAGGCCAGGGAATGCAGAATTCACCCCGCTTCGGGAGCATAACCCTTGCGATTGGTTTGGGTTCCGGCAATTGGCTTGCCCTCTGCCTAACGGTTGTCAGCATTGCTAATCCACCAATAACACGGCTTCAGAATCTCTAACGGTTGTGACAGACGTAATGGAGCGCTAAATGACCGATTTGCACAGAAATCTCCCCCATTAAGCTCCCCGGCAACCGCTACCGAACGAAAATGGCCATCTCGAGCAGCTTAGCCCCTGGCACAACCGTTAGCTATAAGGCGCTAGGTTTACAACCACGATCAGAAGCATCTTCCTCTGTACTGGCGATCAACACCCAACGAAGCTGCTTGATTGCAACGGCCATCGTAAGCAGTTTTGATCGTCACGCGCCGATTATGAGATGAAACCCTCAAAACATAATCTTCTTCACATACTCGATATGCGCCTCGATCAACCGTGCCGATAACGCGGCGTCCTGCCCGGCCAACGCGTCCCGGATCTGCCGATGCTCAGCGATGCTGCCGATCAGGCGCCGTTTGTTTTTGACGAACGTCATGCGCACGACAAGCAGGAACTTGTCCTGGATGCGGGACATCACTTCCATGTATTCCTCGTTATCGAGTCCGCCGACGATCATGGCATGAAACTCGCGATCAAGCTCCACATAGCGGGATATGTCATCCTGCCGAATCGCTTCTTCCTGCAGCGCGATGTTATCGTCCAACCGGTGAAAGAACGCGGTATCCATACGCCCCGTCAGCTTCCGGGCCGCGTACGTTTCCAGCGACAATCGCAGCTCGTAGAACTCAAGAATCTTCTTCAGCGACAGCTCCTGCACGAAGACGCCCTGCTTCGGCGACAGCTTGACGAGCCCCATCATCTCCAGCCGGTCGAACGCCGAACGGATCGGCGTCTTGCTCATCCCGAGCAGCTCGCTCAGAAATTTCTCGGACAAGAACATGCCGCCCGGCCATTCGCCGTCCACGATATGCTTCTTCATGACCTGGAACGCCGTCTCCCGCAGCGTGACGGTTCCCGCCAGTTTACTCAAGCCGTCCACCTCCTTTTATGCACATGTTACGTGCGCCGGATCTACTTTCGTCTTCTACGTTTCACGGCCTATGCTATACTTCAACCATACACCGCGATTTCCTGAAAGGAGGTTCCGAGAGGCCGAATGCCCGATTCGACACTCCGCGATCAAGCCTATCATATCATCTATGAACAAATCGTTGCAGGCACGCTTGCCAGAGGCACGGTAACCTCCGAGGTGCAGCTCAGCGCTCGACTGGACATGAGCCGAACGCCGGTCCGCGCGGCGCTGCAGCAGTTAGAGACGGAAGGCTTCGTCAAAATCATTCCGAAGCATGGCGTACTTATTCTCGATACATCCGCGCAGCGAGCAGGAGACCTGCTGGAGCTGATTGCGGCCATGCTGCTGTTCACGGTTATCACCGTTCGGCAATTGGATCCGGAAGAGCTCCGTGAGTGCTCCCGCAACCTAAGCGATAAGCTGCGCAACAATCTTAAAGCCGGTGCACCCGGCGGAAACGATAGAGATCTCTGCGCGTTCGAGCTCTCAGCGCTCAACAGAATCATCGCGCTCAGCCGCAATCGGGAAATGCAGGATACACTGAATCGGTGCGCCTCCCGTCTGTTTTGGCGAACCGCAAGCAGACGCTGGGCAGCTCCGTATCGCGTCGAGACGGAAGAGGCCCTCCAAGCGTTGCTGCTAGGCTTGCCCGCGCCGGGCGAAGCCTTTCAATCCGCGCTGCAGCATTATTTGCACCGGCTGAAGATAACATGGACCTAAGTCATTCCAAGACCATACCGAAACAAACCAAGGCCAAGCTTCTTCGCTTGGCCTTGGTTTGTTTGAATGGTTTGTTTGAATGGTTTGTTACAAACTCACTATTTACTCCCGAACGACGGCGAGACGAATTCCCGGTCAAGTACTTGTCCCTTATCGTTTTTCAACGCATTCGCCGCGATTTTAATTCGATTATGTCCCTCCGTGAACGGCTTGTCGAATAGAATGATAATCGATTGCTCCATTAGAAGAACAGCGTCTTTAGCGCCCAACGACTGATAGGTGATTCCATTATCGGCAGAAAACGTGACGGCTTCTTTGAGCGATTCCATATCAACAAAGTTATTCAACGCCAATCGGTCAAAAGACAAAGTCGCCGTATGGTCATTAGAATAAAATGAACGGTAGCTTAACGCCAAGGATGCCGGATCGGTTAATTCTAGCGGCACGCTGTCCGATAGATTGCCAGAAGAATCAATGGCGACCAGCTTCCACTCTCCTGGCACTAAGCCGGTGGTAACGATAACACCGGGATCTTCGTTGCCGGCGGGCAGGTACACCGCTCTGCCTTGACCGTCTTGAACCAAGGCCGCTATGACAGGTCCCGATTCCTCCGTATTCGCGGGAACCATGTAGCACGTAACCGGTTCATTCGATTGAACTTCGACAGCGATGCCAGGTGTCGCGTAGGATGGCGCGTTCAGCGACAGAACCGGCGCCGTGCGGTCTTCCGTATTCAGAGCCGGGTCCATGTTATGCGACGGAATATGACCGGTCGAGAGATGCTCGGCGTCCATTCGCACGGCTTGACCGAAATACCCGATCGGCTGCAGATCCTTATCGTAAATCGTCACATACACGTAAGCGTCGTTGACTTTGGCACTATTAAATGTATCCGTTTCGTTCCATTCGAGGTCGAATGGCCTTTGCTCGTAGCCCCATGGATTTGCGGATTTTTTGGAACTGTCGTAGCTTGGCGCCTGCATCTTCGGATAGAGCTTATCGGTAAAGACCGTATTGAACGAGTACGAACGAGCACCGGCCAACACGCCGCTTGTCCAGCCGGTCGTATCGAACGATACGTTGAATCCAAAGGTTATATCGGTAATCGAAGGATCCGGAGGTACCGCCGCATCCAGCTCGGCGGTTGTTGCCCGTTCGACCTTCATGCCCCCTTTATCGTCCAGCAAAGGAAGCGGATCCAGGTTATAGGCATAGTCGCCTTCATCCAAAATTTCGTGATCGCGCAACACTTGAATGTAGATCTGTCCCTTTTGTTCCAGCCCCGCGGACCCGGCAACGAAGGAGCAATACAACCAACCTTCTGTCACGGTGCACGATTGCAATAGATCCGAGAGATCGGCCGAACGAAACACATTTACGATATCGCCGGGTTGATAGACGTAGCTTCCAAGCCAATAAGACGGAACGTAAGGCCCGTTCAAGTCATAAAGCGTGGATTTGGTCATCTGGAACGCTTCTTGAATCGTCCGCTCGTATTGAATGTTCACTTCGTAATATTTTTCGTGATGGCCGTCTCCGCTAATAATATAGAAATAGAGATGAACGTCTTCATCGGGTTCAACGTGAACGGAAAATGTCTCTGTTGCTTTCAACGTTCCGTCGATATTGTTTTTCGGATCGTTATAAATAACCGCATAGTGTACGTTGGCAGTTGTTTTCGCTTCTGCTTCGACGGCGACCGGAACCGTCACGGCTTGCATATTGCGTGCCGTATTGATCGAATACAAGACGACGTCTTTTTTAAACCCCGTCCCTAACGCCCTATGGTCGTTATCCCGCTGCGTCAGCGCATAGTCCCCGACCGTCAGCGACTTCAAGAACGCGTCTGTCTGATCCTCGTCTTGTGACCCCGATCCGTTCCCAGGATTGCCTCCGCCCGGAATGCCACCCCCTGGGAAAAATCCACCGCCTGCGGCAGGAGGCGACGTCACTTCGATGCTGTCCTTGGCATCGCCTTCGACTTTATCGGGCGCCTGCTCGAATGTCGAGCCTTCCGCACCCTTGTTCACCGTTGCCGATGTGACTTTGCCTTCGCCGACCAGGCTTGCTACCGCATTCAGCACCAATTCAATCAGCTGCGCGTCCTTACTGATCGTTATCGTGTTTTTGACGGCTTTGGCAGCAACGTCAAGATGCCCAATGGAACCGCTTTGGAGATTCACTTTGATCGTCGTCGCCAGAACGGAGACGTTGCCGAATGCGCCGACCAAGACGACTTCCGCTTGAACCGGAAGCTGGCCTGTCAGCTCGATGTTTTCAAAGCCGACTGCCGTAGCGCCGGATTCTTCGATAACGGCTGCCGATTGCACGACAATTTGCTTGACCGTCGTCGAGCCGGAAGCCACGATACGGACCGAACCGTTTGCTTTGTTCACGATAATTTGGACGAAGACGGAATCTTCCAAATGGACGGAGTGCTCCCCGCCGCCTTCCACGTTCGTCGTGCCCTTAACCGTGACTTGCTTCAGATCCACGTCGCCTTCGCCGATGCCTTTGGCAAGCAGCAGGTTGCCCGTAATGACGAAATTGCGAAGCGTCACGCCGGGAGCCGAAATAACGACGTCGCCGTTTATCGTTTCGGTCGTAGCGGAACTGCCGTACTCTCCGGCTTTATCGAAACTCCTTGTGGAGGTCGATTCGGATTCGATAGCCCCATCGATCGCGACTATAGCTTCGGCACGCGTGATGTTATCCATAGGGCGGAGCTTATTATTCGTGTCGCCTTTGAAAATCTTCTTGCCCGCAAGCGCCGCAAACGCGCTTTGCGCCCAAGGAGAGACTTCGTTTCCGTCGGCAAAAGCCGAAAGATCAGGCTGAGCGATGGCCTGCAGCTTGCCGGCCCCGGCAAGAATAACAGCCGCTTCCTGCCTGGATGCATGCCTGCTCGGAAACGCCTTTCCTCCGTCGCCTTTAAAATATCCGGCTTCGTATGCTGCAGCGAACTCTCCGTACGCCCAATGGTCAGCGGGCACATCGGTAAAAGGCAGCTTAACCGCTTCTTCGGCGTGAATGTTGAACGCCCGATTGATCATCGCCGTCAGCTCGGCTCTGGTTACCGGCGCATTCGGTTTGAACGTCCCGTCGGAATATCCTTTTGCCCATCCGTTGGCCAACCATTTTTGAATCGTTTCATTCGCCCAATGACCGTCCACATCCGATGGTTTCGTCGTTACGACCGCGGCCGAACCTGCCTGCGCGGGGGCAGCTTCCCCGATCGACGACAGCACAGGGACGAATGCGATCATGAAAACAGCCATGAGTAGAACGGACCGCAACCAAGCTTGTTTCACGTTATATCTTCCTCTCTTAATAAAACGAATAAAGACCTTTCCATATCGTAAGTAAAAATCCTATTACTGGCAATAGTCCCGCCGTAAATTTCCTATATTTAGCAAGACACTAGAGAGATTAGGAGATGCCTCGCTTTTACAACCGCCTCCTCCTACAAGTTACTAGATTCTCGTCGTCAAACGCAGAAGAGGCGCCCGCATGATTGAAGGACGCCTCTACGTTCAACTTGCCGGGCTACCTGCCCGCATACTGCCTGATCTGCCGCAAAATCGTCGGATCCTTCAGCTTACGATCCTCCGCCAGCACGATGATCTTCGCCAATATTTCCGCCGTCTTCGGATCCTCGTCGACGAACGGCAGGAACAAGCGGCCGCGCTGCTGGCTGTTCACCGCCAGAATATGCAGTGCGCCGCCGGCGGTCTGATGCACGACGCCGCTGCCGAGATGCACGCTGTATTCGCCGAGCGCGCCTTGAATGAGCGCATGGGCGCTCTTGAAGGTCACATTCCCAAGCTTGAGCAGCGGCACGAGCTCGGCAGCCAGCGCCGCGCGCATGTCGACCGTCGAGAGGCTCGCTTCGGGATCGGCTCCTCCGGCATGGGCCACGCTGACCGCCAAATCGATATCGCGCATGACCTCCGAGAAAATCACGGGCGGCACGTCCGCCAGCGCAATCCGCTTCCACGTATCCAAATCGTGAAATTCGACCGCCTCCAGCGTCGGCGCTTCCACCTCGGACGGCGAGAACCAATCGGCCCGCGCGTACAAGTTCGCCATGATGCGCTGCTTATGATAGACCTTCTGAAGCCCCTCTTCGTGGCTGACCGTCCAGCGCCTGGCCAGGAACAGCGCCGCCGCCTTGCGCGGCTGCACCTGATGACCGCTGTATCGGCTGGATGTCATGCCGTCCGCGCGTTCGTCCTCGGTCAGCAGGTACAACTCCCGGAACACCTGCTTAAACGGCTGCACGACCGCTCCCGCGAACACCTGCCGCTGGAATTGCGGCCACTCGCCGCTCTCGTACAAGTCGTATGCGTGCGCAATCCACAGCCGCCCTTCAGCCGGAACGGCAGAAAGCCCCCCGTCCGACCCGCGCAACTCCCCGTTCGCGAACCATCCCAAGCCTTGCTCGGAGCGGAATACAAGCCGGCTGACCAACGGAGCTAGAATCGGATTCCGTTCCAGCCGGATCAATTCCTCGCACGCGAAGGCCTCCCGGGTCACCATCGCTTGCTCGAAGGCGGCTCTTGCGCGTTTCAGTTGATCCTTCAGCGAAGCTTGCGTTTTCTTGAGCGCCTTGAATGCTTCGAATGCTTTCAAGCCCGCCGGTACCGACTTGAGCGTCTTGCCGTCTTTCGTCACTTCCATGGACGTCTGTCCGAATTCATCGACAGCCAGCGACGCTTCCCATTCGCCGATCGCCTGCGGCACGAAGCAGTGCGATAATGCCTCGAACGCCTCAGCCTCCACATGCCAGATCATTCGCGTCAGATCCGAGAAGCCCGCGTTACGGGACAAATTCTCGAGCGCCAGGTGCACCGCGGCCGCTTCCGATTCACGCCGCAGCGCTCCGAACGTCTTGCTTGTCTTCAGAAACTGCTGCAGCACCTCGTAACGGTGGAGCAAATCCTTCCGGCGCTCGCCGTCCCGCTCCCCCATCGGCACGAGGCCGTAGCAGAGCACATGGTTCTTGTTCCGTTTGGCCACCATCTCCGTTTCCAGCTCCGGGAGCGGAAGCTTGCCCGCGACCGCGTCGGCGAGCAGCTGCGCTCGGCGGTGATTTGCGCCGTTGGCGATGTATTTCGAGCTGTCGTAGACGAATCGGAATCGCTTCTCGCCCAGCCGGCTGTAAGCTTGATGAAACCAATCGATATCGAACGCGCCTTCCTGCAGCTGACGAGGGGCAATCGAAGAATATCGCCCAACCATCGTGACTTTCTCCGCCGTCAAATATTCCGTCGTATGCGCATGGAAATACCAGCAAGCCGAGGATAGTCCCTCCCATCCCAGTACCTGCTCCACAAGCTCGATCCACTGCGGGGCGTACATCGCCGCCTCGATCAGGCGCCGTTCCGGAATGCCGCGATCCTTTAATAGCGCGCGCAGCGTGTTTGCGTCTTCGCCCGGCCCAGGATGAACATGCTTCAGCAGCCGGCTGAGCGATCCCTTCTTCGTGCTTACGCCATACCAATCGTAGCCGCGCGCCAGGGATTCGGAACCCAAACTGAGCAGGCATTGCACAAAATGCCGCGTGCCCTCCAGCCGCTGAATCGCATCCGCCAGATGGCTCACGGGCGTCACCATATCGCCGCGCTTCAGCTCGATCTCCGCGATCCGGTCGACCGCAAGGTTCGTCAGGCGCTGACCGGCCGGATAGGTTGCCATCGGAATTCGCTGATAGACCGACTCGCTCGTCAATCGCTGCAGATGCTCCCTGGCATTGCACCCCTCGAACAGCGTCCGGAAAAATTCATTTTCGCTTATATCTTTCGCTTCAAGCGCCTGCAGCAGCTCCTCCGTCTTTACGATTGGCCGATAATGGTTCTTCCGCTTCAGCCGTTCGAAGCGGAGGCGAATGCCCTCTCGGAAACGCTCCTCCTGCCCGAATGCGGACAACCGGTCGAGCCAGAACCGAATTTCCGCCACTTCGACGATATCGTCGAACTGAACTTCTCCCCTGCCGAATCCCGTACCGGCAATCTTCGGTCCGGCTCCCCGCTGCTCGCGGCCATCGGCGTCCAAGGCATGATAGATCGCCGTAGAGGCCTGATACACGATACGGAACCGCTCCTCTTCCGGCAAATCCATGAACAGCGCACTATACAGCTGGGCAATGAGCCGCCGATAAGGCAGCTTCTCGAGAAAAGCTTGAAGCTCGGGCTGCCTCGATGGCGCGAATAAGGCGTCCAATTGCGGCGTCGGATAGAGGTCTTTAAAGTCTTGCAGCCGATGCTGGAAATGGTGGGGTATTGGAAATAACGGTAGCTCGATGAGATACACGAGCTCGAGGAGCCTCTCTCCATTCAGTACCTGCAAGCGGGCCAGGTCACGCCAATCGTCGGCAAACGGAAACCCATCCATTGGCTTGCCTTTCCCGCCGTGCAAGGTATGATAAGCCCATTCCTCCGTAGAGATCAGCACCGTTCGACGCGAACCGTCCTCCAGCTGATGCTCGAACTCCTCGTGGCGCAGCTCATGAATGCGGCTGCTCCACGCCTGCAGCACCGACTTCAGCTCCTCCGTTCCGGAACGAAAGACGTTCTCGAGCGTCCGATGTTCCGACAGAACCGCATGCTCTTCCGGAAGCGACGGATCGTAGAGACCGAAGCCCCGCTCGGGATCGTCCAAGGCGCTGTCCGATTCCATCAGACTATCCAGGAGCACCTGCTCCCGGGAAGTCGGTTTCTTTAACTCCCGCGCCAGCCCCAGACAGCGACTGAACACCGGACGGAACTTATCGGAATCCCGCATTTGCACCAGGCACTCCAGTCCTGCCAGCCGCTTCTCCTCCTTCTTGTCGACCAACAATCGCTCGATCGTCGCCTGCAGCTCCGGAAGCTCCTGCTTGAACAGCAGCGCCAGCGCGTTCTGGCGCATGTCGCCGGCCTTGTACTGCAGCAGCTGTTCGATGCGTCCGAATTCCGCCGACGTCAGCGCGAGCTTGGCCGCGGCGTTCATAGCCGCGCTCCGCACGGCGCCTCCTTTGTCCCCGAGCGATTCAATCAGCGCGCTGCGCTGCTTGCCGGTCCGCACATGCGACAGGACGGACGCGCAGAAGCAGCCCCGAGTCGACGGACTCATACGCGAAGCGAGCTCCAACAGCTCGTCGCCCATCTCCGGATGACCCGTATCGATCGCGATGACGAGCATATGCAGGCAGACGAGGTCCGCCGAAATCGTATACTGGGAATAATCCGCCTCCCAGAAGGTCAACTGCTTATCCGGTACGATCGCCAGCAATCCTCGAAGCTGGCGAAACAAGACATGATCCGTTTCGGAGGCATCCCTGGACTTATGACTATTTTGCATTAACCCCCATGTATCGGCATAGTCATGCGTCCACAAATTCTCCAGCACCTTGGCCAAGAAATGCAGACGCGTCAGGCCGCCGCCCACGGCATCTTCCATGAAGCCAGAGGCGATTTCATGCTGCAGCAACCCCTGCTGCGTATACTGCAGCAGCTCCATTGCGGCGATCATTTTATACGTTCGGCCGCTGGCTGCCGCCTCGATGATCGGCTTCTGCAGCCATGCCGTCTCGTCTACGGCGATCGACCATAGACCGATATAGAACTGCTGCGCATCTTCGCTTCGCAAGCATGCCGCTGCCGCTTCGCGATCGGTTAGGCAATCGTACGCGTTCTGCAGGCACTTGCGGATCTCTCCCGGCTTCTCGACGTCGAGCACGATTCCGGTCCAGGTCCCAAACGCTCGTACGACCGAAGGGAAGCGGAGTAGATCATCCTCCAGTACTAGCAGAAGCACCTCGCAGAAAGCTTCCCGAGTCGATTCGTCCACGCACTCCAGAATCGTCTGGCGCAGACCTTCCTGGAGCTTTGCTGACAGCAGGAGCTCATAGACCGCTTGCCGAGCTTCCGCATTATGGCTCATCAGGCAGCCCTTAATCATATTCCGCGTGAGTTTCCCGTCAGCGGCATCGCCGCGCATGACGTGCAGAACGGCCTTCAGCAAGCCTTCATCGCCTTGGTCGATGCCAAGCGCGATCCAATCATGCAAGAAGGGATGGTTCGGCGCATCCTTCAGGACGGCATCTGCTCCCCATGCATAACCTTGCGCCGCAAAATGGACCGCAGCCGATAGCCGTCGCAAATTAAGCGAAAGATAGACGCCGGACTGCTGCGGGGAGCGAAAGGGAAGGCGGCTGAGACCGCTCGTATACGGATACAAGACCGCCCGGTCCCATACCGCTTTGAAGAGCGGCGCCAGCTCCTCCCCCAGAAGTTTCGCGATGACGTCCAGCCGTTCCCCCTGCAGCGACTCCCCGATCCGTGTCGTCTGAGGAAGCCAGAAGAGCCGCTCCAGCGCCTGTTCAGCTTCTACCGTCGGCTTCTCCGCGTAATCCAGTATGCACTCAGCCAGCTTGCGCGCAGTCTCCGGCCAGCTTGAAGCCAGCTCGCGCTGGTTCGCGAGATAATGCGCGAGCTGCTGCTCTTGCTCATAAACCGTCAGCATGTTTCTTGCTCCTCCTTATCGATCTACCATAGTCGGCCGGTCAGCATCGTCAGCCGAATGAAGAGAATGCGATCGCGATCATGAACATGCACTGTCGAATGCAGCTCCTCGATGACGTCATCGCCAACGACGACCCTGAACAGTCCGTCCTCGAAAGCTTGGCAAGCCGCAGCCACCGCAGCCGATACGTCCTGCGGATCCGAATGGTATCGCGTGCCGAAGCCGATTTTCCCGCTGTCTCCTTGAGCCTTCAGCTCGTCCTGTGTCAGCAGGCGCACGAAAACTGCCTCCGGCTCTTGCGCGTTATACCGCTGCGTCTCCTGCGTGACGATCATCGCAATGAGATGCCGCAGCGTCGACGGCGGCTCGTCAAGAACAAGCGGTTTTTCCGCGAGCACGGGCAGACGTTTGCCGATTTGTTTGACGCCTATGAATACTTCCATGAGATCGCCTTTCTTTCTGCCATACGAAATGGTAAGATTCGCTATCACTTTACTACTTCTAGAAAATTCGCACTATTTCCTTTATCTAGCAATTATTCTCCACGCAGAAAACACCCCTCGAAGCGCGCTGGACAGGGGACGTTATGCCCTCGGCCGCATTCACTTCGACGGGTGTTCAATGACTGCTAATTATGCGTTAAATTGATTCCTGCTCGACGACTAAACGGTCTTGCTCCACAAGCTTCATGCCGGGAGGCGCCGTTACGAACGTGTGCAGCTCGCCGTCCGCATCCAGATGCCACTTGACCGTAAGCGGTCCAAGCGGCGTGCTTACCGTGCCGCTGCAGGCCCGGATGCCTCCGACCGGCATCGGGGCAATGCGCACGCTGCGGTAGCCAGGTTCGAGCGGCTGCACGCCCAGGACGATTTCCCCGATCCATTTGACCGGCGTGCTCGACCAGGCATGGCACAGGCTCATCCGATAGGAGCCGTAAGCCGTGTACGTCGTCAGGGCATCATGGAAATCCTGCGCTCCGGTAATGTCCAGCTTACAAGCTTCCCAGAAGGTGGTTGCTCCTTCATCGAGCATGCCGCCCCAGATGCGGGCAATCACGTCATGTGCCTGCTCATGTCGTCCATAACGGGAGTAACACTCCGCCAGCTGGAACCCCGACAGCGGGGTAAGCGGGTCCTGCAGCGAGTAGCTCTCAAGGAACGCGACCGCCGCTTCGTCCGAAACGTATCCGCTGGCGATGCCGAGCGTTTTGACGGCAAGCGCGTAATCCGGCTTCAGGAATTCGCTGCTTGCAAGCGACATTAACGGCCAGCTGAATGTCAGCTCCAGCTCAGGCATGTTCGCCGCCAGCTTCTTCAGATCGTGCAACGTCAGCGCATAAATCGCTTGCAGGGCAATCCGTTTCTCCTGATCGGAGATGGGAACCCACTCGACGAGGATGCCGTCTTGCACGAGCAGCCCGTCGCCAGGGCGCGTATTTTGCTGTACCCACCCGATATGGCGCTGCAGCGGCTCCTTCAGTTCCAGTACGAAAGCTTTGTCTCCGGTTTGATCGTAATACTCGCAGACGGTCTTGATCCACCAGAGCGTATATTCGCAGATTCCGTTCATCCAATGGCCGGTTGGCGTGCCGAAGCCGAGCTCCCGCACCGCACGGCGGATAACCGCATAGTCATCCCACAGGAAATAATCGGATTTCGCTGCCAAGTAAAAGTCGAACGTCCAATTGAGCCGGTCCCGCTTAATGCCGTCCCACAAACCGATTTGATGGCAAATCCGGCTCGTATGCGCGGCTACGTCGAAAATCTCATTCATCTGTTTCGAATCGCTTTCCAGCTTGCCGACTTGATTAAGCGCTACGTGAACCGTTTGGAAGGTCAGCGCCAGATCGAACGGCTGGCCGACTTCGCCAAGTACTTGCAACTGAATATAGCGAAAGCCTTGCGGCAGCGTACAAGCGGTTTGACCTGGCTCTACGACCACCCATTCCGTAATGCAGCCATCATAATGGTTCAATTCATGCAGAGACTCGCCGCCATTCCATAGCAATTTCACGGCGTTCAAGCCGTTATTCACGGCGATGAATCGGCAATTGTGCTCCGCCCCGATATCCAGGACGACAGTCGAAGCTTCGTCCAGCGCCAGCTCGTTCTGAATGCTTCGCATGGCCTTCCATTCGTTCTGCTTGCGAAGATGATAGAACAGCTGAAGCTGCTCCTGCTCCGGAATCGTAAGATTCCCGTCCGCTCCATGCAGTCCCGTTAGCTGTAACGACGAGCCGCTGACGGAAGCCTGTATCGCATGTCCCTGGAGCAACGTGACATTGCTCAAGTCGTAAGACCGAATGTCGCCGAATCCGCCGATAACGAACGACGAAGGACTATTCTCCAGATCGCCGAAAGGCTCCTCGCCAAGCAAACAAATCAATGCGGCCTGCGATTCGTCGGCGTTCCATGTCTCGTCATCCGTAGCCAACCATAGCCCCTCGCCCTGCAAATACGCGATTGCGCCAACCCGGCGATCCCACAAATAATAATTCACTTCCGCAAGCGGAACGATCTCGCTACAGGTCAGCTCCAATCGAAGCTCGTGCTCCCCGGCTGCCAACGTTCCCGGGAATGATATGATTTGCATGAATGCGCCGGCGTTACCGGCTTGTTCGTCTACCGTTGCAATCAGTGCTCCGTCGAGCAGAATGCGTGCTCCGCCCGTAAACGCGGTA
Source organism: Paenibacillus sp. J31P316 (assembly GCF_056269105.1). NCBI lineage: Bacteria > Bacillati > Bacillota > Bacilli > Caryophanales > Paenibacillaceae > Paenibacillus > Paenibacillus sp. J31P316. Next base: position 6,306 of record NZ_JBWDNI010000003.1, on the reverse strand, counting down.
TGGAAGGAGACTTGGGTAATATCATGCTCCGCCTTGAACGTGCGGGTCAGAACGAGGCTGAGCCTCTTCTCCCGCTCTGGATGCCAGATCCATTGCGGCAGCTTCGTATCGATAGAATGCGTCTCCATATTGTTCCTCTTTTCAATTACGATTTAACGGCGCCCGAAACCATACCCTCGATGTAATATTTCATGCCGAATAGAATGACGAGAATGGTCGGCACGCTGCCGATGATATAAGCTGCGAAAGAAAGACCGATATCCGACCGGCCCGATTTGTTCAAGCCGACCGCGGCCATCGTGAACGTCTGCTGCGATTGATCCAGCACGATAAACGGCCACAGGTAATCGCTATAAACGGCTAGGAACGTGACGATACCGATGGTGACGAGGATCGGAACGCAGAGCGGAAGCGCGACCCGGTAATACAGATAAAATTCGCTGCCCCCGTCAATCCGCGCCGCTTCGAACAGCTCCTCCGGGAGCGACTCGAACAAGGTGCGGCAAAGCATGATGCTGAGCAGCTGCGTGCCGGAGATATAAGGAAGTATCAATCCCCAGAACGAGTGCGTCATATGCAGGTTCGTAATGATCGCATAGAGAGGAACGACAGTAAGAAGCGACGGAATCATCATGACGCCGATCAGCAGCATATAGAGCGGCCCTTTAAGCGGAAATTTATGTCTGGCGAACACGTATCCCGATAACGAACCGATCAGTACGGCGCCTCCCACGGTAATAACGCATACATACAACGAGTTTCCAATGCTGGATCTGACGGCTTTCCAGGCTGCCGTGTAATTCTCGAAATGCAGCTTATCCGGCATGCCCCAGAAATCGATCAGCACCTCCAACTGCGTCTTGAACGAGAAGAAAATGAGCAATAAGAACGGTACCAATGTCAATATGAGCAAAATGGTGAGCAGAACCCCACCCGTCCATTTCGTTAATGAACTAGTCATGTGAGCGCCCCCCTTTTTAATAGTCCGTTTTCAGGAATTTCAAGTTGAAAATCGTGAGGACGAGGATGACCAAAAACAACGCCACGCCGATTGCCGATCCGTAGCCGTATTGTGAGCTGCCGAAGGCCGCATTGTACATAATCATTGCCGGATTGGTCGTCGCGACGCCAGGTCCGCCGCCGGTCATGATCATTATTTTCACATAGTCCTGCAAGCTGCCGAGAATCGTCAAGATAATAACGATTTTGAATTGCGGCATAAGAAACGGCAAGTGCATCTTCGTAAACACATTCCAGCCATTAGCTCCGTCGATACGGGCCGCTTCGAGCTGCTCCTGGTTCATGTTGCCGATCGCCGCATAGAAAATGAGAAACGGAAGCCCGGATATAAATGGCAGTCCCATCATGACAATGGACCATATCGCCGTCTTGTCTTCGCCCAGCCAAGCATGCGTCGAGTTAAAGCCCAGAACGTGAAGCAATTGGTTCAACAGCCCGTTCGTGGGATCGTAAATATTTTGCCAGAGCAGGATCGATACGACGCCCGGCAATAGCATTGGCAAGATAAACCCGGTTCGAAACAAGTACTTAATTTTGTTACCGCCGACCAAATAGACCAGCTCTGCTCCAACCAGAGGGAATACAACCGCTTTAAATACATCCGTCAGCGTATAAATCAGCTGGTTTTTCGCGCCCGTCGTGAAGGAACCTTCGGTAAACATCTTCTTGAAATTGCCTAGTCCTACCCATTCCGATGTAACGAGGTTCCATTTCGTGAAGGAATGGAACAACGCAAGGAGGACCGGATAGTACAGAAATGTCGCGATAAACAGAAACGAGGGAATCAGAAACAAATACGAAATTCCGTATCTTTTCCACTTGGCCAAGTTCATCGGTTGGATCTCCTTTGCATGGCAAATGACTTGATTAAATGAGGGGACGGGGGTGGCTTTCGCCACAGCCCCGTCGCCGTTTGATGCGGATTAAGGATTCGTTTTCGGATCCAGGTCGATTTTGTTGTCCTTGATGTATTGCTCATTCGTTTTCGCCGCGAGAGCCGCTCTCTTCTTCAGGTAGTCCGTGATCGAGAGTTTGTCGTTGTAGTACTGCAGCTCCAAGCTCTTCATTTCTGCCGTCGCGTTTGCTTCAGCGGTAGGGTTACCGCCTGTCAACAGACTGATTGGCGTCATGTTACCGGCAACCAAGAAGCCTTTCAGGTAAGCATTAACTTCGTCGGACAGCGTTACGCCTTTGACCAAGCTTGGGCCTTGAACGAACTGACCGGCATCGATCGTCGCCGTGAATACTTTTTGAGCTTCGGCAGGCGAATACAGGAATTGCAGGAAGTCCTCGGAGCGTTCAACCGTATCCGTATCCTTCTTGTTCGTTACGGACAGTTGGTGACCCGGTACAAGAATACCGCGCGGATGCCCCGGGAAGTTCGGATCCGGTGTTGCAAAGTCAGGGAACTTGAACGTTCCCCATGGGAACGATTTGTCGCCCAGCGACTTTTGATCCTTCAGGATCTGACCGACCTGCCAGCTGCCGTTCCAGTATGCGGCTGCTTTGCCGGAGATGAACAATTGATACGCATCGGCATCTTTCATCGTTGCGTAGCCTGGTTGCAGGAACGTGGAAAGTTGTTTCAGCGTCGACCATGTTTTCTGTTCAGCTGGGCCGTTAACGTCGTATTTTCCTGATTTCCACAGCATGAGCTGGCGTTCCGTGCTGCCTACGGCGCCGATATCGAAGAATGGATTATCGACGGCATATGCCACTTTCGAGTTAATCGCATTGACTTGAGGCGTGTCAATCGCGTCGCCTGTCGTAACTAGCGTTTCAGGCACATATTGACGCGTCGACCAGTCAAGGAATGCGCCGACCATCCAGCCTTCATAGTCACTGCCAGTAGCTTGGGACATCGCGAGCGGAATGACGCCCGAATCCTTCAGCTTTTGAAGATCCGCGAACAGATCCTCCCACGTTGCCGGTGCGTCAGCAATGCCTGCTTTCGTGAAAATGTCTTTGTTGTAGAAGAAGCCTGTGCCGACGAGATCGAACGGAAGCATGAAGATGTCGCCGTCCGATGTATATGCATACGGCCAGTAGGCGGAATCAACGCCGTCCCACAGCGTAGTATCGTTGTTATACGGATTCGGCTTCTTAACGAGATCGTTCAGCTTCAGAAGAAAACCTTTCTTGACGTTGTTCGCCGGGCTGTCGCCGAGCAAGTTGGCATGCACGATATCCGGTGCATCGTCGCCGCCAGCCGCCATTTTCGCTTGGAACGATGTTTGGTAGGTCGTATTATCCGAGATGATATCGATTTTGACGGTCGTTTCCGGATGCAGCTTGTTGTAATCCTCAGCTGCCACTTCCAGTCCGGCCGTGTAGTAGTTCGTAATCGTCGCGAACGTAATCGTCTTTTTCTCTTTTGCGGGCTCGTCGGCTTTGTTGTTATCCGCGTTATTCGCCGGTGCATCAGTCGAGTTATTCGTGTTCGCTGGTTGGTCATTCGCAGTATTCGCCGGCGTATTCGTCTTCGAATCATTGTTGTTCGATCCGCATGCCGCAAGCAGCGTTGTCGAAAGCACGGCCGTGGTAAGTATTGCAATAACTTTCTTGTTTTGCATGAACTTAGCCCCCCAGAATGAATAATGATGACTTAGGCTGTACACTTAAAACGTTTTAGAATGAACTCTCTTATCGCGAACCATCACCTCGAGAAAGATGATTCATCGATTGTAAGCACTTACAAATGCTTATAGACACATCTTACCATTAGAACATTACTTCTAACAACATTAAACTAAAACGTTTTTTATAACTATCAAACCCTTGATCTTACTGGGGTTGAGAGCAAAAATTCATAAAAACGCTTTCAAAAATTGATACGAACAACTGACTCCATATAAAACGTTTTTATGAAATTTAATCCTATTCTATCGCGTAGATACCCTCTACGAATCTCGCCGCCCCTGACAGACAGTCGATGGCCCTCACCAACATCGTGATAAGCGGCCCCCATCGAAGTACCACGTCACGGCTCAGGCAGGAAGGCATTGAGCAATCCGAGATCGACAGACTAACGTTCACGAAGTGATAATATACATCCAGTATACGGGGACGTTTAAACGACGGACGAGGAGCGTTGAATCATTATGAATATGGCTGAACTTAAGCGGTTTATCATCTCCATCGAGATTCAAGCCTTAAAGAAAGCAATCGTAGACGGAGAAGCGGACAGTCCCATTTACGTGTTGGTCCGAGAGAGGATCGAAAACCTCGAGCGTGAAGGAAGATGGATCGATCAGTACGGCGACGGGTTGCCGAAATCTCGCCCCTCTTCGTCTAACCTCGTTATTCGGAGCGCGGTCGCGGATGACATCGATATGCTGCGTGACGTCTATCGCCGATCTTCGCTGACAAACGAAGCCGACCGCCATCTTATCTCTGCCCATCCCGAATGGCTAGTGTGGGACATCGCTATGCTGCCCTTCGCGCATGTCGCTGTCGTTGACGGCAAGGTTGTCGGCTTCGCGTCGGCGCGTCCGGTCGATGATTACCTCGAACTCGAGGATTTGTTCACCGATCCTGACTGGATGCGCCAAGGCGTCGCTAGTGCGCTGATCGCTGACCTTGCGCGTCGCGGATTGCGAATAGAGGTAACCGCCAACCTCGCGAAAGCATTTTACGAATCGGCGGGGTTCGTCGTCGTCGGTGCCGCGAACACACAGGGCGGACCTGCGCTACGGATGCATCTCGATATCACGCGAAGTTGATTTATTAGTTGACGTCCTTATCGCGCATCAATCGTAACAACAAAAAAAGCCCCTTGTTTGCACAAGGAGCTTTGGCGATTAGATATGGTCGGGATGACACGATTTGAACATGCGACCCCCTGGTCCCAAACCAGGTGCTCTACCAAGCTGAGCTACATCCCGTTAATGCTAATCTGCTGTGAAGAAAATGGCGCGCCCTGAGAGATTCGAACTCCCGGCCTTTTGATTCGTAGTCAAACGCTCTATCCAGCTGAGCTAAGGGCGCAAATATGGAGCGGAAGACGGGAATCGAACCCGCGACCCTCGCCTTGGCAAGGCGATGCTCTACCGCTGAGCCACTTCCGCATAATGATGGTGCGCGTAGAGGGACTTGAACCCCCACGGTCGCCCGCCAGATCCTAAGTCTGGTGCGTCTGCCAATTCCGCCATACGCGCGCAAAACAAGTGAGTCATGTAGGATTCGAACCTACGACACCCTGATTAAAAGTCAGGTGCTCTACCAACTGAGCTAATGACTCGAAGAAAAATGGTGCCGGCGATAGGAGTCGAACCCACGACCTACTGATTACAAGTCAGTTGCTCTACCAACTGAGCTACACCGGCATGGTGATAAAACGTTTGAAGAATGGTGGCTCGGGACGGAATCGAACCGCCGACACGAGGATTTTCAGTCCTCTGCTCTACCGACTGAGCTACCGAGCCGCTTGAGCAAGTGAATTAATGGCGGAGCCGACGGGATTCGAACCCGCGGTCTCCTGCGTGACAGGCAGGCATGTTGGGCCACTACACCACGGCTCCGTAATATTCACTTCGGAACTTGTCCGATAATGTCTGAATTGGTTGCGGGGGCAGGATTTGAACCTGCGGCCTTCGGGTTATGAGCCCGACGAGCTACCGGGCTGCTCCACCCCGCGTCGTTAATCAAGCTATTCATGGTGGAGGCTGACGGGATCGAACCGCCGACCCTCTGCTTGTAAGGCAGATGCTCTCCCAGCTGAGCTAAGCCTCCATGCTGGTGACCCGTAGGGGACTCGAACCCCTGTTACCTCCGTGAAAGGGAGGTGTCTTAACCACTTGACCAACGGGCCTTACTTTCATTAAAACAAGATCTGGCGGAGAAGGAGGGATTCGAACCCTCGCACCACTTACGCAGTCTAACCCCTTAGCAGAGGGTCCCCTTGAGCCACTTGGGTACTTCCCCATGAATGGCTCCCCGAACAGGACTCGAACCTGTGACAACTCGATTAACAGTCGAGTGCTCTACCAACTGAGCTATCAGGGAACGGTATGTAAACTCGGGCAACTTCCACCTTGAAAACTGGATACGAACCTTTGCGAAAGGTTTTACTTAGCTGAGATCAACAAGCATATGCTTCCGAAGCAGCTTTCACTTCGTGATAGCTTTTAGGATAAGCCCTCGACCGATTAGTATTCGTCAGCTCCACACATTGCTGCGCTTCCACCTCGAACCTATCAACCTCGTCGTCTTCAAGGGGTCTTACATACTGGGAAATCTCATCTTGAGGGGGGCTTCACGCTTAGATGCTTTCAGCGCTTATCCCGT
>NZ_JBWDNI010000021.1:0-94098 GCF_056269105.1 Paenibacillus sp. J31P316 | reverse complement strand
ATTTCCCAGTATGTAAGACCCCTTGAAGACGACGAGGTTGATAGGTTCGAGGTGGAAGCGCAGCAATGCGTGGAGCTGACGAATACTAATCGGTCGAGGGCTTATCCTAAAGGCTTTACGGAGTGAAAGCTTTACTTCGGAAGCATCGGTAATGTCAGCTAAGTAAAACCTTTCGCAAAGGTTCGTATCCAGTTTTCAGGGTGGAAGTTGCCCGAGTTTACATACCGTTCCCTGATAGCTCAGTTGGTAGAGCACTCGACTGTTAATCGAGTTGTCACAGGTTCGAGTCCTGTTCGGGGAGCCATTTTTGCTCTCATAGCTCAGTAGGTAGAGTGCATCCATGGTAAGGATGAGGTCACCGGTTCGATCCCGGTTGAGAGCTCCAGATTTTTTTTGTACAAGGCCCGTTGGTCAAGTGGTTAAGACACCTCCCTTTCACGGAGGTAACAGGGGTTCGAGTCCCCTACGGGTCACCATCTCTCTCATCCCGGAGGCTTAGCTCAGCTGGGAGAGCATCTGCCTTACAAGCAGAGGGTCGGCGGTTCGATCCCGTCAGCCTCCACCATTTTAATTAATGGGGATTAGCCAAGCGGTAAGGCAACGGACTTTGACTCCGTCATTCCCTAGGTTCGAATCCTAGATCCCCAGCCATTTTTGAGCCATTAGCTCAGTTGGTAGAGCACCTGACTTTTAATCAGGGTGTCGTAGGTTCGAGTCCTACATGGCTCACCATTTTCTTTATTGAAAATGGAACTATATAGCATGCGCGTATGGCGGAATTGGCAGACGCACCAGACTTAGGATCTGGCGGGCGACCGTGGGGGTTCAAGTCCCTCTACGCGCATTCATGGAAAGACCCTTTAAGGGTCTTTTTGTGTTTGTGTATAACTCTGTGGATAACGATGGCTGTAGCCACTGAAAGCCGCGGAAACACTGTGTTAATTACCCACAGCAGGTCTGGTGAAAAGAACAGGAATAGACATTTTTTTTGTTTTTTTTCATTAAAAAAGGTTGTATTGATTCAGTGAGTTGATGATGTAAATGTTTTTCCACATGAATAAATATATTTCTGTGTATAAGGTTCAATTTACTTGACGCATTTACTGAGAATGGTTATCATTATAGATGGATATTTTATGAGAACAGTTATCATTTAAAGCATGAGGAAGCTTAGCTTTAAGGAGTGGATGAGATGCAAGCGATGCATACGAATAATCTGAATATCGGCTACGAAGATCGGCTGATCGTTGAGGACTTGAATATAACGATTCCTAAAGGAAAAATAACCGCGCTTGTAGGTGCAAACGGATCGGGTAAATCAACGATTCTGAAAACGCTGGCAAGGCTGATGGCCCCTTCGAACGGTACGGTCATGCTGGACGGTAAATCCATTCATAAGCAATCCACGAAAGAAGTTGCGAAGCAGCTGGCGATTCTTCCTCAGAATCCTACGGCGCCTGATGGTTTGACCGTATCGGAGCTTGTTTCGTACGGACGCTTTCCTTACCAGAGGGGATTCGGCTCTCTGAATAAAGAAGACCGTTCCATCATTCAATGGGCCGTAGAGAGTACGGGGCTTGTAGAGTTCAAGGACCGTCCTATTGATCGTCTCTCAGGCGGCCAGCGGCAGCGTGCATGGATTGCAATGGCTCTTGCACAGCAAACTGACTTGCTTTTCCTTGACGAGCCTACGACGTACTTGGACATGGCACATCAGCTTGAAGTATTGGAGCTGCTCCAACAATTGAACGCAACGGCAGGCAGAACGATTATTATGGTCGTTCATGACCTGAATCATGCTTCCCGTTATGCGCAGCATATGGTTGCCATTAAGAAAGGGAAAGTCGTCAGTGTAGGCGCTCCTGATTCCGTTATGACTAAGGATGTTCTGCGCGAAGTATTCAATATCGAGACGGATATTATCCCGGATCCGCGCACCGGTGTTCCTCTGTGCTTCCCGTTCGCGCTGGCGGACAGTAAGCCGCAGCTTGTCGCAGAAACGATTCTTGAGCCTGTAAAAGTAAGCTAATTGCATTGCTATAGGTGTGAAAACGGGGCAGAAGACCATGAGCAGAGTGCTTCTCGAAAAAAGTTTAATTTTTTTCTATGAAGGGGTTGCATTCTGCTTGTGCCCATGATATATTATTACTTGTCGCGCTTGAGAAAAAGTGACTGACAATGAAATGCGGAAGTGGCTCAGCGGTAGAGCATCGCCTTGCCAAGGCGAGGGTCGCGGGTTCGATTCCCGTCTTCCGCTCCATAATTGCGCCCTTAGCTCAGCTGGATAGAGCGTTTGACTACGAATCAAAAGGCCGGGAGTTCGAATCTCTCAGGGCGCGCCATTTTCTTCTTTTAAGCAGATTATACATATCGGGACGTAGCTCAGCTTGGTAGAGCACCTGGTTTGGGACCAGGGGGTCGCATGTTCAAATCGTGTCGTCCCGACCATATCTTCTGCGGGTGTAGTTCAATGGTAGAACTTTAGCCTTCCAAGCTAATAGCGTGGGTTCGATTCCCATCACCCGCTCCATATTAACCATTCAAGCCTTGGGATTCCAAGGCTTTTTTATTTTACCTTTATTTCCTTTTCTTATGCCGGTGAAAAAGCTTCAACCGTTATTTGATTTGTAGTATGATGATGAGAGTTTAAAATCGCCGATATCGGTTAATTTGGCTTATGGTGAGGATTGCTGCAGGCAAAACTGAGGATAGGCCGTTATTATATACAAATAAGGTAGCGTATGGCATTAAAAACCGAAGATTATGCTTTTGCAGTGGTTTGCTCTGCTGACCATCGACGAAGCTTAAGATGTGGTTTCGCACCGCAAACCTTAAGGAGGATTAGGAATGTCGGAACAGGCTGGTACAACAATGACTACAAACCGACCGCAAGCAAACAACTTGCTGCGACGTGATGTTCGTTTCCTGGGGAACATTTTGGGGGACGTGCTCGTTCATCAAGGCGGTCATGAGCTGCTGGAAACCGTTGAGAAGATTCGTGAAATGAGCAAAACGCTGCGTGCGGAGTTTCTGCCTGAATTGGATGAAGAATTCAAACAGGTTATCGATGCCCTGACTCCTGCCACGCGTCATCAGGTCATTCGTGCATTCGCGATTTATTTCCAACTGGTGAACATCGCCGAGCAGAACCACCGGATTCGTCGCAAACGCGATTACGAGCGTTCTTCCGGCGAAGAAGTACAGCCAGGTTCCATCGAGAGCGCCATTCAAGTACTGAAAGATCAAGGCATCTCCGTCGATAACGTGAAAGCGATCATCGAGGATATTTCTTTGGAGCTTGTGATGACCGCACATCCTACGGAGGCTACACGTCGCGCTGTTCTGGATATTCATCAGCGCATTGCTGCTGACATGATGGAGCTTGACGATCCCACGCTCACGTTCCGCGAACGCGAGAAGCTGCGCGAGAGACTTCTGAACGTAGTGCTTACATTGTGGCAAACCGATGAGCTTCGCGACCGCAAACCGACTGTTATCGATGAAGTGCGCAACGGGATGTACTATTTTGACGAGACGTTGTTCGAAGTTCTTCCTAACGTATATGAAGAACTGGAACGCTGCTTGGACAAGTATTATCCATCCGATGATCACTGGCATGTTCCGACCTACCTTCGTTTCGGCTCGTGGATCGGCGGCGACCGTGACGGTAATCCTTCGGTAACGGCGAAGGTCACATGGGAAACGTTGAAGCTGCAGCGCGGCCTCGCGCTCGAGAAATATGAAGAGCTCTTGAAAGACGTTATGGGGCAGCTGAGCTTCAGCACGAACATCATCGATGTGTCGGAGGAACTGATCGTGTCCATCAAGAAGGACCGCGAGCAGATTGAGCTCCGCGGCGTCGATATTTGGCGCAATGAGAAGGAACCGTACCGTATCAAACTCGGTTATATGTTGGAGAAGCTGGCTAATGCGCTGGACGAATCCATGAAAGGTTCCGCGAAGCGTTATAACAGCGCGGAAGAGCTGAAAGAGGATTTGCTCGTTATTGACCGCAGCCTGCGTCATCATTTTGCCGATTATGTAGCAGATACGCTGATTCGCAAGCTGATTCGTCAAGTGGAGCTGTTCGGATTCCACCTAGCTGCGCTCGACGTTCGTCAGCATAGCAAAGAGCACGAGAACGCGATGACGGAAATTTTGGCCAACATGAATATCGTGGAAGATTACGCTTCTCTGTCTGAGGATGAGAAGATTGAATTGCTGCATAAAGTGCTGAACGATCCGCGTCCGCTCACTTCGCCGCATTTTGCTTATACCGAAGGCACGCGCGAATGCTTGGACGTCTACCATACGATCTACCGCGCGCAAGCCGAGTTTGGCGCTAATTGCATCTCCAGCTACCTGATTAGCATGACGCAGGGAGCAAGCGATATGCTGGAGGTTATGGTATTCGCCAAAGAAGTCGGCTTGTTCCGCAAAGAAGCAAACGGCAACATCACTTGCACGCTGCAAGCCGTACCGTTGTTCGAAACGATCGACGACCTTCATGAGGCACCGGGCATTATGGAAAAGCTGTTTGTCCTGCCGATTTACCGGCAAGCCGTCGAGGCTCGCGGCAATCTGCACGAGATCATGCTCGGCTACTCCGATTCCAACAAGGACGGCGGCGTCGTTACGGCGAACTGGGAGCTGCGCGTCGCACTGAACGCGATCACGAGCACAGCGAAGAAGTTCGGCGTGAAGCTGAAATTCTTCCATGGCCGTGGAGGCGCGCTTGGCCGCGGAGGCATGCCGCTTAACCGCAGTATTTTGGCACAACCGCCGCATACAGTAGGCGGAGGCATTAAGATTACGGAGCAAGGCGAAGTTTTGTCTTCGCGTTATTCCTTGAAGGGCATTGCGTACCGCAGCTTGGAGCAGGCGACTTGGGCGCTTGTGACAGCTTCGCGTTTGGCGAAGTACCCGGAGCAAGAAGAAGCCGCTACGGCGGAGTGGGAAGAGATTGCTCGCGGTATCTCGGAGACGGCGCTGACGAAATACCAAGATTTGATTTTCCGCGATCCAGACTTTATGACCTTCTTCAAGGAATCGACGCCGCTGCCTGAAGTCGGCGAGCTGAACATCGGTTCCCGTCCGGCTAAGCGCAAAGGCAGCGACCGCTTCGAAGATCTGCGCGCGATCCCATGGGTATTCGCGTGGACGCAAAGCAGATACTTGCTGCCGGCATGGTATGCAGCGGGCACGGCACTGCAGGGTTACGTTCAAGATGATGCAAAACGTTTGGACACACTGCGCGTTATGTATGAGAAGTTCCCGTTCTTTACGACGTTAATCGATAATCTGCAAATGGCGCTTGCCAAAGCAGATCTTCTGATCGCCAAGGAGTATGCGGGCATGATTGAGGATCAATCGATCCGCGATCGCATCTTCACTCAGATCGAAGAGGAGTATGCACGTACATCCTCGTTCATCTTGAAGATTACGGGGCAGGAAGAGATTTTGGATAACGTACCGGTAATCCAGGAATCGATTCGCCTGCGTAACCCGTATGTGGATCCGCTGAGCTACATGCAAGTTCAGTTGTTGAAAGAACTGCGTGAAAGCCGCGCCAAAGGCGTAGAGGACGATCTGGAGCTGCTTCGTGAAGTGCTTCTGACGATCAACGGAATTGCGGCGGGGCTTAGAAACACGGGTTGATCTGGACGATTGGTTTGCGCGGGCGCCAGACCGCGCAGCATTCGTCCGATAAGCTGATTGGTTTGCGAAAGCCGAGAGGGTTCGCAGCATTCGTCCGAAAAGGGCTGATTGGTTTGCGCGGGTGCTAAGCCGCGCAGCATTCGTTCGAAAAGGGACGATTGGTTTGCGAAACCGGGAGGTTCGCAGCATGTTGTGAATAACGATTAAAATTAAACCGGCTTCGGGATGGATAATATCCAATCCGAAGCCGGTTTTTGTTTGCAGCCAACCAGATATCCACAGTTTTTCGCGTAGTTGTGGGGAATATGTGGATAAACCTGTGGATAGTCGTTTCTGCTGCGCATTGTGAGTATGTGGATAGGCGTTCGTGATTGCATTATACAGACTATGAGTTCGCATTTTCTGCAATTGATTTCCTTTTCCGTTCTCATTCATTGCCTCCGCACGCTCATAACGGTATAATCAAAACGTCGTGTATTGGATACGGCGGGTTTGGAGGAGTCGCATTGATATCAGTAGAGGCGAGATTAGCGAGAATGGCACTGCAAGGCGATCAACGGGCGTTTGCCGAGATCGTCGAGCTTTACCAAGACAAGCTTTACCATATGGCTTACCGTATGCTGTACAACCGTCAAGAAGCAGAGGATGTCGTGCAGGACGTGTTCCTGCGTGTATATAAGAATTTGGAGCGTTACGACGAAACGATGAAATTTTCGACCTGGATTTATCGAATCGCAACGAACCTATGTATCGACCTTCTGCGCAAGCGCAAGCCTGTGTACTCACTGGACGCTGAATCGGGCGAGCATGAAGGGTTGGACGGATATGCGATGATCCCGAGCGATGACCGGACGCCTGAGAGCGAGCTGCTCCTGTCGGACACGCAGCGCATTATCCATCAAGCGATTGCAACGCTGCCAGCCAAATACAAATCGGTCATGGTACTCCGATACTTGGAGGAGCTCTCACTGCAAGAGATCGGGGACGTGCTGGAGATGCCGGTCACGACCGTGAAAACGAGGGTGCACCGCGGCCGGGAGTTTCTTCGGAAGAAGTTGGAGCATAAGCTGTAGGGAAACGGGGCTGCCGGCGATGGGCCAAAATTTGGGCAGCTGCGGATTCCATAAAAAAGTGAAACATCTACTTCATTCATACGTATCGAATACTACTGTGAAATTACAACGAAGAAAGGACTGGCTGCTATGAATTGCAACGTCGCCATCATGTTGATGCATGATTACTTGGACGACGAGCTGCCCCATCAAGATGTTGCAGGGCTTAAGGATCACCTTGCTTCCTGCCCGGCATGCCGCATCCGAATGGAACAGCTGGAACAGACGGAAGCGCTCACGCACAGGATGATGGACACGCATTTCGTCGTTACGGCCGAACAATCCTCGCAGTTGACACAGCGTATCATGTCCGCCCTGCCGGTCAAGCGCCGCAGAACAGGGACCGGCTTCGCAAGATGGGTCCGGAATCACCCTGCCGTCTCGGTTGCCGCCGTGTTCGTGCTTGTGATGTTCTCCAGTTTTCTGGCGATGTGGCAGCAGGACAGCGAGTTGGCAGTTCGGGGACCTGATTTGGCGGAAGTCGTCATCCAAGGCGATACCGTTACCGTGCCTGCGGGCGCACATATCAAAGGCGATCTAACGGTCGAAAACGGAAAAGCAAACGTACTCGGCGAAGTGGACGGGGATGTTACGGTGATCTCAGGAACGCTGTACGAAGCCTCCACTGCACATATCTCAGGAGAAGTGAAGCAGATTGACCAGGCGCTGGACTGGTTTTGGTACAAAGTTACGACTTCCATCAGCAGTTTGGCCTATTGATTTTCTGCCTCCCTCACGCGGGAGGTTTTTTTGTGGAGGAAAGAGGATTTGCAACCCCGTTTCTAGAAAATAATAAGGTTAGAATGCCGATAAAAGGATTAATGTGTGACGCACGTTAGGTCTTTGGGGGTTGACGAATGAACTACTTTGACGATATGACATGGACGGTCTTAATCAAGGATATTATCGATATTTCCGTCGTTAGCTATATTATTTATAAACTCATCATACTGGTTCGCGGCACGAAGGCCGTGCAGCTCTTCAAAGGGATAATCGTCCTCGTGGTGACGTGGGCGATCAGCACATGGTTCGACCTCTATACGCTCAAGTGGCTGATGAACCAAATGTTCACGCTCGGCGTGTTCGCGGTGCTCGTTATTTTTCAACCGGAGCTTCGCCGGGCGCTGGAGCAGCTGGGACGGGGCAAATTGTTCAGCCGCACCTCCGTGGTCGACCCGGATATCAGCGACCGGATCAATGCGATCATTAAGGCGCTGAATTACATGGCCAAACGAAAAATCGGGGCATTGATCGTTTTTGAACGGATGACGGGACTGCAGGATTATACGGAGTCCGGCATTCGGATGGAATCCATGGTCAGCTCGGAGCTGGTCATCAATATCTTCATCCCGAATACGCCGCTGCACGACGGTGCCGTCATCATCGGAGGCAACCAAATCAAGGCGGCTGGATGTTACCTGCCCTTGTCCGAGAATCCGTTCATCAGCAAGGAGCTGGGAACGCGCCACCGGGCTGCGATCGGGATTACGGAGGTGTCCGATGCCGTATCGGTCATCGTGTCGGAGGAGACGGGCCAAATCTCCCTTGCAGTCGGCGGGATGATCGTTCGCGACATTAAAGAGGAATCGCTGATTTCGAAGCTGTACGAGGAGTTGAATCCGAAGCCCAAGACGCGCGAGCGGCAAGGCGGCGTAAAGATACCTTTCTGGAAGCGGAAAGGAGGGAACGAGCATGGATAAATGGCTCAATCATCCCACGGCACTCAAAATCATTTCTCTGCTGATCGGCATTCTGATGTGGGCGGTCGTTCACTTCGATTCCGAGGAAACGCCGAATACGGTTGCGACGCTGACCGAAACGCGCGATATCGACGGGGTGCAGATCAAGCCGATCGGCATGGACGACAAGAATTACGCGCTGCGGCTGCTCGATCCCGAGGTTGTGCATTTAACGGTTCGCGGATCACGGTCTGATTTGCTGATTGCTTCGCATAACAATGATTATCAGGTTACGGTCGATCTGAGCAAGGCCAGCGAGGGCCGGATGGTGCTGCCCGTCAAGGTCAATCTGCCACGGGGACTCGAGCTCATCGAAGCGCGTCCGAGCAATGTAACGGTGGTGCTGGAACGGCTCCTGACGAAGGAGTTCGAGGTTCAAATCAATGCCGAGGGCACGCCGGGCAAAGGCTATAAGCTCGGTCAGCCGCTCGTAAAACCGAATGGACGCGTGCATGTCACGTTACCGGAGGACGAGATGAGCGAGGTGGCGTTCGTCGGCGCGACGGTGTCCGTGGATGGCGAGGAAGAAACCGTCAGCGACAAGAAATTGAAGCTCACGGCATTGGACAAGAACGGCAACGAGCTTACGGATGCCGTCATAAGTCCTAACGTCGTCGAGGTGGAAATCCCGATTACGAAGCCTTTCAAGAAGCTTCCACTGCAGGTCAGCTTCAAGGGAAGTCTGCCGGAAGGCCTGGCGGTGGCGTCGTTCAAGCAGAGCGTGGATGCGATAACGATCTATGGACCGCAGGACGTGCTCGATAAGTATGAATTTTATGACGGATTGACGATAGACTTGTCGCAATTGAAACAATCGGGTACGATGGAGCTCAATGTCGAACCCGGAAAAGATATCGCAACGGTAGATCCGGCGACGGTATCGTTCGACTTTACGATCGTATCCGCGGAAACGAAGGTGCTGCCGAAGCTGCCGGTTACGATGATCGGATTATCGGAGGGGCTGAAGGCGCAAATCACGCTTCCGGCGGATGGCCATGTCGATGCTACGGTCAGCGGCGCGCCGAACATGCTTGCGCAGATCGGCACGAAGGACGTGCAGCTGGTCGCGGATTTGAGCGGCCTAGGGCCGGGCAGCCACGTCGTGCCGCTGGCGATGCACGTGCCGCGGTTCATTGAGCAAGCGGCCGGCACGCCGCTGAGCATCACGGTCACGATTACGGATGGCACGGCACCGGCAACGACCGAGACGCCGGACGACGGCAGCCTGCCGGCGACAGGCCAGCAGGGGACCGAGCCCGATGCGGATTCAGGAGCCGGGAATGGCGGAACCAACAGCAGCAACGATTCCTCCGGCACAGCGGGAACGGGAACGGACTCCAATGCTGGCGGCGAGCAGAAGCCGAGCAACGGGGGCGGCAATGAGAGTCCGGAGACAACAAAAAACAACCAACCAGTGAACGGAAATCAATAACCAAAGGGGAACTACAAACCATGGGAAAATATTTTGGGACAGACGGTGTCCGCGGTGTTGCAAACCGCGAGCTTACGCCTGAGCTTGCTTATAAAATCGGACGCTGCGGCGGTTACGTGCTCGCCGGGCAGGCAGATAAGCCGAAAGTCGTGATTGGACTGGATACCCGGATTTCGGGACCGATGCTGGAGGCTTCGCTTATTGCGGGCCTACTCTCGATCGGCGCGAGCGTCGTACGGATCGGAGTCGTGTCGACACCGGCCGTCGCGTATCTGACGCGAGTACTGGGCGCAGATGCAGGCGTTATGATCTCCGCTTCGCATAATCCGGTTGAAGACAACGGCATTAAGTTCTTCGGCGGCGACGGCTTCAAGCTCTCCGACGAAACGGAGAACGAGATCGAGCGGTTGATGGATGCGGAAATCGACGAGCTGCCGCGGCCAGAGGGCGGCGATATCGGGACGGTAACGGTGGATGAAACAGCGAAGCGCGTCTTCATGGACTTCTTGAAGACAACGGTTTCCAACTCCTTCAGCGGGTTAAAGATCGTGCTGGACTGCGCGAACGGCTCGGCGCACAGTATTGCGCCGACGGTGTTCCGCGAGCTCGGCGCTGAAGTGATCACGGTCGGCGCTGAGCCGAACGGCCTGAATATCAACGACGGCGTCGGTTCGACACATCCGGAGTATCTGCGCGAAGAGGTTTTGAAGCATGGGGCGGATCTGGGACTTTCATTCGACGGCGACGCAGACCGACTGATCGCGATCGACGAGAACGGCGAAGAAGTCGACGGAGATTATATTCTGTGCATCTGCGGCGACGCGATGAAGCGCGCTGGGAAGCTGAAGAACGACACGGTCGTGACGACGGTCATGAGCAACATCGGTTTCTTCAAGGCCGCGCAGAAGATCGGCCTGAACACCGCGCAGACGGCCGTAGGCGACCGCTATGTCATGGAAGAAATGCGCCGTGGCGGCTTCAATCTGGGCGGGGAGCAATCCGGCCATGTTATTTTCCTGGATTATAATACAACTGGCGATGGCATCCTGACCGCGCTGCAATTGACGGACACCCTAGTGGCATCCGGTAAGAAGCTGGGCGAGCAGAAGAAGCTGATGCGCAAATATCCTCAGGTTCTGATCAACGTGCGCGTGGCGGACAAGAATGCGTATAAGAGCAATCCGGCCATTGCCGCGGTAATCGCCGACGTGGAGCGGGAGCTCGGCGACAACGGCCGCGTGCTCGTGCGTCCTTCCGGTACGGAATCGCTGGTCCGCGTCATGGCGGAAGGACCGGAGAAGGATGAGGTAGAAGCTTACGTGGCACGGATCGTGGATACGGTTCGCACGGAGATCGGCACGGAATAAGCGTAGGGTACAACAGGCAATCCTAGAGGCATGAACGTGCGCTCGGGGTTGCCTGTTCTCCTGAAGGGGATATTGGTGGATAGAATTTCAAAGATCGGCTGTAACTGCGACTGCAAGCGGTTACCTAAAGATTGGGTTGCACGTTTACGCTAAAATGCATATAGTAGGTAGTGACATTCAAGAAGGAAAGCGAGGGTTGGGGTTATTAGCATCACAAAGCGCCAGAGCTTGTGCATCTTCATGCAGCTGCTGCAGCGGTCCAATTCGGAACGGGCCATGCGGATCATTAATCGGCTGAATGAACGGCAAGCTGACGAGGTGGAGGTGTTCGGAATTTTCGGCGGGGACCTCCCGGTATTGCATTCAACCGAAAGTCGATTCTCAAATAGACCGGGCGACTGGTCTGACAAAAGATCGACAGGATGCTCCATAGGAAAAGAAAGCGAACGACGGCAACGGAAGCCGTCTGCGCTGAAACAGCAGTCAGATCGATGAAAGGCAAAACAGCTTCGAGGAGCTGTTTGTTTTCTGTTGGGTTCTGACGGTTGGATTCAAGAATGAAGATCTGTTAGGCAGCCCGCTGATTTTGAGCGTGTGCGCTGCCCTTTATATCTTATTGTCTATAACCCTTTGCGGATCGATGCCGGCGAATAGTGCGGCTTGTGCCGCCATGCTTTGACAGGTATTCAAAGGCATCCGTTGCCGACAAACATTCGATAACGGAGGTCTATTCATATGTGTGGAATTGTAGGATATATCGGTAAACGGGACTCGCAGGATATTTTGATCGAGGGCTTGAAAAAGCTGGAATACCGCGGATACGACTCCGCGGGCATCGCCGTGTTCACGAAGAACGGACTGGAAGTGCGCAAGTCGATCGGCCGCCTGGCCAACTTGGAAGAAAAGCTGGACGGTCAGCCGCTGGAAGGCTCCGTCGGCATCGGCCATACGCGCTGGGCAACGCACGGCAAGCCGTCGGACGTGAATTCGCATCCGCATACGGACAACACGCACAAGTTCTCTGTCGTTCATAACGGCATTATCGAGAACTACCTGGATCTGAAGGATGAGCTGATTGCGAAAGGCTGCCGGTTCGTATCGGAAACGGACACGGAGGTTATCTCGCATCTCGTCGCTGACGAATATGATGGCGACATCGTGAAAGCCGTACAGCGCGCGGTGAAACGGATGCGCGGCGCGTTCGCACTCGGCGTTCTGACCGAGTTTGAGCCGGACCGTCTCGTGGCGGTGCGCTTTGCCAGCCCGCTGGTTATCGGCGTCGGAAAAGGCGAGAACTTCATCGGTTCCGACATTCCGGCGATCCTGGAGCATACACGCGACGTGTATATCCTGAACGACGGTGAAATGGCGATTCTGACGAAGAACAGTGTCGAATTGATGACGATCGATGGCGGATTTATTTCCAAGGAAATATTCCATGTCGATTGGGATTTGGAAACGGCGGAAAAAGCCGGATTCGATCATTTTATGTTGAAAGAAATTTACGAGCAGCCGAAAGCCTACCGCAACACGATGATGGGACGTATTACGGATGACGGGAAATCCGTCGCGTTGAAAGAAATCGGCATGACGGCCGAGCAGATCCGTGCAATTCGCAAAGTGCATATCGTCGCTTGCGGAACGGCGTTCCACGCTGGTCTGGTCGGCAAGACGGTCATCGAGAACCTGGCCCGCATTCCGGTTGAGACGGATGTAGCGTCGGAATATCGTTACCGCTCGCCGATTATCACGCCGGATACGCTTGTGATCGTCGTCAGCCAATCGGGCGAAACCGCGGATACGCTAGCCGCGCTGCGCGAAGCAAAACGCTGCGGTGCCCGCGTGCTGGCGATCACGAACGTCGTCGGCAGCTCGGTTGCCCGCGAAGCAGACGATGTCATGATTACGCAGGCCGGTCCGGAGATCGCCGTGGCCTCGACCAAAGCGTATACGTCGCAGCTGATTGCATTTTATCTGCTCGGATTGTTCCTGGCGGAAACGATCGGCACTCGCGATGCGGCTTATGTATCGGAAGTCGTCGCGGCCATGAGCGAATTGCCGGAGCAAGTAGAGCGTATCCTGGAGAGCGCGGAAGTGTTGAAGCAGGTAGCGGAATCCCTGTCGAAGCACAATAACCTGTTCTTCATCGGCCGCGGAGTCGACTTTGCCGTCGCGCAGGAAGGCTCGCTGAAGCTGAAGGAAATTTCGTACATCCATTCCGAGGCGTATGCGGCAGGCGAGCTGAAGCATGGCACGCTGGCGCTGATCGAGGAAGGCATTCCGGTCATCTCGGTCATCACGCAGGAAGATCTCTACGAGAAAACGCTTAGCAACATTAAAGAAGTGAAGGCACGCGGCGCGCATGTTCTTGCCCTTGTTAACGAAGGCCAGGAAGAGGAAGTCGGTAAATCCGTCGACGAGCTGTTCGCGATTCCGAAGACGCTGCCTCTGCTCGCGCCGGCGCTGTCCGTTGTACCGCTGCAGCTGATTGCTTACTTCGCGTCTCTGGCTCGCGGCAATGACGTGGATAAACCGCGGAATCTTGCGAAGAGCGTGACGGTGGAATAACGGAGTTGCGCCTGAAGACAACAACCTAGTAGTGCTAAGTTAACTCGATCGCACAAAGACGGAGGCTACCGTCGTAGACGGCTGCCTCATTAGAGAAACCCATGCTTTTTTCAAAGCGATGGGTTTCTCTTTTGTTTTTAGCCGCGGTAATATAACTTTTCGAAGGCCTCCCTCGGTCTACGGAAATCCAGCTAAGCCATTCCGCCCTCTCAAGGTGGAGTGGCTTTTTGCATTTATTCGATGCATTCCGAACCCCAAAGCCGGTAATCAAAGAAATCGACGTAATTTGAAGTGTACTCTGCCGCATGCGGCAGTTAGATTTAAGTTGCCGAGGGCGGTATCCGGTCGGTCTTCTGCATGGATCAACCTGCCGTATTCGAAGGAAATCGATTAAAGGGGATCGCGAAATGACGAAGTTGAAGGTCGGTATTATCGGCGTGGGAGAGGTCGCCCAGATCATTCATTTGCCTATTCTGGCATCGCTGCCGGAGCTGTACGAGATGGTGGCGTTGTGCGATATTTCGCCGAAGCTGCTCGCGAAGATAGGTGAGAAGTACTCGGTCAAGAACTTGTATTCGAACGCCGAGCAGATGCTCGATCAGACCGAGATGGACGCGGTATTCATCCTAAACAATATGGAATACCATACCGATTGCACCGTGGCCGCGTTGCGAAGGAACGTTCACGTCTTCGTGGAGAAGCCGATGTGCGTGACCGAAGCGGAAGCCGGGGCGATTATCCGGGCGCGGAATGCTTCCAACGCTCAAGTGATGGTCGGCTATATGAGGCGCTTCGCTCCTGCTTATCTTCGGGCGCTGGAAGAAGTCCAGACGCTAGGACCCATCAATTATGCTCGCGTCAGGGATATCATAGGCCCGAACGCTTTCTTCACCGGCCAATCGGGCACGCATGTGTACCGATTCGACGATATCCCGGCCGAAGCCGCGCAAGACCGCAAGGCGAGGAATGCCCGTCTTATGAGGGAAGCGATCGGCGAGCAATCTCCCGAGACCTATGCGGCTTACGGCCTTTTGCTTGGTTTGAACAGCCACGACATCTCCGCCATGCGGGAGCTTCTCGGCGTGCCGATAGGCGTGAAGGCGGTCACTTCCTCGCGCGGAGGCAGATTCAAAACCGCCATTCTGCAGTTCGAGGGTTATGATGCCGTCTTCGAGACCGGAGTCGACCAGCAAGGACGTTTCGACGCCCATATCGAGGTTTTCGGGGAGAGCAAGTCGCTGCTTATCCAATACGATACGCCTTACTTAAGGCAGTTGCCGACAACGCTGCGGATCCGGGAGACGATCGGCGACTCGCTTGAGGAGACGATCATCCGGCCGACGTACAAGGACGCGTACACCTGCGAACTCGAGTATTTTCATGAGGTTGCAACCACGGGAATGCCTCCCAAGACGACGCCGGAGGACTACGTCCAGGATCTTCGTATATGCGCCATGATGATGGATGCCATCAAGTAAGGATGTGAAGGGATGAGCGGGGCAAACCACGGTAAAGCAACAAAGGACGATCACGAAGATAACCATTTAAGGATTGGCGGTAACTGTTTAACGGATTTAAAATGGCTGTCGGCGCTTGAAGCGCCGCTGCGCGTAACGGGTTTGCCATGGCTGGAGCGAGATGGCGTATATCGCAGGTTGCCGGTGAACCCCAGCCATTCGATTCGGCCGGAAGTGGATCGGTTAGCGAATTTTACGACCGGCGTGCAGGTCCGTTTCCGGACGGATTCAACGAAATTATACGTAAGGGCGAAGCTGGCTGCTCCGTACAGCATGTATCAGATGACGGCTACGGGTCAGTGCGGCGTGGATTGTTATATCGGAGCGATCGGGGATCAGCGGTATATCAACACCTCGCGTTTCGACTTTACCCAAGCGGAATACGAATCCGTGCTATTCGATTCCCTCCCGAGGCAGATGCGCGATATCACGCTGAACCTCCCTTTATATCAAGGTGTAAGCGAACTGCACGTCGGCACCGAGCCTTCATCGGAGATCGTGGCGTTTCCGGGATTCCCCGTGGGCAAGAAGGTGCTTCTCTACGGAACGTCGATTACGCACGGCGCGTGCGCGACCCGGCCAGGCATGGCTTATCCCAATATTCTCAGCCGCTTGTTCCCGCTCGAATTCGTGAATCTCGGCTTCTCGGGCAATGCGCAAGGGGAGCCTGAGCTCGCGCATATTATTAGCCAGATCGAAGAGCCGGGTCTGCTCATTCTGGATTACGAAGCCAATACGCCAAGCACCGAGCGGCTCCGGGAGTCTCTGCCCGAATTTATCCGCATCTATCGCCGGCGCCATCCCGAGGTTCCGATTCTCGTCATCTCGCAAATTCGATTGGCAAGAGAAGCATTCGACCACGAGCAAGCTTCCCGAAGGGAAGAGCGCAAGCGGATCCAGCGGGAAGAGGTCGGGCGGCAACGCTCCGCGGGGGACCGCAACGTGCATTTCGTCGACGGGGCGCTGCTGCTGGGCGATGATCCCCAGGATTGCACGACGGACGGCATACATCCCTCCGATCTGGGCTACGATCGCATCGCGAAGGCGCTTCGGCCGGTCATTGCGGAGCTGCTGCAAGGCATCATCGAACAAGCAACGGGAAGGGACGAAGGGAAATGAGCCAAGGGCGATCGAACGCACGACTACACCGAGTCACGTTGGAAATGAGCTTGAAGCCGTTTACGAGCATGGAGCCTTCCGCCATCGAAGCGAAATGCGAAGAAGCGATTCGGCAGTGGCTGCCGTTGATCGGCATGGCGGATAGCTGTTCGATGCTTCTATGGGTCGCGGACGGCAGCGAAATTCTGACTTGGGACGGCAACTGGGAGCGCGAGCTCGAGTGGGGGCGCTATATCGGCTTCGCGAACGAGGATAAATTCGGCCATGAGCCGAACGCCCCCCTTACCGCCAAGCTTTACCGGCCCGATGCTTGCGCGATTACTTACGCCGATCTTCGGTTCATCGTAGGGGCTTTCAAGCGAATCGCCGCCGAGAACTTCGGCATTCGAATGGAAGTTGGCGCCACGTTCGACGCCGGACCCGAATTCGCCTATTCCGATTTCAAATACAAGCTTCATCCGGAGATCAATCATGCCGAGCTCGGGGGCCAAGAAATCGCGCTGAAGGCGGATTACAACGTGATCTGCATTTGGTCGAAGCTGCGCGAAGATCGGAACGCCTACGCCGCTTATCCGGAAGGAATACCCGAAGGGACGCCGTTCGGCGAATATCTGGGCAGGCAATGCGCAAGCTTTCTTCCGGAGCTCGGCTTTGATTATATCTGGTTCTCGAACGGGTTCGGCTTTTCCTACTTCCCTTGGACGTACCTGGGAGCGAATTACGACGGGACGGCTTTGCCGCTGGCGGATTACGAGGAACTGACGGGCAGAATTCTGTCGTTCTGGGAGCACTTCAAACGGGAATGCCCGGATTTTCGCACGGAGGTGCGCGGCACGAACTTCGGGACGGGGATGGATCTGGCGAAGGACTTCATACCGCTGGCCGAGCTGTACAGAAGAAAATACATCGCGTACCCGCCGCCGAACTCGCCGTGGGGAGCGCTCAACTTCGACTTCGGTCTGGAAATCGCGTCGCACATGTCCAGAATCGCGGTTCTGCCGGGCGAGACGTATCCGTATCGCTTCTATCCGAACGATCCTTGGTTCTGGCAAAATCCGTGGTGGGATCTCTACGATCGGGAACCGCACGACATCTATTGCCCGTTGACGGTCGCTCGCATGAATAGCGAAGGCGAGCTGCAGAATCCGGGCATTATCGAGCTGCTGACGATCGATACGGAGAAGGGCGAATTAAACGCGGATTGTCCCGCGGAAGTCATTCCCCATCTTCGCCGGGCGATCCAAGACTTTCCCGATCAGACCGGTATTCTGACCTGGCTCTATCCGTTCACGGAATACAACGCGGCGGTTGCGGAATCGGCGAACGAATCGAAGACGGTCTTCTTCGAAGAGTGGTTCGTACGGAATGCGATCAATCAGGGTTTGCCTCTCAATACCGTGCTCAGCACGGATGAATTCGCGGCGATGACGACCGAAGCGAAGACCAAGCTGCGGGATACGATCGTCTTCGCCCCGGCTTCCGGGTTAACGGGCGAGAACGGTCGGCTTCTGGCCGCGTTCGTCCGGGAAGGGGGCAAGGCGATCATCTACGGGGCGGTAACCGATTCGCGGTGGCTGGAGCTGCTCAACATCCGGCAGGATCGCGGTCTCGAAGGCGAGCTGACGCTAAATCATATGATGTTGACCGACACGTTACTGGACCTGGAAGAAGAAGCTTCGACATCGAAAATATTCAAGCACGATTCCCTAATTGGAGGAGGAGCGCTTAACGAGGTTCTGAACGACAGAGACGATCGGGCCACGAAAGTATGCGCGACGGCGGCATCCGCCCGGGAAGACGAGGTTCGAATCCTCGCCTTGACCCGGGAGTTGCCGGAGTGGAACGGCGGCAAAGTCGGTTGGGTACGGGGTTCCCTGCCGTTCGAGGGAGGCACCGTTACCCAGCTTCCCGTCCGGCAAGCCGAAGCTTTCTCTGACCTCTCGCTTCTCGCCCGGCAGCTCCTCGCGGAATTCGGATACAATCTCCGTCAGACGAAGCCGGAAGAGGCGAGCAAGCCCGCTCTGTTGTTCGTCTCGCGCCGCAACAACGGGTTCATCTTCACGGGCTGCCGGCAGGATACTTCGGTATCGCTCCGCATGCGCTTCCCGGACGGAGTTCCGGTCTTTACGGGCCAGACGATCGGGGCCGGACAAGGGAACGCCGCTTATTCGTTCGATCGTACTTTCCACGACGAGTGCCGCATCTTCGTCGATCAGCAAGAGACGACGACCGTCTTCTGCCGGGAATACATGCCGGTCCCTACGGCGAGGAAGAATTCGGTTCGTTTCCTCCACGTCACAGGTTTGCGCGAGGCTACTGTGACGATATATCCGCCGCTAGCGAGTCTTGCCGCGGGAAGCGTCGAGGTCAAGGCCGATCACGTCTATCTGGACCTTCAGGGCTGCATATCAGGCGATAAATTGGTTATCCCGCATGTAAGCGGGGAGATGGAGGTTACTTGGTGATGCGAGGAGGAAGCGAATTGAGGCGCAAATTCGCCGTTCAATTATACACGCTGCGCAAGGAATGCGAGCTGGACTTTCCGGCAACGCTGAGAACGCTCGGCAGCATGGGGTGGGCCGGCGTGGAGACGGCCGGGCTTCACGGATACTCGGCGGAAGAGATCGGCGAGGTACTGGCGGAAGCGGGATTAAAGACGGCCGCCATGCATGTCTCCGTCGAGCGACTGCGAACGGATGCGCAAGGCATCAAGGAGGAAGCAAGGCTGCTCGGCACGACGCGTCTGATCTGTCCGTCGGTACCTCACGAATGGCGCAACGAACAGGGCTACGTCAAATTGCGGGAGGAACTGAACGCGGCGGCGGCGGAGATGGGTTCCGAAGGCTTCACGGTCGGCTTCCACAACCATGCGTTCGAGTTCGATACGAACGTCGGGGGCCAAGACGCTCTGAGGTATCTCATCGATCCGACGCCAGATAATGCCATACTCGCGGAAATTGATGTATACTGGTTGACGAAAGCAGGCTACGATCCGGCTTCCTTCCTGGAGCCGTACGGAGGACGAATGCCGACGATGCACCTGAAGGATATGACGGGCGACGAGCGCCGAACCTATGCCGAGATCGGCACCGGAATCATCGCATTCGAGCCTCTGCTTCTATGGGGAGAACGGAACGGCGTGGATTGGTACGTCGTGGAACAGGATCTATGCGAGGGAAACGCGCTGGACAGCGTGAGGATCAGCTTGGGCAATTTGCATGCGCTGGCCGACCGACTAGAAGCGGGAACCCGATAAGTTAAGAGAAGTTAAGAGAAGTTAATAGAAGTTAAGAGAAGTTAAGAGAAGATAAGATTGCAAGAGGGACTGGCGGATGCCAGTCTCTTCGGCATTGTTCAGGATAAGGGGAGGACGACCGCATGAAGCGATTCGGGGTCAAAGCGTATTACGTCAAAATGGTTCTCTGGATCAGCATCGCGATTCTGCTCATGATCATCGCGCTGTCGGTGGTCGTCTACCTCAACACGCAGAAGCTGCTCGTGAAGAACGAATATGCCTCCAACCAGAAGATCCTGTACCAGGTGAAATACAATATGGCGTTCATGGACGACGCGATCAGCAGCCTATGCAAGACGCTCTATCTAAACAGCGACGTGGACGCGGTGATGTACGCGAAGCAAGAGAATATGGTCGACGTGGCCAATCGGCTGAATAAGGTGACCAGTTCCATCACGTCGACCAATCCCTACATTCATTCCCTAACGATCTACAATCGCAACTTGGACCAGACTTACAACGCGGGAAGTCCCTTATTCTTCGAGGACCAGCTCGTAGACGCGCTATACAAATCGGAAAAGCAGCCGCCCCCGAAGATGAAGCCGATCTTCCGCGACATCCGGAAGCTGGTGAACAGGGAGTCCCAACCCGAGAACGTCTTCTCCTATCTGATGTACGAGACCTCCGCGGACGATCTTAAGCCCGACGGCGTTATCGTGATCAACGTCAGGGCGGAATGGCTGCTGGACAACATCCGGCAGATTAATATGATCGACAAACGCAAGGGCGACAATATCTTTCTCTTGGACCAATCCGGGGAGTATCTAGCTGACGGCTCGGCCGACAACAAGATGATGCAATGGTTGAAAGCCGATTTCTCGGCCTACAAAGCTTCGCATCCGAACGGAGATACGGACGGTTTCTTCCAGAGCAAGCACGGAGGAACCTCTTATCTGGTCACTTACTCCAGCGTCGAGAGCGCCGGAATGACCTTATTGAAGACGCAGCCGGTTCTTGAAGTGTATAGATCTATCGCGAGCCTGCGCGTGAGCATTATCATCATTACGCTGATTACCCTGCTCTTCGCCCTTATTGTCTCGATTCTCATCTCCCGCAGGATCTATCGGCCATTCGGCAACCTCGTGAACGCGGTCAGGCGAGACCGTCCGCGCGGAGCGGGGGACGACGAGACCGTCGACGAAATCTCGTATTTGAACGCCGTCTATCGGCAGTCGATGGAAGAGCTCGAGTCGTTCTATAAAGAGAAGCACGACAACAAGGATAGAATGAGGCATTATTGGCTGAGCCGGTTGCTCGACGAGCGATTCTCGATTTCGCGGGAAGAGCTTGCCGCCCTATTCAAAGAGATGAGAATTTCATTGAATCCCCGGGGTTCGCATGCGGTATGTTTGCTCCGAATCGATAATTACAAGGAATTCCTGCAAGCGTTCAACGCCAGGGATAAGGAAATGTTCCGGTTCGCCATGCTTAATATCGCAGCGGAGTCCGTGGCGAGATCGTATCCGAACGAAGGAATCGACATGAAGGAAGACCATGTGCTGCTGATCGTAAGCGTTCCGGACCAGGACGATGTCCACGAATCGAAACTCGCCGAGCTGCTCGCGGAAGCGCAGGCTAACTTCTCCCGATTGTTCAAGGTCACCTTCACGGCTTCGATCAGCGGCAAGTCCGAAGAAATGAGCGAGCTGCACGCCCTGTATAGCCAAACGTTGGATCAGTCGATGTACCGGCTTCAGCTCGGCCACGGCTCCGTCATTACCCAGGCGCGAATTCGCAAGAATGCCGAGAGCAAGAAGTCCGGCTATCCCAAAGAATTGGAAGAATGGTTCGTGGAGACGATCAAATCGGGCAACGTCGCCGCCATGAAGGAAGTGCTGGCGAATCTGTTCGGGGAAATGGAGACGCTCAATTACCACAATGCTTTGGTCTCGATCATCAGACTGGTCGATACGGCGATCGAAGCGTTGGACGAAGCGAAGATACCTCCGGCGCCCTCGCTCCAGATCGCCTCGATCGGCCGTCACATTCTGGAGAAGGAGACGATGGCCGAGATCCATCGAATCATCAGGGGCGGCTTGCAGGATTCGATCAATAAGGAGACGGCCGAGAATACGGATACGCTGAACTATTTTGTCGTAGACGCGGTCACGGAATATATTCATAAGCATTATCAGGACTTGTCCTTAAGCCTTCCTTCGATCGCGGCCATGATGAAGATATCTTCCCGCAACCTAAGCAAGATCTACAAGCAGGCGACGAATCAATCGATTCCGGATCTTATCAACGGCGTGCGGCTGACCAAGGCGGCGGAGCTCCTGATCGAGGAGGATCTAAGCGTCTACGAGGTCGTTCAGAAGGTGGGATTCACGAACGAAACGTACTTTTTCAGCCTGTTCAAGAAGAAGTTCAAGGTAACCCCGAAGGAATACGCGCTGCAAAGGAACGTGAACAAATTCATATAAGGCGTCATAGCAGAGCTTCGGCGATAACCGCCGGGCTCTGTTTTTGCGTTTAGGCTCCGATTCGAGGCGTCGGCAGCGGTTTTTTGAAGGAAACGACCGGATTTAAAATATACAGCCGCGCCGTTCGCGCCTAAAGTTGGGGTAAGACGAAACAACCGAGAAAAGGAAGTGCAGGACGCATGATCAGGATCATCAAGAAGAACGCCGGATTGTCGATGCTGGCGCTGCCGGGATTCATACTCATCATTATTTTCAATTACGTGCCGCTCTACGGGCTGCTGTTGCCCTTCAAGACGTACCGCTACAACCTTGGCATATGGAACAGCCCTTGGGTCGGGTTAGACAACTTCGGGTACCTCTTCCACGGGGACGCGCTCTATCGGGTACTGCGGAATACGATTCTCTACAACATCGCTTTCATCGCGATCGGCACGACCCTTTCGGTCATCATCGCGTTACTTCTATACGAGCTCAGCCGGCGATTCGTGAAAGCGTATCAGACGATTCTGTTCATTCCGTACTTCATCTCTTGGGTCGTGGCCGGATTCGCGTTCCGATCGCTCTTCGATATGGAATACGGCGTCATTAACCGCTTGTTGGTTTCGCTTGGCCAAGAGCCGATCATGTGGTACAGCGATCCGAAATACTGGCCTTATATTATCGTAATCGTGGCGGTGTGGAAGGGTCTGGGTTACAGCTCGGTCATCTATTACGCGGCGCTCATGGGCATCGATTCGGAATATTACGATGCCGCCAAGATCGACGGAGCCAGCAAAGCGCGTCAGGCGTTCTCGATCTCGGTGCCGATGATCAAACCGATCATTATCATGCTCGTCATCCTTCAGATCGGAAGCATCTGTTACAGCGATTTCGGATTGTTCTATAACGTAACGCTGAACTCTTCGCTGCTCTATAGGACGACGGACGTCATCGACACCTTCGTCTACCGCTCGCTGATTGACTTGGGCGATATCGGGATGGCTTCGGCGGCCGGGTTCTTCCAATCGATCGTCGGCTTCTGCCTCGTTCTCATAACGAACACGATCGTCAAGAAAATCAATCCGGAAAACTCTCTCTTCTAAGGGGCGCAACCATGAAAAATAACGCAACGACAATCGCAAAAAAACCGCTGCCCGTCGGAAAGCTGGCCATCCATCTCGTATTCGTAGCGTTGTGCATCGCCTGCGTATTCCCGTTCCTGGTCATCATCGGGACATCCGTCCAAAACGAGAACGACATCGTGAAATTCGGGTATTCCATCGTGCCGAAGCACTTCACGTGGGATGCATACCGCGTCATTCTGCACAGCCCCGGGACGTTGCTTCAATCGTACTTCGTGACGATCGCGACGACCTTGATCGGTTCGATCGTCGGCATGTGGGTGACGACCTCCTATGCGTATGCGATCTCCCGCAAGGATTATCGCTTCCGGTCCTTCCTCGCCTTCTTCGTGTTCTTCACGATGCTATTCCACGGCGGGATGGTTCCTTCCTATATTCTGATGGTCAAGTGGCTGGGCTTGAAAAACACGATGCTTGCGCTCATTCTTCCATACCTGATCAGCGGTTGGTTCGTCATGCTGATGAAGGGTTTCCTGCAGACGATTCCGGAAGCGGTCATCGAGTCGGCCAAAATCGACGGAGCCGGAGAGCTGCGAATATTCACGCGCATCGTCCTTCCGATATCGAAGCCGGCACTGGCGACGTTGGGCTTGTTCTTCGCCTTGCAGTATTGGAACGACTGGTGGCTGACTTTGCTCTACGTCGATCACGACAACCTGATGAAGCTTCAGTATTTGCTCATTCGCGTCCTGAAGAACATGGAGTACTTGAATTCGGCGGAGGCCATCGAATACGGGCTGGTGAAGCCGGGCATGCTCGTTCCTTCCCTAAGCGCGCGAATGGCGATGTGCATTCTGGCCGCCGGTCCCATGCTGCTCGTCTTCCCGCTGTTCCAGAAATATTTCGTGCAAGGCTTGACGGTCGGCTCGGTTAAAGGTTGATAATTAACACCATAAGACTTAACGGCTTATGGATGCTGATTATAGATGAAACGCAAATAAAAAAGGGAGGCAATCCAAGTGAATCGTGCAAAGAATCCGGCATCGAAGAAGTGGCTCTTGTCAGGAACGTCCGCCATGCTAGCAGCAATGGTCATCTTAAGCGGTTGCAATTCGAATTCGAATTCGAATTCGAAGAACGAGAACGCGTCTTCAGGCACGAACGGAAGTACCGAACCATCGCAAACGTCCAACGAACCATCGAAGAACGCTTCTCCGGAAGATGCCGGCAGCGAGACGAAGGATTTCGTCAAGCTTAGCTGGTACATGCCGAAGCCGATCGACAACATGAAGGATCAGGATGCGGTCGAGGCGGAAGCGAACAAGATCATCAAGGAGAAATTGAACGCCGAGCTGCACCTTAACCTCATCGACAATGCCGGCTGGGAAGACAAGATGAAGCTGATCTCCGCGGCGGGCGAGCCTTACGATATCGTCTTCACGACCTTCTCGTCCAATCGGATCAGCGACAACGTCGAGAAGGGCGCCTTGATGCCGCTGGACGACCTGCTCAAGAAGTACGGCCAGAACATTCTCGCGAAGGTCGACCCCCGCGCGTGGAAAGCCGTCACGTACAAAGGCAAGATCATGGCGATTCCGGCGCAGACGCCGTATACGCCGGGAAGCGCGCACGTCTTCAAGAAGGATACGGTCGAGAAGTACGCCTTCGATTATAAGAGCGTCAAGAACGTCAAGGATCTCGAGCCGTTCCTGGCCGAAATCAAGAAGAACGAGCCCGAGATGATTCCGCTTCTGGCGACGGCCAACGGGACGGCTTCCGGCGTTTCGTTGTTAGACTACACGACGGTTACGCCGGGTATTTCCTACAGCGAGCAAGACGGGAAGATCGTCAAGATTCTGGACGTCCCGCAGAACAAGGAAAATTACAGAACGCTAAACGATTTCTACAAGAAGGGTTACATCGCCAAGGACGCGGCCATCAAGACGGACTACCTGGCCGAGGCCAAGTCGGGCAAATACGCCGTTATGCGCGATTCGGGCGGATACACCGAAGACGGTTCGAAATCTACGGCAACTTACGGCTTCCCTACGGTTGAGACGCTGTACGGATACCCGACGATCTCGACCAACTCGATGACGGCCGCCGCTTCGGCAATCAGCGCCACCTCCAAAAATCCGGAAAGAGCGATGATGCTGCTTAACCTGATCTGGGGCGACAAGTACTTGCTGAATACGCTGGCTTACGGGGTGGAAGGCAAAAACTATACCGTCAAATCGGGCACGACGCAAGATGATAATCCGACCATCGAAGCGAAGAGCGGTTCGGAGCAAACATGGGCGATCTGGCACAACTGGCTTGGACCGTTGTGGGATCAATGGGATTCCAATTGGAACTCCACGGCCGCCCTGGAAGAGATGCGCAAAAACAACGATAACGGCAAAGCATCCGGCATACTCGGCTTCATCTTCAATCCCGAGCCGGTGAAGAACGAGATCGCGCAAGTGAGCGCCATTCAGAAGGAATCGAATCCGATTCTGACGACGGGCTCGATGCCCGATTTCGAGAACTATTACACGGACCTGCAGAAGCGGCTGGACGAAGCGGGCATGGATAAAATTCTGGCGGAAGCCCAGAAGCAATTCGACGCTTGGAAAGCGGACAACAGTTAATCCGATCGAACCGATAACGGCGGCTCTTCTACGGGTAGTAGGGCCGCCGTTTGTATTCAAACGTTCATAATTCTGTATAAAGGTGGAAGCGGAAATGAGTATAGCGGCGTTTGCAAGAGCCAAAGCCCGCATCGGCGTCATCACGGTGGGACACGAGCCGTATTGGGGACAATTCCCGGGGCTGCGGGAGGAACTGGAGGAATACGGTCGCGAGTTCGAGCGAATGCTGATCGGCTGCGACGTCGAGGTCGTGTCGGCGGGATTCGTCGATAATCTGGACCGGTCGTTCGCGGCCGCGGCCCGGCTGAGAGCGCAGGACGTCGACTTCTTATTCGTCAATCTCAGCACTTACGTTACCTCGTCATCCGCGGCGACGGCCATATTGAATCTCGGAGTCCCCACCGTGTTGGTCGCCTTGCAGCCGCTCAAACGGTTGGACTACCGGAATACGACGACCTATATGCAGTTGGCTAACGATAACATTTGCTCGCTGCCGGAGATCAGCGGCGTGCTCGTGCGTGCCGGCAAGCCCGCGGCGGGCATGATCGTGGGGACGCTCCGCGACGATCCCCGGATCGCCGGCGAGTTGAAGATGTGGTGCCAGGTGGCGAACGCTAGGCGGGCGTTCAAGTACGCTCGGATCGGATATTTGGGCCATACGTACGAAGGCATGTACGATATGAATTCCGATCCTACCGCGTTCACGGCGGCGTTCGGCTCCCACGTCCAGATGCTGGAGATGTGCGACCTCGCCAAGCTGGTGAACGATGCGAATCCGAATGAAATCGCGGACAAGATCGAAGAGATCATGAGCGTATTCACGATCGCCGATCCGTTCATCGATCCGATTACGAGACCGATCATGCAGGAGGA
Organism: Paenibacillus sp. J31P316; assembly: GCF_056269105.1. Lineage (NCBI taxonomy): Bacteria > Bacillati > Bacillota > Bacilli > Caryophanales > Paenibacillaceae > Paenibacillus > Paenibacillus sp. J31P316. The sequence continues at coordinate 67,304 of NZ_JBWDNI010000021.1, read as the reverse complement.
CTTGGAATGGTCGGCCAAGGTGGCCGTCGGACTCGACAAGCTGGTCGCCGAGAACGGATTGACCGGACTTGCCTATTACTATCGCGGATTGGACAACAACGAATACGAAAGAATCGGCTCGAACATGGTGCTCGGCAATTCGCTGCTCACCGGCAAGGGAATCCCGCTCGCGGGAGAGGCGGATCTCAAGACTTGCGCGGCGATGCTGGTCATGGATCGGTTGGAGGCCGGCGGCTCCTTCGCCGAGCTACATCCGTGCGATTTCGTGGACGAGATCGTGCTCGTCGGACACGACGGTCCGCATAACGTCAAGATCAGCGACAGCCGACCGGTCATTCGGGGGTTGGATCTGTTCCATGGCAAGAGGGGCTCCGGCATCGGCGTGGAATTCAGCATTCAAGCCGGTCCGGTTACCTTGCTCGGCATTTCCCAGACCGCGGACGGCCGATACAAGATGATCGCCGCCGAAGGCGAATCGATCAAAGGCGAGATTCCGCAGACCGGCAACACGAATACGCGCTGCAGCTTCGATTGCGGCGTCGCCGACTTCATCGAGAGATGGTGCGCCGCCGGTCCGACGCATCACTTTGCGCTCGGCGTCGGTCACGTAGGCACTCAAATCAAGCGATTGTCCAAGGTGCTCGGCATGGAGCTGGAGACGGTCTGATGCTAAATGTCCCTATGCAGGAGAAGGCGAAGCAGAATAACTGCTTCGCCTTCTCTGTATTACGAGCAGCAAGACCGTATTGATTAGGGGCAGGGCGGGCCTGCACGGTGAATATGCTCTTGCGTAGCTTGATGAAATAAGCGGAAGCAATTAAGCTAAGAATGAACGAACTGCTTTTAGTCGGGACGGTCGGCAGAAGTCTTCATTTATTTGATTTTGGAAAGCGTTAGGAATGAGCTGCAACTGTCACGCAACATGTAAGGGAGGGAAGCGGCATGAAGAAAATCCATTTCGACGAATTGGCGGCGGAGTTCGTGCGCGTTCCGATCGAAGTATTCGGCGTCTATAAGACAATGCTGGAATTGGGGGAACACCGGGGACACCGTGACGAGCCTACGAAAAAATGCGCGCTGCTCATCCCTCTCGCCGGCAAAGCGATGTTCATCATCGATGGTACCACGTATATACTTGAGCCCGGCATTGTCCTCTTGGGCGGGATGAACATGCGGCTCGAAATCAACGTGCAATCGGCGGTTTTCGAATATTTTCTCGTCCACTTTCTTCCGATATCCTACGACCCGAATCTGAAGCTGCGCATGACGTCGGTCAACGAGCTGAGACTGGATATCGACCCGCCGCTCCTGCAGCTCATTCAACAATTGCAGCGCATCGCCGACGAGCCGGACAATCTGTCCATCATGGAAAAGCGGACGCTATTCTACCGGCTGGTAGGCAAGTCGCTCTCGTCCGAACGTTACGAAGTCAACAAGGACAGCTCCCAGACGATGGAGTTGGCCATGCAATATTTGCGCGACAATTACATGGAACCGGTCACGCTCGAGAGCTTGGCGGAGCGCTACGGGATGAAACCGAAATATTTCTCCCATTTATTCCGCAAATACACAGGTATTGGCCCGATTCAATACTTGATCAGCTACCGGATGAACCGCGCCAGCCAGTTGCTGGAGACGACGCTTTTCTCGGTCAGCGAAGTGGCGCGCAGCGTCGGTTACACGGATGCGTATTACTTCAGCAGGCTGTACAAGAAGCATCTAGGCCTGTCCCCGAACGCTGCCAAATCGCACGCAAGCCGAAAAAGTCCATCCTGACAACGGGAAATTGTCCATTTGCGCGATACTCTGGCGAATGCTATTCTACTCATTGACAATGATTATCGTTATCGAAACTTTGCAGAGTAGAAGGGGAAGAATCGCGCTATGATTAGAAGTATCAAAATGAAAACTATCCTATTGGTCGCGTTGATCGGGTTGATGTTCCTGCTGGGCGCTTGCTCGAATAACGATGCCTCGAACGAAGGGACGAGCCCAGCGAACGGAGCAGACGCGGAAGCGTCTCAATCGGCGGACGATTCGTCCAGCGAGCCCGCGAACGAATCCGCGAGCGCGGAAGCCGTGTTTCCGAGAACGGTAACCGATGCGAACGGAGAAGTCACGATTAAGTCGAAACCGCAAAGAGTGGCGCTCGTACATTGGGGACTCGCCGATGACCTGATTACATTCGATTTGCCCTCGATCGCGCTGGCGCTGCCGTTCACCGATAAGCAATCGGCGATCCATTCGGAGCTCTACAAGCCGTACGTCGACAAAATCGGCGAATTGAAGATCGTCGGCGAGAACACGACGGTCAACCTGGAAGCCTTACTCGCGTACGCGCCGGATTTGATCATCGCGGGAACGGACACGAACGCGGAAATTTTGGACCAGCTGCCGAAGATTGCGACGACCTACGTCATTGACGAAAAAAAGACCGACGTATGGACGGATTGGCAAGGCGTGATGACGAAATTCGGCGAGCTGCTCGGCCAAGAAGACGTGGCGGCCAAATACATCGCGGATTTCGAAGCAAAGGTGACGGCGGCGAAAGAGAAACTCGCGAACGTCAAAGGAAACGTCGCCTTCGTTCAAGTGCGGGATAAGACGGTCTGGCTGCAAGGCACGAACTATACGGGGCAATACTACGACGCGCTCGGATTGACTCCCCCTCCGGAAGCGAAAGGAGAAGGCGCGGAATTGTCGCTCGAGGGCTTAAGCAATTTGAATCCTGATCATCTGTTTCTTGGTTACTTCAACTATAGCGACAAGACGATTCCCGCTTTGACGGACGAGTGGGAAACAACCGGGGTCTGGAAGAAGCTGCAAGCGGTCGAGAATGCTCACGCGTACCCGATTAACGGTGAACTTGCTTTCGGATTCGGTCCGATCGGCAAGGCATACGGCGTCGACGAAATCGTGAAGGCGCTGGAAGAGAAATAATCGGATACAAGCAGCGCCCCTATTTTCCGCAATCGCCGCGCGAAAACAGGGGCGTTTTCGCCTTCACCTGGCCCCTTTATTGATCGATGACTCCGCAATAAGTGGCGCTCATGTATCCACGTGATGTTGACAATCGAAAGGATCGGCCTTAATATATGCTATAGCATATAAATTATTTATTTACGGGAGGGCTAATGTGGAATTATTCGATCTGACCGGATTCCTTATCCACCGAACCGATATGAAACTAACCAATTACTTCATCAGAAAACTGAAGCCCTATGCGGTCACGCCAGAACAATGGGGCATCATCAGCGTGCTTGATGGCGATCGAGCCATGACGCAGAAGGAAGTTGCGGAAGCGATCGACAGAGATCAAAGCACGGTTGTCAGGATGATAGCTTCGCTCGAAAAAAAAGATATGGTGAAGCGACTGCAAAACGACGACGACAAACGTTCCCACAACCTGTTTCTCAGCGCCAAAGGCATGCAGCTGAAAACGAGACTATTACCTATTGTAAAGGAAGCGCATAATCATTTGACCCGTCATTTAGGGCAGGATGAACTTGCGCTGCTTCACGAAACGCTTCATAAACTCTATCTGAACGTGAAGGAGGAATAGTGCTCCACGTCATATACATGCTATAGCATACAGTTTGATGCGATACTTAATTATCCAAGAAAGAGCGTGATTCCAATCGATACGTCAATGATTATTGTTCAAGCAGTATTGGGGATATTCTTTATGTTCACGGGCACCACGATCATATCCGGAAAAATGGCAAACGAGTTCAAAAAGATTGGCCTTCCGCCAATATTCAATTTGTTAACCGGCTCCATCGAAATCGTGGGGGCGATCGGGATGATTGCGGGATACTGGTTCCCGATCACGGCTGCATTATCAGGATTGCTCCTGGGTTCGACAATGCTGGTGGCCGCCTTTATGCTGATCGTGATTGCAAGAGATCCTTTTAAGAAAGCAATCCCGGCCATCCTATTGAGTATATTGTCTTATGTTACTGCTATTTATATGCTATAGCATGCAGATGTTCCGGATGGTTACAACTATAGATTGTTTATAGTTAAAGCGGTTCTGCTCCGAATATATCAAGGAAACCGAGCGATCTCGTTTCGTTGGATTATTCGGTCTTAACCGCTTTGCTTTTCACGGCCGTCACGATCCACAGGCATAACGGAATGGCGATCGCGCATACCGGAATAACGATCATTTCCCACAACTTCTGAAGCAGAAGAATGGTTGCTTCGCCAGGGATAAACATCGCGATCAGAAAGATGACCGGAGCGCTGAACCACATCAGGCGTTTCCAAGACTTGATCCGGAGCCACTGCGCCATCTCATAGCTGGTGATGAAGAGATAAAGCGAAATTTTGGCGAACACCCCGAAGATCCAAATGAAGATAACCAGGATATCCAGGTTTTGAATGAAATTCAAGATGTCTATCGAACGTACCAGCATGAAGTAGGGGAACCTGAACTCTTGAGCGACCAACGGACCGAATACCAGCAGCACCATGACCGTTGAGATCGTGAGCACGATTCCGGTAAAGAGCACGCTTGTTACCGACCTTCTCACGATATGTTTGGAACTCGATACGAACGACAGCAGGACCAGCAGCATGAACGATTCTGCCAGAAACGAGGCTGGGGATAAGGAGGCTTTCGCCATATCGGACAGGCTCACATCCCCGAGGACCGGCAGCAGATGACTCCGCTTCAGATTCCCAATATTAAGCAGAAAGCTGAGCAGCAGCGTGAGTATCGTCACGGGTCCCATGATTTCGCAGAAGCGCCCGATTCCCGTAATCGCGCTCGTTCCCGTGATATAAACGGCAGCGCCGAGCAGCAGGATCATAAGCACCCATATCGGCGTCTTGTCCAGAAGGACGAGATGGATGAAGTCCACGAAAGAACGTAGCACGTCTCCCGATAAAATAAACCACGCTACAAAATAGGGAAGAAGCACGATTTTGCCAAGCCAGGCTCCAAGGAGCTCTTGACTGTATTGGGCCAAGGTTTTGCCGGGATGCTGCATGCCGACTTTGACGATCAGATAGGTAATGACCGCACCCAAAATGCAGGATAGCAGCATGGATAGCCAAGCATCCTGCTCGGCTATTTCCACGGCAGGGGAGATCCGCAGCCAGACAGCCATGACGATCTCCGCGGTTGCAATGATCCAGAATAATTGCCAGCCCGTTATTTTCATCGCTCCCGTCCTTTCCTGTGCTCCGTGCAGAAGCAGCCTCACATCGAAGAATTCGTTTGTCCCGGATCCTGGTACCGCAGGCGTACCTCCGTCGTAATCGGAAGCTTGGCGAACGTAGCGTTCCAGTTCTTCTGCAATGACTTCCAATCTTGCGGATACTTGCGATGTACGTGCTCGCCGATACCGAGAAAATCCACCTTGTATTGCTTCTGGGCCTTATCCATCAGCCGGGCGACAGCCTGATCCGCTTCCTTGCTTAACAAGCCTTGAATGGTGCGGAGGTCCTTGGCTTTTGACGGGTCGAGCGAAGTATTGTTCTCCACGATATCCCCGATGCCATGCAGTTGGATATGGACATGCATGCCCTGCTTGTCCTTGTCTACCCTGACGTGCCTCTTAAGCGGCTTTACCCTGATGCTGATACTGCCGGCGCCTTGACTTTGAAGTGCGGTAACGGTCAGTACTCTCTGCCTTCCAGAAATCCAATTCGCGTAATACGATTCAAGCGGATTCAAAAATCCGGTCAGGCGGAGTCCCGTTTCCTTATTCAGCACGGCCGCTCCCGTATAGATGAATTTTGTGCTGGCTCGGTGAATGCTGATGGCGGGCAATAGAACGGCGCCTCCGTGCATCAATGAATCCGATAGAAATTCCCGATAATATAAAGGCTTCATTCCTAGAGCCATCTGAACGCTGCTTAGGGTCGTACTGATCAACGGATCGAAGGAGGGCTTCGTTCCAAGGACATCCTTAGCCTCCCCGTCCTTAACAATCCAAATGACCGATCGGATCTCCGACTTGGGGTTGCGGACGATCATATCCAGGTACTTGCTTATCCCTTCTCTCGCGAGTCCCTGTTCCGCCATTCGCTGGCCAATCAGAATCGTTTGGCGATGGGCATAAAACAAGGTGCGGGAGAGCTGTGCCTGCAGATTCTGACCCGCATCCATAAAATCCTTCCCATAAGCGCTCACGACCACGAAGCTGCGATTCTTGCTGTCCCCGGTATACTGCGCGCTTAGACCGGCAGGAATCGCTACCTGCGAGCTGACTTCCAGCCGTCCGTCCGCGCTCGAGTCCAGCCCGGCGGCGATAACGATCGCAAGTTGGTTCGGCTCCTTCAGGTTCCAGCAGCCGCTGGTTACGGTAGACAGCAGCAGGAAGCTAAGGACGATCAGGATCTTCTTCATCAATTCACCACCTTAACCTTCAGGTGTTTCTGTTAGCTCGTACGTTTTCTCGGCCTTCTTAGAAAGACGTTCTGCAGCTTGCTTTTCTTCGTCGGGGCAATCGGCTCCAGATAAGGTGAACCCAAGGGAGTCAGATGGATCAAATGGGAGAGGATCACGATCAATCCGAGCGCCACGCCGAACAGACCGAAAAATCCGGACAGGAGCAGCAGCGGGAACCTCAGCATTCTGAAGGGATAACCGAACCGGTAACGCGGAATGACGAAAGAGGAAATACCTGCAGCCGACACGACGATCACGATCGGCGCCGATATGATACCTGCCGCTACGGCTGCTTGACCGATGACCAAGGCGCCCACGATACTGACGAGCGGACCGATTTGCTGCGGAAGGCGAATGCCGGCTTCCCTTAAGCCTTCAAACATAAATTCCATCAAGAAGACTTCGATGACCGTCGGAAACGGGGATTGCTCCCTGAGACTCGTAATGCTGAGCATCAATTTCGGCGGCATCATCTCCGGATGATAAGTAGTCAGCGCGATATAGATGGACGGAAACAGAATGGAGAAGAACGCAAATGAATACCGGATCCACCGATTCATGGTGACATACAGAAAACGTTCGTAGTAATCGTCCGGGGCCTGAAGTCCGTCCCAGAAGGTCATGGGCACGACAAGAACGATCGGAGTGCCGTTCACGAAGACGGCGATTCTCCCTTCCAGCAGTCCGGCGGACACGACATCGGCCCGTTCGGTGCTCTGCATTTGCGGAAAAGGCGAATAGTTGGCGTCTTCGATATATTCTTCGATATAGCCGGACTCCAAGACGCTCGGGATATCGATCGCCTCGATTCTTGACCTGACTTGATCGATCAAGTCGGGAGAGGCAATGCCGTCGATATAGGAGAGAACGACCTCGGTTTTGGTCAATTTGCCGAGTTCGAACGTTTCCATCTTAAGCTTCGGGGTCGTGATAATCCGTCTTAGCATGGTCGTATTCGTCCGCAGCTGCTCGGTAAAGCTTTCGCGGGTTCCGCGAAGCGTCGCTTCCGTCGAAGGCTCATCAATGGCGCGGGTTTCGAATTGCGACACATCGGCCAGAAGGATGGAGGCTTCGCCTTCCGCCAAGAAGGCTACGCTTCCTTGAAGAATAAGATCCGCAGCTTCTTCGAACGCGGTTACTTGACTGGTCCGCAGCGCCGCAACAAGCTGCAGATCGCACATTTGGGCCAAGCTGTCCAAGGTTCGGAGTCCTTGGGGAAGTCCATCATAGATCAAGGGTCGCAAGATGCTGGACTGCACGACATCTTTATCGATCATGCCGTCGACGTATACAAGCAGAAGTTTGGCGTTATCTTGCAAGGCCACGCTGCGGAACACCACATCCGAGCAGAGCTCGAAAATGGATCTAAGCGTTTGTTCATTATCACTAAGGTTCGGACCGACTATACGAACCGGATCCTCTTGCGAGGCGAAGCTTTCATTGGACGGCATGCAATTATGGCTCCTACCACTGGAATGATTTCGTAGTTCTTGATACTATGCCCTAATGTTCGGCGCACTACACTCGATGGCTGCTGCGCTGTGTGCGGTTCCCTCTGTTACTTCCCCAAAGCTTGAATAAAAAGAGTCATTCGTCCAACGTCAGGCCGATAGCATGGCTTTACTTTTCTAAAGCATATAAAAAAAAATAGCCTTCTTATGCAAAAAATGAATACCTGTTATAGTTACCCCGAAGCGATTGAAGCCCAATATCGAATACACGAACTTGGGTGATCGGGTGTCCGCGGCTCCATTAGAACGCATGGTTATCAACAAGAAGCAACAACAAAAATTATTCACGGGGAGAATATAAATCATGAATATAGAAGCAAGAAAAACGGAATTGTTGTCCACGTTTCATTTCAGGCATGCAACGAAAGAATTCGATCCGACGAAGAAAATATCCGAGGCGGATTTTCAATTCATTCTCGAGGCCGGCCGCCTTTCGCCAAGCTCCGGAGGCAATGAGCCTTGGAAATTCATCGTCGTGCAAAGTCCGGAATTCAGAGAGGAGCTTGCGCCGCTTGTATCCGGAGCAAGTCGTTCGCTGCCTACGTCGAGCCACTTCGTGATTATTTTGGCGAGAAAAGGGCTCACTCATGATTCTTCGTACGTCATTGAACAGCAAACCCAAGTGAAGGGGATGCCTTTAGAAGTTTATCAACGCATGGAGCAAGCTTACGCGCAATTCTACAATGACCTTCATCTCGATTCCGAACGGGCGCTGCTGGACTGGTCGTCGAAGTCGACGTACTTGGCGATGGCCAATATGATGACGGCCGCGGCGCATATCGGCGTCGATTCGTGTCCGATCGAAGGCTTCGAGCTGGATGCCGTCAATGAGCTGCTCGACAAGAAAGGGCTGCTTGGAAACGGCGAATTCGGCTTGAGCGTGATGACGGCGTTCGGCTACCGGTCCAAAGAACCGGCGCGCGCTAAAACGAGACGGCCCATGGAAGAGCTCGTTCAGTTCGTGTAATACGGTGTCCTTAAGGACTCTAAAATCGTAGTGTTTCCGCGGTAGTCAGTAAGAGGGATCGACCTGGATAGGAGAGATAGTGATGCGTACGTTTGTATTGGTACACGGATCGTGGCATGGAGCATGGTGTTGGGAACGAATAGTTCCCTTGCTGGAAGAGGCAGGACACCGGGTAATTGCGATTGACTTACCTGCACACGGCACGGATCATACGCCGCTTACCGAAGTTAACTTGAAGAGTTATACGGACCGTATAGGCGCGGTATTAAAGAAAGAATCCAAGAAGGTCATTCTGCTTGGACACAGCATGGCCGGGGTAGTCATCAGCCAGATTGCGGAGTACTTCCCTGAGAAAATCGAGAAGCTTGTCTATCTGTGCGCGTTTCTTCCGGAAAATGGTCAGTCGTTGTTCGATGCGTTCGGCACCGTCGATTTAGGCGATGACGCTCCTACAGCAGTGTACATTGACGATGCCCAAACGTATATCGGTCTTCAAGATGAAGCGATCCAATCTCATTTCTTTGCCGATTGTTCCGAAGAGGACTATCGTCATGCCAAAGCAAAGCTTGTTAAAGAGCCGCTGATCCCATCGGTTACGCCTATCCTTATAACGGAAGCAAGATTCGGTTCCGTACCTCGCGTATATATCGAAGGGCTTAGGGACAGAGCCATTCCGATCAAACTGCAAAGAGCCATGCATGCCAAAACGCCATGCGAACTAGTCATTACCATGGACACCGACCACTCGCCATTCTATTCGCACGCCGAAGAATTGGCGGTTAATCTGTTGAAGCTATAATCCCACAAGCATAAAGGAGAATGACAAAATGAATAAAGCAGTCGTTAATTACGCGAAGGATCTCAAATGGTTCGACACCATGCCGGGCGAGAAGATGACCGTGCGCCTACACAGCAATCAAGTTGGAGGCGCAATGACGATCATTGAAGCGCGCGTGCCGTCTCTGATGGGCCCGCCGAAGCATATCCATAACGAACGCGAAGAAACGTTTGAAGTGCTTGAAGGCACTTTCCGATTCCAAGTCGGCGACCAGGAATTCGATGCGACTGCCGGAACAAGTGTCTGGGTTCCGCGCGGCGTGCCTCATACGTGGGCTAACGCGGGTCCTGACACGGGGCGGATGCTGTTCATCTTCACGCCGGGCGGAATCGACGATTTCTTCCCTGAAATCGGTCGCCATTCCCTCGAGGAAATTGTTCACATTGCGGCAGATAACGATACGGTGATTATCGGACCTCCGATGATGGTGAAGTAATCGAGCGATCATCTCCGGAATTGAAGAAGATTTCATACATGAACACGCTAAAAGGAGCGGGGCAGGGCGGGATGATTTCCGCTTTGTCCCGCTATTTTGTCATGGCCCAAAGTGAATGTAAATAGCGTTAATAAACGGAATGAATGGAGAACAAAGGAATGCGACATCATGAGAAGACAGAATTGGAGAGGGTCGTCGTTACGGGTATGGGCGTGATTTCGCCGCTAGGTAACTCGGTCGAGCGTTTATGGTCCGCCCTGTCAGGAGGAACGTCGGGCATTGCGGAAATTCAATCCTTTGCCGTGTCCGCGCTGAAATCAAAAATCGCCGGTATCGTTAGAAACTTCGATGCCGATGCCCTTATCGGACCTGCTGAATCCAGAAAGATGGACCGCTTCTGCCAGTTCGCATTGGCAGCCTCGGAGCAGGCAATAACCGATTCCGGATTGCCGCTGGAACGATTGAATCGAAGCCGGATCGGCGTGTACGTCGGTTCTGCTGCCGGCGGAATTCAGACGGTGCTCGAACAAGCGGCCATCAAAGAAACGCGCGGCCCGCAGCGGGTTAGCCCGGCCTTATCCGCAATGATGATTTCTAATATGGCACCGGCCCTTATCAGCATGAAATACGGAATCTACGGAGCATCGATGTCCCCGGTCACTGCGTGCTCGATCGGTAATACTGCAATTGGAGAAGCCTATCGCTCCATCCGCTATGGGATTTTGGATGCGGTAGTAGCCGGAGGCGCGGAAGCGCCGATTAACGCTTTATCCTTGGCAAGCTTCGGCAATGCGGGTGCCGTCTCTGGCCGCAATGATGAACCGGCTCGAGCTAGTCGTCCATTCGACGCGCAAAGAGATGGGTTCGTCATGGCGGAAGGCGCCGGGATCTTGGTCCTTGAATCCCTTACTCAAGCCTTGCAAAGAGGAGCTCGCATTCATGCAGAAGTCATTGGCTATGGCACCTCCTCCGATGCTCATCATATGGTCATGCCGCATCCCGAAGGCAGCGGCGCCTATCATGCCATGAAGATGGCGATACAGGAAGCGGGCATCAAGCTTGACGAGGTCGACGTGATTAGCGCTCACGCTACGAGCACGAAAGTCGGCGACCGCATAGAAACGCTTGCGATAAAGAAACTATTCGGAGCCATTGCCGATCGTATACCGATAACCGCGAATAAGTCGATGACCGGTCATTTGCTGGGCGCCTCCAGCGCATTGGAAGCAATCGCCCTGGTCAAGACGCTTCAGCATAACATCATTCCACCGACGATCAACCAAGATCATCAAGATCCGAATTGCGATTTGGACTATGTGCCTAATCAAGCAAGGGAAACGAACGTGAGCATCGGTTTATCTAATTCTTTCGGGTTTGGCGGACATAATGCCGTGATCGCCCTGAAGTCCTACGAGGTATAAGTTATCGCGTTGGAGCCATGCAAAATACCCCTTTAGCGCTCGATTGGAGCGTCTAAAGGGGTATTTTTTCATTGCTTTTTTTATAGCAGCCGAATTAGTTTCCGGTTACGGGTTGTCCGGTAACGGGATCCGTGTTCGGATCCCAGTTCTGAAGAGGATCCATGCGGAACCGCGTTAGATCCGTGCTGCTGATTTTCCAAGCGCCATTCACTTTCGTATACGTCTCGCGGTATTGGCCGTACCCGTGATGCCCCGGATAAGCGTCCTTCGCGTCAGGGAAAGTCAACAAATCATCCATGGCCCAAATACCCTTGGCGTGACCCTTGTCGACGATCTCGATCTCGGGCATATAGCCATGGTGAACCGTCGGCGCTTGACCTACAAGATCCCCGATCAACTTCCCGTAAGCCGTCGCCCCGCCTTTGGAATAATCCACGCCCTGCGAAATAATAGTGGCATCCGATGTGAACAGATCTCCGAAATCGGTCCATTTCTTCTCGTCGACAAAGCGGAAATAACGGGCTTTCAGTTGTTTGATTTGCTCGATGTCTTCCAAGCGCTGATATTTCTCTTCAAGCTCTGCGATTTTAGCTGCTAGCTGTTGATCCGTGGTGACTGACATACGATCACGTCCTTTATTTAGTTGTTTATACCTTTACTTTGTGGTTACGGGTTGTCCAGTGACAGGATCTGTACTCGGATCCCAGTTCTTCAGCGGGTCCATGCGGAATCGCGTTAGTTCCGTGCTGCTGATTTTCCAGACGCCATTCACTTTTTTGTACGTTTCGTGGTATTGGCCGTACCCGTGATGTCCCGGATAGGCGCCCTTCGCGTCAGGGAAGGTCAACAAATCCTCCATCGCCCAAATCCCTTTGGCGTTCTCCTTGTCGATCATCTCAATCTCGGGCATATAGCCGTGGTGAACCGTCGGCGCTTTACCCACAAGATCCCCGATCATCTTCCCGTAAGCCGCTCCCCCGCCTTTGGAATAGTCCACGCCTTCGGAAACGATTTTGGCATCCGACGTAAACAGCTCTCCGAACTCCGTCCATTTTTTCTCATCGACAAAACGGAAATAACGGGCTTTTAATTGTTTGATTTGCTCGATATCTTCCAAGCGCCGATAGTTGGCTTCAAGCTCGGTGAGGTTGGCTATCTGCTGCGCCTGAACGCTTTGCTCTGTCTGAGCACCTTGCTTGGTCTCGTTAGTTTGCTCCGAGCATCCCGAGAGTACAGCCGTTAGAACGACTACGCCCAAAATAACGCCGATTAATAAATTCTTGTTCTTCATCATATAGGATCATGTCCTTTGCAAGAGTTTTTGTTTATTCATGATGTTCCTAATCTGCCGCTAACAAACGTGTGCCTTCAGAAGTTACTCGCCGGGGCAATCGCTCCCCAGTGTATCATTCCAACTAACGGATATGATTTATGCGTCCATTGTGCGCTCCCTACATGGGTGAAAACCTCTTCTCGTTTGGGATGGTAATTGTGCTTCAATTGCCTCGGGGTCAACTATAACAGGGAATCGCATTCTTCATAAGAACGCACTTTTTTTAAATATGCTTTAGAAAACTAAACCGGAAAGTCGACTTTACTTTTTTAAAGCATATTTAAAATAATAGCCTTCTTACGAAAGGTAAGAAGGCCTGTTATAGTTGATCCCGAAGCAAGTGAGGGCTCAATTCTAATTTCAATGAAAAGAGGTTTGCATATGTAGGTTAACAACATCAATCCATTTCCTTTATCATAACTCGCCACCGGATGGATTCACTTGTTACTGGGAACCCGAACCCATCCCTATGCACGAGCTGCTTCATTACCCTTCAACGAGATGGGGTTCAACGAGTTGAGGCTCAACGGGAGATTCCCATTCGGTTTTCCAACGATTGATTTCCGTAAACACGCTCGAGAAGGATTCTCCCTTCTCCGTAATTGAATATTCGACTGTCACGGGAACGGTGGGAAATACTTGGCGTTTGATCATTTGATGTTCTTCCAAGTTCCGCAAGGTATCCGTTAACCCTTTCGTATTCACGTTACCCAAATTTCTTCGCAACTGATTAAAACGCTGAGGCTCCTTTAGAAGCTCTGTTATGACTAGAAAAGTCCATTTTCCTGAAAGAAATTGCAGCACTTCGGAAATCGATTCAATGCAAGGCATATCGAACTTCGAACATTTCAATGTTATCGACTCGCTTTCTTTTATAGCATTGGACTAAAAAGTAAACTAACTAAGATTAAGTATATGAAATAACGTTTTTAATGTCACTGGTAGTACTAACCTAATGCGTTCCTTTCCGTTCCCTATTCAAAAGGCGCATTTGCTTTGCAAGCTGTCAGAGATCCTAGTCGCGAACTTATTCCGTATTTATTAATGGAGGAATTAGAAATGAAAAAAGCTTACCAATCCATGTTCGAACCGCTATTGCTGCAAAGCGGCAAAGAATTGAAGAACAGAATCGTCATGTCGCCGATGGGCCATTTGGGATCGCTGCCCGGCGGGTTTACGTCTCAGGAAGAATTGGCTTACTACAATAGTAGGGTTAAAGATGTCGGGATGGTGATTACCTCGGCTACGACGATCAAAGAAGGCAATCATTATCCGGGCCTGCCGGCCGCGGAGACCGACGAACATATTCCCGGTCTGCGAAAACTCAGCGCCGTCTTGAAATCCCACGGAGCCGCTGCGGTGATGCAACTCTTGCATGAGGGAGCAAATGGCGCGGAGGAGGCGCCCAGCGTCGTAGCGGCCGATAATTCCCAATACCCGCTGCCGCGCGAGTTATCCGCTGCCGAAATTGAAGCTATCATCAAGAAGTTCGGCGATGCAGCAAGACGAGCTATCGATGCAGGTTTCGACGGAGTCGAAATTCATGGCGCGAACGGATTCCTGGTGCAGCAGTTTACTTCCCCTCATTACAATCGTCGTACGGACGAATGGGGAGGTACGCCCGAGAAACGATTGGCCTTCCCGCTCGCCGTTATTCGCGAAGTCAAAAAAGCGGCGGCAGAAAGCGGAAAGCCGTTTATCATCGGATACCGAATCTCTCCGGAGGAAGCAGAAGCGAACGGATTGACGATGGGGGATACCATACGCAACGTGGATGTGCTTGCAGATCAGGGACTGGACTACATCCACGTTTCCCTCCATCAGTTCTGGTCGAAGCCGCGCAGGGGCACGGACGATACCCGGTCCCGGATGGAAATTCTTAAAGATGTCGTCGGCGATCGCACGGTCCTTATCGGCGTAGGCGAAATCAAAACGCCGGATGACGCCGCCAAGGCGTTGTCCACCGGCGTAGAGCTTCTTGCGATCGCTAGAGGATTGCTTTTGGATCCGCGATGGGTTCAAAAGGTACGCGAGGGCAATGAAGACCTCATCAAGAAGGACTTATACCGCAGCGACCGGCAAGATTTGCAGCTTCCCAATGCCTTATGGGAAATGATTGAACATTTCATCCCGTTTGCGGATTAACCCTAGCGTTCAACAAGTTGAGGACGATTTATTATGGATGTATCTTGCGCAAAATCGTTTCAGGGCATTCCCGTATCATGCAGCCGATCCTAAGATCGGCTGCGCAATTAGCATGATCAAGGTTAAACAGGACGAGCGGACGTATCGTTCCTCGTATTCATCATAGATAACTATAGGAGTGGAGAAATAGTGAGTGATCGTATATCGAAAGCGAATATGTTGTTGCTGATCATTGTTTGTTTTGCCCAGTTTATCGAGGTTATGAACGGTTCGACCGTAACGGTCGCGCTGCCCTCCATTCAGACGGCGCTTCACATGCAGGCGAACGATTTGCAATGGATCGTCACTTCTTACGTGCTGACGTTCGCTTGTTTTCTGATGATCGGAGGACGGGCAAGCGATTTGCTTGGAAGAAAACGCGTATTAATCATTGGTTTGGCGATCTTCGCGGTATCCTCGCTGGCGGGCGCCTTGGCGACTGGTCCGGTCTGGCTGATTGCCAGCAGGGCGATCCAAGGAATCGGGGCGGCCCTTTCCATTCCCGCGGCGATGTCGCTCATCAGCAACAATTTCCCGGTCGGACCGCAGCGCAACAAAGCATTCGGGATTTTCGGCGCCTTAGGTTCGGCGGGAGCGGCGGGCGGATCGATCGTCGGCGGTTTGCTAACGGATTCGGCGGGCTGGAGATCGTTGTTCTATCTGAACGTGCCGCTTGGCATCCTGCTCATCGTCGGGTTAATGTTCGTCAAAGTAAGCCCTGCCGTTAAAGGCGAAAAGCAATCCATCGACTGGTTCGGATTGATTTCCGTGCTGGCTGGCATTTTCGTTCTGGTCTATGGCATCTCGATGCCGGATGTCGACGGCAGTTGGTCGGCTGCGAAGATTACGCTGTTGATTATCGGAGTATTGTTGGTGGGCTTGTTCATCGTGGTCGAGAAATACGCCAAGAATCCGTTAATGCCGCTTCGGTTGTTCAAGTTTCGCTCGCTCGTCACGTCCAATATCATCGGGTTCCTGATGTATTCTTATTTGACCGGCTTCATGTATTTCTCGACGCTGTATTTCCATGAGCTTGGTTATTCGTCTTTGGCTACCGGCATGGCTTTCTTGCCGCTCGGTTTGGCCTCGATCGTCGTCACGCAAATCACGCCTTTCTTCATGCGTAAGTTCGGAGCGAAGAGGCTCCTGATCATCACGCAGTCGATCAACGCGATCGGAATGTTCTGGTTAAGCAATATGGATATGGACAAAAGCTACGTCTCCTTTATTCTCCCGGCCTTTATCGTGCTCGGGTTGTCGGTCGGCGCGTCCTTTACAGCCGTTATCGCCGGCTCCGTGCAGGACGTAAATCCCGAAGAGCACGGCATTGCCGGCGGTATCGTGAACACGTTCCTGCAGCTCGGGGGGAGCTTGGGCTTATCCATCTTGGCGACCATCGCGACGACGGTTACCGCTTCGGCTGTTCGTGAATCTGCAAACCAGGCCATGTTATCGGGCTTCCATACGGCATTAATCGTAAGCGGATGTTTTGCGATCGCCGCGTTGCTTCTTGCTTTCGTGAACGGCGGCAAGAGCGAGGTTGCCGATGCCGTTCCTCAAGAAATGCATGTTTAATAGCCGATTCTGCCGCTCAACGCTTCAATACGCAGAAGGGAGAAGGAATACGCATGGCACAAATTCGAATTCGCACTACGAATGCGCGCATTGAGGCTGAAGAGCAAGTGGCTGCTTTCCTGCACAAGCAGGCCGTCTTGTACGAGCGCTGGGATACGGCCAAGCTGCCTGACGAACTTAAAGAAAAGTTATTGCTGAGCGACCTGGAGAAGCAGCAAGTTCTCGCCGTCGTCATTACCGTATCTGAAACAAAGCCGAATCCAGACGAACTGCTTCAGCCATTCGAAGCGGTGCATACGCACTCCGAAAGCGAAATTCGCTCAATTACGGCCGGCAAAGGGATTGTGATGATAAAAGGTTCGGAAGATGTCGGCTCCTTCGACGTGGAGCTTGAAGCCGGCGACGTGATTTCCATTCCGGAATCGCAACCGCATTCCTTCACGCTGATGGAAACCGTAAAATCGTTGCGGCCCGCCACTAAACCGAGGCTGAGGGTTGATTTGCTTCTCCATGCCGCGATCCAGAGTTCGTGAACGACATAGCAAAGGGAAGCGGGACAGAGCCATAAATGGGATAAAGCAAGAAACGGGACAGAGCAAAAAACGGGACAGAGCAGGAAGCTGCTCTGTCCCGCTTTTAATAATGAAGGGATTAAGGAAAAGGAAGGCGTCAAGCGATCGTAAGTCCGCCGTCCACCGGAATGATTTGCCCCGTGATCCAGCTTGCTTCGGGATCGGCCAAATGAGCGATCCAGCGTGCCACGTCGTCCGGAATCCCTCTGCGACCGAGCGGGATGGCTTGAACCTCCTGCTCCTTGACCGCAGCAATCTGTTCGTCGGAGAGTCCCATGCGTTCGCGGAGAAAGTCCGACTCGACCGGTCCGGATGCGACCGCGTTCACGCGAATGCCCTTCGGGGCGAGCTCGAGCGCCCAGCAGCGCGTCAGCTGTTCCACGGCTGCCTTGCTTGCCGAATATAGGGACAATCCTGCACCCGCCTTGCTTCCGAACGTACTGGAGATGTTGATGATCGTGCCTTTGGTCTCCTCCAGATACGGAAGGGCGGCAGCGGCAAGCAGCGTAGGCGCGGTGACATTCACGGCGAAAATATCGTTGATCGCTTGCGCGCTCGCCGTCGCGAGCGGCTGGATCACGCCGCTGCCCGCATTGTTGACGACGATATCGAGGCGTCCCCATCGCTCGATGGCCGCGGCGACCGTCCGGGCAGCCGCCTCCGGATCGGCCGCATCCGCAGTGAAGCCTTCGATGTTCGGATGGCTTGCGGCGATCTGATCCAGCACGTTGGTTCTGCGTCCGGTAATCAGCACTTTCGTTCCCTTGGAGGCGAGCAGTCGAGCCGCGGCCAGTCCGATACCGGCGCCGCCGCCCGTGATAATGGCAACTTTGTCTTTGTACATGAGTAAATTACATCTCCTTTGGCGTTTACAGGATAAGTTTCCTATTGAATGATAGTTGTAGTTTAGTTGGTATATTATTTAATTAGTTAATTAACAATTAATTGATTAACAAAAGGACAGATAACGCCCTTTCGTGAAAGGGCATAGGACAGATGACTAAAACAACTTTTTCAACAATCCCTTCAGCTGTTCCTGCTCCTGAACGGTAAGCTTCGCGCCGACGTTTCGCGCGATCGTCTGCTCATAGACCGGCCAAACATCGGCAATCAGTTGATGGCCTTCGGGCGTTAAACGGACCAGAATTCTTCTCCTGTTCGTGGGATCGAATTCCCGTTGGATCCGGCCAGCTTTCTCCAACGTATTCAACAAGTTGCTAATATTCGCTCTTGTTACCGCAAGGTCGTCGCTGAGTTCGGAAGGAAGCATCGCTCTGTTCCCGGAGCGCAGCGCCACCAGCAGGCACCACCGGCCGAGCGTCAGATCGAAGCTTGCCAGCTGCTCTTCTAACTGTTGGACCAGATGATGGTTGGTCTTGTACAGGGTCAGAAAAACATCGACCGACATGACGGGTTGTTCGAATGGATTCCAATTCTCGATACCAATTCCTCCTCGGGCATAAGGCATTGAAGCTGCAAATGGTGCAGTCATTGTAGGGCTGATCCAAACAGTTAATTAATTAACTATTCGAAGATTAACAGTATAGCTGAATCTTGTCAAGCGCTTGACTCGAGTTGCAGGGGAGGGCGAGGTTGGAAATGTAAACCGCTCGCTCACCGCGCACGCCTGAAAAAAAGAGCGATCGGCAGCTCCCCAGGGCAGCGATCGCTCGATTTGTTGTTATACGCGCTTGCGAAACCAAGGCAGGCGAGCAAGCGGCGCGTCGATGTCCGCTTCGGCCGGGCCGACGATTTCGCTTCCGTCGTCTCCGATCCAACGGCCTTCGGGGAAATGCACGATGCGCGACGTTTGCCCTTTCTCGAGCACCGGCGCGACCAAGATCCGATCTCCCAGCATGAATTGGTCTTGGATTGTCGCATAGCCCCGATGCGGATAAGAGAACTCCATGCTTCTCAAGATAGGCCGACCGTCTGCCGCGGACTGCCGCGCAAGCTCCAATAGCTCCGAACCGAGCGTCGTTCTAAGCCGGACGGCATCCAAACACCACGCAAGCTCGGCATCCCGCAGAACGCGCCAAGGCGCCATCGAGAATTGCATGACGGGGAACAAGGCCGAGCATTGGACATACCGAATGAACAATTCGCTGTCAAAATGGAAATCGGGCGAGTTAATGTCCCCGTCCATCCCGCCGCCGATCATGTCCGGACAATTATAGGCGTATCCGAGCAGGCCTTGGGCGATGGCATTCGGAATGAGTCCCGATAATCCGTATCGGTCCCACGAGTGGTGCTTGTCCCGCTGACGCTGGATGAGCGGCTGTCCGCCGAGCTTCCAGCACATTCGAAGCTCGCTTAACGGATAGCCGATGCCGAGCCTGGCGTAGGCTTCGCAATCTTCCATGATGCTCATCGGCCGGCTCCATGCGACCGGCCGAAGGACATCGTCCGCGTCCGGGAGAATCGGCTCGCCGGCATCCAGCTTGAAGCCGTCTACGCCATACCGGTCGATTAGCCGATCCAATTGCTGCTTAAACCAGGCCGCACCCGATTCTTTCGTATAATCGACCACGGCGCTGTATCCATTCCACCAACGCCGGATCAACGGGCTGCCGTCGATGCTTTTCATCAGATTATCGTCCGCGATCAGTTTCTTGTATTCCGTGCAATCGGCGCTCACATAGGGACATACCCAAAGCATGACCTTGAATCCCATCGCGTGGAGCTGATCGACCATGGCCTTCGGATCGGGAAAACGGAACTTATCGAAGTCCCACATGCCGTAATCCCTCATCCAGTTATCGTCGATGATCAGAATTCCGGGAGGCATGCCATTCTCGAGAATCGATTGGGCGTAGCGGATGATTTTGTCCTGCGTAGGCGCATAGAACATTTCAACCCACGTGCAGTACTGCGGAGCCAGAAAGGCGAGCGGGTCCGGCATGAGGCCGGATGGCGGGAAATGGACGCTGCTGGCATGAAGATAGGCGCCTTGCAGCGTCTCGTGACCTTCCTCGACCGACACGTGGCCGTCCGCGCGAACAATCGTCAGTTCCCGATCGTCGATGCGGAAGGCGAACGGTTCTTCGCTCCAAATGTATCGCCCTTGATTGGACACCAATAACGGCGCTGCCTGATTGTCATCCGTTATTCGGAGGTCCCGAACGTAGGGCGCATCTCCATAGGGCATGCAGACGCCGTCGTTGATCGCGCCGCCCCACCAGTATTCGCCGGGTAACAACTTCAGTTGAATCTTATGCATGACGTACCTCTCCTTATGAATGTTGAGCCTTCGGGGAAGGAATCCATTCCGATTGATTACCATTATGCAGAGTCGTCCGTCTCTTGCAAATACGATCTTAAGTATGGGGCCGCGATCTTAAAAATGGGGCATGAATGAGACAAAAAGTTTCATCCATGACGAAGCGGAGGCCGTAATCGTGGACCCGGCGAATCAGTTGAATCACAGGCAGAACCGCTTATTATCCGTTGCGGCCTCGATCTCGCGTCATTCTTAGCGCGCAAGCGTAAATTCCGTTTGACTCCTTTTTGCGCAAATTTTAGAATAAGAATAACGGTTACGGAGGAAGGGGAGCCACGCGCTTGAAATTGAAGGAAATCGCCGCCAAGGCGAACGTCTCGATCAGTACCGTCTCCCGTATCATTAACAACCAAGGGAATTTCAGCGAGGATACGCGGCGCAAAGTGATGGAAATCGCCAAAGAATATTTGAAGCCGGGCGCTTCGCCCGCCAAGATCGGCGGACTTTCGTACACCATTGCCGTATTCGTGCCGGAGGTCCACGATTTCGTCGACAACGATCCAGCCTCCTCGGCGGATCTCAGCCATTTGAAAGAGGAATTCGAAGCGTGCGGGCACCGATTCCTGCTGGCGACCCATTCGCGCGGGGCCCTGACATCCGGCTCCGCCCATCGACTGCTGAACGACAACAAGGTGGACGCCGCGATCGTATTCGATTCTTTCGTCGAAGATTGGCTTGTCGACGAGTTGATCGACAAAGGGATTCCGTATTTGGTAACGAACGGCAGAAGGTACGACCGCGTTCAAAACTATATCGATTACGATAATCGCAAGGGCGCGTACGAGGTGATACGCTACTTGCACCGCCTCGGCCACCGCATGATCGGTTTGATCGCGGGTCCGGATGACCATCTGGTCAGCCAAAATCGATTGGACGGCTGCAAGGACGCCTTTCGGGACCTTGGCCTCGCATGGAACGATCATAACGTCCGGGCAGGCGCGTTCGACCCGTCGCACGGCTACCAAGCGACCAAGGAACTGATCGGACAGCGGAGCGGGATTACCGCGTTGTTCGCGTTCAACGACATGATGGCCTTCGGCGCCATGAAGGCGTTGTCCGAATTGAAGCTGAAGATCCCCAAGGACATTTCGCTGGCCGGATTCGACGATCTCAAGCTGTCCGAGTATATGACGCCGCCCCTTACGACGGTCAGACGATTCCGTTACGATATCAGCGGACTGATCGTCAACATGCTGACGGAGCTCATCACGAACCACACGATAGCGGAAGTCAACATCAGCTTGAAGACGGAGCTGATCGAGCGCAAGTCCTGCGCTCCCGCGCACGTCAAAGGATCATAAATGAACGGCGGTATCCCGCGAAGAAAACCGGCCATGGCGCGGTTTTCTTTTTTTATTAAATAGTTGTCGCTTTTCTTAAATTCTCGGCATCGCGGACGGCTTCCCGATATGACAAAATAGGAGGGAAACGCTTCTTCTTCCGTCATCTCGGGCTTGGCTATTAGGTCCCGAGGTTCATTAATGCGGGAAGCCGTGGTATCTTGAAGTTGTCGATCGGCAATCGGGGAGGCATACATAAGATGCATAGGATAAATCGAGTTGTCGCGTTAGTGTTGATGCTCGCAATGGTTGCGCTAACCTCGGCCTGCCAAGGCGAGGCTGGCGAAGAAACCTCCGACGACGGGGCCACCGCGAGCCTGCCGCAGCCCTACGTGACGTTAAGAATGATCATGCCCGGCGACGAGTCGGCGCGCATGCGGGAATTCGTCGATAACGAGCTGAACGCGCGGTTGAAGAGCGAACTGAACATGAAGCTCGAATTGACGTACATCCCTTGGTCGGACTATCAATCCAAGCTCGAACTCGCGCTGTCCACGGGCGAAGACTACGACCTGTTCTGGTACGGGACGCCGTTCGTGTCGGAATACAAGGCGAAGAACTACATCCAGCCGCTGGACTCGCTCCTCCATACGTACGGACAGGATTTGACGGACAACATTCCGGCGGATAACTTTAAGCAGGACGAGATGGACGGCAAGCTGTGGGCGATTCCGTCCCAGGCGTTTACGTCCGCGGGGAAATTCACGTCGGTGATGGTTCGCCAGGATCTGCTGGAGTCGGTCGGCATGAAGAGCATTCAAACGATCGATGATTTGGAAGCGTTTTACTCCCTCATGCACGCCGTGGATCCGAGCTATTACGGGTACTTGGAATCCGACCGGGGCCAAGACGTGCTGTGGCGGGAGCTGTCGGATCAGCCGCTCTCTTTCCTGGACGAGAATCAGATGTTCGCCGTGAACGAGGATACCGGGGAGCTCGTGGATTATCTGGAGTCCGATCTCTACAAGAAAGTCGTGGAGGTCCGGAAAAGATGGGTGGATATCGGGCTGATCGACAAACGGCTCGTCGGCAATTTGGCCGCAAACATCGATCAGGAAGACGCGGGCAAGCTGCTGTTCAGGGTCGGCGCGGTCTCCCGGGCCATGGAAAACCTGCAAACGGTACAGACCGCGGACGCCAATGCCAAGCTTCGAGAATATTACTTGTCGCCGGACAAGCCCAAATACATCGTGGCGCCTTCCAACGAAGCGTACATGATCCCGAGGAACGCCCTTCACCCGGAACGCGCTATGCAATTCATGAATTGGATCCTACAGAGCAGCGAGCACTACAACTTCATCATTTACGGCGTGGAAGGCAAGGATTACCGCATCGAGAACGGAAAAATCCAGCTGCTGACGAACGATCAGTTCATGTACGAGTGGATGTGGCGGAACAAAAATTATTTCATGGCGACGACCAACGTCGACGACTCCGTCGTGCGGGATATGATGCACAACGACGATAACGCGAAGATCTCCCGCATATTCGGCTTCCATTTCAATCAAGAGCCGGTGAAGAACGAATACGCCAAGGTGCTTGCGGTATACAACGAGAAGTTCGTTCCCATCAACATGGGCATCGTCAGCTACGACAAGCAATTTCAAGGCGCGATGGGCGCGCTGAAGAAAGCCGGATATAGGAAGGTTTGGGATGAGCTGCAGCGGCAGTATCAGGCTTTTCGGGCCGGCGAGACCTCCCGCGCGGATCAGGAGGAACCAGGGTGAAATCCAGCATATTCACGAACATGGTCATCGCGCTGCTGCTGCTGCTGACGCCGATCATTGCGCTGTACGCGTATTCGAACCGTACGAGCTCCAGCGTACTGACGGGAGAACTCGTAAAGGCGAAGCGCACGCAGGTCGAGACGTTCGTCGGACAGCTCGTCCAAATGTTCGGCCAATTCGATTCGTATCAAAAGATGCTGTATGAAAGCACGGAGGTTCGCAATTTAGCGTATCCGGACTTGCTGGGCGACGATCTGCTCCACTTTCGCACCTTGAAAACCGTGTCCGAAGAAATCAATCGGCTGGCGGGTTACGGGGGGAGGAAGGGCATCATCGCGGTCGTCTACCCGAAGACGGGGATGGTGATCAAGAGCAATTCCAGCCTCGGCGCCATGCCCGCCGTTCTTCCGGACAAGGACGGGTTTTGGAGCTATCAGGCGAATCCGAAGGGCGATGCCTACTTCATCGAAACGATATCCAATCCCGCCAAGAATACCAAGGAAGAAGAAGCGGACTTGACGGTCGTCGCGAAGGTGGACGTGGGCGAGATCAAGAGCGATCTGTCCGAGATGAAGAGCAACGGGCTGGAGGATCCTTTTCTCTACAAGCCAGGCTATTCTCCGATCTATAACTATACGGCGAATCAGGCTTTGATACAGGAAATGCTGCCCAAGCTGAATCTCGACGGCACGGAAGGGAGCTTCGAGCCGCTGCTCATTCACGCGAGCGACGGCTCCTATCAGGTACACGCGGATCTGGTGAAGCCGCTGGGCTGGTATCTGGTGGACTACGTGCCGATCGGGACCATTATGGCGCCGATCAAGCGAAACCAGATGACGTTCTACGCGATCAGCGGCATGATGCTGTTCATGGCGTGCATGCTCGGCTTTATACTATACCGGAGCATCCGCATTCCGTTCCGCAAGCTGATGCAGGGCATGAACTTTATCGAGAAGGGCATCTATACGAGCCGAATGAAGGATCCGCCGAAAGGGGAATTCCGTTATTTATATCAGCGGTTCAACTCCATGGCCGCGAGAATCGAAGAGCTGATCGAGGACGTGCTGAAGGAGCAGATCCGGACGAAGGAAGCGAACGTCAAGCAGCTGCAGTCGCAGATCAATCCGCATTTCCTCTACAACACGCTGGCGTACATCAAAAGCATGGTAGAGCTCGGCGAGAAGGAAGCGGCCGTGTCGATGACGATGAATTTAAGCAAGTATTACCGCTATTCGACCAAGCTCGGCAGGAGCCTGGCGACCGTTCAGGAAGAGCTGGACCTCATCGTGAACTACTTGGACATTCACCGCATGCTGACGGACGATTTCGAGTACGAGATCGATATCGATCCGGTCATGCTGGAGATGAAGATCCCGCGTTTGCTGCTGCAGCCTTTGGTCGAGAACGTAATCGTTCACGCGTTCAGGAAGCCCGTACAGTACGGGGCCGTCCGCATCCGGGGAAGACTGGAGGCGTCCGGCGTCGCGCGGATCTCGGTCGAGGACAACGGACCCGGTATGGCGCCGGCGCAATTGGAGGCGCTCCAAGCGAAGATTCGCAATGCGCCGAGCGATCAGATCGATTCCGGCTTGCAGAACGTTCATCAGCGGCTGATGCTGCTATTCGGCAAGAGCTCGGGGCTGTCCTTCGGCGTATCCGAATGGGGCGGAGCGTGCGCGGAATTGGTGTGGCACGTACCGGATAACGAACCGCAATGACGTAGAGGGGGCAGGGGCATGTACGAAATATTGATCGTGGACGACCATACGCATTTGGTGGACAGCTTGGCGAACGCCCTGCCTTGGGCCGACATGGGCATCTCGGCCGTGCATAAAGCGTATTCCGGGGAAGAGGCGCTGGAGCTGCTGCAATACCACGGCATCGATCTGATCGTAACCGACATTCAGATGACGGGGATCAGCGGGCTCGAACTGGTGTCCGTCGTGAAGGAGAAATGGACCAAGATCAAGTCGATCATTCTGACGGGGCACGATGAATTCCACTATGCGCAAGAAGCGATTCGGCAGGGTATCTGCAATTATTTGCTGAAGCCCGTCTCGAACGAAGAGCTTGAAAGCACGGTTCGCGCTTTGATCGGGGAGCTGCAGAGGGATGGGGAAGCGCTGGTCAATCAGCAGAAGCTGGCTTATTTGTTCCGGGAAAGCCTGCCGAAGCTCCGGGAGTCGCTGCTGCGGGAGCTGCTCGCGGGCAAGATGCCGCCGTTGTCCCAGCTTCGCGATAAGCTGAAGTTATACGAGCTGCCGTTCGATGAGGCGAACCCGTTCATCATGCTGTGCATGCGCATTGAAGAAGACTTCGCCGGTACCGACCTATACAGCGTGTCGTTGCTTGAATATGCCCTTACGAACATCGCGGACGAGATTTTCTCGCCGCGTTACGAGATTTGGCATTGTACGGACGACTACGATTACGTGGTCTTCCTGATTCGCCCGAAGCAGCCTTCCGAGAGCTCCGAGAAGGAATGGATGGAGGAAGCGGAGAGACAGGCGCGTCTGGTGCAGCATCAGATCAAGCGGTTCCTCAAGATCAAGGTTTCGCTCGTGATGAGCAATTGGAGCGCGTTCCCGCGCGAGGTGCCCGCGGTGTATCATCATTCGCTCTCCTTGTTTACGGACTATATCGGATTCCAGACGGAGAGCTTCTTCCATGACCTGCAGGAACGGAGCGTCGAAGAGATCCGCCCGCTGTCCGAGCTGTACGCGAGCCCTTCGTTCATGCAGCTGCTGGAGGTCGAACAGTGGGGCGACGCGGAGTCCAAGATGAAGCGGGTATTCGAGGAACTCGAGCGGCGGGAAAACAAGACGAGGGAGCATGTATTCGAGGCGTACGTCACGATCGTGCAAGCCTACTCTTATTACGTGCACAAGAAAGGGAAACGGTTCTACGACATCTACGGCCGCGAAGCCGAAAGAATGCTGAAGCTCGATGCCGGCTGGAGTATCGAGCCGCTTCGGGAGTGGTCGTTTCAAACGTTGCAGCAGTTGAAAACGTACAGCGGGAGCCTGTCCAACCGATTCCGCAACGATTTGATCAACCGCGTCGTCCGGTTCGTCAACGAGCAGGTCAAGGACGTGACGCTTCAGTCGGCGGCGGATCACGTTCATCTGCATCCGGTCTACGTCTCCAATTTATTCAAGACCGAGACGGGAGACAACTTCTCGAACTACGTCCTGCGCGTTCGAATGGATATGGCGCTGCAGCTGTTGAAACAGAAGGATGTCAAAATCAATCGGATCGCGCAGGAGGTCGGCTATCAGAAGCCGCAATACTTCATCAAGCTATTCAAAACCCATTACGGCATGACGCCGCAAGAGTATAAAAACAGTCTGTAATAACCGTAACGGAATTCAGCCCCGGCCTGGGGCAAGCTGCTGCGAAGAACGAGAGCTTCGCAAATCAACGGCCACGCTTTTGGCGCGGACGGGAGACTTCGGCCTCGAGAGCCATCGGCTGCTTCTCGAACGAAGCTTCCGCCGACGTCAACGAGACTTCCTCCTCCGGCAATTCCCCGCGAATTTCTTGATTCGTTCCCTCACGCGATGCCACTTCCCTCGACACTGCTTTTCAGTATAACGCGGACGCAAAAATTTGCGCATAAATCGATGCGATCTTCAGAAAAAAGAGGTACACCTCATTAAACGTTAAGGAATCGAATCTTAATATCCGGGCTTCAATCTTAAGAATGAGGCATTTCACCCTTTCATATCGTGCTTTATGATGGAATCACAGGGGATACCTGGTGAGGCGATATAAGAAAAAATGTGCGCAAATTTTTTCTTAGCATTGTCAGTTCATTATGATATGAGGGGGAAATACAGTGTTATTTCGCAAAAAAGCTTGGATTCCCGCAATGAGCCTGACCCTGGTCACGGCATTGGCTCTTACAGGCTGCGGCAGCAACGATTCGAATAACGATAAAGCGGCAAGCACGACGGACAACGCTTCCGGCAGCAATACCGCCAACGCGTCCAAAAAGGACGTCACGCTGACGTATACGATTTGGGATCAGCTGCAGCAGCCGGCCATGGAAGCGATCGGCAAAGAATTCACCGCCGAGAACCCCAACATCAAAGTCAAAGTGGAAGTCATCCCTTGGAACGATTACTGGACGAAAATGTCCGCGGCTGCTCCAGCCGGCACCTTGCCGGACGTGTTCTGGATGCACAGCGGCCAGTTCGTGAAATACGCGTCCGGCAAGTTCCTCGAGCCCATTACCGACCGGGTGAAGAACGGGGAAATCAACCTGGACGACTATGCGGCGAACCTGGGTTCCATCTATCAGCTTGACGGCGAAAACTACGCGATTCCGAAAGACTTCGATACGATCGGCCTTGCCTACAACAAAGAGCTGTTCGATCAAGCGGGCGTTCCGTACCCGGACGACACGTGGGACTACGCGAAACTGGCGGAAGTGGCCAAAAAATTGAGCCAGCCGGATAAAGGCATCTACGGCTTCGCGGCCAAGATGGATACGCAAGGCGGCTACTGGAACGACATGCTCGCGAACGGCGGTTTCATTCTATCCGCGGACGGCACGAAATCCGGTTACGACGATCCGGCATCCATCGAAGCGCTCAAGGCGCGCTACCAAATGATTCTCGATAAAGCTTCCCCGACCCATCAGCAAATGACGGATACCGACTCCACGGAGATGTTCAAATCCGGCAAGCTCGCCATGATCTTCGAAGGCGACTGGAGAACGGCCGACATCGATGCCAGCGACATCATCAAAGGCAAATGGAACTGGGCTCCGCTGCCGAAGGGCAAAGCGAAACGCGGCGACATCATCAACGGTCTGGGCAACACGATGTCGGCGAAGGGCAAACACAAAGACGAAGCGTGGCTGTTCCTGAAATTCCTCGGTTCCCAAAAAGCGGCTGAAATCACGGCGCAAATGGGTGCGGCGATCCCGGCATTCAAAGATACGCAAGCGGCATGGGTGAAATCGAAGCCTGAGCTGAACCTGCAAGTGTTCATCGACCAAGCCGCGGACGCAACGCCGTATCCGGCAGGCACGAAAGCTTACCCGGTCTGGTTCCCGAAAGAATCGGAAATCATGGCGCAAGCATGGGGCGGCAAAATCTCCATCGAAGACGGCGCCAAGCAAGTGGCGGAGATGATGAACAAGGCAATCGAGGAGAACAAGTAAAGCTTTCGAGGAGAACAAGCAAGGCTTTCGAGGAGAACAAGCAAGGCAACCGCAACAGTCATTGGAAGGGTTTTGAAGGCATTCCGGAGCCGGAATGCCTTCGATGAATAATAGGAGGTAGGCCATGAATTCGAGAAGCAGGTATGTATGGGCATATGTGATGATTGCACCTACCTTGCTCGGTACGGTCTTATTCTGGAGCTGGCCGGCCGTATATTCCATCTATCTGAGCTTTCTGAAATCCGAGGATTTCGGAATGGTCAATCATTGGGTCGGCTTGGCGAACTACGAAAAGCTGTTCAAGGACAAAGAGTTCTGGAAAAACCTGCGGAATACGTTGTATTACATGATTCTGTTCGTACCGCTCACGCTCGTGTTTTCCACCTTCTTCGCCGTGCTGCTCAATGCGAAAATCCGCGGTTTATCCGCTTATCGCGTCATCTTCTTCTTGCCCCAGGTGACGATGCCCGCGGCGGCGGCCATGGTATGGGTCGTGCTGTTCGCCCGTGATTACGGCTTCATCAACTATCTGCTCGGCACGCACGTGGCCTGGATTTCGGATACGAGGTTTGCGATGTTCGCGCTCGTCATCGTTGGCGTGTGGGGGGCCATCGGTCTGAACATGCTGCTGATTCTTGCCGGCCTGCAAGGGATACCGAAAGCGCTGTACGAGGCGGCCGAAATCGACGGTGCCGTTCGGTTCCGCAAGTTCCGCTATATCACGCTGCCGCTTCTGACGCCGACGTTGTTTTTCACGACCATCGTGCTCATGATCGGCGCTACGCAGGTGTTCGATTCGATTTATTTGTTGATCGGCAAGACGAACGTCGCATTGCCCGAGGTGCGTTCCCTCGTGTACGCCTATTATCAAAATTCTTTCGTCTATTACGATCAGAATTACGGAGCGGCGATCGTCGACATGCTGCTCGTCATCAATTTGATTTTGACAGGCCTGCAGTTTGCGTTTCAGAAAAAATGGGTGACCTACGACTGAGGGGGAAGAGCATGGAGAATCGCCGTCAAGCCGTTGACCGCAACTACAATTGGATCATCCACGTGGTGCTGATCGCGGCATCCGTCGTCATGATCATCCCCTTCGGCTGGATGATTCTGACTTCGTTCAAAACCGTAACGGAAGCGACGCAAATTCCGGTCAAGATTTTCCCGTCCCATCCGGATTTCAGCAGCTACGCCAAGGCGTTCGAGAAAACGGACTTTAAGCATTACTACTTGAACACGGCCTTCACGGCATTAATGAAGACGGTATTTCCCGTTTTGTTCAGCTCGATGGCCGCTTACGCGTTCGCGAGAATCCGATTCCCGGGGAGAACCTTGCTGTTCTTCATCATTATTTCCGTCATGATGGTGCCGAATCCGGTGTTTTATACGCCGCAATACTTGCTCATGAGCAAATGGGGCTTGGTCAATTCGGTAACGGCCCTGTGGATCTGCGCGCTGGTCAGTCCGTTCGCCACGTTCATGCTGCGGCAGTTTTTCCTGGGCATATCCAAAGAGCTGGAGGAAGCCGCGATCCTGGACGGATGCAATCCGTTCCAGACGTTCCGGTATATCATGCTGCCATTGGTGAAATCCGCTTTGGTCGCGATCGTCATCATCCAGCTGCTCTGGTCCTGGAACGAACTGCAATGGCCGCTGATCATCAACAGCTCGCCCGATAAGCTCACGTTGTCTTCCGGGCTTGCCACGCTCGTGTCGATGTTCAGCACGAATTATCCGATCTTGATGGCCGGGGCGTTAATGGCCGTCATTCCGATGATCGCCCTGTTCTTTATCTTCCAGAAGAAGTTCATCGAAGGCGTCGCTTTCAGCGCGCATAAAGGATAATCGAGCCTGAATGCAGAGCATTCTATTGCTCGATATATAGAAAGTCAGTCCCGAGGACGGTATTACCGACGGGGCTGGCTTTTTTCGTTCGGGAATTAGGTCTGCTCAGTACCTGTGATGCGCTCGCTGCTATCGTTATTGACCCCAATCAGTCGTTTCTCCAGCGTGCTTCTCCAGCTCGCGGACAATTCCTGCACGCGCAACAGGTTCTCTGTATCGGGAAGATTCTTGTCATGATGCATGACCTGATTGGCGAATGCCACCGATATCGCTAACGGATGCGGGCGTAATAGAATCAGCTTGTCGTCGCAATGAACCCTTCCCTGCTGAAGCACGCGGAAATAATAACCCGTAAACCCTGTTTCCTGGACCTTCAAGGGCATCCCGGGAGATTGATAACGGGCGGCTAACTTGAAACATGGCTGCCTCGGTTGACTGATCTGTACGATGGCGCTGCCGAGCTGGAAGATATCTCCGATGCAAACGTCCTGTTCCAATAAGCCGCGAATCGTCAGATTTTCACCGAAGGCGCCGAACGGCAACGCTCTCCCCAGTTCTTCTTCCCAGAACGGATAGTGCTCATAGCCGTATGCGCAAACAGCTTTGTCTTTGCCTCCATGATGCTTCAGATCGGCTTGTCCGTCTCCTTCGAACCGTTCCCAGTACAAATCCACCGCCTCATGGACGGACGTTTTGAAAATACCGGTAGCCACTTCTTTTTGTTTAAATGGCATGAGCGTCGGCATTCCGACGTTGAGTGAAACCAATTGTCCGTGTTTCAATCGATTAACCTCCTTAATGATGCAATGTAAGTAGCGGCGCGCTGACAGAACGTTCAGGACAGCGTCGTACGGAATAGGGAAATTATTGCATGCAAACAATAGGAGATGGCGTAACGGTACGATTTTCCGATAGGCATGTTGATCATTCGGCTTCTTCTGCCAAAACCAATCCAGAAATGCAGGTGTATCCCATGTTGAACGTGAACCGCAATGATACAAAACCGATCTGGCAGCAATTGCTGGACCAAGCCATCGTTCATATTTCAAACGGTCATTGGCCGCCGGGCGAGAAGTTGATTCCGTCACGCGAATTAGCGAAGCAGCTTAACGTTTCACGCTCCACGATACAGCTCGTATACGATGAATTGCTCGCCCGAGGATATATCATTACATCAAGGCGAGGAGGCACGCGGGTCAGTTCATTCTCGGCCAAAGAACCCGATACCCCAAATCCTTGGGTGCCCGAGGGCCCTCCGCTTCCATCGGTCCCGCTTATTCATTCTTCTTCCGCTCAATTACGGAATTGGCTCAAAGGCGAGAAAGCAAGCGAAGTGAAGATTGATTTTAGCCCGCACGAGCCTCATCTGGATCACCTATTCCAGAAGTACTGGCGGCAAACCTATCTTCAGGTGTCTACCTGCATGGACAATTGCGATTGGACATACGGAGATTCGTATGGGTATTTACCATTGCGCGAGCAAATAAAGCGGTATTTGTCGCTCGAACGCGGCATTCATGTTCAAACCGACCAAATTCTGTTGACTTCAGGCTCGCATCAGAGCATTGATCTCATCGCGCAATCCCTGCTTCATGCAGGAGATACGGTCACGGTAGAAGATCCGGGATTCCCGGCTTCGTGGATGGTCATGAATTATCGCCGCATGAATGTCATCCCCATACCTGTCGACGAGTATGGTCTTGTCGTTGATCGTATTCCTTCGGACTCCAAATTGACGTTCGTAACTCCCTCTCACCAGTGCGCGGTCGGCGTCGTGTTGTCGGAGCCGCGAAGGCAGCAGTTGCTGCAATTGGCTGCGAAGAATCGGAGTTGGATTATAGAGGACGACTACGACAGCGAATATCGTTATCGCGGAGAACCGTTGCCGACGCTATTTAGCCAGGCGCCAAACAATACGTTATATATGATGAGCTTCTCCAAAATGATCGCACCCGGTCTCCGTATATCGGCGCTCGTGGGATCTGCTCAAGCTATCGCGCAGATCGCTCGCTTGCAAGAGTTGGTCTACCGTCATGTTCCGATTATGGAGACGGCGACGCTGACTCGGTTTATTGAACAAGGTCATTTCATGCGGCATATGCGAAGAGTACGGAACGTGTATAGACGAAGGCACGAATGTATTACAAAAGCAATTGCAGCTAGCGGTTTGACCAAATGTCTGACGGTCACTTCAATCGATACCGGATCGCATCTCCTGCTGGAAGCCGATCCATTGCTTGACGAAAGAGAAATCACCTCGGAGATGTTGAATAGAGGGGTTCGCGTTTATCCGCTGAGCTCGTACTGTATAGCCAGCACCCGAAGGGGCTGGGTACTGGGCTTTGCGAATGTCGATGAGAGGTCGATCGAAGAGGGAATTGCCCATCTTGCGGACGTCATCGTACGGCGATAGCTGCCCGCATGCGCAAGCCTCCGTCCGAGAACTATAGCAACCAATGGCATGAGTGTACACGTCCATACTGCCCCTGTTATTGCAATCCATATTTCGAACCTGCTATTCGCTATCGACCGATGCTCGTTACTTCCTGCGATTTCGGTCTATTTATAGCGAATTTCAGTCTGCTTAGGGAAGTTATTCCAATTAGGCTATTTCCATGATTCTAATAATCTCTCCTATATTTAGAAGTTGACAGCTGCAGTTTCGGCATTGTAAGCTTCGTCCCTGTGGTACCGATCAGAGCTTAGCGTTGCAGGGTTCCTTGGCGGCGACGCGTTTTGGGCGCCATCCGGTCGATCCATGAAAATCTAAATATGGAATAAGAGGGAGCAAGAAATGACGCAACAAACTAGCAATCCAAGCACCATTCGTCCGTTTCACGTCAACGTGCCGGAAGAAGAACTAACCGAACTGCGCAATCGCATCAACGCGACAAGATGGCCCGAGAAGGAAACCGTCTCGGATCAATCGCAAGGTACGCAGCTCGCGACGATTCAGGAACTAGCCCGTTATTGGGCGAACGAGTACGACTGGCGCAAGATCGAGGCGAAGATGAACGCCGTGCCGAATTTCATGACCGAGATCGACGGGCTGGACATTCACTTCATTCACGTTCGTTCGAAACACGAGAACGCGATGCCCATGCTCATTGCGCATGGATGGCCGGGGTCGATTATCGAGCAAATGAAGCTGATCGAGCCGCTTATCAATCCGACGGAGCATGGCGGAAGCGAATCGGATGCCTTCCATGTCGTGATTCCTTCCATGCCCGGTTACGGGTTCTCGGGCAAGCCGAGCACGACCGGCTGGAATCCGACACGCATCGCAAGCGCTTATGGCGAGCTGATGGCTCGTCTCGGCTATGAGAAGTATGTCGCGCAGGGCGGCGACTGGGGTTCGATCGTCGTGAACTTTATGGGTATTCAGGAGCCCAAAGGATTGCTCGGTATCCACACCAACATGCCTGAAGTGATTCCGCCTGAAGTGGATGCGGCGATCTGGTCCGGCAACCCGCTGCCGGCCGATCTCTCGGACGAAGAGAGGAAAGCGTGCGAGCAGGTTCGCGAGAATAAATTCTATTACGCCTTCTTCATGGCCACGCGTCCGCAGACGCTGACCGGTCTTGTGGATTCGCCTGTCGGTTTGGCAGCCTTTATGATCGATCACGACTGGAAGAGTCATGCCCTGATCGCGAGAGCTTTTGCCGGAGTCCAAGAAGGATTGACGCGCGACGACGTGCTCGACAACATCTCGCTCTTCTGGTTTACGAAATCGGCGATTTCCGCGGCTCGTCTCTACTGGGAGAACGGGAATGCCGGCACTTCCTTCTTCGCCGTCAAAGGCGTCAAGCTGCCGGTAGCCGTCAGCGTATTCCCGGACGAGATGTATGAAGCGCCGAAGAGCTGGACGGAGAAGGCTTATCCGAATCTAATCCACTACAACAAACTTCCTAAAGGCGGTCACTTCGCGGCTTGGGAACAGCCAGCGTTGATGATTGCAGAACTCCGCACGGCATTCAAGTCGCTGCGTTAACCAGCACTAGCTAAAATTCGCTCGTCGAAAATAAGGGGATTGTCAACGACGCAGGCTCGTAGCGCCCGCTTATTTATTGACTGATAAATAAATTAAAAACGAAAATAGGAATCAAGAGGAGACCAAAAAATGACGCAACAAACGACGCAGCAAACGACACAACAAACAACGCAACAAATTAGCAATCCAAGCACCATTCGTCCGTTTCACGTTAACGTACCGGAAGAAGAACTAACCGAACTGCGCAATCGCATCAACGCGACAAGATGGCCCGAGAAGGAAACCGTCTCGGATCAATCGCAGGGCACGCAGCTCGCGACGATTCAGGAGCTGGCCCGTTATTGGGCGAACGAGTACGACTGGCGCAAGATCGAGGCGAAGATGAACGCCGTGCCGAATTTCATGACCGAGATCGACGGGCTGGACATTCACTTCATTCACGTTCGTTCGAAACACGAGAACGCGATGCCCATGCTCATAGCGCATGGATGGCCGGGCTCGATTATCGAGCAAATGAAGCTGATCGAGCCGCTGGTCAATCCGACGGAGCATGGCGGAAGCGAATCGGATGCCTTCCATGTCGTGATTCCCTCCATGCCCGGTTACGGGTTCTCGGGCAAACCGAGCGCGACCGGCTGGAATCCGACACGCATCGCAAGCGCTTATGGCGAGCTGATGGCTCGTCTCGGCTATGAGAAGTATGTCGCGCAGGGCGGCGACTGGGGTTCGATCGTCGTGAACTTTATGGGTATTCAGGAGCCTAAAGGATTGCTCGGCATTCACACCAACATGCCTGAAGTGATCCCGCCTGAAGTGGATGCGGCGATCTGGTCCGGCAGCCCGCTGCCTTCCGATCTCTCGGACGAAGAGAGGAAAGCGTGCGAGCAGGTTCGCGAGAATAAATTCTATTACGCCTTCTTCATGGCCACGCGTCCGCAGACGCTGACCGGTCTCGTGGATTCGCCTGTCGGTTTGGCAGCCTTTATGATCGACCACGACTGGAAGAGTCACGCCCTGATCGCGAGAGCTTTTGCCGGAGTCCAAGAAGGATTGACGCGCGACGACGTGCTCGACAACGTCTCGCTCTTCTGGTTTACGAAATCGGCGATTTCCGCGGCTCGTCTCTACTGGGAGAACGGGAATGCCGGCACTTCCTTCTTCGTCGTCAAAGGCGTCAAGATTCCGGTTGCCGTCAGCGTATTCCCGGACGAGATGTATGAAGCGCCGAAGAGCTGGGCGGAGAAGGCTTACCCGAATCTGATCCACTACAACAGACTTCCTAAAGGCGGTCACTTCGCGGCCTGGGAACAGCCGGCGTTGATGATTGCAGAACTCCGCACGGCATTCAAGTCGCTGCGTTAACCATTATTCCTGCTCGAATGTCACTGACGGCCTAATCCAGGCCGTCTAGTGCGGGCGGGAGGTATTTGACGAAGCATATGGCGCTTATATCTCTAAGTATAGGAGGGGTTTCAAATGAGAGCAGCGACGACTGAAAATGAAAGCTCGATGACGCCATCCGAAATCGCCGTGTTTGCGGGCGGTTGCTTTTGGCGCATGGAAGAGTCGTTTCGAAAGCTTGCCGGCGTCTCGACTGTCTATACCGGTTATACGGGCGGACAGATGAAAAATCCGAATTATAAAGAAGTCGTGACCGGAGTTACGGATCATCTCGAATCGGTCGAAGTTCATTATGATCCGAGTGTGATAACGTACGGCGAGTTGCTCCGGAACTTCTGGCGGAACGTCGATCCTACGGATGGGGGCGGCCTATTCGCCGATCATGGCAGCAATCATCAGTCCGCCATTTTTTACACGAGCAAGCAGCAAAAAGAGTTGGCTGAAGCATCCCGCAGAGAACTGGAAACATCCAAACGCTTCGATAAACCCGTCTTAACGAAGATCGCTGCTTCAACGACCTTCTACAAAGCCGAGGACGAACACCAGAATTACTACAAAAAATTCCGTTTGGCTGCTTTCCTCAAAACAGCTTGGAGGTTGAAGAAATGAAAAACACGTCCATGCAGGGCTTTAACGGAGATTTCGACAAGGAACAGAAGCTGAAGACGCTGACGAAACGCCAGTATAACGTAACCCAGAAGGGCATCGACGAGCCGCCGTTCGATAACGAATACTGGGATAACAAGGAAGAGGGCATTTACGTGGATATTGTTTCGGGGGAGCCGTTGTTTAGCTCGAAGGACAAGTATGATGCGAATACCGGCTGGCCTAGTTTCGCCAAACCTATGGGCAACGTCGTCCTCAAGAGCAATGGATTCTTTGCGGGGGCCGAAGCCAGAAGCCGGCATGCCGATTCGTTTCTGGGCCATGCGTTCAATGACGGACCCAAGCCGATGGGACTTCGGTTCTGCATGAACTCCGCAGCCATGGAATTCATTCCGAAAGCCGATCTGGAGAAAAGAGGCTATGGCGCTTTTGCCTGGCAATTCAGCGAATAGATGAAGTTGTTCAACATGCATGACGAGAAGGAGCGCCTCTATTGAAAAGCTATAATCTCATTGTCATTGGCGGCGGATCCGGTGGACTGGCCGTGGCGGAAGATGCAGCGGGCTTCGGGGTGAAGGTGGCATTGATCGAGAAAAAACTTGAATCCCGATACGGGGAAGTTTATCGCGGCGTTCGAGCTGCAATCCATGCGATTCACCCTGATGACAGCATGGCACGGCTTCGGGATATGGGCGTGGACGTATTTCAAGGACACGGTCAATTCTTGAGCAAACACCACATCGAGATTAGTGGCGGCGAAGTGCTTTACGGCAAACGTATCATCATTGCCACGGGATCCCGAACTGCGATACCGGCAATCGACGGTTTGCACGATGTGGATTTCTTGACCCATGAAAGCGTGTTGGACATGCAAGCATTGCCGGAAAGTTTAGTTGTCGTCGGGGCTGGGCCTGCCGGTTTGGAAATCGCGCAAGCTTTCGCCCGTTTGGGTGCCGACGTGACCGTACTCGAGAAGAGTTCGCAGCTATTAAGCAAGGAAGACGCGGATCTCGTTCCCTACGTGCAAGCCGCGTTGGAAAAGGAAATGTCGCTTCTGTTCGATACGCGCCTGAGCAGAGTTGAACCTTTGCCTGATGGGAGCAAGCGATTATATATCGAGCGCGGCGGGGAACAGCTCCAATTGGAGGCGCGAGCCATATTCTTTGCGACCGGCCGCAGGCCGAATACGGATCGTCTTGGACTTTCGAACATCGGCATGGACATGGACAATGACCAGATCAAGGTGAAGAAGACATTACAGACCAGCATTCCGCATATCTACGCAATCGGAGATGTCGTGAAGTCGTTTCCGTTCACCCACGCTGCAGGGGCGGAAGGAAAGATCGTCGTCGCAAACGCCGCTTTCGGCCTGAAACGAAAAGTAAGCTCTTCTAACGTTCCGCGAGTCACGCGCACGGATCCGGAAATCTTTCACCTCGGCATGACGGAGGAAGAAGCCCGCAAGCATGCCGGGGATAAAATCAAGATCTACAAGGTGACCTTAGATCAAGTAGAGCGATTTATAACGGATCGGAAGACGGAAGGCATCGTGAAAGTGATTACGGATCGAAAAGGAAGGATTTTGGGCGCGCATGCCGTCGGGAGCGAAGCGGGGGAATGGATGCAGCAAGCCGCATTTATGAAGCACTTTGGCCATAAGCTGCAGGACATATTGCAGGTAGTCCATCCATACCCTGCCCGCACCGAAGCGTTAATGAAAACGGCCGATCCCTATTGGCGCGAGAAATTGTGTCAAGGCGGTATCGTCAAGCGGTTCTTGAGGGCATACGTGAAATGGTTTCAGGAGTATGGAGAGCACGTAGATTACTACTACCATTGGTAGGGAGAAATAAACATGCACATACAGTCCCGATAGAAGTCGGGGCTGTATTTAGTGTTTTCGCAGGAAAGCGGTCGTGGGTTATTTTTACATAAATCGGATGAAGAATGAACATAACTAAAGTACTCAAATATAGGGTGAGTGGGCGAAGCGGCTTAATAAGCGCGCAGCGCGCAGGCAATTGTTAGAAGAGTCAAGGGGGCATTGGCATCTATGTCTTTGAACGAAGAGCAAAAGGTTTGTCTCAAGGACGAGCTGAAGGATGCATTCCGCGACGATGCTGATTTCATTTCAAGAGATATACCCGTTTTGAACGGGATAGCCGAAGTAAATGTGAATTACATCGAGAATCTGATCGAAAACGAAATGATTAATAAATATGTTATCGAAAGACTGCAGGACCGAAACTCGGAGGAAAGAGAACCGACTTCGGCCGAGTTCATGGATGTTATGAAATCGAGAATCATTTCGGTAGCGAATGTGTATGGTTCGGAACAAAAGGATGAGCTTGTACAAGCTATCCTTACCGGTCATGTTGTCCTAACAAGCAAAGATACGGATTCTGCGCTGATCGTCCCCTTGCTGAAGCGCGAAATAGGCGAAAAATCGGAAGCCGAGCCCTCCCTTCAGAGCGGAAATGAAGCCTTTACGGCAGATTTAAATAAAAATATGAACCTGTTAAGAATGAGATTGCCTTCCCCGAACTTCATGTTCAAACAGATGGAGATCGGAAGGACTTCCCATACGAAAGTTAGAGTCGTTTGGCTTAAGAACGCAGCCGATCCGCAAATGATCGAAGAAATATGCAGGAGATTGGATCGGATCGACATCGATATTCTCCATTCGATATCCATGATTACGGAACTCATCGAAGATAGTCCGTTATCGATTTGGCCTCAACATAAGATGACCGAACGGCTTGATGTCACAATTGCTAATATAGCCGAGGGACGCGCGGCAATCCTGTGCGATAGCTTCTCCTTTGCCATCGTCGTGCCTTTAATGATCTTACAGGAATTTCAGACGCCCGACGATTATTCGCAAAAATGGTTATTCAGCTCGATCATGAGAGTCATGAGGCTCTGCGCTTTTTTTCTATCCTCGATATTGTCGTCCCTGTATGTTTCGTTCGTGACCTATAATCATTCCATCATGCCCCCGGCTTTAGCCATTCGCATATCCGAAGGAAGAAGCGAGGTCCCTTTCCCCTCCGTCATCGAGGTGCTGCTCATGACCTTCATGATCGATTTGCTTAAAGAAGTAGGCTTGAGACTGCCGAAAGGTTTGGGTCAGAGCATCGGTTTCCTCGGGGCTGTCGTGATCGGTCAGTCGGCTGTGGATGCGGGTTATGTAAGCCCCGTCGTGATCATCATCGTAGCGGTCTCCGGCGTCTCGAGCTTCGCGCTGCCGTCGATAAATCTGATCAATATGTCGAGAGTAACCAACTACTTCTTGATTGTATTGGCGTCCGTTTTAGGGATATTCGGCGTCGTGATCGGCATTCTTTACCTGCACTGGAGATTGGTCGGCATTCGCTCGTTCGGCGTATCGATATCCCACCCTCTGGATGTCGGCAAAGTCACTTGGATGAAGGATCTCTTGATTAGGGCGCCCATGTGGATGTTGAGAACCCGCCCCGGCGTATTGTCCGACAATGAACATGCGATGGGGGATCGTACCACAAAGCCAGGTCGCAACAAACAAAGGGGAGATCAGGGAACATGATGCAAAAGCAAAAGATTTCGAGTCTGCAGGCGATATATCTTACTTTTGCGAGCGCTTATGGCGGCGTGTTTTTCTATCATTCCTATATCATCCGTTTGGCTGGGAGAAGCGCGTGGATTGCGGAGTTCGCCAGCGGATTTATCAATATTGCCTTTGCCCTATGGGTATTGAGCGTTGCCAAGAGGTATCCGGGGAAAAACATCTTCCAAATTCTAAAGATGCTCGGCGGAAAATGGATCAATGCGATTTTTGTGATCCCTTACGTCGGATTAAACATCGTCATGTCGGCATTGCTGTTAATGATGTGCGGAGGACTGGTGAAAACCTTTATATTGCACAATACGCCGATGTGGGTACCCATGTTTCTCATGCTGTTTTTGTCCTTCTTGATCGCAGGCAGCGGCATAGAAGTTTTAGCCAGGCTAAGCTCGTCTTTGGAGATTATCGTGCTCAGCATACTGTTCTTCACGCTTATGATCGGTTTGATCACCCAGTTCGATTCTTCGAACGTCCTCCCTATCGTGGACAGCGATGCTCCCTCTTTTCTAACGGCTGTATTGCTGGCTGGAGGAGGTCATTCCGAATTTATATTATTCCTGTTCATTATGGTTGAATCTTTGAATCGACCCGGGAAGCAGATGCGTTCATTTACGGTAGGTTTACTGGTATCCGTCGTAGCAATGCCGGGAATCGTAGCCTTTTTATTCACGGCCGCGCTCTCCCCGGAAGAGGCGTCCAGAATTTCTTTTGCAGGCGTAAATATCGCTTCTTCCATCACGATCGGGAAGTTCATTCAAGGATTGGAAATTTTCATATTAATTACGTATGTCGTGATCACCATCCTGAAGCTGTCCGGAAATTTCTATAGCAGCTGGGTAGCGTCGGAATCCGTTATAAAAAGAAGTTCCAAGATTCTGTTCGTCTTCATTACGTTGGCGACATTTATCTTAACGTTGAATATACGCTCGTTTAATGAAGCCTTTTACGATTACATCCTGGTCATTCAATACTGCGTCTATCCCTTTTACATCCTTGCGCTGAGTACGGTATCCATCCTGATCGTGGCAAAAGGAAAAAAGGCGGTATCAAGGGAAATATGAAGTATTGGACATATCTACGATTCATGCTAAGCATTGTCATTTTGACCGGTTGCGCCGGCTGCTGGGATTACATGGAGTATGAAGGCATGGCATTGGTGCGTACAATCGGTATCGATGTCGATAAGAACGGGAACTTTCTGTTGGCCTATGAAATCATAAGCGCCCAAAAAGAAGGCAAGGAAGGAGGAAAGTCCAAGAATGTCGTTCAAGGAACAG
The DNA here is from genome assembly GCF_056269105.1 of Paenibacillus sp. J31P316. Classification (NCBI taxonomy): domain Bacteria; kingdom Bacillati; phylum Bacillota; class Bacilli; order Caryophanales; family Paenibacillaceae; genus Paenibacillus; species Paenibacillus sp. J31P316. The sequence continues at coordinate 25,826 of NZ_JBWDNI010000021.1, read as the reverse complement.
GGAAAACATTGCCGGAAGTCTTCGATAACCTGCAATCCATGGTGCCGGAAGAACTGTTCTTAGGCTATGCGACAACGGTCATTATTAGCGAAGATGCGGCAAATCAACAATTGAAGAATATCATGGATTATTTATTTATTACGCCGAATATAAGAGAGTCCGCTTTTTTGGCTATAACCAAAGAGAAGCCGGTAGCTATGATGAATATGTCTACGGGTAAAACCGGGCAGTTGGTCGGGGAAGCGCTGGTGGATTTTTTTAAAGTTTCCAATCGCGTCGGCATTTCATATCCGGTCAGGCTAAGGGAATTTATTAAATTACTGATGACAGAAGGCATAGAGCCCGTCGCCCCGGTCATAAAAAGCTATGGAGACGGGAAACTCAAGGTGTCGGATATGGTCGTTTTTAAAGGCTTTAAGTTGGTCGGCGCGCTCGATGGGAATGAAAGCAAAGCATTGGGACGAATCGCAAATAAAAAAGCGCAAGAAATGTCATCCGTTTCCATCATGGCACCTCATTCGGGAGCTTCTGTATTCGCCGTATTCAGGCTCGATTACAAGAAATCGAAAATAAAAATCAAGGCTGGTCACGAGATGCCGGAAGTCTTCCTTTCAACGAGCGCCGATGCCACGATGGTTCAATTCGGCGGCGATGTCGGACCGATTACGCAGGAGATTCTCCATGCATGCGAGAAGGATCTGGAGGACAAGGTGAAGAAAGAACTTGAAGCTACCATATCGAAAGCCCAGAAAGAATTTAGATCCGATTTTCTTGGGATTGGGCTTAAGTTCTATCAACAGCATCGGAAAGAATGGAAAGCGAAATTTAAGCCGAAATGGGATGAGGTTTTTCCGGAAATCCCTTTCCACGTCAACGTCAAAATAAAAATACTCAATTCAGGAACCAAGGTGATTCCGATAAGCGAACAATAGTCCGATCTGCTCGGGAACCAGCCGCCGGCTTTGGCGGCTTTTTCGCGTGCGCGGAACTTCTCGACAGGTCCCGCCGGCTGCTTTTGACCCGCTACCGTATCGGCAGCGGGTTTTGTTGTATACTGGGTACATGAAATTGGCGATAGGCGCGAACGTTTGATTTTGCGAAAACCGTCATGGTAAGTTAAAGGCGGCATTCTTTATATGGAGGCATCGGGGCGAGCGAGGCGCTGCGTCATAAGACGGAACGGAATACGAGCAAAGGATCAGGATACCCATGGAAAGAAACCGAGCACCTATACATCCGCCCGCTGCTGCGCAAGAAACCGAAGGCAGATGGAGTCCCTTCGTCTGGAAGCTGCTTTTTTTGTCGAAATTCGCGTTCGATCTTGCGCTGACGGGTATTTTTTATTTTGAACATTCGATCGCGATTTTTTGGAGACTTAGCTTCGTGGTCTTCTCGTTAGCGGCGTTCCTGTTCGTCAATGTCGTCTATTTCAACTTGAAGAAGCGGCGAAATTGGCTGTTTCACCTGCTCATCATCGATTTCCTGGTGTCGGCCTCGTACGGTTACGTGTATATCGGCGGGAATTTTCCGAATCATCTCTTTATCGGCATTACGGCTCTGGCGATCTTCATGTTCGTGAAGAGGACCCGAACGCTCATTCTGACTTGTTTGCTGCTGCTGGTCCTTTACTTGGTCACGATGGGGAGTATCGATTGGTACGTATACCGGGACTTTGACGAAGTCAGTTATTTTACGACCGGCTCGTTTATCGTCTTCGCGGGCATCGTGAGCGCATTGATCAATTTCTATCGGGGCGCGCGTCAACATACGATGCAGTTGTACGCGGAGTTGATGACGTCCCATGCGCGGCTGCAGGAGTACGCCCTCCAAACGGAGGAGTGGGGAGCAGCCAAGGAGCGGGTGAGGATCGCGCGGGACATTCATGACAACGTCGGCCATAAACTGACGGCTTTGCTCGTTCAGATGCAGGCGGCGCGCAAGCTGGGCAAGGTGGATGCGGAGCGCAGCGCGCAAACCTACGCGGAGTGCGAGCAATTAATCCGCGCTTCGCTGCAAGACATTCGGCTGTCGGTACGGGCGATCCGGGATGAACCGGTCATGTCCGCTTCCTTGGGAGATCGGCTGGAGCAGCTGGCCCGGGAGTTCAGCAAATGGGCGGAGGTGCAGACGACCCTCGAGGTGGACGGAACGCCCGTCGCGCTGCCGGGCGAGCTTCAGATGACCGCGTATCGCATCGTGCAGGAATCGCTGACGAATGCCCAGAAGCACGGACATGCCAAGAAGGCGGCGATTCTGCTTGCCTATTCCGATCGCGGATTTTCGCTGTGCATCCGCAATGACGGCGAGGTGCCCGCGGCGTTGAAGCCGGGGTTCGGTATTATTAATTTGCAAGAACGAGTAAGAGAGTGGAACGGGGAAGTGCATGTCGGGGCGGATCGGCGAACGGGGTTTGCCGTTGAAGTCAATTTCCCGTACTCCGCGGCGGAAATGGAGCGGTAAGCAATGAGGATTCTAATCGTTGACGATCAACGGCTCATGCGCGAGGGGCTCGCGACCATCATCGGCTTGGAAGCGGATATGGAAGTCATCGGAACGGCAGTGGACGGAAGAGATGCCTACTCCCAAGCGCTCGAGAAGCGGCCGGACGTGGTGCTGATGGACATTCGCATGCCGGGGATGGACGGCGTGGAAGGAGCCGAGCTGATACTGAGGCATGTGCCGGACGCGAAAGTGCTGATTCTGACCACGTTCGATGACGCGGAGTTGATCTTGCAAGTGTTGGAGAAAGGCGTCCATGGCTATCTATTGAAGGATCTGCCGGCGGAGGCGATCGTAAGCGCGATCCATACGGTATACAACGGAGGCACCGTGCTCCAACCCGAAATAACGGACGTGCTGATGAGGGAAATGAAGAAGATGTCGGAGTGGAATCCGGATAAGGCTCGCCTTATAAGCGTTGAAGCGCCTGAAGGATTAACGACGTTAACCGAGCGGGAGAGAGAAATACTCGCCTTATTGGGGCAAGGATTCAACAACAAGGATATCGCGGAGTCGTTGTCGATTACGGAAGGCACGGCGAAGAACCACGTTTCCAATCTGATCGCAAAGCTTGGGCTGCGCGACAGAACGCAGGCCGCGTTGTTCGCGGTTCGTCATTCCATATGAGGTTCGTCTTCCGGATGAGGTTCATCTGATGCAGCAGGCATTACTTTTGGCATAGGGCATGATTTTGATCATGACCAATGACCAGACGTGATGCCTTTTTTTGCGTGAACTCATGACGTTCACTACGTTTGCCCTTCGGCGTTCTTTGTTAAGATCAAGAAGCAAGGAAACGAGGAGGACGCGCACCGCAAGCCTCCGGCAAGGCCAAATCGCAAAAGGAGAGTGGACGTGATGACGGAGAACAAAACAAGCTTCAGGCTGCGACTCATGGTGGTATCTCTGCTCGCTGTGCTGGTGGTTGGATCTTTCTTTGAAATCAATTGCTTCTTGAACTATTAAGTGCGCATGCGCATGTTGGATTGATCCCGCGGAGGTGAAGGGTTATGAAAATAAATCTGAAACGATTCGCGCTGCCCGTCGGTTTGGCGGCCGTGATCTTGGTGTTCGCGTATGCCCCGTCTCATGAGCGCGGTACCGCGGAAGCGTCGGGATTGCGGAATCAGCTTGACCGAATCGCCGACGAGAACTACGAGACCGCGATATTTGCCGGAGGCTGCTTTTGGAGCGAGGAAGAGCCTTTCGAGCGGTTGGACGGCGTCTTGAGCGTCGTCACGGGGTATACGGGCGGACATACGACCGATCCCACTTACGGCAAAGTGTCTACCGGCAAGACGGGACATCTCGAAGCCGTGCAGGTGCGGTACGATCCGGATCGGATTACGTACGACGAGCTGCTCCAGGTGTTCTGGCGAAACACGGATCCGACCGACGCGAAGGGCCAATTCAGCGACCGCGGCACGGAGTATCGTTCGGCCATCTTCTACGGCAGCCCTGAGCAGCAAGCTTCGGCGGAAGCGTCCAAATCGGCGCTGGCCGCGCAAGGCAGGTTCGCCAAACCGCTCGTGACGGGCATTTTGCCCGCTGCCGCGTTCTATAAAGCCGAGGAGGAGCACCAGAATTTCTACAAGACGAATCCTGCCGGATTCCAAAGCAACCTGATCGGCTCCGGCCGGGATGCCTATCTGGATCGCGTATGGGGAGATGATCGCGTCGTGAAGGGACTTGAAAGCCGATATGCGGATATCGATAAAGCGGCAAGACTGAAATCGCTGACGGAGCTTCAGTACGACGTCACGCAGAACAGCCGGGACGAGCAGCCGTATCGCAACGAGTACTGGGACAACAAGGAAGAAGGCATTTACGTGGATATCGTGTCCGGCGAGCCGTTATTCAGCTCGAAGGACCAATTCGACGCAGGCACGGGCTGGGCGAGCTTTACGAGGCCGCTTGCGCCGAGCAACATCGTGTATCGCGAGGTCGGCGGCGTATTCTCGTCCACGACCCAGGTCAGAAGCAAGTATGCGGATTCCTTCCTCGGCGATGTGTATAACGACGGACCCGAGCCGACGGGATTGCGGTTCTGCACGAATTCCGCGTCGCTGCGGTTTATTCCCCAAGATCAGCTCGAACAACAAGGCTACGGCGATTATGCCAAAACCTTTCAGGAGGATGGAAACCGATGAGAAACGAATTCGTATTCGAGCTGCTGGACAGCCGTCTTGACGTACTGCTTCAATTGTTCGGGGAATGCCCGGAAGACAAACGCCGCGTGATCCCCCAAGGCTTCAACAACCATCTCCATTGGCATGTCGGGCATGTGCTCACGGTAACCGAGTTCCATGTGTTCGCCCTCTCGGATCAACCGAAGGTTCTTCCGGAACGGTATCAGGCATTATTCGCGTACGGCACGAAGCCCGCGGATTGGCAGGAGGAGCCGCCGGCGTGGGAGCTCTTGATCGCGCAGCTGCATGAACAGCGATTCTTGATCCGCGAGTCCTTGAAGGACAAGCTGGACCTGCCCGTGAAGCCGAACTTCCTCAAAGCCGAAACGGTCGACGAGCTGATCGTCTCGACGGTCCTGCACATGCTTAACCATGTGGGCGTCGTCTCCGCGATGCTGAAGGTTTTGAAATCGTCCTAAGGCCTTATTGCAAGGGTTTGTTCGCGCCAGGAATAGTGTGGTAGAGTGAAGCGAACGGACCGATAAGGAAGCTAGGCGATGGGAGTTAATGAGCTATGATAGCAGCAGCGGTTTTAGTTGGAATTGTCGCGTTGGAGCACTTGTATATTCTGATCATGGAGATGTTCTTATGGACCGCTCCCCGCACCATGAAACGGTTTGGGACGTCCGCCGACTTCGCGCGGGAATCCAAATCGCTTGCCGCCAACCAAGGCTTATACAACGGGTTCTTGGCGGCCGGCCTCGTATGGGGATTGGTGCACCCGCATTCCGGCACGGGCTACCAGATTCAGGCGTTTTTCCTCGTCTGCGTGGTCATCGCCGCCCTCTTCGGGGGATTGACCGCGCAGCGATCCATCCTCTACATCCAGGGGGTTCCTGCTGTGGCGGCGCTGATCGCCGTCATGATCGCTTGGTAACGAGCCGGCGACAAGGTTCTGCTCCAATGCACGCGAAGAAACGGCAGCCATATCGGCTGCCGTTTCTTCGCGTTCGTTGTTCAATAAAACCGCCGAAAGAGGAGCATGATCGCATTCGCTTTGCTGAGCGTGTGAGGGATCGTTTCGGCTACAGGATTCCTCTAAAAGCCGGGTACAGCTGCTTATATCGCCCGAACTTCTCCGCGTAGATCTTCCTTCTCGCCGCATCGGGATAAAACTCGCGTTTCACATGTGCGAATTGGCTGAGGGCATCTTCGTAGGAGACGAATAAGCCGGCTGCTTTCCCGGCCAGCATCGCGACGCCGAGCGTGCCGGCTTCGGACACGTGCAAGGACGACACTTTCGTGCCCATCATGTCCGCCTTTAGCTGCAAATAAGGATCGGAATTGGCCAGACCGCCGACGGCGCGCAGCTCCGTTATGCGGATACCGGCTTGTTCCAACCGCTCGACGTTGACCATGATCTCGAAGGTGATTCCTTCGAGAATCGCTTTGATGATGTCGGCCGGCGAGGTAGAGAGATCCAGGCCGACAATGGCGCCTTTGGCTTCCACATCCATATAGGGCGTAGCCGCTCCGGCAAAATGGGGGAGCACCATAAGCGGCGAAGGCGCTTCGGTCGCATGGGCGATCATGAGCTCGTAGGCGTTGCGCCCCGTCTGTTCGGCTTCTTGCCTGAACTGCTGCCCGAAGCTGTCGCGATACCATTTCAGCAAGCTGCCGCTCGTGAACACGAAGCCGTAAGTGACGTATTTGTCCGGAATGACGTGAGGCACGCAGGCAAAATTGTTTTGCGCCATGGCAGGCGTTAGGATCGGCCGGTCGAAGACAGGGGTAATGCACTCCGTCGTGCCGAGTCCGTCGACCGCGACGCCTTCGGAGATGACGCCGGCGCCGAGCGCGGCGCAGGTCTGGTCATGGCCGCCGACAACGAGCCGCACATCCGCGGGGAGTCCTAGCTCTTCCGCGATCCGAGGGTGGATTCTTCCGATGTCCGTGCCCGCCTGAACGGGCTGACCGAACAGCTCGCGGTTGACTTCGGCAGCTTGCAGAATGTCGTCCGACCACGCTTTGCGCGTAATATCGAACGCCATCGTCCGAGAGGCCAAGGAATAATCCGTATACGCGCCTCCGCCTAATTGGAAGAGGATGAAATCGGAGAAAAACAGGAATTTCCATGTTCGGGCGTACAGCTCCGGCTCGTTCCGTCGCAGCCACATGATCTTGCAGATCGAGTACATGGGATGCGCGGTGAGGCCGGTGATGCGATGAATGGTTTCCGCGCCAAGCGCGTCGACCAGCCGCTCTGACTCTTGCCGGCCTCGGATATCCGTATACGTCATGCTGTTGGCCAAGACTTCGCCGTCGCGACCGAGCGGAACGACGGCCTCGCCGAGCGAGCTGATGCCCAGTGCCGCGATAGGCTCTCCCGCGTAGTCGGAGACTGCTTCGGCAATGGCTTCTTTCGTGCGGGCCCAAACTTCGCGCGGGTCCAACTCCTGAAAGCCGGGTTTCGGAGCTAACGTCGAGTAGGCTCTAGCTGCTTGACGGACCGGGTTGCCGGCGCGATCGACGATCGTCGCCTTGCAGCCCGAGGAGCCGATGTCCAATCCGAGAACGCTCATCTTCGCCCTCCTAGGGATACCACATCTTCAAATAATCGCGAACGATCGTCCTCATGGTCTCGAATACGATTTGCTGTCGTGCCGACGTCGTGAAATACCGGATGTCGCTTCCGACTTTGTCCGCATGCCGGCTCAGATGCGCAAACAACGCCTTGGAAGCTTCGCGTTCCAGCAGCGTCCACACGTTTACTTTGCAAATGCCGTCCGAAAACAGATTCGCCATGTCCGCCCCGCGAACGGAGGACCCGCCGTGCAGGACGAGCTTGGTGCCGATCCGCTCCTTGATCGCGCGGGCGTAATCGCCCCGGTATTGCAGCATGCTGGCGCTGGCGCGGTGCTCGGTCCCCAAGTTAGCGACAATCGTATCGACGCCGGTAGCCTTGTAGTATCGCTCCGCCTTGTCCGGCGAAGTAAGCGCCAAGCCTTCGTCATGACCGGATTCGCCGATTTCGTCACATGCGCCTTCTACCAACAGGTGATGGCCGTAGCTATTGACGAATGCTGCCGTCGCTCGCATGTTGTCGTCCAGCGGCAGCTTCGAGGCATCGTACATGATCGAGGAGAATGGCGAGAGATCCCATTGGAGCAAGCCGTCGTCCGTGCCATGGAGGATATGATCCAAGTGGACAAGGACGCGAAGCGCCTCGTAAGGACCGCCGGGGCCGGCGAGTATCTTCAGCTCTTCCAGAAATAGCTTCAGCCCGACGTCCCACCTTCGGGTATGCGAGTAATAGACGGCTTGAGGTCTGTCCTCGTATAAGGCCGTAATGCCGATCATAATCGGAACGTTAGGCATGCCGATCTCGTCGCCATGTTCCTTCGCTGCCGCGAGAATCGCTTCCGTCGTGGTCAAATTCTCGCTATTGAAGCAGGGCAGCACCCACTTGCGCTGCTCCGCCTCCCGATAAACGTCAAGCACATGTTCTCTGCCTGCAACGAGGGTCATGTCGCTCTCTCCGATCGGCTTCCCGAAGGATATTCGTTATAAAGCAAGAAGAGCGGCGGAGTATCCTCCTCTATGGTGGGAAAACGGCCAACAGGGTCGAGGAACCGATTGTCGACGCGATCGTCGTTGACGGTGGAAACTTCCGTGAGGAGAATTTTCCCCGTACTGCGTTCTCCCCAAAACTTATGGTACAGACCCGTCTGAAGCGTGATGCTCTCCCCCGGCGTCAAGCGGACCGTTGCGCCTGCGGGGAGCCGAAACTTACGTCCGTCCATGCACACCTCGACCATCGTATTGGCCAGCTGTTCATCCACTGTGGAGTTATACAGCTGCACAAGCAAGTTACCTCCGCCGCGGTTGATGATGTCCTCCATTTTGCTCCAATGGAAGTGGAACGGCGTTACTTGTTCTTCTTCGACGATCAGCAGCTTCTCGGCATAAGGCTTCTTGGGCCCGGTGCCATTCAGGCTGCCGTTGCGGATCGTGAACATGAGCAGCCCGACCTTGTCATAGTCGCCGCTGCCGAAGTCCGTTATGTCCCAGCCGAGCATATGGTCGCGTATTTCATCGTATTCCTCTCCTTTATCGTGCCATTCCTCGGCGTTCCAAAAGGCGAAAGGGGGCAGCTTGAATTGCTTGTCGTCAAGAAATGCGACGGTATCTCTCATGATTTGGTTCAGCTCGGAACGTTTCATGATTTACCTCCTTCATTAAGAATTAAAGCGCTTTAAATATTAGGTAACCCCGGAACGTAAAATGAGTTCATCCACTACAATTCCATCCTACAACCGGCGTTTTATCGTGTCTACTATTTTTATTAAAGCGCTTTAAACTTAGGCGAAGGATTGCCCTCATTCTTGCCTTTGGAATGAGATGTCCTTATTTGTTTCCTGCCGTTGAAGCTCTGATGACCAGCTCAGGCTTTAATTTCATCGCAACTGGCGATGCGGGATGCTCCCCGGATAAGGAAAGCAGCAAAGATTCGAAAGCGAGCCGGCACAATTCTCCGATCGGTTGGCGCACGGTCGTAAGCGGAACTTCCGCGATGGAGGAAAAGATGACGTCATCGTAGCCGGCGACGGCGATGTCCCCGGGAACATGCAGACCGCTCTCCCGAACGGCGCGCAATACGCCAAGCGCCATGATGTCGTTCACGGCCACGATCGCCTGCGGTCTGTCATCGGCTGCGAGGATGATTTTCGTCGTTTCGTAGGCTTCGTGGAAATCGAACTTGGAGCACCGCACCAATTGGGCATATTCATGCGAGATCCCTTGCTGCGTATAGGCACCGTAGAAACCGATTTCTCTTTCTTTCGTCATGGGGACGTCTTCTTGTCCGCACAGCAGCGCGATGCGCGAATAGCCCGACGCGAGGAGATGCTCGGTAAGCTGGAAGGAGCCGTCCATCAGGTTTGTCATGACATAAGGAGCGGGCACATCGTAATGAGAACCGAGGTAAATGAGCGGGACTGCGCTCGATTGCACGGTTTCTTTGTAGGCGGCGGAAGTCTCGTAGACGTGAATAGGGGAGACGAGGATGCCTTCCACCCTCATCTCGGTCAGGCGGCGAATGGAGTCTTCTTCTTCCTGCAAGGAATAGTCGGAGAAACCGAGAATCAGATGGCGGCCGCTCTTCCGGACGAGGTCTTCCACGATTTGCGTGAGCTTCGAGTAGAACGGGTTCTCGACTTCCGGTACGATCAGGCCGATCGTCGTGCTCTTCATCATGGCGAGACCGCGCGCGAAGAAGTTCGGGGTATAGCCTGTCGCCTTGGCGGCTTCGACGACTTTTTTCTTCGTCTTCGGGCTGACGCCCGGCCGGTCGTTCAACGCGAGCGAGACGGTTGCTTCGGAGATCCCCAGTTGTTTGGCCAAATCGGATATTGTAACTTTCATAACGTTCTCCATTCCTGGCGCTTTCCTATTAGGATATAGGCTCATGCGGCAATGATCAAGTCGCGGCGGCGTTTTCCTCGCTAACGGCGGGCAATGGGAAGTGCGCCTTCACCATCGAGGCAGCAGGTTCAAACTTGGGATGTGTTTTTTCGACAACTTATGGCTTAATAAGGATGGGAAACATTTACGACAGGGAAGGGGATGCCCATTGAAGGCAATGAGCTTTTGGCGTAGATCGATATTTGTGCGGCTTGTTCTTACCTTTCTGATTATTATGGTGCCGCTCTATGGCATCGGGATTAGCATGTACAAGTGGGGCGTAACCGCGATCAAGAGAGAAATCCTCAATACGAAGGCAGCGCAGATGTCCTATTATCTCGATAAGCTCGAGCAGGAGATTCAGCGGCTCAAGCTGGTCCAGTCGGATACGCTCTACAATGACGATATTAATCGGCTGGCCAACAGCGATCCGTTCATGGACAATTACGAACGCGGCTATTATTTAAACAAGCTGCAGCAGCGGCTGAGCGCGATCAAGAACGGCAGCAATTACATCGAAAATGTAATCGCATACATTCCGTTGATCGGGCGGACGGTTCCCTCGGAAGGCAGCATCGGGGACTTCCAGAGCACGGATTTGCAACGGATGACAGCCTTCGATAACACGACGCCTTCCCAGTTGATTTACAGCGAGCAGCAGCTCGTTCTTAACGCGTACTTCCCGCCCAACTATAGCAAGAAGAGCCTGCAGCCTCTATACGCGGTGCAAATCAAGCTATCCCTCCCCCAGTTCAAGCAATCTCTGCAGCAATTCAATCTAAACGAGAATAGCGGCTCCTTCCTTATGGATGCCCGAAAGCAGCTGTTGATCTCGGACAACCAGGTCACGCCGACGCAGGAACGGATCCGTTCGCTCGTGGGCACCTCCGACAGCGGCAGCGGTTCGATTACGATGAAAGGAGAGCATTACCTCTACATTTACCACCCTTCCACGTACCTCGGCCTTACATTGGTCAGCTATATTCCGGAGAGCGCGCTGTTCGCCGGACTCGGAAAATACGAATTCTCGTTCTGGCTTCTCTCGATTGCCGTACTCTTGATTATTATTCTATTCTCGCTGGCGATTCTTCGCTTTATCCGGATGCCGCTGCACACCTTGATGAGAGGGTTCAAACGGCTTGAAAACGGCGAGATGGATTTCACCATCGGCCATCGATTCGAAGACGAGTTCGGGTTTATCTACGATCGCTTCAATTCGATGCTGGGGCGGCTGCGCTCGCTGATCGACCAGAACTACAAGCAGACCATCATGGTGCAGCGGGCGGAGCTGAAGCAGCTGCAGACGCAGATCAACCCGCATTTTCTCTATAACAGCTTCTTTATCCTGTACACGATGACCAGACGGGGCGAGTATGAGCAGTTAATGAAATTCCAGCTGCAGCTGGGCGAATATTTTCAGTTCGTCACGCGAAATGCTTCCGACGAGGTGACGCTGGAGCAGGAAGTGAGCCATGCGCGAACCTATTGCGACATCCAGTCCATCCGATTCTCCAACCGCATCCGGGTGGAGTTCGAGGAGCTGCCGCCGGCCTATGCCTACGAGAAGGTGCCCCGATTGATTTTGCAGCCCATTCTGGAGAATGCCTTCGAGCACGGCCTGGAGAATTTGGAGGAGAACGGGCTGCTGCAAGTGCGGTTTGCCCCGGAGCAGGACGGATTGCGGATCGAAGTCGCGAACAACGGCGCGCCGATGACGGACGAGCAGCTCCGCGATTTCGAATCCGACCGGGAATCGAGCGAAGAGGCGGAGGTCACGGGCTTGATCAATATTCACCGGCGGATCAGGCTGCTTCTCGGCCAAGGGAGCGGGGTCAGCCTTGCAAGCGGGGAGTTCGGCGTCGTCGTGACGCTTCGACTGGCAGCCCTCTGAACGAAACCATCTGATTGAAACCCTCTGAACGAAACCATCTAATTGAAGAAGGAGAATCCAATGTATACACTTCTGATTGTCGATGATGAACCAATTATAGCGGACGGCTTATATGATGAATTCAAGGAATGCGGTCAATGGGAGTTGGACGTGCATCGCGTCTATTCGGGGAAAGCGGCGCTCGAGCTGCTAGGACGGATGAAAGTCGATCTAATTATTTCGGACATTCGCATGCCCGGCCTGGATGGAATCGGATTGCTTCACCACGTGAAGAACAGCTGGCCTTCCTGCCGCGTGATCTTCCTGACCGGATACAAGGAGTTCGACTATGCGCACCGCGCCATGGAATACGGAGCAGTCCGCTATATTCTGAAGACGGAAGGATACGGCAAAGTGATGGAGGCCGTGGAGCAGACCGTATCGGAGATCGAGCGGTCGCTTCGAGCCGAAGCGCTGATGGCCGAGGCGCAGCAAAGGCTTCAAGCATGGAACGAGATGATGCTGCAGGACTTGCTGGCCGTCGCGCTGAGCGGAGAGATGGAGGCCGGTCCCGAGATTGCCGAGGAGCTGATGCGGCTCGGCATGCCGCTTCGTCCCGATGACCCCATCTGGATGGTCGTTTGTCGCTTCGATACGCCATTCCCGCCGGTTCCGTCCGGATATATAGCCAGGAAGGCATCGGTCGAGACGATCCGTCTTATCGCCGAGCAGTATTTCTCGCCGCTCGTGGAAAGCGTCATGACCGCTTCCGGCTCCAATCTGATGGCTTGGCTCCTGCAGGTGAAGCCGTCAAGCGACGGGGCTGGAATTTCCGGCCAGCGAGACGAGCAGATCGGACTGTTCATCCGCGAGACGCTCGAGACCGTTCAGCGGGCAGCCAAGGAAACGACGGGACGGACGGTTTCGTTTGCCGTCCGCACGGAGACGCTGCAATGGGCGCAGCTGGCCGACGTTCATCAATCGCTCGCGCTCCTGCTGGATTCCCGGTTCGGCGCAGGGACGGAGATGCTTCGTACCGACAAGCAGGAGGCGCGGTCCCAGGATATCGTCTCCAAAGTCAAAGCGTATATCGACGCGCATCTTCACGACGATATTTCGCTTGTGCGGCTGGCGGATCTGGTTCATTTCAATCCGACCTATCTGTCGCGTTTCTTCAAGCAGCAGACGGGTCTGAACCTCTCCGAATTCATCCAGACGGTCCGGCTGGACCGGGCCAAGCAGCTGCTGGGCGACTCCGAGAACCGCATCAACGATATCGCGGCTTCGCTCGGATACGGTTCCGCGTCGAACTTTGCGCGTTCCTTCAAGAAGCTGACGGGTCTCGCCCCGCAGGAATTCAGAGACGCCTTCTGCAGGTAAACAAATGAATCGGGCGTAAAGAAATGATGGTATGAAAGCGCTTCAACAATTTCTATAATGAAAACACAGCGGCCACTGTAAATAATTGATAAAAGGGGAACATGCATGGAAAAGAAAGCTTTGCGTTCGAAAGCATCCCTATTTTCTGTCCTGGCGACAGCGATTCTCGTTCTATCGGCCTGCGGCGACAACAACGCTGCTACGAACAATGCCAATGATAATGCAACGAAAGCAAGCGATACTTCAAACGATACTTCGAATGCTAACAAAGGGGAAACAACCGAAGCAGCCGGCTCGAATACGGAAGACACGAAGGGGATCTATAATCCCCCGATTACGGTGACATCGGTCATGGGCTTAAGCGACCAGGTGCAGAAGGCCGTCACCATCAAGCCGGATGTTGTCGACGATAACATATGGACGCGCAGCTACGAGAAGGAATTAGGCATCAAGGTCAAATACCTATGGACGGTTCCGGGCGTGCAAATGGAACAAAAAATGAACGTGGCGATTTCCGCTAATGATTTGCCGGACATTATCCCTGCTAACGCGCGTCAATTCAAGATGCTGGTCGACAGCGGCGTAGCCATGGATCTGACGAAGCTGTTCGAAGAGAACGCCTCCGACTTCACGAAGCAAATGATGGACGCCGACAAATCAATCGGGCTGACTCAGGCTACCGTGGATGGCAAACTGATGGGTCTCCCGGCAGTGAACGGAGCGATCGACGGCGCATCGATGATTTGGATCCGGGCGGATTGGCTGAAGAATCTCGGATTGGAAGCGCCGAAGTCCATGGACGATGTCATGAAAATCGCAGAGATGTTCACGAAGAACGACCCGGATCAGAACGGCGCCGACGATACTTACGGTTTGGGACTCGTGAAGGATCTGTTCGGCGGATTTGCCGGACTTGACGGGTTCTTCGAAGGCAATCACGCCTATGCGAACGGCTGGATCGACGACGGAGCGGGCAATCTCGTGTTCGGCGGCATTCAGCCGGAAGTCAAGAACGCGCTCGCCAAAGTGGCGGAGATGTACAAGAACGGTTATATCGACAAGGAGTTCTCCGTCAAGGATTCCGCGAAGGTCGCCGAGTCGGTAACGGCCGGCAAGGTCGGCATGCAATTCGGCCAGCACTGGAATCCGTTCTATCCGCTGCAGGATTCGAAGAATAAGGATCCGAAAGCCGACTGGCAGGCGTTCCCGATCGTCTCCGTCGACGGCGAGGCTGCCAAGCCGATGATTAACGGTTCGGCAGGTACATTCTACGTCGTGAACAAAAATATGAAAAATCCGGAAGCGGCGATCAAGCTGTACAACTATTTCTACGCCAAGGACCCTGCGCTCAGCCCGGATTTTGATCCCATCTATCACGGCAAGAATGGGGAGCAGGAAACAAAGCCGGATCAGAACTTCTCTCTGGCCACGATGACGTCGTTCTACCCGCAGCAGAACCTGTTCATCCATCAGAACGTGAACAAGTACTTCAATGACAAGGATCAATCGGTGAAGGAGAACTACTGGGTCAAGGATAACGTGGAACAGATCGAGCAGTACAAAGCCGGCGACAATAAGCTTTGGAGCGCCTTCGCGTGGTCGGGTCCCGAGAACAGCGCGTTCAATGTCATCGACTTCTACGAGAAGGGCAGCCTGTTCATGCAGAACGGTTATATCAAAGCCGATACGGAGTCGGCAACGCAGAAGGGCGCGACGCTTAGCCAAATGCGCGCCGAGACGTTCACCAAAATCATCATGGGCAAGGCATCGGTCGACGAGTTCGATGCTTACGTGACGAAATGGAAGAAGCTCGGCGGGGACGACATCACCAAGGAAGTTAACGCAGCTAAGTAAGGCAACGACACACGAGCCGGTTGGATGGATGAAGCGATCTCTAGCGATCCTTCAACCGGCTATTAATTCGAACAAGGAGTGTAAGGGGAATGGCGATTAAACAAAGCGCTGCCCGAACCGGCGGTTCTACCAAACGCGCGCGCGCCGCAGCGAAACTCAAGCAGCAGCTTCCGATGCATCTCATGCTGCTTCCCTGCATCGTGCTCGTCGCGATCTTCAGCTACTATCCGATGGCCGGTATTCTGATCGCATTTCAGAACTATAATCCGACGAAAGGGTTCTTTCACTCGAAATTCGTCGGCCTCGAGAACTTTGACTATGTCTATGCTATGCCGGAGACGATGCAGGTGCTGTGGAATACGATCTTTATCGCTTTAATGAAAATCGTGTTCGGGCTGATCGTCCCTGTCGTATTTGCGATATTGCTGGATATGGTTCGCCGCAGCTTCGTGAAGCGGTCCATTCAGACGCTCATTTATATTCCGCATTTTTTGTCCTGGGTCATCCTGTCGGGCATCCTGATCGATATTTTGTCCCCGACCGACGGCATCATCAGTTTCATGCTGAAAGGACTGGGGCTCGAACCGGTGTTCTTCCTGGCCAACGAGAAACTGTTTCCTTATATCCTGGTCGTTACGGATGTCTGGAAGGAGTTCGGCTACGGAACGATTATTTATCTGGCGGCGATCACCTCCATTAACACCATTCTCTACGAGGCGGCGATCATGGACGGCGCGAACCGGTTCCGCCAAGTATGGCATGTCACCATTCCGGGCATCATGCCCATCGTCGTGCTGATGGCGACGCTCAGTCTAGGCAATGTGCTGAACGCGGGCTTCGAGCAAGTGTTCAACTTGTACAGTCCGGTCGTATACAAGACCGGCGATATCCTGGATACGTTCGTGTACCGGATCGGATTGCTGAACAGCCAATATGGCGTCGCTACGGCGGTGGGGCTGTTCAAGTCGGTCGTTTCGTTTATCTTCATCGTCACGGGCTACAAGCTTGCCTCCAAATTCGCAGGCTATCGAATTTTCTGACAAAGGGGCGGACATCATGCATCACCGATCGTTTGGCGGCAAAATATTCGAAGGCTTCAATTACGTCTTCCTCGTCGCCTGTGCGCTGCTATGTATTTTTCCGATTATCCACGTGTTCGCCGTTTCCTTCAGCAGCAGTACGGCTGCGGCTGCCGGACAGGTAACGCTGTGGCCGGTCGACATGAACCTGAGCTCGTACAAATACGCGCTGAACAATCCGCAGTTTCTCACCTCCTTCCTGGTGACGTTGAAGCGGGTCGCGCTCGGCGTGTCCGTCAATATGCTGTTAACGATATTCGCGGCCTATCCGCTGTCCAAGGAACGCGGCGATCTGTTTGGGCGAAACGTGTATTCGTGGTACCTGTTCATCACGATCATTTTCAGCGGCGGCCTTATTCCCTGGTACATGACGGTCAATCAGCTTGGCCTGATGGACTCCGTGTGGGCACTCATTCTGCCGGGCGCGCTCCCGGTATTCAACGTCCTCATTCTGCTTAACTTCTTCCGCCAGCTCCCGAAGGAAATCGGCGAATCGGCCTTCATCGACGGAGCGGGCCATTGGGCCATTCTGGGCCGGATCTATCTGCCGCTCTCCAAGCCGGCGCTCGCGACCTTGGTGCTCTTCACCTGCGTCGGGCACTGGAATTCCTGGTTCGACGGACTGATTCTGATGAGCTCGCCGCATCATTACCCGCTGCAATCCTATCTGCAGACCATCATCGTCAATCGCGATATGTCGCTGTTCACGACCGCTTCGCAGGAAGAACTCAAAGCGTTGTCGCAGGTGTCCGACCGCACGTTGAAATCCGCGCAGATTTTCATCGCGGCCGCGCCGATTTTGGCAGTGTATCCGTTCCTGCAGAAGTATTTCATGAAAGGGATTGTCATGGGCAGCGTGAAGGGGTAATCTCAATTTGGAAATCATTGCATCTCGTACGCATAGATCGGGAGGGCTTCGGATGAAGAATGCGAATCACTATGATGTAGCGGCGTATGTCTGGCCGGCTTATACGGGCGACGAACCGAGAACCAGGATGTTCTGGCCGGAAGGCATCGGGGAGTGGCAGTCCGTCAAGAACGCGGTGAAGAAGTTTCCGGAACACGAATGGCCGAGGAAGCCGCTGTGGGGTTATGTGAATGAAGCCGATCCTTACGTCATGGAAATGCAGATCGACGCTGCTGCGGACCACGGCGTCAATGTGTTCATCTATGACTGGTACTGGTACGACAGGCGTCCTTTCTTGGAGCAATGTTTGAATAACGGATATTTAAAGGCGCGAAATAACGACAGGGTTAAATTTTACTTGATGTGGGCGAATCACAACGTTAATCATACGTGGGATATTCGGCTTTCGCATATGGAGGATACGATCATTTGGGATGCATCGGTCGATCGCCCAGAATTCGAACGTATTGCCAACCGGTTGATCACCGAATACTTCAAGCATCCTTCCTACTATACGATCGACGACAAGCCCGTCTTTATGATTTATGATCTGGCTAATCTGATGAAGGGTCTGGGAGGAGCCGCCGCAACGAGGGAAGCGCTCGATTGGTTCCGTGGCCGGGCGGCGGAGGAAGGGCTTCCCGGACTTCATCTGCAACTGACGATGTGGAGCGAGATGAACTTCAATCTGAGCGGCGTCGACGGCGGCACGGAGGCCACGACCAGCGAGGTGGTCGAGCTGCTGGGCTTCGACAGCATGTCCCACTATCAGTTCGTGCATTTTGCCAATATCGATCGCGACTATGACGAGATTATGAAGGACGTCGTCCAGGAATGGGAGCGCATCGACCAAACCTATGACATTCCTTATTATCCGCATATATCGATCGGCTGGGACAACAATCCGAGATTTCAGCAATTCCGTCCGGGCATCGTGAAGAAGAACACGCCGGAGCAGGTGCGACAAGCGCTTCAGCTGGCCAAGGAATATGCAGACAAGCATCCGGGACAGCGTCCGCTCATCACCGTCAACAGCTGGAACGAATGGACGGAAACCAGTTACCTTCAACCGGACGACCTGTATGGATACGGTTATCTGGAGGCCGTGAAGCAAACCTTCAAGGAATAACGGCGAGATGAACGAGCTCTTTTTCCCGTACGGTAAATAAATGACCATGCTGTAAATGGCTTGCGCGTAGCGGCTCCGAGGGAATCCGATCCCTCGGGCCTTTTTGCGTTGACGGCGGTATTTCCAAATCCAAGCGCTAGTAACCGCTTTCATCTCATTGTAGAATGGATGAGACGAGCGAACTGCCGCTATTCCAAACACGGACGCAAGGGAGAATGCGCATGGACAGGTTCCAGCCGAATAGAAAGTATATCCCGTTTACATACAAGATGATGATTCCGTATCTCGTTCTTGTCCTGCTGACGGATATGCTGGTTGGCTATATTGCATACACGATGCTCATTCAATCCAGGACGGAGATGGCGGAGACGAATATTCGGACCGCGTTGAAGCAGACCATGAGCAACATCAATTATCAGACCGACGAGATCGAGCGCATGACCAACTCGCTGTTTCTCAATACGACCTTTCAGAACGCGCTTCAGTTCCGGGGGCAGCCCTTGGAGAACATGCTCAAGATGAGGGACGATATCGTTCCTTATATGAAGGCTCCGCTGCAGCTGTACGGAAACAGGCTGAGATTGGTGCTGTATACGCTCAATGAGACCATGCTTGATATTACCGGCGATGATATGTCGGAGCCTATCGGCAGAAGCGATTATTACGTACTGTCCGAACAGTCGATCGAAGGGCAGGATTGGTTTACGTCCATCATCGCCAACAACAAAGACAGCGTGTGGCTTCAAGCGGACACCGATCGCGAGCTGAGCAATATCTCTTATGTTCGGAAGCTTGTCTCTTCCAACGCGGGACCTGCCGTTATCGGGTATATTCGCGTCACGGCGAGATTCGACGAGCTGTTCGGGAATTTCAGTTCGTTTCCGATCGAACAGGGCATCGACCTTCGTCTGATCGACAGGGCTTCGGGGGTGAAGATGTACGAACAGGGCAAGGTGGACGAGCATGCGAAGCAAGGTTCGTACTTGATCATAAGCGAAAACCTTCCGTTATCCGATTATGTCATCGAAGTCAGGGTACCGCACACGTATTTGTACAAGGACGCGAGCAGGATGCAGAACGCCATTTCGGCCGTATGCGGCATCAGCTTCCTGGTCATGGCGATCATCGGTTTCCTGGTCGCCCGCCTATCCGGCAAGAAGATCAAGCGTATCGTCTATTTGGTCCGGTCGTTTCAGGAAGGGAATTTCTATAAACGGATCGGGTTTTCCGGGAACGACGAGTTTGTCTACATCTCCAATACGTTCAACCAGATGGCCACGAGCATCCAGGAACTGATCCGCAACGTCTACGAGCAGGGCATTCAGAAGAAACAGGCGGAGCTGGATGTGCTACAAGCCCAGATCAGTCCGCATTTCCTGTACAATACGCTGTCGACCATCGGCAGTTTGGCCAATATGGGGGAAGCCGAGAAGGTGACGAACATGGTGCAGGGCCTTGCGAAATTTTACCGGCTGACCCTGAACGAAGGACAGGTATACATCTCGCTCGAGAACGAGCTGGAGCAGGTGAAGATGTATTTGGAGATCCAGCGGGTCAAATACGCGGACGCCTTCGAGGTGCATTACGATATCGATCCCGAGATTCTGCATGTCCCCATCATCAAGCTGATCCTGCAGCCGTTCGTCGAGAATATATTCAAGCACGCCTGGTTCGGGGAGACGATCGCGATCATTATTACGGGCAGGCGCTTCGGCGACCGCATCGAGCTCAAAGTGATCGATAACGGAATCGGCATGCGCCCGGAAACGATACGAAATATGCGGCTAAGCACGTTCCGTTCGGACGGCTACGGACTGAAGAACGTCGAAGAACGAATCAAGCTGCGATACGGCCATGATTTCGGCATTCAGATCGGCAGTCATTTCGGCGCGGGCACGACCGTTCAAATCATACTGCCGGTCGACAACGAGGAGATTCGTGAAGTTCAAGGCGCGTAGGGGGGATATAGGCATGGAGATTAACGTTCTGTTAGTGGACGACGAAATGGTCGATTTGGAATGGCTGAGACGCCGCGTGGCGGGCAGCGAGCATTTGCCTTTGCATAGCGTGAGAACGGCAACGAGCGGATTTGCCGCATTGAAAATGTTGGAGCAGCATCCGATCGATATCATTCTCTCCGATATCCGAATGCCGATCATGACGGGCATGGAATTCGCGCGGAAAGCGAAGGAGATCAATCCCGAGGTCCATATCCTGTTTATTAGCGGACTCCAGGATTTTCATTATGCCCAGGAGGCGATTCAGCTGAATGCGTCGGGATATTTGCTCAAGCCCGTCAATAACGAGGAGCTGAATCGGATGCTGACCGAGCTCTGCGCCAAGATCGAACAAGAGCGCAAACAGCATATCTCCTTGTCGGAGACGCTCACGCTCGTCAATCAAGAGCTGCTGCTGCGCTGGTTTAACGAGGCCGCTCCGGGACATGTCGAGAAGCACATTCACGGTTACCTTGCGCCGTATCTGCAGAGCGGTTCGGCGGTTGCCGTTATCGAGATCGACGACATGGCGTGGAGGCTCCAGTCTTGGACGGAAGAAGAGCAGCGTACATGGACCGCCGGCGCCAATCGGTTTATTCGGACGTTTGTCCAGGATAACAATGGAGGCATGGTCATCGCTGCCTACGACTACCGTTTTGTCATCTTGGCTGCCGTTCAGGAACAGCATTTCGCGGCCTTGCTGGAGGAGCTGATCGGCGCTTTCCGGCGAGAGTTCTCCTTTTCGATTACGATCGGAAGCGGGATGTACACGACCGAGCTCGACAAGCTGCACGACTCCTACCGCCAGGCGCAAGCAGCATTGAGCATTAAGTGGATCGTCGGGAAAAATCGGCTTATTCAGGATGCCTCCGAGTGGCATCCCCAAGAAAAAATCGCATCGGACGTCGAGGAAATCGTCGACAGGATGCTTAAAGCGATGCTCGACTATGACCTGACCACCATCGACGATTGCTTGCTGCAGCTGTTCGCGGGGCACGGCCTGCTCTCCCGGAAGAACGACATCTACGAGATCATCATTCGAATTACTTCGAAGCTGCATGCGGATCTGCGGCAGATGAACGAGCATTTGTACGAAATCTTGAATTGGGATTCCCATCAACCGTTCGTGCTGTTCCAGTTCGAAACGATGCACGATATCCTCTCGTGGCTGAGAAGAAGGTTCTTCGAACTGTCGGAGCTGCTCTACCTGAAGCGGCAGCGTCAGAAGCGGAAGCTGATCGATGCGATTACGGAATACGTGAAAGAACGATTGGAGCAGAAAATAACGCTGAACGAAATCGCCGCGCATTTCGATTTTACGCCCAACTATCTCGGCCAGCTGTTCAAGGCCGAGACGAACAGCCTGTTCAGCGACTTTCTCAATGAGTTGCGCATGAAGCGGGTGTGCGAGCTGCTCGGGGATCCGACGAAGAAGGTATACGAGATCGCGGAGCAAGCCGGTTACAAGAACATTATTTATTTCAATCGGCAGTTCAAGCAGCATCTGGGCATGTCCCCCGGCGAATATCGGAAGCGAAACAAGATTTGATCATTTGTTCCTGGAGCTCATGTTCTGAACGGAGAACATGGGCTTTTTATTTTGAGCGAATCGTTGAATTAGTATTATGTTTAGTTGAATCGCTGAATTACCCCGCCGCAGCCCTCCTTTTATAATGAAAGCTATAGAGAAGAGAGGCGATCATAGATGAATAGACATCCGTTTTGGAACGATTTGAAAAGGTATAGGGTCATCCTGCTCATGCTGACGCCCGCGGTCCTGTTTTATGTCCTGTTCGCTTATATCCCGATGGCCGGCATTATTATCGCGTTCAAGCATTACGACTACGCCGGGGGCATATTCGGAAGCGCTTGGAACGGGCTGGACAACTTCCGTTTTTTCTTTGAGTCGGGGGATGCCTGGCGCGTGACGCGTAATACGGCGTTGTACAATATCGCGTTTATCGTCGTGAATAACGCGCTGCAGATCGCGGCGGCGATCGTCTTGTTCGAGGTCGGCGGCAAGTGGTTCCGCAAAATCGCCCAATCGGCGATGTTTCTCCCATACTTCATCTCTTGGGTCGTCGTCGGCGCGATTGCCTATAACCTCTTGAATTACGATATCGGCACCGTGAACGCGCTGCTTCGGGGCATCGGGCTCGAGCCGATCGATATTTACAATACGCCTGCCTACTGGCCGTATATTCTGGTTCTCGTCTCCGCATGGAAAGGTCTCGGCTACGGAACGGTCATGTATTTGGCTGCCATCACGGGGATCGATACCGAGATGTACGAAGCGGCCGAGATCGACGGCGCGAACATTTTCCAACGCGTTGCGAAAGTGACGATTCCGAATCTTTATCCGACGGTGATCATTTTGGTGCTGCTGGCGGTCGGGAACATTTTCCGCGGCGACTTCGGGATGTTCTATAACATGATCGGCAATAACGGTCTGTTATTCTCGGCGACGGACGTCATCGACACCTTCGTGTTCCGGTCGCTGATTACGTCGAACGATATCGGCATGTCGGCCGCGGCCGGGATGTTCCAGTCCGTGCTTGGCTTCGCGACGATCATGGTCGTGAACTACTCGGTTCGCAAATACGACAAGGACCGCGCATTGTTTTAAAGCCCGCAAGGATGAAGGAGTTTTCATAATGGAGGTCACGGTATGAAGCAGCTCGATCGTAAACTGTTCGCGGGAATCGGCTATGTGTATCTCGTTTTGCTCGCGATTCTATGTGTATTGCCCTTTGTGCTCGTCGTATCGTCGTCCCTTACGGAAGAAACGAAGATCACGTTGGACGGCTATCAATTCCTGCCGACCGCGTTTTCCACGGAAGCCTACAGCATTTTGTTCAAGTATCCCGATGAGATGATTCACGCGTATATAGTGACCATAGGCGTTACCGTAACCGGCACGCTGCTCGGCTTGTTTCTGACCTCGATGACCGCTTATGCGTTGTCTCGCAAAGATTTCAAGTGGCGCAATCAATTTTCGTTCTTCTTCTTCTTTACGACCCTGTTCAGCGGCGGTTTGGTTCCGTGGTATCTGCTGATCGTTAATTACCTTAATCTCAAAGACACCCCGATGGCCTTGGTGATACCGATGGTGCTGAACGTCTTCTATATCATTGTCATGAAGTCGTTCATGGGCAGCATTCCGGAAGCGATCGTGGAATCGGCCAAAATCGACGGCGCCGGCGATTTCCTGATCTATGCCCGCCTCATCCTGCCGCTCTCCAAGCCGGCGCTGGCGACGATCGGATTGTTTCTTGCCCTGGCCTACTGGAACGATTGGTATAATGCGCTGCTATTCGTATCCGACGATAAGCTGATGCCGCTCCAATACTACTTGTATAAAATGCTGGGCAACATGGACGGCATGCGAAAAGCGATGATGGGCGCGGGGGCGGTCGTAACGACGTCAATTCCGACCGAGAGCTTGAAGATGGCGATGACGGTCGTGGCAACCGGTCCGATTCTGCTGGCGTATCCGTTCGTTCAGCGATACTTCGTGCAAGGATTGACGATCGGCGCCGTGAAAGGGTGAACCCGGGGCAGCCCGGTTTATCGATAAACATTCCATTACCTAGGGGGAAGGCTCGAAATGCTGAAGAGAAACAGATGGATGATGATGCTTACGCTCGCGTTAACCTTCGTCATGATTTTGAGCGCATGCGGCAATAGCGGCAACAAGAATGCCAATGCGCCTGCTAATGCTGCAGACAATGCAACGAAGACGGACAACGAAGGAAACGACGCCGCTAACATCGGGAACGCCTCAGGCGACGCGGACGCTGGCCTCGACACTTCCAAAGAAGTGAAGCTGAAAATGGTCTTCGTTGGGCCGAAACCTGTAGACTATGATTCCGTCTTCGCTGAAATCAATAAGAAGCTGAAAGAAAAAATCAATGCGACGGTCGAAGGCGAGTTCCTGGACTGGTCGGAGTGGGCGCAGAAATATCCGCTCAAGCTAGCGGCCGATGAAGATTTCGATTTGATCTACTCGGCGAACTGGGCCGGCTACAACGACCAGGCGCTGAAAGGCGGATTCCTGGAATTGACGGACGAGATGCTCGCCAAATACATGCCGAAAACATGGGCGGCCATGCCGAAAGTGAGCTGGGATCAAGCGAAAGTCAGCGGCAAGCTGTACATGGTTCCGCAAAATAACGGCGAATCCGTAGAGAAGCTCATTCTGTATCGCGAGGACTTGCGCAAGAAATACAATCTTCCTGCCATAGACAGTCCTGAAGCGTATGCGACTTATTTGAAAACGATCGCGCAAAACGAGAAAGGCATTACGCCTTTCACTCCGGAAACGGGGGATTGGAAGTATCACAACCTGGACCGCGTCTTGCTGAAGCAGCAGAACGAGTGGAATATGTTCGACCTCGACCTTCCGTTTGCTTTCAAATTGACGGATACGCAGGGGAAAGTGTTTAACGTCTACCAAACGCAGGAGTTCAAGGACCTGCTCGTCTACTATAAAGATCTTGCCGATAACAATGCCTGGTCCAAGAACGTGCTGAACAGCAAAAACGACCATCAGGCGGACTTCAAAGCCGGCAAAACGGCATCGATTACGCACAACAACGGAACGCTGGGCGC
This sequence comes from Paenibacillus sp. J31P316, assembly GCF_056269105.1. Taxonomy (NCBI): domain Bacteria; kingdom Bacillati; phylum Bacillota; class Bacilli; order Caryophanales; family Paenibacillaceae; genus Paenibacillus; species Paenibacillus sp. J31P316. The sequence continues at coordinate 908 of NZ_JBWDNI010000021.1, read as the reverse complement.
GCTTATGGCATTGATGCGCCAAGAGAACTCTCCTTATGAAGTCGCGCTGGCCGACATTAACCAAGGCAAGAAAAAGTCGGTCGCGATCTCGACGCAGAACGGTACGTCGATTCATGCGAATTCCAAGAACGTGGAGCGATCCATGATGTTTATCGATCTCATGCAAAACGATAAAGAGCTGCACGATCTGATGATGTACGGCATTAGCGGCGTTCACTATGAGCCGGTCGGCGACGACAAGTATAAAGCGCTCGACAAGAATCCGAACTTCACGGGCTTCTCGAACTGGAACTTCAACTCGCCGTTGAATCTTCAGAACGAAGCATTCCCGACGGAAGCTTCCGATCTGGCGAAGGGCTGGGAAGCGAACGTGTACCACTATCCGCTCGAAACGTTCGTCTTCGACAACAGCAAGGTGAAAACGGAAATTGCCAACGTCGGCAACGTGATGCTCCGTTATGCAATTCCGCTCGAGTACGGCGTCATCAAAGATATCGATAAAGGCCTGGTAGATTTGAATAAGCAGCTGCAAGCGGCTGGCGTCGACAAGATTCAGACCGAATTGCAAACGCAAATCGATGCTTTCCTGGCAAAGCAGTAACAACAGCGGCAAGCTTTCCGGATATCCGGGAAGCTTGCTTTTTGATTTAGAAGCGGGGAGGAGGGTTGATAATAGAAGGGTCAGAGGATGGAGATGTCAAATTTTACAACTTGCAAGTCTATTCGCCAACATGGTATATTCTAATTCCGGCCGAGACGGACACGTCGAAACGGTGATCGAAATCGAAACAAGCCCGAAAATAAAGCTTGCCAAACGGTTTTGAAATATGATATATTCTAATTCCGGCCGAGAGGCTGGTTGGAAAAAGAAACAAATTTGTTCCTTGAAAACTGAACAATGAGCGACC
>NZ_JBWDNI010000022.1:0-81328 GCF_056269105.1 Paenibacillus sp. J31P316 | reverse complement strand
ATTCATGGATCTCTGGGTTACCTGTCCCCCGTTCGATTTGCAGCTCAATTCAAGCAGCTCGAATTAGCATAAACAGACTAATTGAGTGTCCACTTTCTTGACAGAGGTCCAGTTCATCTCTTGGACTTCTTTTAGGTTGCTCGCAAAGTGAAGTGAAACCCGATAACCCAGTGCATACCACTCTCTTGATGAAAACCTCCATTGATCGTCAAGATTACACGAGCTTTACTCAGTTGTTTTCTGAGGGGAGGGCTAATAGTGTGCCGAAATCTGATTTTGAGGGATTGAAAACACTTGCGTCCACTAGCACACTCTTCAATAATTACGAATTATTAACGTTTGATAATGGAAATATGCTTTTGGTCAGACTGACTCCACCTAATGAATATGGTGAAGTTGAAATCGAGGATGTGAAAATAGTTCCAGAGGAGATGAAAAGTTTATTTTCCGATAAATAGTTAAAAAAATGTTGAACTAACGGGGAACGATAGTTCAACAAATCATGGAGCAGTTTGCCCTCGGCATCTGTTCCATTTTTCATTACGTTAACGGGCAGAATTGTTTGAACAATGGTGCAACGTTACAATATAACCACCGTAATAATATCGTCCACATCAAGTGATCTGAAAAAATAAGGAGTATATGATGGCGATCGCAATCATTATTTTCAGTGTTATCTTATTCTTTGGTGTAGAGCGCATACTTTACCGAGTATCAGGCGGCGACTATGCAACACTAGCAAGGTGGTCGATTAAATGCTCCAGCTTTTTTTTACTACTTAGCTTTATCGCTACTATGTATGATGATTATCAAAAGAATAAATCGTTTGATATTTTGATTGGACTAGTTAGTGGCAATGCGATTGAGTTTTTTCGAGAATATTTATTTGTAACGATCAATTTGTTTTTCATAACCTTGGAAATCATTACGAAACGGATAGGGACATGGTGGCGAGGCACCTACAACTTGACTCTAAAGAAAGATGATAAACAGATGATGGCTTACACGATTATTCTCGTTATTAATCCGATCTTTAACTTTTTTTATATTGGTTTAGTGACATTGAAACTTTGGAATACCCCATAAACCATTACGCTAACGGGAGACGATACGATCGGCTGCCTTTGTCCATTAAAGTAACGGGCAGGTTAAACTATAAGGTACCAATAAAAGATAGTACTGTGAATCATAATGGAATTTAGATATTCTGGTGAAAAAAGTATAGGGTGGTATCAAATGAACACCGCTTATCGATACATTGGTTATGTGCTGTCTTGCTTTCCAATAGTTGGAGTATTTTATTTCGGACGTTTTTTTTGGGGAATGATATTTATTGCGGCTTACTCATTGGCAGCCTTTATTACTTCTATTACTCTAGGCTTTGCGGGTATTATTATCGTACCTCTCCTGTTAATCACATACTCAGCGAACTTTGCTGTTGGTTTTAAGGGTTATCGTGATTTGCCACAACGACATTATTATCATATCTTAATTGGTCTATTCCAAGCCTCGATTGGAGTTGGGTTACTCTTTTTGGGGATAAAGTATGCCTATCACCTTTCCGGAATAGAAAAATACAATTGGTAAATTAATCAAATGATACTGAAACAATTGGCTGCCGCGTTCAACTAACGGGAGACGATAGCTCCACGATGGCAGCTGACTTGATGGTCAGCTGCCGTTTTCATTAAAGTAACGGGAGACGATAGTAGAAAACAGGAGAGGGCCGATGAAGTTTGAAGGATATAGAGGCATTATTACGACAGATAGCTGGCTTACCAAACTGTAGAGTTTATCCGACAAAAGTATGCCAGAAACGGAGGGTTACAGCCTTCCTGAGGATCTTAAACATTACTATGAACTTTGCGGAGGAGTGATACTTTTTGAAAACAAGGATTACCAATGCTATATCGTCCCTCCTGACAAGTTCGTCTTATCAAATCCGGTCACTGTCGGACGGCTGAAGTGAAAAGGAGATGCATAAAGTAAGGACAGCTTCACCCACATTTGTTCCATTTATTCACGTACTTCAACTTAGCGATTCTCTTCCGCTTGCTTGTCAGGTTATGATCTTAATTGCGGTTTAGATCGAGCAGCAATAATCTTATAATGAAAACAACCAAAATTTACATTTCCCTTACATATGGTCCTAGTAAATGAACATTCTTGCAAAGAACAATCTACATCTACCAGCCTATGGAAATGGAAATCAATATATGAAATTATTAGTAGCAGATTCACCTATCTTATTGAAACTTCGAGAGGATGTTGTGCATGCTTAAAAAGTCAGTTATTGTCTCTTCTGTTTTATTGATGACTATGATTCCTATGTTTTCGTTAAGTAGTGAATCTTATGCCTCGGACTTTAAAAGAGGAAAAGAGACTGCCATTAAAGTGATGGAGTATAATATTCACCATGCCGAAGGCATGGATGACATTCTAAATTTGAACAGAATTGGTGACGTTATTAAATCATCGGGTGCTGATATCATTGGTCTGCAAGAAGTCGATAATCATTTCTCCACGCGTAGTAATTTCGAGGATCAGGCGAAGTGGTTAGCCAATTACTTAGGCATGCATTACCAATTTGCTGCAAATCTTGATAATGATCCCTTAAATGAGGGGGAACCTCGTCGTCAATATGGAACGGTTATATTAAGTAAATATCCTATTCTTTCTAGCGAAAATCATTTACTTGATAATACGCAATATCCAGCAGAGCAGCGCGGTCTTGCGAAGACGGTAGTTAATGTGAATGGCAATCACATTAATTTCTACAATACTCATCTTGACAATAAAACACCTGAAGCAAGAGATATACAAGTCAATGAGATTCTGGACATTGTAAATCAAGATAATGGAACAAGTATCCTAGTGGGAGACTTCAATGCCACACCAGATAGCCCTGAAATTATAAAAATGTCTGCGCAGTATCATGACACATTTGCGGAACTTGGTTTAAATGATGCCTATACGTCCTATTATTATTCAGACAAGCCTAATCGTCGAATCGACTACATCTATACGTCTGACGATGTAAAAATAAAAGCAGGGAAGGTTATAGACACAATCGCAGCGGATCACTTGCCCATTACGGCTGAGCTCGTTATTAATAAGAAAGACCATCCATCTCATGGTGATAACGGTCATAACCACCAGAAGTAATAAAGCTTATTGACTTTAAGCGCAACCCCTCCAGTGAAAATACTGAAGGGGTTTTTAATCGATCGTAGTTTCATTGAAAAAACATCATTATCATGTTATGACATCAATTTCTTCTTTTGCAAGTGGATAGGATGCAAATACCGCTGGAACCACAAGCGCTGCGTCAAGTTGCCACAGGCGGCAGCAGTACGAGAATAAGTGTCGGGTGACAAGAACATTATCTCATTAGAGGCCGTGAAAATCCTCGATCTGATCGAGGAGCGCCGCAGGAAGCACCTCCGCGCGACGCAAAATGGCAATGTCCTGCTTTGTTTTGATGATTCGCAATCTACATACCTCCTGAAAAAGAAATTGACCTCACGAAAGGGGTCATGGCTCTAAATCACAAATATGCTAAAATGTACAAAAAATTCCTAGAACCGGTTTTAAGCAAAACAGGCAGAATAATGTAGCGAAACATTAAGTAGTTGGCAACGTATTAAGTTATACCTACATCTTTTGGAAAGTCGTTGTATGAGGCGAAACTGCCACAGCAGTAAAGCTTTGGAATGAAATTAAAAAGCGGAGTGATTATTTGAAAATGAAAGATGACGGAAATGGTTCTTTCATAGGCGTTGGAATTGCTTTAGGTGCCGCTTTTGGTTCCGCTTTTGGTGTCGCATTTGGAGCAGTATTCGGTAATGTAGGTCTTGGAATTGTATATGGAGCTTCATTTGGAATTGTAGTCGGATTACAAGTCGGTATTTTTAGAAATAACAAAAACAAGTGAAAACGCTCGATTACGTTAACGGGACACGTTAACAAGGTGAGATCAAAGAAAGGGTCATCCCGCAAAAGGATGGCCCTAAAACTTGCCGTTACAGACAGCGCGGAGAACCGTACCATAAGTGAGAGCTGAATTTTTCGTGCAGGAACGGTGAGGGATGGTTAGGACAGGCCCGATTAGTCTGATTTAGGGTCTAATACGTTACAAATCTGTTTGAATGACTTCACATGATTTGGATCATCCTTACTTTTCCGTCTCAGTCAGGCTAGTTCAGCGCCTTCGCTTCCCGTTTCGTTTCCTCAACGATTCTCCGAATTCCCTCGTCGATCTGATCCGGCTGGACGAGAGAGACGCTAAGCCTTAGAAACTTTTCCCGTTCTAAGTAGTTCGCCGAATAGAAGGGTTTGCTTGGCACGACGATGACTTCTCTTGCAGCGAGCCTTTCCGTGAGACGCTCCAGGTGGACGGTCTGTGGCAGCTTGAGTTGGACGTACACGCCGTATTGGACGTCGGCCGTGCTGAGCAAGCCTTCATCGTCATAACGTCGGACCGCTTCGTGGAGCAAGCGAATCCGAGCCACGTATTGGTTGACAATTTTGCGCTTATGCCGCTCGTACATGCCGTTATTGATATATACCTCGAGCGCTGCTTGGGACAGCAACGAAGTATCGGCGAACCGTTTGTGCTCGCGGAACGTCTCCAGCAGATTCTTCGGAAGCACGGCGGCGCCGAGCCGCAGTCCCGGGAAAATAATTTTGGAGAAGCTCTTCAGATATACGACATGTGACGTGCCGTTGTAGGCGTAGATCGGGGCCTTTCCTGTTTCTTCACCGAGATCGGGCATGTAATCGTCTTCGACAATGTAGACGTCGTATTTGCTCGCCAGCCTCGCGATTGTCTTGCGTTCCTTTAAGCTGAGCGAGGTGCCGATCGGGTTGTGATGGCGGGTCATCGTATAGAAGAACTTGATATCGCCCTGCTTGAATATTCCCTCCAGCTCTCCTAAATCGATGCCGGCCGCCGTCCGGGCGATGCCGCGAACTTCAAGATGCTCCGCTTCAAGCACCTTTAAATAATTATCGTAAGTCGGTTGCTCGACGAGTATCGTCGATTTCCCGTTCGGAAAAGGCATTTTGGCCAATATTTCAAGCGCCTGCTGAATACCCGACGTCACGATGATCCGTTCTGCAGGGGCGAACACCTGATCTCCGGCCAGATGTGTCGCCAGCGTGCGGCGCAGTTCATCCAACCCTTTGGAATCACCGCAGGTGAACAGCTCGTTCTTGTACGTATCGACGGCTTTATTCATGCAATGTTGAAAATCCGAGTAGGGGAAGATGGAAGGATCCGGAGATGCGGAAGAAAAGTCGATCATCGCGCCCGTCGTCGCATCCGACCGTCTCTTCCGTTTTTCCACGACGTAGTAGCCGCTCTGGGCTATAGCATAGATGGCGTGCTTCTTCTCCAGCTCTTCGTATGCTCGCTTAATCGTACTGACGCTGCAGTCGTATAACTTCGCCGCATGGCGGACGGAAGGCAACTTTTGCCCGGATAAGAACTGCTCCTCGTCGATTTTCCGTGCCAGATCATCGCGTATATCCTCATATCTCTTTATGATGATGCACCTCATTTCCTATTGTCATTATAGGATAGTTAGCCAACTGTATCGACACAATTTGGTAATAATGCTCTTGTTAGGCATCGATAATCGGCATAACATGGAATCAAGGCAGTTAAAGTCATGTTAGTCAAGGAGCTGATCGCAAGATGCTACAATTCTCGCAAACAGATAGCGCCGCCCTCTTTCGCGAACGTCATTCCGTCCGGCATTTCGATCCTTCCCATACGCTCGGTAAAAAAGAGATTACCGAATTGCTGACGCTCGCGGGCACCGCCCCTTCGTCTTGGAATCTGCAGCACTGGAAGTTCGTCGCCATCACCGACGCGGCGGCCAAGGAGAAGCTGTTTCCGATCGCGTACAACCAGAAGCAAGTCGTTAACGCTTCCATTACCATCGCGATTCTCGGAGATCTGGAGGCTAATTCTAACGCGGAACTCGTGTACAGCCTCACCTCAGAGAAAGGACCGGAAGGTTCGTTCGCGGGCTATGAGACTCGTGCAATCATGATGAGCCAGATCGAGGGCGCGTATCGGAACGCAACGCCGACTTATCGTCGGGACGAAGCGATCCGCAACGCCTCGCTCGCTGCCATGCAGCTGATGCTCGCCGCTACATCGAAGGGTCTCGACTCTGGGCCGATGGTCGGCTTTGACGCCGACGCTTTCGTGAAGGCATTCAACGTCCCGCCGCGGTTCATTCCCGTCCTGCTCGTCGCCATCGGCAAAGCGAGGAAGCCCGCTTACCCTACAACGCGCTTTCCCGCGGAGCAGACAATCGTATGGAATGGCTTCGAGTCCAGCTTTGCCGCAAAATAAAGCTTTGGTCCCCGACTTGGCTGGCAAAAAGGAGTAATCAAATATTCGGAAAGCATCAAACGACGATTGTACAATCGCTTTTTCGTTAAGCTGCAACGAGGACGCAAAGAAGGCAGCCAATCGGCTGCAAGGAGGGATAGGAAATGACCGCACGATTCGGGCAGGCGTTCGATACCGAACGGGTGCTATCCGATGTCGAAGCTCTGCTAACCCAGCCCATACCGACGGCCGGTCCGACGGTCAGTGAGGGAGAGATTGACACGGGGGAGTGGACCCTAACCAGGGGTGAACGCTTTTTGATCATCCCGCTTTGGGAGGGTGATGACCTCACGGGGCTCTACGAGCCCGAGTGGAACGAAGCGGTGGAGACCGCCGAGGAGTATCTGGCGGATCTTGTACGGGAATTGGACCACCGATGGGGTACTCATCGGAAGGTGGCCATGCATGTGCCGTTGTTCCGGAAGCAAGCGGGCGAGCCTTTGTCCCCACTGTTCCAGGCGCTGTTGGATAAGGACTGCTACGGCGATCTTGCGGTGTGGGGGCCGGTATCCGCCCGCCGATGGGTCGCAGTCTCCGTCGGCCACAGCGACGGCGATGCCCCGATGATCATGGTGGCCGCCGTCTGCGACCGGCCGATTACCGAACTGGAGGAGCAGCCATAAGCGTGAGCAGAATTATTTAGGCCTCACGCCGTCACACGAGAGAAAGGCTGATGTATGCTACTCATTTTTCACCAATTAAATAGTCGTTAAGGTTGTCATCAGACAAAGTTCGCTAACGGGAGACGATAGCTCAATCAAAACACTAAGGTAGCCGGTCAGATAGGAGGCGGATCCATTGTCAGCTGTTTATAAGAATCCCTTGAACATTCGAAATATCGGAGATCCCTTTATATTGAGAGCGACGGACGGCAAATACTATTGTTACCCCACATCGGCGCAGAACGGTTACAAGGTCTGGTCATCCAAAGACCTGATCGAATGGACGGACGAAGGGTTCGTATACGAGAAGGAGCGCAATGACAAGGCTTGGGGCTACAAGCAGTTCTGGGCTCCCGAGGTCGTGGAGCGCGAAGGCAAGTTCTATATGTATTACACGGCGCGGTGGAGCGAGAAGGATAGCTTGCGAATTGGAGTTGCCATTGCTGAGAGCCCGACCGGTCCTTTCGTTGACGTATTCGACCGACCTCTGTTTGACTTCGGCTATGCCGCAATCGACGCGCATGTCATGCTGGGTGATAACGGCACTTATTACCTGTACTATTCAAGAGACTGCTCCGAGAATATCTTGAATGGGCGGCATGAGAGTCATATCTACGGATTCGAACTGGATGACGATATGTTGACTCCGAAAGAGGAAGGAAAGCTTCTGTTGCAGCCTGACCAGGAATGGGAATTCAAGTCCGGACCAGATTGGCTTTGGAATGAAGGGCCATTCGTCGTTCGGAATAATGGTCTGTATTACTTAATGTATTCGGCGAACTGCTTCGCCCACCGGGATTATTCGGTTGGTTACGCGGTCAGCGAATATCCGCTGGGGCCGTACCAGAAGTACGAACATAATCCGATTCTATTCTCCGATTGTGAAGAAATATCCGGGCCAGGGCATCACAGCGTAACGGGCTCTCCCGATCGCACGGAGCTATTCATTGTGTATCACACGCATTCCGACCCTGTAGTAGGCGGTGGAGACCGACAAGTCTGCATGGACCGAATGGCGTTCCGGGAAGACGGCTCCATCGTCGTTCATGGTCCGACGCTGAAGGAGCAGAAAGCGCCTTCGGGATTCTGAATCATGACCGGGCGGTATCCGCGTACGACGAGGTGTCGAGCGAACGGGCAGTCGAAAACCATGGAATCGGCATGGCGCAGAATCGCGTGGTGATTGTGGTATAATTCACAGCATAACGATGGATAAGGATGGAAACAGAGCATGACTTCATTCGTCATAGACAAGCGGTTGCTGGAAGTTTGCCCCTATTTAAAGGATGTTTACCCCGAGGACTGGGCTGAAGCAAGCCCGGAAGTGCGCATATTCTCCGTCAAATCGCGTCTCTTTCAGCGTGATGAAGCAATGGTCTACGGCATGTTTTTACTGAGCGGAAGTGCTCGAATCAGCCAAATCGGGGAGGACGGGAGCGAGCGGGTTGTCAATAAACTTAATCCCGGTGAAATTTGCGCTCTTCATGTGCTGAGCGGGCTGAGTGGACAAGACTTCCCAGCGGTAATCGAGGCTGAGACGGATGTCGAGGCGCTGTTCGTAACCAAACGCAGCTTCCTTCGCTGGGTGATAGAATACGAGTCGATCCGTAAAACCGTGTTCGGTAACCTACTCGAAGGAATTATGCATATGGGCGAACAGCTTCAAGCAAAGAAGAGCAAACCGCTGGATAAGCAGTTGGCTGAAACTCTGCTGAGTATCACGTCGGAGCAGCAGCCAATGTTGCGAATGACGCATAGTAAGCTTGCTTCCGAAATCGGCACCGCCCGTGAAGTCGTGAGCCGCACTCTAAAGCTTTTTCAGCGGCGGGGATTGGTGGAGAAAGGACGAGGTTGGGTGCGAATCACCCGCCGCACTGAATTGGAGGAGTTATTTGGTGACTAGGTCACCGAAGCGATGTTGCTCGTTTGGTATATTGGAATTGCAAATCATTTTCCAATTACAGGAGGTATTCGCCGATGACTCACCAGCTTCAGCAGGGTATGATAGCCCCAGTTTTTCGAACCGTCGACCACAATGGCAATCCCATAGTCTTCGATCATTATCGAGGCCGCAAAGTGCTTCTCGCCTTTATGCGTTTCTCCGCTTGCGCCCTTTGCAATTTGCGTGTGCACTATTTTAATAACCGATATCCGGAATGGAAGCGCCAAGGTATGGACGTCATTGCCGTCTTCGAATCACCGGAGGCAAATACGAGGACATACGTTGGAACTCAAAACCCTCCCTTTCCGCTTGTTGCGGACCCGGAGGCTTACTTGTACAATTTGTATGGCGTCGAGACATTCGAAGAGAAAGTACGCTTGACAATGGATGATGCAAACACGAAAATGTTCGCTGAAGAAGCAAAAGCTGCCGGTTTTTCCCTTACGCGGGAGGAAGGTTCAAACTTCAATCGAATACCTGCCGAATTTATAATCGATGAGAGTGGAATCATACAGCTGGCGCATTATAGCCGCCTAGTTACTGACCATCTCCCGATTGCGACAATCGATAGATACGCTGCAGGCCAATAACAACGCATTGCCAAAGGCATGAGATCCCTTCAGGGTTCTTATGCCTTTCCGTTCGTTTGAACTAACGGGGAACGTTAGCACAATACAACACGACGGCAGCCGGAAAGACATTCGGCTGCTGTTTGTCATTGAAGTAACGGGCAGTTTAGCAACGAATAACGCTTCGCTTGCGTAAGATATTGAGAGAAGTCGCACAAGCAGGGGAGTCATGAAATGAAGAAGTATCAAATAGCTTTAGCGGGTGGTATCGTCTTACTCATTGGACAGTTTATTTTTTTGTTTCTGCCTTTAGATCCGCAGACGGATCCTGTCGGGGAAGCTCATCATGGGTTAAATTGGAGGGGCTTTTCGGTAATGCCGCTTACTGTGCCACTTATTATCATTGGACTGTCCGGGTGGAAGAAAGAGAATCGGAAATAGATGCACCAGGATGAAGACGCAACGGCAGCCGGCCACTCGATCGGCTGCCGTTGTTCATTGAAATAAAGGGCAGGATAGTGCAATTGATTCGCGAATTCTTTAACTAATCAGATCAGAACCGGAAGGATAGTGATTCGACTGTGAAATCATTCCGAAGAGAGACCTATGTGACTCATGAATCTCGACTAGCACTCTATTCTGACGTATCCACCACCTTATCATTGAGCAATAATCAACAACTTCGAGAGCTTGTTGAAAATGCAACAGCCCTGGGTAACGGAATCGGTGGTTCAACGGCGTTACTGCAACTTGAAAATAAATACGTTTTCTTGAAGAAGATACCAATTACAGAACTAGAAAAAAGTGCGGAGAACTTCATGTCGACTAGAAACGTGTTCGAACTCCCGCCATTTTTCCACTATGGGATAGGTTCGTTAGGACATGGCGTATGGCGTGAGGTCGCCGCACATACGATGACCACCAATTGGGTGTTGGCGAATCGTTCAGAGAGCTTCCCTCTCTTGTATCACTGGCGGGTATTACCTCATTTAAAACAAAGCTCTTCCGAGGAAGTGTCCGATTTGGTTGAGTTTTGGGGATCCAGAGCTGTAGAAGATCGTATCAAGGCGATAGAGTGCGCAGTGGATTGTGTTGTATTGTTCTTAGAGTACATTCCATATAGCCTGCATGACTGGCTGACCGAACAGGCTGCTTTGGGAGAAGATTCCGCATCCTCGGCATTTGCCAAAGTGGAGTCCGATCTTCTTAACGCTGTCTCGTTTATGAATACGAACGAGTTATTACATTTCGATGCTCATTTTAGGAACATTTTAACCGACGGTAACCGATTATATATTTCCGACTTCGGACTCGCAACATCTACTCGATTCGAGCTTTCCAGCAGCGAAATCGAGTTTTATAACAGGAATAAAGCTCATGATGAGTGTTATGTGGTAACCGAACTTGTAAACTGGCTCATAAGGGAACTAGGTGGTGTGACTAGTCACCTTGAAATAATAGGTACCATACGGCGTTGCATTAATGGTGAGAAGCCTCGAAATTTAACAGGTTCAGCAGTGGCAATGATAGAGAAGTATGCGCCGATCGCGCTGGTAATGAATGAGTTCTACTCGAATCTCATTTCAGTGAACAGGTCCACTCCTTTCCCTTTCGAAGAGATCCAACGGGTAAGTTCAATAATTGGATTCGATAATCCAAAATTACTCATATGAGAGCAGCTCAGATTAAACTAACTGGGAACGATAGCTCAACCAAACATTAGTTGTTCCCGACCGTCAACGTTTGAAACATTAGTTCCAGCCATATCATTAACGGAAGAATAGGTGGATTTATGTTGTTATCAATATTGCTGATTTGCATCGGGCTTTTGTTCTTTTTCTTTCCTGTAAAAGTATGGATGATCTCTCGGATGAGTTTTGACTTGAAAGCTGGGAAATTTACTCCTCCTGATTCTGGACACAAAGCAATGAAAATATTAAATCGGATTTTCGGTATTTTTTTGTTACTTATTGCAGTATTAAATTTCTTTGACGGCTCTTTTTTAGGAGGCGAGTAGCTAATGAGAAATCTTTTGCAGGTTAGAGTAACGGGGATTTTGGTTGAGGACGGTAAAATTTTATTGGTCAAGCAGAATGTAAGTTCTGACCGAAAATGGTCTTTGCCGGGAGGAAGAGTTGAACAAGGAGAGACACTTGAAGATTCGATTGTAAGAGAAATCGAAGAAGAAACAGGACTGGCCGTTAAGGTTACCAAGTTATTATACATTTGTGATAAACCTGATGCATCGCCTTCACTAATACACATAACGTTCCTGCTTGAAAAAATAGGCGGGGAAATACGTCTTCCATCGAACGAGTTTGATAGCAATCCTATAAGTGATGTGTTAATGGTTTCGATTCATGATCTTATAGCTCATGGATTCTCTGAAAAGTTCATGACTATTGTTAAAGAAGACTTTCCCAGTTCAGGAAGCTACAAAGGGCTAAAAAGTAACATCGGTTTATAAGATGGAGGGTTGATATTGTAATACGCTAACGGGAAACGATAGATGAATGGAGAAGCAACGGCAGCCGGCCACAGACCAGCTGCCGTTATTCATTGAAGTAACGAGCAGATTACGCTATTACGAACGGGCAGGATAGTTCGTAACTATTAGGATTTTCTAACAAAGATATTATTTAGGGACCTGTTTTCATAGATGTGGTAAATGACAGCTCCCCAAAGTACCAATAACTTGAATTTTTGCGTTATATGTATAATAAAGATGATCTAACTTCCAAAAAGTGGGTGGTAAGGTGAGTTATAAACTCGTTGCGCTCGACCTAGATGGTACATTGTTGAACAGTATGGGAGAAGTTTCTGAACGACATGTTCAGGCGGTGCAAAAGGCGCAAGAAGCAGGGATTCACTTCGTCATCGCAACAGGACGATATTACATGCAAACCGAGCGAATCATAAACCGATTAGGCTTTACTGGGATACTGGTATCCAATGACGGTACAGTGACGATTAATGCTGCAAACAAACAGGTCATCGCTGAATGCTCCTATTCCGTTGCTGAAGTGGCTCCCTTGATTTGGTATTGTCGTGAACATGCGATTTCCATCTGCACGGCCTTTGATTATTTCGTGGAAATCATGGATGAGCATGACGAAAGGCAGCACCGCCAATATGAGATTAAGCATACTATTCATAATGATATTCTCTCACTCCAAGACAAGGTGATGAAGGTTTCTATTTTTGACCACAAGCAAGTCGGCGGGTGGCAGAACATCCCGTTGGTTGAAGAAGGAAGTCTTAGGAGACGATGTGATTTCGAGTTTCATCGTGAGTATGTAAGCGCTCATTCAAGTAAGAGCAATGCACTTAAAATAGTATTACAGGAGCTTAGTATTCAACAGTCGGAGATGATCGCGATCGGCGATTATTATAATGACCTAGACATGATTGAATATGCTGGGCTTGGAATTGCGATGGGAAATGCACCTAATGAGATTAAAGCGCAGGCTAATGAGACTACATTATCGAACGATGAGGATGGGGTTTATTATGCATTAGAGAAGCATCTCTATAAGTAGGTTGCAAAGCTAAGTCTTTTATGTGAAAGCAAATGAAAGTAAGAGTCTTGTTAGGGGGAGGAAAATGGATTTCATATTTATTCGGCACGGACATGGAGAACACCTCAACGATTATCCAAATCAGCTGAATACTCTTCATCCTAGTCTTACAGAGTACGGCAGATTTCAAGTAACACAGCTACGAAATGAAATTAAAATTGATACTCGCGATTTAGTTCTTGTAAGTCCAACTAAACGTACAATTGAGACGGCAATTATTATTAGAAACGGTACAAATTTCATTGTTTCTCCATTTGTTGGCCCGAGAATGTTTCCTCAAAACCCCGAATTTTCTTTTTTAGCTTGTGATTACATCCTTTCTAAAACTGAAATTACAAATCTGTATGGAGTTACAGAGATTCTTGATTTCAATCTGGATTGTTGGAAAGATGGAATCAATAGGATCGAACAAGATATTTTTGAAGGATTTGTTATGCGGTTATTAAATTGGATCGGGCAAAGCTATAAAAAAATATTCATTAATTCGCATGATGGTACGATTACCAATTATCGGATGTTGCTTGGAGAAAAAGGATTGACCAGAAAAGATTTTTTGGGTGAGGCTGGAGTATATCGGATGATTTTGTAGTCTGTTGGCCGCCGAGTGAAAGGGCCTGCTGCTCGAATTAATCTTTGTATTACTCATATGTTTAAACTTATTGGGGGTGAAGACCACGGTGATTGAAAAGAAACGTATAGCGATCGATCAAGATGAAGTTATTGCTGATTTCCTAGCTAAAGCGATTATTTACTACAACAAAGAATACGATGAAAATGTTACTACGGAAAACCTGATCGAGCATTTAAAAGCTAATCCGTTTGCTGGCGACATCTTGTATAATTATATGGAATATGAGAACTTCTGTAGTGATCTTGAGGTCATAAAAGACAGTCAAAAAGTTATCTTGGAATTATCCCGTAAGTTTGAGATTTTGATTGTTTCAGCTGCAACGATGCGTCCTAAAACAATGATGAACAAATTAGATTGGCTTAGTAATTATTTTGGTTTCATCCCTAAAGATAATATTGTGTTTTGTGGAAATAAGGGTTTGATACAAGCTGACTTCCTTATTGATGACAGCAAAAATAATATTAAGAAATTCATGGGTAAGGGGTTTTTGTTTACTAATCCCTACAATAAAGATGATACAGAGTTTGCAAGGGTAAATAATTGGGCAGAAATAGCTGAGATATTTTTATAATGGTTTATTAAGCTAACGGGACACGATAGTTCGGCAAGCCATTAGTTCATTCAAACCTTTTGTGGTGTAACTTTTTTACATTGCTTATCGTCGTATGTATTATCTTGTAAGAAAGGAGTGGACAGAAATTGAGGAAGGCACTTATTCTGGGCGCTGCCGTGACGATGTTGGCAGTGGGTGGTACAGCGGTGTATGCTCAGGTAAATCATGGACAAGGAAATACTGTGATTGTTGAGAAGAAATTTACTCAAGCGGAAGCCCGGTACTACCTTAATCTGATGGCCGATGTTTCGGCTGGGAAATTGCCAGCATCCGAAATGAATAAAGCGCGAGACTTTATTCTGGCGCATCCAGAAGCACATCAATCCATTATTGAACGTTACCATATTAAATAGGTATGAGGTAAGGGGTCTACCACCTCCCTTCGAATAAGTATCACCTATAGCCCTATTCAAGGGGCTGGACATTTTGGAGCAGTTTGTCATCGGCAACTGCTCCTTTTCATTACGCTAACGGCGAATTCACAACACTTTTTTTGCAGCTTGCCGCTGGCAACTGCTTTCATTAAGCTAAAGGGCAGGATTATTCAATTTTAATGGCGAATATAGAAGGATTCTTGAACTAGAGTAAGAGGTGGATTCCGTGGAATTTCAATATGAAGTAGATAACCATGTAATTGAGGATGTAGATCCAGATATTGATTTTGTACTCAACTACCTCAAACAAATGAACAACAAAACGAGCTCATATTGCACATTAACATTGAATGATTTTTTATTTATTCAATGTGCCGGATCTAATTCGAAAATGACAATAGAATATAGATCACCAAATCAAGTTGGAGACGGATTTAGACATTTTGTAATAGGGGTAAAAAGTCTGATTAAAAAAGGTACTAAAATTTCCTATAGCGGTGGAGAAATAAAAGTACGAACAAACGAAGTAATGAACTATGAACAAGCAGAAGTTTTATTTAGAGCTTTTTTTGAAAACGAAGTACCGAATCAATTTGTTCTAAGAGAAACAACAGAAATGTTTTCATCGTAAGCTAATGACGGTGTTGAAGTCTCGTTACACTAACGGGAACTATAGTTGAATCAGGGTCTCAAGAAGGATTTATGCCCACAATTTGGAAACATGAAATTATTCTATCCTGCCACGGTTGCTTAATTTGTAATAACGATATGTACTATTCAATGGTTAAAGGGGGACGTTAGTTATTTTGTTTTTCTCCCTTGACTTAAAGTTAGCTTTAAACATTACAATGAGAAGCATCACTCAATCAGGGGAGAGATGCTTATGTTTCGTTCGCATTGGGTCGTCAAACAGTTCGGAGGTCCGCAGGCGATGGAATGGGTTAAGGAGCCGCTTCGCCCCCCGTTCGCGCAAGAGCTGCGGATCAAGATTCAAGCTGCCGGTGTTGCACTCGGCGATGTGTTGAGACGGGCGGGGAAATATCCGGTTTCCTTAACGCTTCCTTTTACACCAGGATACGATGCAGTAGGAATCGTCGAAGAAGCAGGAGCGGAAATGAAGCACTTCCATCCGGGGCAAAAAGTGGGCGTCTTCTTCAACGGCGCCGGCGGTTATTCCACGCATGTATATGCCAAAGCCGATGAGGTGTTCCTGATTCCCGAAGGTCTAAATCCCTTACTTGCGGCAGCGGTCATTCTGAATTACGTATCCGCATACCAATTGCTTCACCGACTGGCACGCGCAACCGAAGGCGATCGATTATTGATTCACGGGGCAAGTGGTGGCGTTGGCACGGCTCTGTTGGAGCTTGGCAAACTCGCCGGACTTCAGATGTACGGCACCGCCTCCAAGGACAAACATGCAGTTGTCACGTCGTATGGGGCCTTCCCTATCGATTATCGCAGTCAGGACTTTGTTAAAGTGCTAAGGGAACA
This sequence comes from Paenibacillus sp. J31P316, assembly GCF_056269105.1. NCBI lineage: Bacteria > Bacillati > Bacillota > Bacilli > Caryophanales > Paenibacillaceae > Paenibacillus > Paenibacillus sp. J31P316. The sequence goes on along the minus strand of NZ_JBWDNI010000022.1, from coordinate 65,059 downwards.
AGCGCCTGAGGGCATGGACATCGTGCTCGATCCTATCGGCGGCGACAACTATCGTAGATCCTTGCAAACCTTAAGTGCCAAAGGCCGATTCATCAGTTACGGCTATACCTCCATCCTTAGGGAGGGTGAGGCGGAAGACTGGGCGGCTGAATGGAAATGGCTGGCCGAACAGCAGGCTACCGAGAACGGTAATCCCATTTTGCTTTACAGTATTACGGGGATGAAACGGGAACAGCCCGATTGGTTCTGGGAGGATACGGCGGCAGTACTTGATATGTTGGCGCGAGGAAAAATTAAGCCACTAGTTTCCCATATCCTTCCAATAGAGGATGCGATCCATGCGCACGAAATATTGGAGACTTCCAGGTTCGCAGGTAAAATTGTGTTGGTCAATGAATAAACGTATAGAAAGGATGCACTTGGTGTACGCAATCGGCGAAGTATCCCGAATGACTGGCATATCCGCTTCAACGCTGCGCTATTACGAATCGATCAGCCTACTACCCGAACCGCAACGCGCGGCCGGAAGTCAGGCAAGGCGCTATACAGATTCGGATTTGAAAATTATCGCGTTTATCGACGGGCTAAAAAAAACCGGCATGAGGCTCGAGGATATCGCATTGTTCGCACAGGATGGCTGTCTTTTGATGCGGCAGGAACAGCCCGATACTATGACCGCTCAAATTTTAAGCAAACGCGTGGATCTGCTGATGAAGCATATCAACCAATTGCAAGAGCAAATTGCGCATTTGCTATCCGTAAAGAGCATCGCAGCCGAACGGCGAGCAATTTATGCCGATATGCTAGAAGATAGGAAGTCCGCACTGGGCCGAGAGTGAACCCTCGCCTCACAGTGACCTTATTGCGCAGATACTCCGGAGCCTGCGTATTTTGAAAAAGCAGCTCCTTGCCTAAAAAGCCAATCTATTGAGCTAATTGAAGGAGATGGGGCGTCCATTCTTCCGGGAATTGTCCCAACCGTTTCTCATGATTCATCAATATGCATTTTTCATACCCATGTGGCCAACCAGATACCGGCAGATGCTAAGAAGAAATTGAGTGAGCAAATTCTATCCTTGGGTAACGAACGGGAAGTATTTCATCTCTATCACAATATGTAGGACCTGGACCTTCATCTTGATTACTACGTGAATGGGAATGAATACAGTGAAACGCTTGCAGAAACAGACAGACACGGTCGTTGGTTTAAGTGGAAATTATGATCGTCATTCAACTATCGGGAGACGATAGCTGAATGGACAACGGCAGCCGACCATACGATCGGCTGCCGTTGTCCATTCAAGTAAATTAAACTGACCTCGAATGATAAGGAGTGAAAAATTTGGTTTATGCCTTTCTTGCTCTGTACCTGTTTGCTAATGTATTTGTGATTTATAGGATGATAAGATATCGCTTTCTAAAGTTTAACAGAGAATCCATAGGTCTCATTGGGATATCTGGCATCATAGCACTTGAAATTTCAAATTCACTCACATTAAATACAACATTAACGTTGTTTTCGGTCATTTTATTGCTCGTATATGTTGCATTCATGATTATAATGAAGCACAAAAAAAGTCACAGTAGCAAGATAAAAATGAAGCATCATCCTTACGTTAGCGGAGAACGATAGTTTATGCGCATTTCCATCCAAAGAAAAGTTGTAGAACATACTATTTTACTGGAAAGATGTTACACTAAAAGGACGCCTACAACTTATCGTTGAAGAGGTTAGAGAATAGATTAAGCTCATCGGAATTGTTGTAAATAAACAGATCGGAGCAATGATATGAACACCTACTATTCAAGACTTGGACGACTGCTGGATGAAAAAACACCTATCTACCAGGAAGGTTATTACGTGATGTGTGAAGGTGACGAGGCTAAATTCAGTCCAGAGAAACCAGAGGGCGTAGAACTAATTACAGCAGAATCCTTTACCCATGCGCTGGTGAAAGGCTGTAAGTTTGTCATCCAATCTTTTGCGGAGGGCCCAGATAACAAGAACGTATACGCTTTTAATTTATATGCTGACGAACATAATAGCTACTACATATATATGAACACACTAGATCGATTTGAGAAAACGCTGGAAAAGTATCGGGGCGGCAAGTACGGAGACAAATACCAGAAAGACAGTGAGGTGCTTTCGTTAAAATACAGTCAAGGGGACTTTGGCTTTCAGCTCTTCCCGGATGATATGGGGGAAAACGGTCGCATCATCAGAGCTTTTGAAAGCTTGGCTTATTCGGTCATGGACCTTGATGTGGACGACTGCTTAGGCGAAGACGATGAGCCTGTGATTGCCTTCGAAGCGGGTATTCTGAAAGACGGGTTTAATCTACTTACCTTGAAGGCAGTAGCTCACATTATTGAGGAAAATGCCTTTGCTCCGTTACAACGAACAGAAGACTTTATCGCATTTGCTGCGACGGGAAATGATTATGTGGACTACAGCTTGACGATGCGTAAAACAATAGATCTTGACTTGTTTTATCGCTTGTTCCCAGATGTTAAGGAGAAGGATGCACTCTTCCACGCGGATATTGATATGACTGCAGACTTATCCGTGAGTGAAGCATTGGATTACTGGCTTCCTGCCGTTCATTCGGACTATGTGCCGGAGTCACCATCCCAATATATCAAATTCGAATATGATCTATTTAAGCGGCTGGAGTGCTTTAGTAACCCTCTTGCAAGGGAGTGTTTGGAGCGATTGAATAGGTTTGGTTGGAATGAGCCCCTTGAACGCAATGATTATGAGCTCATCGCATATTATCAGGAAGCACTACATTTTGCAGGAGAGCTTACAAAAGACCAGCGTGAAACCTGCAAAGCAATAGCTGAACAGATGACAGATTCCAATAAGGACTTGCAGGAATGGGCGAATATGCTACTAGCAATTGCGAGAACGTAATCTATTACACATAAAGTCATAAAAACGGGGCCTCACGAATCAGTGGGCTCCGTTGTCATGTACGCTTGGATGGGCTGCATATCTGCCTGCTATGCTCTGCTCTGTCAAGACACGGGATTGGGATAGACGACAAGAACATATATACAACTGAAGTCGCATAAACAGCGGCTTTTTTTGTATAGAAGTTCTTGTCGTGAGTTCGAGACAAATTACTTCTACACAAAGCCGTAGACAAGAACTTCTATACAGCCCCGTGAACCCAGAAATGCACACTTTATTAAACTAACGCAGAATAACTTAAGTTTGGTCGGATAACCTATCCAGCGAGGTGAGTTAAATGTTCGTGAAAGTACTGCTCTTAGCTTGCTTATTAAATGGTCAAACACAATTGGATGGTAACAAAGTAATTTGGAATGTGACGACTGATATGCCTTCGGAAGGCAACTGGTTTGTTGTGCCAAAAGATGTTACAACGATGAATATATATGTAAAAGCTGCGAATACAGAAACAGTTCTGTTTTGGTTAATACCCACGGGTACACAAACTTGGGGGCTTAGAGAACTCATTGGTTATGACAAAGATGGAAGTGATGGTTGGTCTTTAAAATGGGAATTTGGAGATCGAAGACTTCATGACCATATTCAAGTTCAAGCGCTGGGAAATGATTTTCTAATTAATGATACCATTAACGTAAGGACCGAAACTAACGGGACACGATAGCACAACTAAGAACAGGCTGCCGGTTTTCTCGGCAGCCTGTTGAGCTAACGGGCAGGATAGTTCCAAACATTTACAATGGTGTTGCAGGGGAGAAACAGAAAGTTATCGAATGTAACATCCTGGAATAGACTTAGATACTGAAGTGATTTTTTTGTGTATTAAATAATTCTCAATCATTTTTTATATATTTTATAAGCCGTTTCTTTTGCTAGGATAGAATCATCACCTTTCAGGGGGCATTAGAATGTCATTGCAAGTTCGACCATATTGCGCAGAATTAGAGGACATAGTTAAAAATTTAAATCACAAAGCATGGATACTTTTTAAATATAACAAAGATTTCGAACATCAGAGAATGAGCTGTGTATTTAACGAGGACGGTATTTTAATTTGTGTGGGTTACTTACGACATGGAATAGCTGATAGTCACGATGTGTTCGAAATTGAAATTCCAACTAATGATTTAGCTTCAAATCGTATGCAAGAAGTAAGAGAGGCTCTTTACCCTACATTTATAGAAACTTGTCAAAAGTTGCGTAATCCAAACAAGAAAACAAAATTGGTTGCTTGGAAAGACTTTTATGGTGACAGAGAGTTTTATGAAGAGTTAGGTTTTATCCCTTATCAAACATATTATTTTGCACAACGTTCGCTTGAAAAAAACATGCCTGAAATCAGAACTCCTGATGGAGTTAATGTCAAATTTCACGCGTTGGAATCCAAAGAGGAAAGAACCAAATATACCGAAATCGAAAATCAATATTATCAAGGTGTTGTATACAGGAGCGTAAATATGTTGGAATGGATGATGGGTGGTCCAGAGCTACATACCATTTCTGCATTTGAAGGTGATGAGCTTGTTGGCAGTGTTATGTGTTGGCAAACTGGCGCGGTTGAAAGATTATTCGTCATTCCTAGATGGCGCAATAAAGGGTTGGGTAAGTTCCTCATAACTAAGAGTTTTGAGTATCACATTAATAATGGTCGATATGCAGTTGATACACTGGTTAATGAACAGAATAAAGAAGCTATGATGTTGTTAGAGTCAATGGGTTATACATTCCCTGTAAAATTAGAGCTTAAGGCATTAGAAATTTAGCAAAAGAATTAATGCGTTCAATAATCAATTTAGTATCCGATATTGAGCTAACGGGATACGATAGCACAACTAAGATCAGGCAGGATAACGAATGAGTAGTTATGTCAGGAGAACTACGAGAAAATAGGCGGAATTGCAGACTGTTACCATAAATAGCGCGTGTGCGATTTGTTAGAAACTCAAGTGTGATAACAACAAACGGAATGGAACGCTCATATGTGGAGCCGTTCCGTTTTTTTTGCATTAAAAATTGGATAAAACCGTTTTTTATTACAATTTCAAGAAGGAAATGTACGTTGCAAGACGAATCCTTAATGCGGAACATTGCGATTGAGAGGTGTGCATGAAGAAAACAAAATGGGTGTAGTCGGTTGCGGGATGATTAGCTTCAGTTACTTGGTGAATTGCACGATGATGTCAACGCCACTCCTTGTTAGAGGTGGTTACGGTCGCGGCTTTGGTACTTGATCCGGCCAAGAACCGGGCAGTCAACTCCGCTGCCATTTGCGAAGTGCAATCGGCTCAACTAGGGATTAGGGGGAAGTAGTATGGTGACACTCGCTGACAAGCGAAAGCTGAAACGTCAGGAGAAAGAAGAAGAAAGAAAAAATATCGATTTTCTCGTGAAGAGGCAAGCAGAACGCGATCGCGACATGATCAAGGTGAAGAAGAACGGCTTTATCAACAATCTTGCTTATTCGTACAAAGCGATCTGGCAGTACGATAAATTTCAGTTTATGATGATGATTCTGTCCTCGATCTTTGAAGCTGCCGCCAGCATGGTTCCGATCATCATTATCAAGCTGCTGCTGAACGAACTGACTGTTGGCCAGGATCGGGAACGGGTGATTCTGTACGCGATCGCAGCAGCGCTGTCTCTATTTATCGCTACGGCAGTGTTTCAGAACGGCAACAATCTCGCGGTCTATCGCTTCATGTTGATCAAGCTGCGGTTAGGCTTCCTGAAGGGTCAACGGCTGATGAGTTGCGATTTTGTGCAGCTGGACGACAGGCGCTTCCATATGTTGAACTGGAAAGCCAGTGAGGCCATTTTCGGCAACCACAACAACACGGTAGGCATTGAGATCGTATTCAATGATACAAGAAGCTTGACGACTCAAGTGCTGACGATAGCAGCCATGGGTACTGCAATCTTAGTGGTTAGTCCTTGGTTTATTCTATTACTGGCCGTCACCATCGTCTGCAGCTTCCTGCTGCAGCTGTACGTGGACAAGGTAAATAAACTGATTGCCGACATCAGGTTCCTGTTTGCACCGATCTGTACATACATCTTCCACCAAGGCGGCAGCTTCGAAACCGCCAAGGACATTCGATTCTATAATATGACGAATTATCTGATGGACAAGTACGAGTTCAATCATAGCAAAATTCTGGTCAATGACAAACGCACCTTCCGCAACACGAGACAGCGGGAGCACTTCGATACAGTGATGGCTCTCGTTCAGGATTCGCTGACCTATGGCTGGCTATGTTATGCGGTATTGTATCGAGACATGAATATTGCGACGTTCGCGATGTTGGTATTGGCGCTCAGTACATTTTCGCGCAATTTATCAAGCCTCTTAAAGTACAGTGCTTCGGTGCTAAAGCAGACGCGCTACATCGATGACTTCCGCGGCTTTCTGGATTATGCCGAGGGGCATAATCAAGGCGTTTCTGTCCCGACCGCTTTTCCGCAGGGTATGCGGTTCGCCTTCAACAATGTCTGCTTCCGCTATCCGGGAGCTGATGTAGATGTCATCAAGAATATCTCATTTACAATCGAGCCGGGGGAAAAGCTTGCGATTGTCGGTCATAATGGTGCGGGCAAATCGACGTTTATTAAGTTGCTGACGCGTCTCTACGAGCCGACCTCCGGCGAGATTCTGCTGAACGGCGTTAATATCGCAAGCTATGACAAGAACGAGTATTACAAGCTGATTGCTCCGGTGTTCCAGGAGATCGCTCCTTTTGCATTTACCATTGCCGAGAATGTGACCATGAGGGAAGCGCCTTCGGACATGGCGCGAGTGGATGAATGTCTGAAAGCCGCCGGCTTGTGGGATCGCGTAAATGGTCTGCCCAAGAAAGCCAATCAATGTCTGTCCAACGACTGGGAAGTGGATGGCACTAATATGTCCGGCGGGGAGAAGCAGAAGCTCGCACTGGCTCGAGCACTGTACAAGGATGCGCCTTGTGTCGTATTGGATGAACCTACCTCGGCGCTAGATGCTTTGGCGGAAGAGAAACTGTATCAGGAGTTCGGCAGTATGGTGCAGGGCAAGACCTCCATCTATATCTCGCATCGCCTGTCCAGCACGCGCTTCTGCTCGCGCATTGCGCTGTTCGAAGAGGGGACGATTGTGGAATGCGGCAGCCATGATGAGCTAGTCGCCCAAGGCGGCAAATACGCAGAGATGTTCCAGATGCAAGCCCAGTACTACAAGATGGAGGGCGAACATGCTTAAGCGCATATGGACAGTTATGAAATACTTCTACGGCCAAGCCTGGAAGATGGACAAATATTACTTTCTCGCTGTCATCGTAGATATGGTGGTCACTGGTCTGCAACCGCTTATCGCGATTATTTTCCCGCGAATCATTATCGATGAATTGCTTAATGATCGCCGTCCCGGTGTCATTATCCAGACGGTAGCGATTATGGTGCTGCTCTTTTTCGCAGCACGAATCATCAGTAACTTCTGTCGATACGAGCAGACGGTGTTTCATCAGCGGTTCAGCGACTATAGCGATCGTCAGCTTACCCGCAAGACGATGGAGATGGATTACGAGTACACTGAGGATCCCGCTATGTTGGAGATGCAGTCCAAAGCCAGAAACGGTATGGGCTGGTGGTCTAGCGGCTTACGGGGACTTACGGAAATTCTGAAGACGTTCACGTCCGGTATTATTACATTTGTGAGTACGCTAACGATTATCGGCAGTGTAGAGCCTCTGTTGCTGATCGCCTTGCTGGTACTGGTAGCGCTCGGGTTTCTGTTCACGTATCTGTCTCGCCGCTCCGAGCTTCGCTTCAAGGAGGATCGCGCCAAACTGGACACTAAGTATTGGTATCTGGCCAATCGCGTGCTTCAAGGAGGCAAGTACGGAATGGATATCCGGTTGTATGACGGTCAACAGCTGGTCAACGCCAAGGCGGAAGGCTATATGAATCATATGGTCAACGAAACGAACCGGTTCCTGAAGCCGTTCGTATTCATCACCTCCGGAAGTCTCTTGGTGACAGCTGTTCAACAAGGCGTACTATATGGATATCTGGGACTTCGGGTCTTGGACAAGGCCATATCGATTGGACAGTTTCAGATGCTGTTCACAGCCTCGGTCAGTTTTGCCGAGAGTATCACGAACATTCTGACACAAGGCATTCGGTTGGCTAACACCTGCGATTACATGAATGACTATATAATTTTCATGGAGTATCCGTCTATGAAGGACAAAGGCACACGCAAGCTGGAGCTAAATGCGAAGCATACAGTTACATTCGATCGCGTCAGCTTCCGATATATCGGCGCGGAGAAGGATACGCTGACGAATGTATCCATCACCCTGGAGACAGGAAAGAAGCTGTCACTCGTAGGAGAGAACGGCGCAGGCAAGACGACGTTCATCAAGCTGCTGGCGCGGCTCTATGAACCGACCGAGGGTCGGATTCTCCTCGATGGTGTGGACATTCGCGAGTATCCACTCGAGGAATACCAGAAGCTGTTCTCGGTGGTATTCCAGGACTTCCAACTCTTTAATTTCACGATAAAAGAAAATCTGGAGTTCAACCAGCCTCATGATGCGCATCGCTTCGACGAAGCCATGCGCAAAGCCGGGTTCAGTGAGCGGATGAATGAGCTTCCTAAAGGGATGGATACGTATATTCGGAGCTGGTTCAATGATCAAGGCGTAGAATTCTCGGGCGGGGAGCAGCAGAAGATTGCCATCGCAAGGGCGATCTACAAGGATGCGCCGATCATGATTCTTGATGAGCCGACCGCTGCGCTTGATCCGCTGGCCGAGTACAAGGTGTATCACAACTTCAACGAGGTGATCAGTGACAAGACGACGATATACATCTCTCATCGTCTGTCCTCCTGCCAGTTCTGCGATACGATCGCCGTGTTCGAGAGCGGGATGATTACCCAATATGGCAGCCATCGCCAGCTCGTTGATGCGCCAGGCAAGTACGGTGAGATGTTCAAGGCACAAGCCAAGTATTACGTCGTTGAGAATCCCCAAACCGTCTGATCACGAATAGAAGTGAGAACGATGGGATCAAGAATTATGCACGCTATTATCGCGAATTGGATTGCGGACATTTTGTCTATCGACAAGCAGACGCCGTTTCTGCTTGGCAACCTTGCACCGGACGCGGTGGAAACGAAGAACGAATTCCATTTCTTCCAAGGGTATGTGAGGGGAAATCATTCAGAGACACTAACAAATAATAATTATTTCTTTAGCTTGTATAAACGGCAGAACAGAGGTGAGGAATCTGTCAGGTGACAAGAACATTATTTCATCAAAGGCCGCGAAATCGCGGCTTTTCTTATTTATGGGTTCTTGTCAAATCCCAATGATAAGAGCTTGATCTCATTCCCGCGATAAGGTGGGAAATCGCATAATGACCGACATCTCATCATTGAACTAACGGGCAGGATAGAGGAATCACTTCACGAATACCTTTAGGTGTACGAATAATTGCGAATTTTGTATGAGAGGACTTAAAGCATGGAAATTACGTTAAATAAAAAGGATGAATAATCATTTGAAAAATCCATTTGGTCATGAGATGGGACTTGCAATAACCATGGGTCCTAAACTAAAAGCAGAAGTTGAACGACAATTGCTTATAGACTTGGATTTTTATCTTGAATTTGATGAAGAACTTAGATTTGATTGGTCAAATAGTAGCATTGAAGGTAAGTGTATGAATTATTTAGATGGCTCATTAGACTGTTTTTCAGGGATCATGATTTATGATGAAGCAGACCAATTAGTGTGCGATGGTTGGATGAACTTTTTGTATTTAGAGGAAAAAGACCAATTAATTGTTTATTGGGATTGCTTGGATGTCTATATAAACGGAATTAAAGTTGAAAAGAAGTCTGATTTTCAAACACCAGAACATATTATGATAAATATGAAACTTAATAAGGATTGAAAAACTTCGAAAGTAAATTAATATTTAATTCATTCAAGGATGAAATCACTTTGAACTAACGGGGAACGTTAGTAAAATACCTCAACAGATGGCGATCGTCGATCGGTTAAGTTTGGAGGAGAATATGAAGTGCAATGAATGCGGATATGAACATAACCGAAACATTCAGAATTGGGCGTTTAACGGAAATGAATCTTATGAGATAAAGTCGAATATTTTTGACTCTCAAATACTTGTGGAAATAGTTGAGTATGCATTATTTCTAAGTATTCCAAAAGATACAACATATATAGATACATGGCTAATCGATTGCCTATCCTGCGAAACCTGTTCACTACAAAATATCAGAAACAAAAGGGAACTATCAGAAATTGAAAATAGATATCAAAACAGAGGACTTGATATACAGTATTTCTTTTAGAATTTACTTTGTTAAACTAAAGGGGAACGAGAGTTCAAAGAAAATGCAGCAGTTTGCCGGTACCTACTGCTCCATGTTTCATTTCGCTAACGGGTCCGATAGTTCAACGAAACAAGGAGCAGATTGCCAGTGGCAGTTGCTCCTTTATTTTGTTGAAGTAACAGGAAGAATAATGCAATAGTTTAGCGCAATAGTTTAAAGACATAAATGATAAAATGGACTTAAAACAAATAAAGGACTGAATTATATATGAACAGTTGTACTTTTCTCATATCAATGGCGACAATCGATGATCTTGATGAATTAACAATTTTGTTTAATGATTATCGGATGTTTTACAATCAAGAATCAAATATTTCAGCAGCAAAGGAGTTCTTATTTGAACGATTTCAACACAGAGAATCCATAATCTTTGTTGCTAAAGATCATAATCACAATAAAATAATCGGGTTTACTCAACTGTATCCTTCATTTTCTTCAATTTCTATGCAGAGATCTTTGATTTTGAATGATCTGTATGTACTTTCAGATTTTAGAGGTGCAGGAACTGCTCGGGCATTATTAGAAGCTGCAAAAGATTATGCAAGAAGCATTAAAGCCAAGGGACTAGCGCTCTCAACAGCGATTGATAACGTAAGAGCACAAGGGATTTATGAAAAAAGTGGCTATGAAAGAGATGAAGCATTTTATCATTATTTTCTAAAGGTTTAGAGAGACAGCAAATTCAATGCCAAGTCATAGTAGTATCTACAAGGATTAAGCTGGGAACGTTAGTTAATTCCAAAGACACAAAGAAGGCTGCCGGGCAAATATGATCCAGCAGCCTGTTTTTGCGTTATGTTATTTTTTGAATCGCTTATTTGCTTTATTAATTTTCACAGGCTACACCATCGCCGTCACGATCTAACTGGGTACTATATCCAGGCTGACCTTTGTATAGCGGTGCCTTGCCCGCGGCTTTTACGGCAGCGCAATTCGCGTAATAGACCGGTTTAGGTGTCGTCGGTGTAGTTGGCGGCTTGGTGACTGTGCCTGCTGCCCCGTCAATTACGAACAAAACTCGCGTACCATCCGGGTACTTCTCAAGATGATTGCCGATCCATGAGCCGGAGCCGCGATTGTCGGAGTACTGCACATAAGCGACATCTGCACCGGTACCGCCTTCGGCGCACATCGCCATAGGGAATTCATCTCGATCAAAGCCCTCCTTTGTCGGGATGCCTTGAAGCGCTTGCTCGCGGCTCTCGTCTGCTCCGGCCCGATCAATCGTGCAGATTGGCGATTTTCCCTTTCCAATCGCGGCTCTCATATGTGCTGCCGTTAACGGGTAGTTGGCAGCTGGGAAGTAGAGGACTTTTTGATGCATCTGGTTGTTGATGTAGACGGCTTTAATTATCGCATCCCATGTCACGAACTTCTTCAGCAGCTCGCCTGCCGCACGTACGGGTACATAAGTCACGCCGTTAATGATTTTCGGGGCGACGTTCGCCTGGTTTCCGTTAACAATCAGCTTCAATGCTTTGCTCGCGGGCTTCTGCTGCTGTTGTTGGTTCTCATCATTAATGAAGACTGTTTTCGTCGCTGCCTCCCATATCACATATTTGTTCAACATTTCCCCTGCTGCACGAACGGGAACAAATGTAACGCCGGTTATGATCGTAGGTGCGACATTCGCCAGATTGCCGTTTACAAATAATCGAATGGCTGTGAGGGCCTTCAACCTTAGAGTCCTCTCTGGAGCGCTTATTTCCTTGTAAGTAACAAGACGTTGTTGTTTGACAACATTTGGTCCCTCATGAGCTGTAGAGCCGCATCCAGTTAAAGCTGCAATCAATGTCGCGATTAATAGTATTTTCTTAAGCATTTGCTGCACTGCACTCCTTCGATTATCTCTTTCCCCATATCCTGCTCCTTCCAGATTTTATTTATTACTTGCGAAGACTTAATATTTAAACTTTGCTTCGACTAGTTTATGTCAATCATTGTTGTTTTTCTATTAAGCTAGCGGGCAGGATTGCGTAATAAAGGAATCAGGAAAGTTTCGTGGAATTGTTGGTTTTGCATGTGATATCTTAAGGAATTGATTTAATGGCTGTTAGTGAACAATTAGATGAAAATATCAAAAGTTTGGTTCAATTGCTCAATTCATTTGAAAGTATTGAAACGAGTGGTAGTTGTGGTGGTCATACTAATTCAAAGGAAGGGCAATGGGTAAAGGGAACGTGATATGTAAAGTTTTGAAGTTATTGAATCACCTGCCGGTTGGGCGCACAATCGAATTTTTAGCATGGTACTTGAAGGATATAATGAACAGGACCCGAATTAACTGGCTGAGTTCTTGGGTTTAGTCAAAGGTGACTTTTATGATTAAACTAATGGGAATCTCTAGTTCAATAAAGATTACGGATAGAATGCTTAGATAAAGGAGTTGCGTCAAATGAATAAGAATAAAAGTACAGAAATAAAACGCTCTTCAAAAGCAGAAAACATTCTAACACAGATCAATAGTAAAACTAAGCTAGGCGACTTACGAAAAATCGCGAAGGACATTAATAAAGATCACGAACTAGCTATGGAACTTTGGTCAACCGAAAAGTTTTTGCCCAGACTGTTGGCAATCTTAATTATGGACAAAAACCATCTCTCACAAGATGTGCTAAATAAGCTTGATACGGATATGCAGATTCACACATTTGATGAGCGAAATAACTTAATGGATTGGCTAATGGCTAATCAGCTCACCAAAGACAAGAAGAAAATTGCATTGATGGAGTTATGGGAAAATAGTCCTTCTGCTCTTCAAAGGCGAGCCTTCTGGTATTATAAAGGGCGTTTGAGATGGACTGGACAAACACCGCCTGATAACAACGCAGACTTACTTTCTGTTATTGAAGCTAATATTACGGAGGAAGAACCGGAAGTTCAATGGGCCATGAATTTCACCGCAGGCTGGATTGGCGTTTATGATCAAAAGAATCGAGCACGTTGTATTAAACTTGGAGAGAAAACAGGTCTTTATAAAGATGAAATGGTATCAAAGGGCTGTACTCCCAATTATTTGCCGGAGTTCATTGCGATTGAAGTTAACAAACGAAATAATAATTAGTTACCCCTGAAAAATGCAGGCTAGTTTAAGCTCATTCGCGGTGAACCGTATCACAAATAAATCGGAGAGTTGAAGTTTTGGTTAATTTGACAAACTGTAATACGAGTAGAGGAAATAAAGTAAAGTGAGTTGCAGGTAATTTATGGATTAATGGCGAATTGAAGAGGCTATTTATTTCTTCAAGGGGAGGCTGTAATCTGTAGTGAATAATGATTCGATTCAATACACATCCGAAGAAAAAGTGAAAGTCTCGCCAAAAAAAGCGTTAGCAAGTGGTAGGTGTGAATGCGGAGAGGGCAAACAATTTAGACTTTTTTTCTTAGAACATAAACTGCACAGACAATGTCGTACATGTGGGGAGACAGTGAATTTAGAGCTATAGCCCACCGAGAAAATTACATTTCTAATCAGATCATTGAGCTAACGGGGAACTATAGTTGAATGGAGTCACAACGGCAGCCGCCACACGATCGGCTGCCGTTGTTCATTGAAGTAACGGCAGTTTAGTTGAAAAGCAATAATAATAAATGCTTGTTATAAAACAAGAAAACCTGAGCTCGATACATGATGAAAACAGCCGCTCATTGTGAGCGGCTGCTTTTTTCATCTAACAGGCGGTTAATTTATTTTAAACTTGTCTTTATTTTTTTCTGCCCATTCTTTAAATGAAGTTAATTTGATATTGTAAGTCTTCAATAAATCAATATCTACATTATAACCAACTACGTTATTCCATTGCTCACCTCGTACAGCTAATGGATGAATTCCTTGCTCTAATGCTTCTTCAATACCAAGTGTTGTGATTTTAAGTTCTTTTCCTGTTACCTCCGAGATGATCTCGGCAATTTTTTTATATGAAATCGATTCGGCAGCTAACTCAATATTATGTTTATTGAATTTTTCAGGATCTGCAAAGGCTGCACAAACAAAAGAAGCAAGATCTTCAATTGCAATGTGATCTATAGGTGTATCCGCAAACGTAACCGTTTTTATTTCCCCTTGTTGTAAGTCAGGATACATGAATGCAGATTTTTCAGAAGTGAAATTTTCCATAATACATGCTGGCTTCACGATAGTCCATAAAGGAAAGCCTGCTGATCGAACAGCCTCCTCTATATCCCATTTATCTGTCCAATACTTTTCAAACCAGTAACCTGTTCCCCATTCTGGAAATTGCGTATATCTGCTTGTGGCTGCAACGGATGTATGCACAAATTGTTCTACGCCACTTTTTATTGCACCTTGAATTAATGCAAAAGCCTGTTTTCTCTCTCGATCTGTTTCGTTGGTATCTATTCCAGAAATCGGCACTGAGAAAACAGCATCGACATTTTTCATAGCATTTTCCAAAGAGGTTGGGTCATCGAAGTTACCTACTACAGCTTCTGCCCCTTTTTGAATAAGTGCCTGGGCTTTAGTAGAATTTACATCTCTAACTAAAATACGAACTTTAAATCCCTGTTTTAATGCTTCATTTGCAACAGCACCGCCTTGTAATCCAGTAGCACCCGTAACTAAAATCAATTTTTTATTATTAATTTTAATATCACCTTTCATGTGTATATTTTTAGTTTGGTTGTAGACTATAGAGCTAAACAAGTTTCTCATACAATAGCCTTCTTGGGCAGTTGACACCAATTTCGGCTTCAATTCGCTCTGAGTACCCCGCGTTGAACCATTTTCTGCTTAAAAGCCTATCTTTGGTTGTTTTCACATCTATAAGGTCTCTTAAATGTTCAATTTCCATTCCTCCATCATGAAACAATTTATTTTAAAATAACAGTAATCGTGGTAATATTACTTTATTTCTTATAAGCGATAATAACAAGTACTGTTATTTTTAATAGGTACTATGGTTTTTGGTAGTAATGATAATTTAATGCTATTTTAGGAGGAGAATTATGACTAAAAATACTAAGTTCTTTGCCCCTGATTGTGGTTTAACAAAAGTTCAACAAATGTTAGGAGGAAAATGGAAACTATTACTACTATGGTATCTTTCAGAGGGGCCAAGACGTTTTGGAGAGATCCGTCGATCTTTCCCGGAGACTACTGAGGCCATGTTGACGAAACAGTTGAGGGAGCTGGAGCAGGATAATTTAATCCATCGTGAAGTATTCAAGGTAGTTCCGCCAAGAGTAGAGTATTCTTTAACAGATTTAGGATTAAAATTTTCTCCAATTATAGAGGCAATGTATGATTGGGGTGAAGAGAATTTGAAGGATTCAACCCATTTGATAATTAATTGATATACTTGTTTTTTGAACACGATTAGCGTTGTGGATTGGTTCTCATATTTTCTTATTCATTATTTATTAAGCTAACTGGAAACGATAGTTCAATGACAATAGGAGAGAATGAACATTTCACACGAGTGGAGAAGTTGTCAATGCACTTCATAAATTAAGAACGTACGGATGATAATATTGTAACCTTTGATGCAGTTCCATTGAAGGATACCTGGACCAATAGAATTAATCATATACCGAAAAGGTAGTGAAAAAGATATTCCTGCATTTGCGGGAGACAGGTTTATTCTCACTGAAAAGGCGAGAGAAAAAATCGGGCATCTTATAGAGCCATTTGTAGAGTTTTTACCAATTAAAAATTCACCATTAGTATTTGTTAATGTCATTAATCTCGTGAAATGTTTTAATGAGGAACGATCGGTTATTCAACGATTGGATAATGGAAACATAGACTACATTCGAGAGTATTCCTTCTATCCAAATGCTCTTCAGAGGCAACTACTGTTCAAGATACCACAAAACACCACTCCTATATTCGTAACAGAGGAATTCAAGACAGCAATCGAGGAGTCTGGCTTGAAAGGACTGGCATTCAATGAAATGTGGGATTCAGCAGTTACACCTGAAGTGGAAGCTGAAATGAAAGGCAGTACGACTACCATCTTGCAGAAATCGAACGAACAAAGGGAACTCAGTATGACTGGGAAACGGCGCTTCAATTTCTGAATGAGGGCAAAGCTATCGCGAGTGGTGAATAAACTGCAGAAAGTGGATGGAGAGTTGTTGACGGGCAAGCTTCTGGCCAATGGAGATTATAGTTGGTTTAATCCGCTTTATCTCGCTCCTGTACTTTTAGACATGAAATGGCATGTTGTAACAAAATCAGAGATATACCTGCACAAAAAATAAATAATATTACTTAAATTAGGGCGACCAACTCTTATCCGTTGAAGTAATGGGCAGATTAAGCTAATACGATTTCGCAGGATCTCTTGTGCCATTGGCAGAACGAACTCTCCGCTGTCTTTTGACATCCTTTTTCGTTGAATTTGTTCAACCTATCTGAAAACTCTTCACTGACCGCATATCGTAACACTTTCTTTTAAATTTGCTGTTACATAAGTTTGACGATATTGGAAAGGATACAACTTGGGGTTCCATCATTTGGAGAAGGGGATGATTTCAGATGAACAATAACGAAAAAACGGATCCAAAACAAAATGTTGACCAAGGTAAGATGAAAAATGCTCAGGAGATGAATGAATTAGGAATCGACTATATCTGGGGTAGCGACCAAGATGAACTAGTCCAGAAACAGAAGAAGGAGGAGTAATCCTGAATTAACAGGATACGAGCGCAAAAGCGATGGAACCAATCCCTCGCTTTTTTTGCATTGCGGTGCCGAGCTACGCTAACGGGCAGGTTAACGCAACCATTCATGGATTTTTATGTATTTATTATGATTGGTAGCAAATGACCAATACTTTTTATAGGTGGTGAGTCGAGATTATGAAAAAACCAGCGTTGATTGGAATTGATGGAGTCTATATCCCTGTTTCCAACAGGGAGAAATCAGAGCAATGGTACATCGAGCACCTTGGATTGGAGAGTAACGAGGATTATTTACTCGCAGGTAAACAAGAGGTTTTTCTACGCGAGCGATCGGATAATCAAGTTCTAACTTTTAAGACAAACCAATGGTTGGTAAGTGGACAAACTTATGAAATGCCAGTAGTCTGTTTTCGAACTTCAGATATTGGTGGACTTTATGAGCACGCCCGTTCGAATGGGATACGTATCGAAGAAATGATTGTACATAGCTGGTTTAGAGAATTTGATTTCTATGACCCCGATGGCAATAAATTAAAAGCTTGGCAACCGAATGAGTAGCAAAAGAACACAATGGTTATTCAACTAACGGGAGACGATAGTTCAATAAAACAGCAACAGTCTAGGACTTTATTTTCTCAGTCCATGGCTGCTGCTGTTTTATTTTTGAGGTTAGTCTAATACTTAATTTTCGAATGTAACGGTTTGTAAATCCAATAAACCGCGCGGCTGCAATACATGCAATCTAATACTTTATTTTCTCAATACATCGGAAACGCGTGTTTTTGGGACCATAATTCAAATACGCCGATTCTGGGCAAAATAACCGCTTTCCTGTCCGCTTACGGAAGCAAGGCGATCCCCGGCGCTCGGCTCGCCCGTTCGATCCCCTCAGCCTCCGGCCATCTGCCGGATGCGCGACTCGACGCGTTCGCCGAGCACTGCTGACGCTTGGCACAGATAGTCAAGCACGACGCGCTGCGATTCGGCGGTTGCAAGGCTCAGAGCGCCGGAGAGATTGTCGACCAGATGCGTCTGCTGCATGGCATCGAGGGCGCGATAAAATTGGCCCGCTTGGGCGAAATTATCGGCCTTGGGCAGCTCGGCGCGCACGAGCTGGCCCTC
This sequence comes from Paenibacillus sp. J31P316, assembly GCF_056269105.1. NCBI lineage: Bacteria > Bacillati > Bacillota > Bacilli > Caryophanales > Paenibacillaceae > Paenibacillus > Paenibacillus sp. J31P316. The sequence goes on along the minus strand of NZ_JBWDNI010000022.1, from coordinate 46,922 downwards.
CACGTACCGGCCTTCCCCGCTCGTGATCTGGGATTCCGGCGTCCAGTCGGCTTGCCGATTGACCGGGACGTTGCGGAAGTCCGGCCCGATGCGCCGGCGCTGCGAGTCGGTGTAGATGTTCGCGCGTCCTTGCAAGATTTTATCGTCCGATAGTTCGGCGCCGTCCAGCAGGTTGGATACCGAGAAAGCGAGTTTCTCCACCTGCTCCATGTAATTATCCGGATTGCGGTTCAGGTAGAGGCGTCCAACGGGCTGCAGCGGGTAGAAGTTCTCGTCCCACACTTTCGTAGGGTCGAGCGGATCGTACGAAAGGACGGCGGCGTCATCGGGGTTCATGAGCTGCACGCAAAGCTCGTATTCTACCGTGCCGCCGGCGGCTATCGCGTCGTAGAGGTCTTGACCGGCGAAATCCGGATTCTCGCAGCCGAGGCGCGCCGACTCGACGGCATCGATGTACTGCAGACCGGCTAGCGGAATCCAGCGGTACTTCACGTACTTACGCACGCCTTCGGCATTGCGCCAGACATAGGTATTCACGCTGTGGCCGGATAGATGCCGATAACTCTTGACGGTGCCCGCGTCGGAGAAGAGCCATAATAGAAAATGGGTCATTTCCGGCGCCCGGGCGACGAAGCTCCACAGAAGCTGGGGATCGGCCAAGTTGTTTACCGGGGAGGGCGAGAGCGCTCGGATGGATTCCGGGAAACGGATCGGATCTCGGATGGTAAAGACGGGAATGTGGTTGAAGATGAAATCGAGCACCCCTTGCTCGGAGTAGAATTTGGTCGCGAACCCGCGAATGCCGCGGGACGTATCGGGCGTTCCTTTATTGCCGCCGGCCAGCGAGAAGCGCACCGCGACGGGCACTTCCTGACCCGGCGTCTGCAAGAAGCAGAGCTTCGTATGCGCCGACATGTCGTGCGTGGTGCGGAAGTAGCCGAACGCGGCGTTGCCTTTGACGTGCACGGGTCTCTCGATGATTTTGCTATGTATGAACGTCTCGAGCGTCTCATGCAGCTTACTGTCTTGCTCCAGTATGGGGCCGCGCGGGCCGACGGTCTGCGAATGAAGAGCTGCGGAGTTGTCGCCGGTTCCTTTCGCGGCAGCTTGCGTGTGAGGGTGGTATACGTCATGCGTTTCCGCGGGTTGCGCTTGCTGCGACGGCTGCGTCTGCTGCGCCTCTGATTTCAGGTTGGTTTCGTTCACGTCGTCCATGCTTTAACCTCCTATGGCAATCCTCCTCGATACAATACTGTTTATGCGGAGCATCAGGGCAACTATGACTGCTTGTCGCGAATTGGTGATCGATACCTTGCAATTCGCATGGAAGAAGCAGAAAAGCTGCTTCCCTCTCGGAAAACAGCTCTCGTTCCAATGCTTATTCGTCTTCGCCTACGACGGTGAAGCGCTGGTTCGCGTGTCGCGGCTGCTCGATCTCGTCCACGATGGCGTCGGCATAGTCGGTGTAGCTAATGTAGTTCTGACCTTTGCCGTTAAGGATCACATGGTCCTTGCCGGTTACGTAAGCGCCGGTTCGATTGCCGGAGGGGTCGAAGAATGCCGCCGGGCTGACGTAGGTCCACGAGATGCCGGACGACGCGCGCAATTGATCGAGCTGTTTGCCGGCATTGAGGGCCGTCGTGTCCATCAGCTTGGTTCGCGTTGCTGTCGTCGGTATAGAGGCTGCCCGCTCCGGGAGGTGGGCGTGATTGCGGAGCCCGGCAAAGTGCGGGCGATCGAGCATGCCGGCGATACGTTCAAAGTGCGCGGACCGCTGAACATTCCGCGTTCGCCGCAGGGGTACCCTGTCCTCGTGCAGGCCGGTTCGTCCGAGGATGGCAAAGAATTCGCCGCGCAGTACGCGGAGGCGATCTTCACCGAGCAGCAGACGCTAAAGGAAGCGCAGCAATACTATGCGGACGTGAAGGCGCGGGCGGCCCGATATGGCCGTAACCCGGATCATTTAAAAATCCTGCCCGGCATTTGCGCGGTAATCGGCGTGACAGAGTCCGAGGCGAAAGAGAAGGAACAGACATTGAGCGAGCTGACCGTACCGGAATACGGGTTGAATCAGCTATCGAATATGCTTGGCTTGGATCTGTTCACGTATCCGCTCGACGGCCCGCTGCCGGAACTGCCGAACGTCAGCCAAATCAACGGCAATAAGAGCCGATTCCAGCTCGTGGCCACTCTTGCGCGGCGCGATCAGCTGACGATCCGCCAGCTGATTCACCGTCTTGCCGGTGGCCGCGGGCATCGGGTATTTGCTGGGACAGCGGTGCAGGTCACGGACCAGCTGGAAGAATGGTTCAAGCAGGGAGGCAGCGATGGCTTCAATGTCATGCCGCCATACTTGCCTGCAGGGCTGGAAGAATTCGCGTCGCAGAGCAAAGAAGAGAGCAAATCACGGAACGGAGAAGACATCAAAGAGAATTGTTTTATTGATGTATTCGGGTGAGGGGGGCATGTCACGTTCGCTGCCAAGCCGAAAAGTAAAGTCGAGAGAGATCTTCGATGACTGGACGATTCCCTTTTGCATTTTCTATGGAAACTTCGCAACCACAAGCAGGAGTGCATTGCAGTTCTCGATTCCATGCCTATTGGTTCTATATCCTCCGACAAAAGATCATTCCGACCACTAGGGCAGCTAGCGGGTCTAGTTATGGGAAGGTGAAGAATAGCGCCTTAGATTATCAGATAATCTAAGAAAACCGCTGCAGCCGCGAGGCTCAGCGGTCGGATAGAAGAAGGGATGGTATCGTCAAATTCGGTAACCGAAGCGCATGCGGGAACAGAAGGGGCGAGTTTTCGCTCCTTTTTTTACTGCTCTGTTGCACGCCGCTCCACGTACCTCCGGAGGCTTTCACTCCCATTTCTCGACGGGTCGATGCCCTTTCATTCCTTCGTTACGCCTATCCGGTGGGTGGAGGCCGGTTATCCTAACGGTACGGGTCTGTGCCCTTTTGTTTAACGCAATCCGGTACTCCGTGCAGTCTTGAGATCCCGCGAATAAGCCAATATTCGTACTATTTCGAGAAGTAGTTAAGCAGCTTGTTTCATAGGGAGAGCGCGATCCGGTTCGTAAGCTTCACCGCTTTGAGCCATGGCAACCAATAGGCGTGCCAACCTGCCGCAAAGCTTCATCACAGAGCGCATCGGCTTCATGCTTTTCGTCTTTACATTCATTTCGTGCTGTCGTTTAAACGATCCATCGTTCATGATGAGGGCCATGGTTGCCATAAACAGGGCATGCCGAAGCCTTGGCCGGCCACGTTTGCTGATCGACATCTGGCCTTTCCATTTGCCTGAACTCGCTTCAGCCAGGTTGAGGCCGGCATGCCGCAGCAATGCATTGCCATGTGAATAGCCGCTGAGGTCGCCAGCCTCACCCAGAATACCGGCGACAGACAAAATGCTCATGCCCTTGATGGCCAGCAGCGGCTTGGCTAGTGGGATCCGGGCCAAAGTAGCCGCCACTTCACCTTCGATGACTTTCAGCTGCTCCGTAGCCAGCTCATATTCGGCAAGCAACTGTTGCAGATGAAGCTTGTAGGCTTTCTCGGCATGCTTGGCGCCAACTGAGCGCGTTGCTAGTGCTAGTAGTTCACCAGCTCTTCGTTCACCGCTGTGCCGCTTCATGACCGTTTTCCAACCGTCGACGATTTGACGAACAGTGAGTTTTTGAAGATCGGCAGGCGTTGGAAAGAGACGCAAGGTTGCTAGCGATCCGGAGCCAATGAGGTGTTTGTAAACCTGCCGCAGCTCGGGGAAGACAATGTCGACCCAGCGGTGGATCTGGTTTTTGACGCTGACGTTACGATGGACAATGGTCTCCCGGTTTGCCATGAGGACGCGCAGTTCCATGAACACTTCACTGTTTTCTTTGATGATGGTGTAGTAGCCGTTCTTCACCATGTCGGCGATAACAAAGGCATCTTTGATGTCACTTTTGGATGGGGTATTGTCGCGGTTTTCTTTGTTCTTTTTGACGAGATGAGGGTTTGCCAGCACGACCTCGAGGCGCCTGTCTTTGAGCCAGGCAGCGAGGCTGAGCCAATAGTGGCCGGTTGGTTCCATGCCGAGGCGATGTCGATGCCGACGACAAGGTGCTGGATTGAAATGATTTTGTTTGGCTTGGGCTTTAAACTTCAAGATAGAGCGACCTCCTTATGATGGCTAAAGGGCTATGACCCGTGATTAACCCATCGTACCGGAGGCGTTCGTTTTTGTGCAAAGCGCAAATTTAACGCTCTACAGGAATCCTAACGGGAAACGTTAGTTCAATTAAGCAGCACCAAAGCAATAAACCGGCAGCAAGATCGGAGATCCGCTGCCGGTTTATTAAGCGTTAGTAGTTCTAAAGCGGTTTGAAGAAGAGCGGAGGTGTCGGAGGTCAACAACATCTATACACTCAAATTCGCATAAACAGCGGCTTTTTTTATTTATTGTATAGAAGTTCTTGTCGTCAACTCAAGACAAGAACTTCTATACAAAACCGTATTAGGACAAGAACTTCTATACAGCCCCGAGACCCCCGAAAATGCAGGATTTATTAAGCTATTTCTTGCGAATCAGAACCAGACAGAGCACCGTGCCAACAGCCAGAATCACGGAAGCAATCCGTATAATGTCAATCGTTCCATCCACGAAGGATGCGCGAGCAATCTGACGGTAGGTTTCAAGAAGAGGATCATTGTGGAATATGGCGTCATACTCTATTCCCGCCAGACCGTCGCTGCCTGCCATGGGACCCCCCGACTCGATTGCTTGGATCACTTGCTCCCTCGCTGATCCAGTAAGTTGGTTGTCTTGCAACGACTGAACTCTATCTGTAACCAATGAGTTGTAACGGCTGGACAGGATAGCTCCGAAGAGAGCAATTCCGAATGCACTCCCCATCTGGCGAGCCACACTGTTCATTCCGGACGCCATACCCACTCGTTGAACCGGCACGGCTTCGACCGCCAGGTTGGAGATGGGCGGATTAATTAATCCGCTTCCTATTCCGGCGATAATGAATCCGGGTAACAGGACCACCCATTCCGAGGGGGCGTTATGATGGGAGAGATGAGACATGGAGTAAACCCCGATTGTTATCAAAACCATGGAAGCGAGGATAAGCCATTTTGAACCTATTTTCCCCATCAATGCACCGGCCAGAGGGCCGAATAGCAGAGCCATCGCGGTGAATGCGATTAGCTTAACGCCTGACTCCATTGCATCCAATCCGAGGAAGCCTTGCAGGTAGATCGTTAGATTGAATAACAATGCGTACATCCCAGCGCTTAGACAGAAGGCGGCAATCGCTGAGCCCGTAAAGCTGGGAATCCTGAATAAACGGGGATCTACCATGGGGTGTTTTATTTGAAGCTCACCTACGATGAATACGACTAGGGCAAAGATAGATAGGCTGAGCAGTTGCCAAACGTGCGACGAGGTCCAATCGTTGCCCTCTTGGTTAACTTGAATCAATCCGTATATGAGGCAGAACATGAAAACGGTGAAGGCAATGAACCCGAACAGATCGATTCTGCGCGCGGCAGACTCGTCCTTGGATTGCTTGATCGCCCATAAAGAAAGCGATATCGCTACGATGCCGACGGGAAGATTCAGATAGAAAATAGATTGCCATCCGATATGCTTAACTAGAAGCCCGCCGATTACCGGGCCGATCCCCGTGGCTAATCCGCTGACACCGCCCCATACCCCGATTGCGATCCGCCGCTGCCTTCCGCTGAACGTCGCCGAGATGATCGCGAGCGATAAAGGCATCATTGCGGATGCGCCTAGTCCTTGAATGCCTCTAGACATATTCAGCATCGCGATACCGCCTGACAATCCGCACAACAGAGAGCCAATTGTAAATACGGCTATCCCCAACATAAAGAGCGTCTTCCGTCCGAAAATATCGCCCAATCGACTCACAGGAACCAGCACCACAGCAAATACTAAAGTATAAGCGTTGACAATCCATTCCAAGCCTGAGAAATCTGTTTGAAGATCGCTGCTAATGGCCGGCAAAGCGACGTTTACAATTGTAACATCTAGCAGGGCCATGAATAGTCCAAGGCAAACAGCACCGAGCGCCCACCATCTCCTTTCCGGGATTTTCTCCGCAACTTCCGCTAACGACATAACCATTCCTTCCCAGACCTCCTTTCCATCGCGTGTGTAACATGCTAAAATTATATTGCATGTAACGATTGTAATTACCAAGGAGTGACATGTCAAATGATTTTTACCTATTACCAATCGCTCTCCATAGGCCTTGCGGTTGATCTCATCAATACGCTTTGTCCCGTTAAGGGGACCGACAGCTTGTCAACGCCTGAAGAATTGAAGCAATTTCTCGTCGAGAGCGAGAAACATGTTCTGGATTCGGCCTCTAGGAAAAATGAAGGGTTTGATTGGGATGCCGCTATCGCTGTTCATCGGGATACCATTCAATCGTGGCCTGTTCGTTCGGAGGATATCGAGATCGTCCGATCGCTGAGAAAATCTTTGCGGACCGTGTTCGAGTTGGCAAAAGAGCAGAAGGCGCAGGATGCAGCGGCACTTTTGAATGAGCAACTCCGTATTAGTGGGGCGACGCCAAGAATAAGCTGGCTACATGGGCCCTACCATCTGCATTTTGAATCGGAGGAGGATGGATGTGCTCATTGGCTGGCTACGACGACAACCATGGGGCTTGTCTTTGTCTTGATTGAGTTTGGAACCGAGAGATTCGGAATCTGTGCCTCTGCACCCTGTCAGAATGCCTTTATCGATACATCCAAGAACAAGTCCAAGCGCTACTGTTCCGAAGCATGCGCTCATCGTGAGAGCGTAGCGGCCTTCCGCAAACGTCAACGCACTGAAAGCTGAACAAACAGCAAGAAGACACCTATTGGTGCCTTCGGATTTAGCCCTGTAGATGATAAGCTGAACCGTATCACACCTACGTGATCACCCTGACGGTCAATTTTGACTTCGCTATGAAGCAGATCACGATACTTTTTGTCCTCGTAGATCGGCTGCCTTTATCGCAGAATTGCGGGGAAAGCAAAAAAGTCCCAAGTGGGCGCTCAATAATCGACCAGCCACTTGGAACTTTGGAAATCAGTATAGTACGAGGCGAATGTTTCGCTTAGTTGCGAGGGGTGCCAAGTGGTTTATCACGGTCTACTAGAGTTATCCTTTGTATAGTTGCATCCAGTTTGCTCCGTCCTTCAGTAGTTCAAAGCCGAACTTGGCGTAAAGCTCATGCGCATCTTCGGTTACAAGTAAGAAACGCCTCAGTCCTTGCAGATCCGGATGATTCACAATGATCTCCATCATCCTCTTGGACAAGCCTTGACCACGATACTTAGATATGACGAAGACATCGGTCAGATAGGCGAAGGTTGCGCAGTCCGAAACGACCCGGGCGAATCCGATCAGTCGTCCGTTCACCGACGAATCGTACGTACCGACCACGATTGCCGAATGGGCGACGGCTCTCTCGAAAGCGTCAAACGTTAGGTTTTTCGCCCAGTACATATGCTCATGCAGATAGCGGTAGGCAAAGGGCAGGTCGAGCAAGCTCCTATCCGTCGATATCATTACGCCGGAAGTGTTTGTTTCCGTCCGGTTCATAACCAATCACCATCCTCCGGGATGTAGACACGGTCGAGCAACCGCTGCTTGGAGAGCATCGTCCGCAGCACGTCCCTTGTGACATGGCAATGGTTGATGGAATCCATATGAATGGCGACAACCTGGGTATATGGCGCGTATCGGATTAGCTCGACTACGTGATCTTCGTCCATCGTAATCACGTCGCCCACAGCAAATCTCGCCCCGCCTGCGTTGACAATCGTCATATCGGGTTTATAGGTATCCAGCGCTAACTTCACATCTTCACACCAAATTGTATCTCCTGCGATGTACAGTGCGGGCTCTCCTGATGCTTGAAAGACGAAGCCGGATACATGCCCCATTTTCTGGCCGATTTCGCCTGTTCCATGTTGACCATTCGTACGCTGAATGGTTACGCCTCGGAAGGTTACTGAGGTTTGAATCTCCGTTATGTTGGTAAAACCTGACGAACGGATAGCGTCGCTATCTCCCTGTTGACAGAATATAGTCAATGACTTCGATAGCGTCAGCATTGCTGCCTCGTCCCAGTGATCGCGGTGCAAGTGTGATACGAGTACGGCGTCCGGAGAGAGCCATGTGTCTAGTGCGCCAGGCAATGGAACGAGCGGATTGCGCCGTTCGTCGCCGGAATTGGGAATCGGCGGGTTGGCAGCCTGATCACTGAACATAGGGTCTAACAAGAAGGTCACTCCCGCATATTCAATCCATAAAGTCGCATGTCGAATGAGCTGAATGTTCATCTGAATTTCCTCCCAAAAAGTTGATGTGTGATAGTATTGATTTTAGCAATAGTCTCGGGACTCGATACATAACTTGATGAACGAATTCAGGCGGTTTTACTTACGCCGTGAAAGGAGTGGGTGCCAAATGGCCAACCAAGCCATTGACGATATTGATCTGAAGGTTCTGCAAGCTTTGTTGAATAACGCGCTCCTTACCTACAAGGAGATCGGAGAGATTGTACATCTCACAGGGCAGGCAGTTGGCGCGCGGGTACGAAAGCTGGAAGACAGCGGCGTTATCGAAGGTTATACGCTGCGTTGGAATCCCGAAAAGATTGGTTTGAATGTTCATGCCTTTCTTATCGTCTTCATGAACTCCAATCAAGCGCATCAAGCCTTCCGAGACTTCGTCCAGTCGTCTGAATCTGTAGCGGAGGTGCATCGTGTAGGTGGTGAAGGCTGCTATTGGTTGCGCATCCGGATTAGAGACGGTTCTGAACTGAACAAACTATTGGAGGAAGTGCTGAAGTACGGCAATTATAAGTTGAGCCTTTCGATCGATCAGGTCAAGTAGACGACTGTGAGAAAATGGTTAAAAGGATGCAATACGAAATTATTTCACGAGGGAGCACATATTGATATGCCGTACGCCTGGGCAGAGGTAAGGGAGAGGTATCCCTTACCTCTGTGTGTTTTAGGAGATAAGCATGAAGGCCCAGAGAGAATGCGCTCGATCTGATTTTAAAAAAGTCGAAATAGATGTGTGCTGGCAAGTCACAGACCTAACCTGCTAAGAGGACAGCTGCGAGAAACACCAGCTGCAGCAGCAATGTACGGACAAGCAGCTTAGGCGTAGGTCTTCCGCCGATAGTTAATCCTTCCCGGGCTGCCCTTACATTGGCAGGGAACATGGCCACGAGTAGAACCGCAAACAGATGGAAGCCGCGCGGGAGGTAGCGGGGAACAGAATGCCGAGGGCACCCGCAATTTCCAGCCACCCGGTGGCCGTCACAATCCAATTCGGTTTTGGAAAAGCAACCGGGATCATCCGGATGAGATCAGGCCGTCTTTTTCCCCAGTGGGCGGAAGCTGTAAGCAGCAGCATGACGGCCACTGCTCCCTGAAGCGGAGAATGCCAATTGTCGAAATAAGACCAGCTGAACAGCCCAAGAACCCTGAACAGCAGAATCGAAACAACAAGCGTAATTAAAAGTGCCAATAAATGGACCGTGCTGGTCGTTTATGCATTGGAAGGGGGCAGCCTGAGGTATGGGGAAATTAGAAGAAGAATCGACGGTATATCGCAGAAGATGCTGACCCACACACTCCGGCAGCTGGAACGGGACGGATTGGTCAAGCGTATCGTCAAGCCGTCTGTTCCGCCAGTCGTTGACTATTCGCTTACGCTGCTAGGGGTAACGTTAGTGGGACCTCTGCAAACCTTGAAGCAATGGGCAAATAGTGTCTTGCCGCTTATCGAAAGCGCGCGAGAGAATTATGACCAGAATACTGGTGTGGCCACCATAAATTCCGAATTAGAGTTAAAATGACAAAGGTAAAGATTCAACCACAAAATCTGAATACCCAAAGAAATTATTGAAAAGTGGGGCCCCTATAAATTTGAACCCCAATAGTACATATGGGATAGAATCAAATGAGATATTAAAAAGTATTCAGAGTGGAGAGTCTAGAAATCCTGAACTTATTATCAGCTATCTGCAAACAATTCTTTAAATGTATTATCCTGATGGCAAAATAAATATCAGCCGTAGTGAAGATCAAAGCATTGCTAATAAAATAGTTGTAGTTCTAGACTAAACATCCTTACGCCAACGGAGATCATTACTTTAATTAAACAGCCTGCCGGCGTGATTCGGCAGGCTGTTTAGCAATGGGGGGCTTGCAATAAATGTCTTAATACCTCAATTAATTACGCCCCCTATTCGCTGCTCGAACAAGAAGGGTAGCGCCATTTGATATGAAAATCGATAATGTTTCCGTAGTGATCCGACTCAATATGGCAGCATCCAGTCAATAATTCTTTTAGCATCTCACGCCCTCGCTGTACTCTTGATTTTGCCCCCGAATAGGAAATCCCTAGTTGTTCACTCAATTCTTTTTGGGACATTCCTCTCAATATGGAGAGTTCCAAGGCTGTCTTGTATTTTTCCGGAAGCTGTTGAATAACCGATTCGAAACAGGCAATGACCTCTTGGGCCAGATCTGGTTCATCATATTCATCCGTCGTTTGATGTTGGTCGAGCAACTCATCGTTCCACTTTTTCTTGCGAAAATAATCTACCATGCTATTGCGAGCGATTTGATAGATCCAGGACGTCAACTTTTCACTATCCTTCAGTTCGTCGACATGATTATTTATCTTAATAAAGATTTGCTGCACGATGTCTTCCACATCTGCCTGATTCTTGATTCGATTCGAGACGAATCTCTTGAGTTGAGGGTAATAGTCATTCCATATTACGGATAATTCCAAAAAAATTCACTCCACCCTGAAGTTTTTTTAGTCAATCTTGCGTCCATGGTCCATTTCCTACGTCTTCCTATTGTAAAACAAACTTGAAATGAGGAGTAGATCGTATGCCAGTAAAACAAATTCTGTTAATTGGTGATGATTACCCGGGGGCCTGGCATCCACTAGAGCAGGTGGCGCAGGAGTTGGAACAGATTCTGGAAGGTGAATTTCGTTTGACCGTAACCAATAATTATGATGACTTATCCACGCTGGATACCAATGAGTACGAGGCATGCATCTCTTATGCGGATATCTGGACACGAACTTTGACATCCGAGCAAATTGCGGGGCTGCTCAAATTCGTAGCGGACGGAGGCGGCCTGCTTGCTATTCATAACGGCATCTCATTGGCGGGCAGCTATGAGCTGCTGCAGGTAATCGGTGCCAAGTTTATTACACATCCCCCTTATCAGCAGCTTCATTTTTATCGAACAATGCATGATCATCCGTTGTTAGACGGAGTGGAAGATTTTACGATCGATGAGGAGCCGTATCAATTTGAATTCGATCCATATACGCCTCGTACAGTTTTTCTGGAATACGAAAATGCCGGTAAAAGATGGCTTTCTGCATGGGAACAGAATTATGGACTAGGAAAGGTAGTCTATTTACATCCGGGTCACAGGGCAGATTCGTTCAAACCAGAAGCCATCCAACGGCTTATTCTGAATAGCGCACGCTGGATTGTTGAACGCGAACGAGAGTAATGAAGGAAGGTCGCATCTTGCACTCGCCCGAGGAGAGTGAAACGATGAACATAGACCTTCTGTACGAAATTAATCCATCTACAGGAATGCTAACGGGAGACTATAGTTGAATGGACAACGGCAGCCGGCTTGCGATCGGCTGCCGTTGTTCATTGAAGTAACGGGCAGGATAGTTCAACAATTAATTATTCAGTATCGGAAATTCAACAACCGTAAGCTGCGCTGTGCGCGGCTTTTTGTTTATTTAGGGCGATTTATTTTCAAATTCGCTTTGACAACGCCACTACTCCGTGTTACGATGTAGCAGTAGTAAGTAATACTGAATATCAGCGATACAGAATAGTAGAGGGTGATCGGAATGGAAGATTTAACGGAAATGCTAAAAGGCGTGCTCGAGGGCTGCGTTCTTGAAATCATAAGCCGTCAAGAAACTTACGGTTACGAAATCACGCGGCAGTTGAATGCCTCAGGCTTCTCGGACGTCGTGGAGGGAACGGTGTACACCATATTAGTCCGGCTTGAAAAAAGCAAGTTGGTAGAGATCACTAAAAAACCCTCCGACATGGGGCCGCCTCGAAAGTTTTTCGCGCTCAACGAAGCAGGGCGCGAGGAGTTGCGTAGGTTCTGGGCAAAGTGGGAGTTCGTATCTTCGAAAATGAACGAGTTAAAGGAGAGCAGATCATGAACTTCTGGGACAAAATCACCGGCAACGACATGAAGAAAGAATTTAAAGCATTCGAATCGAGGAGCCAAGCGTTGCCGGCCGATTATCAAGCGGCATGGGAAGAAATCAAAGGTAACCTTTGGGGATACTCGGATTTCACCGGTCGCAATCTCATGCCGATTCTGGACGGCGTGCTTGGCCTGCTCGAAGAAACGGCAGCGGAGGGTCAGCAAGTCCAAGAGGTGTTGGGCGATGATATCAAGGGTTTCTGCGGAGCTCTGGCAGGCGAAGAAGGAGCTAAATCTTATCGCGACAAATGGCGCAAGCAGCTCAACGATAGTGTCGCTAAAAAACTAGGCAAATAAGGAGGATAAAAACATGAGCATTCAAGATATCATCAAAGGCAAAAAAGAGTGGCGGGCGCATGTGGCCCGCGTCAAAGCGCTCCCGCAGGATTATCAGATCGTGTATAAAGAGATTCAAAAATACCTTTTCAAGATCGGCCCAGTCGAGCTGACCGAAGGAACGGGTTTACTCTCGGGAATCATTGATTTGTTCGAAGAAGGCGCGGCCTCGGGGAAAGGCGTGCTTGAAGTGACGGGCAGAGACGTAGCGGGTTTCTGCGACGATCTCATCAAAGATTCGAAGACCTTCGCCGACATTATTCAAGAGTCAGTTGACCAAGAAGTGAACAAAGCCATGAAAAAGGTTACCGACAAATTGAAGTAAGAGGGGATACCGGGATGCCAAACGCAATTGAAGTGAGAAATCTGCGAAAATCTTTCAAGAACACGGAAGTTCTAAAGGGAGTGGATTTCGAAGTGAAGCAGGGCGACATCTTTGCTTTGCTTGGCTCAAACGGCGCGGGGAAGACGACGGTGGTCCGAATTCTCACCACGCTGCTCAGAGAGGACGGAGGCACCGCCAATGTTAATGGATTCGACGTCGCGTCTAAACCCGATCAGGTACGGCAGGCGATCAGTCTGACCGGACAATTCGCCGCCGTGGACGAAATCTTATCCGGTCGGGAAAACCTGATTATGATCGCCAAGCTGCGATATCTCAAAAACCCGCGTCAGGTGGCGGACGACATGCTGCGGCGATTCGGTCTGAAGGATGCCGCCGATCGTAGGGTATCCACTTATTCGGGCGGTATGAGACGCAGACTCGACATCGCCTTGAGCCTCGTCGGGAATCCGAAAGTCATTTTCCTCGACGAGCCGACGACCGGACTCGACCCCGAAGCGCGCATAGAGGTTTGGAAAACCGTGAAAGAGCTTGCCAATGGCGGGACGACGGTTCTTCTGACCACGCAATATTTGGAGGAGGCCGAGCAGCTCGCTGACCGGATCGCTATCTTGCACGAAGGCAAGATCATCGCCAATGGCACGCTCCAAGAGCTTAAAAAGCTGTTCCCGTCCGCTAAGGTGGAATACGTGGAAAAACAGCCATCATTAGAGGACATGTTCCTCGCCATCGTCGGCAAAAAGGAGATGAAGTAAAATGGAGACGGTAAAACCTCGTTTCTTCACCGATATCGGTGTCATGCTCGGACGATCCATGCGCCATATTTTCCGCAGCATGGATACGATCATCACGGTCTGCCTTACTCCGATCGCGATGATGCTGTTGTTCGTCTATGTGCTTGGCGGCGCCATTCAAGCCGATACGGATAACTATGTGAATTACCTGTTGCCCGGCATCCTGCTCATGGCGATCGCCAGCGGAATCGCTTATACTGCTTACCGACTTTTCATGGACGTGCAGCGGGGGATTCTCGAGCGGTTCCGCACGATGCCGATTTCCCGTTCCGCCTTGCTTTGGGGACATGTGCTAACTTCTCTGATGTCCAACGCCATATCGCTCGTCGTCATTATTCTTGTCGCGTTGATCATGGGTTTTCGTTCATCCGCCGGTATCCTGCCATGGCTTACCGTCGTCGGTATCCTCGCCTTATTCACTTTAGCCTTAACTTGGATCGCCGTCATTCCCGGATTGACCGCGAAATCGATCGAAGGCGCAAGCGCCTTTTCCTACCCGCTCATCTTCCTGCCCTTTATCAGTTCGGCGTTCGTGCCGACCGAGTCGATGCCGAAAGTCGTGCGCGTCTTCGCCGAAAATCAACCGGTTACCTCAATCGTAAACGCCATCCGCGCTTTGTTGTCGGAGCAGCCGGTCGGAAACGACATTTGGATCGCGCTCGCCTGGTGCGTCGGCATTATGATCGTAGCTTACTTTTTTGCAATTAGGGCGTATAAGAAAAGAACTTAATTGTCACCCGACCGTAAGGTTAGTAATTATTGAACACTTAGGGCTTTATCATTAGGATGACCGGTTGCCCGCCGGTGGCAACCGGCATATAGTCGGTTGCCGTTTTTCATTGAAGTAACGGGCAGTTATGCGTAACTTCCAGGGAATGTAAACGTCTAAATAAAGTATGGAACGAGGAGGCAGACATTTCATGGGAGGAACGAATGAATGGGATGCGGAGTGGGAGGTTAACGAAGAGCAGGCGCGGACGCTGATCGGCAGACAATTCCCTCAGCTGTCATCGAAGCAAGTGAAGCGATTGGGCTGGGGCTGGGACAATACGGTTTTTCTCATCGGTGACGAGTACGTGTTCCGGTTTCCAAGAAGAACGATTGCAGTTGGCTCGATTCGTATGGAAGGGATGCTGCTGCCGAAGCTGGAGGCATATATGACCATCCCCTATCCAAAACCGTTGTTTTATGGCGAAGCAAGTGACGAATACCCGGCACCATTTCTTGGCTATGCCTACTTGCCAGGAGATTTCCCCATCGGTTTGACGGAAGAACGCCGGGCTTTATCGGCAGAGACGCTGGCGAAATTTTTGCGGAGATTGCATGAGTTTCCGGTGCAGGCGGCGCTGAAGTGCGGAGTTCAGCAAGACCATCGAAGCTTGACGGACATAGCATCGCGCAAAGTGAAATTGGAGGGCTTTCTATCGAAGGTGGGCGAACATTTGTCGCCAGAGCAGTCCGGTGTAATCGAAGCATATATTAGCAGGCTGCAAACGGACCGTGTCGAGGCGGTGAATACACTGCTACATGGTGATCTTCATTTCAAAAATATGCTTGTGAATGAGAACGGGATCGTTTCCGGCATCATTGATTGGGGCGATCTGAGCGTAGGCCATCCAGCTTGCGATTTGAGCGTTGCTTACAGCTTTTTACCACCATACGCTCGCGGCGTGTTTTTCGAAACTTACGGAGGAGCGGACGAGGAAACGAAGCTGCTGGCGCGGCTGATCGCGGTATACATCCCCGTACTGATCTTGATGCAAGCGGTCGATGACAGGAATGAAGCGATTGCGGCAGAGGCGAAATCAAACATCATGCGGGCACTGTCGGATTAGGCTCATTATTTCGTTGCAGCTATGGGCTTTGGCTATCGGCACCATTTTGTCGTTTAAAGGCCGCGATAAGGTACGATTCGCCTTCTCTGATGCCGCTTTATGTTGAGGAACACGAAATTCAACAGAGTAAGTCGTTGCGCTAACGGGAGACGATAGTTCAATACAACACGATGGCAGCTGGCTTGATGGTCAGCTGCCATTTTTATTGAAGTAACGAGCAGAATAATGTAGCGAAAAATTAAGTAGTTGCAACGTATTGAGTTATACTTACATCTTTTGGACAGCCGTTGTGAGGCGAAACTGCCACAACAGTAAACCTTTGGAATGAATTTAAGAAGCGGAGTGATTATTTGAAAATGAAAGATGACGGAAACGGTTCTTTCATAGGCCTTGGAATTGCTTTAGGTGCCGCTTTTGGTGTCGCATTTGGAGCAGTATTCGGTAATGTAACGGTAAACGATAGTTCAACGAACAGGCGCCGATAACCGACCGGCTGCCTTTGTTTATTAAAGTAACGGGCAGTCTCCTTAAGTGGGAGGCGAGGTCCTTGCCCATAGAAAATAAAGTATTAGACTGGCACACGTTGATTAAAGGGCAGAAGCGTTCAATAAGAACCATAAGAATGCTCTCAATCGGCAGATGGGGATTTCCATTTTTTGTTTGAATCTGGATTTACAAGGACCTCTTTATACGTGTCGATTTTGTAATCAATCATCCTTTGCGTCTCCAGTAAGCTGTCGATCTCGTTCTGAATTCTATTCTTGTGTTCGATCAGGAGGGAGACTCTCTCGGGGAGCGTGACTTCACCCCTTTCGTAAAGCTGGCGGAAACGCTTCATTTCTTCAAGCGTCATTCCGGTCGCTTTGAGTCTCGTTAAAAAGACCATGCCATCCAATTGATGTTTACTGTACGTTCTGTGCCCGCTTGTTTTGCGGTCGGCATACGGAAGCAAGCCGATTTTCTCGTAATAGCGGATCGTATCTTCCGAGAGGCCCGTGAATTCAGCCGCCTGTTTAATCGAGCTTGCGGTTTCGGGAATGTCCATCGATTTGCCGCACCTCCTGACGTATTACCATGGTATCACGCCGTTCTCATCAAAGAAACCGCCGTTCGGTCCATCGCTCGGCAGAGTGGCGAGTTTCACGACGATGGAAGCGCCCTGTTCAACGGTACGATAACCCGTATGCCCATTCAAATCCGTAGACGTGTACCCTGGGTCGGCTGAATTCACTTTGATCGGCGTATCTTTTAATTCTTTGGCAAACAAGACGGTTAGCGCATTGACGGCCGTTTTCGAACTCATGTAGGCGAGCAAATTCAATCCGTATTTTTCGGCATCCGAGTCCGGGGTATTGTACTCGGTCAAGGAAGCCAAGCCGCTTGAAAGGTTTACGATTCTGCCGGCAGGCGATTTTTTAATCAAAGGGAGCATGGCCTTCATGACAGAAAAACTGCCGAAAACATTTGTCTCGTACGTATTCCTTAGAACCGTCAATTCCAGTTGGCTCGGAGGAAGAACTCCTTCGAAGCACACGCCAGCGTTATTGATCAACACATCAAGCGCTCCATACTGATCGTCAATTTGTTCTACTGCGGATTGTATGGTATTCAAGTCTGTTATGTCCAGAGTAATTGCCTGTGCATGTATGTTCTCGGCCGTCAGGGCAGCCGTCGCTTCCCGCCCTCTTGCTTCATCTCTAGAACCGAGCAATATCGTGAATCCTAGCTTGCCCAATTGCCTAGCAGTCTCAAGGCCGATCCCTTTGTTTCCTCCAGTGATCAAAACGATTTTTGATGTACTCATGATTACGCCTCCTAAAAGTGATAGTTACTTGACTCACGATCACTCTACATCTTGGAGTTCACTCCAAGTCAAGAGCAACATGCGCAAGATTAGAAGGCCTTGTTATTGGACTATTGGGGACGTTAATTCAATAAAACAGCAGCAGTCTAGGAACGAAACGAAGTCATGAACTTGGAACACTGCCGAATCAATTTTTTCAAATTAATCAATACATTTTTATTGTTAAACGATAAATAAACTGATAAAATCAAACATGAGGTGAAATAGATGAAAAGAGAGACGCTCTTTTTAAAAGTTGTTCTGGTTGTTATGGCCATTCCCGCATTAGTGATGTGTTTTTATGGACTCCCAGCGATGGCGCATAGTATGATGCCGGATTTTCCGGATATTAAAGTTTATCTTTCCGCTTTGGCTGCGTATGTGGCGGCTATTGCGTATTCATTTACGCTGCTTCAGGCATATAAGCTTCTCAAGTACATCGATACAAATACCGCTTTTTCGCAAACCTCTGTTTTAGCGCTTAAGAAAATAAAGCGAGCGGCGGTTGTCGTATCACTCATGTTTGCATGTAATCTCCCGCTTTTCTACTTTGTAGCTGACGGCGCAGACGCGCCAGGCGTCATGGTCATCGGGCTATTCGTAACCTGTGCGCCAATCGTAATCGCAGTATTTGCCGCAGTGCTGGAGAAACTGCTCAAAAACGCGATCGAGCTCAAAGAAGAACAGGAGTTGACCGTATGATTGTGGTTAACATTGACGTCATGATTGCAAAGCGGAAAATGAGCGTTACTGAGCTATCGGAGAAAGTCGGCATTACAATGGCGAACCTGTCGATACTTAAAAACGGAAAAGCGAAAGCCATTCGAATCTCAACACTCGAAGCGATCTGCAAAGCGCTCGATTGCCAGCCTGGAGATATTCTCGAGTACCGGCAGGATTGAATAAAACGGGGAGTGGAATTTGAGAAGGAGGCGTGCAATGAATAGATGCGTGTATGCCATTGTTGGACTTATCCTTTTCTCCACCCTACTAGTCGGCTGCGGCTCGCGTGAAGAGGTGGTGGTCCATCCGACGACCGAAGTCGCTGTTACTAAAGGCGATTTCACCTACCGCCTCGTGACGGCGAAGCCCGAATACAGCCGCGGGGAATCAGTTCCGATTTACGCGGAGCTGACGTATATCGGAGATGAAGCGAGCGTCACGATTAACCATTCCGCATCGCCGTTTTATTTTCCGATTCAGGAGCTGAAACCGGGATACGTCATCGACTACGCAATGAGTGATGTCGGCGCTAGCACGAAGCTGGTCAAAGGCAAACCGATGCACGAAACATTCAACATCCGAGGCGGTAGCTATAGTGAGAACGATCCTACAGCTTATAAGGACTTTATCGATAACTTCCGCAAGAACGGGTATGACGAAGGCCATTACGCCGTGAAGGGCTTTGCTGATTTTTCTTTGGCGGGCCAGCCGGTGCGAATCAACGCGCAGATTGATTTTCTCGTTGATTAGTTTACCTGGTTAAGCCGGGGGACTTTTAACTCATTAGGCTAACTGCCGAAAAATGCTTTTTGGCTTCATAGCTGTAGTTAGGATATTTCGGATACATACGCATCCGGCATTCATCGTTGTACACAGCAGAATATTCGCTCAGCCGTCCAAAGGTTTGATTAATCGAGCGTAACCGTCCAGCCGAGCGTATCCTCCAGTTGACCTTTCTGAATACCGGTTATCGTGTCATAGATCTTGCTGGTTAACTCACCGATTTCGCCGCCGCTGAGCGTGATGCGTTCGCCCTGCCAGCTCAAGTAACCGATCGACGAAATCACCGCCGCCGTACCTGTACCGAACGCTTCCTGCAGCTTGCCGTTCTTGTGCGCCTCGTACACTTCTTCCATGGAGATCAGGCGCTGCTCAACCGGTAGGTTCCAAGATTCCAACAGCTGAATAACGGACATGCGAGTAATCCCGCTCAGGATGCTGCCGTTCAGTGCAGGAGTAACTACCTTGCCATCGAGAACGAAGAACACGTTCATGTTGCCGACTTCCTCGATGTACTTGTGCTGAATGCCGTCCAGCCACAGCACTTGGGAGTAGCCTTGCGCACTTGCTTCTTTCTGCGCACGAAGTCCCGTTGCATAGTTCGCACCGGTCTTCGCGCTACCCACGCCGCCCTTCACAGCACGAACATAGTCGGACTCCACATAGATGCTGACCGGCTTAAGGCCTTCCGCGTAGTAAGCGCCAACCGGCGACATGATGATAATGAACTGGTAGCGGGTCGAAGGTGCAATGCCCAGCGCCGATTCCGTAGCAATGATGAACGGACGGATGTAGAGGGACGTGCCCTCATTCGTAGGAAGCCAGTCTTCATCGACAAGCACGAGCTGCTTCAACGCTTCAATAGCGACTTGCTCGTCCAAGTGAGGGATGCACAGGCGTTCATTGGATTGGTTGAGACGTTGGAAGTTTTTCTCCGGACGGAACAAGAGAATCCTGCCTTCGGCCGTTTTATACGCTTTCAAGCCTTCAAATACCGTTTGACCATAGTGAAAAACCTTGGCTGAAGGATCCAGAGTGATTGGTTGGTACGGCACGATGCGCGGCTGATGCCAGCCCAATTCTGTCGTGTAGTTCAAGATGAACATGTGGTCCGTGTAATACTTACCGAAGCCAAGCGCGTTCTGGTCTGGATTTTGTTTCTTCGTCGTCGTTCTTGTAATCTCAATCGCTTGCATAGAAGCACCGCCTCACATGAATGTAGAAGTATGAATTGAATGGTAACTTTTTCCCGGATATATTTGAAATATCTGATTTATCTGATAAATATACCTAAAAGGTATGGAGTGGAGGTTATCCGAATTTAATCATTCAAGGCGACGGATCTTCGCCCGACTCCAGGCCCGCTTGGAGCAGGACGCTGACCAATTGTTTGGCTGCCGGCGATACCTCCCCGAAGGAATGTGCCACGATACCGATATCACGAGAGATTCCGGGCCGAATTACCTTGACGACCAAATCATGCGGCACAGAAGATAGCGTGAAATTGGAGATTAGCCCAATGCCGAGCCCGTTTCGGACCATGCGGATCAAGGTTTCGGCCGATTGAACCGTCAATCCTTCCCCCAACTCAATCCGGTATTCTCTCAGGATGGAAGCCATGGCCATCTCATGGCCTCCTTTGCAGAAAATAACATCGTCACGGTAGCGCCCCAGATCGATAATCGGTTCCTTCGCCAGTGGATGATTCGAGGGAACGATCGCAACCATGTAATCGGATTGCAGTCTCTCGAATTCAAAGCAATGGAAAGGAGAAGCCACGATTCCGAGCTCTACCGTTCGATCTTCTACCCATTGCTTGACTTGATCGGAGACGCCTTCCAGTAACTCAATTCTCACCAACGGATAATGTGCACGGAAAATGGCTATGGCCTTGGGGAGCAAGTTCGTTGTTGCTGCCGGGAATGAGGCGATTGTAACCTTGCCACTGAGCAGCCGGTTCTCCCGGCCGGCAATTTGATAGATGCTGTTCTCGATCGCCTTCATCTGCCTGGCCAACACGAGAATCTCCCGTCCAACTTCGGTTAGCAGCAACCCTTTATGTTTGTCCCGGAGGAACAACTGGATGCCGAGTGACGCTTCCAAATTTTTGATCGCTTTGCTGACGGCCGGCTGTGAAATGAACAATGCTTTGGAGGCCTCCGTAATGTTCGATGTCTCCGCAACCTGCACGAAGATTTGGAGAAGGTTCAAGTTCATTTTCGCACGCCCCGATCATAACCAAATGGTTATATGATATATTCACATTATGTATTTCAGTTATATTGAATTATACCCTATGATGAGATTCGAGAGCGAATCTTGCGTTCCCAATTCTTGATCATAGGAGGTATTTGCGCATGGGAAATTATTCCTTCCAATCGGAATCTATCGGTCCGGTTCCTCGAGATTGGCGGATATGGATAACCGCTTGGCTCGTAACAGCGGTCTTTGTCCTCTCCAATTCAGCCACCCCGCTTTATGTTCGCTGGCAGCGGGAAATGGGTTTCTCCAATGGGACTCTGACGTTAATCTTTGCCGCGTATATCGTCGGTTTGCTCGCGACCTTGCTCGTCGCCGGCCAGTTATCTGACCGGTACGGGCGGAAGCCGGTGTTGTTCCCCGGCCTTGCGGCTGCCGTGCTCGCCTGTGTTCTATTCGGCACTGCCTCTTCGGTCACCGCGTTACTGCTCGCGCGATTACTGTCGGGCATTGCAGTTGGCGTCATCGTCTCGGCTGGCATGGCTTCGGTCGTGGATGTAGGGGGCTCAACCCGGAGACATACGGCTTCGCTTGCCGCTTCGGTCGCCATGGTGCTGGGGGCAGGACTCGGTCCGCTGTTATCGGGCATCTTGGCCGAATCACTTACCCGACCGCTCGTCCCCCTGTTCGGTACCCAGCTCTTGATATTGGCCAGTGCTTTCGCCGTTGCCGGGACACTTCCAAGAAGACGACTCCCAGCACGCCACAGCGAATGGCGGCTTCGGATGCCATGCGTGCCTAAAGCCAACCGGCTGCACCTAATTCTTGGCATCGCGGTCTTCGCCCCGGGTATCACTTCAACGTCCTTCATCTTGTCGCTCGGCCCCTCATTGCTTATGAAATTATTGGGCGTTTCGAGCCCTATCGTCGCTGGCGGAATGGCATGCCTTATGTTTCTGTCAGCGACAGGTGTTCAATTTCTCCTTAAGAAGCTCTCCATTCGAAGCCAGTTCTTGTTGAGTACGGCATCTGTCTTCCTCGCCATGCTCTGCATGGCAATAGCGGTCTATACGTCCACCTTCGCTCCGCTGGTGCTGGCCGCCATGCTGGCAGGAGTTGGCCAAGGTCTTGGCCAACTCGGTGGCTTGACGCTGATCGGTTTGCATGTTCCCGAGCATCGCAGAGCTGAAGCGAACGCGGTTCTTAACATCGGCGGCTATATCCCTGCCGCCATCCTCCCCGTGTGTACGGGCTACCTGATCGACTATACGGGATTGGCCATAGGAGCGACCAGCTTTGCCGTAATCCTAACTACGGTTGCCATGATTGGGGCAGGGTTTGTACGTGTAAAGCTGCAGTAAATGGTTTGAAAAGGATGAAAGCCGCAGACTGCCGGCGGCAGCTGCTCCATTTTCGTTACGGTAACGGGCAGCTTCGCTGAATAACAGCGCCACCGCAATCGAGTCGATGTTGTTGACGTCACCCTTGTTATTTCGATATTATTAGAAATATAGAAAATTTCCAAATTATATCAAATGGTTTTAAGAAAGGCGTGATTAGGATGAGCGATAAACCTTTATTAGTCATCGTCGGTTCCGGACCGGGAGTAAGCGCCGGTCTAGCCAAGAAATTCGGAAGCAATGAATTTCGAGTGGTTCTTATATCAAGGAGCATGCCATCGCTGGAACGCAGCTTGGAAGAGCTTCGACAGGCACATATTGAAACGCACGGAATTGCTGCGGATGCATCGGATCCGGATTCTTTAATCACAGCCTTGAACCAGATAAGATACAATCATGGAGTTACTGATGTATTGGTATATAATGCGGCACACATCGTACCAGGAGATCCTCTTTCGTTAACCGAACGGCAGCTTATTGAAGATTTTAAGGTGAACACTGTCGGAGCATTGACCAGCGCGCAACAGGTGATTCCGGATATGATCGAGCGGAAGCAAGGGTCGATCTTTTTCACAGGGGGCGGTATTGCGCTCACTCCGAATCCGTTGTATACCTCTTTATCCATTGGCAAAGCCGGACTCCGCTCGCTGGCGATTTCAATGGCCGAGACTTTGTCTCCTTACGGAATATATGTAGGTCAGGTTCTTATCGCTGATCATGTCCAAAAGGGGACGTTTTACGATCCAGATCGGATAGCCGACGTATTTTGGGAATTATATCTTAAAAGAAACCAAAGGGAATATTTGTTTAGTGAATAATTTTTGACGCACTGAAGGCGTGAGTACTGGTAGTATTGGAGCATCGTCAGGAGGGGTTCATCTATGCAGAATTTATTCGGGAAGGTCGCACTTGTAACAGGGGCTAGTTCGGGTATCGGCCGAGCTACCGCGGAATTAATGGCATCAAGGGGCGCTAAGGTTGCGATCCATTATCGCGATAACCTAAAAGGGGCCACGGAAGTGCTTAGGGCTATTCGAGAATCGGGTGGCGATTGTATTGCTGTTCAGGCCGATGTAACCCAAAAAGATCAAGTAGAGAAAATGGTTCAAGAGGTTATTTCCATTTATGGGGCCGTCGATATACTGGTAAATAACGCCGGAGGGGGCGTCAAGAAGAGCACATTCTTGGATATGACGGAACAACTATGGGAGGAGACCTATGCGTTAAACGTTAAAAGCATCCTTTTTTGTTCCCAGGCAGCAGTAAATCATATGATTCCGCGAAAATCAGGCAAAATAATTAATCTTTCTTCGGCAGCTGCCCGTCTTGGAGGCGCAGGCGAAAGCATCCATTATGCCTCAGCGAAAGGGGCCGTAAATACCATGACGGTCGGTATGTCCAGAGAACTTATCCAATATGGGATTATCGTTAACGGGGTAGCCCCCGGAATGGTTGATACGCCATTTCATGAAAAATTTGCTCCCGATGAGAACCGTCTTGAACGGCTAGTCGCTTCCGTTCCTCTTCAACGCGCTGCAACGCCCGTGGAAATTGCGGAAGTGATCTGTTTCCTTGCTTCGGATGCGGCGAATTATGTGTTGGGAGAGACCATCACTGTCAGCGGAGGAAGATGATGCGCAATCTAAGCTTATAAACTTAGTTTAATAGTAAGCTAATGTGGAACGATGGCTCAACGAAAAGCGGGGCAGTTTGCTGGTTGCAACTGCTCCACTTTTCATTTAGCTAGAAAGGAAACATCCCAGATGAGCGTCTTGGATGTTTCTGTTCTTTTCGAAAGCGGCTTATTGCAGAATCAGCCGGAGCGTTTGAAGCAATATATTATTCTCCTCCGGTGTGCCGATGGAGATCCGCACATGCTGCGGCAGGCCCCAAGCGGCTCCGTATCGAACAATAACCCCTTTCCGCATAAGCTCGAGATAACGCTGCTCCGCATCGTCAAGCTCAACTAGAATAAAATTACTCATGCTGGAGGTATAAGACAAGCCAAGCTCATTAAAACCCTGATACAGCCGTAAACGTTCTTCTTTCACCAGTAGGCTAGATTTTCGGACATGATCATCATCTACGATCGCTGCCGCAGCTGCTGCTTGGGCAAGAGTATTTACATTAAACGGTTCCTTCACTTGAAGTATTTCTTTAATTATCGCTTGCGCAGCAACCCCGAAGCCTACCCGAATTCCTGCTAATCCATAAACTTTGGAGAAGGTTTGCAGTACAATCACGGGATAACCTGCTTGTACAAACTCAATTCCATCGGAATAATCATCCTCGGTTACGAAGTGACTGTAGGCGGAATCGAGCATTACAAGCACATATGGAGGCAGTAAATTCAACAACTCCGTTAGCGCCGTTTTACGCAGAATGGATCCAGTCGGGTTATTGGGCGAGCATAGATATAGAATCTTCGTACGTTCACTGACAGCTTCAAGTATTGCGGGGACATTGTACTGATAGTCTTCTGTCAAAGCGACCGTCCGGATGACTGCCCCCATTAATTGGCCTCCGAACTCATATTCACTAAACGAAGGAGCCGGCACAATAATTTCGTCCCCCGCTTCAATAAATGCCTCGGACACAAGCGTAATCAATTCATCTCCACCGTTGGTAATAATGATTTGCTCAGAAGCAAGCTCGTATCTCTCGGCTATCGTTGCACGTAAATCCACTGCCTGCGCGTCAGGATACCGATGGATATCACCTAGCAATTCGCGTATCGCTTCCACTGCTTTAGGTGAAGGACCGAGTGGATTCTCATTGGAAGCAAGCTTCACAACGCGATCAAGTCCAAGTTCCCGCTGCACCTCCCAAATCGGCTTGCCTGGCGAATAAGGCTTCATGCGTTTCAGTACATTCCGTGATTGAATGTCAGACTTCGTTAAGGACATGATTGATTCACCGTCGCTTTTTTCAATTCGCAGCAGAACGTTGCGTTAATTCAATAATACAATAACGCGTTAATGCGGTAAAGTTATTTCGCGAGAATTCCAAGTTGAAGGGTTAGATAAAATTTTAAGAAATGAAGCCCCAAACGCAATTGTTAGGAAATTAAGGCGGTCAGAGGATCAAAGCGGTCAGAGGATCAAAGAGGGGACATGACTACCTTAGTAACCTCAAGGTAAGTAACTGACAAACATTTCACTTCTTAAGGAAATCTCCCGTTTCTTGTATACTAAATGAATAGAATGGCGAAAGGAGCGATGCCCCTGATTGATTGCGATGACAAAGTCCGGGGCGCATTGAACTTAAAGCGCTTTCTTGAACGTGACGAACAGTCGATGTGAAGCATGTGCATGATGAACATTCGGCCAGGTGGCGAGCTGCAGGCCGTAATTTCAGGAGAAGACCGATCTCTGGGAGCTGAGGAAAATGGATGTGACAGACGGTCAAGGCTTCGATGGACCAATCAAGTGGGACGTATTGACGATCGGCTACTTAAGCCGAAACAAATTCTGGGGCGAATCATCCGATAAGGGATACCGTTCCCCACGCTGTACCTGCACGTTGATCAGAACGAACGGAAGAACCATCATCGTGGATCCGAGCTGCCCGCCTGAAGAAATGCTCCAGATCTTGGACCAGCGTACGGGCTTGAAGGCGGAGCAAATCACGGATGTGTTCCTTACGCATTTTCATGGCGATCATCGCTACGGCATCGAAGCTTTTCCGCATGCAAAGTGGTTCATGCCCGAGCGTGAAATCGAGCATTGCCGCGGGCAAGTTCCGGCGGAAAGCCCAGAGTCCCTCTTATTGACGAAATTGATTCCGGTGAATCAAAGCTTGATGCCCGGCATTGAAATTTTGCATACGCCCGGGCATTCAGAGGGACATTGCTCGCTTGTCTTTGCGTGCGAGGGGTTGACGGTGGTCGTGGCCGGAGATGCGGCAATGACCAAGGACTTTTACCTGGCGCGCGATTATTACTTTAATACGTCCGATCCGGAAGCGGCGGTAAAGTCCATTGACGACATCGCGCGGATTGCGGATATCATTGTTCCCGGCCATGACAATTATTTTATGAATAAGCGGTCATAAACATAATGGAGGCGAACGGAAAGATGGAGCAGCAGACGGATACGAAGGTCGGACAGAAGACAATTCGGAAAGGACTCATCGACTGTGACGTGCACCCTTACCCTAGAAGCACGGAGGAAATCCGATCCTACATGAAGAAGCCTTGGCGGGACCGTTATCACGGCGGCGGACGCGGCTTTTACGGAAATCCCGTGCAGGGAGACCGCGTGGACGCAAGACCGCCGCAGGGAGGTTCATCGGGCTCCGATCCGGACTTCCTCCGAAAGCAGCTCATTGACGAATACGGCCATGCGTATGCGATTCTCATGCCGCGCGCTTTCTGCAATCTGCACCCCGATCCCGATTTCGGCACCGCAATTGCAGCTGCCTATAACGACTGGCTTGCGGACACGTGGTTGAGCAAATATAATCATGACGGCGTATTCAAAGGTTCGATCACCGTGAACACGCAGGATCCGCAGGCTGCCGCGCGCGAAATCGAGCGTTGGGCGGGACATCCGCATTTCGTGCAGGTGATGACCGATTCCGGCGCCCGTTCCCCGTTCGGGCAGCGGGAGTACTATCCGATCTATGAAGCTTGCGAGAAATTCGGACTGCCCTTCGCCATTCATCCCGGTACGGATGGAATGGGAATCAACACGCAGCCGTCTCCGGGGTACCCGACCCATTACATCGAATGGCACACCTGTTTGTCGCTTGGTTTTCAGTCTCATCTGGTGAGTTTTCTTACGGAAGGCGTATTCGAGCGGTTTCCGGGCTTCAAGATCGTCCTTGTCGAGGGCGGCGTCTCTTGGCTCGCTCCCTTAATGTGGCGGCTTGATGCGGAATACAAGGCGCTTCGCTCCGAGGTCCCCTGGTTGAAACGCCGGCCGACCGAATATTTGCGCGATCATGTGCGGATTACGTCGCAGCCCCTGGAAAGACCGGACGACGACAATCACCTGCTGCAAATCTTCGACATGATGGACGCCGAGCATTTACTTATGTTTTCCAGCGATTATCCGCACTGGGATTTCGACTCCCCGACCCGCGCATTTCCTAAGCTGCCGGAAGCCCTGCGCCGTCGTATCTTTTTTGAAAATGCGCTTGAATTCTATAAGCTCTAGATCAAGGAGGCGCTTGACATGGGAAAGCACGTTATCGGAGCAGTCGCCGAATTTCCGGCGGGAACAAGAAGAACGTTGGTCGTAGAGGGGCGCCCGATCGGCGTATTTAATGTGAACAATACGTATTACGCGCTCAAGAACAGCTGCCCGCATCAAGGTGCGCCGCTTTGCGTCGGTACCGTAACCGGCATGACGCTGCCGTCGCGGCCCGGCGAATACGTCTACGGCCGGGAAGGCGAGATCCTGATCTGCCCATGGCACGGCTGGGAGTTTGATATTACGAATGGCAAGTCGATCTTCGACCCGCACAAATGTCTGGTCAAAACCTACGATGTGACGGTTGAAGCTGAGGAAGCCGGCGAAACCGGGGAATTGGAAACGTATCCCGTCACGGTAGAATCCGGTAAAATCGTCGTGCACATGTAGGGGAGGGCAGGCTTGTGAAATATTCGGTCTTGGGGAAAACAGGGCTTAACGTGAGCCGGATTGCAATCGGCGGTTATGTATTTGCGGGGGTTAACAAGGCTAGAGGGTGGGACCCCTACGGCACGGAGGGAAGGCAGAAGGCGATAAGCACGATCCATGCCGCTTTGGATGCGGGCATCAATTATGTCGATACGGCCCCGAGCTATGGGAACGGCCACAGCGAGGCGATCATCGGCGAAGTCATGCGAACCCGGCGGGATGAATGCTTCCTGGCAACGAAGGTGACGGCGCACGGTCAAGACAAGGCGGCTGTCATCCGGAGCGTCGAGGAGAGCCTGAAGCGATTGCAATGCGACCATGTCGATGTCATTCAATTTCATGGCGGCACGTATTCCGCTACGGATACGAAGCATATTTTGAACGAGGGCCCGCTGGACGCGCTGCTGACCCTTAGGGAACAAGGAAAGGTACGCTGGCTTGGCCTCACGACGGAGGACGCTTACTCGGCGCTGGATTTGATGGATACGGGGATGTTCAGCCTCGTTCAGGTCAACTACAGCTTGATATATCAATCCGCTTCGCTGCATCTATTAGACCAAGCCAAGGATAAGGGCATCGGGGTTGCAGTCATGAGGCCCATGACATCCGGCATCCTGCAAAGGCTGCTCGGGCAGCTGGAACCGAGATGGATCGAAGCGGCGGATCCGTATGAGGTATGCCTGAAATTCGTCCTGTCCGATTCAAGGGTGGGCGTCATCAATGTCGGCATGCGCTGGCCGCATGAGGTTCAGCAGAACGTGGAGCTGGTCAATCGGTATGAGCCGTCCTTCGATATCGCCGAGCTCCCGAGATTAACGGCGAAAATTTATCAAACCGACGATGCATGTAACGGATTGTGAATGAAGGCAGGCTGGAACAGCATCATTGGATAATAAAGCAAAGAACCCCTCAATTGCTGACGGGGTTCTTTGCATTGATATCCGGACGACATGCGTTGGTTGACTTCTGTCGGTCATGAAAGGTCGCGAAAATCGCGGATTTTGTATGTATGGGATTAAATTCTTGTCAAAAAATCAAATGACAAGAACTTGATCCCATTTCCGAAAATGACAACAACGGAAGCGAGCCGCAGACTTAACCCGCTAAGAGGACCGCTGCGAGAAACACGAGCTGCAGCAATGTACGGACAAGCAGCTTAGGGGTAGGTCTTCCGCCGATAGTTAATCCTTCCCGGGCTGCCCTTGCATTGGCAGGGAACATGGCCACGAGTAGAACAGCCAAACAGATGGAAGCCGCGCGGGAGGTAGCGGGGAACAGAATGCCGAGGGCACCCGCAATTTCCAGCCACCCGGTGGCCGTCACAATCCAATTCGGTTTTGGAAAAGCAACCGGGATCATCCGGATGAGATCAGGCCGCCTTTTTCCCCAGTGGGCGGAAGCTGTAAGCAGCAGCATGACGGCCACTGCTCCCTGAAGCGGAGAATGCCAATTGTCGAAATAAGACCAGCCGAGCAGCCCAAGAACCCTGAACAGCAGAAACGAAACAACAAGCGCAAATAAAGGTGCCATTTTATCCCTCCGTCTAGAAGCTTTTCGTTATCATGAGAAATAAGATGAGGATCGGCAGCAATGTCGCGGGAACTCCGAAGATGGCCCAGTAGCGGGACGCTTGATGATATTCATTGGAGATGTTCCCGCTTTCGATGCATGAAGCGCTATGGCGGATCATTCCGCGCTGCAACGGAATGAGAATGGCTAACCAGATCACGCCGGTAACGGCAAACAAAATCAGCGATAGCGTAAGCCAATTCATCCCCGACAGCGGCATTTTCGCCTGTACGGCCATCGCGATACCCGAGACAATGATGATCACGAGACCCGGGAGCGTAAATACATAATCGGCAAGCATGACGTTTTTTACCGTGCTGTGAATGACGGTCGGGTTTTTCGACAAATCCGCACGAACCTTCCAAAATGCTGCCGTCATGATATTTCCTACGAATATCACGACTCCCACTAGATGCAACGTTAACCATACGTTCATGATAGAATCTTCCTTTCTTTCTCTGTTTATCGGGTTTTTAAAATATTGACCATAAACGACGAATAATCTTGGGTATTGAAAGAAACCGAAGCTAAAGGAATAGAGGATCGGACGCGCAATCCGAGTGTTAGCAGGACGAACATTTCGGCTGTTTTATCCGGATCGATCGATTCCGAAATAACCCCGTGCAGTTGGCCGGTCAGTATCCATTGCTTGGATAAATGCACCGACCGCTCATAATACTGATTGAGAGTTTCCGCGATGATAGGTTGATCTTCCTTTCCAAGTAAATAGATCAGCACCTTGTTCGTTACGTCCCGAGCATCTTCCAGCTTCGAAAGACTGTCGATGATCTTCTGCAAGGGTCCATGGAGCGTTTTTTCATCTTGTGCCACTGCGTTCATAAAATGATCGTTTGTCTCTTCGAGCCGCTCCTGCAGCACCCAGGCAAAGATCTCGTCCTTGCTCTTCACGTAATGGAAGATAGCGCCCTTTGACAATCCCGATTTTTCCATGATGTCCTTCATCGTGACAGCGTGACACCCTTTTTCCCGTATCAGCTCTTTGGTCGAATCAAGCAGCAGCCTAGTGGTTTGCTGCCTACGTTCCTCATGCTTCAAAGCAATCCCTCCGTGTTCTTTCTACGATTGACGAGTGGTAATATTTTCATTATAAAAACCGACCATCGGTTTGTAAATAGGAATTATCAAATCTCCACTCATCAATTATCTGAAGCAGGTTATTGAAGGATTCCCCCTCCCCTCGAAGGCTTACCGCATGGCAGCCCTTCGCTATGCAGCCGAGAGACGAAATTTATTTTCCTTGATCATCAAGAAAGGACCTGGTTTAACATTCCCAGCATTATTCCTGGCAGTTTTGTTCAAAATACCGATACGACCAACATGCGCGATCGCTGCGGGAACGAAGCGCCCGTGTCCATTCAAATAGTCGACTGACCGATTGTCATGGCGCGAACAGAAGAAAGTTTGGTGCGACAAAAATGCCCAACGTGGATAGAAGAACACTGAAGTCCCAAGAGTCAATAAAAACGGCTTTTATAGAATTGATGTCGATCAAAAAAATCGATCAAATCACGATGCAAGAAATCGCGGAGAGAGCCAATGTTGGTCGTAGGACCATTTATCTTCATTACCTGGATAAATTTGATCTGCTTGATCAATTGGTCTTGGAGCATATTGACGAATTAAGGAAAATTTGCGATTCGGAAATGAATTTTTCACATGGCAGTCTCATATGGTTTGATTACTTTGAACGGAATTATTCTTTTTTTTCAATTATGTTACAAAGCAAAGAAGCTGCCACCTTTCGCAAGCGATTCCTCAATTATGTTTACGAACGACTAGAGCATTATATCGATGTGACCAAAGGAGTCAATCAGGGATTAAAGCGGGATGTCATTTTTTGTTTTCTTGGAACAGCTATCGTAGGGATCGTGGAATCGTGGTTAACCAATGAACTATCCGAACCCGTTCATGTTGTGGCAGAACAGATGGGATTGTTATTAGATCGAAATCTAATCGTTGATTGTGAAAAGGAATAGTCGAATGACTCTCGATTTAAAATGGAGGCACCCTTAATAGGGTGCCTTTTAAAATTTTGATTCGTTTCTACCGTCTGCAGCCGAATGTCGAATTGAACGGGGAGAGAACATCGTAGATGCACAATGTGAAGAGGATTGCGCACTAATGCACAATCCTCTTCATTTGGTCATTGAAGTCATCCTGTTTCGGATTAGAATAAGGAACAGTTGCGCAACGTTACTGCACTTGGCATAAAAAATGAGAATGAGGTGAACATGATGTTGAAACTTGGCATACTAGATCAATCGCTTGTTGGGGAGGGACGCACTGCAATCGAGACCCTCGCGACTACAACTCGCCTCATCATCGAAGCGGATATGATGGGTTTCTCCCGTTTTTGGGTTTCCGAGCATCATGGATCTAAAGGACTCGCTCACTCCAGCCCAGAGGTACTAATTGGATATCTGGCTTCGCATACTACCCGAATTCGCGTTGGCTCAGGCGGTATTATGATGCCGCACTACAGCGCGTATAAGGTTGCCGAGAACTTCAAGCTATTGGAAGCTCTGTATCCAGGCCGAATCGATTTAGGCGTTGGCCACGCAACCGGCAGTCTTCCCTTAGCGACAAGCGTACTTCAAGAAGGGCATCAACAAGAAGCTAATTATTCGCAACAGGTCGATGATCTCGTGTCTTACCTGCATGACGCCGTACCGGCGGATCATCGTTTTCCTGCCATTGTTGCTTCTCCATCGGTTCCGACGGCGCCAGAATTGTGGTTGCTCGGTTCAAGCGGCAAGACAGCCGAGCTTGCAGCCGAGGTAGGAGCTTCTTACGCGTTTGCCCATTTTATCATCTTTGCTAAGGGCGGTCCTGAAGCTGCGGCGCTGTATCGCGAGCAATTTAACCCGAATGGAATGAAGAGCAAGTCACAGTCTTTGGCTGCCGTTATTGTCATTTGCGCCGATACGGAAGAGGAAGCACAGAGACTGGATTCCAGCGTAGGCTTATATTACCAAGAACTGGCCAAGGGCAAGGAAATCCCTTTCTTTCCTAAGGTCGAGACCGCCGAGCAATACCCTTACACGGATGAAGAACTTGAAAAGCTGAAGGCTGGCCGCGAAAAACGAATCGTCGGCAATCCCGAGCAAGTTAAGCTTGGGCTCACGAAGCTGGCGGAGGAGTACCAGACCGATGAACTGCTGCTGTTATCACCCATTCATGATTTTGAAGCCAGACTGCGATCTTATCAACTCATTGCAAGCGCTTTTGGAATGAAGTGAAAAACGTTATTTTCTATCCGCGTGGCTGTTTAGCTAATAGCACTTATCAGTAAAAATTTAATGTTCCGATTCGCGGAACATCTGAGGCGATTTGCCTGTATATTTGCGGAACGTTCTGGAAAAGTAATGCACGGAGCTGAAATGGTATTTGTCCGCGATTTGCATCATGCTGAGGTTGGAGGAGCGCAAATCCTCTTTCGCTCGGCTAATGCGGAACCGATTGATGTATTGGATCGGCGATAGGCCGGTCGTTCGCTTAAACAGCTCGAAGAAGTAGCCTCTGCTGACGCCGATCTCGTCGGCGTAGCGATCCAGCTCGATATCGGCGCCGTTCAGCAGTTCGGCTTCCATTCGTTCCAGAAGCTTGCTGATTCGAGGGTCCGGGATATAGGCGTCTTGCAGCGAGAACGCAAGGAATTGATGGATGAATGCGGTGAAATGGCTCTGAGCCGTCATGCTGCGCAAAAAAGTCCGTTCGTTCGTATGTTCGTTCGAGATAAAACTCCGCTGCAGCAGATCGGTCCAGCTAAGCAGCGAAGCGCCTACGTTCGCGATTTCGGGCAGCGGGTAGGGAAAGGTCTCGCCGAGCAGATCCGTTCGCAGCAAATCCCTTTCAAAGCAGATTGGAGCTGCCCCGTCCCTAAAAGCTTCCGTGCGATCGACGTAGGACCAATCGAAATAGCAGCATACATGCGTCATAGGCTCGTCCGCATCCGCGATCCAGTCATGCGGTTGACCGGGTTCCATATAGACCATCATGCCCGGGGAAGCTTCATATTCGGCGCCTCGCAGACGAAAGCGGCCTTTTCCCTCCGTAATGAAGTAAATGGAGCTCGTGTATACGTATCGATTGAGGCTCGTCTGTCCGCGATAGAACGGGTACTTCGTGGCGTAATAGACATACGGGTGGAATTTGGAAAAATCCATCGCGGCGATGCTCCTTCCTTGTAGCTACGAATATAATTCAAATTCACCTGACTATTGTGCAACAAGCTGACTGTAGGCTAAATACAAATCGCGCGGCCCCAGGTACATTAAATATATCACATCTACCTGTTCATGAAGGGGCTGCATAGCATGTCGAATACGTTAAACTTGCTGACGGACGAGCAAATGATTCAGTTTATTACGAACGGATATCTAGTGCTTCAAAACGATTTACCGGATGAGCTGCATCGAAGCGTCATGAATCAAATCGATTTCGTCCTGCAAAACGAGGGGAATCCCGGCAACAATATTTTGCCTCGCGTACCGGACATCCAGAAATTTTTTGATACGCCGGTAACAAAGGGCGCGCTGACGAGCGTCCTGGGACCTGACTATTATATGCATCCGCATCGCCATATGCATTTGAATCAGCCGGGTAACGGGAAGCCGGGAGGCGGGGAGTGGCATAAAGACGGCTTCTGGTCATCCATGCGCAGTCATCGTCCATGGTGGGTCATGATGTTCTACTACACGCAGGATATTACGGAAGCTATGGGCCCGACGGCAATCATGCCAGGCTCACAATATAACGAGAAATTCCCGGACCGTCCGGCGCTGCTGCCGACAGGCAAAGCGGGTACGATTGCGCTCGTTCACTTCGATCTGTGGCATAAGGCTTCGCTAAACACGTCCAATATGGACCGATACATGCTCAAGTTCCAATTCGTCCGTCTATCCGAGCCGAAGTCGCCAAGCTGGAATCATACGAACGCCGTGCCGGTCTTCCCTTCCGACGCGCCGGATGCGCATTTGAATGTATGGAACGATGTTTGGCGCTGGCTCAAAGGAGAGGCGAGCAAGGCGAAGGACGCTGCCTTGGACGATATAGAGGTGCCTGTATTCATCGAGGCATTATCGAGCGAGGATGAGGTCATCCGCAGCCAGGCGGCCGACAAGCTCGGACTCGCCGGCGAAGCCGCGGCGGCAGCCGTTCCGAAGCTGACGGAGCTTATACGCGATTCGTCCGAGAATGTGGCATTGAATGCCGTCTATGCGCTTGGACATCTCGGGGATTCCGGCACGGCGGCTTTGCTCAAGGAAGTAGGAGAAGGCTCCAAGCTAACGGCGCAACGAGCAGCCTACGGACTTCAAGCTTCCGGGAAGGACGCCGTTCCCGGTCTGGTTCGGCTGCTTGCGCATCAAGACGAGAATAGAAGGGCTTTGGCTGCATTCGTGCTGGGGATGCTCGGATCGGCGGCCTCATCCGCAGTTCCCTCTTTAATCGTCGCGTTGCAAGACGCAAGCGAATGGGTACGACGGAATGGCGTCGAAGCGCTCGGAATGATCGCCGAGCCGGCAGGCGAGACGGTACCGGCATTGGTCCGGACGCTCGAAGAAGCGGTTGCGCGGGAGTCTGCGAGCAAGGAGAACGTCAGCACCGGCTCTTATGTATACAATCAGGAATATATAACGAACAAAATCGCCTATACCGCGGCATTGTCCTTACTGCGAATCGGCAAGCTCGGCGACGCGGATCTCGTCATCGACGGGCTTGAGTCGGGCTTGGAAAGCCGGGACCGCTATACGAGAGCCTACGCTTTCGAAGCGCTGACGGCTATACGCACGGCTAGGGCGGTAGACGTGCTGATTAAGCATTATGGAGCTGCGCGCTGGTGCCCGGACACGCATATAGCAAGTGCATTTTAATTTTTAATGCAGCCGTAGTAACCGCAGTCAGGAAATAAAGGACTAATAGATCGCATTTTCCAGCCCGGCCGAACTTGGCCGGGTTTGCTTATGTTCCGGCGAGCCTTGACGTCTTCGGATTCCGTATATCGCACGGCAAACTTGCCGCTCGACACAACCGTCCACCGCTCGACAATATTAGCCGTCCCGTTCGGTAAACTTGGGCCGCACTCCCCATGTAGAGGAGGAGGAGCCACCCTATAATAAGAATTGCCATATATTAGAAATTCACTCAGAAAGGAGGATCACGGTAATAACCCTAACCTTAGCTGCAATCGACATGGCAAACGAGCTGCCAACAAACCATTTTCAATAGGAAAAGGTGATCCCATGCTCAAAAAGTCCACCAATCTGATCGATTTCAAAAACATTTTGCCGTACGACAGCGAGTTGTTCGGCGTCTACCAGCCGTTGCTCGGCTGGAAATCGGAGCGAACGCTGAAACGGTTCAACAGAGGTTATGCGCTTGACCGGCGAAGACTGATCTCGCTGCTGCAGAGCCGTTATCGCGGCATCTACAAGCTGACCGGCGTCGAAGGGCATGTGCGCGAGATCGAATATATCCACCCCGGGGAACAGCCGGGTGCCATCAAGGGCTTCGGCAGCTTCTTGCTGCAGGCAATCGCGTCCAAACTGCCTCCGTTCGAGGACTACAAGCCGGACATGTGGCCGGAATTCATCGAGCGCGAGAAGCTGGATAGGCTGCTCAATACCGTCGTCCGCGAGGCGTGCATGACATGGTATGCCCAAATGCTGCAGCAAAATGGCAATCTGATGGTTTCCGTCAGGCTATCCCCTGCAGCGGCATCGGAGGCGCTGGAGAAGAAAGTAGCGGAGGAATCCGTTATCGCCGGCATGCTGCTGTATTTGGCGGACCACAAGCTGTACGACCAGCTGAAGCAGCTGTTCTACAAGACCGATCCCGACCTGGATGCGCTGCTGCAGGCGCTGAACGCAAGCGACCCGTTCGAAACGCTGGATCCCAAGAACGATCTGGACCGGGTCGGTCTCTCCCCGATCGGCATCGTGCATCTGTTCCGTCAATATTTTTTCGAGTTCGATACGTTCCTCGGCACGCCCGTGGGCCACGTCTGGCTGAGCCCCGGCGCATCCGCGGAGCTGATCGAAGTCAGCACGCGCAAGACGACCGTCGAGCGGTCGACCGAGCAGTCGACGGAAAGCACGACACGCAGCGAGCTGTCCACGACGGACCAGGACGAATTGTCCGACAGCGTGAAGGAAGACAACCGGACGGATACGAAGTTCGGGGCCAACGCGAACGCGAAGGAAAGCTGGATCTGGGGCAGCGCCGAGCAATCGGCCAGCTTCGACATGGGCACGACGCAGCAGAAGGCGCGCGAGCAGTCGCATAAGCATATGCGCCAGCAGACGGAGAAGCTGTCGACCGAGATTCGCAGCAACTTCAAATCCACGTTCAAAACGGTGACCGAGACGACGGAGACCTCGAGCAAACGCTATGTGCTTTCGAATGAAACCGACCAGCTCATTAACTATGAATTCCGCCGCAAAATGCGCCAGGTCGCCGTTCAAGTACAGGATATCGGCACGTATCTGTGCTGGCAGACCTATGTAGACGAGCCGGGCAAGCAGCTTGGCGTGGCGGAGCTCATGCATATCGCGGCATCGCCCGACGTTGCCAACATGCCGCATCCGGAGGCGATCGTACCGCCGGGAATGGTCGTAACGGATTACCCGATCGACATCTCGTTCGTTCAGACGTCCGAAGATGAGGGAGATAAGGACGAAGGCTATACGGACGGCAAGGAAGAGGACACGGACTTCAACGAAGGCGATATCGAGACGATTCAGGCGGATTTTCCGCAGACGGTCATAAGCCAGCAGGCCGGCTACGTGCTGCAGAAGGTCAGCTTCGATACGTCCGGAGGAGATATTCAGTTGTCGGTAAAGAATTTGACGCAGGCGCCGAACAGCACGGAAGCCAAGTTCACGGTGCACGTCAACCACGTTAATTTCCGGGGCAGCTCCCCGATCCGCGTTATGGCCAAACTGACCTGGATGCCGGACGCGACCATAGCCAAGGACATCGAGGCCCAGAACAAGGCCAATATCAGCGCGTTCACCGCCAGGCTGGAGCAGGAGTACCGCAAGGAATTCGTCGATGCGGCCAAAGAGCGCATCAAGCTGGCGAGCCAAATCCGCTCCCGCAGCTTCGAGGACCTGCGCGAGGAGGAGCGGATCGTCGTCTACCGCGTGCTTATCCAGGAGCTGCTGACGAAGGGGATTCCGTTCCCGGACAACCGCACGCGACATGCCGCGGCGGAGCTGCTCAATTCCATCTTCGACGTGGACAAAATGCTCTATTTCGTCGCGCCGGAATGGTGGAAACCTCGTGATCACGCCCATCAGTCGTTTGGGACGCTCGTGCCGAACGGGCAGATCGGACCCGACGGCCAGCCGGTGATGGTGCCGGACGTCGCTTCGAGCATTCCGGCCGACAGCTTGACGGGCTGGGGCGGCATGAACGAGAAGCGAGAGGACAACTATTACATCACGGACGAGTCCGACCCCGCAAAGCTTGGAAGCTCATTGGGCTGGCTGCTTCAGCTTGACGGCGACAATCTTCGCAACGCCTTCCTCAACGCGCCGTGGGTCAAGGCGGTTATCCCGATTCGCCCCGGCAAGGAAAAATCGGCCATGAACTGGCTGAAGCAAGTAGAAGGCATGAACGGCATCGGGTCGTCCGATATGTACGGCGGCACGGAACCCGACCTGCAGGGCAAGACGATGCTGGAGGTGCTGGACCTGCTGTCGGAGAAGGTCAAGGCGAAGCACGACAAGTCGATCCAGACGACGGAGTACCCCGACCCCGACAACCCTGGCGATCCTGCCAGCACGGTTAGCGCGACGCCGGTCGACAAAGTGTACGAGAATGGCTTCTACCCGCTGCAAGGCGGCTTCCATGCCATGATGGGCGACGACTTCGAAGTGTTCGATCAATGGATCGAGGTGCTGCCGACGGATCAGGTGGTCGCGGTCGAGGTGAAGTACGATCCCAAGACGGGGAGACAGATCTAGTGGGCAAACCGAACCATGCGCCGAAGCTTAAAATAAAGAAGCCGGCCGCGGCCGCGAAGCCGAAAGCGCCGGTCAGGCCAAAAGTGAAGCCCGCGACGCCCGTCGCCAAGCGGAGCATGGACGATATGCCCGCCGGATCGCTGGATGCGCTGAAGGAGAGGGAGGCAGCCATTCTCGCCTCCGTTCCCGGAATCGTCAATCCGGTGAAAGATGCGACGGTCGTGCTGCTGTCGTCGTACGGCTATTTTCGCGTCATGAAGTTCGACAATCAGGGCAATGCGGCAGATCGTCAGTATTACCTCTATTTCACGAACAAAAGGTCCGGCGGCGTGTTCGAGGTGCACGGCACGATCGCATGGACGTACATGAATTTCGTGCCGAACCGCGACGACATCAGCGACTTTCCGATCCAGGACACCGTAGTCGTCGGTTCGACGATGCAGGACAGCCTGTCGGCGTTCAGCCGGTATGCGCTGCTCTGGTCGCAGGCGACCAACGCCGTCGCGACGCGGAATTACGCCGACTACGCGCCGTCCAAGGAGACGCTCTTCATCGCCTGCACGAGAGAGCTCGACACCGGCTTTCCTGCCACGCTGATCTATAAGAACTGGAAGGACGAGAAGACCGCGCAGTACAAGGACAGCCGCTTGATCCGGAGCGCGGGCATGCCGACGCAGATTCTGCTGCACGAGACGGCGACGTCCGGCAACATGAACATCTCGGGCGTGCGCAAGGAAAAGACGTATTATCCCATCCCTCATTTCTGCATCAACAATATCGACGGAAGCGGGAACGGCCATATCCTGCAGTTCGTCGATATCGCCGAGAAGACGTATCACGGGGAAACGCTGAACGACCGCGCGGTCGGAATCGAGTTCGTCAACGAGCCGCTGCAGGAGGAGGACCACCCCGATCTCAAGGACAGCAAGAAAGGCGTCTATCTGAAGACCGTGCTGGATAAATACCCGCAGCTGTTCATCCCGCTTGAATTCGACGAGTCCAAGGCCGATCAGACGCTGACCGTCAATAAGGCGGATATGCTGAATTGGAATGCGTTGAAGCAGATCGAGGTCGGGGCGGCCAAGGCGAAGGCGGCCGAAGAGAAGGGCGGGGTAGTGACGCTGAAGTTCGTCAAATCCGACAAGTTCGAGCATTTGGCGAGTCTGATGCGTTTGCTGCAAAACAAAGGCGGCTTTCCGGGTCTGGACATCGATGCCGCGGAGCAGCATATGTCGGTCGTCACAAGCGACAAAAAGAAGATATTCGTCTTCCAGCACGGCTATGAGGAAAAAGATAAGACGTTCCACTACGCCATCGATATCCGCAAACGCGGCATCTACACGCACGGCCTGATCGGCGGTCATCACGACGGGTACCAGCAGGCATTATACATGTACCTGAGGCTGATCAAGAAGCAGCAGCCGCTGGCCTGCCTGCAGACGATGATGGATATGCTGGCGAAGAGCAAGCTCCCGAAGGGGACGAAGCGGCCGCCGATAAAGCTGAAGGAAGTGCTAACGGTGACCAAAGGCAAGGAGGAAGAGCCCAAGTCGCCGAAGGAAATCAAAATCACGAGCTATCTGGAGCTGCCGTAATGATTCGCGCTGTTACAATCGTAGCAGCGTGTTTTTCATTTGTTACAGAAGCCAAGGCAGGCTGCCACGCTTTATTCTCCTCTATCCATGGTAGACTGGCCATCCATCCATGAGTAAAATGATAGATATGTTGAAAGCGCTATCTATCCGTGCGGGGGAGGGATTATATTGTCGGGACATGATCGCAATTATGCGGGTTATCTTCTGGTGCATTTTATCGGCGAACAGCCAGACGGCGAGCAGGTCTATTTCGCTTACAGCGAGGACGGCCTGCATTGGAAGGACCTGAACGCGGGCTTGCCGGTTCTGCGTTCCGAGCTAGGGGAGAAGGGCGTGAGGGATCCGTTCATCGTGCGCTCGCCTAAGGAGGACAAGTTTTACCTGATTGCCACGGATCTGCGCATTGCAAACGGAAAGGGCTGGTCTGCCGCATCCGATGCAGGAAGTCGCGACATCATCGCATGGGAATCCGCCGACCTGGTGAATTGGTCTGCGCCGTGGGCCGTCACGCTTGGCGTGCCGGGCGCGGGCTGCGTCTGGGCGCCAGAGGCGATTTACGACGAAGCCGCGGACGAATTCCTGGTGTTCTGGGCGTCCGCGACGCAGGAACCGGAGGAACGCGAGCGCAAACAAAAAATTTATAGCGCCCGCACCAAGGATTTCCGCAGCTATACGGCGCCGGACAAGTATATCGAACGGGAAAACCACATCATCGATACCACGATCCTTGCCTATAACGGCATCTATTACCGCTTCTCCAAGGATGAGACAACGAAGCATATCCAGGTCGAACGAGGCGCTTCGCTGGACAAAGACGCATTTACCAATGTTTCCGTCCCGGTCTTGGAGGATTTGCTGGGCGTTGAAGGTCCGGAGATATTCAAGCTTAACGACCGTGAGGAATGGTGCCTTATTGTCGATTGCTTTGCGGAAGGAAAGGGCTATCTCCCGCTGCTGACTTCCGACCTGGATAGCGGTGAATTCCGCGTTCTGCCCGAAGGCTCGTTTGATTTGGGCCAAACCAAGAAACGCCACGGCGGCGTCCTCCCGATTACCGCTGCTGAATGCAGCCGCCTCTTGGCGGCGTATGGCGACGGGCATCAGGCGCTACCGGGACAATTCGCCGACCCGGATCTGGCGAAGTTCGGCGACCGCTATTACCTGTATCCGACAACCGATGGCTTCACGGGTTGGTCAGGCACGCAATTTCATGTGTTTTCTTCGGCAGACATGCGGAATTGGCGAGACGAAGGCGTAATCCTGGATCTTGCGACGGAGGATGTTCCCTGGGCTGTCGGCAGCGCATGGGCTCCGGCCATCGCGAGCAAGGAGGGGAATTATTACTTTTACTTCTGCGGCAAAATGAATAGCGGCGAGAGCGCCATCGGCGTTGCGGTTGCCGAGACTCCGACAGGTCCGTTCCGCGCGCAGCCGCAGCCGCTCCTCACGTTGGAACAAACGAAGCGTCTTGGCATCGCCATGGGTCAGGCCATCGACCCTTCCGTCTATATGGAGGAGGACGGTACGGCTTATCTCCTGTTCGGAAATGGACATCCTGCCATCGTTCAGCTCGGCGCGGATATGGTAAGCGTTAGCGAGGATTCGATGAAGAATCTCGTAGGCCTGTACGACTTCCGGGAGGCGGTCACCGTTCTGAAGCGCGACGGACTGTATCACTTCACGTGGTCCTGCGACGACACCGGCAGCGAGGATTATCATGTGAACTATGGCACGGCGGAGCATCTGAACGGGCCGGTAACTTATCGGTATCCGGTCCTTGTCAAGAATAAGGACCAGGACATGCTCGGCACCGGCCATCATTCCATCTTCCGGGAGCCCGGCACGGATACGCATTGGATGGCGTATCATAGGTTTGTTACGCCGCTGACCCGGTTTGCAGAAGGAAAAGGCTATCATCGTGAAGTTTGCATCGATCCGCTCGCTTTCGGCGGTGATGGGCTGATGCGGCCGCTGCAGCTGTAGAGGATATATGAGGGTAACCGTTGAAACGCCTCCGTTTTCCCCATAGGGGCAAAGGAGGTGTTTTTGAATCAGAGGCCTCGGCCAAAGATTCATACGAAGGTCTCTTGTCAAACTTCACGGTACCAATAAATGCAATGTTCCGAGGTTAAGGTAATCTTATTGGATTGGCGATTATCGTATGTTATCATAATATGAAACAGCAACGCGAATGCTAGGAGGGTTTTAACATTAATAACGTCGTCCTGAATGATGCAATGATCATGTTGAAAAAAACAAGCCGCACTTTTTATATTCCGATCAGCCAATTGGATTCAGGATTGAAAGAGGCGGTAACAGCTGCCTATTTGTGCATGAGAGCCATTGATGAAATAGAGGATCATGAAGAACTCACCGACAAATTGAAAGTGGAATTATTGATCGGTATCCACGATGCATTCCAGTCCCCGAATAGTATTGAAGCTGCGCAACAATTATTATCGCCGTATCGGGCGGTATTGCCGGCAGTGACGATGCAGCTCGATGAGTGGATGGCTCTTTGTCCTTCTTCCGGAGCCCCGATCGTCAATCGGTACATCGCCAAGATGGCTTTGCAAATGTCCGAATGGGTTGAGAGCGGGTGGAACATCCATACGGAAGAGGATTTGGATCGTTATACCTACAGCGTGGCCGGCATGGTCGGAGAAATGCTATCGGAACTTTGGTTATGGCATGACGGCACGCAATCCGATTTAACGAAGGCGGTTGCTTTCGGAAGAGGGCTGCAGGCCGTTAACATCCTCCGAAATCGTAACGAGGATATTAAACGCGGCGTTGACTTCTTCCCGGATGGTTGGGGATTCAAGGAGATGCAGCAGTATACGCGCCGCAATTTACAAGTCGCCGACTCGTATATCGCCGACTTGAAAGAGGGTCCGGCGTTGAAGTTCTGCAAGGTACCATTGGCGTTAGCACATGCCACGGTAAACCTCATCGCCGTTGGCGGGAACAAATTGACAAGGGATACCGTTCTCAAAATCGTGAGCCGCGTGACTGGATAATAGGGTGTTCACCCAAACTTCGATAGCCCACAAAGAGCCCAGGAGCATCTATCTTCTGGACTCTTTGTGGGCTGTTTTTTTGCAAAGGACCTAGGTATTCGGCAAAATGACTGTATACGGAAAATATGCTGGACATGATTAACGTAGAAGCGATTAAGCTTGACCACATTTGGTCTTTTCAGTATGCCCAATTGTTTGGAATAGGACATTTTCCCCTTCACGGGCATAGAAGGAACAAAGGCTGCAACGACGGGATAATTCCGGGCGAACGGGAAAATCTAAGCGAACTAAGCCGAGCCCTTCGCGCAGAGTCAGGGAAAGGAGTATGTGCATGAATCAAACCTTAATTGAAAAGCATATGTTTTCGGTCTGGAGCGAAACGGACCAGAAGAAGAGAAGAGCGGCAATAGACGAAGTGTACGCGGAGAACTGCATGGTCTTCGATCCGATGTTCCCTGATCCTTTCCAGGGACGCAGCAGGCTCATGGATCTGATCGATAACGTGCAGGATCAATTTCCGGGTTTCGTCTTCCGCATCGAATCTTACGACGCGCATCATCAAGCCGTCCGCCTCCACTGGTCCTACGGGCTTCCTGGAGAAACGCCTGTGGTGACAGGTGAGGATATCATGTTCTTTGAAGGCGACCGGATTCAAACCATGTATATTTACATCGACCAGCCGCCCGCATGACGATTCCATGCAAAAGAAGCCGCCCGATCAAAGGGGGCTTCTTGTCTTTTATTACATAATATCAATGATTACGGATCGGTTTTGTGGAAAACCTAAGGCGAGGGTTCAAAGGACATCGATGGATTAGAATGCGAAAAGGCGGAATCTTGGCAACATTTTCGGGGAGATAGATACGGTTTCTTTTGGAACCAAAATTGGGGATTCTCGTCATGAGTCGCAAAACGATTATGATTCGGATCGAAAAGGTCATGGAAGAACTCTCTTAACTTAAAGGGAATTATCACATCCTCTTTTTGCTCGGTCAAGTAATCTATATTACTGAGCCATTATTAATTTAGGGTTATGATTGCTTCATCCTTTCAGAGCACCTGAGAGAACCGCAAAGTATCACGGCGAACCGTTAAGCAGATGATAAACGCGGTCGCGGGAAGGCTTCAAAAAACAACGCATAGGAGGAGTCAGCATGTCCAATAAACACGTCCAATTGAATATTCGATTTAAAGCCAAACCGGGAAAAAAAGAAGAATTCCGCAAAGAGTTGTCTTCCCTGATTGAAGAAATGTCATCCGAGAAGGCATTCATCAGCGCTATCGTATCCGATGACTTGGATCAGCCGGATGACCTGGTCATTTATGAAACCTGGCAAGGCACCAGAGATAGTTGGCTGGAGGAAGAGTTTACGAAACCATA
The DNA here is from genome assembly GCF_056269105.1 of Paenibacillus sp. J31P316. Taxonomy (NCBI): domain Bacteria; kingdom Bacillati; phylum Bacillota; class Bacilli; order Caryophanales; family Paenibacillaceae; genus Paenibacillus; species Paenibacillus sp. J31P316. The sequence goes on along the minus strand of NZ_JBWDNI010000022.1, from coordinate 2,179 downwards.
CCGTAAGAATTACGAAGGAACCCTCGGCGATTTGATCGTGGATCGGAGCGTTAGTTGGCTGGTACCAAGAGGAGAATGGGGAAGTCAATTAACGAAAGCATGAAGGTGGAACCAACGGCTTGAAAAATAAACGGCCCCTTGGGGCTTGGATATTCTGTTCGCCAACGCTGGACTTGGCAGCATTCAGCCCTTGGTTCAAATCACGGAAGAAGTAATATCCCCTTCAGGTAGACACTCCAAAAAAACCTCATGTTATCATGAAGTTTTGAGTGCCGCTTGGAGGGGATATTATTATGGCTAATAAAGGACATACATGCCAGACGTATGCTGAAGAGTTCAAACTGAAGGCTCAGCAAGTGGTGGAGGAGTACATGTATTACTACAACTACCACCGCTTTCCAGACAAACTAAAACAACGCGCACCGATTGAGTATCGATGCGCGTGGGCTGCTTAGCTTTTTTAGCTGTCTACTCGACAGGGGTATGATCCTATTCAAATGGATGCCAACTCTGATCCGTTTAAAAATGCTTGCCTGCCGTAATAGTAGTTCCCCATTCGCCCATCGGCGTGTAGAAACTGAGTTCTCTTCCCAACAAATACTCGGCCGCTCTCGTGTAGGGACCTTGACGATAAGCTTTCGATTCTTCCTCTGCCAGCCAAGTTTCTTTAGAGCAGTTCCAGATTTCATAAAAAACAATTTCATCCGGGTTGTCGACATTTTCATGAACGATGCCATTTACGAATGTCGGCTCTTTTGACATCGTGTCAAACAACGGCTTCAGATTTTCGAAAAAAGCCTGTTTGTCCGAATTTGGCTTCAATTGGAACCGCGCAATAATGACAGTCTGTTCGGTTTGGTTCATCATAAAATAAGACCCCTTACGTTCAATTTTTGTTTATGTTTCCCGGGAATAATCCAAATTATATCGGGAACCTTCGGAAAGGTCTGTAGTTTAGATTACATTTAGCCTGTTCAATCTATTGGCATTTTCTCTGCGCCTCTTGCCATTGATGTTTATCTGCGAGCATACGCGGGATTGCGTCTGCGATCCATCCGGTCTTAATGGGGTTATCCGTTCATAGCTATAGGAAGACGGTTGACTTGCAAGGAGGGCGAGCGATAGGTGTCCGTGACGGTGCTCTACAAGAAAATGAAGATCGAAGGGCTTGACGTCTTCTTTCGCGAAGCGGGGAACCCCAGGAATCCCGCCATGATTCTCCTTCATGGTTTTCCCAGCTCATCGCACATGTTTCGGGATTTGATACCGCTCTTGGCCGACCGCTATTATGTCATTGCGCCGGACTATCCTGGATACGGGAACAGCAGCATGCCTTCGGCGGATGAATTCTCTTATACGTTCGAGCATCTTTCCTTGGTTATCGAACAATTGATTAATCGGCTTTGTATTTCTCGTTATATTTTGTATGGCCATGATTATGGCGGTCCTGTCGGTTTCCGACTCGCGGTGCGCCATCCGGAGCGGGTTTTGGGTTTCGTCATTCAGAACGCCGTAGCGCATGCCGTCGGGCTCGGTCAACCATTTGATTTGTTCAAGGCGCTTTGGGCGGATCCGAGTCCCGAGAATAAGACAGCCTTTGCCTCGCTTGTCGACGTTGCGTTCACGAAGAAGCAATATGCCTTCGGCGCGTGCAATCCTTTCTTGATTAGTCCGGACGGGTATGCAGTGGACCAGTATTTTCTCGATCGGCCGGGAAATGCCGCGATACAATTGGCATTGGGCTACGATTATCGGCATAACGTGGAACTCTACCCAAAATGGCAGCAGTACTTGCGGACCTACCAACCCCCGACCTTGATTGCATGGGGCAAAAATGATTTTATATTCACCTTGGCGGGGGCGTACGCGCTCGCGCGGGAACTAACCTGCGTCGAGCTCGTGCTGTTATGCGGCGGGCACTTCGTCCTAGAAGAACAGAGCAACACGGTTGCGGCATTGATCAAATCCTTTTTTTGCCGCGTTTACGGATTCTAGCAAGGGAAGGATGACGCGGGTGACGGTCAGCCATTCCGTTTTTCTCGTTCCCCAAAAAAAGCCCTTCCTCCGACTGGTCAAGACCCCATTTAGTGGACAGTTAGAAAAAGCCCTACCCAAAAAACTGTCTCCGGTATTGTGCCGGAGACAGTTTTTTTAATTTTCTTTGCGGACGATGGTTGTT
>NZ_JBWDNI010000023.1:0-74286 GCF_056269105.1 Paenibacillus sp. J31P316 | reverse complement strand
CCTCATCCGAGCAGCAAGCTCCAGCATATCTTCTTCTTTCAACATCATCAAAGGGTGAAATCCTGCGAATTCATGAGTCTGAGTGAGGAAACTGAATCATTTCGAGGGAGCTTAACCCAGAATCCATATGGCGGATCAAGGGGCGACAGCGTCGACCCGATGTGATTTTTATAAGCTCTTATAAATTTCTTTAATAATCGGAAATGCTCTATCCTCAAGAATCGAAATCTCTTGGAGCATCGCTTTGCATTGTTCGCGATCTTTCAGCTCTTGACCAGGTGGTTCAGTATAAGAATAAGTCTCCTTCAACACTTCATATCTAGATGAAACTTTCCTATAAGTATCCATGAGTTCATCGACCAACTTAAGATTTAGTCCTTGAATTCTATCTTTAATTTCATTTAAAAAAATAATAACATGCTGCCTCGCCTCTCTTAAGATTTCAATAAACAGACTAAAGAAATACTTGTCCAGCTCATTTCCTTCTATCGCATCGATCCAACGCCCATAGGCTTTTGACCCAACGAGATACGTTTTACCACCACATTGATAGCTTCCCATTTCGTTTAATCGGATGACGAATTCGAGCGCCTCTTTAAGAGACTCACGATCATCCCTGGATTGAGCCTTAGCTGCCCAATGCAGAGATATTAACCCACTCGTATGAACCACCTGAGATGCCGTGCGACTATTTATACAATTAATACAACGACAATAACTGGATCCTAATAAGTTCCAAGGGATTACTTCCTCGCTATGCTGATGCCCTGTATGCCAAGAGTATGTATAATATCCAACTTCATCATATCCATGAATAACCGTAATTTGATTAGGTTGATCTATATTTTTGGCAAACACGGGTTGCTTGGCGTTAATAGCAAGTTTTGCTTTCTCCCATGCCTCGGCCTGCAATCGCTCAAACTCGTCACCCTCAGCAGTAACGTGGTAACCCGAAATTTCTATCCCAAGATTGCGAGCCAATCGGAAAACATCAGGCTCAGGCGGCCCGCCATTCGGTTCAACCAGGTTGTCACCAAGTACATGCAGGAAAGCAAGACCTGTCATGCCATAAATCCATGAAGTACTTAACGGAATTTGATAGTAGTCAGCAACCGACTTTATCGCACCGACATGCGTAGAATCGATACCTGCAAAACTGTAATTTTCTAATTTTCCAAGGTAATTAGGCTGAATGATCATATCCCCTTTCATAAGCACACCCCTCGCACAATGATTGGATAGTATGTATTTACATATTATTCCAAACATCTCTTTTTCCTGCAATAGGCTCAATATATCTGTCTAGGTCAATCCATTCCGAAAAATGAGCTAAACTGCCCTTTAGCTTAATGACAAATGGAGCAGCTGCCACCGGCAAATGCTCAATGAATCGTTGAACTATCGTTCCCCGTTAGTTCAAAGAACAGTTCATCAACAAATTATCACTTCACTCTTTCGGAAATATTTTTACTTATTTCTTCAGGATTTTCAACTCCAATGATCAACTTTGATATTTTGAACTTACCAACTTGAAAGCTATTCAAATCTAAATGAAGAGTTTCAAGCTCATTTTCAAAAAAGTGCAGTTGATAACCACCATTTGATCTAAATAACCCACTTCTCATTCCTCCTAATAAAGCGCCATATAGTTTAAAAGCATTTGGTATCGGTCCACCTGTTGTTATTCCCTTGATTGAAGAGTATGGAATTTTCAACCCTTTATTTAATTTTAAAAAAGTTGAGTTCCCAAGGTCGATATATACGTAGGTTTCCATTAGTTGAATTTTACGTTCCATATTTTGAATCCCCCATTTTCAAATAATCCATTTATTTTACAACCCACAATTACATATAATACCATTAAAAACCTCTTTTCTTCATAAAAGTCTAAGCTCTGCCCGTTAGCGTAGCGAAGGGCTGCCGCGTGGCAGCCCTTCAGCATTGTGCTATCGTTCTTACTGTTAGCTTAACGATAGTCGTCCACTGGCTGCTGTTCGCTCTATTTAGTGAGATCTCTTATGGCAGTAAGCATTCGAGTTGCTGTATCAATCGATCTATGGTCTTGAACAATCACCTCTTCAAAAGTATTCTCAAATACCTCTATGATTTGTCTTTCAAGTTTTATTACATCTAAGTCGTCCATATGTTTAGTAATATATATCGATATTGTTCTAATTTCCGATTCATATTCGTCCTCTGGGCATTCCATTGCTAACAGCTGGACGGGATCCCATAGATCGATATATCTTTTTACAATCTCAATAACAGGCTTTGGATCAAAGGAAAGGTTGTTAATATATTCCTTTTCCTCGTTTACTTCTTTTTGTACAATCTTCATTTTTTCATCAAATGAAAGATCTTTATTGAATTTCGTCATATGTCCTCCAACTCCGTTTTATAAACCCTCAAATTTTCCAAGTATATCCTATGCGTAAATAACAATGGATTTGTTGCGTTAATCTGCCCTTTAGCTTAATGAAAAATGGAGCAGTTGCCACCGGTAAACTGCTCCAAGATTCTTTGAACTATCGTCTCCCGTTAGCTCAATAGTCTTATGTTTTAATTAGATTCGCTGCTTATAGTTTGAGGCTTGCCGAACACCTAATGCAGTGACGTCCCTACTGGCTTAGGGGGCTGGATGTGGTCACTAGCTTCTTAGAGTGACCCGAAGCGTCAATATGGAGTTAGTCGAAGGAAGTTCTTGAAGAAGCCATTGCATTTAACGCGTTCTCAAAATAGCTATATACTTCATCTGCAATTCCCAGAAACTCTTCAACAAGTACATTATTACTATCCAAGTAACAAGCATAGAGATAATCAACTAAAGCGGAGTCAATCTTACAATAGTTTAATATGGCATTCTTCATCTTAATAATGTCATCTTGCCATACACCTGTATCTTCTAAAATTAAAGAGTATAATGCACGAATTAATCTCTTAGAGTAACCTTTAATATATCTAATTTTCATTGTGTTATCACTAGCATTAGAAAGTGAACTACGTACACGATCTACTTCCTCCTTGGTCTCTGTATTTAAGTCTAAAATGAACTCTGGAGAAATAATTATCGGTGGTACTTTTTCACCAACGTCATGACCATATATGCAAACACAAATTATCTTAATCCAAAAACCCCACTCATTTGGTTTGCTTAATACATCGTCAATCGAGCAAATTATCGTATCAATCTTAGTTAGTAATGGATATTCTTCCAACAGCCTGTCTTTAATATTTGACAATCTTTCGTAATCAATATCATTGGGATTTACACATACAATAGTAAAGTCTGCATCTGACTTAAAAGGTTTAGCAGTTCCTTTTGGAATCGAGCCACACATATAAATGCTATGAATCTTACCTTTAAATTCGATAAGTAAATTATCTATATACTTATCGACAAAATCCTTATATTCACTTTGTATTACAATTCTTTTTAAAACTTTTTCTAATAACATATAGACTCCTCCCAAAATAAAAAACGCCCCAGAGCATCTGCTCTGGGACGATTATAATCGCGGTACCACCCATGTTGTTGTAACATTCACAACCAACTCGTTTGGACTGTAACGGGTCCTACCGGTGGATATTAACCACACTCCGGAACTGGCGTTTCAAACGATTTCTCCAAAGGTTCTTTCAATCAAGGAACCTCTCCCTGTGTGGCGAAAAATGATTTACTTGTGTTCCATCAGCGCATTAACCTATTGGTTAAATATTACATCTTTAGATGAGCTCTCGTCAATACAATCCTGCCCGTTACTTCAATGAGCAACGGCAGCCGACCAAATTGCCGGCTGCCGTTGTGTCTTCATTCAACTATAGTCTCCCGTTAGTGAAACGAAGCTTCCAAAGGTCTTATAATAATTAATGGGAAAATGAGTAGTCTCAGTAAATGATTTGTTATGATGAATAAAAACATGAGGAGAGATAAAGATGAAGTACGCGTTCTTTACGAGTGTAGTATTATTAATTGCTCTCTTTTTGTTTTTCAATTATGGCCTCTATCAATATGTAAACTATGACCAAAGAACTCCTATAAGAATAAATCGGTTTACCGGGGAAACCCAGTTGCTTCAACCAGATGGCACTTGGGGGGCAAGCAGTCAGCCATCAGGGGGTTCTGGAGCGTCTGCTGTACAAACAACTCCAACGACACCAGAAGAACCTCAAACGTTCCCAATTCCTTTATTGAGTCCAACCGAAATAGATTCTACCTCAGGAAAGTTTTTTATTCCTAAGTTGTTGGTAGAGAATATAACATTTTATGCTGCAAGTAAAGGCAATGTATTAACATTCACATGGGATAACTGGCGTGAAGATAAAGTAACGGTTTATGTTAATGGAGAAGTAGCGAAAGACACCGATTTCGGTGATGAAAACTGGAAATGCTTTGTTCCTTTAAAGGACGGGAAAAATCAAATAGAAATACATATATCCAATCAGATTTTTATTTACTCTGTAGTTTATGATCCGAACACTCCTTAGCGTTCTATGACTCTCGAGTAACGTCGAGTGTATTTTATGTTGATGTTTAATGGCAGAGATGTTGACGTTTGTATTATTCCTAAGCTGCGCTAAACTGCCCGTTGCTTCAATGGAAACGGCAGTTGATCTTTTGACCGGCTGCCGCATATCGTGATTGAACTATTGTCCTCTAGCCAAACTCGAACAGTCGTATAGATGCCGTAGCTGCAGAATTACCTGAGTATGAATTGATCCAATCGATACCACGGCATTGGCACCAGAATTGCTGCAACAATTCTGGCTGAGGTCGGAGACTGGTGAATCGAACCCAGTTTTGCCCAATCTTTATTTTCCATTAACAAACTTTATTTCTCTTCATCATCACATGAATGAAGGTTGTAAAAAATCATCGTTCCCTCCCCAAAACCTAACGCTCACGTAAGGATTGTGAAATATATCACAAAAGTTCAATCTCTCGTCATAAATATTGTGAAATAAATCACAACGGTCGTTTATAATAACGATATAACGGTGAACGTAAGGTATGGACAACGAGCCTAACCGCTTCGAACCGCTTGTATCGCATCGATTCGTCCGTTGCCGAGCACACCGCATTCCATGCAGAAAGAAGGGATTCCCTATGGCCCGTGAACCTCGTTCCGGGAAGGATATCAGCCCCGGCCGTGTCGCCAAGCAAGAGAAACGACTCATCGTTCTATGTATCGTCGTCGCAGTGATCATGCTGTTATCCTTGTCCCGCTATCTGTTCGAATGATGAGTAAGGCGCCCGGAAACGTCCAATACTATACCAAGCTTTGGGAGGGATCAAGATGCTGCTAAGCGGTTACGATCCGGTCATGTACAGCCGGATTCTTACGGGAGTCACGCTCGCGTTTCATATTATATTCGCCACGATCGGCGTCGGCGTGCCACTCATGATCGCGCTTGCCGAATGGATCGGCATCAAACGAAACGACGATCATTATCTGCTCATGGCGCGCCGTTGGGCGCGCGGGTTCGTCATCACGGTCGCCGTCGGCGTCGTGACGGGCACGGCCATCGGCCTGCAGCTCAGCCTGCTGTGGCCGACCTTCATGCGGGTAGCGGGCCAGTCGATCGCCCTGCCGCTCTTCATGGAGACGTTCGCTTTCTTCTTCGAGGCCATTTTTCTCGGCATTTATCTCTATACATGGGAACGCTTCAAGAAGAAGACGACGCATCTGCTGCTCCTGATTCCGGTCGTTCTCGGTTCCTCGGCTTCGGCCTGCTTCATTACGATCGTCAACGCATTCATGAATTCGCCTGCAGGCGTGACCGTAAAGGACGGCAAAATCGTCGATATCTCCCCGTTCGGCGCCATGCTGAGTCCGGCCATGCCGACGAAAGTATCGCATGTGCTCGTAACGGCCTACTTAACCTGCGCGTTCGTGCTCGCGGCAATTGCCGCCTGGTCGCTCTTGAAAGGCCGCAACCACGTCTACTATAAGAAGGCGCTGAAGCTGACCATGATGTCCGCCTTCGTCTTCATTATCGCAAGCGCCGTAATCGGCGACTTGTCGGGTAAATATCTGGCCAAGTACCAGCCGGAGAAGCTCGCGGCGATGGAATGGCATTTCGATACGTCGAAGCAGGCGCCTCTCGTGCTCGGCGGAATCTTAACGGACGACAACGAGATCAAATACGGCTTCAAAATCCCGTTCGCGCTTAGTATTCTCGCCCACGGCCTGCCGAATGCGGAAGTAACCGGCCTGAACGACATTCCGGAGGATGAACATCCGCCGCTCTATATCCACTATCTGTTCGATTTGAAAATGGGCTTCGTCGCGATGATGGTCATCATCGCCGGCGCCTTCATGCTGCTCCTGTACCGCAAACGCAGCGCCGCCTTCAGCAACAAATGGATGCTGCGCGGCATTATCCTTGCCGCCCCGCTGGCCATGATGACGATCGAGCACGGCTGGATCTTCTCGGAAGTAGGCCGCCAACCTTGGCTGCTCCGCGGCATTATGCGGACGTCGGAAGGCGCCACGACATCGGATCACGTGGATACGATGCTCATCGTATTCGTTCTGCTCTACATCGTACTCGGCGTATCGGCCGTTACGGTGCTGATCCGCATGTTCCGCAGCAATCGAGCCGAAGATGAGATCGAGGCTAAGGGCTTCAAAGGAGGCGACGAGCAATGAGTTATGAAGTGCTCGGCATTACCGTGCTCTGGATTTTCTTATTCGGCTACTTGATCGTCGCTTCGATTGATTTCGGCGCAGGCTTCTTCAGCTATTACAGCGCGGTTACCGGCCAGCGGCATTTGATTAACAATATCATCGAACGCTATCTATCGCCCGTATGGGAAGTCACGAACGTGTTTCTCGTCTTCTTCTTCGTCGGCATCGTCGGCTTCTTCCCCGACACGGCCTACTATTACGGCACCGCCCTGCTCGTCCCGGGCAGCGTCGCGATCGTCCTGCTGGCGATTCGCGGCTCGTATTACGCCTTCAACACGTACGGCACGAACAAGAACAACCGCTTCTACATGCTGCTCTACGGCGCAAGCGGCCTGCTCATTCCCGCTTCGTTGTCCACGGTCATGACGATCTCGGAGGGCGGCTATATCGAGGTCAGCCCTAGCGGCGGCGTGACCTTCCTGTACGGCAAACTGTTCAGCTCGACGTATTCCTGGACGGTCGTCCTGCTCGCGCTCGTGAGCGTGCTGTATATATCGGCGATGTTCCTCAGCTACTACGCCGATCGGGCCAATGACCGCGGCGCCTTCGAGGTGGTCCGCAAATACGCGCTCGCCTGGAGCGGACCGACGATTCTGTGCAGTCTGCTCGTATTCTTCGCGATCCGCGGGCATAACCCGGTCCATTTCGATCAAATGAAGCATTACGCCTGGATGTTCGTTCTGTCGTTTGCCTGCTTCCTTGTGGCGATCTACCTCTTATGGACGCGCAAACGCCTCGGGGTCGCCTTCGTCTTCGTCATGCTGCAGTTCGGCTTCGCCTTCTTCGGCTATGGCGCGGGCCACATGCCGTACGTGCTGTATCCGTACCTGACGATACACGACAACTTCACGAGCGAGCCGATGGCCCTTGCGCTCATCGCGGTCTTCATTCTCGGGCTGCTGCTGCTCATTCCATCGCTGTACCTGCTTATGCGGCTGTTCTTGTTCGATACGAAATACGTACAGGGCAAGCGCGCCAAATAGCTGTCGGGAACCCAATAACGTTTGGCAAGAAATCAAAACGGAGGTTGTTGTCCATGATCGAGAAATTTCTCATCTTTGTCGCGCCGTTCCTCGTCGTCCTGCTTTGCGTCGGCTTCTTGTTCTGGTGGGGCGCACGCAAGCCGAAGCCGGGTCAGCCGTTATAAGAACCGCCTTTTCCGCGCACGCTATAGACGCGCCGTTTGCCGCAGCCCTCTCGCTGCGGCAAACGGACACTAGCATGCCAAGCAAAGGAGCCTCACTACGATGACATCATCCAAGAACCGCCGCGAGAACGCGTGGAAAGGCCGCAAACAGAATCAGAAGCCGCACGGCGAGGTCAAATCGCTGGCCGAAATTTCGGACGAAGGCTCCTCCGGCATCGCCGGCTACGAGAACGCGCGGAATAACGGCGACTAGACGGTTCGCCGGCAAACGAAATAGGAGCAGATGGCCTAAGCGCATCTGCTCCTTGTTTATTAGATTTCAAGCTTGCGGTTGCTGATCCATTGGACCATCTCCGGATCGTTATGCGAGAAGAACAGGCTTTGCTTCGTGTCTAACGTGGCGATCGACGACATATCCTCCTGGCTGAGCTCAAAATCCAGGCTGTCGAAGTTTTCGGCGATTCGATCTTTCCGAACGGACTTCGGAATGACGACGACATCTCTTTGCGTTAACCATCGCAATACCACCTGCGCAACGGATTTATTATATTTTTGAGCGATGGATACCAATAATTCATGCTGGAACAAATCATTTCTGCCTTCCGCGAAAGGCGCCCAGGATTGAATCTGCACGTTGTGTTCTTTCATGAATGCCGCGCTTTCGATCTGCTGGTTAAACGGGTGCGTCTCCACCTGGTTGACGGCAGGAACGACCTCATGATGAAGGATCAAGTCGATCAGGCGATCCATCTGGAAGTTGCTGACGCCGATGGCCCGAACCTTGCCTTCCCGATTCAATTCCTCCATCGCGCGCCATGAGCCATAGATATCGCCGAACGGCTGATGGATCAAGTACAAATCCAAATAATCCAATTGCAAACGTGCCAATGATTTATCAAACGCCAGCTTCGTTTGCTCATATCCGGTATCCTGGACCCAAAGCTTCGTCGTAATAAATAGTTCCTCTCTTGGCACGCCGCTCCGTTTGATGGCTCGGCCGACGGCTTCTTCATTCAGATAAGAAGCGGCCGTATCGATCAGCCGATAGCCCGCCATAATCGCGTCGTACACGCTTTGCTCGCATTCGTCGTGATCCCTGATTTGATAGACGCCGAATCCGAGTATCGGCATCTCCACGCCATTGTTCAAGATTACGTTGTGCATATGGAACCCTCCCGATCATTATTCTATTCCGCAGCCTGATTCACATCCTTAGTATGCACCCGTTGCTCGAACAAGCGTTAGCTCATTCGTATCAAATGCTTGCCTAATCCTCTCGCAGCCACTTATGAAACAAGCGAAAATGGGCTATAATCGAACGACGGAGAATGACGAAACGACAGCAAAAAAACGAGGGGGATTGCATGTCCGAGCTCATATTGAATCAACAAAAGGAACTCGCCAAACTCATCGCGCGCTATGCAGAGCAGGACGGCGTTCATCCGACCGCCGTTCCATCGTTGTATTTCATGCGTCAATCGCAAGCGGCCGCGCCCAAGCATGGCGTCTATAAGCCCTCCTTCTGCATGGTCGTTCAAGGGGCGAAGGAAGTGTGGCTGGCTCAGGAGCGCTACAAATACAGTCCTGCCGATTACCTCGTGGCTTCCGTGCTTTTGCCGGTAACGTCCCAAGTGACCGAAGCCACTTCCGAGCTGCCTTATTTGGGCTTCAAGCTTGAGTTTACGCCGGGTCAAATCGTAGAAGTGCTGCGGAATACGGAAGCTCGCTCCCAGTCGAGAGAAAATCCAAAACGGGCCATGTATGTCAGCCAAATCGAGACTTCCTTATTGGATTCGGTCATGCGGCTCGCTCGTTTGCTGGACCAGCCTCAAGATATTCCGGTGCTTGCGCCGCTGTTTACCAAAGAAATTCTTTATCGGGTGCTGCAAGGCAGGAACGGGATGATACTGGAGCAGCTGGTCATGGAAGGAAGCTCGACGCATCATATCAGAGCGGTCATCGAACAACTCGTGCATCATTACGATCGTTCGTTTCGGATCGAAGAGCTTGCCGACATCGCGAATATGAGCGTTTCTTCGCTGCACCGGCATTTCAAAGAAGTAACGGCCATGAGCCCGATTCAATACCAAAAACAACTGAGGCTCCAGGAAGCCCGCCGCTTATTATTAACCGAGTCCGCAGATGCCGCTGACGTGGCATTCCGGGTAGGTTACGAGAGCCCTTCGCAATTCAGCCGCGAGTATTCCCGCATGTACGGCTCTCCGCCGAGACAAGATATCAAGCGCCTGAAAGCATAGTGCGAGGATTAGGCAATCATTCGGGATGAATGGGATAACGGTCTCGCGAGGATCTGATGCATAATAGGGAGCATCATTTCTTGGAGGAGGCTTACGTTGTACACGCGACTAAACCATCTATTCGCAATCAAGGGATATCGGTTATTCGTCCTATGCGTTCTGCTCGTCGGCACGGGGATATCGATTACGCTGCCGTACTTAGCGCTATATTGTACCGAGGAATTGGGCATGAGCGCGGGGGCTTTCGGCGCATTCACGGCCGTAGGTTCACTGAGCGGCGTCGCGGCGAACTCATTCATCGGCAAACATTCGGATCGCAGGCTGGACCGGAAAATGGTGATTATGATCGCCACGGTTTCATCCGCGCTTGGCTATTCGTCGTATTTGGTGTTTGATAACTTCTACGCGCTGCTAATTATCGTTAGTTTCTTCAGCGGTTTAGGGGCTTCGGCCATGCCGCAAATTTTTGCCTACGCCCAGGAATCCGCCAATGAAAGCAGCTCCGACGACAAGACGTTCGCGATGTCAACCTTGCGTTCGCTCGTATCTCTCGGTTTCCTCGTCGGCCCTTTGATCGGAACCGTTATTTTGGGAGCCGTTGGCTATAAGGGGCTCTTCCTCGGGACTGCAGCCATCTTCATGACGATCGCAACGCTGGTGTTCTTCTTCCTGCCTGCCAGAAGCGCCGTTCGGAAGAAGCGTCCGGTATCCGCTGCGTCTTCTCCCAACCGAAAACAGATCTGGTACCCGTTGATTGCCTTCATCTTTCTATTCGCGGTCAATGCCATCAACGGAATCGTCACGCCGTTGTTTATGGTGAACGAGCTGCAAGGCACGCATACGGATGTCGGCTTGGTCGTCAGCATTTGCGCCGGTTTGGAAATTCCCATCATGGTCGTGCTGGGTGCGTTCGGCCGAAAACGATCGAACCGAACCTTGATGATCGGCGCCTGCTTGATCGCCGTCGTTTACAACGTGACGTTAAGCGTGTCTACCGCTCCCTGGCAGCTGATTGCCGCACAGCTTCTGCAGGCAGCGTTCGTCGCTATTGTCATGGGCAACGGGCTGAGCTATTTCTCCGAGCTGCTGCCGAATTCACCCGGATTATCCACGACGATTTATTACAACGCGTCTATTATCGGAAGGCTGGTGGGGAATCTAGGGGGCAGCCTCATTGCCCAGTACGCAGGTTATCGCGACGTTTATTGGGCATGCCTGGCCATCGTGCTTGTCGCGTTCTTCATCTTAAGGCGAACAAGCCCACGGAGGGAACTAGAAGCCGCCGCCTGAAGTCGAGGCTTGAAGACGTACCTTATAGAGGCAGAAATGAAACAGGCCCATGCATCGTTGCATGGGCCTGTTTCTGCTTGATGTCTCACCTGCCGAACCTTTCCGGCGAGAACGCTTGGGCAAATTCAGCCGCCGGCTTTCCTTCCAAGCAATCGGCTGCAAGCATGGCGGTAGCCGGACTGAGCAGTATGCCGTTGCGATAATGCCCTGCCGCGAATACGACGCGGTTAGCGTGGCCGAGCGCTCCGATCAGCGGAAAACCGTCCTGGGTAGCAGGCCGCAAACCCGCCCAGCGATGAAACGGCGTCTTGTCCGCAAGGAACGGGAACGCGTTTTTGTTCCAGTTGCGCAGCCGCTCGATGCCTTTCTCCGTAACCGACGTATCGAAGCCGGCCACGTCCTCCGAAGCGCCGCACACCAGCGAGCCGTTTTCTTTGCCCACCAGATACCCCTGATTGCTAAATACCATATGTTGAACAGGCTTCTCTTCCACCTCGTACGCGCATATCTGTCCGCGTATCGGGTACACGGGAATGCGGATGCCGAACGTCGCCGAGAGCTCCTGCGCCCATGCGCCGGAACACACCAGCAGCCGGTCCGCGCCGAACAAGCGCCCATCCGCCGCTTGAACAGCCAGCTCGCTCTTCCACTCGATAACGGACAGCTTCTCCAAGTTCTCGTGAATCTCTACGCCCATCAACCGGCAGGCCTGTTCAAGCGCGGCTACGTAATGCGGCGCATAGAGATGGCTCTCTTCCGGCGTATGCAGCGCTGCCCGTACGTTCCTAGACAGATACGGCTCCAGCCGGAATAAAGCATCGCCTTCCATGATGCTGCCGGAGGACCCATACGCTCGCTGCCAGAGGAGCCGGCCTTCCAGCGCAAGCAAATCCGCCTCATGGTAAGCAATATAGAGACTGCCCGAATTCGTATATTCGAATGTTCGGCCCGAAGCCCGTTTCACGTCTATCTGCCAATCCGGATAGAGGCGCAGGCTTTCGAGACAAAATCGAAAAAACGCATCGGGTCCCTCCACGTTCTCCGAATAGGGCGCCAGCATGCCGGCCGCCGCGCCGGAAGCCTGCCCTCCGCAGCGCGTGAGCTCCAGCACCGTGACATGATGCCCCCGTCTACGCAATTCGAAGGCGCAGGATAATCCGATGACGCCCCCGCCCATGATTACTACGCTTTCTATCATCTGCAGACCATCTTTCCTCAGTAATGGCGTCTCTTCAAAAGCAATGCTGCAGGATTCCGATCCAGCAAGCTACTTCAGCTTGAACGCATCCAGCCCGCTGCTTGCCGACGCATAACGCTTCTTATCGATCCGTCCGGACAGATAAGCAAGCCGCCCCGCTTCAATGCCCATTCGCATCGCTTGCGCCATCCCGATCGGGTCCCTTGCTTTGGCTACGGGGGTATTCATCAAGACGCCGGATACGCCGAGCTCCATCGCTTGGGCGACATCGCTCACCGAACCGAGTCCGGCATCCACGATAATCGGCACCTGCGCTTCTTCGACGATCAGCCCGAGGTTATACGGATTGAGAATGCCGAGCCCCGTACCGATCGGCGCCGCTCCCGGCATGACCGCCGCTGCTCCGGCCTCTTCCAGATGTTTGCATAGAATCGGGTCATCCGATGTATAAGGAAGGACCGTAAACCCTTCCTTCACCAAAATTTCCGTAGCCTTCAAGGTTTCGATCGGATCCGGCAGCAGCGTGCGTTCATTCGCGCTGATCTCGACCTTGATCCAATCGCTCAAGCCGGAAGCGCGCGCCAGCCGGGCGATTCGCACCGCTTCGTCGGCCGTCCTCGCGCCGGACGTGTTCGGAAGGTACGTATACTGTCCGTGCTGCACATGCTGCAGGATCGAATCATCCTCCGCGGATTCCAAGTTAATTCGCCGAATGGCAAAGGTCAGCACCTGTGCGCCCGACGCTTTGATCGCTTCCATCTGAACGTATGGATTAGGAAACAGTCCGGTGCCGATAAAAAAACGGGAAGACAATTCAATATTGCCGATGCGTAAGCCGTCTGCCATCTTCCTCAACCTCCTCCGACAAAATGCACGAGCTCGATCCGCATTCGGGGATGAACCGCTTGTTCTCCCCACTGCTCCGCCTGAAGCACGACGCCGTCCGCCTCGACGACGATCGGCTTCCCGGTCAATCCATAGTGGTCGACGACATCTTGAATCGTATGCACGTCGAGCTCCTGCTTTAATCCATTAATGACCAGCTCCACTAATTCCATGCGTTCACCCCTATTTATTCAGCTTGTTCAGGAACGCTTCGCAGGTTCCTCTTACGTCGCTGCTGCCTACAATTTCGCTGACCGCGCAGATT
The DNA here is from genome assembly GCF_056269105.1 of Paenibacillus sp. J31P316. Taxonomy (NCBI): domain Bacteria; kingdom Bacillati; phylum Bacillota; class Bacilli; order Caryophanales; family Paenibacillaceae; genus Paenibacillus; species Paenibacillus sp. J31P316. Next base: position 60,554 of record NZ_JBWDNI010000023.1, on the reverse strand, counting down.
CGCGTCGCGCCCGCTTCGATCACTTCATCCACGTTGGACAGCTTGATTCCGCCGATCGCTACGAACGGAATCTTGATGTTTTGCGCCACCTCGCGCACGTACGATACGCCGACCGGATCGACGACATCCGCCTTGGTGGCCGTTCGGTACACGGGACCGACGCCGATATAGTCCGCGCCTTGCTGCTCTGCCAGCAGAGCTTCTTCCAGCGCATGCGTGGAAATGCCAATGATTTTATCGCCGACGATTTTCCTGGCTTCCGACAAGGATAGATCGCCTTGCCCCAAATGAATCCCGTCCGCATCGACTTCCATCGCGATATCGATGTAATCGTTGACGATGAAGGTGACGCCATGCTTGCGCGTTAATTCCCGAAGCGCGCTTGCTTTGCGCAGCAGGTCTTCCCGGCCGCTCGTCTTATCCCGCAGCTGAATGATGTCCACGCCGCCGTGAATCGCTTCCTCCATGACCTCGATCAATTCCCGGTTCGGATGGAAATTCTCTCCCGTAATTGCATATAAACGGAACTCCTTCATGTTCCTATCCCTCCCATTAAGATCCGATATAACGTGCATATAAGGTTTTGGCCCGAACTAAGTCATCCGTCCCCTGTACGAACACGCGGCCATCGGGGAACAAGACAAGCTTCTCGCCATCCGGCAGCTCTGCCCGCAGCAAGTACGCATTAACCGTCACCTTCGCGACCGCAGGCTCCAGCCGCTCCCGCCAAACCTCCAGATCCAGCGGCCCGCTGCCGGCGATTTGCACCGTTTCCCGTCCGCATAGGGAGATCGCGCTGTCCTGCGCCAACGTATCCAAGGCAGGATATTGCTTTAACTGACAGCAAGGGCAATCCTTCGTCGGCGCTCCGAGCTTCATTTCATAATAGTGGTTATGCCACACGTCGAACGTAACCAGGCTGTTTCTCCGGTTGTCATAGGCGCCGACCAGATACTTCAGCGCTTCTACCGCCTGATAGGAAGCCACGATATCGACGACGGGCGCGATCACGCCGATCGTATCGCAGGTTTGCCCGCCGGCATCCGAGGATTGAATGAAGCAGCGCAGGCAAGGCGTCCGGCCCGGAACCAGAATCGCGCTCATGCCGCGCGAGCTGACCGCTCCCCCGTACGTAAACGGAATGCCCATGCGGAAGCAGGCATCGTTCAACAGGAATCTCGTTTGAAAATTATCCGTGCCATCCAGCACGAGATCCATGCCCAAGAGCAGCGATTCGATATTATGCGCGGTGACATCCGCCACGATCGCCTCGAGCCGGACATCCGAATTAATCTTCCGGAGCTTCTTCTCCGCCGCGATGGCCTTCGGATAACCGCCCCGCACATCCTCTTCGTCATATAACATCTGCCGCTGCAAATTGCTTCGTTCCACGTAATCCCGGTCTACCAGACGCACCAAGCCTACGCCGGCTCTTACCATGTGATTGGCCAGCACGGTGCCCAATGCGCCCATGCCCACGATGCATACCGCGCTGCTGCCCAGCTTCTCCTGCCCGGCTTCCCCGATGGGCGCAAACAGCATTTGCCTGGAATATCGTTCGTCCACGCGTCAGACTCCCTTTCGCCTTATAAATTACGGAATGCTTCCGCCGGATCGACGTCCTTCGTCAATTGACCCTGTTCCTTAAGCCAATCGATAATGGAGCGCCAGGATTGCTCGGATTGGCTGCCGAAAGGCTCCGTCCCCGCATCCATCAGAGGAAGGAGGATCACCAAGCTTTGTTTCTCGATATCGGCGTCCAGCGGAAACTCTTTATTTTGTTGATCCAATAAAAGCTTCAAGGCTTCGTCCGGATGGCTCGCCGTATAAGCTTGTCCTTTGGCGGCTGCTTCCATAAATTTCTTGATTGCGGCGCTGTTGTTCTTCAGCCCGTCCTCGCTGGCCGTCAGAACGAGCTCGTAGTAATCCGGGACGCCGTACTTGGAAGGGTCGAGCGCAATCAGCTTCTCGCCTTCCTTCTCCAATAACAGCTTCTCATGGTTCACGTAGCCCCCGATGATCGCGTCCACTTTCTTGGTGGACATCGCCGGGATCAGATCCCAGCCGACGTCGACATAATCGAGCTTCGACGGATCTCCGCCGTCCGATTTTACCATCGTATTGACGATGGCTTCATCGAGCGGAATCGACGGGTAACCGATTTTCTTGCCGATCAAATCCTTCGGGCCGTGAATCGCTTGCGACTCCAGCACGAGCAATTGATTGAGCGGATGGCGAACGATCGCGCCGACGGATACGATCGGAATGTCCTCGGCTCGCGAAATCGCAACCTGCATTTGATAGCTAAGCGCGAGATCGGCTTTGCCGGTCGCGACCAGCTTAAGCGCATCGTTCGTATCCGCGGGCGTCTGCAGCTTCACCTTCAAGCCCGCTTCCTTGAAATAGCCCTGCTCCTCGGCCGCATACAAGAACGTATGCACCGCGTTCGGATACCAGTCCAGCAGCACCGTCAGCTCGGTTTCCGCGGCATCCGACTGCTTATCGGAGCTGTCGGATCCGCAGCCAGCAACGGCGAGGACCGTAAGAAGTAGAATCATAGACAACCAAGCCGTATTTCTCCATTGACGCACGATTACAGTTCCCCCTCATTATAAACGATACGATCATCCATCCTTGCTTCTACGATGGGCAAGACTTATTTTCTCCAGCACGAGCGCCGCCATGAACAATAGAATGCCCATGGCCGACAACAACAGCACCCCGGAGAAAACCGCCTCGCCCCGCAGCATATTGGACGCCCGCTTCGTGTACATGCCCAAGCCGTTTTCTCCGCCGAGCCATTCCCCCAGCGTCGCGCCTCCGACGCTGATCGCCGCGGCCATCTTGAGCCCGGTGAAGAAGCCCGGCAGCGCCGACGGAATCTTCCACTTGCGGAAACGATCGAATCGTCCGGCGCCCATCGTCTGCATCAGTTCTCCGATATCGGGATCCGCTGAACGGAACCCGTCTGCCGTGTTCACGGCAATCGGGAAGAACGTGAACAAGATGACGACGGCAACCTTGCTCCATATCTCATAGCCGAACCACATGACCATGATGGGCGATAACGCGATGATCGGAATCGTCTGAGACGTGACAATAAGCGGATAAATCGTCTTCTTCGCCAAGCCCGAGCTTTCGATCCATACGGCGGCCAATACGCCGAATACGGCGGAAATCCCGAGGCCGAGCACAGCCTCACCCAAGGTGATGGCAAAATGCTTGCCGAGCAGCCGCCAGTTGTCCCGCATCGAGACCAGCACATCCGACAGCTTCGGAATGATGTAATGCGGAATATTGAATAGGCTTGTGCCCGCTTCCCACGCGGCGGCGAGCAGCAGGACGAATAGAAGCACGGGCACATACGCCGTAAGTTTGACGCGTCGTTTGCGTTTGCTCATGACACTCTCCCCGCTTCTTCCGATGAGCCGCGGGCACCGCGTCCGATCAGACCGAGCAGCTGCCGCTTCAGATCAATGAACGCTTGATCCATCGCGTGTTCATAGCTGCGGGGACGAGGCAGATTGACGACCAATTTGCTAAGCGTCGTAATCGGCGATTGCGCTGCCACCAGCACGCGATCGGACAAGAACAGCGCTTCGTCGACGTCGTGGGTGATGAACAGCACGGTTTTGCGATGCCGCTCCCATACCTGCAGCAGCCATTCCTGCATGCCGACGCGGGTCATCGCGTCCAAGGCGCTGAACGGCTCGTCGAGCAGGAAGATCTCCCCGCCTCCCAAGAGGGAGCGCAGGAACGATACGCGTTGGCGCATGCCGCCGGACAGCTCGTGCGGGTACTTGTGCGCCGTTCCGTCAAGCCCTAGGCTAGGCAGCAGCTCCAGCACCTGGCGGCGCGCTTCCCGCTTCGTCGTTCCTCCCAGCTCCAGCCCCAGCGCAGCATTGTCCAGCACGGTTCGCCATGGCATGAGGCAATCCTTTTGGGGCATGTAGCCAATCTTGCCGAGCTTGCTTGCCGTCGCCGGCGCGTCTCCCGCTGCTCCGACGGCAATCGTTCCGGCCTGGGGAATCAGCAGTCCGGATAACAGGCGAAACAGCGTGGTCTTGCCGATTCCGCTGGCCGCCAGAACGCTGACGAACTCGCCTTGCCTTAGGCTGAAGTCCAACTCTTGGAACAAGGGAGGCTCGTCGGCAAAAGCGAAACCGAGTCCGTGAACCGCTAGCACGACCGGCTGTTCTTGAATCTGCGGAGTCGTGGGCTGTGGATGTTCGGTCGTTGGCGATTCGGTTTTAGGAGATTCGGTTCTAGCAGATTCGGTCGTTAGCGATTCGGTTTTAGGAGACTCGGCTCTAGCAGATTCGGTCGTTAGCGATTCGGATTTCAATGCATCGACCCTAGGTATGCTCATACCGGCCACTCCTCTAGCCGATATGCCATATCCCAGAACATATATTCAAGCCGGGATGCGACGAGGAAGCGTTCCTCCAGCTGCGCAAGCTCCTGCTCCGGCAGCCCTTCCGCCAGCCGATCCATCAGTCCGATACACCAGTCGGTCAGCGCCCCGAATTCCTCCGAACCGTACATCAGGATCCATTCCCTGTAGAGCGGATGGTCCAGCGCGCCCGGAACCTTCATGTACGCGGCCCCGATATCCCTGTAACTCCACATGCATGGGAGCAGTGCGGCAACCGTTTCAGACAGCGGGCCTTGCGACGCGGTATCCAGCACGTACTTGGTGTACGCCACCGTGGTCGGAGCAGGACGCGTCTGCTCCAGCTCCTCGCGCGAGATGCCGAAGCGAGCCGTATACTGCCGATGAAGCTCCATCTCCACATTCAGCGTCGAATGAAGCAGCTCGGCGAATTTGCCCATCGTATCCAGGTCCCTCGCCTTCATGCTGCCGATGGCGAACATCTTGGCGTAATCGATCAGATAGACATAATCCTGTTTGAGATAGTAGATGAAACGTTCGGGATCCAGCGTCCCTTCCCTTAGCTCCGTCAAGAACGGATGGTTATGGCTCTTGGTCCATATCTCTTGCGAGGAACGGTATAATCTATCGCTAAAACGACTCACGGCGTTTCACCCACTTTCACGCTAGGATTCTCTGCTGGGGCAGCGGTTGCTGCTGCTGCTGCTGCTACCGCGGCAGTGGCTGCGTCTGCGGCTGTTGTTGCTGGTACGGCTGTGGCTGAGGATTCGCCATGCTCCGCCTCCGGCTTTATTCGGTTGCACCAATCCGCGATGAAGGCCAGCATGATTTTGGCGTAGTCTACCAGCTCTCTCAAATCCGCGCTCTCATCCACGGAATGGGCATTGGCGAGCTCGCCAGGACCATAGATCAGCGTCGGAATGCCTGCCCGTCCGATCCAGCCCGCATCCGTAACGGACGGACTCATGTTTACGGCAGGGGCAGCGCCCCGCACTTGCCTGTGAATGTCGGCCAATGCCTGCAGCCCTTCGCCCTCTGGATCCAGCTCCAGAGACGGGAAGATTTCCCCCCGCTCCTCGATCATCGAACGGCCTCCCCAGCGGAAGGTCGGGGGATGGTTCCTCAGCCACGGATCGCCCTGGGCAACCCCGAGCAGATGCGCCTCGATCTCGGCGGCCACCGTCTCATAATCCTCGTCCGGATAGAAGTGCACCGTGATCCACAAGGCGCATCGGTCCGCTACGAACGCCGCATGACGGCCGCCTTCGATGACCGCGGGATTGATCGTATTCGAGCCTGCCGGGAAGCCCGGATACGATTTGGTCACCGCCCAATGACGCTCCAGCTCTTGAAGCCCGTTGATCAACTTGGTCATCTTCTCGATCGCGCTTGCGCCGTGAACGCCGCCGCCCGCGTGAATCATCCGCGAACGCATGCCGTCATGATAAGTTACCGGGCTTTGCACCGTTACCCAGCCGGTGATCACGCCGCCTTGCCCCTGAATGGCCAGCCCGCTCGTATCCGCGACCACGGCGAGGTCCGCCTTGTGCCCCCGCTCCATGCAAGCCCGAGTTCCAGCTTCGCCGGCTTCTTCGCCGATGACCGAGTGGAAGAGCAGATCCCCCTTCAGCGCGACGCCAGCTTCTTCGAGCAGCTTCACCGCGAAGAGCATAGCGGCAAGCCCGCCTTTCATATCCGCCGTACCTCTGCCATAAGCCCGGCCATCCTTCAAAGCAAGCTTGAACGGATCGCTGATCCACTCGCTCGTATCCCCGACTTCGGCGACGTCCATATGGCCGTTCAGCAGCAGGCTTCGATACTTATCGCCTTGCGTTCCGCGCTTCACCGCCGTCACGTTCGGATCGCCGGGGTACACCTCCCACAGCTCCGTTTCAAATCCGCTCGCTTGGAGCTGTTTCTCTAGAAATCGCTGGGCGTCCAGCGTATTTCGCGCCGGCGGGCTGACGGTCGGGTACGCGATCAGCTCCGCCAGAAGAGCGAACAATTCCTCCTGTCTCTCCTCCGCTTGATGCTGCAAACTCGCCATGAAATCGTCCATCCTTTGTTCTCCTTCGCTAAGGCAGCGGGCATGAACAATAGAAAAAAACCATTCGAGAATATACGAATGGTTTGAATTCGATACGTTCTCTACGCCAGCATTACCTGGTTCAGATTAACGGTCAGGGAAATGCGTTCCCTATCTCAGCCGGACTCGATCCAGCACCCGTAGTCTATTAAATTAGTTTCACTATAGCTTATGGGGTTGGAATTTACAAGGAGCGTTGGCTCCGCTGGACAAGAAACTCAACCAATTTCCAGAACAACGATCAGCCAACGAATAATGGAACTTACGGGAGATAGCTGCATAAATGCAACTATTTTCAGCAGTGGCAGCGGTTTGACTAGAAATAGGTGCAAAAATGCAGTTAATTCAAGATCAATTGATGTAAGCAGCCGTTTCTGGCCGAAATAAATGTAGATTTACACTTATTTGTTCATCTCAGGGCCCATTGAGGCGAATTAGCTGCATATTTGCATTTATTCACATTCGGTACCTTAGAAAAGCCTTTATCGTTCCCACGAAACACATAACGAAACCCGCGAATTTGAAGTAACGCGGGTTGCTCTGTAATCTGACACGATGACCCTCGTCATCGTTACTCTTCCCTACCATCTTAACTCAGCGCTGCAACCTTACCAACCTTACCTCTACCAATTTTCGCTCGCATCAGGCGTTCCCGGCTCCGTACGTCTCCTTCTGCCCCGCAAACAACAACGCCCCCACATACTTCCGCGCATCCGCGTTCCGTATCCGCACGACCTCCGAACCGCCGGACTCCTCGCCGGAAGGCGGCTTCTTGAACCGAACCGCCATGCCGTCCAAGCCCTCCGTCACGCCGGCAATGACGTACCCGTCCCCCAACAGCCGCTCGACCGCCTGCTTCTCGCTCACGAACTCCGCATAAGCCGACATCAGAACGAGCCTCCGATCGGCAGCTTCTTGACGGCCGGCTTGTCGGTTTCTCCAAACCTCTTGCGGTGCATGTATTGGCCCGAGCCCGGCTTGCCTACGAAAGCACGGTCGCGAATGACGAATTCGCCGCGGACGAGCACCGATACCGGTTCGCCGAACACCTGCATGCCTTCGAACGCGTTGTAATCCACCTTCATATGATGCGTCTCCGCTGACAGCGTCCGTTCGATCGTCGGATCGAAGATGACGATATCCGCGTCGCTCCCGATAGCGATCGTTCCTTTCTGCGGGAACAGGCCGAACAGCTTCGCGCTCGCCGTCGCGATAATATCGACGAATTTGTTGATGGACAGCCTTCCTTTATGAACGCCCTCCGAGTAGAGCAGGCTGAATCGGTCCTCGATCGTCGGACCGCCGTTCGGGATCTTCGAGAAATCCGCGATGCCGAGCTCCTTCTGCCCTTTGAAATTAAACGAGCATTGATCCGAGCCGATCGCCTGCAGCTGGCCGTTCCACAGCGCGTCCCACAGCACCGCCTGGTTCCGCTTATCGCGCAGCGGCGGCGACCAGACATACTTCGCCCCTTCAAAATCCGGCTTCTCCAGATAGGTCTGATCCAGCACGAGGTACTGTGGGCACGTCTCGCCATAGACGCGCAGTCCTCGCCTGCGGGCTTCGGCGATCTTTTCCACCGCATCGGCGCAGGTGACGTGCACCACGTACAGCTGCGAATCAGCCAGCTCCGTAAGCCCCGCCGCGCGTCCCGTCGCCTCGCCCTCCAATTGCGGCGGCCGCGTCAGCGCATGATAGATCGGCTCGGTATTGCCCGCCTCCAGCGCTTCGCGGACGAGGTAATCGATCACGTCGCCGTTCTCGGCATGCACCATGACGAGCGCGCCCTGTTCCTTCGCGACCTGCAGCGTCCGATACAGCGTGCCGTCATCCGCTTGCAGCACGTTTTTGTACGCCATGAACACCTTCAAGGACGTAATGCCTTCCTCCTCGATGATGCGGGGAAGCTCGAACAATACCTCGTCCGTCACCTCGGATACCATCAGGTGAAAACCGTAATCGATGACCGCTTTGTCCGTCGACTTGGCATGCCATGTCTGCACCGCTTCGGCAAGCGGCTTCCCCTTGGTGGTCAGGCAGAAGTCGATGATCGTCGTCGTTCCGCCGAACGCTGCCGCGATCGTGCCGGACTCAAAATCGTCGACGGTTACCGTGCCGCCGAAAGGCATATCCAAATGCGTATGCGGATCGACGCCGCCCGGGAACACGAAGCAGCCCGAAGCATCCACGATCTCCGCTCCCTCCGCATCCAGATCCACGCCGATCATCGCAATAATGCCGTCATCGATCAAAATATCGCCGAAATACGTGTCCGCCGCCGTAACGATCGTTCCGTTCTTGATCAATTTGCGCATCGGTTACACTGCCTCCTTCTCGGTAGTCGCTGCCGCGTCGTCGTCCGCGTTCGTCCGAACGATGGCCTGCTGCATGTCGTTCCACGACATCGCCGCTTGCCCGCTGCCGACTTCGACCATATCGATCGCGCCGTCGACCGGGCAGACGATGGAGCACAGGTTGCAGCCGACGCAATCCTCCTCGCGAACCTTCAGATACCGCCTGCCGCCCTCGTCCGTGAGCATGTCGATGCATTGATGGGACGTATCCTCGCAGGCAATATGGCATTTGTTGCACTTGATGCATGTCTCGTCGTTAATGCGGGCGACGACCTGATAGTTCAGATCCAGCTCGCCCCAGGTCGAATACCGGCTGACCGCCTGGCCTGTCAATTCCATGACGGACGCGATGCCCTTATCATCGAGGTAATGATTCAGACCGTCGATCATCTCTTCCACGATGCGAAATCCGTGATGCATCGCCGCCGTGCAGATCTGCACGCCTGACGCACCCATTAGCATAAACTCAACCGCATCCTGCCAGGAGGATATGCCGCCGATACCGGAGATCGGAACGCCGACCGCCCGGTCCTTCGCGCATTCCGCGACCATGCTAAGCGCGATCGGCTTGACGGCCGGCCCGCAATAGCCGCCGTGGGCGCCTTTGCCGCCGACATGGGGAATCGTGTTCCACGAATGGATATCCACGCCGGCCAGGCTGTTGATCGTATTGATGAGGCTGATCGCGTCCGCTCCGCCCATGACGGCATGGCGCGCAACGACCGTGATATCCGTGATATTCGGCGTCAGCTTCACGATGACGGGCGTCTGCGCGGCTTCCTTCGCCCACATCGTCTGCTTCTCGACCAGATCGGGCTGCTGGCCCGAAGCCGAGCCCATCCCCCGCTCCGCCATGCCGTGCGGGCAGCCGAAATTCAGCTCCAGCCCGTCGACGCCGACCGCCTCGACCCGCTTCACGATCTCATGCCATTTCTCCCGCTTCGGCTCCACCATCAGGGAGACGACGAGCGCATGATTCGGGAACCGCTTCTTCGTCTCGTAAATTTCCTTCAAATTCACTTCGAGCGGCCGGTCTGTGATGAGCTCGATGTTATTGAAACCCGCGACCCGCTGCCCATTGAAGTGCACGGCGGCGAACCGGGACGATGTATTGATGATGGGATCGCCCAGCGTCTTCCACACCGCGCCGCCCCAGCCGGCCTCGAATGCGCGCTGCACCTGGTAGCCGGTATTCGTCGGCGGCGCGGATGCCAGCCAGAACGGATTCGGCGCCGAGATTCCCGCGAGATTGATGCGCAAATCTGCCATATCGTACAGCCTCCTCTCGACTTTAGAATGTTCCCGTCAGATCGCCGCCGAACGCTCCATCGAGGCAAAATGCCGTTCGATCGCATACGCCGCCCGTTTCCCCTGCTCCGCCGCCGATACGACCATCGCTTCGCCCTGGCCGGCTCCGAACGCCACGTCGCCCGCCGCATAGATCAACGGATGCGACGTCTGCCGCGTCTCCTCGTCAACGATGACGACGCCGCGCTCGTGCCGGATGCCGAGCTGCTCGATCAGCTCGAGGCGGCGGGACTGCCCGATCGCGAGAATGACGGCGTCGACAGGCAGCAGGAACTCCGAGCCCTCGACAGGCATCGTCAACGCCCGGCCGTCCTTTCCAATATCGCCGGTCAGCGCCATGCGGACGCATTCCAGGTGCGTGACCTTGCCGGCGGCGTCGCCCACGATTCGCACCGGAGCGGTCAGCCAGCTGAACTCCACGCCATCCTGCTTGGCGAACTCGTATTCGAACGCGTACGCCGTCATTTCCTCCTTCGTTCGCCGGTACACCATCTTCACGTTGTCGGCACCGAGCCGCACCGAGCATGTCGCCGCATCGATTGCCGTATTGCCGGCTCCGATCACCGCCACCCGAGCGCCCTTCAGCGGCAGCGGCAGTACTTCCGACTTCGTCGCCTCCACGAATCGAATCGCATCGTATACGCCGTCGAGCGCTTCTCCCTCGATGCCGAGGTTCGGGACTTGGCCCATGCCAACGGCCAGCACGACGGCATCATACTGCTCGATCAGCTCCGAGGCGGTGATATCGGTGCCGACCCTGACACCTGTGCGGATGTCGACGCCGAGCTTCCTCACCTGCTCGACCTCCCAGAGCGATACGTTCTGCGGCAGCCGGAACGAGACGATGCCGTACGTATCGAGCCCGCCGGCGAGCGGCTTCGCTTCGAAGACCGTCACCGCGAAGCCCGCCCTTGCCAGCTCCCGGGCCGCCGACAGACCGGCAGGACCGCCGCCGATGACGGCCGCCCTCCTGCCGTTCGGAGCACCGGCCTTGAACAGCGAAGCACCGCTGTTGATCGCCCAATCCGTCGCATAGCGCTGCAGCAGCCCGATCCGGATCGGCTCGGAAGCATCGTTCAATACGCAGGCGCCTTCGCACAATTCCTCCGTCGGACAGACGCGCGAGCAGCTGGCGCCCATGGGATTCGCGTCCATGATCGCCGTTGCCGCCCCTTTCAAGTTGTCCGTCGCGATCCGTTTGATAAAGGACGGCACGTTAATGCCGGTCGGACACGCCTTGATGCACGGGGCATCGTAACAATACAGGCAGCGGTTGGACTCTTCCATGGCAGCCCGCCGGGTTAAGCCTTGCTCCGTCTCGGCGAAGTTCGCCGCAAAAGCCTCGCGCGTCAGCCTGGTCAACGTTCGTTCATGGTCCATCCTGCAATCCTCCTCCCGCCTTGAGCGATAATGATGATGCGCCGCACAGCTTGAGAGCCGTCCGGTACAGCAGCTCCGTCCCGAGCGCAATATCTTCCGGGCTCGAGTACTCCTTCGGATTGTGGCTGATACCTTCCTTGCAGCGAACGAAAATCATCCCGTAATCGCAATAATAGGACATCGCGAGCGCATCGTGGAACGGCCCGCTCATTAGCTCGGGCACTTCCAAGGACATTTCCTTCGCCGCTCCGCGGATCGTCTCGACAATCGAATCGGCGCAATAGCGGGGCTCACTGTTCGTATCCTCCCGTATTTCCGTCGTGAGTCCGTTCGCCTCCGCCGCCGAGGCAATAAGCCCACGGAGCTTCGCTTCGAGCGCATCCCTGCGCGCCAGATCGATATCGCGGAGGTCGACCGTGAACTGCACGTGCTCCGGAATGATGTTCCGCGAATCGGGAAAGACGCGCAGCGAACCGACCGTCCCCACCGTCGGCGCACCGGGATCGCCGGACGCCAGTTCCTGCAGGCCGACGATGATGCGCGCCGCCCCTGCCAAGGCATCCCTGCGCATCGGCATCGGCACGGAGCCGGCATGTCCGGCGAACCCGTGCAGGTCGACCGTCCACCATAACGGGCCGGAGATCCCCGTTACGATGCCGACCGGTCGCCCCAGCGATTCCAGCACCGGCCCCTGCTCGATGTGCAGCTCCAGGAAAGCCCCGATTCGCCCCGGCGGATATTGCGATTCCGCGAACCGCTCCGGATCGCCCCCGAACGCCAACAATGCCTCTCTTCGCGTCACGCCGTTCTTGTCGGCCCGCTCCAGTTCGCCTTCCTCCAGCCGGCCGATCAAGCCTCGGGAGCCGAACAAGCCTTTATTAAACCTGCAGCCCTCCTCGTCGCAGAACGCGGCCACCTCCATGGGCACAGCCGGCACGATACCTCGCTCGGCGAAGGTTTGAACCACCTCGATGGCGCCGAGCACGCCGATGATGCCGTCGAAGCGGCCGGCGTACGGCTGCGTATCGATGTGGGAACCGATCATTAACGCCGGCGCGCCGTGATCCTCGCCCTCGATTCGGCCGATCAGGTTGCCGAAAGCGTCGATGCGCGCCGTCATGCCCGCTTGCTCCATCCAGCCTTTAACAAGCAAGACCGCTTCCTGATCCTCCGGCGACAACGCCAGCCGGCAAACGCCCGTCTCGCTGATTTTACCGATTGCGGCAAGCTGCGCGATCCGCTGCGCCAGCCGCTGCGGGTTTATCGTCAACTCATGCTGCTGCATAGCTCTCGCCTCCCGTGTGTATTTCCCGCGCTTGCTTGTACTTCCAAGCCGTTGCCGTCATAATGAAGTTAGGTTATCTGACATGAGATTCTTCCGCCCATTCTTCACGCTGCGTCTTATCTGCCGATATTCGCTTAGAACGGAGGAAAGCCATGGACACGGAGCTTACGCTTACGGTCCGGGAAGCGCTGCAGCGTCCGCTCTTCCGGGATGCCAGGCTGCTTGCCGGCCACAACGGGATTGCCCGGCCGATCCGCTGGGTGCATATTCTCGAGAGCCCCAGCCTGGAGAACCTGATCCACGGCGACGAAATGATTCTCACGACGGGCATCAGCTTCGCAATGCCCGATTTCTCTCCGATGGCGTTCATGGACAATTTGATCGCCCAGCATGCGTCCTGCCTCTGCATCGAGATGGGCGCTTACTTCGAAGACGTGCCGCAGACGCTTCTCGAGTTGGCCGATCGGTCCGATTTTCCGCTCATCATCTTCCCCCGCACCGTTCGGTTCGTCGACATCACGCAAGACCTTCACTCCTTGATCATTAACCGCCACCATCAAGCGCTTCGAGAGCTCGAAAGTCTCTCGCGCGAATTTTACCGGCTTGCGCTTCACGCCCAGGGAACCCCAAACGTCCTAAAGCTCCTGCAGCGCAGCACGCACAATCCGATCATCTATCGTTCCGGGCAGGGAAAGCTCGCCTACTATCCGGCCATGCCGTCGGAGCTTCACGATACGCCTTTTCCGTTGGACGAACCGTTCTGGGACGCGCTTGCGGCCGTCAAGCCGAGCGACGCCCCTGCATTCCGAAGCCTGGACGGCGTTCCGCTGCTCGTCAAGCCGATCGGCGCATCGGACCAAACCTGGGCGCATCTGCTCATGATTTGCCGGCGCAAGCCGCAGGAATTCGATCATTTGCTGCTGGAATCCGCTGCCCTGGCTATCGCGCAGGAGCTGCTTCGAACGCGGTACATCGAAGAGCGCAAGCTGTTCTCCGAGAATCGCTGGGTCGAAGAGCTGATGAACGGCCGGCTGGAGGAGGAACGGATTCAAGCGCTCGTCGGCCCTGATTTCAAGCTGTTCAACGAGCTTCCCTTCCGCGTCTGTCTCGTGGAAATCTCCGATCCCGCTGGCGCGCTCTCCGAGCGCAACGAATACAGCTGGGAATCCGTCTGGCTGCATCTGTCGACCGTACTGCGTTTTGCCTTCGAGAAGCACAGCTTCCGCCCGCTGCTGACGTGGAAGAACAACCGGCTTGCGGCGATCCTGCTCGATCTCAAGTCCAAGCTTCCCATGAAAACGAGGCTGCAGCAGGCGCTGCTGTCGTTGGACGACATCCGCACCGATGAGCGTCTCGAAGATCTGCAGCTGACGATCGGCGTCAGCCAGTCGCATTCGCGGCTGAAGGATGCTTTTGCCGGTTTTCAAGAAGCGCGCCACGCCTTATCGCTCCAAGCTTGCTTTCGGAAGCCGATTCTCTTCTACGACGAGCTCGGGGTGTTCCAACTGCTGCTCGGCCTGAACGACGGAAGCACGCTGCAAACCTTCATCCGCAATTATCTCGGTCCGTTGATCGACCATGACAAGTCCAAGGGCAGCGAGCTGCTGCGCACGCTGAAGGTTTATCTGGATCACGACGGCTCCAAACAGATCGCCGCTCAGAAGCTGTTCATCGTACGGCAGTCCCTCTACTACCGGCTGGAAAAAATGGCGGAGCTGCTCGGCCCCGACTTCATGTCGCCCGAGAATCGCATCGCCGCGCAGGTCGCGCTTCGCGCCTATCAGCTGCTCCATCCCGAGCAGTTCGATCCGCAGGAGGCGGAATGAACTTGGCCGCTTGGCCGGGCGTGTACGCTTACGGACTGAACTCATGCTATACCGTCAGCGAATGCCTGATTGGCGCAATTACAGGAAGTCCGAACCAGCAGCTTTCCATCCGATCAACGGCCCCGCCGTTCTCGCGCAGTTACGCCACGGGCGTTCCTTTCAGCTGATTGTTCATCACTTCCTTGAACGTGTCGCAGATGAACATGAGATCCTCGTCCGTCGAAGACAACGGCGGGCAGAAGGTAAGCACATTGTTGAAGCCTGCGACGGTGTCGCCGTTGCGCCCGATAATCAAGCCGCGGCTTTTGCACTGCCCGATAATGCCTTTCACCGTCTCCGCCGATGCCGGCTGCTTCGTCGCCTTATCCGCGACCAACTCGATGCCGAGCAGGAAGCCGAAGCTGCGGATATCGCCGACGAGGGGATGCGCGAGCAGGCTGCGCATCTCGGTATGCAGCCATTCGCCGAGGATGCGGGCTCGCTCCACCAGCCCTTCGCGCTCGATAATCTCCAGGTTCTTCAGTGCCAGCGCGCATGCCGCCGGATTGCCGCCGAACGTGTTCACATGGCGGAAATGCCCGTAATCGCCCTGACTTCCGAACCGCTCGTAGATCGACTTGCGCACGGCTGTTGCCGACAGCGGAAGATAGCCGCTGGTCAGCCCTTTGGCCATCGTGACGATGTCCGGCTTCAGCCCGAAGTTGTGATGGCCGAATTTGCGTCCCGATCGTCCGAAGCCGCAGATCACTTCGTCGATAATCAAGAGCACGCCGTGACGGGCGCAGATTTCCTGCACGCGATCCAAGTAACGCTGCTGCGGCACGAGAATCCCGCCGCCCGTAATGACGGGCTCCATGATGACGGCAGCAACCGATTCCGCAGCCTCCCATATGATCGCATCTTCGATATCCTGGGCGCACAGCAGATTGAACTGCTCCTCCGTCATGCCGTCCGGGCGGCGGTAGCTGTCCGGCGGCCGCACATGCAGGAATCCGCCGCCGAGCGGCTCGTACTTGAGCTTCCGCTGCGCTTGCCCCGTCGCCGACAGCGCGCCCGCGGAACCGCCGTGGTACGCGCGGTACCTCGAGACGACCTTGTGCCTGCCCGGTTCGCCGTTCTGCTGATGATACTGCCGCGCGATCTTGAAGGCGGCCTCATTCGCTTCGGAGCCGCTGTTCGAGAAGAAGACGACATATTCGTCTTCCAGCCATTCGCTCAGCTTCTCCGCCAGCCGAATGCCCGGCACGTGGCTTTGGGAGAGCGGATAATAGGGCAGCGCGAGCAGCTGTTCATAGGCCGCCTCCGCCAGTTCCTTCCGGCCGTAGCCGGCATTGACGCACCACAGCCCAGACATCGCGTCCATATAACGGTTGCCGTCGATATCCGAAATCCACGATCCGACGCCTTCCGTGACGATCATCGGCGGACTGGCCGCGTTATAAGGCATCATGCTGTGCCATAGATACTGCCTGTCTTTATCCAGCAGGTCGCTGCGTTCCGGCGTGAAGTCTAGCAAACGATCAGCTCCTTTACGAGTCGTTCAGCCTTGCGGTCTCTCTGATTCTCCTACTCCGACAGGCCCGTCAATAGCGGGCCGTCACCATTTTCTTCCGCGTGTAGAACTCCACGCCGTCCCGCCCGTTCGCATGCAGATCGCCGTAGAACGACTTCTTATACCCGGAGAAAGGGAAGAACGCCATCGGCGCCGGAACCCCGAGATTAACGCCGAGCATCCCCGCATCGATTTCCTCGCGGAATTGTCGAATCGCCTTGGCGCTGTCCGTATAAATGCACGCCCCGTTCGCGAACTCCGACCGGTTGGCAATCTCGATCGCTTCCGTCAGATCCTTCGCCCGCACGACCGACAGCACCGGCGCGAAAATCTCGTCCTGCCATATTCGCATGCCAGGCTTCACGCCGTCGAACAGCGTCGGGCCGAGGAAGAAGCCATCGCCCTCCGACAGCGGATGCGAGCGGCCATCCCGTACGAGCGCCGCATCCTCCAACAGGCCGATATCGATATAATGCAGCGCCTTGTCCTTGTTGCTCTGCCGAATCATCGGCCCGAGAAAATGCTGCTCCATCCCGTTGCCGACCGTCATCCCGTCCAGCGCTTCCGCAAGCTGCTCCACCAGCCGGTCGCCGACGTCGCCGACCGCGACCACGACCGCGCATGCCATGCAGCGCTCCCCGGCGGAGCCGAAAGCGGCGGACACGATATTCCGCACCGCGTTCTCCATATCCGCATCCGGCATGACGATGGAATGATTTTTCGCGCCCGCAAGCGCTTGGACTCGTTTACCGGCTGCAGTTCCCGACTTGTAGACATGCTCCGCCACCGGCTGCGAGCCGACGAAAGAAATCGCCTTCACGTCTCGATGCTCGATCATGGCTCCTACGACATCCCGGCCGCCGTGAACGACGTTCAGGACGCCCGGCGGAAACCCTGCTTCGCCGAACAGCTCCGCCAGCCGATTCGCGAGCAGCGGCGTCCGCTCCGACGGCTTCAGCACGAACGTATTGCCGCAGGCGACCGCCAGCGGAAACATCCAGCACGGCACCATCATCGGAAAGTTAAACGGCGTAATGCCCGCGATGACGCCTAGCGGATACCGATACATACCAGACTCGACGCCAGTCGCGATGTCCGGCAGCTGCGTCCCCATCATCAGCGTCGGGGCGCCTGCGGCGAACTCCACGCATTCGATTCCGCGCTGCACCTCGCCGTACGCTTCCTCGTAGTTTTTGCCGTTCTCCCTCGTAATCAAGGCGGCAAGCGATTCCCAATTCTCCGTCAGCAGCTGCTGGTAGCGAAACAGATAGCGCGCCCGCCGGGGGACCGCCACCTGCCTCCATGCCTGAAACGCCCGGTTCGCTGCTTGGACAGCCAGCTCCACCTGCTCCCTGCCCGACAAGGGCACGTAAGCCAGCACTTCTCCCGTCGCCGGGTTCAACACTTCTTCGTAGCTGTCCGTGCTCGCATCGACCCATTGCCCATCCATATAGTTCTTCAGCCTGGCCGCGGTATCCGATGCTTCCGATACTGCCACTCGCACCACCTCCATGAAGAGTTAAGGCCGAATCAATCCGTCATAGGTCTCCGGACGCCGGTCGCGGTAGAACTGCCAGCTCTCGCGAACCTCGCGGATGAGCGATTTGCTCATGTCGCCAACGACGATTTCCTCGCGGTCCCGGCTTCCGATCGCCGCGATGCTGCCGCGCGGATCAGCCAGATACGACTGCCCATAGAACTCTCCCATATTCCAGGGCGCTTCATAACCGACGCGATTGATCGCCGCGACATAGTAGCCGTTGGCGACGGCATGGGCCGGCTGCTCCAACCGCCACAAATATTCGCTCGTTCCCGATACGGTCGCCGAAGGATTAAAAACAATCTCCGCCCCGTTCAGCCCAAGCGCCCTCGCTCCCTCGGGAAAATGCCGGTCATAACAGATGTATACGCCTACTTTGGCATAAGCAGTATCGAATACGGGATAACCGAGATTGCCCGGCTTAAAATAATATTTTTCCCAGAAGCCGCAGCCTCCGCCTCCCGCGGCGACATGCGGAATGTGGTGCTTCCGGTATTTGCCGAGATAGGCTCCGTCAGCATCGATGACGGCCGCCGTGTTGTAATACGTCGCGATGCCTTCCCGCTCGTAGACGGGAAGAATAATGACGATGCCGAGCTCTCTCGCAGCTTCCTGAAACAGCCGGGTCGTCGGGCCGTTCGGCACCTCTTCGGCGGCGTCGTACCACTTCGGCGTCTGTTCCGCGCAGAAGTACGGACCGAAGAACACCTCCTGCAGCGATACGATCTGCGCTCCCTTCGCCTTTGCCTCGCGAAGCAGCCGCAAGTGCTTCTCGATCGCCTCCGACTTGTGGCGCTCCACCGGCTCGCCGCCGTCCACCTCATGCTTCGATTGAATAAGACCGATCCTCACGCTGTCCATGCGCCATCTCCTTTCCCGATACGGATGGACGGGCGCCGCTGTTCGCGTCCGCCCGTCGTACCGCCTCCGATCCTGACTTCATGCCGGTCATCCCTATTTCATCGCCATCTCCACGATTTCGTTCGTGTAGGCCTGCTTCAGATCGGCTGCCTTCTTGATGACGCCGAATTTCAAGGCGATATCCGCCGTTTGCTTGAACATCGCATCGTCGATGTAACCCAACTTCGCCTCGTCGAAGCCTTCGGGGAGGATCAGCTTCGCGACTTCCTCCATCATTTTCAGCTGATGGTCCTTGGAGGTGCTGCCGTCCTCGACCTGCTTCATGACGCTGTCGACGGCTGCGGCCGGGTCGGCGATCGCGTCCTTCCAGCCTTTCAGCGAAGCCCGGACGAACTTGGCCGCCGTCTCCTTGTTCTTCGCCAGCCAGTCTTTATTGGCGAACAAATTGTCCTCCAGCATCGCGACGCCTTCCGCGTTCATGTCGATGACATTCAGATCCGTTGCGGGAATGCCCTGCTCCAGCACGACCTGATATTCGTTGTACGTCATGGCCGATGCCGCATCGATCTCGCCGGTCAGAAATTGATCCATCGTGAAGCCCTGCTTCGTGAACGCGATATCCTTGTTCGGATCGAGCTTCAGCTTATCGAACAGCGCGAGCAGCTCGAACTCGTTGCCGCCCATCCAGTTGCCGATCTTCTTGCCCTTCATGTCGGCCGGCCCGGTGATGCCCGCGGTTTTCTTGGAGACGAGCACAAGCCCGCTTCGCTGGAACACCTGCGAGATCTCGACCAGCGGCAGCCCCTGCTCCTGATGCGCCAGCAGACTGGCTACCCAATCGACGCCGATATCGGCTGCGCCGTTCGCCACCTGCTGTTCCGGCACGATATCCGGTCCGCCGGGCAGTATCTCCACGTCCAGCCCTTCATCCTTGTAATAGCCTTTGTCCATCGCCATGAAATACCCGGCAAACTGCGCTTGCGGCACCCACTTGAGCTGCAGCTTGACCTTGACCGGATCGGCGCTCGCATTCGAGCTGCCAGCCGGCCCGGCAGTCGGCTCATTGTTGCCGCTGCCGCATGCGGAGACGACCAGCGCAAGCGCTGCCGCCATCACGACGGCCATCGACTTTGTCCTGCGATTAACCCGTTTCTTCTCTCTCATCCATCATCTCTCCCTTGGCTAAGTAACAAGCGGCCGTGCACAGTATGGCTTGGATCCGTGCGGGTTTATGCGATCGGCGTGGCGGCGGGCGGCGACGCGCTCCGTTTCGGCCGGTTGTCACAACTTCAGCTTCGCTGGGAAGGATGCCACTTCATGAATACTCGCTCTAGTCCTTCTATGACGGCATAAAAGAGAATTCCGGCGACGGCCGCAACGACGATGCAGGACCAGCCGAGCGGCATTTTGGCAACCTTGATGGAATTGGACAGCAAGTAGCCGATGCCGCGGGAGGAAAAGAAAAACTCGCCCACGATGGCGCCGATCATGCTGGCGGTCGCGTTGATTTTGAGCGCGGAGAACACGTAAGGCAGCGCATTCGGAATGCGCAGCTTGAGGAACTGCTGCCTTTTGCTTGCTGCCATGGCGTGCATGAGGTCAACCGAGAGCGGATCGACCATGCGCATGCCTTTGTGCGCATTGATGGCCATCGCCGCCATCGTGACCGCGGCGACGATGGCGGCCCGCGAGCCCATGCCGCCGCCGAACCATAGATTCATGATCGGCGCCAGCGCGACGATCGGGACGGCGTTGAGCGAGGAGACGAGCATGAGCGCGCCGGCGCCCCAGCGCGGTGCGGCTGCCGCGGCGACGGCGACCAGAAACCCCGCGGCCGAGCCCATCAGCATGCCCCATACGGCTTCCGTTAACGTATATCGGGTGTACGACAACAGCAGGCTCGCATTCTCGCGGATCGCTTCGCCGATCGCCGACGGAATCGGGAGCTGGTACAGCTTGAGACCGAACAGCTGGTGGAAGAGCTGCAGCTGCCAAGCCGCCAGGAAGAGCAGGCCGCCAAGCAATGGAAATCCGATCTGCAAAAGCGTGTTTCTGCTGTCGCGGTGATGGCGCTTTGGCCGGACATGCCGACCCGATACAGGCGCCGGATGAATGCCCGATACGCCTTCCGGGCTGACGGCGAGCGGAAGGTCATTCTGTTTTGCCGCAATAGCAGGCGTCTTATTGGGATTTCTTTTAGCCGCGGCAGCAGGCGTCTCATTCTCCATCATTCGCCGCCTCCTCCTTGCCGGAACTCCGGCTGCCACGGCGCAGCCAGCCGTTCGGCCAATTGGATGAGGCCGTAGCTGGCGATGCCCAGCAATACGCCGACGAGCACCGTCGCCCAGAACATGTAGGCATGCGACGGTCCGTAATATAAATTGCGGAGCATGAGTACGCCGATGCCGCGGCGCGCACCCATCAGCTCGACGAGAATCGCCCCTGTCACGGCGAGCGGGGCGGCGATTTTCAAGCCGCTGAACAGGCCCGGCAGCGAAGCCGGAAGCCGCAGCTTCCAATAGATCTGCCATGTCGGCGCGGCGTAGGAATACAGCAGCTCGAGCGCCGAACGCTCCACGCTTCGCAGCCCGCGGAGCATATTAATGGCCACGGGGAAGAACGTAATGTAGCCCGCGATCAGAATGCGCGCCCATTCCTCGTCCCGGACGATGCCGTACAGGATAGGAGCCAGCCCGAGGATCGGTATCATTTGGGAGGCGACCGCATACGGGAATGCCAGCCGCTCGATCCATTTTGACATGCTCATCAGGATGGCGAGCAATGCGCCGGCCAAGGCGCCCAGCGCGAAGCCGAGCCCCGCATCGGCGAAGGTGGCGCTCCCTTCTTTCATCAGCGTCCCGCCGTAATCGCCGAAAGTCCCGGCAAGCTTGTGCACGTACGGAAGCTTAGATTGCGCCAGCGAAACCTCCATGTGAAGAAGCAGCCAGGATAGCGCCTCCCACAGTACGAGCAGTCCGATCAGCCATGTGGCGGCAGGCAGCCATCTTCCCCTCCGAATCCATTTCGCGGCTCCCATGTTAAAGCCCCTCGAAGCTGTCGCGGATTTTGGCGACGAGCTCGAAGAAAGCCGGACTGTTCCGCATCGCCTTCGTTCGGGGACGGGGCAGCGGAATTTCGATGACGGCGGACAGCCTACCGGGATGCGGGGACAGGACGAATACCCGGTCGGAGAGGAAGATCGATTCCGATATGCTGTGCGTGACGAACACGATCGTATTGCCGACCTTGCTCCAAATCGACAGCAGCTCTTCGTTCAGCCGTTCGCGCGAAAATTCATCCAGCGCCGAGAAGGGCTCATCCATCAGCAAAATCTCAGGCTCCACCGCCAGCGCTCTGGCGATGGCGACTCGCTGCTGCATGCCGCCGCTCAGCTGCCACGGATACTTGTCGGCGAACGCCTGCAGACCGACAAGCTCCAGCAGTTCCCCGGCCCGCTTTCTCCGTTCGGACTTCGGGGTCCCTGTCAGCTCGAGAGGAAGCGTTATGTTGCGCTCCACCTTGCGCCAGTCGTACAACGCCGGATGCTGGAATACGATGCCGTATTTCCGAGCTAACCGTGCCTCCTTGGCTGTCTTGCCCGCAACCTTGAGCGAGCCGGCTGTCGGCTGAATCAGATCGGCCATTAAGCGGAGCAGCGTCGTCTTGCCGCAGCCCGATGGACCGAGCAAGGAGACGAACTCTCCTTTTGCGATAGCCAGGCTGACGCTTTGAAGCGCGACCACTTCGGACGCGTCCGACAGATATCGCATGCCGATATTGTCCAGTTCGATTTCCGGGGTTCCAGCCGCCTGGATCATCCGCATCTCTCCTTTGACTATGTAATTCCCATTATGCGCTTCGCGAGTCAGGCTTCCTGACATGAATAGATTGAATATAGTTAATTTTCCGACTATTTAACGTGATGCTTCCATGTTACCGCGCGTCCTTGGGCGATTCATTAGACATATCGTCAAATCATATCGCCTCGAATCGGTCATCCTGTCTAAGTAAGCGCTATCCGATGTTAGGAAACCTGCGCTTAGATGCCTCTGCTGATAGCTGCGGTATGCAGTGTTGATCCTCTGACTCCATCCAGCATTAAATACGAGTGGCTGGTAGATAGATGCATGATTCGCTACGCTTCTTCCTTCCAAACGACAAAAAAAGCCCAAGGCGTCAAACGCCTTGGGCTTTCGAGCGGCAATGCCGCGATTTCCTATTCGAAGTAAACCGCTTTGCCAGTGCTGGACGATTCGTAGATCGCTTCAAGAATTTCGGAAACGACGAGCGCTTGCTCCGGTTTCACGAACGTTTCTTTGTCGTTCAATACGGCATCGATCCACCAAGCTGCTTCCAGTACTTCAGCAGTTTCGCTAGCACCTTCGTAGAAGGCAACGCCGCCGCTGTTCAGCTCAACGTTTTTCACGTACAGACGGCTGTTTTGCTCGCCGTTGATGCGAAGTCCGTCTTTCATGTCGGCGCCGGCTTTCGTACCGCTCAGGGATACTTTAGCTTCGTCGACTTCAAGGGAGTTCAGCGCCCAGCTGGATTCGAGGATAACGGTTGCGCCGTTTTTCATCGTGATCATGGCAAACGCGGAATCTTCAACCGTGAATTTCGCTGGATCCCAAGGACCCCAAGCGTTTGCTGCATTCTCGGTTTGGGACAGTTTGTGGTACGCGCGGCCAAGTACGACAGCCGGCTCGTAGTTGTCCATCATCCACAGGACAAGGTCAAGCGCATGCGTGCCGATATCGATAAGCGGGCCGCCGCCTTGTTTTTCTTCGTCCAGGAATACGCCCCAAGTCGGAACGGCACGACGACGAATAGCATGTGCTTTTGCGAAGTAGATTTCGCCAAGTTCGCCGGATTGGCAAACTTCTTTCAGGTAACGGCTGTCAGCACGGTAACGGTTGTTGTAGCCGATGCTGAGTTTTTTGCCCGTACGTTTCGCAACTTCAAGCATTTTGCGAGCGTCTGCGGCCGTTTTAGCCATTGGCTTCTCGCAAAGTACGTGTTTGCCGGCTTCCAGGGCGTCGATGGAAATAACCGCGTGAGAATCGTTTGGCGTACAAACGTGGATCACGTCGATCGTTTTGTCTTGGAGAAGTTCTTTATAGTCAGCGTATACTTTCGCTTCTTCAGTGCCGTATTTCGCTTTCGCTTGCTCTGCTTTCTCGACGATGATATCGCAGAATGCTACGATTTCAGCTTCTTTTACTTGGGACAAGCTTGGAAGATGTTTGCCGTTCGCGATACCGCCGCAGCCGATAATACCTACGCGTGCCTTTGCCATTAAATTTCTACCTCCATAAGTCGGGAAATGATATAATTTGTAGTATGCGCATTCATGTCAGTTCGACGAGGCAATCAAAGAATCTTTGAAAGCCGCATGCCAAGCTGTCCGTGAGACACACACTAGAACTAGTATAGTGCAAGCCCCACCGAAAAATATAGGCCTTTTCATGGCCTGCTTTTATGTGATTTTGCTGTCGAAGGGATGGTCCCGTGGAATTTTACAATGAGAAGGTCGTTTATGAAAACCCTCTATTGTCAATCAAAGTGAATCAGTCCCTGCGTAACAACGACTTGTTCATTAATTGGCATTATCATCGGGAGATCGAATTGCTGCTCGTCCTGCACGGCGAGCTTGACGTGAATATTGAGGATGAAGTCGTCCGGCTCCAAAGCGGCGACATCGCCCTTATCGGCTCCAGGCAGCTGCATCGCGACCGCAGTCTGAGCAGTCCGCTCAATTACATCGTGCTGCAATTCGACCTGGAGCATTTTATCGACCAAAGCTCCATGCCGTACATGCGGTTCTTCTCGGAAACCAAGAACCCGCTTAGCCGCGCGAACTATATTTTCCAAGAAAACGAGACGGCTCGCGCCGATGCGGCGGCTTGCATCCAGTCCGTCCTGGAAGAGGTCACGGTCAAGCAGAACGGCTACGAGCTCGCCGTCAGCATGTTGATCAAGAAGCTGCTCCTGATCCTCATCCGCAACGACGAGAAGCGCGTCCTGGCCGATCACGAGGACTTCGATCGCGCCCGACTGCGAGGCGTCATCGATTACGTGGAAGAGCATTTGACCGACCGCATTCAGGTCGAGGAAGTGTCCAAGCTCGCCAATATGAGCTACTACTACTTCGTCAAATTTTTCAAAAAGGCGATCGGCCTGTCCTTCACCGAATACGTCAATTACCGCAAAATCAAATGGGCGGAACGGATTCTGCTCACGAAGGATCTCAGCATCTCGGAGGTCGGCGACCGGATCGGCATGCCGAACATGGCGCATTTCTACAAAATGTTCAAGAAATACAACGATTGCTCGCCGAAGCAATTCCAGAAGAAAATGCTGGAGTGGAACCGGGCTTAGGATCAGGCCCACAGCGGGGGGTTCTAGTCCCTGCCGGCTCGCACCTTATTGGCTGCAAGTTCTAGCCGAACGTCCGCTTCATGAAAGCAAGACTCGCCTCCAGCTCCTGCTCGGGCTCGCTGACCGAGCATTCCGCCGACATCATTCCCTCGTAACCTGCCGCCTTCAATTGGGCGGCAAACTCCGCGTAAGGATATGCCCCCGTACCCGGCGACAATCTTCCCGTGTCCGCAAGATGGATGTGCGCAAGCCAGTCCTTATTTCTCGTCAAGGTGTCCAGCGCTTCGCCTTCTTCGTCCATGTGATAGAAATCCGCCAGCACGCGGATAGCGGGATGATTAATCTGCTTCGCGATCGCTACGGCGTCGTCGACGCTGTTGATGAAGTTGCATTCCTTCTTGTTCAACGGCTCGATGGCAAGCGTCAGGCCCGTGCCTTTGAAATCCTCCGCAATCCACTCCAGCGTATGCAGCATCTGTTCCTCGCCTCTTGCAAGCTCCCAGCCATCCGGCACGTTCCGCGAACGTCCGCTTCCAAGCACGACGGTCCGGGCTCCGATCCGGTGCATCGCCTCCGCCGCGGCGTGAATGTACCTTCTCGTGCGCTCTGCATCCCTGTCGGGTCCGATCAGCCTCAGGTCTCCGGGGAACATTACGCTGAATGCGCTTACAGGCAGCGGACTCTCCAAATAGGCTGACAGCGCTTCACGATGCGCATCGGCGTTCTCCACTTGCAGCGAGACCACCGTGCATTCGATATAGTCGTAACCCAGCCGTTTCAGTAAATCCGCGTCCTCGATGCCTCTGCACCATCCATAGGTAATCATGTCCAAAACACCTCCATAATTATGTACATAGAAAAATGTACCACTTCCAGCCGATGCGTCAAGCAAAACAAAAAGCTCGAATCATCCGTTCGATGATCCGAGCTTCTTGGGCATGACGAGCTTGTAGCCGACGCCGCGTATCGATTCGATCTCGACGGACTGCTGTCCGAGCTCCAGCTTCTTACGCAGCGAGCTGACATGCACGTCGACCGTCCGTTGTCCGCCGATGTAATCGAAGCCCCACACGACGTTCATGAGATCGTCGCGGGTGATAACCATGCCCGGACGCTGCACGAGATACAGCAGCACTTCGAATTCCTTCGGCCGCAAGGGCACCGTCTCGCCGTTCAGAACAACCTCGTAGCGCTCCGGATAGATTGAGAGATCGCCGGCCGTAATGACCTTGTCCGTCGTTTCCGTCAGCTTGCCGTCGTCTTGGCCGGTCCGGCGCAGCACGGCCGATACGCGAGCGAGCAGCTCGGCAACGCCGAACGGCTTCGTCATGTAATCGTCGGCGCCGCGTTTCAACCCCTGCACGACTTCTTCTTCGGCATTGCGGGCCGTCAGTACGATGACGGGCGTCCGGTTGCCGTTCTGCCGCAGACGGGACAAAATTTCAAACCCATTCATACCGGGCAGCATAATATCGAGAATGATAAGGTCAAACGAGCGCTGCAGCGCTACCTGCAGACCCTCCGCACCGTGATCGATCACGGTGGTGTCGTACCCTTCCTGCGACAAGTTGTACGAAAGCAGTCTTGCCAATGTCGGCTCGTCCTCAATGACCAACACTTTTTGCGTCATGTTGACCCCCCGGCTGCCACGCCGCTTTCATGCAGCATGGTCTTCATGTTTCTTTACACTATCATAGCACTGTTTCCGGCAAAGAGTAAGCCCCCGCCGGATCAGCTTGGACGAGGGCAGCCCCCGCTGGTTCGGCCTCCGCTACTGAAGAACGGGAAGCTCGATCATGAAGGTTGACCCGACGCCCAATTTGCTTTCAACGGTAATCGTTCCTTTGTGCAATTCCACCAAATGCTTGACGATGGAGAGACCGAGTCCTGTCCCGCCGGAGCTTCGCGATCTCGCCTTGTCGACTCGGTAGAAGCGTTCGAAGATACGCGGCAGATCCTTCTTAGGAATGCCCATACCCGTATCGGAAATATAAATGCGAATATGCTCGTAATTCTCCAAGCCTTCCTCGTCCAACCCCCCGTTCGGATCGTGCACGGGCTCCACGACGATCGAGACGCTGCCGCCTTCCGACGTATAGGCGATGCCGTTCCCCAGCAGATTCATGACGATCTGTCGCAAACGGTCTTCGTCCGCTTCCACGTAGAGTCCCGGTTCCACCTTCGCCGATACGCGGATCTGCTTGCGAACCGCTTCCGCGCTCATAAGCTCCATCGTCTTGCCGACGAACGAGGAAAGCTCGATCGGCGAGAACTGCAGCGGCACTCTGCGCGACTCGATCTTGGACAGTTCCAGGATATCGCCGATAAGGCGGTTCAAGCGGTCGCTTTCATCGTAAATGATTTGCAGGAACGAACGGGCCGTCTCCGGATCGTCGACCGCGCCGCCGAGCAGCGTCTCGGCGAAGCCCTTGACCGCCGTAATCGGCGTCTTCAATTCATGCGAGACGTTCGCGACGAACTCGCTGCGCATCCGTTCCAGCCTGCGGATCGCCGTCACGTCCTGCAGCACGAGCAGCACGCCGCCGAATTCGTCATTATCCTCGATAATCGGCACCAGATTGAGATCCAGCAGCCGCTCCTCCGGAAAATAGAACGTCACCTCGTCGCGCAGATGCTCCCTGCGTTCCATGGCTTCCTGAATGATTTGCGACAGCTCGTACTGCTGCTTCGCCGAGGCGTAATGATGGCCGACCAGCTCGCGCGCGGAGAACCCGAGCACTTCCTCGGCCCTCCGGTTGAGCAGCACGATCGTTCCTTTGGCATCGATCATGACGACGCCGTTGATCATATTGTCGAGCACGGAAGCCAGCTGGCTTTCGTTCTGATGTATGCGCGTCATCTGTTCCTGCAGGCTGTCCGCCATCGCATTGATCGCCAATCCGAGCTCGCCGATCTCGTCGTTGCTCTTCACGGTGACGCGGGCACGATAATCGAGATTCTTGATCCGTTTGGATACCCGCGTGATCTGCTCCAGCGGCCGCGTCAAACCGAGCGCAACCCGATAACTGATCAGCGCCGCGACCGCGAACAGAACGACCAGTCCCATCAGAAGCGCCGCCCAGATCCGCTGCACGCTCTCGTCCGCCTTCTTCAGGCTGAGCGCCAGCCGAATGATGTCCGAATTCGGATCGGACGGCTTGACGAGCATGGCGACGTACAGCAGATTTTGCTTGATCGTATCGCTGTAGCGGGTCGTTCGGCCGATGCCGTCCTTCTTCGCCTGAATGATTTCCTTCCGGGTCAAATGATTATCCATCGTCTCCGGATCGTGATCGGAATCGCCAAGCACGACCCCGTCGCCGCGGACGAACGTAACCCGGGTATCCGTGATGGATTTTAGATGCTTCGCTTCCTCCGTGTAGTACGCGAACAGCTCATCCGGATTTCCCTGCTTCCATTCCATGCCGTCCAGGATGACTTTCATCTCCCGAACCATGTTGTCCTGAAGAGCTTCCAGATGGTTGTCCCTGTAGGTCTTGCCCATGAATAATCCGGCGGCCAGCACCGCGAGTCCGATCATCACGATCAGAATCAGCGTGAGCCGCACGCGAAAGCTGCTCATCGTTCTTCTCAACCTCCAGGCCCTTTTCCTTCACTGACCATCGTACTTCCACTTAGCTTTCTGCGCCAGCTGTCGAATTATGAAGCTTTTGTAAAACATAATGATGCACCGTAGCCAGCGGTTGTTGGATCAGAATGGACAGCACGACCGGAACGGCCGTCAACGGGCTGAAGTAGGCCATGGCGATCACGATGCCGAGCGAAATGTTCCGCATCCCCGTCGCATAGGACACCGTCACCTGCAGCTCCCGGTCACGATAGCGCATCGTCCCGAAATAACCGACAGCGTAGCAAATGCCCACCATAACGAGCGAAAGCGGGATGAGCCGCAGCAGATCGCCCTGCAGCTGCTCCGTGTAAGGCGCAATCGCCGCCGCGTTCAGCATGACGACGCCGACGAAGCAGAGCTTCGAGAGCGGCGCCGCAATCGGCTTAACCGCCGCCTGAATGCGGCCTTTGGACAGCTCGTACAACGCAACGCCGATGATCGTCGGGACCACGATAATGAGCAGCAAATCGTTGATCATTTGACTCGTGTCCGTCTGTATCTCCTGATGAAACAGCAGATGGACCCCTCCGGGTACGACGATCGGGCTGAGCGCGGAATCGATGACGACCATCGCCAGCATGAGCGGAATGCTGCCGCCCGACATGCCTACCCACAGTACCGTGGAGACGCCGAGCGGAATAATCGTGAACAGGACGAGACCGACGACATAAGGCGAATCCGCGCCGAAGAACAGCGTACCGATACCGTAAGCAATGATCGGCGACAGCACATGCGCGATCAGAAAGGTCAGTATCAGGACGCCTGGCCGGCGCATGACCTCGCGCAACTGCGCCAGTCCGCAGCCGATCGCCATGGTCAGCGTCACGTACGCGAACAGATAAGGCACGGCAGGCACAAGGCGCTGCAGATGCGAAGAAAAAAAGAATCCCAGGACGAGTGATCCGGGGATAATAAGAAACATCCATTGTTCAAATCTGGCATTAAAGGCGAGTCCGAGGCTGCGCATAAGACATCCCTTCTGCATCTGTATCGATTGGAATTACTTGAATACCGGCGCTTTGAATTGCTCCAGCTTCGCGAAGGAATCCTTGTCGACGTCCGCATGGAGGCTGTTGCCGTGCGAATCCATCGTGACGACCGCGGCGAAGCCTTCCGTCTTCAGATGCCACATCGCTTCCGGAATGCCGAATTCCATGAAGTCGACGCCGTTGACGTTCTTGAAGCATTCCGCGTAATACTGCGCGGCGCCGCCGATCGCGTTCAGGTAGACCGCTCCATGATCCTGCAGCGCGGCGAGCGTCTTCGCTCCCATGCCGCCCTTGCCGATGACGGCGCGGATGCCGAATTTCTTGATGATGTCGCCTTGGTATGGCTCCTCCCGCGCGCTCGTCGTCGGTCCGGCCGCTTTGACGTGCCAGCCCGCTTCGTCCTTCATCATGACCGGTCCGCAGTGGTAGATGACGGAACCGTTCAAGTCGATCGGCGCATCGTGATCCATCAGATGATGGTGGATCGCGTCGCGGCCCGTATGCATTTCGCCGTTGATGATGACGATGTCGCCAACCTTCAGGCTGCGTACGTCCGCTTCCGACAGCGGCGTGTTCAGCACGACCTCGCGGCGCTCGGCGCGCTCCGTCACCGCATCCGCGGCTTCGTCCGCCGCCTTGTTCTTCATTGGCGTATCGGAGCCGCTCGGATAAATCCACGATTGGATCTCGCCGCTCTCCGCATTCAACAGCACGCCTTGACGGCGGTACGCCCAGCAGTTGTACGCGACCGAGACGAAGTAGCTCGCGGGCAGGCGGTTCATGACGCCGACTTTGCAGCCGAGCAGCGTAACCGCGCCGCCGAAGCCCATCGTGCCGATGCCGAGCTTGTTGGCGTTCTCCATGACGTATTCTTCAAGCTGCTGCAGTTCAGGAATGGCGTTCGTGTCCTCCGTGTGGCGGAACAGCTGCTGCTTCGCCAGCTCGTAGCCCGTCGTCCGGTCGCCGCCGATGCCGACGCCGATGAAGCCCGCGCTGCAGCCTTGGCCTTGCGCCTGGTAAACGGCATGCATGATGCATTTGCGGATGCCGTCCAGGTCGCGGCCCGCCTTGCCGAGTCCCGGAATTTCCATCGGCAGGCTGTATTGAATGTTCTTGTTCTCGCAGCCGCCGCCTTTGAGGATCAGACGGACGTCGATCTCGTCCTTCTCCCACTGTTCGAAATGGATGACCGGCGTGCCGGGTCCGAGGTTATCGCCCGTATTGGCGCCCGTCAACGAATCGACGGAGTTCGTGCGAAGCTTGCCGTCCTTGGTCGCGCGCGCGATTGCCGTGCGGATCTGCTGCTTCATGATGATTTGGTTCGCGCCTACGGGCGTATGCACGACGAATGTCGGCATGCCCGTATCCTGACAGATCGGAGACACGTTGTTCTCCGCCATTTCGATATTCGTGGCGATCGTCGAGAGCGACATGCCCGCGCGCGTCGCGCGGTCCTCGGCCTCCTGCGCCGCTTGAATAACCTTCCGGACATCACCTGGAAGGTTGGTTGAAGTTTCAACAATGAGGTCGTATACGCTTTGTTCAAAATGTAGCATGAGTCCGATATGGCTCCTCTCTCTAGTAGATCTTCGGCTTTCCTTATATAATCTTATATAATAATCACTATAATCTATCATACCACAACGGAACTTGGCGGGCACACTGCTTTTGCGGTCCGCGGCCGCCTCCTAATTCCTGCAGGAAAGGAACATCACGCCATATGGACAGTCATTTCACGGCTTACATGTACCGCCTGCGCTACATCGAGCGCTGGAGTCTCATGCGCAATACGACGCGCGAGACGGTCGCCGAGCATTCCTATCACGTTGCGCTGCTGGCGCATATGTTGTGCGAGATCGGCAACCGGCTATTCGGAAAATCGCTCAATGCCGACCGCGCGGCGTCGATGGCCTTGTTCCATGACGCCACCGAGGTGTTTACCGGCGACATTCCGACGCCAGTCAAGCATCACAATCCGAAGATGCTCGCGAATTTCCGCGAGATCGAGGCGATGGCCGCGGAGCGGCTGCTCGGCATGGTGCCGGAGCCGCTTCGGGACGCCTACGAGCCGCTCATCATCGGCTCCCCGGCGGACGACGAGCAGGCCGAGCTGGTCAAGATGGTGAAGGCAGCCGACCTGCTCGATGCGTATATGAAATGCTTATCCGAGCTGTCATCCGGCAATCGCGAGTTCGCCGTGGCGAAAGGACAGACCGAGATCAAGCTCTCCGCCCTCGGCATGCAGGAGGTCGATTGGTTTCTGTCCGAAATGGCGCCAAGCTTCAGCAAAACGCTCGACGAGCTGTCGGAATAGTCGGCAGCTCCGCAGGCAGGCTGAGGGAACGTGCGCTTTTGGGTTCGCGAATGGCATCTCTATGAATTTCATGAACAAACAGGCAGTCCCGCCGCGGGACTGCCTGTTTCAAGTTCAGAGCTCGTATGGGTTTAGCTTGCGAACAAGCACAGTAAAACTCATGCACTGATTAGCTACGGGTGAACTAGCTTAGCTGCAAATCTGCACTTATTTTCAATGATTTCTTTCTGAAATCCGAACTAGATGCAAATCTGCAACTAACTGGCCGAATGCGAACCGTTTTAGCTTCCGAACCTACCAGCCCATCCGCTTCTTAAGCTCCGTAATATGCGCCAGGTGATGCTTGCCATGCCAAGCGTAGATGCCAAGATTGCGGTCGAGCGGTGTCTCTCTGCCGGATTCCGGATGCACGAAGGCACGCTTGTATTCCGTCTCGCTCAGACTTGCCAGCAGCTTGACCCAGCGCGCATGCAGACTGTCCATCAGCGTCAGCGACAGCTCGACCGGCGTGCCGACCGAATCCGGAAGCTCCGCCCAGCGTTCTTCATTATAAGGCTTAATGGTCGGTTTCTCTTCCGTCAACGCCAGCTTGAACCGCATATAGCTGTTGATATGGCTGTCCGCAAGATGATGCACGACCTGGCGAACCGTCCAGCCGCCGTCTCTGTATGGCGTGTCCAGCTGCGCTTCGGACAAGCCGTCGACAGCTTCTCTCAGCAAAGCGGGCAGCGCCGCGACTTCTTCAATCCACTGCGCACGGACCGCATCGGTAATTTCAGCCGGAGCCGCAAACTTTCCGATTGGGTATTTCAACACTTCAACGTCCACCGTCATCGTACAAACACCTCATTCTCCATGGTTATCGTCTCTTTTAGTATAACAGGCTTATGGATGCCAGGAGAAGCGCCGCCATTCGAAACCGAAGGCCAAATCGAGTATACTGCTAGACAAGACAAGCCTTGCATCCTGTCAGACCATCAGCACTACTTAGGAGATGAGATCATTTGAATATACATGAACAGCGCGGCGAAATTTGCGGCGTGCTTTGCCTTACTTGTTCATCCACGACCGCGCCTGTCGGCCAAATCGTGCTGCTGCACGGCTGGGGCTCCACAATGGACAGCTACGCTTTCTTCGCGGCTCAAATCGCAGGCTGGGGCTACAACGTCATCGTACCCGAACTGCCTTGGCACGGTGAACGGGGTAGCCTTGATTATTGGAAAGTCGAAACCTTACAGAATCACTTCTGGGAAGTCGTCCTTCGAAGCGTTCAGGAGGTGGACGCCATCGCCGGGGAGCTCGCGCGCGAATCGCATCTTCCCGTCACGGTCATCGGACATTCCGCAGGCGGCATAATTACCGCCGGAGCCTACGCGGGCGCGCCGCATATCCGATCGGCGGTCGTCATTAACGGTTCATGCGCTTGGGTGCGATTCGAAGAGATCTTCCGGCAGTCGGCCGGCTTGCCGCCAATGGAACCGGAAGATCATGCAGCTTTGTCGCAGCATGACCCCATCGAACGCATTCTCTCCGGTCCCGCAAAGCCGCTGCTGCTGCTTCATGGCCTGGAAGATGCGACCGTGCCGATCGGCAGCCAGCAATACTTCGCCGATGAGCTCGCGAAGCGACCCGGCTCGGCGGACTTCGTTCGGTTCCATACGTTCGAGCGGGTCAATCATGTGATTACGCTCGGCATGCTGCAGCGGATCCACGAGTTTCTCGGCGGCATGTCCTAAGCGCCTTCCAGGGACGCTTCTCCCTCGCCGGATTGTACCCATACGTCCTTGAAATCGATCCAGCCGAGCGGCGACAGCGCGATTCCGCGCAGGCTCGGCTTATACGCTTTGTGGCTCTTCTTGTGCAGCAGGAAGAGTACTTGCGTCTCCTCCCGCACCCGTTCCTCGATTTCGTCCAGCAGAAACCGCCGTTGTTCCACAGTCGGCGACGCCACCGCCAAATCGATCCGTTCCTTGGCCCAATCCAACAGTTGGGGATCCATATGCTCGTTCAGGAAGCTGCCCCGCTGCTCGTACGTCTCGATCTCGCACACCTCGTCCTCAGCGAACACGAGGCTGTACAGAATGGCATCCGCTTCTTGCAGGACGGCTTCGTTGCGACAGGCATGCCCGTCCAGCAGCCGTATCTCCGCCGGTACGCCGAATTCCGCGCAGCGCGCCTGAATCCATTCCGCGTCTTGCAAATGCACGGGCCTCGTGAGGATCGTGAGGGGCTCGCCGCCATAAGCCGCATCGCGCAGAAGCGCCCGTGCCTGCGCTGCGTCGCAGCGCACATGGCGGAGCGGCGTATGCGCGCCAGGGCGAAAACCGCGCGCGGCGTACATGCGCTCCTCGCCCAGCTCCTCGACCATGCGTGACCGATCGAGCAGCAGGTCGATCGCCTTGCGGAAGAGCGGCGACCGCTGCGGTCCGTCCTTCCGGCGGTTCCAGGTCAGCAGCATGCATCCCTGCAGCAGCGATTCCACCTCTGCCCAGCTGCCGCTATCCCCGTTCTTCTCCTTGTCGTCATGGTCGAAAGCCAGACGTTCCCAGCAGTGCGCCGATTGCGTCCCCTGATCCGCCGGCACGAAAGCGATGACCACACCGTCCAAATGCGCGCGTCCAAGGTAATAATCCGCGTTCGCTTTCAGCGTGAACCGATCCTCGTTCCACTCCGCGAATCGAAAGGGTCCCGTGCCGGAAGGCTGCCGCCAGAACGACGCCTCATCCAGCATGACAATGTCTTTGGGCAGAATAGAGGCGGCCGTCGAGCACATGAAACGATGGAAGATCCGGTTTGGCTTGGCCAGCTCGATCGTGACGGATCGCCCCTCCGTCTCCACGGCGACGACATTGCGCAGCAGCCAGCTGTTCGAACGATCTTCCCGCAGCCGCTCCAGCGTGAAGCGCACGTCTTCGGCGCCCAGCTCCTGCCCGTGATGAAAGAATACGCCCCGGCGCAAATGAAACCGCCACCGCTTCGCGTCCGGCGAGCACTCCCAGGCATGCGCCAGCGCCGGGCTTACCCGATCCGTCTCCGGATCGAATCGCACGAGCCGGTCGAACAGCTGCCGGATGAGATGCGCGTCGAACGAATAATACACCTCGGCGGGGTCCAACGTCACGAGCGGCACGTGAACGGGCAGCCGGAGCGTGTCCACCTGTCGCTCGCCGCCGGCTCCTTCCGAGCGGTAGCCGAAGTGCCGCGTCAGCCATTCGTTAAAGCGCTCCTTGGCCAGCGTCCCTTCGCCGTGGCCCAGGATGAGCTCGAACGCCTGCTTGTAGCTCTCCTTGCCTGCCAGCGCCTTGGCGGCGTCCAGAAGCACGGTCTCCCGCTCCGCCCGGAAAACGATCTGCGACCGGTTGCCCCGTCCTAGACCGGGCTGCCAATGAATCCAGCCCTCTTCCTCC
This sequence comes from Paenibacillus sp. J31P316, assembly GCF_056269105.1. Classification (NCBI taxonomy): domain Bacteria; kingdom Bacillati; phylum Bacillota; class Bacilli; order Caryophanales; family Paenibacillaceae; genus Paenibacillus; species Paenibacillus sp. J31P316. The sequence goes on along the minus strand of NZ_JBWDNI010000023.1, from coordinate 25,250 downwards.
ATCCGGCGAAGAATCAGCTTCGCGTTGCGCGTCGTGCAGAAGAGCGACTGCGCCAGCTCGTCGAGCGTTGCTTCGACCGGCTCCCCGAATGTCTCGCGATCCGCGAAGCGCCGATACAGCTCCAAATACCGTTCCGCATGCATGCCCTGCATGGTCCATGCCTCCTTCTCCATCCCGAATTTGTTAAAAGGGGAAATCCATATCTTGTATTCTACACTTTTTATCCTCTTTTCGCGCCCCCATAATAAAGTCATAACGAACGCAGGGAGGAAGCAGCGATGAATGGATACTTAGTACCTTACACGGAAGCGAAATTGCGGCAGTACCGGCAGGTCGAGAAGGAGCTGGAGACGCTCATGTCGGGCAGCGGGACGGAAGAAAGGGGAAAAAGGCGGAAGTCGGCAATCGGCTTCGTGGCAGCTTCGTGGTTTCCCCATGCCGCGCGCAAACGGCAAACCGAAAGACGGCTCGACTCTTCCGAAGAGTGACGAGCCGTCTTTTTCTGTTTGCATTGACTGTTCCATTTACTGTTCCATTCAGTGTTCCTTTCATTGTTCCTTTCATTGTTCCTTTCATTGTTCCTTTTATTGTTCCATTTACTGTTACATTACTGCCGCCCCTGCTCATACCATTCGGCCCTCAAGGCGCAGCCAGCTTCTCCTCTGCCAGCAGCTTAGCTGCCAAGCCCGTCGGTACGATCTCCACTCTCGCGCGGCGATATACCGCCAACAGCATGCCGTAGATGCGCTCCACGCCGCGTTTTAACTCCGGTATGGACTGCCCTTGCAGCTCCCCGGCCGTGATGATGAGGCCGCCTGCATTAATGACGAAATCCGGCGCGTACAGAATACCGCGCTGCTCCAGTTCCTCGCCGTGGCGCGCTTCCTCGAGCAGCTGATTGTTGGCCGAGCCCGCGATAATCGCGCACCGGAGCTTCGGAATCGTATCGTCGTTCAGGATGCCGCCGAGCGCGCACGGCGCGAAAATATCGCAGCTCTCGCCGTAGATCGCGTCTGGCGCAACCGCACGCGCGTGGTACGCCTTCACCGCCCGATCCACAAGCAGCTGATCGATGTCCGCGACGATCAGGCTCGCCCCCGCGTCGCGGAGCATGCCGCATAAGAGAAACCCGACCTTGCCGAGCCCTTGCACCGCGACGGTCCGTCCGTTCAGATCGCCGTTCCCGAGCAAGAAATCGGCCGATGCCTTCATGCCGAGGAAAACGCCGTAGGCCGTCATTTCCGCCGTAAAATCGCCCGTCGCCATGATCGTGCCCGTCGTATCGGTTACATGCGCCGTTTCTAGCCGAATCCAATCCATATCCCGTACCGTCGTTCCGAGATCGACGCCCGTTAGGTAACGTCCCTGCAGCCGTTCGATGAACCGGCCCAGGGCGCGGAATTTCGCTTCGCTTTTGTCCGTGGACGGATTGCCCACGATAACGGCCTTGCCACCCCCGTAGGGAAGTCCGAAGAAGGCAGCCTTATACGTCATGCCGCGCGCCAGCCGGACCGCGTCCGCGACGGCGTCGTTCTCCGAGGCATATACCCACATCCGGCAGCCGCCCAGCGCCGGCCCCAGCTTCGTGCTGTGAATGGCGATGACCGCCTGCAGCCCGGACTGCTCCTCCTGGCAGAACACGACCTGTTCCACCTGCAGACGCTTCATTTCCTTCCAGACGTCCATGCCGCACACCCCCTTCGTACGAGACTACATCGTATGAGGCGAACGGATGAAATATGTATGGCAAGTGCTGGAAAGACATGCAGGAAGCAGGTCCGCCGCCGTTACTCCCGGATCAGCCAGAACAGCGCAAACTGCATGACGGCCATGAAGACGAGCACGACCGGGAGCCAATAGGACGTCAGATCGCCGGACAAGACGAGCAGCAAGAGAATCGAGACGACCCGCCCCGTGTTGAGGAACGCCTCGCGCATGACGACCGATTCGACCCGGAGCTGACCTTTGAGCGGCAGCTTGCCGATCAGACCGTAATAATAGGAAGTAAGCGTATTGACCGCGAGCGGGTTGCAAATCGAGAAAGCGATCATGAATAGGATCACGGTCCATGTCGTTACGTCGTACAGCAGAAAGACGGACCCGAGCACGATGCCGCCGGAGGAGTACAGCACGAATTTGCGCACCGGCTCTTTGCCGACCCGCCTGGATATCGTATAGCCCATAGCGACGGTGAGCGCCGAGAAGAACACGCCCAAATAACCGACGAGGTCCTCGCGGCCGACGGTTTGGAACAGCAGAATATTGGGCAGGAAGAGCATGATGCCCTGAAACAAGCCGAGCACGAGGAAGGCCGCCAGCCCTCTGACCCACAGCGAGTTGCGCCGCATGACCAGCCCCATCAGCTTCAAGTAATACGCCTTGTGGTGCGAGACGAGCATCGGAATCCGGAAGCTGATGACCGACGCCGCGACGAACATGAGAAACGCGATCAGGAACACGAAAATATAACCGCTGAGCCCGCCGCTCAGATGAATAATAAATCCGGCCAGCGCCGGTCCGATCAATCCGGCCGAGTTGAACACGACCATGTTGACCGCCAGAAAACGAACCCGGTTCTGCTCCGTCGATACGTCGTACATCAGCACCAGGTAGCCGGTCCAGTACAAGCCCCCCGCAATGCCGTTGAAGACGGCGAACGGGATAAACCATGACGCGACGTGCTCCTGCGCCAGAACCACGAGCAGATAGAAGACCGCGATCGCCATGATGCCGAGACGATAAGTGACCATCCGGTCCTTGCGCTTCGTAAGCTTGCCTCCGATCGCGAACGCGGCTGGCGTAACCAAAAATACGATGATGTTGTAAACGCCGTTGACATACAGATCCTGCGTAAGCCGCCATAAGTACAAATTCAGAAACAATCCCGACATGGAGGCTCCGAACTGAAAGCAGCCATGAATCAGAAGCGCGGTCACCGCCTCTTTTCCGAGCCGTCTTTCCGGCGCTGCAGCAGCCGTTCTTCTTGCTTGCCATCGAAGCCCGATTCCTGCCTTCATTCACCCATGTCCCCTTAGACCGCATAGCCGTTGTCGGCTTGGTGTCATTGTAAGACACAGGCAGCGCCCGAGGAAAGCGTTCTCAACCGAATGGCAGGCCGAATTCAGCGGTCTCCTGCCCTGCTCATTCATTATGGCGGCAAAACAGCCCTTTCTGACACGTATTGTCCGCATGGGTGTTGCAGTTGCCGCTTGACTGAAATTGCAGTCGTTTGCAAGTCAGTATCGGCCGTCATTCACGTCTGAATCGCACCCTATTCAAACGTCTCTTCTCCCTTACAATGGAGCTATGAACACGATTTCAAGGAGGAACTATACAATGTGGCAAGCATCTTGGATTTGGGCGCAAGGCGAAGCCAGCCCGCGCAACGAATGGCGTTGTTTCCGTAAAACGTTTCATTACGAGGACGAAGGAAAGGCCGGCGCCGAAACGAAGCTCAAGCTCACCGCGGATTCCCGCTATGTCCTATACGTGAATGGAACGCAGGTCGGGCGAGGACCGGTACGAGCCTTCCCTACGAACCTGCCTTATGACGAATATGAGATCGGCCATCTTTTGAACAGCTGCGCAGCCAACACGATCGCGGTCATCGTCCTGCACTACGGATTGGCAACCTTTCAATATTTGCGCGGACGCGGCGGCTTGCTGCTCCAAGTGGATCGCTGCGATGCCGGCGGCACGGAGACACTGCTTACGACGGATGCTTCTTGGCAGACCGCGCCGCATAGCGCGTACGACGCAACCTCGCAGCGCATTTCCTGCCAGCTCGCATTCACGGAACGCTTCGACGGCCGCGGCTGGGACGAAGGCTGGAAGACGGCCGGTTTTGACGCATCTGCCTGGGCAAATGCCGAAGTGATCGGCACGGCAGGCATGGCGCCATGGACGACGATTTCGCGGCGGCCGATTCCGTACTTGACCGAAGAACCGATCTACCCCGCGCGCGTGGAGGAAATGAACTTCGTGAAGCCGGTCACTTGGAGCGCGGCGTTCGATGTGCGCACCTTGTTGGTTCCGGAGAGCGTCAACCACGCGAATCCCATCTCGTTCGTCGGCTTGCTCGCCGCAGTCGTTACGATGGCGAAAGAAGGCGTGCTCACGATCGGCAGCGTCGACAACGGCCGCATTCCGCTTCGCGTCAGCCTTGGCGGCAAGTGGAGCGCGGAATCGGACTACTACGGCGAAGCGCCGCAGCAGTTCGTTCAAGTACGTCTCGCAGCCGGCGAGCATTTGATGCTGCTCGATCTCAACAGAGGCTCCCATGGACATGCCTACCATTTGGGCTTGCATAGCGACGTGCCGTTCGAAGTCCGTTCGCCGCTCGAGACAGACAACAGTACAGCCTCGCATGCGAAGACAGAAGCAACGGTTCCTTTCGCCGTTATCGGTCCTTTCGGCTCGGCAGAGCATATCGACCATCAGCCGGAGCAAACGATCAACCGGGAACCTGCCGCGTACATGGCGTTGAAGCAAGTCGCCACGCAGCAGCAGCTCTTGGACGAGTACCGGGACTTGGTAAGGGAGATCGATCCGCAGCTGTATCACACTTCAGATGTTTACAGCCAAACCGCATGGCGCGTCATCGATCAGCCTCAGCCGATGCCGGCTTCCTTGCAGCGCGCCGTTCTGGCGAGCGCCGACCCAGGCATCATCCCGCTTCACCCGGAGCTGGATACGGAGATTCTAATCGATTTCGGCCGTGAATTGACGGGTTATATCGCCTTTGAGCTCGATGCCGGCGAAGGCACGGTCGTCGACTTCTACGGCTTTGAATTTATGCGCGACGGCTGGCGTCAATATACCTATGAGCTGGACAACACGCTGCGCTATACCTGCCGGGAAGGCAGACAGTCGTATACGTCGCTCGTCCGCCGCGGCCTGCGCTACATGGCGGTGACCGTCCGCGGGGCATCCAGGCCGGTGAAGCTGTTCGACGTCAAGCTGCTGCAGAGCAATTTCCCGGTATCCAACGCGGGTACCTTCCAATCCAGCGATGCGATGCTGAACGAAATTTGGCGCATCAGCCGGGACACGACGCGGATGTGCATGGAAGATACGTTCGTAGACTGCCCTGCCTACGAGCAGACCTTCTGGGTCGGGGACGCGCGCAACGCATCGCTTATCAACTATTACGCGTTCGGCTCGACCGAGATCGTCGAGCGCATACTGCGTCTCGTACCGGAGTCGGCCTTCCAAACGCCGCTCTACGGCGATCAGGTTCCGAGCGGCTGGAGCAGCGCCATTCCGAACTGGACGTTCTTCTGGGTGACGGCCTGCCTGGAGCATTACGAGTATACCGGCAACGCCGCGTTCGCTCGCGAGTTATGGCCGCATGTCCGCTTCACGCTGGAGCATTACCTCGAGAAGATCGACGAGCGCGGCCTGTTGAAAATCAAAGGCTGGAACCTGCTCGATTGGGCGGCGTTCGAGCAGCCGGAAGACGGCGTCGTCTCGCCACAGAACATGTTCCTCGTGAAGGCGCTGCGCGACGCGGCACTGCTTGCGGCAGCAGCCGAGGACGCGGCTGAACAAGCCCGGTTCGAGGATGCGGCGGACCGCCTTCGCGTGGCAATCAACGCCCATCTATGGGATCAGCAGCGTCAAGCTTATATCGACTGCATTCATGTAGACGGAAGTCCTTCGTCCACGCTCAGCATGCAGACCCAGGTCGTCGCAAGCCTCTGCGGCATTCCAGACGCCGAACGTGCCGAGACGCTGAAACGCTATATCGTGAAACCGCCGGCATCGTTCGTCCAAATCGGCAGCCCGTTCATGTCGTTCTTCTATCATGAAGCGCTGGCGAAGCTTGGCTTGCACGAAGTCATGACGCAAGACATGCTGACAGGATATGGCGCGATGGTGGATAAGGGCGCCACGACAGTATGGGAAGTGTACCCGACAAGCAATATCTCGCACAACGAGAACATGCTGACGCGCAGTCACTGCCATGCTTGGTCGGCCGGCCCTGCCTTCTTCCTCGGTTCCGAGGTGCTCGGAATCCGCGGCGTTACGCCAGGTTGGACGAAGGTCGCCATTACGCCGCAGCCGGCAGGCCTGACATGGGCGCGCGGCTCCGTTCCTCTTCCGGGCAGCGGCCGCATCGATGTCTCCTGGCAGCTCGATGAAGCCTCGAAGAGCATGAAGATGCGCATCGTAGCTCCGGCATCGGTCGAATTGGACATTGCCGGACCCGAAGGCTATGAACTGGCAGCCGAAGTCATTACGGTCGGATAATCGCAGCTTTCATTTCGCAGTATGGATCGACAGCAAAGAGCCCCGCGGCTGCCGCGGGGCTCTTTGCTTTTGACTTCTAGAAGTAGGAACGTTTTTGCTTGAAGCCTCTATTTCGCTTGAATGTAGCCTTCCGCTTTCAGCAGCTCGGCGATCAGAACGGCGCCGCCCGCCGCTCCGCGCAGCGTATTATGCGACAGTCCGACGAATTTATAATCGAACAGGGAGTCCTCGCGCAAGCGGCCTGCCGATACGCCCATGCCGCCTTCAATGTCGCGGTCCAGCTTCGTTTGCGGCCGATTCTCTTCTTCGAAGTACGTGATGAACTGTTTCGGCGCGCTCGGCAGCTCAAGCTCCTGCGGACGACCTTTGAATTGCTGCCAGCGCGCGAGAATTTCTTCCTTCGAAGGCTTATTCTCGAACGAGACGAACACGGTAGCCAAGTGGCCATCCAATACAGGCACCCGAATGCACTGCGTCGTAATGAGCGGCGCGCTCGCTTTCACGATTTGGTCGTTCTCGACGCTGCCCCAGATGCGGAGCGGCTCCTGCTCGCTTTTTTCTTCCTCGCCACCGATATACGGAATCACGTTGTCCAGCATTTCCGGCCAGTCGCCGAAGTTTTTGCCTGCTCCGGAGATCGCCTGATACGTCGATGCCACCACTTGAGTAGGCTTGAAGTCCAGCAATGCGTGCAATGCCGGCACATAGCTCTGAATGGAACAGTTCGGCTTCACGGCGATAAAGCCGGTCTCCGTACCTAGCCGTTTCCGTTGAGCGGCAATGACTTCCAAGTGCCCGTCATTGATTTCCGGAATGACCATCGGGACGTCCGGCGTCCAGCGATGAGCCGAGTTGTTGGACACGACGGGCGTGCCCGTCTTGGCGTAAGCCTCTTCCAGCGCTTGAATCTCGGCTTTCTTCATATCGACCGCGCAGAAAATAAAATCGACCGGTCCCGCGACTTCTTCCACCTTCGAAGCATCCTGCACGATAATACCTTTGACCCCTTCCGGAATAGGGCCGGACAGCTTCCATCTGTTTCGCACGGATTCCTCGTATGTCTTGCCGGCCGAACCGGCGCTTGCCGCAATGGCCGTTACTTCGAACCACGGATGATTCTCCAACAGTTGAACGAACCGTTGACCTACCATGCCCGTTCCGCCTACGATACCAACCTTCAATTTTGCCGTCATCGATTATTCCATTCCCTTCACGGTTTCATCATCTTCTAAATTACTATGCAATTCATTTGAATTGGTGATCCATTTGTCCACTTTATATCGGCTTTCCCGCGTACAAAAAAAATCCCACCCCCAAGACTATTGTCAGTCTTGAGGACGAGATTATTATACTCGTGGTACCACCCCAAATTCGCTCATATGTCGCCATATCAGCCTCTTCGAGTACGGCATTACGCTGTAATGCTTATACTCTAGCTCTGTAACAGGAGCTCCTGACACTCCATCCCCCGACCGGGTTCCGATGTGTGGCTCTGAGTCTTTGTTCAATAAACTACGCTTGCTCCTTCGCAGCTGACGGAGCTCTCTGTGAAGCGTTCATTTATTTACTCGTCTCATCATCGCATTTGAAATATTGCGATAATAGTAACAAAAATCTTTCGTCAGGTAAACAAAAATTTTGAGAATGGGAAGACACTGCGCGAACGTTCCTCATTCGTTACCCCAAATCCACGCTTACGGTCGTCAAGCCGAACGGGGCGACGTCGAAGGCCAGCACTTCTCCCTCTACGGCGATGACGGCGCAGCCGTCAAGCTCGCGCTCGTTGGCGTCGGCATATCGGGCCGAGACGGCCGCTTTCGGCAGTCGGCAGCGAACGCGGTCTGCCCGGCCCTCCGTCTCGTAGACGCGGATGATCAGCCGCCGTCCGTCCTCCGACCATTTCACCGCTGACACTGCCGCACTGCCTGCCAGCCATTCCATGAAGCTGCCCGATGCAGGACGCTCACCAGCATGCACCGTGCCCGGAAGCACGCTAAACGGATGGTTATAGTCGTAGGCTCGCTCGATCAGCGCCCGATTGGAGTCGGCGGCGTCTACGACGGCAACCGCGAAACTGCATTTGATCCTTCCCGCCTCCGGAAGAGGATCGGGATCGAATGAACCCCGGATAAGCGAAAGCGAGAGCGAGTCGTCCGTACCGCGGAAGCCGTATTTGTTTCGCGTCATGATCATGACCGCCCTGCTGCCGCTGCCGGAATGTGATCCTTCACGCTCGTCCAGCTGTCTGCGCACGGCAAGCGCCCAGCTGTTTGCCGGAACGTCCATATCCATGTCCCTGCGCACGAGCGTGCCTGCGGGAACGTCGTATTTGTAAGCCTGGCAGCCATAGCCGAGCGGCATGCTGAAGTTCAGCTGCGGCACCCGTCGTTCGGAGGAGGAGCCGGTCTCGCGCCAATCGCATTCGATTTCGTACTGCAGTGCATCGCATCCCCTGTCGAGCGAAATGACGGCCTTCAGGCGCGAAGAGCCGAATGCCGCTTCGATGACAAGCGACTGCCGGACGGGGCTCGCGCCGCGTTCAATGCCCGTTACTACGATTCGGTTATGCATCTTGTCAAGCGGCCTGCCTGGCGCAGCATGCGGCATGGCGATGCGTACTTTGCCATCGACGTTCCGAACCGAGCTGTAACGTCCGACGTCCCATGCGCTGCCGCCTCCGATCTCCTCCTCGATGAAACGGAAGATCCCTGCCGGGCGGCGCGGATCGACCATCTCCTCGCCCGTCGCTTTATCCAACAACGAGACGATGCTTCCGTTCACGGTATCGAAGACGACCTTCAGCCGTTCGTTCTCGAGCGCGAAGCCGTACTCATGCTCCGATGTCCGCGGCAGGTTGGAGACGACGGGCTCGGCCGCGAAGTCCTTGCTTTCCGAGAGAACGACAGTCTGGTAGCCGCATGCGGGGACGGAGACGCGGACGAGGACACGGGTATAATAATGCCACCAATATTTTACCTGCTCGAAATCCAGCACCTGGTGCGGGATGACGTCCCCCGCGGCATCCTTGACGATCAGCCTCCGCAGATCGCCCGTCCAGTCCCACAGCGTCAGCTCGACGACTTCCTCCCGCGCATGCAGTGACGGATTGAAGAGATGCATGATTCGCTCATAACCCTTGCCCGTCTCGTTCTGCGTGACGCGGAAGGACTCCGATCCCCAGCCGGCTCCTGCTCCCTCCGAGATGGATTCCGCATCCGCATCCGCTTGTTCTGAGTTCGATACTATGTCCGTGCTCTCCTCGCCGGATGGGATTGCGAGCGTAGATGTATCGATCGTCGCCGCCAGCGCCTGCAGCGCCATTTTCCGCCTCGTGTTCGTCATCGCCATTACTTCTTGGAATTTGCCGAGCGCATGCTCCCTCGTCTCCGTAACGCCGGAGCCTGGCAAGATATCGTGGAATTGGGCGAAGAGCACCTCGCGCCACGCCTGCTCGAAATCCTCGCCCGGGTACGGCCGGCCGGTGATGCTGCCGGCCAAACCGCCGAACAGCTCCGCTTCGTTCAGCGCGTTCTCCGCGACGCGATTGGCCGTCTTGATCCGGGTCTGCGACGTATTGCAGCCGGGCGCAACGAAATTCAACTCGCCGCGGACCTCGGGCAGCCTGTCCGCAACCCGCTCCATTTCGGCATAGAACTCCGCATAGGTGCCGAACGACAGCTGCGGATAGATCGGCCAGCCGCTCATATCGCGAATACGCTCGATATCCCTCCGGGTCGGCCCGCCGCCGTGGTCGCCGACGCCGTATACCTTCAGGAATGTATCCGTCCCGTGATCCCGGCAAAATTCCGGCAGAAACGCCGCGAAGAACGGCTCGATGTTGTCGTTGTACCACATCGGCTCCCGATAGACGATTACGGACCGACCCGAAGGCGCTGCCCACCGGAATAGCGACCGCTCGTTGTAGCCTCGGCAATGATAGTAATATTTCACGCCCGCAGCCGCGAGAATCTCGGGTACATGCACGCTATGGCCGAACGTATCCGGCTCGAAGTCCAAGCTAAGCAGGTCCGGATCGAGCCCAAATAAACCGGACAAATACTTCTTCGCATACAAAACCTGACGAACATGGCTTTCGCCGCTTGGCATGTTCTTATCCGCCTCGACCCACGTGGAGGCCGTGACTTCCCAGCGTCCTTCCCGGACGCGCTGCTTGATCTCCTCCAGCATGCCGCGGTCATACTGCTCGACGATGCGATAAATCGCTGCCTGCGACTGCGAGAACGTGAAGGCAGGGTACTCGTTCATAAGGGTCAACATGGTTCGAAACGTATCTAGCGTGACCGCCACTGTCTCGTCCCAGCCCCATTCCCAGTTCATGTCGATGTGGGCGTGGGCGACGCAGATCGCTTTATACCGTTTGGCTGCCGCCGCGAGCGGCGCCAGCATCCGCTCGGCTTCGAGCACGGTGCTCTTCGTAACGGCCCCCTCCTCCCGCAGGACACCTGTCAAATAAACAAGCGCGGCCTCAATGACGGCGTCATATTGACCTCCATCCACCTTGGATAACTGCGCGGCATATTCGGCTTGAGCGGTGATACGCGCCAGCCAGTAGGTCTTCGCCGCTTCCCCAGGAAGCTGGCCGAGCCCGTATTCACGGGGCAGGTGGCGTTTCAGCTTCTCCAGCAGGACAAGAATCGTGTTCATGCAGGGTCACCTCGATTGTAGGTTTTCGCTCTAAAATAAGCATGACTTCAACCTGGCCCATCAGGTTGAAGTCGGCTGATCATCACTTCATCTTGTAAACGCCAAGGAAGGCGAATGATAAGTTGCCTTCCTAAACCTGTCCCCCTAAAAAGTGAGCGAGAGCAAAGTGGTCGGAGGGCGGTATGGAGTTGAAGCAGCGCCAGCGGTCGCCTTTGTGGACGGATTTTCCCTCATAAAATAAATTCAAAGAAATCAGGCCACAACAGCGAGCGGAAACCCATACCGACCGGAGACCATGCTTCTTCCCACTTTCACCCTTTGATCCCGGTAAACGTAATCCCCTCCATAAACCGCTTCTGCGCAAAAAAGAACAGCACGATGATCGGCATCGAGATCAGCACCGAAGCCGCCATGAGCGACGGCCAGTCGGTTCCGTGCGAGAACTTGAACTGCTGCAGACCGATCTGCAGCGTGTACTTGCTGGATTCCTGCAAGTAGATCAGCGGGCCCATGAAGTCGTTCCACGAATTGATCAGTTGGAAGATCATGATCGTCAACAAGGCCGGCTTCGTCAGCGGAAGGAAGATCCTCGCATAGATGTCCAGCTCATTGCAGCCGTCCACCCGGGCCGCATCCTCGAGATCCCTCGGCATGCCCTTGAAAAACTGCCGCAGCAGGAAGATGAAGAACGGCGACCCCAGGAAAGCGGGAAGGATCAGCGGCCAGTAAGAGCCGATCATATGCAATTTGGTGAAAATCATGTAAACCGGCACCATCGTCGAGGCATATGGAATCATCATGACGCCAAGCGTGACGTAGAAGATGAATTCCCTGCCCCGCCACTGCAGCCGGGCAAGCGCATACGCGGCCAGCGGGCAGCTGAACAGGACGCCGATAATGTTCATTGCGGAGATGTACGTCGTATTGAAAAAGTACCGTCCGAACGGTATCAAGGTAAACACGTCGGCGTAATTGCCGATCTTCCAATGCTCCGGCAGCAGCGTAATCGGGAAGATCATGGTCTCCGCCTGGGTCTTGAGCGACGTGGACACGAGAATGAAGATCGGGATAAGGAAGAACAAGCTGAACAAGAGCAATATGAGATGGACGCCGGAATTCGTCACGCGCTGTTGTTGGATTCGATTCATTGCCGCACCTTCCTATTCGCCCATGTAGTGGACCCAGCGTTTCGAGGTCCAGTTCAAGAAAATCGTCAACGCCATGACGGCCGCGAACATCATCCAAGCCATCGCGTTGGCCTGACCCATCTGGAACAAGGCGAATGCGTTTTTGTAGAGCTGCATGTTATAAAACAGCGTCGAGTTGGCGGGACCTCCGGTGCCGCCGGAGACGATGAACGGCAGGACGAATTGCTGCAGCGCTCCGATCATCGCCATGATTACGGAATACAGAATGACCGGCGACATGAGCGGCAGCGTGATGTAACGGAATTTGCGGTACGGCCCGCTCCCGTCGATCGTCGCCGCTTCGTAATAATCATTCGGAATGTCCTGCAGGCCTGCGAGAAAGACGAGGATACCGGAGCCGACGCACCACTGCGCGATGAACACGATCGAGGGCTTCGCCCATAATTCGCTGCCGAACCAAGGCGGCTGCGGAAGATGCAGCTCGTAGAGCACGTAATTGACGAGCCCGAACTGCGAATTCAGCAGCCACTGCCAGAGCACGCCGCTCGCCACGATCGGAAACAAGGTCGGAATGAAGAAAATGACGCGGTAGATGCCCTGTCCCTTGATTTTCATATTCAGCATCACGGACAAGAACAGGCCGAGCACGAGACCGATCGGCACGGCCATTGCCGCATAAATGAACGTGTTTTTGACGGACACCCAGAACAGCTCGTCATGCAGCAGCTCCTGGTAATTGGCGAAGCCGACGAACTTGCTGACGTTGAAGCCGTTGAACTCGGTGAAGCTATAATAGAACGACGACAACAGCGGGTAGAAATAAAAGATCGCGATGCCCAGCAGCCAGGGCATGGCGAACAGCCAGCCGTATTTTTCCCGGCGTATCGTTTTGATCATGTCCTCTCCAACTCCTTAATTGTAGAAGGGCGGGGATTTTCATCTCCGCCCGGCACGTGCTATTTTTTCTCCAGCTCGGCGTTGGTCTTGTTCGTCACTTCGTCAAGGAGCGCCTGGGCTTCCCCTTTGCCGTGGAGCGCCTTGTCCTGCGCCGCGTTCAGCTGATCGAAGAAGAATTGTCCCTTCGTGATGATCGGACGCGCGTAAGCCGTCGGGAACATGTCGATGAACGTTTTATACTTCGGTTCGCTTTGAACCCATGACAGCTGCTCGTTCAAGTCCATTTTGCAGACGAACCAGCCGCTCATATCCGCGTAATTCTTCGCGCCATCCTCCATCGTCATGAATTTGGCGAATTCGAAAGCCGCATCCTTGTTCTTCGCGCCCTTCGGCACGATGAACGACCAGCCGCCCGCCCACGTCGTCGGATCCGTGCCCGATAGGGACGGCAGCGGAGCTACGCCGTAGTCGAAGTCCTTCAGATCCTTGTATTGGCCGATTTCCCAAGATCCGCCGACGATCATGCCGATTTTGCCCGCCGCGAACGGATTAATATCGCCGCCGACTGCCGTTGCGAAATCATTGACCGCCTGCGCGTCGTATTTCTTCGCATAGCCTGCTTCCCACTCCAGCGCCTTGACGTTGGCCGGATCGTTCGCCGTGATTTTGCCCGTCGCGGGATCCTGGTATTTGCCTCCGAACGCCCAGCCCCACGTCAGCACGCCGCCTTGGCCCATCCATGGAATAAAGCCGAGCGTATCGTAGCGGCTGCCGTTCTTCTTGGTCAGCTTCTCCGCATATTGGTCAAGCTCTTCGATCGTGGTCGGCGGCTTCTCCGGATCGAGGCCCGCTTCCTTGAACAGCTTCTTGTTGTAGAAGAGCGCCCGGTCGTCGGTCGTAAACGGCAGCGCGTACAGCTTGTCGCCCATCGATGCTTCCTGCCAGGAGAAATCGTAGAATTGATCCTTCGTGACTCCGCTTGCCTGCGCGTTCTCGGTCAGCTCCTCGAACAGCCCTTGGCTCGCCCATTGCTGGACCATGAACCTGTCGAACACGACGACGTCCGGCGGATTGCCGCCGTTGATCGCCACGGTCAGCTTGTCGGTAATGCCGTTGCCGGAGCCGCTGCCGCCGATGAATTCAGCCTTGACCTGGATGTCCTTGTGCGTGTCGTTGAACATCTGGACGCTTTTGTCCATGGCCGCTTTCTCTGTCGCGCCGCCGAATGGATGCCAGAATGTAATCTTGGTGATCTTGCCGGAAGAATCCCCCGAGTTCGATGCGCCTGCATTGCTGGACGTACCCGCTGCTCCGTCGTTGGACGAACCGCAGCCAGTAAGGACCAATGAAGCCGCGCATGTCAGCGCGACCGCGGATGCCATGAGATGGCGTTTCTTACGTGCCATGAATGCTTCCCCTGCCTTTTTCGTTATAGTTGCTTACAAGGTTAATTGTACGTGTACTTGGAAACGCTTCCCACGAGGGGAGTTTTGTTTTTTGTGTGCTAATTTTGTTTGTTCGCTTGCAGTTCAAGGAAGGGTCCGAACATGCAAAAATCCCCTCATCCGGCATTCAGCCGAATAAGGGGATCGCGTGATATCATGAAATTGTTTGTGCGATTGCATAGCGTTCCGCGCAGCCGCCTGCCAAAGCGGCGCTTCCGATCCGCGGCTCTGCGTCTGCCCTTCTGGCAGTCTTACTCGGCCGTTTCGAATTCGACCAGATTGACTTCGCGAACCGGAAGATCGGCGTCGCTCGGAATGTGGAACGTTTTGATTTCGCATTTGCCGAATGAGCTGGACCATCGACGGTTCAGCATCGGTACTTCGATTGCCGATTCCGCCGGCCGTCCCGCTGTCTCGTAACAGCGCAATATCCAACCATCGCCGTCCTCGGCCCGTTTGAAGACGGTGGATACGATGTGCGCCGAAGCAATCCGAATGCCTGCTAACTGCTGTGGAAGCGGTCCTTCGTGATACGTCTCCCACACACCGACAGGAGGCACGTTCAGTTCATAGGCTTTACGGACGATGCCGGCATCCTGCCAGCCGCCTTCATGCGGCACAAGCGCATAAGCGAACTCTTGAAGCCCCTGATCCATATACTCCACCTGATCGTCGCGCTCGCCGTAATGATCGGCATAGATTGGGCTGCGCACGACTGTCATCCTTGCTTCGCTGCCCATTACGTCGTAAGCGTACTTGCCGTTGTTCAGAATCGCCAAGCCCCTTCGGCCTTCCATGCCCGGCGCCTTGCCGGCCACGTCGATCCATTGCTGGCCAGGCACTTCCTTGCCGTTCACCTCGCGCTGAATGAAGCCGTATGGAATTTCCGAGAACGACTCCGGCTGCTCCACCGCGACCGGGAACGACAGCTTCAGCATCTTGTGCTTCTCCCGCCAATCCAGCTGCGCCTTCACCTGCACGTCCCCGGAATTCGAAAGAAGCGTGAAGTCCTGGCGCAGCGTTGAGCCGTTATAGCGGCTCGTGACGCGAATCGTCGCGCGCAGCGGGCCGTTCTCGAGCACCTTTACCTCGGCATCCGCGAAGTAACCGATCAAGTCGCGGTAGCTGTGCAGTCCGTGACCCCACGTATCGCTGTGATGCTCGTCGATAACGACCGGCACCGCCCCCGGTCCGCCAAGCACTTCCGTGTTCGTCCGCTTATCGAGCAGACGCGCTATGGCTCCGGTATGCCGCTCGAATTCCACCCGGACGAACGCATTTTCCAGCACGTTTCCTTCTGCCGTTGCCGGCGACTCGATCGTCGCTACCGGAGCAGGCTCCGTGCTCAAGTAGCACCAGTACACGCGGTAGCCCATTGCCGGCACCTTGGCCAGGAACAGCGTATCCCAATTGTCCTGTCCGTTCGTGCGCGACGCGCGGACGGTTTGGAACGGCACTGCGCTTCCCCGGTCGTCTTCGACGCCCGTCATCTTGCGGTTCGCATGGACCGGCACCTCGACTTCCCAAGACAGCGGATTGAACACGACGAACGGCGTGCCGAGGTCGCCCTGCTCCCAGGACAGCCAGTTCTTGTCCTTGCTGAGCGTCTTGACTTCCGGCTTCATCGTATCGATCGACCACGAGATTCGCTGGGTCGCCGCGTTAAGCGCCTTGGCCCCGAGATGGAGCGCTTCGCCGTACGACTCGCGCGCGTCCTGGAACGCTTCCCGAATGCTGCAGCCGCCCATGATATCGTGGAATTGATTGAACATTACATTCTCCCATGCCGTCTTCAGCTGCTCCTGCGGATAGGAGAGGCCAAGAAGCACATTCGCTGCCGACGAGAATTTCTCAGCCGCGAGCAGACGGTGCTCCGCCCGGCGGTTGTTCTCCTTGGACTCCGAGTGCGTGGAGTAGCAGCCGACCGCATGCATTTGCAGCTCGTCCTTCAGGACCGGCAGCTCCGGCTTAGCAGCCTCGATTTCGGCAAAATAGCGATTCGGGGTGCTGATCACGATGCGTTCCTTCCCGAACTCAGCCTGCATCTCCGCGATCGCCTCCAAATTACCGATCGTCGGACCGCCGCCGTGGTTGCCGACCCCGTAGAAGGACATATGCGAATGGCCGTCCGCGTCTGCCATTTCTCCGTGCTTGCGTACTTTCTCCGCGAACGGCGTTCCCCAGCTGCTCGAGTAATTATCCGACAAGCGGAAGGCTAGAACGCGGCTGCCGTCTTCGGATTCCCACCAGAATAAATTGCGATCAAGCTCTTTCTCATGCTTCTCGGGCCGCATGAACACGTAATAATCCATGCCGCTCTTCTTCAGAAGTTGAGGAAGCATGCCGTTATGACCGAAAGAATCGACATTATAGCCGACCTTCGCCATGACGCCGAACCTCTCCTGAAAATACCGCTGTCCGTACAGGCTGTGCCGGGCAAAGGATTCGCCCGAGGGCAGATTGCAGTCCGGCTGAATCCACCAGCCGCCGACGATGACCCAGCGGCCTTCGGCTATACGCGCCTTAATCTCCTCGAACATGTCCGGCGCGTTCTCTTCGATCCAGGCATAGTACGCCGCGCAGGAACGAGTAAATACGAAATCCGGGTATTCCTTCAAGCGGTCCAGCGCGGAACGGAACGTAGCCTTGATCTCCGCATAACCCTCCTGCCATTGCCACAACCATACAGGGTCCAAATGCGCATTGCCAATAAGATGAATGCTTGCTTGCTTCGTCATATGCTGACATCCCCTCTCTCGATCAGATAATTCAAGGCGACCGACAAGCTGGCATAATCGCCGATTCCCTCGCCCAGTCCCGCTTGCATGACTTCGCATACCGATACGGATAACGGCAGCGCCTCCCGGCGAAGCTCCTCCAGCACGACCGGCTCCATGATCGGCTTCTGCCTGCCGTAGATGCTGCCGATGACGATGCGCTCGGGATTCAATACGTCCACGAGCACAGCTAATGCGCGTCCGAGCTTCCGTGCCGAGAGCCGATAGATCTCCTGCGCGAGCGCGTCTCCCTGCTCCGCGGCCCGGCCGACGGTCTCGGCGCTCAGCGCGGACAGCTCCTCGGCCGTGCCGCAGAAGTCCGGCGCCTCGCCCATTTCGATCCGCTGCGCGACGATGCCCCGCGCGAGCTGCGCGATGCCGCCCCCGCTGCAGAAGCCCTCGAAGGAGCCGGCCTTGCCGTAGCCGACCGGACCGTCAGGCTCCAGTCTCATATGACCAACCTCGCCGGCCATGTCATTTGTCCCGGCATAAAGTGCGCCATTCAAAATGAGGCCGGCTCCCATGCCCGTGCCGAAGGTCAGGAAAATCATGTTGCGGCAGCCCCGCCCGGCGCCCCATTTCCATTCCGCCAGCGCGCAAGCGTTGGCATCGTTCTGCAGCGCCGCCGGGACGCCGTACCGCTCCTCGAATGGCGTAATAATATCGACCGCGTCCCAGCCCGGCAGGTTCGGCGGCGACAGGATGAGCCCTCGCCGGCTGTCCAGCGGACCGCCGCAGCTGATGCCGATGGCGGCAAGCTCACCCTCCGGATGCCTCTCCAGTTCTACGTTAAGCGCTTCCATTACTTGCGCAATCGCGGCTTCGGGGCTGGCCGGCGTGGCGATGCGTGTTTTGCCGATGATGCGAATGCCGCCCACGCCGTCCAGCACGCCCAGGCTTGCGGCGCATTTCGTTCCTCCGATATCGATACCCGCCAGCAGCTTCATGCTCATGTCCCGAAGAACGCCTCCTCCACGACCATGCAGCATGCATGGTAGATCGGCAGATGCCGCTCCTGGATGTCCGGAGTGCTGTCATGCGGCACGCGGATCGTCACGTCGCACAGCTCTTTCATGCGGCCGCCGTCACGTCCTGTCAGTCCGATCGTCCTGACGCCCAGCGCCTTCGCCACCTGTATGGCTCGGACGACGTTCATTGAATTGCCGGAGGTGCTGAGACCAATCAATACATCGCCTTCCCGGCCGTAGCCGTACACCTGCTGGGCGAACACCGTTTCCGCGGAGACGTCATTCATGAACGCGGTCATCAGCGCAGCATGGCTGACGAGCGAAATCGCGGGCAGCGCTCCCTGCAGCCGATCGGCGATCGAGCCGCCGTCCGCCGGGAACAGTTCCCCAAGCTTCGCCCTGAATGCGTCCGGTACCGGCCGCTTCGACATAAAGCCCTTCATCAGCTCGCCTACGATATGCTCGCTGTCCGCTGCGCTTCCGCCGTTGCCGCAGACAAGCGCCTTGCCGCCGTTCCGGTAAGCGTCAATGAGCAGCCCGCAGGCAAGCTCCGTGTCCTGTGCGCATGCGTCCAGCTCCGGGTACTTATTGATCATGGCTTGCACGATTCGATGCATCTCGAAAGCTCCTCTCCATAGACTGCCTGCTTGCCTACACCTGCGGCACCTTATGCAGGCCGCGAAAATCCGACGGCGTCGTCATTGCAACCCGACTGAATAAATTCGAAAAATAAAACTCGTTCTTCAAGCCCACCGCAAGCGCGATCTGCTTCATCGGCAGGTCGGTCTCGATCAACAGCTTCTTTGCCTGCTGGATCCGAATGTCGTTCAGCTTCTCCACGACCGTCAGCCCCGTCTGCTGCCGGAACAGCCTCGCAAGCGTGCGATAGCTGACATGCAGCGCGTTCGCGATATCCTGCACGCGGAGCTCGGCCGCATAGTAAGCCTGCAGGAAAAGCAGCGTCTGCCGGACGATCACGTCCGCATGGTCCTGCGCCTGCGCCGGAAGCACCGCTGCCCGGACTCGCCAATCCTCGAACAATCCCGTCATCCAGCCCGCGAAGGCCGTCTCCAGCGACAGCAGGCTCATATCCGTCCGAAACGCTAACAGCGGCGCGGCCGTCTCCGCTTTCAACGCGTAGGAACGTACCTGGGAGAAGCAGCGGATAAACTCCGCTTCCTCGCTCATTCCGTCCGCCGGCTGGCCGTCCTCCCGCATGATCTGCCAACGGAGGCAGAAGCCGTCATCCGACTCTCCGGGCCGATGCCGATGCGCATGGACGGCTCCAGGAGGGATCAAGTATGACTGGCCCGCCTCGATCCGGAATTCCTCGCCGGCCGATGTCGTGTACAATCCGCCTCGCGACACGTAATTGAATTCATACCAGGGATGCCGGTGAGGCGGATGCACCCAATCTTGTTCGTGCTCCGCCGACACCGCGTCCAGCAGGACGATGCTCAGCGCTCCGATGCGGATCGGATGCAGCATCAGCCGCTGCAGCAGACGCAGCGGAATCGCATACGCAACAGCGTTTTCCCGCATGCCGTCTTCCTCCCGACGCTCCGGTTCATGATTGTAATTATAGTGCAATGTTCATCGCCCCCGTCTGCCAAAAAGAAAGAATCCTTTATAAAATTATGCCAACCTTCCTACTCCTCAAGCTTCTTGATTTCCTCATCCACGTTCTTCTTCAGCTCGTCCAGCAGCCGCTTCGGTTCTCCCTTGCCGTGAATGACCAGCTCCTGGATGCGCTGCGTTTCGTTCCAGAGCAGGGAGCCGACCGGCGTGACCGGCCGCGTATACGCATTCGGCATCATGTCGAGAAAGATTTTCAGCCGCGGATTATCTGCCAGCTTCAGCTCGTCATTAACGGCAGGCATCGCCGTGATATCGTTCCCGGCATTTTGCCGCCGAGCCCACAGCAGCGTGCCTTCCTTATGCGCCACGAAGCGGATGAATTCCCACGCTTCCTTCGCATGCTGCGCGCCTTTAGGCATGACATACGACCAGCCTCCCGCCCATGTTATCTGCGGTTTGCCTTCGGCTGACGGCATCGGTGCAACGCCCCATTCGAAGTTCGGCTTGACGGCAGCGAGATCATCGAGAATCCAATTGCCGTCATAGACAAAACCGACCTTGTTGGTCCAAAACAAATTGATGCCCGTTTGTCCCAGCCCTTCCGCGAAGCTGGTCAATTTGGCGACGTCGTACTTCTTGGCGTAGCTGGCCATCCATTCCAACGCCGTGACGTTGATCGGCTCGTTCGGCGTCAGCTCGCCTCCGGCGTCCTGCAGGCTGCCGCCCATATTCCATGCGTTGACATAGAAGAACGCCTGGTTCATCCAAGGAACGAAGCCGACCTGCTCGTATTGCCCGGCATCGTTCTGGCGGAACATTTTTTCGGCCATACGGTCAAGCTCGTCCAGCGTCTTTGGCGGACGGTCAGGATCGAGTCCGGCTGCTTTCATTAAGGTCTTGTTGTAATACATGGCACGGTCATCTACCCGCCACGGCAGGCCGTAAACCTTGCCATCGTAGACGACCTCCTTCCACGCCGGCGCGTAATAATCGGAAGGAAGGATGCCTGACGTTCCGACGTACGAGGATAAATCCTCCAGATAGCCTCGGGCCGCCCAAGAGCCGACCAGAAAACGGTCGAACAACGCCACGTCCGGCGGAGTACCTCCGGCGATGGCCGTCAACAGCTTGTCCGATGCTTGCGTACTGCCCGTATTCTCCACGAACGTCATGTTGACCTTAATATTCGGGTGCTCCCGTTCGAAGACGTCAACGACGTTCTTCTTGAACTCGCTCGGATACGCATCTCCCCATGGATACCAAAAATCGATCGTCACCTGCTTATCCGCTGACGATCCCGAATCCGTCACCGCGTTCGCCGCATTCGGCTGTGCTGAATCGCAGCCGGACAACAACAGAATCGCAGCGAAGCCGGCCGCTGCAGTTAAAACCTTGCGTTCATTCATTGCCGCATCTCCTATTCCAGCTGGCTTCATCGCAATGGGATGGTCAATTTCACTGTCGTGCCTGCGCCTACTTCGCTTTCGATGTGCAGCCCGTATTCTTTGCCGTACGTCAGCTTGATCTGACTGTTTATATTCTTAAGCGCGAAATTGCGTTCGACCTGCAGCTCCTCGCTGCCGAGCATGTCATGCAGTTCCGCCAGCTTGTCCGCCGGAATGCCGACGCCGTCGTCCTTCACCTCGAAGATCAGCAAGCCTTCTCTGCTGTGCCACTTAATATCGAGGCGTCCTTCGCCCAGCTTACTCTCGAGTCCATGATAAATCGCGTTCTCGACGAGCGGCTGAAAGACGAATTTGAGCGCCCGCCGCTCCAACAACCCGGGGTCCGTCGACATCTGAACCGTGAACTTGTCCTCGTAGCGAATCTGTTGAATGGACAAATAGCTCTCGAGCAAATCGACGCATTCCTGAATGGTTACGAATTCCTTGCCCTCGTTCAAGCTAAGCCGCAGGTAGCGCGACAGGCCGAAGATCATCGTGCTGATCTCGTCGACCTTATAAATGCGCGAAATCCAATGGATGGAATCGAGCGTGTTGTACAGAAAATGCGCGTTGATCTGAGAGCCCATCATCTTCAGCTGCATTTCGGTCTTGATCAGCTTCTGAATGTACAGCTCGTCGATCAGCTGCTTGATTCGCGCGACCATGACATTGAACGTGGAGAAAAGCGCCCCGAATTCATCCCGGCGGGCCGTCGTGATTCGCACGTCGAAGTCCCCGTCGCTGGCTTTGCGCATCGAACGAAGCAGCGTAATGACCGGACGATGCATCTGCCTAGCGGCGACGAGCGCCAGCACGATCGAGATCAGCGTGAACCCCGCGACCAGCAGGAGCGTATAGACGCCGATCTGGCTGGAATCGCCCTCCAGCTTCTTGAGCGGCGCCATTCCAACCAGCTTCCAGTCGTTAACGGCGCTCTCGTCGAAGACGGTAATCATCTTCTCGCCTTGAAGCTCATTATAGAGCGTTCCGCTCTGGGAGTCCGGAAGTTGAATGCCGGAAGGCGCCATAATACGGCTTCCATCCGAATCCGCTACGACCCGGTTCCCGCTGTCCACGATCATCATGCTGCCCCCCGCATGAAAATCCACTTCCGACAGCAGCTGCCGGATGCCCGCCGGATCGAATTCCATGACCAGTACGCCGATAATGGAGCCTTTGCCGTCCAAGTCCTTAATCGCTCGTCCTATGCAGAAGACAGGTTCGTCCAAGCTTTGCCCCGCATAAGAGGCCGGAAGCAAGGAAGGGCGAATGCCATACCAGACGATTTTGCCGTCCGCCGCCTTGATAGCCTTGTACCATTCCTGCTCCTGCTGCTCTTGACTGGCCGGCGGCAGCTCAGCGAACGGATTGATCGTATTGCGGTACCGATAAGACGCGTGCTTCTCTCCCAGAATGAAAATATTGAGCGTATCGTTCTTCGCGTTCACCATATTGGACAGGAAGCTCCAGATCTGCTGCATCGTCGACGTTTGGTCGTAGCTGTCCTGAAATTCGCCGAGCATGCCTTTCTGAATCTTTTTGTCCCCGAAAATCAAATCGGACCGACTCGCATATTCGTTCAGCATAAGCTCCAGCCGCTTGTTCGTTTGTGTAACCGTTTGCAAAGCAATCTGCGATACGTTGTCGCGGATAATGCCGTTCGCCTTCGTGTAGGACAGATAGCCAACAGCCGTAATTGATACGGACATGCTGACAAAAAACAGAATAAATAGCTTGAAGCCGATGGACCGCCAATGAAAATACGTATGAAGGTTCAATGCCCCTTCTCCCCCCGAATGCGGTAATAGCAGCATTTGCCGTGCAGTGGTTGCGGTAATTAAGAAATGCCCACGTCTCGATACTGCCCGGGCGTTATTCCCTCCTGCTCCTTGAACACCTTGGTGAAATGGCGGAAATCCTGGTAGCCGACTTTCTCCGCGACTTCATAGATCTTCAGCTTCGTATCCTTCAATAAGACCTTGGCTCTATCGATTCGAAGCCGTGCCAGACACTTGCTGAACGTTTCGCCGGTCTCCTCATGGAAGAGCTTGCTGAAATACGAAGGGTTCAAATAAAAATGCTCGGCGACCCCGTTCATCGTAATGGCATCCGCGGCATGCGTTTCCAAATAATCCAGCGCCAGTTCGATCACTCTTTTGCGGTTCCCCAGCGTACCCGTCACCTGGAGCAGCTGCTGGAACAACGCCGGAAGCTCGGTCTGCAGCTCATCGACGCTGCACCAAGGAAGCCGGAGACGAATTTGAATGCCAGGATTGTCGTTATCGGCAGCCTTCCCGGACTGATAACCGGCTTCCAGCTTTTGCTCGACTTCCAGCAGCAGACTCTCCAGCCCTTTTCGAAGCGCAAGCGGAGCGTACTTGGCAGCCGACGACCGAACGTGGTGGAACAGCTCTTCCGCCAAATCGTTGACCATCGATTCTTTGTTCAACTTGATGGCATGAACGAGCCTGCTGTCCCAGCCCGGAGGCCCTGTCTGACCTGAATGCAGGCTGGGCAGCCCTGCCACTGACCGGCGGGATGCCTCATACACCTTCCCATACCCTTCATAGAAGGCATAGGCACATGCACCGACCGCCTCCCGGAAGGAGGCTGGCAGGTCGCTCATCATCCTTTCCCGGCTTACGCCAATCGTAATGCTCATATTCAAATAGTGATACGCCGACTTCATGAGCGCATTCATCGCATCCGCAATGGCATGACCAGGATTCGCTGCAGGAGACAACAGGATAGCTAGATCGGCTTCCTCGCGCTCATCAAGCGGGCAAGCCATGATTTCCCCGGCGAGCGCCCCGATTTCTTCTGCCATATTGCCTAATGCATAACGAAGCAGCGAGCGGCTGCCGAGATCATCCGCATTCGCTCCCCATCCGTAGACTTGAACGGCCAACACCTGAAGGCGATCCGGATTCAGCCGAATGTCCAAGGCTTCCCGCGTAGTATCCCGACTGCGCGCGAAGCCGTTCTCTCCAAGCAGCAGCTCCTCAAGAAAGCGCTGTCTTGCGAGCGGAAGGCTTTCCCTTATACAGCCTGTTATTTGCTCCAAATGCCGGTGATTGTCCTGCTCTTGCTTAAGCTCATCCACGCATTTACGAACGACGCCTAATATTTGCGTCTCTTCGATCGGCTTCAGCACATAGTCGACAGCCCCGCATTTCAACGCTTTCTGAGCGTAGCTGAAGTCGCTATAGCCGCTGATCATGATCATTTTCGTCGGCAGCCTGCGTTCCTTCACCGCTTCCAGGAGGGCAAGTCCGTCCATGCGCGGCATCTTGATATCGGAAATAATGAAATCCGGCGTTCGTTCTTCGATCATCCGCAGCGCTTCCTCGCCGTCCCGCGCTTCGCCCAGCACCTCGATGCCTTCCGCTTCCCAATCGATCGTTAAACGCAATCCCCGCCGGACCCATTTCTCGTCGTCCACGATTAATAATGAGTACATGTTGATTCCCCCAACTCAGTCACGTGACTCCTTGATGTTGCCAATCTTGATGTAATCATACATGATGCCATTTAAAAAATCTTCAGCCGTAACGCGTTTTTCTGACAGAATAACACAAAAAAACGCCTTTATCTGCGCATGACGCAAATAAAGACGTGATTGTTAGTGGAGCGGAAGACGGGAATCGAACCCGCGACCCTCGCCTTGGCAAGGCGATGCTCTACCGCTGAGCCACTTCCGCATAATAATGCGCATAGGAATCAATGGGGCGACCGATGGGACTTGAACCCACGAATGCCGGATCCACAAACCGGTGCGTTAACCCCTTCGCCACGACCGCCACAATCCTATGTAGAGATGCAATATCGACAGTTGGAAAAGTATTTTTACAAGGGTACCCGCCAACCTGCATGAAACATTACACTCTGAAAACTGGATACGAACCTTTGCGAAAGGTTTTACTTAGCTGACATTACCGATGCTTTAGAAGTTTTCACTCCGTAAAGCGGTTAGGATAAGCCCTCGACCGATTAGTATTCGTCAGCTCCACACGTTGCCGCGCTTCCACCTCGAACCTATCAACCTCGTCGTCTTCAAGGGGTCTTACATACTGGG